>JBAMMD010000071.1:112753-189246 GCA_039793965.1 Kapaibacterium sp. (SeqCode) | reverse complement strand
CTAAAGGTATGTTTTCAAGAGAAAATCTTGGAAGAAAAAGCACAATTTCTAAAGAGGAATTTCTTGAATTTACCAAAAGCGTATGGACCTTTGCTGCAGAACCAGCAACCAAAGTTGGACATCCAGCACCTTTTCCTTTAGAATTACCTTATAGATTGATTAAACTTTACACATTTGAAGGAGAGGTTGTCTTGGACCCATTTATAGGAAGTGGTCAGAGCGCTATTGCAGCGATAAAAACCCGGCGCCATTATGTTGGATACGACATAAATGAGGAATACGTGAAGCTTACGGAGAAACGAACAAAGGAATTCTCTTTACATTTTAATTCCCCTAAATTGTTATGAATCCAACAAAACTATTTTATTAATAAAAAATGCAACAAGAAGAAAGGCAAAGGAATTATTAGAGGTAGCAAAAAGAGCAGTAGAGATTGCCATTGAGAAAAATGAAAAAGAAGCGTTGGAGTATATTCGCAATGTGGGATTTGAAATAACTTAAAGTAGTCACAAAGGAAACAACTCTATATATTCATTTCTTTGATTTGATATTGCGGGTAACTGCTTAGCGTTTGATCTCTAAAAACAGTTAACTTTTTCTTTTTACCACTCAGGTAAATTAATGGGATCGACAGTTTTAAGGCTTCCTCAATCGATGAATACCAGCCTTCTTTATTAATCTCTAACTCGCCTACTTCGTCAATTAAAACTACAGCACTTGAAGGTAATTTTTGTTTTATATAATCATTTCCACGCTCGAATGCTTGTTTGTTGAAATTCCAACGTGGATACCCAGTTTCGTTCTTAGCACGGCATAACTCAAACTGCTCGAAGGAAGGTAAAAGCACAGCATCATATCCTAATTTCGCCCCTTTTTTGAAAATGGCAATTGAGATAACTCCAGTAAAAGTTAATCCACGCAATTGAAAATCTCGTGCGAGATTCATTAGGGAAGTAGTTTTGCCCGAACCAACTTCCCCATGAACAAGTATAAGTTCGCAATGTTTATTCATTACTTTTGGTTATCAAACCTTGTTGGAGAAACTTTTTATATAGATTGTCGAGTACCCCGTTGACGAAAATACCACTTTTTTCAGTAGAATATTGTTTTGCTACTTCGATAGCTTCGTTGATTGTCACTTTTGGAACAATCTCGGGAAAATGCAAAAGTTCTGCAATTGCCATTTCAAGAATGATTCTATCGACTATAGTTAGGCGCTCGAACTCCCAATTTGCAATCGACTTTTTAATTTCTTCGATTGCAAACGGTCGCGATTGAACTGTTTTTTCAATCAAATCTTTTGCAAATTGTACATCGTCGGCATCCCACTCTATCGGGATATCGGCTTCCAGCTCCATAATTTCCTGCCGCGTGAGAAGCTTTTTGGTCTGGGGTTCGTCGGGTTCGAATTTGAACTCACGAAAAAATATATGTTGAAATAAGTTGTCAATTTGTTCGCCACTTATTTCGTTTGCAAAAAGAACCTCAAGGACTTTCCCTCGCACCATACTACGAGTACCTTCAATTTTTTTTGTCTTACTCAAATAAAACGCCTCGGATTGGTTTTCTTTTATCTCTTTTTTCGTCGACTTTTCTCTCTTCGCCATATACAAAAGTCCTTAAAATTTCGTTAATTTGTGTTTGACTTGAGTCAATCATTTAATAAAAATATGAAACGCGAAAGACTAAATTACTACAATATAGCGACACAAGCAAACTTCATCAAAATCGAATTTCTAATGCCTTTTAATGTAACCAATCTACCCTATTACGACAAACTAAAACCCTACGAGAAAACTTTCAAAGGGTTCGAGAAAATTGAACTCGACTTTTCAAAAGTAGAACATTTCGATTCATCATTAATACTTTTTCTAAACGAACTTAAATACTGGGCAAAAAACAAAGGAGTTGAACTTAAAATCGAAGGTCTATCGAATCAAATGCAGTCATTCTGGCAAAAATTTGCAGATTTTCCCATCATCAAACGAAAAGATTACGAGCGGGAAAACCCTATCATCCAATACTTTTCGGGAATAGGTGAAAAGTTTAAACTCATCTTGTTCGATTATGTTCAGTTTTTTGAATTTTTGGGCGAGCTTTTCCTTAAAAGCTTGAATTTAATATTCCAACCGAAAAGAATACGCTGGGATGATTTTCCACTGCTTTTTTTAAAAAATGGACCAAATGCCCTTCCAATCGTTTCGTTAATCCTTTTGTTAATAGGAATAATTTCTGGATATCAGGGAGCGTTGCAATTGAAACAATTCGGAGCAGACATATATATTGCTGATTTAATCGGTGTGAGTATAACTCGCGAACTTGGTCCGTTGATGACCGCAATTCTTGTCGCTGGACGTTCTGGTTCTGCTTTTGCAGCAGAACTTGGAACAATGAAAGTTTCGGAAGAAATCGATGCTTTGCGTTCTATGGGTTTCGACCCATTCAAGTTTCTTGTTTTACCTCGTGTCTTTGCTGTCACTTTTTCAATTCCATTTTTAACAATGTTTGGGAATCTTGCTGGTATATTGGGTGGAATGATATCAGGACTCGCTATTCTGGATATAACTACAACTGGTTATTTTACAGAACTTCAAATTGCGGTAAATTTAGGAGATTTGACATCCGGACTTTTAAAAAGTATCATATTCGGCTACCTTGTTGCTGGTATTGGCTGTTTTCGTGGATTACAAGTCAAAGGGGGTGCCGAAGGTGTCGGAACCGCAACCACAATTTCTGTCGTTAGTGGAATATTTGCAATTATTATAGCTGATACGATTTTCACTTTTATTTTTGATGCAATCGGAATTTAATTATACTTTAGGAGGAGACCAACCCTTTCGGTTCCAACGGATTAGTTCAATGTTAATGCTTCCAATATATACATTCATTTTTGCTTTGATTGGAACGCTCGCTTCGTCGTCGCTAAACCAACCCTCGAAGTAACCAGTCAATCCATATATACCAGTCCAATCTGCTTTGCCAGAAAAGTGAACTGTGCGCACCGGATAACCAATGCTTGGAATTTCAACACTTTGGATGCTCCCATCGAAATTTATGTATGTATAGACAGTGTCTTTATCCATTAGAGTTGGAATTTTCACATTCTTTTTTGATTTTGTATACTCTCGAGCGAGGAAAAAAATTGATAAACCATCATTCCATTTTTTAGATGTTACAATTTCTTTGAAAAAATACCTTTGATTTTTTTTAAATTTTTCAATTTTAATACTTTTATTCTTGTAATCAAAAAAAATCTGATCGAAAAGCCAATAATCTTTTTCTTTCATACTGGAGTTAAACTTATACGAAAAGGATACCGACGGGTCGAACCAACTTGTAAAAACTGCGTGCAAATCGACAAAAGGAATTCCAGAATAAGAATCGATATATGCTTTGGCTCTATGAACAACTTTTCCATCGAGTTTCTCATTTTCTTCTGTGACTATTCTTATCGTACCCAACTTAATACCAAAAAATGAAACTTCGTAGAGAAGTTCTTCCGAGGGAAAAACCATTTTGGAAGTTTGCGAACGAGCAAGAAATAATAATAACGAGTAAAAAATAACAACGCAAAAAATCTTTTTAAACATATTTTATCCGAAATTAAATAAGAATGAAACGGAAAAGTAGTATTTTATTGCAATCAGAGTGAATTTATCTACTCTTGCAAGTCCAAATGGACAAGTTTTGCTTTCACACTTTTTAAAAGATTAAGTTTTCGCGCCAGTTCTTCATGCTTTTCTTTGTCGCCAACCATTTCACATATTATTAAGCCTTCTTCTGAACAATTCTCGAGGACACCATCGTGAATGCCAAGCCTGGTTTTAATCATACAACCCCATCCAGTCAACAACTTTTGTACGTTAACAGCCGCTTCATTTCTTTTACCAACAAGGATAATAAGAATTGTCTTCCCCATATTAACACCAAATATTTATAACAAATCATCCGAAAGTTCTAAAACAACTGGACAATGGTCGGAGCCAAACTCTTGAGGCAACATATAACAGTTCTTGACAAAAGGGACTAATTCTTTCGAAACAAAATGATAATCGACACGCCAGCCAACATTATTTTCGCGGGCACGTCCCCGTTGGCTCCACCAGGAATAATGTCCGCCCTCTTTGGTGAACAAGCGGAAAGCATCGAGGAAACCCATACTGACCAGTTCATCGAGTTTTTCGCGTTCGATTGGAAGAAAGCCCGATACATTCTGATTTTCTTTTGGCCGAGCAAGATCGATTTCAGTATGGGCAGTGTTAAAATCTCCAGAGACAATGATGTTTTTAACTTTTAATTTCAAATTTTTTAGCAACTGGTAAATTTCATCATAAAACTGCATTTTAAAATCAAGTCTTTCGTGGTCTGTGTATCCTTTGGGAAAATAAATATTCAAAAGAGTAAACTTTTCAAAATCGAGCCGAATGAATCTGCCTTCGTCGTCGAATACTTTCTTTCCGATTTCAAAAAAAACATCTCTTGGTTCAATTTTAGTAAATACAGCAACTCCGCTGTAACCCTTTTTCACTTTGCAAGTATTGTAGTATGCAAGAAAACCATCGGGCTTTTGCAATTCTGGGTCGATTTGCGATAGGTCGGCTTTAACTTCTTGGATGCAAAGAATATCTGGCCTATGCCTTTCAACAAAGTCGAACAATTTATTTTCCTTCGAAACCTTGTCATATCGTTTCGAAGGATTTTGTCCAACAATTGAACGATAGCCGTTTACATTCCAAGTAACAATTTTCATAACACAAAAAAATTAAAATGTAAAATTAAAAAAAATAAAAAAAGCGGGCAAAATTGCCCGCTATCCGAAAAATTACAATTAATACTCATCATAACCGCGCGGCATCGGTGGCGTTTTTTCCTTCTCTGGCTTTTCAACAATAGTGCATTCTGTAGTCAGCAATAATCCTGCAACAGAAGCAGCATTTTCAAGAGCAACACGTGCAACCTTTGTCGGGTCGATCACACCACTTTCAAAAAGGTCTTCGAATTGTTCAGTCTGAGCGTTGAAACCAAAAGCGCCATTTCCTTCTTTAATTTTGTTGATAATAACCGATGGTTCCAAACCAGCATTTGCCACAATTTGTCGTGCCGGTTCTTCCAATGCACGGCGGACAATCTCGATACCAATCTTTTGGTCTTCGTTTTCTGGTTTCAATGTATCGAGGGTATGCAAGCACCGCAAATATGCCACTCCACCACCCGGAACAATTCCTTCCTCGACAGCAGCACGAGTTGCGTGCAAAGCATCCTCGACCCGAGCTTTCTTCTCTTTCATTTCAACTTCTGTTGAAGCGCCAATCTTCAACACTGCGACGCCACCACTAAGTTTAGCAAGTCGCTCTTGCAATTTTTCCTTGTCATATTCGCTTGTTGTCTTTTCAATTTGTATTTTTATCTCATTTATTCTCTTCTTTATTTCCTCGGGTTTGCCACTTCCTTCAACAATTGTAGTGTTGTCTTTGTCGACAACAACTTTCTTTGCAGTACCAAGATAAGCAAGAGTTGCATTCTCAAGTTTAAAACCTTTTTCTTCGCTAATTACCGTACCGTTGGTCAAAATGGCAATATCCTCGAGCATAGCCTTACGCCTGTCGCCAAAGCCAGGGGCCTTTACTGCGCATACTTTCAATGTTCCACGAAGTTTGTTTACAACAAGAGTTGCAAGCGCTTCCCCTTCGACGTCTTCGGCAATAATCAGCAAAGAACGACCAGACTGGGATATCTTTTCCAGAATCGGAAGGATATCTTTTACAGCGGAAATCTTTTTGTCGTGAATCAAGATATATGGATTCTCGAGAACTGCCTCCATTGTCTCGGCATCAGTCACAAAGTATGGCGATAGATAGCCACGATCAAATTGCATACCTTCGACGACTTCCATCGAGGTCTCGGTTCCTTTTGCCTCCTCAACAGTAATTACACCATCCTTTCCAACCTTTTCCATTGCCTCGGCAATCAGTTCCCCAATAGCCTTATCATTATTTGCCGAAATTGCCCCAACATTGGCAATTTCTTTGCGTCCTTCAACTTCTTTGCTAATCTTTTTCAATTCTTTTGTCACAGCTTCGACAGCCATATCAATACCGCGTTTCAAATCCATTGGATTTGCGCCAGCAGTGACATTCTTCAAGCCTTCGGAAAAGATTGCCTGGGCAAGAACAGTTGCAGTGGTTGTTCCGTCGCCAGCGACATCGCTGGTTTTGGATGCAACTTCACGCACCATTTGTGCGCCCATATTTTCAACTGGGTCCTCAAGTTCAATTTCTTTTGCAACAGTTACACCATCTTTTGTTACCGTCGGTGCACCAAACTTTTTGTCGATAACTACATTTCGACCTTTCGGTCCAAGAGTAACTTTTACCGCATTGGTCAATTGGTCGACACCACGTTTTAAAGCATTTCTTGCTTCAAAATCGAATGTGATAATTTTTGCTGCCATAGTATTCCTCCTTTTTTGTTAGACATATTTTAAAATTATTTAATAATTGCAAGTATATCGGCTTCACGCATAATCAAGAATTGTTCGCCGTTAATTTCAACTTCTGTTCCTGAATATTTGCCGTAGAGAACTTTATCGCCAACTTTAACAGTTAACGGGATAAGCTTGCCATCCTCGGTGGTTTTGCCTGGACCAACAGCAACAACTTCGCCTTGCATTGGCTTTTCTTTGGCTGTGTCTGGTATGATAATCCCTCCCTTGGTTACTTCTTCTGGTTGGGAAGGCTTGATAATAACTCTGTCGTGCAATGGTGATAGATTCATCTTTCCTCCTCCTCATTTGTTCAACATTTCACTAATAACTATTAGCACTCGACTTTATCGAGTGCTAATATGTAAACGATATAAAATTTTTATTATTGTATTTTGGAATTAAAATTTTTCTTTTAATTTTTTTACAACACAAGGCGGGACAAATTCGCTAACATCTGCACCATATCGAGCTAATTCACGAATTATGGATGAATTTAGATATGTATATTTTTCGTTTGGCATTAGAAATATTGTTGTCAACTCGGGGCATAGTTTTCTATTCATAAGCGCAATTTGAAATTCATACTCAAAATCTGAAACAGCACGAATGCCACGAATAATCGCAGATGCAGAAATCTTGCGAGCAAATTCTACTGTTAATCTATCCGAGACATCGACTTCAACATTTTTTAAATGTGCAAGCGACTCTTTTATCATCTCAAATCGTTCGGTCTCCGAAAAAAGCGTCTCTTTCCTTGGATTTAGTGCAATTACGACGATTACTTTATCGAAAAGCGTTGCCGCTCTTTCAATTACATCTATATGTCCATTGGTGATTGGGTCGAAAGTCCCCGGATAAAGTGCAATTCTCTCCATTATTTCTCGCCAACGAACTTGTATCCTATGGATTCGACAGCACTTTTTATTTCTTCGACCGAAAATTCTCCTTCGACACGTGCTGTTCCACCAGCAAGATTCACTTCAACATCTTTTACACCTAAAACATCGCGAATAGCCTTCTCGACGTTCATTACACAATGGTTGCAAGTCATCCCTTCAATCTTGAATACCTTTGCATTCGCTTCTTTGGTCGGCATTTTTCCTCCAACAATTTTTCCATAAATTTTTCTATAATAGGAACTCAAAAGCAAAATTATGAAAATCGAAGCATAAAAATAATCCGAATAATTAAAAGCAGAACCGTGGGAATGAAGATGAAGATGGTTCATTTGCGAATGTGGATCTACGCCAGATATTAAAAAAATCCAGTTCAATATCATTCCAAAAATTATTGAAAGAAAAATAACAGTTGCAACATAAAGCGTAAGTAATTTCTTTCCCAATACCTTGGACAAAATAATCATAGATGCAGCATTTGTGACTGGACCCGCGACTAAAAAGACATAAGCAATACCCGGAGAAAATCCTTTCATCATCAAACTAACCGCAACAGGTATCGATGCAGTCGCGCAAACATACATAGGAATTGCAAAAAGTATGACACCAATCAACCCCAAAGCTTCGTTGTTCTTTAAATACGATGCAAAAAAGTCATCTGGTACAAAATATGCAATTGCACCAGCAATGATTAAACCAATCAAAAACTGCGTTGAAATATCATCGATAAACTCGATAAATGCATAACGAAGCGATTTCCTTACCCGTCTTAAAAAATTGTTGTTATGGTCGACAAGTGAAATTTCCGAAAAATTCAAATTTACAAGCCGTGTATCCTTTTCTTCTGTTGAATTCTGAAATAACATAGTTACCACACCACCAATTATACCCATTGCAAAAGCTGCAAGAGGTCGAAAGATGGCAAATATTGGTCCTAACATTCCGTATGTTGCAATTATGCTATCAATTCCTGTTTGTGGCGTTGATATTAAGAAGGAAACAATCGAGGGTTTCGAAGCGCCGCTTTTCTCCAAATAAACGCTCGTAGGTACAACACCACAGGAACATAATGGCAAAGGCACTCCAAAGATTGCAGTTTTAATAATCGACCAGATATTGTTTTTGCTTACCTGCTTTGCTATAAAACTTTTCGAAACAAATAAATCCAGAATTGCAACAAAAGTAATCCCCAACAAAAGATAGGGGGACATTTCAATAAATAGAATCCAGACCTTATCAAAAAAATTTATCATAAAACAAAATTTCACAAAATATTTATTAGAGTCGATTAAATCAAAATTTTATTTCGATTCAATAATTCTTTTTTTTGTTGGTTCAAGCGTATATAATTTCAAGCACTTGTTTCAAACCTTTGATAACAGAATCCCGTTTCTCTTTCAAACACAATGAGTAAAATTAAATTTATCCAACTCTAACGATGGGGCGAAATTTACCTAAAAAAACAAATTGCACTCAATTGCAAATTAGTAGTGCTGAACTTGATATTCCATTTCAAATCATTTTCTTTTAAAAAACACGATAGGCACTAAGTCAATAGTCGCAATAAGTTTTATGATTGCCTATCAAATGTATGAGTTTCGTTCCCATTGTTTCAATCTGTTGTTTCTATTACTTTTATTTTGATTTACAATCTCCCTTAATTCCTCAATTGTTAACGGGGTAATTGTTTGCTAATGCTCTCATAGTATTTTGAAAAGAATATTTCATAAATTACTTTTGTCAACTTTTTACAAAGCGGGGATGTTTTATCTGAGTTCTTCAAGTGCCCGACAAATACTTCAGCCCTTTTGCGCCAATATCTTTACGAAAATATTTGTTTTCGAAATGAATATGTTCGACTCCAAAATACGATTTTTCAATCGCTTCTTGCAAAGTTTCTCCAAGAGCAACGACACCAAGCACTCTCCCACCGTTTGTGATTATCTTGCCATTGACTTGTAAAGTTCCAGAATGGAAAACAATGCAGCCAGAATTTTCGGCTTCTTCGATGCCAGTTATCGCGAAGCCTTTTTCGTAATCGTCCGGATAGCCTTTCGAGGCAAGAATCACGCAACAACTATATTTATTTTCAAAACCTTTGTAAAATTCTTTTTTCAATTTGCCCGTTGCTGCTGAATAGAGAAGTTTTGCGAAATTGCCCTCCACCAAAGGCAAAACAGATTGGGTTTCCGGGTCGCCAAACCGACAGTTGAATTCAACTACCTTTGCCTTGTTGTGTTTTACCATCAATCCAGCATACAAACAACCCACAAATGGGAAGCCTTCGTTTGCCATTCCAGCAATTGTCGGACGAATTATTTCATCCTCGATTTGCTGTAATGTAAATTCATTAACAAGAGGAGTCGGAGAGTAGGCGCCCATTCCCCCAGTGTTTTTGCCACGGTCACCGTCGAGAATCCTTTTATGGTCCTGTGATGTTGGTAGTAAGACATAATCTGTACCATCAGTTATTGCAAGGATGGAAGCTTCGTCTCCGTCGAGAAACTCTTCGAGGACCACCTTCTTCCCAGCTTCAGCAAATTCGCCAGAAAACATCCTTCTTACAACAAGCATTGCCTCTTCCTTCGTCTGACAAATTACAACACCTTTGCCGGCAGCAAGACCATCGGCTTTAACAACTATTGGGGTTTCAATAGCCTTTATATAATCAAAAGCCTCGTCGATAGAATCGTTCGTAAAAGTACGAAATCTTGCTGTTGGAATTCCGTTCCTTTGCATAAATTCCTTTGCAAAAGACTTGCTCGACTCGATTCTTGCAGCAAGCTTCGACGGACCGAAAACCGGTATCCCTTTTGCTCGAAGGAAATCGGCTATTCCGTTGGCAAGAGGAGCTTCCGGACCGACAACAACTAAATCGATACTACTTTTTAAACAAAAGTCTGAAATTTGAGAGAAATCTCTTTCATCGAGTGGTACATAATTTGCAATCTTTTTTATTCCAGCATTCTGGCTCGAAGAATAAATTTCAACTTCTTCAGAAGAATTTTTCAACCTCCACGCAAGACAATGTTCACGACCGCCACTTCCAACAAGAAAAATTCTCATAGCAAATACCTAAACTTATTCTAATCATCAAAAATAATTATTGGTATAATCTTAACAAATTTCCCTAAGTTAAATTTGACAAAATACAGACCATTTGCAAAAGAGCTCATATCGATTAAAACTTTATTGGTTAAATAATTAATTTCAGAAACCCCACTGAGTTTGCCACCCATAACATTATATACATCGCAAGCTAAGGAACCTGCTGGCGGGTTCGCGTTGAATACAAATTCAAATCGTTTCTTATCTTTACTTGCCAGAAAGATATCGAAATAGTCATTAGCAAATTCAACATCACTTCCGCCTAAAACATTTGCCTTTAATGGAACAGACACCAAAGGTTTCTTTTTATCATTCGAAGAAAAAGTTAAACTTGAAGAAACTTTGCCAATCTTTTTGGGGCTAAATTTTAAGACTACTTTGATTGAATCTTCTTTTCCGACTGTCCATTTTTGTTCTACTCCGGGTTCTGGTTCAATCCTATCAATCGAAAAACCTTTTGTTTCGCCCAAGACGACCTTGAAATCCCAGACAGAAATTTCTTTTCTATTCATCGGGCGAATGATTATATTCATAAATCTTTCTGAATTTTGTGGAACATTGCCAAAATCGACGGTATCAGGTTGAACAGTTACCGTTGGTTGGTCCTCGGCTATAAACGAATAGTAGATAAAACTGCCAAAATCAACTCCGGGTTGATAAAGCACTAAATTATCCGACCGTAGCTGGAACAGACCATCGGTCAGACCATAAAACTGACGATAGAACCAAAATCCAAGTCCACATTCGAGAAAACTTTCGAAAAGCAAACTATAGCACCCATCTTTTAATTGGACAACACTTTCCGTCTCGCTATTTGGTGTTGAGTAGGTTTGTTCCATTAAAACTAATCCAGAGCTGTCCGTAATTCTCACTCGATAAGGAATAAAGTTTGGGTCGTTGTTCAAAACATTAAAGTTATTTGTTTTCACAATAACCGAAAGATTTTTATATACTGAAGGGGGCATTTTAAAAATAGAATACCCAACATTGTTCGAGTGATATTCGTCGGGTTTGCCGTTTACTTCGAGAATTTCAACACGAAATACCTTGGAATTGCTATTCCATTCAGAGCAAGCTATCGGCGGTAAATCAATGTATTTCGTTTCAAGAGAATTGATACTCCCACTCCAAGTGTAGTAATACTCTTTTCCACCAACAATTCCATACTTTAATTTTATAGATTTAATTTCCTCTTTCCCACGATTTTTAACAACGATAGTGTGAACGGTTGTACTCGGATTAACTCTCTTATAAACATCTTTTGTACTTGGAGATATAATATCATATATTTCAGCATCGCGAACAAAATTCAAATCAGAGTATGAAATGAGGTAAGCAGTTATAATCCACCTTCCGATTGTATTACTACCGCTCGAATATGGTTTGTCGTAGTAGTCCATATCGTAATCAAATGTGAATGAACGCATATTGCCTATAAATGGTGTCAATTCGAAATCATAGGGTTGAACTTCAGCGCCAGGACACCAATTAGTCCTATTGAAAAGCCAAGTACCCCCTTGAGGATAGAGTGGATTTGTCGAGCAAATACGCCAGACCTCTTTGGTATACCGTATTGTATCATTTACTTTTACATAAGCGTTTTTTTTGCAAAATTCGCAACAATTGTCTTCGTTGCCACCAAAGCCATGTCCAGTTTGAATTACTTTTAAGCGGAACATCTTCTCTTTTGGAGATGTCTGAACCTGCTTTTTCGAAATTTTCTCTTCGAAATGCTTATCATAGACTACATCATAGAAATCATAAATTCGCTCTAGTCGGATAATATTCCTTTCGGGAACTCCTTCAATAAAATCGAAAGTTATTTCAATTGGCTCCTGTTGGTTGGGTGCGTCAAGATAAACTTTACCTACTAAAAGTGGAGCAAAATCGGTCACGTCCATAGTCCAGGTGAAACCATCCCCAACATCAAGTCCGATTCCATAAGGAGTCACATAGCGCATAATCTCGTAGCGCTCGGTAATCGCTATTGGGTCTTCGAAATAAATTCTGCGCTTTGTTAGGTAAATAGTTGAATCGGGGGGAACAAGGACGGAATCTAAAACATTTCCGTTATTGTCATAAAGATAGCGATAATATGGATCCCAAACATAGCGAAAAGATGTCCTGCGAGTTGGGTTCACACTGTCATTGTAAAATTCTAAAAGTCTTGGCTTTTTAGGGAAAGAATCGATAACCAAGCGTCCATTTACCATTCGACTTGAATAAGACCACGATGTGTCGAACATAAAAGAATATTCAGGAACAACAATGCTATCGACACGAAAGCTGGGAGCAAAAAACTGTTTTACAAAAACCATCGCAAGATAATCCCATTCACCGCAAGGACACTTAATTTTGTAATTCATTAGAATTTTCTGGAAACTTTTCGATGAATCGGGAAAGTTGAACCAACCAAGCTTTGACTGTCCAAATTCAATAGTTTTAACTTTAATAGTGTCGCCGTCCTTACCATATAAAAGTAATGAAAAACCTAACCAAAAAATAAAAAAAATTCTTTTCACATTCCTTCCAATTTTCGATAAATTTTTGCAAAATTAAAAATAATAAATAAATTTTTTGTAATTTGCTTTTTTAAATGTTGAAAAAAGGAAAAAAGTAGTATCGTAAATCTCGCCTCGTTATATTTTAATTTTTTAAATTAATTTTGTAATTTTTGGTGAAAAAAATGAGAACGGTAAAGGTACCCCGTGGTACACAATTAACTTGTAAAAATTGGCAGATCGAAGCGGCGTATCGAATGATTCAACATAATGTTGACCCTGAGAACGCCGAAAAGCCAGACCAGTTAATCGTCTACGGTGGATATGGCAAGGCTGCTCGAAATTGGGAATGCTTCGATGCGATACTCGATGCCTTGCGAAACCTCGAACCAGATGAAACTTTGCTTGTTCAATCGGGCAAACCAGTAGGTATCGTTCCAACATATTCGCTTGCTCCGAGAGTAATAATTGCTAATTCGAATCTCGTACCAAAATGGGCAACTTGGGAAGAATTCCGCCGACTTGACAAACTAGGCTTAATTATGTTTGGGCAAATGACCGCTGGAAGTTGGATTTATATCGGCACACAAGGAATTTTGCAAGGGACATACGAAACTTTTGCCGCTGTGGCGCGCCAACACTTTGGCGGCGACTTATATGGACGATTCCTTCTCACTGCTGGTATGGGTGGAATGGGCGGCGCCCAACCCCTTGCAGCATATTTTGCGGGCGCTGCTTCGTTGACTGTAGAAATCGACGAAAAACGAATAGACAAAAGAATCCACGATGGATATTGCCAGACAAAAGTTCACAATTTAGACGAAGCTTTGCAAATAGTGTTAAAAGCAAAGGACGAAAAACGAGCAGTATCCGTTGGGTTGGTCGGCAACGCAGCCGAGATTCACCCAGAAATTCTCCGCCGCGGGATTATCCCCGATATTGTTACCGACCAAACCGCAGCCCATGATCCTCTTAATGGTTATTATCCAGCTGGCTATAGCAAAGAGGAAGCCGACCAGTTGCGAGCCGAAAATCCAGAAAAGTACCTTGAAGAAGCATATAAATCAATCGCAATTCATGTTCGCACAATGATCGAATTTATGAACCGAGGCGCCATTGTTTTCGACTATGGCAACAATATCCGCGGAATTGCAAAAGAATATGGTGGTGTTGAAAATGCGTTCGCATTTCCGGGGTTTGTTCCCGAATATATTCGACCTCTATTTTGCGATGGGAAAGGTCCTTTTAGGTGGGTCGCTTTATCTGGAGACCCGAAGGACATTTACAAAACTGATGAAGCGATTATGGATACATTTCCCAATGATGCTGCACTACATCGGTGGATCAAAAATGCGCAAAAGCACGTTCGGTTCCAAGCACTCCCTGCACGAATATGCTGGTTGGGTTATGGCGATCGTCTCAAAGCAGGCTTACTATTTAACCAACTCGTGAAAAGTGGTGAAGTTTCGGCACCGATAGTTATTGGGCGCGACCATCTGGATTGTGGTTCAGTCGCTTCACCATATCGAGAAACTGAAAATATGAAAGATGGTTCGGACGCAATTGCAGACTGGGTGTACTTCAACTTTGCATTAAATGCAATTGGTGGTGCAAGTTGGGTTTCGTTCCACCACGGAGGTGGCGTCGGAATGGGATTAGCACTCCACGCTGGAATGGTCGTCGTTGCCGATGGTACCGATGAAGCAGAAATTCGATTGAAAAGGGTTTTGACCTACGACCCAATGACAGGTATAATTCGACACGCAGATGCTGGGTATGAACGGGCTATTGAAAATGCAAAAAAATTTGGCATAAAAATTCCTATGTTAAAATTTTAGGTTTTAAGTGAAACTTTTTTGAATTTCCTGTGTCTATATATTTGAATAATATGAAAAAGTACATAAATATTTTAAATTATACTATTTTACGAGGGCTTATGAAGAGTTGATACAATTTATCAACTATTTATAGGAAAAACAAATGAAAGAAATTTTTTGCTTGACGAACAGAAAAAGAATAATGAAGTCTGACAATTTGTCGGAATTCTTTTTTGCCCTTGTAAAATGGTGTAATTTAAAATAAAGGAGGCATTATGGATTTACAATCGCAAATCGAGCTATTATTTAAGACAGACCGTAAGAAGTTTCTTGGGTTCATACGGCAAAGAGTTCGTAGCCAAGAAGAAGCCGAAGACATTTTGCAAGACGTTTTTACAAACGTACTCGCTGCGTCCCAACAAATACAAAAACCAATCGAAAATATTGCATCTTGGGTGTTCACTGCTATTCGCAATCGGATAATCGATTCGTATCGGAAAAAACGAGCGGAAACTTTTTCCGATATGCAACTACCAAGCGCAACCGAAGATCCATCGGATACCTTCGAGAGTTTTATTTCAGACAAAACTTCCGACCCAGATACTGAACTACTTCGCCAAACCATTTGGGAACGCGTTCAAGAAGGTCTTTCTGAGCTTCCGCCCGAGCAAAGAGACGTTTTCATCAAAAATGAATTCCAAGGTATCTCCTTTCGCGAAATGTCGGAAGAAACTGGAGTTAATATAAATACACTTTTAGCCAGAAAACGCTATGCCGTGCTTCACCTCAGAAAAAAGCTTAAAGAGCTTTACGATTCTATGAATGGCAACTGAACTTATTTTGGTTGTTCACTATGACAAAAAGGCAGTCTTCGGACTGCCTTTGCCATTTTATCAGATTTACAGAAATTTTGTCACACGCTTTACTCTACAATTTCGAGTAATTCAAGGGCTTTGTCGATCCCAGCACCGCGCCGTATTATCTTGAAATCGTCTGTAGTCATATCAATTACTGTTGATTCACCCAAGAAATTGTACTCGTCGGTTTTTACCGCAACATCGACCAAATTAAGAAACTTTTCCAGCAATTCCTCGGGGTGTGAATACTCGAAGCCTTCGATTTTGGCACTAATAGATATAATCGGCGCTCCAAGTTCTTCGAGAAGTGCCTGGGAAAGTATGTGGTCGGGCACTCTTATTCCAGCGGTCTTGCGTTTTGGGTCTTGTGCGTACCGTGGAACTTCCTTCGAAGCAGGAAGAATAAAAGTGTAAGGACCCGGGATTAACTTTTTGATTGCTTTGTAGGCAAGATTGCTAACTTTTGCAAATTCAGAAATATTGGAAAGGTCTTTGCAAAGGAATGTAAGCGCCTTCTCCTCGGGTATATTACGAATGTGCCTAATTTTTTGAATTGCGTCTTTGTTTGCCAAAGCACACCCCAGAGTGAAACCAGTATCGGTTGGATAGATAATGACCCCACCCTCGTACAATGTTTGGCAAACTTTTTGTAATTTACGCCTTTCAGGATTTTTAGAGTGAATTGTGTAAACTAATGCTGGCATAAAAACTCCTTCTATTCTTTTCGCAAATGTTTTTCCTCATTTTGCTTTTTTTTAATAAAGTAAAAATAAAAAGGAATTCCAATAAAAACAAGAACTGTACCAAAAATTGAATTAATAAATTCACTTCGACCATTTCGATACATTTGTATGTCATTGAAAACTGTAAAAATTACAAATGCAAAAGCAAAAACCACAAAAATAGCTGGAACAAATGGATAGCCAACGACTCGATACAATCTTTTAGCATCTGGCATTTTCCGCCTTAAAACAAAAACACCAAGAGCGCCCATTGCATAAAAAAACCAACTTACGAATATGAGCATATCAGTTAGTATGTCGAATGTCCCCGTAATTACCAGGATACTTGTCCAGATTGCTTGCAAAAGCAATGAATTTGAAGGTGTTCGGAAGTTTGGATGCACATAGGCAATATTCTTAAAAAAAAGTCCTTCTTTTGCCATCGAATAGTACAATCTTGCGCTTACCATAATTGTCCCGTTCGAAGTACCAAAAGTCGAGACAAGCACAGCAAAAGAAACAAAAGTTCCACCAAACAAACCTAAAACATTTGTTGCTGTTTCAGCAGCAACAAGATTTGAACTGGCAATCTTTTCAATCGGAAGTATGTAAAGATAAGCAAGATTAACCAAAATGTAAACACAAATTACTATCAAAGTCCCAATTGTTAAAGCCAAGGGAATAGTCCGGCGAGGATTTTTCACTTCGCCAGCAACATATGTTATGTTATTCCACCCATCGAAAGCCCAAAAGGCAGCGGAAAGAGCAATCATAATTCCAGTGAAAAGATTAACATTTCCTTGCTGAAAAGCTTCACTATCTCTTGAAAGGTTTTGAAAATCTCCATTTCCAAAGCCAAAAGCAATTGCCACAAGAAAAAAAATCGCAGAAACTTTCATAAAAGTAAACACCGCAGATAGAGTCCCCCCAAGTACAATTCCACGAATATTGATATATGTCAAAAAGAAAATTAAAATTATGGTCAAAATTTTAACTCCAAAGTTTGCCAAAGGATAAATATTCCCAATGAAAGGGATGAAAAGACGAACGGATTGTTCAAAATGAGCATTGAAATGGGGTAATTTAAAGAAGTATTGAGCATATTCAGAAAAAATGTAAGAAATCGAAGCAATAGAACCAGTTTGCACAACTATAAACATTGCCCACCCATAGAGCCAAGCAAAGAATTTTCCATACATCGCCTCGAAAAACTTATATTGACCTCCGGTTTCTGTTATGAAGCTTGCAATCTCGGCATTTGTCAAGGCACCAATTAATGTTATTGCACCAGCAAAGACCCAAACAAACAACACAAGTTCGGGAGAACCGAGAACTTGTGCCATTATGGAAGGCTTTTTAAAAATTCCCGAACCTATGACTGCTCCAACTACTACTGCAACAGTTGTTACTAACCCAAGACCACGAATTAATTCATTATTGTTTTTCTCTGGTTCGCCCACTACTTTCGAGAATTTGTCTAAATCGAGTTTGCAATCATTTCAATTTCTGAATCTGTAAGATAAGGATGCATTGGCAACGAAAGAATGCGCTTTGAAATTGCTTCCGACACAGGAAAATCTCCTTGTTTGTAGCCAAGGTCGAGATTAACCTTTTGCAAGTGGAGAGGCAAAGGATAATAAATTGCTGTCGGTATGTTTTTCTTCTTCAGCCTTTCGATGATTTCAGCCCTGTGCTTTTCATTATCAGCCAAGACAGAAAATTGCGCCCACGACGAGAAATATCCTTCGGGTACAAACGGTGTCTCTACCTTTCCCTTGAGCAATTCGCAATACTTTTTTGCAATTTCATTACGTCTTCTTAGTTCATCCTCGAAAATTTCAAGTTTTGTTAACAGGACAACTGCTTGGATTGTATCCAATCGCCCGTTGATGCCATTGCGAACATTTTCATATTTGTCTTTGCCTTGTCCATGTACACGAATGGACACAAGAAGTTCATACATTTCACCATCGTCAGTGAAAACTGCACCCCCATCCCCATAACAACCCAAAGGTTTCGCTGGGAAAAAAGAAGTAGCAGAAACTTCGCCAAAAGAGCAAGCCCTTCGACCATCGATGGAGCCACCAAATCCTTGAGCTGCATCTTCGAGGACAAAAAGGACATATTGTTTTGCAATTTCTGTTATTCTTTTGTAATTGGCTGGCAACCCAAATAAATCCACCGGAATTATCACCTTAGGTCGAAGTTTTCCGCTTCGGCTGGTTGCCACAATTTTTTCTTCCAAATCTTCTGGATCAATATTAAAAGTCCTTGGGTCAATGTCAACAAAAATGGGAGTTGCCCCTACAAGCCGAATTACCTCTGAGGTAGCGATAAAAGTAAACGGAGTGGTAAAAATGGCATCACCTTTCCCAATTCCCCAAGCAAGCAACGGCATCAACAAAGCATCAGTCCCAGAAGAACAAGTAACACAATACTTCCTACCGACAAAATTTGCAAGTCGTCTTTCAAGTTCTTCAACTTGGGGTCCCAAAATGAATTGACAAGACGAGAACACATTTGCCAGTCTTGAATCGAGAATTTCTTTAATTCTTGCATATTGCCTTTGCAAATCAATAAAATTCATAATTATCTTCCAATCCCTTTGTAGTATATACCATATTTTTTAATATCATCTTTGTCGAGAAAATTCCTTCCATCTACTACAACTTTAACACCATATTTTGCGATCTTTTCGCCGGTGAGAATACGAAAATCATTGTGTGCAGTTGCAAGCAATATAGCAAAGGCACCGTTAAGCGCTTCGTCCAAAGAATTTGCATTAGACAATTCAGCCACATAAGGGTCGTAGCAAACAAGATCGGCTTCCCTTGCTTCGAGCAATTTCTTTATTTTTAACGCTGGGCTTTCCCGCAAATCTCCAAGGTTAGGCTTGTAGGACAAACCAAGAAGAGC
Source organism: Kapaibacterium sp. (SeqCode) (assembly GCA_039793965.1). GTDB lineage: Bacteria > Bacteroidota > Ignavibacteria > Kapaibacteriales > UBA2268 > Naka2016. The sequence goes on along the minus strand of JBAMMD010000071.1, from coordinate 169,945 downwards.
AATCCTTGTACCTTTAACTGGTTTAGCAAAGTTATTCAAAGCATCAATAAGATGGTTTACAGTATATGCTGGCATCGAATTGTTTATTTCGCGTGCCAATTTCAAAAATTTATGGTCGAACCCGCTTTTCGATGCTCTGTCAATAAGATAATATGGATCGACCGGTATACAATGGCCACCAACGCCACAACCAGGATAGTGAGGCATAAAAGCAAAAGGTTTATTAGAGGCACCTTGTATAACAGCCAGAATGTCGATGCCCAAAACCTCGAAACTTTTGGCAAGTTCATTAACAAATGCGATATTAATATCGCGAAAGGTATTTTCAATAATTTTTGTTGCTTCCGTGGTCTTCAAATCGGGCATTTCGTGGATTTCTGCGTCGAGAATTTTTCTGTAGAAATCGGCAATAAATTTTGTCGCCTCTGGCGACGATGCCCCAACATTTCTTGGTATGTTGTAAACATTCCATTTCGGGTCGCCCGGATTGATTCTTTCGGGACAATGTGCAATATGAAAATCTTTTGCAACTTTCATACCGGTTAGATTCTCCAACATCGGCGCAACCAATTCATCGCACACACCAGGATTAACAGTCGATTCAATTACAACATATTGACCACGACGGAGAAACTTTGCAATAATTTCTATTGCCTTGGTTAAAGGTCGCAAGTCGGGAGTGTAATCGTCGAGGACAGGAGTTGGAACACAAACAAAGTAAATATCGGAACCATCGATAATTTCCTCATTTGCAGAAACTTTTAGTTGAACTTCCTTCAAATCTTTTTCTGCCTGAGAATCTTCAATCGGACATATACCTTTCAAGATTTGATTAACTTTCTCTGTTTTTGGGTCGTAACCAACAACTTCGTAAGTTGTCTTCCTACTGATTGCCAATGCCAATGGCAATCCCACATATCCTAATCCAAGAACAGCTACCTTCATTTCAAAATTTAAAAAATACAAAAATAGAAATAATAAAGAAGGTAAAAAAAGATATAAATTGGATGAAGCAAATGCAATATTACCCAAAAATGTTAGTCTTTCAGTTTTTATGAACTTAGAGTATGAATAAAAATAATATTTTTTTTGCTGTTATCCTTTTGTTTTTTTTTACATTACTTCAATGCAATACAAAAAATAGAGGATCATTGTCTCCCAAAGTTATTAATAAGAAAAACGAGGTAAAAATGGAAAAAGCATACTTTGCCGGGGGCTGTTTCTGGGGCGTCGAACATCTTTTTAAAAAAGTCGACGGGGTTTTGTCCACCACCTGTGGCTATTGTGGTGGAATATTGGATAACCCAAGTTACGAAGAGGTATGCAGTGGTAATACTGGACATGCTGAAACTGTCGAAGTTATTTTCGATCCGCAAAAGATATCTTTCCGTGAATTAGCAAAATACTTTTTCGAAATACACGACCCTACACAACTCGAACGTCAAGGTCCGGATATTGGCAACCAATACCGGTCGGCTATCTTCTACACTAACGACGAGCAAAAAATGATTGCTCAAGAATTAATCGAGATTCTGAAATCGAAAGGTTATGATGTGAAAACGGAATTAAGCCCTTTCAAAAAATTCTGGGTAGCAGAGAACTATCATCAAGATTATTATGAGAAAACTGGGAAGGCACCATATTGCCATTTTTATCAGAAAAGATTCTAATCGTTTCGAAACATTTGTAAAATGAAAGAATTTTCCCGTAACCACCGTTCTTTAGATTGATAATTATCCGAGTATTGTGAAACAAAATACTTAAATTGTTTCGAGTGGTTTCGATGGACAAGATGGGCAAGTTCGTGAATAACAATATGTTCGAGAATTTCTTTCGGCAGAAGAATTAAGCGCCAATTTAAATTGATGCTCCCATTTTTTCCGCAGGAACCCCAAAGCCTTTGGGCATTTTTCAGCCGAAATGTTTTATATCTTAGTCCCATTGTCCTCGACCATCTATCAAGTTCATTCTTCAAGATTTCTTTTGCTTGCTCGTAATAGAATCGCATTAGCTTGCGTTCTAAAGTTTGTTTATCGCCATAAGGCAGGAAAATAACCTTACTTCGCTCGTCCAAAAGGATTTCCGACTTGTTATGAAATACGATTTTGTAATTTTCACCAAGGTAAAGAATGGTTTCGCCTTCGTTAAAATTTAATGGTTGTGTTTTTTGCTTGTTGCGCAAGATTAATTCTCTCGTTTTAATTATCCAATCGGCTTTCTTTTCAACGACTTGACGAATTTCCTTTTCTGTAGCAAAGTATGGAGCGATAACTATTAAATCGCCTTTTTTATCAATTCGAAGACAAAAGTTTTTTCTTTTTCTATATACTAATTCTTTAATTTCAATAATCATAGAATTCGAAAAAAATTGTCAAATTCTGCTGAACAAAATTATTCAACAGTAACACTTTTAGCAAGATTTCTTGGTTGGTCGACATTGCAACCCAACTCGACAGCCATATAATATGCCAACAGTTGCAATGGTATCACAGTTAAAATTGGCGTTAACATTGGTAATGTATCGGGAACGAAAATAACACGCTCGGCGTATCTTGTGATTCTATCGTCATCTTCAGTAGCAACAGCAATCACACGTCCTTTTCGGGAACGAACTTCTTCTATGTTTGAAATGACTTTGTCATAAATCTCATCTTTTGGGGCTATAAACACCACAGGCATATTCTTGTCGATAAGAGCGATAGGTCCGTGCTTCATTTCAGCCGAGGGATACCCTTCGGCGTGGATGTAGGAAATTTCCTTCAATTTCAAAGCGCCCTCGAGAGCAACTGGGAAATTGTATCCTCGGCCAAGATACAAGAAATTCCGAGAATATGAAAATTCTTTGGCTATCTGGCGAATTTGTTCTGCATTTTCAAGGATCTTTTCAACCTTGGAAGGCAATTCCTTTATAGCCCGAGCAATCTGTATCCCATCGATTTTCGAAAGATTTCTCATTCGGCCAAGGAACAAAGAAAAAAGAGCAAGTACAACAAGTTGGGACGTAAAAGCTTTTGTCGAGGCAACTCCAATCTCTGGTCCAGCATGGATATAAACACCTGCGTTTGTTTCGCGCGCAATTGAACTACCAACCACATTCACAATTCCAAGAACTGTAGCATTTTTTTGCTTTGCTTCTTGCACAGCAGCAAGCGTATCGGCGGTTTCTCCGCTTTGAGAAATTGCAAGCACAATGTCATTCTTTCGAATTATCGGATTTCGATATCGAAACTCCGAGGCATATTCAACTTCCACAGGTATCCCACAAAGATTTTCAATAAGATACTCTCCTACAAGCCCTGCGTGCCACGAAGTACCACAGCCAGTAATAATTATTCTATCAACTTCGCGAAGCTTATCGAGCACGGGAAGTAATCCGCCCAACCTTGCATTACCTTCATCGATAAGCAATCTACCGCGACATGCATCTCTTATCGTTTGTGGCTGCTCAAAGATTTCCTTTAGCATAAAATGTTCGAAACCACCTTTTTCGATTTTGCTCAAATCGAAATCGACCAGATGAATTATGTTATTTGTTAAGACATTGTCAATTGTTTTTGTACTATAACTTTCGCGGTTAAGCGTCACCATTTCGTTATCGGAAAGATAAATTACTTGTCGTGTGTATTGGATAATCGCTGCAGTGTCCGAGGCAACAATATATTCCTCCTCCCCAATTCCAACAATCATCGGGCTACCGCGTCTTGCAGCAATGATTTTGTCAGGCTCGTATACCGATAATACAGCCACACCAAAAGTTCCTTGAACTTCCGAAAGTGCAGTTCTCACTGCTTCTTCTAAGTCTTTTGTTTTATCAAAAAAATAGCCAATAAGAACGGCGAGCACCTCGGTATCGGTTTCTGAATAGAACTTATAGCCTTTCGAAAGAAGCATCTGTTTCAAAGAATGATAATTTTCGATGATTCCATTATGAACAATGGAAATTTTATTACTATTGTCAATATGTGGATGGGCATTTATATCGTTTGGCTCACCGTGGGTTGCCCATCGTGTGTGGGCAATTCCTATAGTTGAAGTAAAAATTTTGTCTTCAAGTAACTTCACAAGTTCGGCAACCTTGCCTTTCCTTTTAAAAGTTAGAAGTTCACCATCCTCAATAATTGATAGCCCAGCAGAATCATAGCCCCGATACTCAAGCCTTTGAAGTCCATTTATAAGTACTTTGACAGCGTTCCTTTTTCCAATATAACCAACTATCCCACACATTTTGTATTTACAACCTTAATTAGTAAGTTGCTTTTTGCAAAAATTGCAAATTAATGGAAAAAATTAACATAAATTCCTTACCCCTTGTAAAATATATTTTAGTTTTAATTCCAAGCATTATTATTGGTGTGTTCCTTTCTAAATCTTTGCTAATTGTAGTTTTAATACTTGGTGGTTTATCTGGATTAATTCTGCTCTGTTTTAAACAATACAGCTTTGCCTATTTGATCATAGTATTTTCCTCTGGATTGATACTTTCTTCTAATTTTACAAATTTTAAAACCTTACAAGTCCAATCAAATTTTAAATACCTAAAAGTTAAACTGTACGGGAAAGTCACAGATATCATTTCCCAAACCAACAACACTATTAAGTTAAGAGTCGAAGGTGAAGTAAACAGTGAAAATTTCCAAAAATTTGCAACTTCAGTATTGCTCGACATATACAAAGCCGAAAAGGCACTCCCAGACATCAACCCGGGCGACCTTATCTTATGCATTGCAAATATCAGATTACCGCGCTCTTCCAATCTTCCAACTGATCCAGCGGAAATTCAAATTGCACTCATCAATGAAGTCGACTTTTTAGGTAAAACAAGTGATAGAAAAATTATCAAAATTTGGAAAAACCAATCCAAATACCAACAAATTTTAAATTCAATCCAAAAGAAACTTTTTGAGCACCTCGAAAGTTTATTCAATCCCCAAAACATATCTTTTTTTTCTGCCCTACTTCTCGGCAATAAAACAATGCTCGAATACCAACAAAGAGAAAAATTTGCTACTACTGGAATGTCGCATATCCTTGCACTAAGCGGTTTCCACTTTGGTATACTTGCTACAATAGTTTTCTATATATTTTCCTTTGTAAAGAACAACTGGATAAAATTCTTGCTCGTAAGTTGCACCATTTTGTTATTTCTTGCAATTGTGAATTTTCCACCTTCTGGAATTAGAGCAACAATATTGATACTTGCAGTTCTGTATTCCCTATCTCTTGAAAGAAAAACGTCAATCGTCAATTCTCTTGCCTTTGTCCTTTTGATTATTTTTATCTTCTCTCCTTCCACAATCTTCAATGTCGGCTTCCAACTTTCTTTTCTCGCAGTGCTTGGAATTGTTCTGTTTAACCAAAAAATTTTTTTTACGATCAAAAGATTCGTAAAATTCAAAAGCAAAATCGCCGACTTTTTCTCTCAAATTTTTGCTACAACTCTTTCTGCACAAATCTTCACTGCTCCATTGGTCGCTTATAGTTTTGGTTATTATACATTCATATCTTTCTTTTCAAACTTGCTTCTTCTTCCAATATTCTCTTTGGCTATATCTTTTGGGTTTATTAGTTTACTTTTTTCATTCCTTTCAATCACTTTTGCCAAAATATTTGCAACGACTGCAGACATACTTCTTTCAATTGCTATTGAAACAAACAGCTTCTTGGCAGAAAACTTAAAAAGTTTAGTTATTAATGGCAATGATACTGTTCTGCTGTCGCTCTTTATTTCAGTAATTACAATATGGCTTTTCTTTTCTTTAGAGCGAAAAGTTTTCATTATTAGATTTGCCATCTTTCTTTTTGCCTTTATTTTGCTTTTGTTTAATTTAAATCAAAGCGAAAAAGACACAATTCACATCTTCCCTCGGGAAAAATATATTGCAATAATAATCCCGAGCAAAGAAAAAACTATTTGCTTGCTATTGGATAGAAAACCTCATCAACATACAGCAATCGACAGGGCTATGGAAAAATATTTAACAAATTTCCAAGGTGACCTCTGGATTGGTGTTTCTGGCAATGTTGGCATTGCAATTTCAGATAATGTAAAAAAAGCCAGAAATACAAAGATTCTTGAAATTCCCCGAGAAGCACAACAAACAATTTCGAAAATTCTTATCGGAAGTTATGATTTATTTAAATTATAATGGTTATGAACTTAAAAATTATCAAACCACAAATATTCACCAAAGATAAAATAATTGCTGGGGTGACAGAACGAAATCAACACATCCATCCAATTGGATTTTCATTCTGTGCCGTAGACTCCATCGACGCTCAAACAGCACAATCCCATCGAGAAATGCTCGCCAAAAATTTGGGAGTCGATGTCGACGATTTTTTTTACTTAAGGCAAATACATAGCGATAAAGTGTCTATTGTTGATGAGAAATTTGAACCAAATGAAGGCGATGCCCTGATAACAAACATTAAAGGGAAAATCCTTGTTGTAAAAATTGCCGACTGTGCTGGCGTTCTCATCTACGATCCTATTAATGAAGTTGTTGGAGCAATCCATTCAGGATGGCGCGGAAGTAGTCTGAAAATAGTTCCTAAAACAATAGAAAAAATGGCAAAAAAGTATGGAAGCGACCCAAGAAATCTATTAGTTTACATTTCACCCCTTGCCTCGGGCAAACGATATGAAGTTGGAGAAGATGTTGCAAAACTTTTTCCTCTTTCAACCATACCAACACCAAATGGAAAGTATTTTTTCGACAACAGGAAGGAAATAATCTATCAGTTGAAAGAGACAGGAGTAGAAGAAAAAAACATCGAGTATTCACCTCTTTGCACTATTTCCAATACAAATTTACATTCTTACAGAAGAGATAAAGAAAAATCTGGCAGAATGGCAGCATTTATTGGATTGAAGAAATGACATTCAATTCCTTAAATTAAAAGTTTCGATGAAATAAATCAAATCATCGCGCCAAGGTGGAATTGAAATACCAAGAAGTTCACAAATTTTTTGATTACTCATTGCAGAAAACTTTGGCCTGCGAGCTGGTAGTTGAAATTCCTCGGATTTCGCAGGGACCACATTCACACGTAAACCAAGTTGCTTTTTCAATTCAAGAGCCCATTCGTAGCGCGAGGCATAACCAGAATTTGTTAGATGGAACACTCCTACCAAGCCCTCCTTTAGCGCTTGCATTGTTACATTTACTACTCTATGAGCCGATGTAGGAACCGAAATTTCATCAATAGAAATGCGAACAGTATCGGTTTCTTCGCTCCAATTCAAAAATTTAACAATGAAGTTTTGGGGACCAAATCCATACAACCAACTAACTCTCAAAATCAAAAAAAATTGCAATTCTTCGTTTATTGCCTGCTCGCCCAAATATTTTGTCCAGCCATAGAAATTGATAGGGTTTGGTTTGTCTTCTTCCAAATAAAGGGTTGGCTTTTCGCCATCGAAAACATAGTCGGAACTGAAATGAACAAGAAAAGCGTCGTGTTTTCTGCAAACATAGGCAAGATTCCTCGCTCCCAATGTATTCACTCGGATTGCATTCCAACGGTCGATTTCCGCTCTATCCACATAATTATATGCTGAACAATTAATGACAATATCTGGCTTGATTTGTGAAATTGCGCTTTCCACATCATCCAGTTTGCCCACGTCTAATGTGGGCAAATCGGTTTCATAGAAATCGATATTGTTATTCTGAAAATAATTCTTAAACTCGCTACCAAGTTGCCCAAGACTTCCAATAAGTAAATACTTCATTTTCTATTACCATAATTAATTTCAATCCATCGCAAATATTCGCCAGTTCTTACTTTCTTCAACCAATCAGGATGCGACAAATACCATTCAACTGTTAAATCCAAGCCTGTTCGAAAATCCACCACTTGCTGCCATCCCAATTCATTTTTGATTTTATCGCAATTTATTGCATACCTTTTGTCGTGTCCAGGTCGGTCTTTTACAAACTTAATTAATTTTTTGTATTCTTCGACATTTTCCCCTGTCTTTTGTGCCATAACTTCACAAAGATATTCCACAAGACGAATATTCTCCCACTCATTCTCTCCACCGATATTATAGGTTTCACCTATTTTCCCACTTTTCAATATTAGCCAAATTGCAGAACAATGGTCGTGGACATAAAGCCAATCGCGAACATTCTTCCCATCACCATAAACGGGCAATTCCTTTTTTTCCATCATATGAATAATCATCAATGGTATCAATTTTTCTGGGAATTGGTATGGTCCGTAATTGTTGGAACAAATTGAAATAGTAATTGGCAATTCGTATGTAATGTGGTAGGCTCGGACAAGATGGTCGGAAGCAGCCTTCGATGCAGAATAAGGACTTCTGGGCTGATATGGTGTGGTCTCGTAGAAATAACCCTCTGGTCCAAGAGAACCATAAACTTCGTCAGTGCTAATATGATGGAATCTAATCGTTCGTCCCAATTCAAAGCGGGAACGCACGGCTTCGAGCAAAGTAAATGTTCCAACAACATTTGTTTGGATGAAATCCGAGGGTCCAACAATCGAGCGGTCGACGTGCGATTCAGCTGCAAAATGTACAACAGTGTCGACCTCGTATCTGTCGAGAACTCCTAAAACTTTTTGAAAATCGCAAATGTCGATTTTTTCAAAAAAATATCTATCCGGATATTTATTCAGGATATCAACAAGATTTTCTGGATTTGCAGCGTATGTCAATTTGTCAATGTTGATAACAATAAAATCCCTTTCGGGCAAATCAAAGAGAAACCGTATAAAATTTGTTCCTATGAAACCACAGCCACCCGTAACCAAAATGGATTTCATAAATCTTACAACATTGAAAAATCAAAATTACGAACAAAGGGTGCGTTTCTATCCTTTGCAGACAAAATGAAATTGCCTTGCAATTTGGGCCAAGGTATAGAAATTTGTGGGTCGTCGTAACGAATTGTTCTATCGTGATTTTGCGAATAAAAGTTGTCGGCGAAATATATAACTTCGGTTTTGGGGAGTAGAGTCAAAAATCCATGAGCGAAGCCACAAGGAATGAAAACCTTATCGGGATATTGGACTATCAGATCAATATTCGAGAAAAGGTCGGTTGGTAAACTAGCCAAATCAACGTAAGCCGAAAGAATCAGAAAAGAAACGAAAGATAAAAAATAAGGGCTATTGGGTCGCAAATCCACAGCAACATCATAAATTGCTCCCCGCAGGCAAGCTACAATTTTTGTCTGTTGAAATGGCTTTGTTTGAAAGTGCAAACCTCGAAGTGTTCCAATCTGCTCACTAAAAGAATGATTGACTTGGGCAATGGAAAATTGAATCCCATTTCTTCTTAAATCCTCGAGATTAAGCATTTCTGCAAGAAAGCCACGCTCGTCTTGATGGAGCAGTGATTTCAGAATTAAAACTTCGGGTATTTTTGTCTCGATTTTTTCCATCGTAAAAAATTTGGATATTAAATTACAAAATTAACAACCAAGAATTCTACTACATTCATTTCTTAAATTAAAAGTACTTAAAATAAAAAATGAAATCAATTAACTTATTTTTGTAATTTGTTGAACAAAATGGTGGGAAAATGAAAAGGTTTGTTGCCATATTTATAATTTTTTTGTCGGGATTATTACTTTTTGCAAGCGACTTCCCGCTTGTTTCGATGAGCGAATTATACGACCAAAACCCCGATATTAACAATTGTTACGAAGGAAAACTTAAAGAATCTGAAAAGCAAAAAGTTATGCAATACCTCAACTTTATTCGCGGGTTCCACAATATCAAGCCTGTCCAGTATGCATCATCTTTCGACAATGAAACAGCTAAAAGTGCTTTGATTACAGTTGCAAACGCTCTTTTAGACCACTTCCCCAAAAGTTCTTATCTATGTTATACCCAGGATGGCTACAATGGTAGTTCCACTTCGAACTTGTATGTTTCCGGTGGAGCTTCTCCAGATTTTATGCCGCCGTCCGACAAAGGGATGATGTCCTGGATTATCGACTTAAATGTAGAGACATTAGGACATCGACGCAATCTTTTAAATCCATTTCTGAAATATACTTCTTTTGGACGAGTCGATGGCTATTCTAAAGCACAGCCAAACTTATTCTTGACCGGTATGTCCATTAAAGTACACAACTTCCCAGACTATCATAACCTTGCCGATTGGAACCAAGACTTTGTTGCTTATCCTTTCAATGACTATCCAAGTGCACTCGTCGATTTGAACTGGTATCTTTCTTTTACAGTAGTCGCCGACAAATCAAATATTTGGAACAATAGCAACAACACAGTGGATTACTCTCAAGCAACAGTTAAAGTTACCGATCCCAACAACAACCAATTGACCATTACGAACTTAAAATACGATTACCAAGGGTACGGCGTCCCAAATTGCATTTACTGGAAAACTTCTGGATTGCAAAAAGATGTGAAATACACGGTTACTATTTCAAATGTAAAAGTCAATGGAACACCTAAAACCTTTACTTATTGGTTCAGAGTAACAGATAATCCGCCAGTATCAAGTTTGCAACCTCCAACACTTCTTGCACCACCCGATAATGCAACAGATATTGAGCCACCAGTTACTCTTTCTTGGTCCAATGTTTCGGATGCCCAGTACTATGCTTTACAAGTTTCGTCAAATTCGGACTTTTCCAATCCCATTGTGGATTTGAAAAATATAACAACAAACACTTACACCGTATCACAACTAAACCCGGGTATCAAGTATTACTGGCGAGTTGCAGCAATTAAAGGTAATCTTACGAGTAATTGGTCGCCAACATTTTCATTCACTACAAAGAATATTCCTCTTACCGCTCCAATTGCATTAGCCCCATTAAATGGTGAAACCAACGTCGAACTCAATCCAACGTTCATTTGGGGTAAAGTGCAACAAGCAGAAAAATATCATCTGCAAGTTTGCATAGACGACTCCTTTGATGATTTTGCTTTAATTATAAATCAAAATGATATCAAAGATACGATATACAAATCTCCAGTCAAGTTTTATGCGAATTCTATTTACTATTGGCGAGTTCGTGCTATTAAATTGACAAGTTACGGTCCTTGGTCGGAAGTCAAAACATTCTGGACACTAAACCCCAGTTCAGTTGAAAATGATAATAATTTGCGAAATAAATACATACTTATTGACGAGCCAAACAAAGCAAATATTTTATTGGAGGACCTCCAAATCAATTCGGTTACTCTTTACAACTTATATGGTAAAAAAGCCATTCTTTTGCAACATAATCAAAATGCAAACTTTATTGAAATCCCATACGAAAATCTTTCGAGCGGACTTTGGCTTCTCGAAGTAAAAACTAATAACAAAATTTACTTCATTTACTTGCTTATAATTAAATAGGAGAAATCTTGGAAGAGGAAAAGGATAGTTTAATAAAAGTATTACATTCCTTAAGGCGAGATTATACCCGAGGAAAATTCGACGAGACAATAGCAAAGGATAACCCTTTGGAACAATTCCGAGAGTGGTTCGAAGAAGTTTTGAAGACAGACTTTATCGAACCAAATGCAATGATTGTTTCAACAGCAAACAAGGGAGGAATCCCCTCGGCTCGGGTAGTATTGTTGAAAAAGTTCGACGAGCGAGGATTTGTCTTCTACACTAACTACGAAAGTCAAAAAGCAAAGGAGATCGAAGAAAATCCAAATGTCTCTCTTCTTTTTTACTGGGATAAACTTGAACGTCAAGTTCGAATTAACGGCAGAGCAGAAAAGATATCGCGAGAGGAATCCGAGGAATATTTTCGAACAAGACCATATCTTTCTCGTATCGGGGCTTGGGCTTCGAAACAAAGCAAGCCTCTTAAATCCAGATTTACATTAATGCGAGAAGTTGCAAAACTTACGATGAAATTTCCTTTCGATGTCCCTTTGCCACCTTTTTGGGGAGGATACCGAGTTGTTCCATTTTATTATGAATTTTGGCAAGGGCGCCCCAGTAGACTTCACGACCGTATTGCTTATACTTTGCAACCCGATGGGTCTTGGATAAAGCAAAGACTTTATCCCTGATTACATTCTAAACACACCATACTTTTGGTCTGGAATCGGAGCATTCAATGCCATCGAAATTCCAAGAGCAAGAGCATTACGCGTGTCCAAAGGGTCGATAATTCCGTCGTCCCACAATCTCGCAGTGCTGTAGTAAGGGCTCGCCTCGTTCTCATACTTTTTGATTATAGGTTCGCGTATTGCTTTGATTTCCTCTTCGCTTAAAGTTTTGCCTTGGGCTTCAAGTTGTTTTATCTTTACAGTAGCAAGAACATCGGCTGCTTGTTCGCCCCCCATAACAGAAATTTTCCCGTGGGGCCACATCCATAGCAAACGAGGATTGTACCCACGTCCACACATTGCATAATTCCCGGCACCATAGGAGCCACCAACAATTACTGTAAATTTGGGAACATCTGCGTTTGCAACTGCGTGGACCAATTTGGCACCATCTTTGGCTATTCCTCCGTGTTCATACTTTTTGCCAACAATAAAACCAGTAATATTTTGTAAAAATATTAAAGGTATTTTTCGAATTGTACACAGTTCTATGAAATGAGCTCCTTTCAAGCTTGATTCGGAGAAAAGAACACCATTGTTCGCAAGAATTCCAACAGGATAGCCCATAATTCTTGCAAATCCTGTTACAAGCGTTGTCCCATAATATTCCTTAAATTCTTGGAATCTGCTTCCATCGACAATCCGAGCTATGATCTCGCGTATGTCAAACGGCATCCTAATATTTTTCGGAATTATACCATAAATTTCCCGTGGGTCATAGTAGGGTTCCTCGGGTTCTTCCCTCCCAATATCGAATTTTTCGCTTTTGCCAAGATTTTCAACGATGTTTCGAGCAATTTGCAAAGCGTGCTCATCATTCAAAGCATAATGGTCCGAAACGCCAGAGATTTTGCAATGGACATCTGCGCCACCTAACTCTTCGTCGGTTACAATTTCACCGGTTGCGGCTTTGACAAGCGGAGGACCTCCGATAAAAATTGTTGCCTGATTGCGAACCATAATTGTTTCATCGCTCATCGCGGGAACATAAGCGCCCCCAGCAGTGCACGAACCCATAACAACAGCAATCTGTGGAATATTCATTGCAGACATTCTGGCTTGATTGTAAAAAATTCTTCCGAAATGTTCCTTGTCGGGAAATGTCTCCGATTGGTACGGAAGAAAAATTCCCCCCGAGTCGACAAGATAGATACACGGAAGTCGGTTTTGCATTGCAACTTCTTGGGCTCGCACATGCTTTTTAATTGTCATTGGGAAATAAGTTCCTCCTTTGACCGTTGCATCATTTGCAACAATCATACATTCTCGACCTTTAACAACGCCAATCCCAGTTATAATTCCAGCACAGGGTGCTTCATTTTCATACATATCCCACGCAGCAAGTGGAGAAAGTTCGAGAAAAGGTGTATCCGGGTCGCAAAGCTTTCGAATTCGTTCCCGCGGTAGCAGTTTCCCTCGACTAATATGCTTTTCTTTTGCCTTTTCGGGTCCGCCTTGCTTAACTTTCTCCAAGCGTTCTTTCAACTCGTTTACCAACTGAATTGAATGTTCGTAGTTTTCTTTGTATTCTGGCGATTTGGTGTTAATCTTGGATTTGAATCTTTCCATAATCCTTCATTGCTTTATTTTAAACTTCCAAATACAATAGAAATTCTCATTTGTTATATCTGGTGGACAGGAAACAACCTCGGTTTCTATTCTGCTGTCGATTGTTTTTGCAAATAAAGAGTATTCCACAATGCCGACCGATTTACAAGGGAAATCTGGCAAACCTTTCCTTCGTCTTGCTTCTTGAACGCGACAGGTTTTAACATAGTGTACTAATTCATCGGGAGCAGTAAAAACAGAATATTGCTCATTAATAGTTGAATAAAGGCGAAATTTCAGTGCTCTTTGCAAGCCATCAAGTCCGGAATTATTGCCTAATTTCAAAAAGTCTATTATACGTCGAGCTTCTATTTGAGTAAATTGCTCCCACGCATCGCGATCGAATTCTATAGCTTTGTCGATACCTAACTTGCTTTCAATTGCCAGGAACCAACACCCATCGTGGGCAAGCCAGTTTTTTGCATAAATCTTTAATAATTCAAGCAATTGTTGCTTGTCGAGCGATTCAATGTTTTGAGCTTCCATTACATACCCCTGCGATATTTGCCACCAATCTCGTATAGAAGATGTGTAATTTCCCCCATCGTGCAATATTCAACAGTATTCAACAATTCCTCGAAAATATTTCCTTTCGAAATTGCAACATTACGCAATCGGTCGAGTGCCTCTTGCTTTTTATCTTTGTGTTTTTCTTTAAATCTATCAACTTCCTGCAAACGTTCCTCTTTTTCTTCGATGGTTGCACGCGTTACTTTCATATTGTCGTAATAGTTGATTGGATTCTCGTTAATAAAAGTATTGACACCAACAATTGGATATTCCCCCGATTCTTTAAGCGATTCATAATAGAGTGATTGCTCTTGTATTTTGGACCGCTGGTATTGTGTTTCCATTGCGCCAAGAACTCCGCCACGACGAGAAAGCGCAAGAAATTCGTCGAGCACAGCTTCTTCGACAAGGTCTGTCAACTCCTCGATAATGAACGAGCCCTGATTTGGATTTTCATTTTTCAGAACGCCAAACTCTTTAGAAAGAATCAATTGAATAGCCATAGCTCGACGAACAGATTCCTCGATAGGAGTTGTAATTGCTTCGTCGTATGAATTTGTATGCAAAGAATTACAATTGTCATACATCGCAAGCAAGCCTTGGAGCGTAGTACGAATATCATTAAAATCGATTTCTTGGGCGTGAAGACTGCGCCCCGAAGTCTGAATATGATATTTCAATTTTTGACTGCGTTCGTTTGCTCCATAAACATATTTCATTGCAATTGCCCAAATTCTGCGTGCTACTCTACCAATAACCGAATACTCTGGGTCCATCCCATTTGAAAAAAAGAATGATAGATTCGGTGCAAAATCATCAACTGGAATACCTCGATTCAAAAAATACTCGACATAGGTGAAACCATTGGCAAGCGTGAATGCAAGTTGTGTTATTGGATTGGCTCCAGCCTCGGCAATATGATATCCACTAATGCTTAATGAATAATAATTGCGAATCTTATGTTTAGAGAGATATTCTTGAACATCCCCTATCAACCTCATTGCAAAATCAATTGAAAAAATGCAAGTGTTTTGACCTTGGTCTTCTTTCAGCATATCGGCTTGCACCGTTCCTCGCAGCTTCCTAAATGTCTCGATTTTGAGTTTTTCCTTCTCCTCTTCGCTCAACTCTACTCCTTGTCCTTTCAATTTTTCGAGTTCCCGTTTGTAGGCAACCATAAAGTAGAATGCAACCATTATCGGGGCTGGGGCATTGATTGTCATCGAGACAGAAGTAAGTGGGTCTGTCTGGTCGAAGCCCTTTAAAAGTACATCCATATCATCAATTGTGCAAACTGAAACTCCACTTTCACCAATCTTTCCGTAAATGTCAGGGTCGCGAGCCGGGTCTTCGCCATAAAGAGTCACACCATCGAATGCAACGGAAAGTCGTTTAGCCCGGTCGTTTTTCGTAAGATAATGGAATCGCTTGTTTGTACGCGCTGGTCCACCTTCGCCAGCAAACTGTCGCTTTGGATCTTCTGTCGTTCGCTTAAACGGGAATACCCCAGCAGTATATGGGAAAAATCCTGGCAGATTCTCTAAATATAAAAATTTTAAAAGATTGCCCCAATCATCGAATCTTGGTAATGCAACTTTTGGAATGTAGGTTCCACAGATGGACTTGTTAAACAAATCGATTTCAACTTCTTGATTTTGAATTTTGTATTTTAAT
Organism: Kapaibacterium sp. (SeqCode); assembly: GCA_039793965.1. Lineage (GTDB taxonomy): Bacteria > Bacteroidota > Ignavibacteria > Kapaibacteriales > UBA2268 > Naka2016. The sequence continues at coordinate 154,096 of JBAMMD010000071.1, read as the reverse complement.
TTGTCCTGCTGATAAAGTCGCTTACGCTCTTCCCAAGTTATTAACAACTCTTGTGAATCTTTCGATAGTTCATTCCATTTTTTCTGAAATAGTTCATTGAGCCGATGCATCAGTTCGCCGTTTTGGCTTTCGCTTTTAATTACATCAATGCTCTTTTTCAAAGAATATGCTTCTTCGGCAATTTTGGATTGTTCTTTCACCATTCTTTTATACTTTCGAACAGTTTCGGCAATTTCAGCCAGATAGTTTATCCGCTTGTTGTTTATCAAACCATAATCTCGCTGCAAGTCGGTTGGAAGCAATTCAATAACATCTTCTTTGATACCGTAATTGCCTTTTTTTGTCTCTTTTAAAAGTTTCAACAAAGCCTTGAAGAACTTATTGACCCCGTGATTATTAAATTGATTGCTACTGCACGCAAAAATCGGAAGGTCGAGCGATTCAAGTGGTACACCCCGCGGAACAGAGAGCTGATGAGTACGAATATAATGGATAATGACCTCGCGGAGAGCATCTTCTGAACCAATCTTCTCAAATTTGTTGATGACAATAAAATTTGCCAGGTCAAGCATATCGATTTTTTCCAACTGGCTTGGTGCGCCAAATTCTGCGGTCATTACATATACAGAATAGTCGACAAGCGAAGTTATTTGGCTGTCGCCCTGTCCGATACCCGGAGTTTCGACAAAAATCAAGTCGAATCCACAAGTCTTGAGGAGCTTAATTGAATCGTGAACAAATTGCCCTACGTCGCTTCCACTATTTCTTGTAGCGAAACTGCGGAAATACACTCTTGGGTCGTAGATATGATTATAACGAATTCTATCGCCAAGGAGAGCACCGCCAGTCGTGCTTTTTGTGGGATCGCTTGCAAGTACCGCAATCGTAATGTTCGGAGCATAGGCAAGGAAACGCCCCACTATCTCATCAATCAGCGAACTTTTACCGCTGCCACCGGGACCAGTAAATCCAACTACAAGTGAATTTCCTTTATCATAAACATCGAAAAGAGAGCGAATTTGATTTGCATCAACTCGTCGTTGCAATTGCTCTTCAATAAATGTAATTTGCTTTGATATCAAAAAATGATTGTTAACATCGTTGTTGCTCAAAATCTCCTCGGTAATATTCGAAAGCCATTTAGCCATAATTTTAGGCTTATTTTCTTTAATCCTTCGAATAATGTCGTCGGCGATTCCATTGATGCCAAGTTTTTGTCCATCCACAGCATGGTAAAGCTTCGCTACCCCATACTCTTCCAATGATTTGATTTCCGATGGAAGAATCACACCTCCACCACCACCAAAAATTTGTTTTTCTTCGGCGCCATGTTCGCGTAGTTGATCGACAAGAAAGCGAAAATACTCGTTGTGGCCTCCTTGATATGAACTAATTAGCAAAGCGTCTACATCTTCTTGAATAGCAACGGTAACAACTTCGCGGACCGAACGATTGTGACCAAGGTGGATAACTTCTGCCCCGCGACGTTGGAGAAGCCTTCGGAATAAATTAACAGAGACATCATGCCCATCGAACAAAGCCGTGGCTGTTAATACTTTAATATTCATTTTTATCTTGGAAAAATGTTTTACAAATTACTTTAATAAATTCCTTGAAATAACCAACCTCTGGATTTCGCTTGTACCTTCATAGATTTCGGTAATTTTCGCATCTCGGTAATATCTTTCAACATTAAAATCTTCGGTGTAGCCATAGCCACCATGGATTTGGATTGCTTTTCGAGCTGCATCCATTGCAACTTCGGATGCTTTTAGCTTTGCCATTGCTGCCTCGGTTGTGTAGGGTAACCCGTGGTCTTTCATCCACGAAGCTCGCCATGTAAGAAGCCAAGCTGCATTATACTCCACCCACATATCTGAAAGCATCCATTGAATAGCTTGGAAGTTGGCAATTGGCTGGTCAAATTGAACTCGTTCTTTCGCATATTTTAACGAATCTTCGAGGCAGGCTCGGGCAATACCAAGCGCTTGTGCTGCAATTCCCAATCTGCCACCGTCGAGTGTGACCATTGCCACCTTGAAACCTTGATTCAATTCCCCAAGCAAATTTTCTTCGGGTACCTCAACATTTTCGAGGATAATTTCAGCAGTCGAAGTGGCACGGATTCCTAATTTCCTTTCGACTTTTCCAATACGATAGCCCGGCATATCCTTCTCCACAATAAAAGCACTCACTCCTTTGGTCTTTTTTCCCGGGTCCGTCGATGCTATTAATACGAAGATATCGGCTTCTGCACCATTAGTGGCAAACAACTTAGAACCATTCAAAATCCATCTGTTTCCAACTTTAACCGCTGTTGTTTTGGTGTTGCCGGCATCGCTTCCAGCTTGGGCTTCGGTCAAAGAAAAACTTCCAATCTTTCTACCAGAAAGCAAATCGGGGAGATATTTTCGCTTTTGCTCTTCGGTACCAAATCTGTAAATCGGGTCGCAAACCAAAGAGGAATGGGCAGAAATAATTACTCCAGTCGAGGCACACCAGCGCGAGATTTCTTCGATAGCAAGAAAATATGAAATGAAATCCATCCCAGCACCACCATACTCCTGCGGATATGCAATTCCCATCAATCCAAGTTCTCCCGCCTCGCGAATTATGTCGGCAGGGAACCTGTGGTTGCGTTCGTTTTCCGATGCAACAGGTGCTATTTTCTCTTTTGCAAACTTCGAGACCATCTCTCGAAGCATTTTCTGTTCTTCTGTCAGCAAGTAATCCATAATCTCTCCTTTAACAAAACACAAAAATAGTTTGAATAAATAAAAAAATTTTGTTAATATTATATTTTCAATATATAAAAAATCTTTTGATTTAAAAAAAGGAAATTTTTAAGTTGTAAACTTATATGTGGAACACAATGGACAGCAAATTCAATCTAACCACCGAACAACATATACTTCGGGAAACTGTCCGCCGATTTGCCGAGGATGAAATTAGACCGAAGGTTCGAGAATTGGATGAGAAAGAAGAATTTTCCTACGAACTAACTCGAAGAATGGCAGAAATGGGCTTCCTTGGATGTTTTCTACCCGAAGAATATGGCGGTTCAAATTTGGATTATCTCTCTTACATCATTATCGTTGAAGAAATTACAAGAGTAGATAGTTCGCAGGGGGCAACTGTTGCAGCCCACAATTCCCTCGGAATTGGACCAATCTTGTATTTCGGCAATGAAGAGCAAAAAAAGAAATATTTGCCGAAGTTGGCTTCTGGTTATCTATGGGGATTCGGTTTGACAGAGCCAGAGGCTGGAAGCGACGCTGGAAACACACAAACAACCGCAGTAAAATCCGGTGACAAGTGGATTCTCAACGGAACAAAGATATTCATTACAAACGCTTCGACAGACATAACGCTTGGTTCGACCATTCTTGCTGTCACGGGAACCTTTCCAAACGGAAAGAAAGAATACACTTGTTTTCTCGTTGAAAATGGCACGCCAGGATTTACTGCTCGACCAATGAAACACAAGATGATGTGGCGTGCATCGAATACGAGCGAATTGATTCTCGAGGATGTTGAAGTTCCCGAAGAAAACATTCTTGGGAAACGAGGCGATGGGTTCAAACAAATGTTAAAGACATTGGACAACGGACGCTTGTCCATCGCTGCTATGGGACTTGGTCTTGCACAGGGTGCATTCGAATATGCACTCGAGTATGCAAAAACTCGCAAAGCTTTTGGACAGGCAATTTCGAAGCATCAAGCAATTTCGTTTAAACTTGCCGATATGCAAATGTATATTGACCTTGCAAGGACATATCTTTATAATGCTTGCAGAATGCTCGACGATGGGCAAAAAATTACAATGGAGTCCGCTATTGCAAAACTATTCTGCTCCGAGGTTGCACATATGTGTGCGAACCATTGTGTTCAAATTCTCGGCGGTTATGGTTTGATGAAAGAATACGATGCCGAACGATTTTATCGCGATCAAAAAATACTCGAGATTGGCGAAGGAACAAGCGAAATCCAGCGCCTTGTAATAGCCCGTTCAATTGGTTGTTTCGATGTATAGGAGATTTTATGCCTATCGATAAGCATTTCATACAAAACTTGCCAACGAACCCTTTATTGGGCGAAACCCAAATTATCGAGGAATTTCGAAGACTTTTCGACGAAGCCAACAAAAAAGGTAACCGCGACGCTTACTTCGAAGACTTTCTCGACTTGTTCAGTCTTTACCAAGTCTATGCTGCTAAACATTCTCTTGATATTCTTTTTCCACCTTTAACAAACGACAAAAAAATCAATACAGGAATCATAATCAACTTTTTCGAAACAAGACAAAAAGAAATCAACGAACAATTAGATGACATAATGGCTTTGAAAACTTTAGCAGAAAAGAAAACCGCATTTGAAACAATATTAAGTCAAGACATTGTCTATAATTTGTCGGATAAAGATTTAAACACTCTTTATCACAAAATCGATTCTATAATTGATGCTGTAAATGAGAACTTTGATATAAAACGCAGTTTAAAGTCCAGATTGATAAATTTGCTTGGAATTTTAAAAAGAGATTTAAAGGCGGAAATGCCAAATTTCGATAAATTCTGGGCTTTAGTTGGATACACAGGCTTACTTTATGGATTGTACGAAGAAAAAGTAATGCGAATCCTCGATAAGATAAAAGATGTACTTAACTACATCTGGAAAATACAAGCAAAAGCTGAGGGTCTTCCATCGACAAACCCTGTTATTACAATAATTTTCAAAGAAATAACACCAAAATGATTTTACTAACAATAAGGAGCTACTATGATAGGAATTGTTGGATATGGAGCTTATGTTCCAATTTATCGGATCAAATCCTCAACAATTGCAAATCAATGGGGAGGCGACCCCGCCTCGATCGAAAGGGGACTTTTGCTAGTTGAAAAGACAGTTCCAGGACCCGACGAGGACACAATAACTATTGCAATTGCAGCAGCGAAGCACGCACTTCAACGATCTCGGATCGACCCACAAAAAATCGGAGCTGTCTACATTGGTTCCGAATCGCATCCCTATGCAGTGAAGCCGTCTGGCACTGTTTTAATCGACGCACTTGGGATAGGTCCCCACGTTCACGTCGCCGATTTCGAATTCGCCTGCAAGGCTGGTTCCGAAGCAATGTATATTGCATATAGTCACGTAAAAAGCGGTGAAATGGAATATGCAATGGGTATTGGTGCCGACACTTCGCAAGGAGCCCCGGGCGATGCTCTTGAGTATAGTGCATCTGCTGGAGGCTCTGCATTTATTTTCGGTAAAGAAAATGTTGTTGCCGAAGTGCTCTTCACTCATTCATTCACAACCGATACTGCTGATTTCTGGCGCCGTGAATACCAGATGTATCCTCGCCACGGGGGACGATTCACCGGGGAACCTGCATATTTCAAACACATCTTGGGTTGCGGACGGGCTCTGCTTGAAAAATCTGGTCTAAAACCCCAAGATTTCAACTATGCAGTTTTTCATATGCCTAATGGAAGATTCCCATTGAAAGCAGGAAAAGAACTTGGCTTCCAACAAGAACAAATGTCGGAAGGTTGGATTGTGAATATAATGGGCAACACATATTCTGGTTCATCTATCACAGGACTGACCGCAATTCTCGATGTTGCCAAACCTGGTGATTTGATCTTTATGGTATCGTTTGGTTCCGGTGCAGGAAGCGATGGATTCATCTTCCGCGTCACCGATAGAATCAGCGAAGTTCAAAATCTTGCGCCTAAAACACGAGAAATGCTCAATACACCGCAAAAAGTTTATCTCGATTATGGTAAATATGTTGCATATCGGAAAAAAATTCATTTCAACGAGTATTAACAAAAAGTGAGGTATTAAATGCGAGAAGTAGCAATTATTGGAGTTGGTATGACAAAATTCGGCGAACTTTGGGACCAAAGTATACGAGATATGTTCGCCGAAGCGGCATTGAAAGCAATGGAAAATGCAAAAGTCGATAGAATTGATGCTTTGTATGTCGGAGCAATGTCGAGCGGTTTATATACTTTCCAAGAGCATCTTGGTTCGCTTATGGCAGATTACATAGGACAAATTGGAGTTCCAGCAGCCCGCATAGAATCTGCTTGTTCATCGGGCGGGCAGGCAATGCGTGTGGGATATATGGATGTTGCATCTGGTATGCACGATATTGTCCTTGTTGGGGGAGTTGAAAAAATGTGGGACGTCGAGGACGGCACTTTTGTGCTTGCCACCGCTTCGGACCAAGAATATGAAGCATACAATGGTGTTACTTTTCCGGGCCTTTATGCTATGATTGCAAGAGCTTATATGGAAAGATTTGGGTTAACCCGAGAAGAGCTGGCACAAGTTCCGATTAAAAATCATAAGCATGCGGTGAACAATCCTAATGCACAATATCCCTTTGAAATTGACCTCAAAACCGTGTTAAATTCCTCGATGGTTGCCGACCCGCTAAGACTAATGGACTGCTCACCGATCACAGATGGTGCTGCTTGCGTTATTCTTTGCCCAGTCGATAGAGCAAAAGAATTTACCGACAAATTTGTTAAAATCCGAGGTGTTGGTGCAGCGTCGGGACCGATTGCCCTTCACGACCACAAAGACCTAACTCGCCTCGAAGCAGTAAATCTTGCAGCACAAAGAGCCTACAAGATGGCTGGCTGCGGACCAGAAGACATCAATTTCGTTGAAGTACACGATTGTTTTTCGATTGCAGAAATTGTCGTTGCCGAAGAACTTGGATTTTTTGAATATGGTAAAGGAGGGAAAGCCATTGCCGAAGGCCAAGCAACTTATGGCGGTAAAATTGTAATTAACCCAAGCGGTGGGTTGAAAGCAAAAGGTCATCCAGTGGGTGCTACGGGTGTGGCTCAAATCATCGAAGCCTACTATCAGTTGACAAACCAAGCAGGCGCTCGACAAGTTCCAAATGCTCGGCTTGGAATGACACAGAATATGGGTGGATCTGGTGGTAGTTGTGTTGTACATATTTTGGAGGGAATGTAATATGGCAAACAGTCAAAGATATACAAGGGAAATACCACATCGTTACAGATTGGAAGCCCAGAAGTTCCCGAGTGGGTTTGTTTCGCTTCCTCGCAGATATGTCGACCCAATCTCGGGGAAAAAAGAATACGAAAATATTAAATTAAAGGGAACTGGAACAATTCTAACTTATACTATTATCCATGTCGGTAGCGATCAGTTTAAACTACTTACACCCTATGCAGTGGCAATTATTGAAACAGACGAAGGAGCACGCATTACTGCAATGATTACCGATACAAAATTTGAAGATTTGAAAATTGGAGCCCGAGTGGAATTCGTCTTCCGCAAGATAATGGAAGAAGGTGCCAGCGGAATAATTAACTACGGCTATAAAGCCAAAGTTATTATTTAGTGTTTCGTTCTGGAAAATTGGAGACAACCCCCGAAAGTTTTCGGGGGTTACTTTTAAAAATCACAATTGTAAATGTAAAACAGTTGGTTGCTATCTAAATCCAAAGCACAAAGGTATCCAAGATTTACGCGAAACGGGGATTTCGCATAGACACAACCCCCGTCGAGAAATATTTTCCAACTTTCAAGCGAGGCAAGTATCTCTGGAAGTGGTGTTGGTGTATGGCCTACAATTAATTTTCGCATTCCAATTTTTTCCGGTTCAATTCTACGACTTCTACCCCAAACCATATAGTATTTATCTTCGAATGGATTGTCCAAATCGAAATTCAAATCACCATGGACAAGTATGAACTTTTCAAGTTCAACAAAGAAAGGCATAGATTCAAAAAAATGTAAATAACCATTAGGAATATCCGAAGGGTGATTTACATTAAATCCTCGCAAAGTTGACTCGCAACCATTATATTCCCAATTTAAAAGTGCAAACGGGTCTGAAATCGATTTTAAAAGCATATCTTCGTGATTGCCCCGGATTGCAACCGCATTTCCTTTTTCCCACAAGCTCAAAACATAATCCACCGTTTGCTTAACCCTTGGGCCACGGTCGATCAAATCGCCCAAGAAATAAATCATATCTTCGGAATTAATTTTAACTATCTCGGTCAATAATTTTTTCAAAGTCAAATAACATCCGTGTACATCACCAACTACAATTTTTCTTTGCATCATAAATCAAAATTACTTATATTGCATCTTTTGTTCAATCAAAAAAACAAATTTAGTTTTTTTCGTCAATAAAATTTTATATTAGTTAAACAAAATAAATTGGATATATGAAAAATAAAGACACAGTGAAAAGCAAAACAACAAAAGTTTCGAAGAACGGAAGCAACAAAGTAGTAAAAGTTCTTTATTTAGGCAAGGAACGCGAGGTCGAACTTTTCAGCAAATTCGATTTCAAAGGATTCGATAGAGAAACAATTCTCAAATGGTATAGATTAAATCAATTAGGAAGACGACTCGACGAGAAGGCTGCTTTGTATTTGAAAATGGCAAAAGGTTGGTCGTACCACGCTCCTTTTGGTGGTCACGACGGTATACAACTTGCTCTCGGACAGGTGTTCCGTCCGGGTAAAGATTTTCTTTTCCCTTACTATCGAGATATGCTAACTTGTCTTTCAGCCGGAATCACACCTTATGAAATAATTTTAAATGGATTGAGCAAGGAATACGACGTTGCAGGCGGTGGTCGCCATATGAGCAACCATTTTGCAAAGCCATCAATTCGTATTCAAAACGTATCATCTTGCACTGGCAACCACGCACAACACGCCGCCGGACTTGGTCGGGCAATTAAAAGATATGGAGGCGACGAAATTGTTTTCTGTTCAACTGGCGAATCGGCAACAGCCGAAGGATATTATTACGAAGCAATAAATTCCGCTTCGAGCGAAAAATTGCCAGTCGTATTTGTCATACAAAACAATAAATATGGCATTTCTGTTCCATTGCACGAAGTTATGGGCAATTTGAATGTGGCTGAAAATTTCGCTGGTTTTAAAAACCTAAAAATAATTCACTGCGACGGGCGCGATCCGTTCGACTCGTTTCGTGCTCTAACAATTGCAATAGATTGGGTCAAATCTGGAAATGGTGCCGCAATTGTTCACGCAGATTGCGATAGAATTGGTTCTCATTCCAATTCCGATAACCACGAACTTTATCGCACACCCGAGGAACTTTCTGCTGTTGCTCGACGCGACCCATTACTTCAGTTCCGTTTTCATATTCTGGAAAAAGGGATTGCCACAGAAGAAGAACTTCAAAAAATAGAATCAGAAAATCAGAAAATTATTTTCGAAGCTGCCGACCAAGCCGAACAAACTCCGGATGCCGACGGAAGCCAATGGAACAAATTTATCATTCCTGAACCTTATATCCCCAAAGATGCGAAAACAGAAGATTACCAACCAGAATCAAATGCCCCTCTGTTATCCCTTCGCGAAGCAATAAACCAGACTTTAATAGAAGAATTCCAACGCAATCCAAATACATTTCTTTGGGGGCAAGATGTTGGCAAAGGTGGGGTTTTTAATGTTGTTAAAGGGATGCCGCAAATGTTTGGCAAAGAGCGTGTGTTCAACGCTCCAATCGCCGAGGACAACATAGTTGGAACTGCAAATGGCTTTTGCCGTTATAGCGATGACATCCGAGTGGTCATTGAAGGTGCCGAATTCGCTGATTATTTCTGGCCTGCTATGGAACAGCTGGTGGAATGCTCACACGACTACTGGCGCACCAAAGGTCAATTTACCCCGAACATTGTTATTCGATTGGCAAGCGGTGGCTACATTCAAGGTGGATTGTATCATTCCCAGAACATCGAAGGCGCACTCGTAACTTTGCCCGGAATTAGAATTGTCACCCCTGCTTTTGCCGACGATGCTGTTGGTTTGATGCGAAATGCAATTCGTTCCCGGGGCGTAACAATGTATCTTGAACCAAAATTCTTATACAATTTTAAAAATGCCTATGCACCCAAACCCCATCCGGAATTTGTTGTGCCATTTGGAAAAGCAAAAATCCGACGCGAAGGAAAGGATGTGACTGTTGTATCCTATGGAACCGCCCTCCATCTTGCACTTTTTGCAGCAAAGGAATTAGAACGCGAAGGCATCTCTGTCGAAGTTATAGATTTACGCTCATTAATTCCTTGGGACGAGGAACTTGTTTATGAATCTATTCGAAAGACCAACCGGGTTGTCATCGCACACGAAGACAAAGTTACTGGCGGATTTGGCGGAGAAATTGCTGCGAAAATTTCCGAAAATGCATTCAACTACCTCGACGCTCCAATTGTAAGAGTTGGCTCGAAAGATGTACCTGTCGGATTTGCTAAGAATTATGAAAACGCGATTCTGCCAAATACAAACGACGTGATTGCGGCTATAAAGAAAGTTCTAAACTTTTAACATTTCTTTTCTATTTTTAACAAGTTTGAAAAAATCTTTCAAGGCTCTACCAGTGTAAGAATCTTTGTGTTCAGCAATCTTTTTTGGTGGACCGAGTGCGACTATTCTTCCACCTTCGTCTCCACCTTCGGGTCCAAGGTCGACAACATAATCAGCCGAAGAAATAACATACAAATTGTGTTCAATGATAATGACTGTATTTCCGCTATCAACGAGTTTGTCGAAACAAACCAATAGCTTGGAAATGTCGTCCAAGTGTAAACCAGTTGTTGGTTCGTCGAACAGAAGTACAACATTTTCTGTGTCGGGTTGGTCGAGATAAGAAGCTAGTTTAATTCTTTGCGATTCTCCCCCAGAAAACGTTGTCGATGGTTGTCCAAGTTTGATATAACCAAGCCCAATCTCTTGGTAAATTTGCAGTTTTTTGACTATTCTTGGTTCATCGTAGAAAAAGTCTATTGCCTCGTCAACAGTCAGTTCCAGAACATCGACAATAGATTTGTCTTTATATAGAATATTCCGAACTTCTTTCTTATATCGAGTGCCTTTACAGGCTTCGCAAACTAGTTGAACATCGGGAAGAAATTGCATATCGATGGTAACCAAACCTTCGCCCTGGCAAACTTCACAACGACCACCGGGAATATTAAAAGAAAAATAACCAGGCTTCAAACCCAATTGCTTTGCAAGCGGCGTATTTGCATAAACTTCTCTTATCAAATCGAAGACTTTTGAATACGTTGCAAGAGTCGAACGGCTGGATTTTCCAATCGGATTTTGGTCGACAAGTTCAACACGGCTGAAGAATCCATCGACATCAACCTTTTCGTAAGCCGAGGTCGAAGCTTCGTTTTTTATCATTATATTATGCAACCCTTTGTAGATAACATCATAGAGCAAAGTACTTTTCCCCGAGCCCGAAACACCGGTTATGACTGTCATCAAGCCGAGTGGAATTTCAAGATAATCTATCTTCAAATTATGTTGCCGAGCGTTGAAAATTCGAATTTTACCCATATCTTCGTCGCGAGTTTTCTTTTCGATTTTAACTTTCTTTATGCCAGAAAGATACTGCCCTGTAATCGATTCCTGTGATTTCAAAATCTCTTCATATGTCCCTTGGAATACTATTCTGCCTCCCTTATCACCAGCACCAGGTCCCAAATCGATTATCATATCAGATTGACGAATGATATCGGGGTCGTGTTCAACAACAATAATTGTGTTCCCGGCATCGCGCAAGCGAAACAAAATTTTCATTAACCTATCGGTATCGCGTGGATGTAAGCCAATACTGGGCTCGTCCAAAACAAAAAGTGTTTCGACAAGCGAAGAACCAAGTGCGTTTGCAAGAGAAATCCTTTGCATCTCCCCGCCAGAGAGCGTGTGTGCAAGCCTTTCAAGTGTTAAATAATGGAGACCTATATCAATTAATAATCTCAATCGCCATTTTATATGTTCAACGACTTGCCCAACAACTTTTGTTTCGTATTCTGTAAGATTAATATTTTCAAAAAAATCGAGGAGTTTATCGAGAGGATATTTAATCAGTTCGGGGATATTCTTTCCGGCGACAAAAACCTGGCGCGCAGACGTCCGAATGCGAGAACCTCCACAAGCACGGCAGGTTGTATAACCTCGGTATCGGGAAAGCATAATACGATTCTGAACTTTGTAACTCTTTTCTTGCAAATAACGAAAATATTCGTTCAAGCCCCAAAAATGTTCGTTCCCATTCCAAAGAAAGTCCATCTCTTCAGGAGTGAAATCCTTAATAGGCTTGTCAATGGAAATTCCACTTTTGATTGCAGACTCGAGTATTTCACTTAAAATATTTGCAAACGTATTGGTTCGGAATGGATGGAGAGCCCCTTGGCGCAGGCTTTTAGATTTGTCGGGAATAACAAGGTCTTCGTCGATGTCCATTGTCCTACCGAAGCCCTGACAAACTGGGCAGGCTCCATAAGGATTGTTAAAAGAAAACAGTCGGGGTTCTGGCTCTTTATATATAATCTCGCAATCTGCACATTCGTAATTACTGCTGAACTTTTTTATTCTCTTCTCATCTGGAAGAACAATCCATACTCGTCCGTCGCCAAAATTGAAAGCAATCTCTAATGAATCAATAATTCGAGATTTAGTTTCCTCATCTTTATGGAAAACAACTCTATCAACAACAATAGCAAAGTTTTTGAAATTCATCACATCGGTTATGTCAACTTCGTCGAGAAGTTGCAACTCCGATTCCAAAACATTATAAACACGGGTGAATCCTTGCTCTACAACTCTATTTTTAAACTCGGTGATTTTCTTATAGTTTTCGCTTGGGGGAAAAGTAATTAGAAGCTTAGTGCCTTCGTTTAAATTTTTTCTGAGATATTCATAAACACTTTGTGGATTGTCTTTTCTAACTTCTTGTTTACACTTTTTGCAAATTGTTTTGCCAATTCTTCCAAAAACCACTCGAATGTAGTCGTATATTTCCGTCAAAGTTCCAACGGTCGAACGTGGGTTTTTGGATTGCGTCCTCTGCTGAATAGCAATTGCTGGGGGAATTCCAGTAATACTTTCAACGTCAGGTCGGGGCATTCGTTCGAGAAACTGCCTTGTGTATGCAGACATCGATTCGACGAAACGTCTTTGCCCCTCGGCATAAATAGTATCGAAAGCAAGCGAAGATTTTCCTGAACCGCTCACCCCAGTAATAACAACCAGTTTCTTGTGGGGAATCTTTAAGTCTATGCCTTTTAAATTGTGTGTCGATGCTTTTTTTATTTCAATATATTTATTCATATCACCCAAGGTTCTAATCTACAAAGTTGCTCTCTTTGTTAAATATTGTCTTAGTGCCTTATCGAAAGGCTCATCGGTTCGAATAATATTAAAATCTATATTTCTTTCAAAACATTCTTTTTTAATGTAATTGATGAAATCTTCTATTTTTTCTCGGTAAAATTTTTGTAATTGAACTGGTTGAGTTTGCAAAGTTTCTGTGGTTTCCATATCTTTGAAAAGTACAGAACCAGAAAATTTTAAATTTAATTCTTGGGGGTCAAGGATTTGGAAAGCGATGACTTCGTGCTTCTTGTGACGGAAATGCTTTAGCGCAGTCAAGACAGATTCAGGCTCGTCGAAAAAATCACTAAAAATTATAACCAAGCCGCGGCGAACAATCTTCTCGGCAAGTTGATTCAAGGCTTTTGCAGTTCCAGTTTTATCCGAAGGATAGGTCTGGTCGATAGTTCTGAGTATTTCCGCAATATACGAAGTCTTCGAACGCGGTGGCAAATATGTATGTAAAGTCTCGTCGTAAAGAGCAAGTCCAACAGCATCGCGTTGTTTCATTAAAAGATAAGCCAGCGAAGCAGCAAGATAGGCAGAATACTCAAACTTACTTATATTATTTTTCGAAGCATAGCGCATCGAAGCACTTTTATCAATAGCTATCACACATCGAAGATTTGTTTCTTCTTCGAATTGCTTGACGAAAAATTTATCTGTTCGCCCATAAACTTTCCAATCAATATGTTTGATTTCGTCGCCTGGGTTATATTGCCTATGTTCGGCAAATTCTACGCTAAACCCGTGGTAAGGAGAACGATGCAACCCAGTCATAAATCCTTCGACAACAAGCCTGGCTTTAAGCTCAATATTTTTCAACTGTGCAATAATATTCGGTTGCAAAAAACGCCGATAATCTTCCATTACTTCGATATTTTTTCAAACTTTGTATATTGACGAAGTACATCGGGGATTGTTACACTCCCATCCTCAGGATTGTAATAATTTTCAAGTAAAGCAACTATGAGCCGCGAAGTTGCAAGCCCACTTCCATTAAGTGTATGAACAAATTCTGGCTTATCGTTTGGAGTTCGTTTGAAGCGAATATTTGCTCTTCTTGCTTGAAAATCTTCGAAATTGCTACAACTTGAAACTTCGAGCCATTTCTTTTCGGCTGGAGACCAAACTTCAATATCGTAAGTCTTGGCACTCGAAAAACTTGTATCGCCACTACATAGTAGAACAACTCTATAGGGTATATTCAATGCTTGCAAAACCGCTTCTGCGTCTTTTGTCAATAGTTCCAACTCGTCGTATGAAGTTTCTGGAGTTGTCAATTTCACTAACTCTACTTTGTTGAATTGATGGACACGAAGGAAACCTTTTGTCTCTTTCCCATAACTTCCAGCTTCGCGACGGAAGCAAGGAGTATATGCCACAAATTTTATAGGCAAATCTTCGATGTTCAGTGTTTCATTTGAATAGTAATTCGTCACTGGAACCTCTGCAGTCGGTATAAGATACAACTCGTCTTTCTCGACATAATACATATCCTCGGCAAGTTTGGGTATCTGCCCAGTTCCTACCATTGAGTTTTCATTTACAACGAGTGGTGGTAGAAGTTCAATATAGTCATGCTCGTAAATGTGCTTTTCGAGCATAAAAGTAATCAATGCGCGTTCCAAAGCAGCCCCTCGACCAACATAATAAGCAAACCCAGTGCCGGTCACTTTTGCTCCACGTTCAAAATCGAGTATTTTCAATTCCTTTGCAATTTGCAAATGGTCTGGAACTTCTTTTTCCAAGGGCGTACCCCATTGGCGAACAATAAGATTATCGCTTGAGTCCTTTCCAATTGGAACACTTTGGTGCAGTATGTTTGGTATCTTCAACAATTGTTCTTTTATTTTCAATTCAATATTGCGCAACTCGTCGTCCATTTCTTTAATTTTGTCTGCAACCAGTCGCATTTCTTCTATCTTCGACGAAGCATCTTGTTTCTCTTTCTTCAAGCGAGCAATTTCATTTGAAACTACATTACGAAAATGTTTCAAACGCTCCACTTCGGCAATTATCTTTCTTCTTTGTTCGTCATATTGAAGCAGGATGTCAAGATTGGCATCTTCTCCTTTCAATTCAATATTTCTTCGAACTAAATCTGGATTCTCTCGTATAAATTTTAAATCCAACATTATTACATTCCAGAAAAAATACAAAATTACCAAAAACAAAACAACTTTTTTCTTCAAGAATGACCCACTTGCCAACAGAGAAACAACAAAAATTCATAAACTCTTAACTTTTCGACGAACTATGCCAAGAAAAAATCCAAATTTCTTAATTTTGTTTTTTTGTATTTCAAATTGGGAAAATATATGAAACCTTTTGCAAATCAAACCTATCTAAACTTTAACGACCCAAAAGTTTTGCGCCGCCAAAAGCAAGCTATCGAAAAAGTTCGCTCTGGCTTTGGAAGGGAATATCCAAATATTATCAATGGTAAAGAAGTTTTTACGGAGAAGAAAACCAAATCAATCAACCCAGCCCATCCAAACGAAGTAGTTGGAATTTTCCAGAAATCTGGCAAAGATGATGCTGAAAATGCTATTCAAGCAGCGGCAAAGGCATTCGAGTTCTGGAAAAAAGTCCCAGCAAGGACAAGGGCAAACTATCTTTTCAAAGCGGCGGCGGAGTTGCGTCGACGTCGCTATGAAATTAACGCTTGGATGATATCCGAAGTTGGGAAGAATTATCTTGAAGCGGATGCCGATACTTGCGAAGCTATCGATTTCCTTGAATTTTACGGGCGCGAAGCAATCCGTTATTCGCAAAAGCAACCACTCACAAAAATCAAAGGCGAAAAGAACGAATACTTCTACATACCACTTGGTGTGGGTTTGATTATCCCACCCTGGAATTTCCCTCTTGCAATTCTCACGGGGATGACTTCAGCCGCAATTGTTACCGGAAACACCGTCGTTTTGAAACCCTCGTCAGATTCCCCAATGATGGGATGGATACTTTACGAAACATTCAAGAAAGTTGGACTACCCGATGGCGTGTTGAATTTCCTTGTTGCCAGCGGTGCCGAAGCTGGCGACTATCTTGTTGCCCACCCGAAAACACGATTTATTTCATTTACTGGTTCGATGGAGGTCGGTTTGCACATAAACGAGCTTGCTGCTAAATTGTCTCCGGGTCAAATTTGGATAAAACGTGTTATAGCTGAAATGGGAGGAAAAGATGCAATTATTGTTGATTCCGAAGCCGACCTCGAAGAAGCTGTCAAAGGTGTTGTTGTCTCTGCTTTTGGTTTTCAGGGACAAAAATGCTCTGCTTGTTCGCGGGCAATTGTAGATAAAAAAGTTTACGACAAATTCATTAGTATGTTAAAAACTGAAGTCGAAAAAATCCAAATTGGAGATCCGAAAGATAATTATCCGATGGGACCTGTAATTAATGCTTCAGCTGAAAAAAACATCTTATCTTACATAGAAATTGGGAAAAAAGAGGGCAAACTCATTTACGGCGGCAAGAAAGTGGCTGGTTTAGAAGGATACTACATCGAACCCACAATATTCATCGACGTCGATTCGAAAGCTCGAATTGCACAAGAAGAAATCTTTGGACCAGTTCTTGCAGTTATTAAAGCCGAGGATTTCGACGATGCTCTTCGAATTGCCAACGACACAATTTATGGCTTAACTGGTTCAGTATATTCAAACAACCGAGAGAAGCTAATGAAAGCGCGCGACGAATTCCACGTCGGTAACCTTTATTTCAATCGAAAGTGTACCGGAGCCTTGGTCGATGTCCATCCATTTGGCGGGTTTAATATGAGCGGTACCGATTCTAAAGCCGGTGGTCGCGACTATTTATTGCTCTTCTTGCAGGGCAAGTCTGTCAGCGAGAAAATACTCAAAAAATAATAATAAAATCTAACATATGTGAACAAAGGCGGGAAAAATTCCCGCTTTTGCTTTTTTATTCGCGACGAAACGGCACAAACCAGGTCTCTCCAAGAGTTATTTCCAGAATCATTCGCCCAAAGTATTCTTTTGGTAGTTGTAAAGAATCGGAAATTCGGGCGCCAAAAACAAAACCAGCATTGAACATTGAAGAGCCGACAATCGGAAACTCGAATCCGAAACTCAAAGCATATTCGACAAGGCTCGAACCTTCAACTTTAGGATACAATCCCTTGTAATATGCACCCAAATTGTATGTAACTCGATTTTCATAGGATGTAAAAGTCGATTTACTTCCAAGATAAGAAAGACCAATTGCAAATTTCTGCTCTTTATCCAAACTTGTCCTCGGTCCAAGATTATAATTCATTTTCTGGAAATCACGCTGTGTGTATTCAAAAGCAAGCAGTGTCCTTCCAATTTGATATGAGAAGCCAAAACCAAACGAACTCGGCATATCAACTTTTGCCTCGCTTTCAAATATAGTGTCGTGTGTTAATTCATAAATGTATTGTGTACGGCTTTTCAGATTTGTTCGGTTGTTATTTTCAAAGAAAAAACCAATAAAGCCATTTTTCATTGGCTCTAAAAGCAAACCGCCGCGATATCCCAACCCTATAAAATAGTCATTCTTTTCGGTAATAGCCGAAGATGCATAACTCCCCCAAACAAGAGTTCTGTTGTATGAATTAATGGTTCCAAAATTCACAACGAAAGCACCACCTATGTATAAAAATTTTAAAGGACGAAACGAACCACCAAGAAATCCTTGGGAGACACCCCCGCTACCCAGATAAACATTTTTACCCTGAAGGTTATAATTATCGATAACAACTTCTATGGGTTTGGAAATGTAATAATTTACGGTACTATAAGAATTGAAGCCAAACACAATACTTGCCCCGAAACTAGTATCTATTGCAAGGCCATAGGAGATTCCGTCTACTTTTCCATTGTTTTGCCAAAGTTGGGCTTTATCGGTTTGTATCAAATTTTGATTGAATCTATATCCAGCACGAATTCGTGTTTGAGTTAAAAAACCCCACAAGGCGGGATTGACAAGATTAATCGAATTCTCCTTTGGAACTGCAACTGCGCAACTACCCAAAGCATCGTAAACTGCGCTACTATTGTGAATTATATCGCCAATACCGAAGATAGAATAATTCGATCCCCCCTGGGCAAACGCTTTTAAATTCAAAATCAAAAGCAAAGTCCAAATCATTAATGCATATTTATTCATTTTATCTTCCGACTTGAATAAATTATTTTAAGTTTTGGCTTGTTACGCGGGTCGAGGGCATCGAACCCGAAAAAAGTAATTCTATTTAGAGTCCGCACTTCGTTCCAATAATAAGAGTACAAAATTATTTCACCTTTACCGTCATTTTTTAGCCAGAGTTCAATTGGAGATGAAACTTTGTAAAAAATCACCTTATTCCCCTCGCGCCGACCCAAAAAGCTTATCTCGGGCACACTATCCAAAGGATTGCTCCCAAAATAACCACCAGTGTATACTGTATCGAGTCCGGTGTTCCCATAAATTGTATTGTTTGGGTCAATTGTCAATTCAAGTTGTGCATAATGGATTGCAGAAAATTTAGGAATTTTGCTAACATCGAATCTTATTGCAACTCGATAGGAATATCCACTTTGAATTGTTAGCGACCGGGAAGAGTCTAGCCGAGGAACATCAACAACAGAAGCATCAATCGCAGAATTTATATACCAAATTCTATTGCTGCTATCAAGATATTTATAGTGAACTATTATATAAGGATGTTTGACTTTCTCCTCTGTGATAAATTGAGCACCAAACTGGTGGATAATATTGCAACTTGGTTCCGGTGCAAGCAAAATACCCCAAATTGGAATCGAATCTTTATTCTTTTTTAGCCAATCTAAGATAAAATCTTTTCTAAGAAGTATCGAAATTTCCTTTGCCGAGTCAGTTAAATTTATCTTTCCAGTGAAAGAACCTAATGGCAAAGGGTCCACTCGCTCATTTGGTGACCAGTCGTTGAAAATTGAATCCCAGGTAACCTGATTTGTCCAATATTGCTTAACTAGATAAATTTTAAAAGAAAAATTGGGATTAAGACTATCGCCAAGAACATATCTATTGACGGGAAGCACAAGTCGAACACTATCGATTCTATCCTCGGTCAACCAAAGAAGAGTGTCGGGCAGATTGGATTCTTTGAAACGCAGAAGCGACCCAGCCCGAAACCCGTTCCATCCGCCAACAAATATCGCGCCAGCATTGAATATCTTTGCAAAAACGTACTTTGTTTGTCCGTCAACAAAAAAATTCACTGTATCGGAAGATACTGCTAACACAGTTGTCGTATCATAAAGCAAGGAATAAGTAATATCTGTTGGCAATTCATTGCAAGAAGATAGTATTAAATGTATAGAAAATAAAACTAAAAAAACAGCTAAGGATTTTCTTACAACTTTCATCATTGAACTATTGAAAATGAAATTAAACGGAATAAAGATAAATTTATGATTTAAATCTCTCACAACCGATGATTTTTCCCAAAACACCAACTATTTTATTAAACTACGGTAAATTTCAACATACTGTTCGGCAGAATCTTTCCACGAAAAAGTCTTAGCAAGACAGTTCTCTATGATTTTAGCCCACACTTCTTTATTTTTATATAAATCAAGTGCTTTCTTAATTTCTTTTACCATTGCTGTTGGTGTAGGTTCGCTAAAAACAAAACCGAATCCTTCGAACGTTCCCGGGTCGAAGGGTTCTATAGAATCAATCAAACCACCAGTGGCTCGCACAACTGGAACTGTACCATAAACAACAGAATACATAGCATTGTAACCACACGGTTCGTATATCGATGGCATCAGAAAAATGTCGGCTCCAGCTTCAATTTTGTGCGCAAGTTGCTCATCGTAGATATTTTTGAAAACGAACTTTTGAGGATATTTCTCCGCAGCTTTTTGAAGGCGCTTGGTCAAATTTACTTCGCCAGTCCCCAAAAGAACAAAATTGATGTCTTCTTTCATAATTTTGTCAAGTGATTCAAGTAGTAATTTTATACCTTTATTCTCTTCAAGACGCGAAATCATACCAATAAGAGGAACATCGAGTTTCGGTTCTAATCCAATAGTTCGAAGCAAATCTTCTTTATTACAACTTTTGTACTGTTCGAAATTGGAATTTTGCAATTTACAAGCGATGTCATCATCGAAGCGGGGATTCCACTGCCACGGGTCGATTCCGTTCAAAATCCCAGCAAAACTATTGTTTCGCTCGATAAGAATCTGATTCAAGCCATTTGTATGTTCAGAGTCCTGAAGGACTTCTTTTGCATAAGTTGGGGAAACTGTAGTAACATAATCGGCAAAAAGAATCCCGGCTTTTAAAAAATTGAATTTACCATTATGCATCAATTTGTCTCGGAGCTCTTCGGGCAATCCTGTTTTCTCGAAAGTCGATTCGGGGAACTCGCCCTGGTTTGCAAAATTATGCACGGTTAAAACGAACTTTGTTTTCTTAAATTTATTTGGATACAACGTCTTTGCAAGAACTGGAATAAGAGCGGTTTGCCAGTCATTGCAATGAAGAATTTCCGGGAACCAATTCAAAAGCAAACAAGTTTTTACTACGGAATATGAGAAAAGGATAAATCTTTCATCATTGTCGGGGAATGGTTTTCCGGTGGCTGGGTCATTGTAAATCGCTTTTCTTTGATCGAAATAATACGAGTTTGTAGTAATGTAGGATTGGACTTTGTAGCGACCATTGCTGATCGAAGAGGATTTCACTGTAAAGAGTTCATCTCTGCCTGCTATATTAATCGGTAAGTCTTGCAATCGTTTGATGAAGTGGATTTGGTGTTTGCGTTCGGAAATGTTGCCATATCGAGGCATCATTACACGAACATCATGGCCAAGGGCTCGGAGGGCAAGAGTAAAGGAATACGAGAAATCTGCAAGGCCACCAAACTTAATGTAAGGAAAAATTTCGCTCGCTACGAAAAGAACGGTTATAGATTTTGCCATTTTCTAAAATAATAAATCTTCTTAAATTACAAAATTACAAAAAAATTTTTCCATTTATATTTCCAACTAAAATCGACTTAAAATTTCCTTTTGTTTTTTGGTTCTTTTTTCCTATTTTGCTAAATGGAAAAATTGGAGAGTTTATGAAAAATATCCCAAAAGTTAAAGACATAATGAGCAAGGATCTATTTGTTGTTTCGTGGAACGACACTTTGCAAAAAGTTTTCAACTACATTAAAAATGAAAAAATCCGTCATATTCCAGTCGTCGCGGATGGAAAACTCGTTGGAATGATAGACGAAAACAGGTTGAACGAGTACATTCGAAAAAAAATTTACGACCCAGAGGATGAATACGAAGAATCCGAGGATTCAACGATTTCAGACTTCGACTACCTTGTGCAAAGAAATGTTAAAATTTTGTTTCCCGAGGATTCGCTTTTAAAAGCACTCGAGCTTTTCATCAAGAAAAAAGGCGAATGCTTCCCCGTGGTCGACGAAGAGAACAGACTTCTCGGTATCGTTTCATATGTTGATTTATTACTTTACCTTTACAAAGATTTGTCTGAAAAAGCAAAGTGAGAGATGTATTCTAAAATTCTTTCTGCAAGCGTCTTGGGAATTAATGCATTTCTTGTTGAAATCGAAACACATCTGGACAATGCTCTTCCAAACTTCATCATCGTTGGCTTGCCCGATTCCGCTGTCAAAGAATCAAAAGAAAGAGTTACTGCTGCTATTAAAAATAGCGGTATTCCCTTTCCCGCTAAAAAGATCACCATCAACCTTGCTCCGGCGGACGTTCGAAAAGAAGGAAGTGGATTCGATTTGCCAATCGCACTCGGGGTTCTCTCGGCATTAAACATTGTTCCCCCAGAATCAACGGAAAATATCCTTTTTCTCGGTGAACTTTCACTCGAAGGTAGCCTTCGTCCAATTCACGGTGCATTGCCTATCGCTTACGAGGCAAAAAAATTGGGCTTCCGAGCAATTGCACTTCCAGAAAGCAACGCAAACGAAGCTGCTCTAGTCGATGGAATCGACGTTTTACCTTTTACTTCACTGGTGCAACTTGTTAATTATCTCAATGGCAATGAAATGATTGAACCAAGAATCGTCGATAAATACAAAATTTTCGAGGAAAGCCAATTAACTTACACTCTCGACTTCGCCGATGTGAAAGGTCAACAAAATGTCAAACGTGCACTCGAAGTTGCAGCCGCCGGCGGACACAACATTTTGATGATTGGTCCTCCCGGCTCTGGTAAAACTATGCTGGCAAAACGGATCCCATCGATACTTCCACCATTGACGCTCGAGGAAGCACTCGAAACAACCAAAATACACTCTGTTGCCGGTATGCTGCAAAACAACGAAGCATTAATTACTATTCGTCCATTCCGAGCGCCACACCATACAATCAGCGATGCTGCATTGGTAGGCGGAGGTATGAATAAAATCAAACCCGGAGAAATTTCTCTCGCCCATCACGGCGTTCTATTCTTGGATGAACTACCAGAATTTGCAAGAAATGTGCTCGAAGTGCTTCGGCAACCACTCGAAGATAAAAAAATATGCATATCAAGAACCAAGATGACAATCGAGTATCCGGCAAATTTTATGCTTGTTTGCTCTATGAATCCCTGCCCATGCGGCAACTATGGCAACCCATACCAAGAATGTTCTTGCACACCCTCGCAAATTCAAAAGTACCAATCTAAAATCTCGGGTCCTCTACTGGACAGAATTGATATCCATATTGAAGTTCAAGCGGTTAAATATCAAGAACTTGCCGATAAATCTTCTGGTGAACGCTCGAGCGAAATTCGAAAACGAGTAATACGTGCCCGAGAAATCCAAGCAGAAAGATTTAAAAATCATCGGCACATCTTCAAAAATGCAGATATGGGCTCGAAAGAAATTAGAAAATATTGCCCACTCGACGATAAATCACAAGAAATTTTAAGAATTGCTATGACCAAACTCGGCTTGTCTGCCCGAGCCTACGATAAAATCTTGAAGGTTAGTCGAACTATTGCCGACCTCGAAGGTTCGGAAACTATCGAACCACACCATATTAGCGAAGCTATACAGTACAGAAGCCTCGACCGAAACTTTTGGCGAGGCGGCTTTTAGAAAATCGTATTTTAATCCTCAAATACCTTTGAATTCAGGCTTTCTTTTTTCGAGGAAAGCTTTTGTTCCTTCTTTAAAATCGTATGTTCCGCACAATTTTCCAAACATACGGCTTTCATATTCAAGTCCTTCAATCAAAGGTAAGTAATCAGAAGAGAGAACACAATCGAGAGCTTGCGAAACTGCCAAAGTACCCTTCGAAAGCATATTTTCGACGAATTCAATTGTCCGGGTCATTAATTCTGAATGGGGGAACACTTTGTTGACAAGCCCAATTCTTTCGGCTTCGTATGCGTCTATCATATTTCCGCTCAATATTAATTCCAGAGCCTTTGCTCGTCCGACCAATCGAGGCAATCGCTGAGTGGCACCATAGCCAGGAATAATTCCAAGATTAACTTCTGGCTGACCAAATTTAGCATTTTCCGAGGCAAAGCGAATGTGGCAAGCCATTGCAAGTTCGCATCCGCCACCCAAAGCAAAACCATTTACAGCAGCAATTACTGGTTTCCTTAAACTTTCCAATCGAAGCATAACTTTTGAACCATACTGGGAGAAATGAACACCAGTTATCTCGTCCGATTCGTGCAATTCCTTGATGTCGGCGCCAGCTGCAAATGCTTTGTCACCAGCCCCAGTTAAAATCGCCGCTTTGATATCGCGGTCAAGTTCAACCATTTTTATAGCCTCATTCAAGTCAGCGAAAAGTTGGAAATTCAAAGCATTGAGTTTTTCAGGTCGATTCAAGGTGATGACTGCATATTTCTCTTTTTTTGCAAAAATAAGTGTTTGAAATTCCATTTTAAGCCTCAAAGGTTATTAAAAATAACAAAATTAAAAACTTTCTAACAACATTTTTTTACATTTTCATTTTTAAATATTTGTTTTTTATAAAAAAAAAAAAATTAGTTTTGTTTTTTTTTTGGAGGGTATAATGGCAAGAAGTATTGCTTTCAGAATCAACTCATTAGTTATTGTATCGCTTTCAGTAATAGTTTTTGGTTGCCTTTTGTTCTTATTTCTCCAAACAAATTCAATTAGCAAATTTGTAGACGAAGAACTAACGAGGGATGCAAAAAAACAAACTAGCGAGTTTGCAAAAAATGTCTATAACCTTGCCGAAACCGCAAACGATTTGTCGAAGAAGATGCTATCGGTATCTATTAATGTTGCGAAAGAAGTATTAAAACGCAGTGGAAGTCCTTCGATTCAAGGGACACAACGTTGGAGTGCGATTAATCAATTTACCAACGAATCAAAAGAAATTGATGTACCAAATTTAGTATTTGGAGGGACAAACATACCAAAAGTTGTCAGTTTTACATCAAAAGCGCCTTTTGTCGATGAAATTACTCAATTAACTGGTGCTACAGCAACAATTTTTGTTAAAATGAATCAAAATGGCGATATGCTTCGAATTGCCACAACTGTTAAAAAGAAAAACGGGGAGCGAGCAATTGGAACATACATCCCAGCAATAAATCCCGATGGAACTCCAAATCCCGTAGTATCGACAATTTTACAAGACAAAGAATACTTTGGCAGAGCATTCGTTGTCGACCAATGGTATGTTACAGCCTATGCACCATTGAAACTCAACAATGGGGATATTATCGGAATGATTTATGTTGGAATCCCACAAAAAGTTGTCGAAGAAGGCTTACGCAAAGCAATTTATGCATTGAAAATTGGGGAAACTGGGTATGTATGGGTTCTTGGTGGAAGTGGGAAAGAAAAAGGTCACTACATAATCTCGAAGGAAGGGAAACGCGACGGCGAGAACATCTGGAACTCTAAGGATGCCGAAGGTAAATACTTTGTACAAGAAATTGTAAACGGCACCACCGAAAAACCCGGCGAAATCCTATTCTTCCGTTACTATTGGAAAAACCCTGAAGACCCAGCCCCCAGAGCAAAAATAGCTGCCGCAATTTACTATAAAGACTGGGATTGGGTTATCGGAGCTGGGAGTTACGAAGATGAAATTTACTACGTACGAGATAAGATCCGAGATAGATTTTCATCATTAATTTATCTAATGCTCGTATTAGCCATTGTATTGTATGCAGTTACAATAATCATTTCTCTACAAGTTCCAAGAAGAATTTCAAAGCCAATAAAGCAGGCTGCAAATGTTGCCGAGGCAATTAGTCGTGGCGACCTTCTGACTGCCACCAAATTAATGAATGAATGACAGAACTTGCCCATGTAATAATTCGTAATACCCTTGTTGATATCTGTTTTCCGGCAATATCAATTGTGATTACATAGTTATCATATATGGAGAATAAAGTTAAGTATTTTCTATTTTGTTGATTTTTATTATTTTTGTAGTTCTTTTTAGTTCAAAAAATTAAATGTTTGAAAGTTTACAGGAAAAATTAGAACTTGCACTTAAAAGACTCAAAGGGCAAGCATACATAACCGAGAGTAACATCGAAGAGGCTCTGCGAGAAATCCGACGTGCGTTAATCGAAGCGGACGTCAACCTCAACGTTGCCAAGAAATTCGTCGAAGATGTTAAAACAAAAGCACTCGGTGCCGAAGTCAAAGGTAAACTGTTGCCCGAGCAAGTAATTGTCAAAATCGTTTACGACGAATTGGTCGAAATTCTTGGAAAGAAATTATCAGATTTAGTATTTTCACCCACACCTCCAACGAAAATTCTTGTTGCGGGATTACAAGGTTCAGGAAAAACAACTTTTTGCGCGAAATTAGGTAAAAGTTTAAAGAAAAAAGGGCGTCAACCATTGCTTGTTGCTTGCGATACGCACCGTCCTGCTGCAATCGAACAACTCAAACAACTTGGTCAACAAGCAAATTTACCCGTATTTACCGTTCCCGGTGAAAACAATGCATTGAAGGTAGCCGAAGAAGCACTTGTTTACGCAAGAAAATTCTCACGCGATGTCTTGATTTTCGACACAGCTGGCAGAACAACAATCGACCAAGAAATGATGGACGAGGTCGAGAAACTTGCCAGAGTGGTCAACCCAACAGAAACTCTTTTCGTTTGCGATGCAATGATTGGACAGGACGCAGTTACAACCGCGAAAGCCTTCGACGAGAAATTGCCATTGACTGGCATTGTGCTTACAAAACTCGATGGCGATACGCGTGGTGGAGCAGCACTTTCTGTCCTATCTGTAACCGGGAAGCCCATTAAATTTGTCAGCGTAGGCGAAAAGTTGGACGCCCTCGAACCATTCCATCCCGAACGCATTGCATCCCGCATTCTTGGAATGGGCGACATCGTAACTCTTGTCGAAAAAGCAGAACAGGAATTCGACGAACAAAAAGCAAAGAAACTTGAAGATAAACTTCGCAAGAATCAGTTCACTTTCGAAGACTTCCTCGAGCAACTTCGTATGATTAAAAAGATGGGTCCAATTCGCGACCTTTTGGGTTTTCTACCCGGAATGGACAAAGCACTTCGAAATGTTAACATCGACGAAAAACAATTTGCCCGCGTCGAAGCAATCATCCTTTCTATGACAAAAGAAGAGCGACAAAATCCCAAAATCCTGAATGGTTCACGCCGAAGAAGAATTGCGATGGGTAGCGGTACAACAATTCAAGATGTTAATCGATTAATCAAACAATTCGAGGATATGACTAAACTTATGAAAACTATATCAAGAGGCGGAAAGACTAAGTTCCTTCAGAACTTGAATCTTCCTCCTGGGTTTGGATTGTAAATTTATTTTATCAATAAAAGAGGAGTTATGGTCAAAATCAGATTAAGAAGAAAAGGTAAAAAACATTATCCTGTTTACGACATCGTAGTTGTCGACTGTCGTGTTAAACGCGATGGAAAATACCTCGAACGCTTGGGATACTACAACCCGAATACGCAACCATCCACAATTCAAGTAGACACCGAAAGAGCAATCTTTTGGTTGAACCAAGGGGCTCAGCCAACCGATGTTGTACGAAACTTGCTCTCGTACGAAGGAGTGCTTCTTGCTCGCCATCTTCAATTCAAAGGAATTTCAAGCGAGGATATTGAAGAAAGAGTAAAGAAACATAAAGAAATTGTTCTTGCTCGGTACTTGCGACGGAAAGAACTAAGAAAGAAACGCGAAGAAGCCAGAAAGAAAGCCGAAGCCCAACAGGAACAATCAGCTTAAAACAAAACTTACCTATAATTTCAGCCTCCTAGTTTTCTAGGAGGTTTTCTTGTTATAAAATTTTAATTTACTTTTTCTAAATCTTTTTGTAACAAAACCTAATTTTATTTGTTAATGTAATTTATTTAAACTATTATTAGGTACTTTATGGATAGGAAGGAATTTTTAAAAATTATTGGGTTTTCGCTAACCTCATACGTTATTGCACAAAATTTTGTAGGTTGCGACAGTTCCAACTCCACCCAACCGACAAATGTAGATTTCACGATTGATTTAGGTGATCCAAATTTCTCGGTCTTAAAAACCACAGGCGGTTCGTTGATTTACAACAATGTCCTAATTTTCCGTACGAATAACGCCCTTTTGAAAGCAGTTGCTTCCAAATGTACCCACGAACAAGCCACTTTGGAGTATTCAAAAGCAGATGAAAAAATTATTTGCCCAAGGCATAACTCAGAATTTTCAACAGATGGCAAAGTATTAAAAGGACCTGCAAAGAAAAATTTGGTGGTTTACAATGTTAGCGAAAACGGTAATACAGTTAGAATTTTTTCGTAAAATAATTGTGATAGTCCTTTGCTTTGCTTCCTATCTTTGCCAATCTAAAAGCATTGAGTTAGCTTACAGTTCGTTTGGGGTACTGGGCATTCAAACTTTGAAAACCAGTGGAAATCTAATTGGGGCTCCTTTCCTTGCAGAAAAAGAACAAAATTCAAAATTCATCCTTTTAGCTTCAGAAAAACTGTCTGAAAGTGCCGATACCAATAAACTCGAATTCGAAGAAACCGACAACCAAACCAACCTTCTACCTGAAAGAAAAAGTTTTATGGAAAATTTTCTTTGGGGCGAAAATGGATTTTTCCGCAAGATTGGGATAACAGGAGAACTCAACATCGAGCAACGAGAGAAAGAACTCCAGTGGCGCCGTACCTTGCTTACAATACATCAAACCACAGGACTAATCACTTGGGGACTAATGTTAGGAACAGTAATTACTGGACAGATGTGGCTCGACGGTAAATTGGATTCACCAGTTTACCATAAGAGATTTCTTTACACCACAATAGGATTTTATGGAATCACTGGGCTTCTTTCGGTTGTAATTCCACCTCCATTGCAAAGGACCAAGGAATTTTCATCATTAACAATCCACAAGACGATTGCATGGATCCATTTTTTCGGAATGCTTGCAACCCCTATTTTAGGAAAGACAATAAACTCGAGCAGCGATTATTACAAAACCGCAAGAATCCACCAAACAGTTGGATACATTACATTTTCGGCATATACAATCGCAATGTTAAGTATTCTTTTGTTTAAATAGAAAAAAGTAATATGAAAAAATCATTATATTTGATAATTCTAATACTATTTACAAAATTTGGTTTTGGGCAATCAGCAATCTTGTCGAATTTAGGGGCAAATACAAAAATATCCTACGAATTGCGCCATCCAGCCCACGACGTTGTCGCAACAAGCAATGCTTTGCAAATAAAAATTGAACTGGACAAGTCCGCAAGCAAAATTTTGAATGCAATTGCCCAAGTAAAAGTAACCACTTTCAACAGCGGAAATTCAAACAGAGATTCTCATGCGATGGAATTGGTCGAAGCACTCAAATATCCTTTTGCTAAATTTAAAAGTACGAAAATTGTTGACTACGGCGACTCGCTAACGATCTACGGCGATTTAACCTTTCACGGCGTAACAAAAAACATTACTATCAAAGCAAAAAAATCAATAAAAAACAATCAGCTTAAAATCAAGGGAAGTTTCGCAATTAGCTTGGACGAATTCAAAGTTGAACGACCTAAACTTTTGTTCGTGCCAACAGAAGAATACTTACGATTTGAATTTGAAACAGAATTCATTATAAACTAATATAGAGGGAAAATATGAAAACAATGGCAATATTCTCTGTGATTTTAATTGCAACAACTTTGTTTTTCGCGAATAATTTCCTATATGCAAAAAAGAACGGAATTGTGGGCAAAACTAATTCTAATTCTCGAAGTTGCGGCGAATGCCACTCCGCAAATCCAAGTCCAAACGTGCTTGTTTCTTTTAATTCAGAAAAAGGCTCTTTCGATGTAACTCCCGGCGAAAAAATCAAGATCATCTTAAATATCCAAAACCAAAACGGCAGAACTGCCGGATGTAACATCGCTGTAAAAAATCAAATAAATGGAAATGTAAACGTTGGAACATTAGAACCAGCTGCTAACGGCGGTTGCTATATGTCGAAATCAGAACTGACCCACTCTCAACCGAAAAGTTTTTCAAATGGAACTGCTACTTTTGAATTCTTCTGGACTGCTCCCAATACTCCCGGTACATACTACCTTCAAGCAGTTGGTTTAGCCTCGAATGGAAATGGCAAAGAAGATGCTGGCGATATCTGGAATTTTGCTCCAGTACAAGCAATTAATGTGACTACACCAAGTAGCGTCGAAACCAAAGAAGAGAACGATTTCATAATCAATAGTAATCAGAATATTTTCATATCGAGCAATTTATCATTCACTGAAGAACAAATTACTAAAATGACAAGTCCTATCATTATCGTCTCTGCCGACGGGAGAATCGTTAACACACTTGACCCAAGAACTGAAAATATCAACAAAGCCTTTGCTAACCTTCCTGATGGAGTTTACATCATTACATTAACTTTTGAGAAAAAGAGGCAGTTTTTGAAGCTTCTTAATATTAAATAATCCTTTCCTAATAATATTTAAAGAACCCTAATACCTCTCGATTTGAGGTATTAGGATTTTTTTTTACTTTTTACAATCTTTTTAAAATAAAAAGAGGAAACTTCCTTTCGACAGCAATGAAAAGCCCAGCATTTCTTAATTTTGTTTGTTATGAAAATTGTAAAACTATACATATTGCGGTTCCACGTTGGACCATTTCTTTTTGGTACCTTCCTAGTCGTATTTTTGTTTTTATTTCAACTTTTAATGCGGGATTTGGACAAATTGGTAGGAAAAGGCTTGAGCGTTTGGGTCATAATTCAGTTAATAACTTTAAACCTTGCGTGGATGATAGTACTTGCAGTGCCAATGGGCGTCCTTTTTTCGACATTAATGACATTTGGTAACTTATCTTCGACGTTCGAAATTACTGCAATGAAATCTGGTGGCGCAAGTTTCTATCAATTAATTTCGCCAGTAGTTTTCATTTCGACTTTACTTTTCGGGTTTCTGGTTTGGTTCAACGACAAAGTTTTGCCCGAAGCAAACCACCAAGCCAAAATCCTTTTGTTCGACATTAATCGAAAGAAGCCGACGTTTTCGCTCGAATCGGGACAATTTTCCACTCAAATCGAAAACTACACAATCTTAGCCCGCAAAGTCGACTCACTCTCCAATGGCTTGAATGGAATAACAATTTACGACCTTTCAAATCCAAGGCAAACAAATACAATTTCCGCGGATTCGGGCTATGTAACATTTATTCCCCAAATAGAAAAACTTCGCTTTCAATTATTCAACGGGGAAGTCCTACAAGTGCAACCCTTCGACACAAAAAATTATAAGAAAATCTATTTCAAAGAACTTGTTTTGATGCTCGAAGGCAAAGGATTCACGCTCGAAAGAACCCCTGAGGGATTAATTACACGTGGCGATCGAGAAATGAGAATCAAAGATATGCAGAACATCGTCGACGAATCTCGAAAAATTGTTGCAGAATCGGAAAAAAGAGTTATTCAACTTCTTTCGACACCACCGATTATTTTACAAAAAAGTGAAAATAGACTAAGTCTTAAAGATGAAGAATTCCTCGAGTTGATAAAAAGAGACTTTTCGTACTTAGAAAATCAAATTACCACGGAACTTTTTCGAATGTCAGATTACGAGGCTCGAGCAAGACAGTATGAAGTCGAAATCCATAAAAAGTATTCAATACCTTTTGCTTGTGTTTTGTTTGCGCTTGTGGGATGTCCGCTTGGGTTGATTTCTCGACGCGGTAATTTTGGAATTTCGGCTGCAATTTCGCTTGGTTTCTATATTTTCTACTGGGCATGTTTGATCGGTGGCGAAAAGCTTGCCGACCGCGGCATTATCTCCCCGTTCCTTAGTATGTGGATTGGAAACATTATCGTATTTTTTCTTAGCCTAATTTTCCTTTTTAAAGTAAATTATGAGAATTCTACAATATTCACCCAATTAAACAATATTTTTTTGAAAATCAAAAACTTAATTTGGAGGAAAAATGGCATATAGGATCTGTGTCGTCGGGACTGGTTATGTGGGTTTGGTTTCTGGAACAGCATTTGCAGAAACTGGGAACGATGTAACTTGTGTGGACATCGACATCGAGAAGATTGAAAAACTTAACAAAGGAATACCAACAATTTACGAGCCCGGTCTGGAGCCTTTACTGCAAAGAAATGTCCAAGAAGGGCGTCTTCATTTCACGGAAAATATCGAGGAAGCTGTTGTCACGGCACTTATAACATTTCTTTGCTTGCCAACACCCCCGAACGAGGATGGCTCTGCCGATTTGAGCCACCTTCTTAATGTTGCAAAAGAGATTGCTCTAATATTTAAAAAGCATAACATAACAGAGCAAAGAATTCTGGTTAACAAAAGCACTGTTCCAGTTGGTACAGCCGACAGGGTTAAGTCTCTAATAAACGAAATATTTCCAGAGAATAACATAGAGGTTGCAAGCAATCCAGAATTTTTGCGCGAAGGTTTTGCAGTCGAAGATTCGATGAAACCAGAAAGAATTATTATTGGAACAAAAAGTAAATTTGTTGAAGAGATTATGCGCGATCTGTATGAACCATTTGTCAGAAGTGGAAATCCCATTTATATATTCGACGAACGAACAGCAGAAGTGGTAAAATATGCCGCTAATGCATTTCTTGCAACTAAAATTTCATTTATGAACGACCTATCTGCATTTTGCGAGGCAGTCGGCGCCGACATAGAAAAAGTGCGCATCGGAATAGGTTCCGATAGCCGAATAGGAAAACGTTTCTTGTTTGCGGGGTTGGGGTTCGGTGGTTCTTGTTTTCCCAAAGATATTCGGGCTTTAATTCGAACAGCCGAAGAAGTTGGAACACCTTTGCAGATTGTTAAAGCAACCTACGAAGTCAATCAAATGCAAATTCAAAGATTTGTTCAAAAAATTCTAAATTATTTCAGCGGAAATGTTGTCGACAAAAGATTTGCCATCTGGGGCTTAGCATTTAAACCTAACACCGACGATGTTCGCGAGGCGCCCGCGTTCAAAGTAATTGATTCTCTCCTTGAAAGAAAAGCTAAAATCAGAGCCTACGACCCAGAAGCCATCGCAAACACTAAAAAACAATATGGTGAGAAAATTGAGTATGCATCGAATATGTACGATTGCCTTGAAAATGCTGATGCACTTATCATTGCCACAGAATGGACTGTTTTTCGAAACCCAGATTTCACAAGAATGAAAACGCTCTTGAAAACGCCAGTAATTTTCGACGGTCGCAACCTTTATACATTTGAAGAAATGGATAAATTTGGTTTCGAATATTTCTGCATTGGTCGCAAAAAAATTTGAAACTTTCTGTTCAATTTCTCGTATAAAAACTTGGACAAAAACAAGAAATAAATGTTAAAACTATATTTTGAAATGGTTTCCATTGCTATAGCAATCTTGGTAACAAGTTGTGTGGGAGTTTATATTTGCACCGAAGGCAGCGGTCACCTTTCCAAAGAAACTTTTACCGTTCAAAATTTTCAAAAACTTTCCATTAATGTTCCTTCAAAGATTTTCATTATTCAAGATTCTATCCCCAAGCTCGAAATTGAAACAGACGACAATCTTTTTAATTTCCTAAACATTGAGGTCAGCAACGAAAAACTCACCATAGACAGCGAAAAAGGAATTTGTCCTCGAAAATTACACATTTATATAACGAACCCTGTTTTTAAAGAGATTGAGGTGAATGGCAGTGGCGACATATTTGCACAATCGCCAATAAACACTGATGAAATCAATATCGGAATTAATGGTTCTGGTGATGTTTCAATCGACAGCATTAAGGCACAAAAAATTAAAATCGAAATTAACGGGAGCGGCGATATAAAAGTTGCTGGCAGTGCGGACAATTTTTTAGTTGAAATAAACGGAAGTGGCGATGTTAAAGCACTTAAACTTCTTACTCGAAATGCAACAATAGAAACAAATGGTTCGGGCGATGTTTATGTTAATACTACTGAAGAATTGTCTGTGGATATTTCGGGTTCCGGCGATGTTTATTATTTAGGTAACCCCAGAAGTACGCATCTGTCCATAAGTGGCTCTGGAACTATTAAAAAATATTTCCCAAAGGGTGCAGATGAAATGAAAAAGTAAGATTCTATCCTATTGAATTTTTATTAGTTTACCAAATACTGGATCTGAGTAAATCTCACCCATCACACTTATTTTGAAGAAATATACACCTTTTGGTGTCGACCGACCTTCGAAATCCATACCATCCCAATAAATATAATCTTCATTGAGACCAATAGGTTTGGACAATGTTCTAACCTTTTTTCCAACAATGTCATAAATTTCAACAACTAAAGTATTTCCTATTTTTGGTGAAATATAATTCACAAAGAAATTGGCTCCATCAGCTGTTGGATTAGGTCCTATTGAATAATCTTTTATTTCGGCTTTTCGAGCCACATAAACCGGCACATCAAGAGTGTCTCGGTTGCCCGTGGCATCCGAAGTGTAGATCGTAAAATAGTTTAAGCCATATTCCAACTCATCAGATTCAAGGGTAAATGTACATTTCAATGGAACATTCCGCCCGTAGCTTACAATTTGAGCATCTTTCTTAAGGTCGATTTTTTTAACATTAATTAATAGTGTAGTGTTTGTTGAATCTATTGGCAACCGGCTATTATCATATATTTCAAAGTAGACCGATGGCTTTTTCGACACATACTCCCCACCCCTTACCTTCATTCCATCAAGATAAAGAACAATTGAAGGTTTTTCCGTATCTTCTCGTAAACTTACCATAAATGCTTTTGAATTGTTGAAGAGATACAATTCTGGCATTCTTTGCTGAACTGTAACTAAAATCGAATTTTGATTGTCAAATTTATCTGTTACAAGTCTGCCTTCGTAATGATAAAACTGATTGCGTCCCAATGTGGGGATTGAAATCGAATCGTAAACCAAACTCTGGGATTTAGCAACTTGGTTAACATATATCGAAATCGAGTCCGAAGTAGTTCGTGTCGAAAGATTGAAAACAACACACTTATAATCTATCTCTTCACCGCGAAGTGTATCGATTTGTTTTTCTGTAGGATAATCGATATTAACTCCGATCTCCGGGGTTGGGATAAATTCTATCTGAAAATTTTTAAATTCAAGGTTTTGACTCTCCGCTGGATTAGAAATTTCAGTTTCAAGTTGTAAAAACGGATACTGCGAACTTTGCACATTTCTTAAATCATACAAAAAATTATTTTCTGATTGTTTCAAAAATTCCTTTTTGGTTGTTGAAGGAATGGACAATCCATAAACAGTAGTTTTGAAATGAATTGAACTATCAGCGGATGGAACCCCGATAGTGGCAGAAAGCCACTTTTTGGCAGGTCCAAAAATTGGTGTTAAGATTTTTGCAGTTTCGGGCATTTGAGTAATAAATCCTTCCGATTGAACAGTATCGCCGTCGAGATCAAAACC
This sequence comes from Kapaibacterium sp. (SeqCode), assembly GCA_039793965.1. GTDB lineage: Bacteria > Bacteroidota > Ignavibacteria > Kapaibacteriales > UBA2268 > Naka2016. The sequence goes on along the minus strand of JBAMMD010000071.1, from coordinate 119,009 downwards.
TTCGTCGAGCAAAATCTTTTTTCCATTGACCACACGACCAACCATAAAGAATGAATTTCCATAGTAAGTCAAATCTGAGCCAAGCGAATCGGCAAATTTGCATCCCCATTCCCGGAAGACTTGTCGAAGTGTATCGAGCGAACCAGGACTTTTGGGATTGGCAAGTTGATGTGCAATTGGCACTCGCAATGCCGAGTTGTGCATTAAAAGGAAAATGTAATCCCTTTCGGGTACAGAATCGCGAAGATAATGAACAAGAAAGATACTACTCGAGTCTTTTTCTGGTGGTTCAGTGCCCCAGGTCTCAAAAATCTTAAAAGATTTTAGGGAAAAATCTTTATGGGAAAAAACCAGAGCGTAAAAACCGACGATGTCGAGATCGGGCGCCATCGTTACATAAACTTTGTTGTTAACTGTAATCTCTTTCCCTCGCTCCGAACGGGCGTTTCCGACACAGGACATAATTTTATAGGGAATTCGCAATGGCTTCAAACGAAAAGAATTGGATACGGTATCGAAATATATATTAGTAAGAATAAAACTCGAATTATCGAATTCTCTCTTTGTAGAAAATAGTAAAAGGGTTGAACTATCGCTACTCGCCTGTCTTGTATGGAATGGCAACCAAAGGCTTTGTGTTTTAATTGTTGTATCTTTCGACTCTTTTTGAGCAAAAAGCAGAAAATGTCCCTCGGGAAATTTTAAATTTGGTTTCCAATCGATACTAAATGGAGTGGCAATAATTTCATCCAGCCGAGAAGCAGCCAGAAGCTGAAAATCAGTACCATTTTGAGTGAAAATCTTAAATGTGTAGGAATCGTTTCGCCCTTCAAAGTTTGGGTCGACAAATCTAAAAAAAGGCTCCCGTGGATTGACATTCCAGTTGCTGAGAGGCTCGACCGGAAACATAGAACTCGCAAATACCTCGACATCATATTCGAGAGAATTGTTTGAAAAGTCATCTTCATCAATTTTTCTATCGGGATTAATCAATATTTTGAAATTGTGCCTACCCAATTGTCTGTTAACTGGAATCTCGAACCGGAACTCTGCAATTGAACATAAATTTGTTATTTGCCTTGTTAAGGTATCAGTTTCACCATTGTAAGAATGAATTATCCAAATGCTATACGAACCTTTTTTGGAAAAGCCTGCATTCCCAATTTCACCTTGGATGATAAACAACGAATCAGATTGTGTAAAATATGGTTTGCCAAGCTCATTTATTATATCAACCTTATTGTTGATATAATAAAACTCTGGTTTGCGACGAATTCTCATTCTTAATAATGGGTCACCGAGATAAACGTAATGGTAAAGTGTTAGAATATTAAAAAAGTCGACGAATCCCTTGATTTGCCTTTCTTTGGCTAAATCCACAATGTCGATAAAATAATCTGTTTTGACTGTGCTATCTACCATAATATTTAAAATATGTGTAGCAAGGAGAAGAGAATACAATCTAACACTTACTCCACCAGAACCAAGAGTAGCAATAAATCCTTTATCTGGAAATGTAGTATACTCTTCGTTGCGTGAAATCAATGTTGGCTCGGCAAAATTGGCAGTATTGCACGAAAACGAAGCAAAAAAGCCATACTTTCCTTTGTTATTAAGTGTTTGCACTTTCCAACCGTCGGTGTCGAAAACCTTCGCAGAGCCGTGGCCAGCAAAAAACATCACTTGTACACCATCGTTGATGGCGCTGCGGATATAACTCGCATCGGCTTCGCTGCCAACAATTGCATCGCTTTTTCGAATGACTTGAGTGGTTGCACACAAAGGACTCAATCCTATTATAAAATCTGCAAAATCGCCTTTTAATCGGTCATAGAAATATTCCCGCTCGAGTTCATCTTTTCCACCACTAAGGAAAAGGAATTTTTTCATCCACGGCGCTGCCAAAGCTTGGTCATACTCTTTTAACTTTTCGATATAACTATAACCTTCTTGTGTTGATTGTATTGGTATTCTTCCAAGATGTATATCTGGAACAAAGTCATTCCCTTCGAGGAAAGTATACAATACATCAGTTGGAGGCCAGCCAAATGTTGGAACAAAATCTTTATAAACACCGCCAGCAAGCACGTTCCTTGTGTCGAAATTTGCATCTCCCCAAATAGTAACATAACCCAGTCGTGGCTTTTTCCATTTATAGTATGCCCAAACTAAAAATCTTTTTATTGCCTCTGGCGACTTCTTCCCGTAGTTAAATTCCTTGTAAATGTCTTCTGTAAGAGCCAAGAAGAAAGTCTTCTCTGGATTAGTGCCTTTTCGATAGCCAATGTAACTTTGTGCTACATCTTTAAAAATTTGAGGAGCAATAACTATCACGTCCGCTTGCTTTGTTGTGTCGAACAAGTTCGAAACTTGAACAGAATTTAATACAGGTTGTTCGAGCGAAACCGCATCGGAAAGATAAATGACTTTGGAAGTATCCAAAAGACCAAAATTTAATGTAAGCATAAAACGATTTGAATAACTTGCGGGAAAATAACCCCAAAATTTCATTCTGGTTTGGTTACTAGTCGTTTCATACTTTTCACCAGTTCCAAGTTTTTTCGTATATATCCAAAGAAAGCCCTCTTTTGCTTTTTCAACCGCTTCGCTTCCTTGGGTTTTAAAGAAATTTGCTAAATCTTTGGAAATTTTACTACCGTTGAAAACTGCAATATAAACAGAATTTAAAGGGAGCTGGTTAATATCATCGATTGCTTTTGAACTGCTTTCTGGATAGTAAAAGTATTTGAGTTGATTAGTAATACTATCGAATGCAAGGATATGGAGTCCTATTTGTCCAGAAGTAAACAAAGAGTCATTAACATTCAATCTCAAATTACGATTATCTAAATTTACCCAAAATGCAATTGCTGGTATTCCTTGCAGTCGACCAAACTCATTCCCAATTGTATCGACGAGAAAAACATTCGGTGAACGAAAATTTTGGATTGACACAGATTTGTTCGAGTAGTTAGTCGGAATCGTAAATGACGTAAATCCATCAAAAGCAAAGGGAATATCTTTGCTTTCATATTCCAGGAATTGAAATCCAATAACATCTGGAACAACCAATTCGCCATTCGTCTTGTATGTTCCAAGATTTGCAATTTCAAAAATATTTTCACCAAAATTAAGTTTGCTTGCTGGATACTTAAACCGAAAGTTAATATTTTCCCCTGATGGAAATATTTTGCGGAAGGCTGTGTCGTTGTTTATTATTACTGCAACATTATGTTTGGTATTAACCGAATCAAATTTAGAACTAAAAGCAAAGAACCTAAACGCAACCGAATCATTATTGGGCGAAGGAAACAAATCCCGAGTGAAAATAAAATTTTTCTGGCGTATAAAATCATCGCTCGGGGAGAGTAATTCCCAAACCCAGCCTTCGCCATTTACAGTTTGCGATGAAAATTCTGGTTGACCAATGGAGTATTGATGATGCTCTTCGAAATGCTTTCTTACGAGGATATATTCCAATTTATTTGATTCCATAGAATTTTGAAAAGTAGAAAATCGTAGCCCTTCGCTTGACTCGTCGTATGTTAGGAAGAAAACTTCGTATTTTGAAAATGGATCGAGCCAGGTTGTATCTCCAACGGGTCTTGACCCAACGAAAAAGAGTGTGTCCCCGGCATCAAGAATTTCATTATTTGATGCAATATAAATTGGAATTTCTTTGCCTTTATGCAGAAGATGAAAAAACTTATGTGGCTTGCTCGAAAATGTGCTTTCATATTTGAAAATGCTGTCGGCAACAACGAAATAAATTTTATCCTTGCTTGTGAAGAACTCAACATAGCGTTGCTGTGGCTTGTACCATTGATAATCAAATGGAATTCGATAAGATTCTACTATCCTTGCAAGCTCCTCTTGAGGCGTTTGAGCAAATAATGTAAATGTTTTACATAAAAGCAAGAGGACCAATACTAAGACATTTATTTTCATAATCTTAATTACAAGTTGATAAAATAATTTTAAAAGACAATAATAATAAACAAATATTGCAAAGAAAGTTACAACGATCAATGACTAATTGGCTTTTGGGGTTACTCCATAACATTCGCAAAAAGAAGAAAGCGTGGTTAAGAATCAAAAATTTATTAGAATTTGCAAATAAACAAAAAATTTTTTAAAATTGTAATTTGGTTGATAAAAAATTAAAAAAAATATTGAAATCAATACAAAGTCTGGACAACCACGCCAAATTAGGGATTGATAAAAGAATCTACTTAAAAACCCTAATTTAGCCGTGCCAGAATTAATAAAGAACAAAAAAGGTCTGAAAATTAGTTTTAAAAGGGTAAAATTATGGAAATAAACTTGGAACAAATACTTAAAACATTTTCTCAGAAAAAACAAAACATTCAATCAGTCCACCAGTTGTTAAAAGAAATTTCAAATTTAGAAAGTAAACGAGAAGAAAATTTTCACAAACTCCGATCTCGATTGACAAAATTAGAAAAAATTTTAAGCAATTTCGAAATGGAAAGTAATATCCAGATTGTTAAAGAATGGCTAAACAAGTACAATACCCAGCTAAACGAAGTTGCAGAAAAATACAAATCAAAATTAGGAATTGATCTTGAAGAACAGTTAAAGAATATCGGGCTTGAACTTTCGGGACACATCCCAGAACTTAAGACTAGTTTTTTTACAATTGAAGTAAATTTCGACACCTGGAAGGCGACAATCTGGTTTGGACCAAAGCAAGAAAAATTGAAAGAATGCCCGTTATCAGCTCAAAAAATTGCCAAAGAAATTGAAAAATTAAGAAAGAATCTGGGTTCCAAATTGGAAAAAGATGAATTTTCCGAAAAATTACACATTGCTTACAACCGGGTGGTAGGTAATAAAACGGGGGAGAAGGCACCGATAATTGAAGTATTGGTAGAATTAGCTTTTTTGATACAGAGTCCACGATTCCATCAAGACCCAAAACGAGAGAATTTTTCCGGGTATAGCCGAGCCGATTTCAGCTTCGACTTGTATCGTTTTCGTAATGACCAATCAAATAAACTTTTCAAATATGAATGGGTGTTGAGAACTGCAACGAGATCGGAAACTACAAAGCGGTCTGGGTTTCTTTGGATTCCAAATGACGAAAAAGGCAACGGTAGTTCATATTCTTATGTAGTTTTTAAAGAGAGTAAAAATGAATCAACCTGACAAAAAAACTGCTCGAGAAATAATAGATATCGTTGGTGCAAATGGAATACCTCCAGAAAATGGTGCTAAATATTTCACTGTAGGTTTGGATACATATTTGTCAGTCATAGAAAAGGAATATCTCGCTTCCTTTATTAAAGATGGGGGCTCTTCTTTCAAAATGGTATTGGGGGTTTATGGTAGTGGTAAAACACACTTCCTTTATAATGTGCGTGAAATTGCCTGGAAGCATAACTTTGTTGTTTCTTATGTTGAATTGAATCCGGATGATTCTCCATTTTATAAATTAGAACTTGTTTATCAAGCCATTGTAAAAAGACTTGTGCCTCCATTAACACCGGAGGAACGTTCATCGGGATATGAAAAGGGTATTGATAGTTTATTGCGCTCTTGGTTCAGCACAGAATATCAGAAATATTACAAATTGTACAAATCAAATGAAGAAATGAGAGAAGTATTAATGACAAATGTTGAGCGTATAGTTCGTATTGAGAGTATTAGTTTTGCCAAGGCAATAAAATCAGCATTTGAAGCACTTTTAGACAATCGAGAGCAAGATTTTTTAAATGTGTGTCAATGGCTACGAGGCGAGGGATACAACAGATGGATTCATAACAAATTTGGCATATTGCAAAAAATTGACAAAACTACTGCATTTGCAATGATTAGGTCGTTGTTGCAATGGATTCGAGAAATTGGCTACTCTGGACTAATTATTATTTTTGATGAAGCAGAGCGTTTGCCTAGTCTAAGCAGTAAATACAAAGAGCAACATTTAAATAACTTGCGGGTACTTATTGACCATTGTGGACATACTGACTTCAACGGTGCAATGTTATTTTATGCTGTTCCCGATACAGATTTTTTAGATGGTAAAACCCAAATCTATGAGGCATTGAAACAACGAGTGGATACTGTTTTTGATGAGATGAATCCCACTGGTGTTAAAATTGATCTGGAAAAGATTGAAATTGAACGCACGGAATTTTTAAAGAATGTAGGGCTAAAGTTAAAGAATATTTATGAAATTGCATACGATTATCAATTTGTGGGCGAAGATGTTGTAAAAACAATAGATACTATTGCT
>JBAMMD010000071.1:0-112653 GCA_039793965.1 Kapaibacterium sp. (SeqCode) | reverse complement strand
CAAACACGCCACAAAGAATTCGAACTACTGGTCGAGTTTGATATTGGTTTTACTCGTTGGGTTAGGAAGAGCGATGTAAAACCTATTGAAACTTCTTTGTCTTTCAAAATTGGAGACTTGGTTAAACATCCAACTTTAGGCGTAGGAGAGATAATATCAATTAAGCCGATAATTGACGAGGGGCAACAAACATATCTTATTGAAGTTAATTTTAAAAATTTAGGCCCAGTTGTTCTTAATCAAAATAAAGAGAAATTAGAAAAAGTTGCACAAAAAAAGGAATTAACACTACATTACGAAATCATCGAAGATCTGACATTTGTTGAAGAAAATTTTCACGAAAACAAGACCGAAAAATTTACTGCTCGACGAATGATTGAGTCCTTTCGCTTAGGTATTGTTCCCTTCGACTGTGTAGGAGAGTTTACTTTTGGCAGAGAAAAGGAAATTCAAAGGATAGAAAAATGGTTGAATGCTTTAGAATCCAACACTTTGTTTTTAGTTGGTGAATATGGAACTGGTAAAACACATCTCATTCAATATGCATTATATTATGCGCTTAAAAATGAATTTGCTGTTGCTTGGGTAGAAATCGACCCAAACGAAACCCCTTTTTTCAAACCTAAACGAGTTTATAATCGACTGATTAAGAATTTCAAATATTATTCAAAACTTGATTGTAAAATCAAAGGTTTTCGCGATTTTCTGGAAGAATCTATTCGAAAAGGTATTTTTAAAGACAATTATTATTTAAAATATTTTTATAATTATGCCCACTTAGAGGAATTTTGGGACTGGATCGAGGCAAATTCTGGGATAAAACCACAAGAACAGACAAACGTTAATTGGAGTATTGCAAATAACCCATACAAGTTTGTGCCTGGTCTTTATGACTATAGTAACACCGCAAACATTTATTGTTACATTTTAAGTAGTTTAGGATGGGCTGCAAAAGAAGTTTTTGGGCTCAAGGGTTTATTGTTAGTATTTGACGAAGCAGAATCAGTTAATAACTATCTTTACAATTACCAATTGGAAAAAGCCGAAAACTTCTTGAGTGGGTTAGCTAAGATAGCCTTTAATGATGAAAATTATTTGGATGGAATTTCTAAATCTGAATATTGTAAGGTTGGTAAAAGTTTTAAAATACCATTTCTCTACAGAACGCCCAGTGGAGTTAAATTACTTTTTGCTTTCACTTCATTAGAATTCCCAAGAGATTCTCTTTCAACCCTCTTTCTCTTTCTCGAGGTGTTAGGTAAAGATAAAGAGGGAGGGATAATTGAATTAGAACCATTAACAGACGAGGCTCTAAAAGATGTTTTTGAAAAAGTTTCTTCGGTTTATTCCAAAGCTTACGATTTTTCAATAAAACCCAACACTTTTGATGAGGTATTTCGTAGGGCAGCTTCGAGAGCTGGAAAAACTCGAATGTTCATAAAAGGTCTGGTTGAAGCGCTTGATATAGAGCGATTCAAAATTAATTCAAGCGAGTAAAAATTGATGGATAGTGTCAAAAAGATTCGTGACAAACTTCAACACTCGTGGCTTCCATTTTTCACACGATTTGGAAAACCAACAGAGGTCCAAGAGAAAACAATCCCAAAGGTTTTGGATAATAAAAATGTTGTGGTTGCTTCGCCAACCGCCACCGGCAAGACAGAAGCAATTGTTGCCCCTTTGGCTGAAAAATTCAAAACTGAACATTGGGATGGCTTAGCTATTTTGTATATTGTTCCGACTCGTGCATTAGCAAATGATACGCTTGCACGAATAGAAGGTTCATTAAGCGATATGGGAATAACCACAGCTTTGAAACATGGGGATAAACCTTATCTTTCAACCAAAAATCTTCCAAATTTGCTTATCACAACCCCAGAATCTTTAGATTCTTTAATTTGTCGACGCCCAAATATTTTTAAAAATCTGCAATCAGTTGTTTTGGACGAAATTCATATTTTGGATAACACTTACAGAGGCGATCAATTAAGAATACTTCTGCGACGACTTAAAGAAATTGCTACAAACAAGTATTTTTCTGTTCATCTACTTTCAGCCACTATTGTAAGCCCTTTCCAAATAGCCACAAGATATATAGATCAATTGGAGAAATTGGAGGTTGTAAAAATAGGCAAAGAGCGACCTATAAAATATCATATTATAAATTCTCTTGAAAATCTGTTTCATCTCTCTAAAAAAGAAGGTTGGAAAAAATTGCTTTGGTTTTGCAATTACCGTGAATCAGTTGAAAAACTATCTTTAGTGCTTAGTAATATGTGGCATCCATATCCAGTTGTAGCACACCACGGAAGTCTTAGCAGAAAAATTCGTGAAGAAGCAGAAAAAGTAATGAAAGAGAATAAAGTTGCCGTTTGCATAGCAACTTCAACTTTGGAGGTTGGAATAGATATTGGTGATATTGACGTAATTGTCCTTGCAGAGATTCCATGGAGCATTTCTTCTCTTCTTCAGCGTATAGGAAGAGGCAACCGAAGAAAAGGCTTCATTAATGTGGTAGTAATAATTGAAACTGATGAGGAAAAAAATTTGATCGAAGCTATGTTCAATGTGGCTTCATCTGGAAATTTACCAATGGAAAATTACGAGCCTGATTTGTCGGTATTGGTACAACAAATTCTTTCATATCTTTATCAACATCGAAATGGTGTTTCTACAGACTCTCTTTTGCGTATTCTTGGACCTCTTTGTGAGTTTAATTCAGACGTTGAACTAATTTTAAACCACTTAAGAAAAGAGGGATTGATTGAATACTCTGCACGTCGTTGGTTTGCTTCCTCGCGTCTTAATGATATGGGGGAGAAGGGTCGCATACACTCAAATATCCCAGATGAGAATAAATATAATGTAATAGACATAAACTCTGGGAAAAAAATAGGAACTATTGCAGGTGTTTTCGATCAAATCTTCGCTTTAGCCGGCAGGACTTGGCAAGTTGTTTCAGTTGATAATAACAATATTAACGTTAAACTCTTCACAGGTATAGCAACTTCAGCTTTATTTAAAAGACACCGGGACAAAGGCGCCTTTCATTTTCTTCTCCCCCGTGAATTAAGAACTAATTATTATGAAAGAGAATAAACTTTGAGCAAATGCAATTCAATTTGATTTTGTATTCACAATTCTGTATTGCTTGCCCAACTAATATCCTTTTAGAATATTTAATATGAACCTATTGCTTTAAAAATGCCTCCGGTTTCGATTAATATTTGATTCAAGAAAATTATTAAAAATAAATAAAGTTTTATTAAATTGTGTATCTATTTAAATAATTATTTTATTTTTTCGTTTAACAATTTCGAACAAAAAACAGTGGAAGGAAAGATGAAATACAAAAGAACAATTAATCCAATTTTAGTTCGAATGAAAGAGACCGAAAAAGGTATTCTTTATGAATCGATTGTTGCAATGGGCAAACGAGCTCGTCAGATTAACGACATATTGAAGCAAGAACTTAACACGCGGCTTGCCGAGGTAAAAACCTCATCGGAGACCGGAGAAACAAATTTCGAACAATATTCAATTAGCAAAGAGTTCGATAATATACCAAAACCAACGATTATAGCAATGCAGGAACTTTACGAAGATAAACTAACTTACAATTTCCCCGAGGAAAAGAAACAAAGTTTCGAAGCAGAAAAATAAGAACTTGCAACCATATTAACTAGTCCAAAGGGGTTCGAAAACCCCTTTTTTTATTGAATGAATACTATTGATAATAAAATAGAAATAGCATTGAGTTTTTTTGCAAACACAGAATTTCGATTCAAAGATTTGATGTTGTTAGATTGTTGAAATTTTAATAATTTAAATTTTTATGATTACTTTACAAGAAAACGTTTCGTTAAAATCAAAAAACACTTTTGCAATAGATTCGCGGGCAAGATACTATAGCTCGATTCAAAATGAGTATCAAATTCTCTCATTGTTGGAATCGAATGTTTTTCATAAAAGCAAAAGTTATTTTCTCGGTGGCGGTTCAAACAGTCTCTTCGTTGATGATTACGACGGAATTGTTGTCCACCTTGCCAATCGCGGCATCAGTATAGTAGAAAACAACAAGGATTTTATCCTATTGCAAGTCGACGCCGGTGTAAACTGGCATAAATTTGTTGAAATATCATTAAAAAACAATTATTTTGGGCTGGAAAACCTTGCATTAATTCCGGGCAATGTTGGTGGAGCAATCGCTCAAAATATCGGTGCTTATGGTGTCGAGTTGAAAAAGTTTGTGCAAGAGGTTCGTGGGGTCGATACAAATACTGGTCATTTCTTTGAATTAGAGAACCAAGATTGTAAGTTTGGATATAGAAGTTCGATCTTTAAAACAGATTGGAAAGGGACATTCATTATTACCTCGGCAAAATTTAGATTATCTAAAAAACCAAATGTGAATCTTACCTATCCAGAATTAAAGAAACTTGTAAAAAAATTTCCATTTGTCAAGCCCGATCCAAAATATGTTTTCGAACAGGTCTGTAAATTGCGAACTTCAAAACTGCCCGATATTGAAAAGTACCCCAATGCTGGTTCTTTTTTCAAAAATCCAATTGTCAACAAAAAAACATACGAAACAATAAAACAAAAATTCGAGGATCTTGTATTTTTTGAACTTTCGAGCGATGCATACAAAATCCCCGCTGGTTGGTTGATTGAAAAGGCTGGCTGGAAAGGTAAAAGGATTGGCAATGTTGGGACATATACAGAACATGCGCTCGTAATCGTAAACTATGGCGTAAAAAAAGGCCGCGAAATACTTGAATTTGCAAAAACAATTCAAAACGATGTCCGCGAAAAATTCGGCATAGAGTTGGAGTTTGAAGTTGAAATTGTCGAATAACTCCTAGTTGTAAAACAATAATTTTAAATTGAAGTTGTTAATAAATATGGATTTAGGAGTTGAAAAATTGAAATATTTCTTTAAAAAAGTTGTAAACATTTTTCGAAATGAGAAGAAAGAAGAATCTCCTTCCGTTTTCACAAATTTTTCTAATTTTTTCAATTCTCCAACACCTGTCTATCTGATTGATGAAGATTTTAACTTGCTATGGTACAATGAAGCATTCAGAAAAAATCTTTTCAAATCCGATGGAACAAAATGCTACGAAGCACTTTTTAACAATGAATTTGTTTGCAAAAATTGTCCCGCTATCAAGTCAATACAAGATTTGGATTTTCACGAAAGTATTGTTTTTGCAAACAAAAAGCACAATAAGATTGGAACAATCAAGATAGTCTCGTTGCCAGTAAATTTAAATGGTGGACGAAATGTTTTGAATTTCATTCAAAATGTTCAATATGAAATAGAGGAAGCTAAAAGCAAACAAACAATCTCGGAAATTCAAAAACTTGATGAAATTGTCGCCGACATTCCAATCCCAATTTTTTTAATTAACAGAGCTCTTGATATAATTTCGTGTAACAAAAATGCCATCGATTTTCTAAAAATCGACAGCAATACACCCGAAATTAAAAAGTTGAAAGATTTTCTAATTTTCGAGCAACAAACTCTTTTTGAAAGCATTCTGGCAAATCTTTTAAACAACAAGACCCAAACAATAATTGCCAAGGCAAAGACGGCGAAAATGAACCATCCTATTTCTGTGATCTGTCAAATTTCCCCTTTGAAATCGGTAGAAAATGTGTTTATCCTTGTTTTAAAACCAATTGAAGGAGTTACCATAGAGGACTTTAAAAAATACCAAACGGCGGAAATTCTTGGTCGAGTCTTCGATGTACTTCCTTTTGGAATAATTATTCACAGCGAGCACGATGCTACTTTTATCGAAAACCAACAGGCAAAAGAAATTTTTAAGCAAGATAAATCAATTATGAATCGCGTTCGAAGAGAAAGTCTTGCCGAGAACGACTTTGCCCGGAAATCCTTTGAACATAAAAGCGAAAATGGAAAATATAAAATTTCACTATTTAATGTTCAAAGCGAGACCACGGATATCGCCTACAGAGTTTCGTTTATAGAAAACATCAGCGAGTTCGACAAACTACAAAAGGAACTTACAAAGACGAAAAATCTAATGGAACAAATCAACAGATTTGTTCACGTGGCATCGTTGACAATTGATAGTGAATACAATATAATAGATTTTCTTGGGAAAATCGAAGGATTGATAGAAGAGAAATATGATAAATTTAGCGAACAAAAAATAAAGTTTGTTGATTTGATTTATCCCGAGGATTCTTTCAAAGTTAACGAGACTTTGTCGGAGTTATTCCATTTTCCAAATTTAACGAAAGAACTTGATTTCAGAATTAAGAAGCAAAATGAGTTTCTATGGATAAAAGGTATATTCGTAAACGAAGCCGACGAGCGAGGCAAAATATTGAATGTAAGGTGCTTTTTGCTCGATACAAACGAACAGAAGAAAGTCGAAGAACAACTAAAAGCTTCACAGGAAGAGATGAGAAACCTTGCTTTGTATTTCGAATCTTTGCGAGAAGAGGAAAAGAAGAAACTTGCCTTCGAAATCCACGACGAATTGGGGCATCTACTAACAGCAATGAAACTTGAAATGTCTTGGATTTTGAAGAAAAAATATCTTCGCGAGGATGTTTTACACGAGAAACTTATAAGACTGATTGAAATGGTCGAGACAACAATAAAAAAGGTTCGTTCCATTTCCTCACAATTGCGACCAAGCATATTGGACCATTTTGGTATAGTTGCTGCAATCGAATGGCAAGCGAAAGAGTTTCAACGACAAACTGCAATTCGTTGTCGAATTAACTTAACAAAACAAGATATACAACTCGACGAAGCCAAAGCAATAGTGGTATTCCGAGTATTTCAAGAAATTCTGACAAACATAGCACGCCACGCCAATGCAACTCGAGTTGATGTTAGTTTGGATGTGGTGGATAATAATCTTATTTTAGCAGTTTCCGATAATGGAAAGGGAATTAAACAAGAGGACATTACTTCAAAAAGGTCGCTGGGAATTACTGGAATGAAAGAACGCGCAAATTCAGTCGATGGCAAGTTGACAATTCAGGGAGTTTCTAATGTCGGTACAACGGTAACATTAACTATTCCAATAAATTAACTATGATTAAAATAATAATTGCAGATGACCATGCTGTTGTCCGAACTGGCTTGAAACAGATAATCGAGTCCGACCCAAATCTACGGGTCACAGGCGAAGCCAGTTCTGGTTTCGAACTTTTAGAAAAAATCCAAGAGGGCAATTACGATGTTGTCCTTTTGGACATCTCTATGCCGGGGAAAGATGGTTTGGAAACACTAAAGGACATCAAGAGGATCAAACCAAAATTGCCTGTGTTGATTTTCACTGTTTATCCCGAAGACCAATATGCTGTGCGTTTGCTTAAAGCTGGTGCATCAGGCTATTTAAACAAAGAATGCGAACCCGAGGAACTTATCGAAGCAATCCATCGTGTCGCAATGGGACGAAAATATGTTTCGGAAAATCTTGCTGAACTTCTCGCACAAAAACTCGAAGAGACAAGTAGTGTGCCACTCCACGAGTTACTTTCCGACCGAGAGTTCCAAGTTCTATGTTTGATTGCCTCGGGAAAAACTGTAAAAGAGATTGCCGAGGAGTTGCAGTTGAGCTCTAATACCGTGAGCACGTACCGAATTAGAATTCTCGAAAAAATGAAGATGAAAAACAACGCAGAGTTGACCCACTATGCTATAAAGAACGGTCTAGTGTAGAACAAAAACTAATAAATATACTTTTTTTATATACATCTCTTCCCAAAAAAGTAATTAATTTCTTGTAATGGTTTAATCTACAAGATTCTTTTCTTCACACTACAAAATAAATTACAAAATCTTTACTAAACTTTCATAGATACATTTACAAGTTAATTTATCTCAAGCATGGAATTTTATCAATAAAGAAAGGAGGTGATAAGCATGAAAAACTTTAAGAATACAGAAATAAGGAAAAATGTAACAAAAGGCTCAAAAAAAGTGTTATATGTTTTTAAAAGCATTAGTGAGGAACTTATGGCTTTAATTTTTTCAATTTTTATCCTTGTTCTCTCATCTTTTAACTTATTTTCTTTTGATATTACTTATGTTTATCCAAAACCAAATTCCGTTCTTAATTCAGTTGAAACACCTATCATTTTGAAATTTGCCCGACCAATCCAACAAAACGATATCGAGAAAAATATCAATATCGTTGGCGAAAAAAGTGGGAACCATCAATTTAAGTACTCCTTATCAAAAGACGGGAAAACTATTTCGCTCTCCACCACTTCCTCTTTCGCGACTGAAGAAAAAGTCAAAGTCAAATTTTTCGAAAAAGAATATGTATTTACGACCAGCAAAGTTACACCCGAGCAGCAAAAATTGCTCTTCACAACATTGTTCGCAGACAAATTCCCCGAGCTTTCGGCTTACACACTCGCAAAAGAAAAATTAAACCAGATTGATGAAATTCAAAGCGACACTATACCAGCCGATTTTCCCAAAATAATTATCAATTCGGTTCGAAATCCAGCACCCGGCTACATTTACATTGCAAACTTCGGAATGGGAGCCGAGAGAAGCTATCTTATGATTCTCGATAACAATGGCAATCCGATAAAATATAAAAAAGTACCTATGCCCGGGTTCGATTTCAAAATGCAACCCAACGGATTAATAACAAATGCAAGGATTATCACATCCCATATCCCACAAGGTTGGGGCTGGGCTGAAGCACATATGGAAGTTATGAATGAAAATCTTGAAGTAATCGATACAGTGCAATGCAAAGGAGGATATATTGCCGATTTTCACGATTTCAAAATGTTGCCCAACGGGAACTATTTACTTATATCATACGACCCACAGCCAATTGATATGAGCAAAGTCGTTCCGGGTGGGAATCCAAATGCTATCGTGCTTGGCAGTATAATTCAAGAACTCGACGCCGACAAAAATGTGGTTTTTCAATGGAGAAGTTGGGATCATATTCCAATGACCGATACTTATGCACCTTTGAATGGTATTGCGCTCGACCCGGTACATATCAATGCTGTTGAACTTGATTATGACGGGAATTTGCTAATTTCATCTCGTCATATTTCTGAAATAACCAAGATCAGCCGCGAAACTGGTGAAATAATTTGGCGATTGGGCGGGAAAAAGAATATGTTTACTTTCATCAACGAGCATTCCGAAAACGCCCCAAACTACTTTTCTTATCAACACGATATTCGCAGGCAACCAAACGGAAATATCACCCTCTACGACAACGGTAATCAACACCCAACCCCATATTCTCGAGCAGTTGAGTATAGGCTCGACGAAACAAATATGACTGCAGAATTAGTGTGGGAATACCGAAACAATCCAGACATCTATGGCGAAACTATGGGCTCGACTCAACGCTTGCCCAATGGCAACACCGTAATTGGTTGGGGTGGTGTAACTCAAGGACACATACGAAATGTTACCGAAGTTAACCCACAAGGTGAAATTGAATTTGAACTTTCATTTCCAAAAGGCGTAACTTTCCAAGTAACTTCATATCGAGCATATAGATATCCTTATCCACCCAATCAACCCGAGGTCGTAATTACCAAAAGTGAAATTTCATCGATAGTAAATCCCAATCAACCCCCTTATGATAGTTTACATTTTAACAATCGTGAACAAGAAACTGGCGTTACTATTGTCTTTTCAAAACTAATAGACCAAAGTCCCTCGGAAATTACAGTTTCAAAGTACTTCTATGCTCCAATGTATCCAAGATTTGTTGGCGAAACACCACTTGTTAACCCATACAAGATTATCGTATCAACCAACAATATCGAGCAAGCAACCGGCAAAATTGTAATTTCATTGTCCCAATATCCAATGCTTTTACACAGGAAGAACCTTTCCATCTGGCGAAGAGTTTCGGCGAATGTACCTTTCGAGAAACTTCCGTCCTCTTTCGACGAACAAAATGGTATTCTTTCAGCAGAAATCAACTCGCTCGACGGCGAATATATCATTGCAACAAGCGATTTCAAAAATAGACCTGAACCTCCAATACTGACTGCTCCATTCAACAACGCAATTTTGAATAACACTAAAGACATCACATTTCAATGGACACCCAGAAATGTTGTTACTTCCTCCGAAATATTGGTATCAAAAGATGAAAATTTTGTTTACGTTGTTTACAATTCAAACGGCTTGAAAGAAAACATATTGAAAATCTCTCCGCTACCCGCCGGAAAGTACTACTGGAAAGTTCGTTGTAGTAATAAACAAGGGCAAAGCGATTGGTCCGAACCCTTTTCCTTCGAAGTCAAAGAACCATATTTACGCATTCTCTCGCCAAAAGCTGCGGATATTTGGATAAAGGAAAACGACTATACAATCGAGTGGGAACACAACCTCGATCCAGATTTTATGATAACACTTTACCAAGGAAATTCTCCTTTGTTCAATGTTGTAGATTCCATTTATAGTGTCTATGGTAAATATTCTTGGAAAATACAAAACATAATTGAACCAGCAAGCAATTACAAAATACGAATTACTTCGTTAAAGGTCCCAAATATGTTTGCTGAAAGCGGGAATTTTTCAATACAAGAACCGAGTTCCGTTGAAGAGACCAAATCAAGTTTTATTGTTTATCCCAATCCCGCTGATCGCACAATTTTTGTTGCGATCCAAAATAATGAAGTAAAATCTTACAAAATTATTGATGCTCTTGGTCGAATAGTAGCCGAAGGGAAACCGCAAACTAGTAATGATAGTATGTTTACAATAAACATTAGCCATATTGCAACTGGTGTTTATTTGATACTATTGGACACTAACGACGGCAGTTTAACTCAGCAGATAATCCTTCGAAATAATTGAGGCTTTTATGAAAAATAAAATTCCAATTTTTTTAAGTTTGTTTTTAATATTAACTAAGTCTATTATTTGCGGTACAGATAGTCTATTGATTCAAAGGTCAATATGGCACAATCCATCGCCTGGCTACATTTTACTTGCTCCGATGGATAACCTCAATTTAGCATTTTACGACAACGCTGGCTACAAAGCCTATTACAAAAATTTAGGAGGATTTCGTCAAGGATTTACAAATTTCCAAGTTCATCCAAACGGCAAATTTTCTGCTTTCGATTTCGCTTCTGGTCGATTTTTGGTATTAGATTCGAATTTAAATGTTGTCGATACAGTCCATGCCGTTGGGTATACTACAGATTGGCACGATTTCCTTATCCTCCCTAATGGAAATTATATGGTCATTGCCGAAGCCGATACTATCATCGATATGAGCCGAATTGTGCCCAATGGACATCCATATTGTCGAGTTAATAATTTCAAAATTCAGGAAATTAACTATCGAACGAAACAGGTCGTTTGGGAATGGAGTGCAATTGAACACTTTTCTATAACTGATGCCACCGAAGATATCGAACTCACATCGAACTATATTCGACCTTTTCACATCAATTCTATTGAGTTGCTAAGCGACGGTAACCTTCTTATCTCTTGTCGACATCTTGACGAAATAACCAAAATCAATCGTCAGACGGGAGAAATCATCTGGCGAATGGGCGGTAGCAAATGTCGAAACAATCAATTTATTTTCGTTAACGATACTATTAACAACTTTTTCGGTTTTAGCCACCAACACGACCCGCGGGAACTTTTCAACGGCAACATCTTGCTTTTCGACAATGGCAACCTACGACCATCGCCATTTTCGCGTGCAGTGGAATACCAGATTGATGAAGCAAACCGACGCGTGACAAAAGTCTGGGAATACCGCGCCCCTAACAACATAATTTCCAGTGCAATGGGCAGTGCACAAAGACTTCCAAACGGGAATACATTAATTGCTTGGGGTGGTGTATCCTCCGAAGGTGGTCATAACTATTTGCTTTCCGAGGTTACACCGGACGGGACAATTGCTCTCGAATTCTATTCTGGACTTGGAACCTATCGCGCATTTCGCCATATATACAAAATGGATGTTGTTTCACATTCAATCGCTTCAACTGGAATATACAACTTCAGTAATTCAAAATATAACACTAATGTAAGTTTTCAGGTAAGTAATTTAAATAATTCAGCTAATTACACTGTTGAAAAGCATTACTATTCTCCCCACAATCTTTCGCAAGGCGGACCCTGCTCGGCTATACCCTATCGCTGGGTCGTCACAAAACAGAGTTCAAGTTCCATCGCTGGAACCATTTACTTCAACCTTGATGGTTTAAGTGGATTTTCACAGCCTGAAAGTTTGAAGGTATATTATCGTCAGGGCGAGGGATTTGGTACTTTTACCGAATTGAGCACCTATTATAACAGCAATAATAATCGTTTGGAGTCGCCTTTTGCAGGTGTTGGTGAATATTGTATTGGTACAGTTTCAATCGGCGTTCCAAAGCCAGTGTATCCAGAAAACAACGCTATCAATGTTTCAATTTCACCAAAATTTGTTTGGAATAAGTTTATTGTTGGTGAAAAGTATCGCTTGCAAATTTCTACCTCGCAAAACTTCCAAAATCCTTTATTCGAGATTGAAAATATTTCTGATACAACTTATACATTATCTAACTCTAATTTACAACCGGGTAAAACATACTATTGGCGTGTTCGTGCCGAGCGCGAAATATGTGCGAGCGACTGGTCCGAGGTCCGATCTTTTACTACTATTTTTGAAAAAATAACCCTTTTTGCTCCCAACGATAGTTCGCTCGATATGCCATTGAAAGTGCAATTCTCTTGGGCTGCTAATTCCAATGCTTGGTCATACCAAATTCAACTGGCAACTGATAGCCAATTTGTCAATATTGAATTTGATCTGATTGTAAATAACTCAACTGTGGAAATTTCAAATTTACATTATTTCACCGTGTACTTCTGGCGAGTTCGCTTGCTTCGCGGCGAACAATACGGAATGTGGTCCGAAGTTAGATGGTTCAAAACGATGCTTGCGTTTCCATTGCTACAATCCCCTACAGACAACGCAATGAGTGTTCCAATCGAAGGAGAATTACACTGGCTTCCCGTTCCCGGTGCTATCCACTACTATTTACAAGTTTCAAAGTCCAGCCAATTTACTGATAATATTATCGAAATTGTGGATTTAAAGCAAACCGTCTACCAATACACTGGGCTTGATTACGCAACAACATACTATTGGCGAGTTCGAGCTACCGGCGAAACTGGAAAAAGCCAATGGTCGAATCCTTTTAAGTTTACTACTGAACTCCCATCGCCCAAGCTTTTGCGTCCACCCTTTGCCGACACTCTCGCACCAATAAGTGGATTATTGCAATGGGAGCCTGTCCAAGGCGCGAGCAATTACGAAGTGCAAATCTGTGAAAAAAGTGATTTCGAATTTGGAGTTATTAGTTATAATGTCTCTGATCAAAGATTTGTGCAATACTCTAATCTTGCCTACTCTACAAAATATTATTGGCGCGTTCGAGCCTACAACTCCAGCTTGCAAAGCCGTTGGTCCACCCCTTCTTGGTTCAAAACTATCCCTGAAAATTATCTACCTCCGCCCACTTTAAAATTCCCCGATAATAATTCAGTTAACGTAAAATTGATAGATAAACTTGTCTGGCTTTCTGTTGAAAACGCCGAAGGTTACAATATCCAAATCTCTACCGACAATTTCTTCAACAACAAAATAATCGATACACAACTTCTCGACACTTGCTTCTCTGTCCAAAATCTTGCCTACGGTACTCGCTTTTTCTGGCGTGTACGCGCTTTGCGTAAATCATTCAATAGTTTTTGGTCTGAAACATATACATTTACTACTGCTTTACGCGAACCCAAGTTGCTATCTCCAGCCCAAGGTACAATATTAAACTCAACGCCAATAGAATTTGAATGGGAGAAAACCACAGCAAATGCATTCTACGAAATTCAAATTGCCTACGATGAGAATTTCGAATTCATTATGAAGCGGCAAGTTCTTTATAACCAAAATACTTTCGTACTCGATAATCTACCAGCAGAAACTTGGTTCAACTGGCGCGTGAAAGCTATAAGTGGGATTCTCGAAAGCGATTGGTCCGAGGTTTATCAATTTAAACTCAAAGGCATTAATTCCGTCGATGTAAGCAACGAAACAGTGGAAATTATTCAAATTTCTTCGAACATTTTTGAAATTCAAAGTGCTGAACCAACATCTAAAATAGAAGTGTTTGATATTGTTGGGAACCGAATTTTGCAAATGTATTTTACAAGCCAACCAATTCTAATCGATTTTTTAGAATATCCATCTGGAGTTTACTTTGTTAAATTGTACACAAACAAAGGATTTTTATTAACAAAAATATTAAATTTTCGTTAGTGCAACCCCCACAACGAAACAACCTCGGACTTGCTATGATTTAATCAAAAAGTCCGAGGTTTCTTTTTTGGCTAATGCCGACGATTAAATTAAATTAAACTAATTTTGCCTTTTTATTAATTAATAAAATGGGCAAAATAGAAGTTGTCGAATACGAAGAAAAGTATCGAAACATTTGGGACAATTTTGTAGAAAACTCTAACAATGGTACTCTTTTCCATCTCCAATCGTTTCTTCAATACCATCCACCAGGAAAGTTCAATTTCAACCATCTAATGTTTTTTGAAAATGGTAAACTTCTCGCAGTATTGCCCGGCGGTATTGTCGACCAAAAAAGGTTTTGGTCGCCAGTTGGAGCAAGTTATGGCTCGTTGGTCACCGAGGACTTACCTTTCGAAAAATCGCTTCGTTTGGTCGATACGATGATGGAGTACTTCGAAAGAAACGGCTTCAAAGAAATTTTCCTTATTCCACCTCCAATAATTTACAACAAGGTTACAACACAGCATATTGAATATGCAATGCTATACCGTCGTTTCGATTTTGAATTGCATTATATAAGCCACGCCATCCATTTACGGTTCGAAAAAGACTTCATAACATATTTCGACAAAACTGCAAGGAAAACAATTCGCAAAATATTACGAGAAAATAATATTTCCATCCGTGAAAGTAACGACTACGCTTCATTCAATGATATACTTGTGAAAAACAAAGCAAAACACAATGCAAAACCCACCCATTCGCTCGAGGATATGATTCGCATTTCGCGTCTTGTTCCTAACAAAGTACGGTTAAATATGGTTTACTTCAAGGACAAACCAATTGCTGGTTCTTGGCTATTTATTTGTAATCCCAAGGTGGTTTTGTGTTTCTACAATATGTTACTCTACGAATATGAACATTTGAAACCAGTCTATCTGATTATGTACGAAACTGTCCGTTGGGCAATTGAAAATGGGTTCGAATGGGTCGACATTGGCGTATCCCAAGATACAAAATCCCCCGACCCAATGACACCGGCTTTAAGTTTGATTAACTTCAAGGAACGCTTCAATTCTCGAGGAATTCTTCGAAGCACTTATCATTTCAAATTCAGTGATTGATTATGAAGAAATTGTTGGCAGACGTTTTAATACTTGCCTTGAACAAAATTGAATTCGACGCACGATTGTCTAACTTCATCGATACTTTTACAAAATTGAAACTTGAAATTGCCTCTATTTCGCTCGATTCCAAAGAGTTTCTTTCTATCAACCAAAATGCATTTTTTATTAATATTCCTGAGAATTTAAGAACTTATATTAAGATTTTAGAATTCAACCGGAAGGGAAATTATTTTTTGGACAAAATTGTACCAAAATCTATCCTTTGTTCCGATATCTATTCACTCCCCCTTGGTGTTAAGTTCAAAAAGAAATATAACGTTAAACTTATATACGATTCAAGGGAGATTTACTCCAATCTTGCAAGTTTGACCCGATTCCCTTTAAAACAAGGATTTTTGAAGTATTTCGAAAAATACTTTGTTCGATTTGTCGACAGCATAATTGTAACTGGCGAATTGGACAGAGATTATCTATCACAAGTTTTCCCAAGTAAAAGATTCTTCGTGATTTATAATTACCCAAAAAAAATCGAAAAGACAGAATCGGTCAATTTAAGAAAGAATCTCAACCTCGCAGAACAAGACATCCTCGCAATATACGAAGGCGCTCTTCTCGAAGGCCGTGGAATTGGCGTTGCAATTGAATCTTTGGTATATGCGGGAAACTTACATTTAGTTATTGCTGGAAGCGGTGCAATGAAGGCAAAATACCAAAATATATCGCAAGCTCTAAATCTTGAGAATCGCATACACTTCCTTGGAGAGATACCCTACAAAAAATTACTAAACTACACAAGCGAATGCGATGTTGGATTGTGCCTTATCGAGCCAGTTTCGTTTTCGTACAATCTCGCTCTACCAAATAAATTGTTCGAGTATATTCAAGCAAATATTCCTGTTGTTGCAACAAATTTGCCAGCCATTTCCTCAATATTGCAAAATAGTAATATCGGAGAGTTAGTCGAACCCAACATCGAACCCAAAAAGTTAGCAGAAATTATAATTTCGGTTGCACAAAAAAAGGCGACTTTCTACGAAGAGTTGCAAAAATATAGAAATATTTATGTCTGGGACAACCAAGAAAATACAATCCTCGAGCTTATAAAATGATTTACATCCTATTAATTTTTCAGCAGTTAATTGCATCGACCACTCACATTTTTTCAAAAAATCTCACATTCGATTTGCCTCCAACCTTAATTTTGTTGTTTAGAAGTTTATTCGCTTCTTTAATGTTTTTGATCTACTTTCAAGTTAGAAAACAAGTATTGTTTGCTATAAAAAAAGAAGATATATCAAAATTCCTTGTACTTGGAGCGTTGAACGTACCAATGAATCAATTACTTTTCTATGTAAGTATCAAAATGACAACGGCTCCGAATGTTGCACTCGCCTACGCTTTGAGTCCAGTTTTCATCCTTATCATTGGTGTTACTTTTCTCAAAGAAAAAGTTAATCAATTTAAAGTTTTGGGGGTCATTATCGCTTTCGCAGGAATTAGTTTGATTTTGATTGAAAGAGGGGTTTCCCTTAAGTCTGAATATTTCCTTGGCAATCTTATTGGCCTCGTTGCAAGTGTTTGCTGGGCTTTGTATTCAACATTCGGAAAACCATTAATCCAGCGATACGGTAGCATCCGCACGACTGCAATCGCAATGATTATAGGTTTTATACTTTATCTACCATTTTCTATTGCATTTGGAGACCTTTCAAAGATACAGATGATACAACCAATCCATTGGTTACAAATCATTTATCTGGCGGTTATGACCTCGGGCGTAGCATATCTGCTGTGGTATTACGCCTTGAAAAGACTTCCCGCAAGTAATGTTGGTGTGTTCAATAATCTTCAACCTGTTTTTACAACAATTCTTTCTGTAATTTTCTTAAAGCAAATTTTATCAACTTCTAACTTAATTGGAGGAGTTTTGGTCATTTTGGGTGTAATCTTGACCCAGGTAAACCACGTTGCCGAAGAACCTCGTAAAGAATAATCCCAGCCGAAACTGAAGCATTCAAGGAGCTTGTCTTTCCAAATAAAGGAATTTTTACAACAACATCACATTTGTTCAATATCGAAGAACTAATTCCTTTGCCTTCGTTTCCTATTACAATCGCCAATGCAAAGTCGTAATTGGTTTCCCAATAAACCGATTTTGCATTCGAGTCTGTCCCAATCACCCAGAAACCATTTTCTTTTAAAAACTCAATTGTTATCGAAAGGCTTTTAACTTTTGCAATTGGGATGTTCAAAATAGCTCCAGAACTTGCTTTTACAACTGAAGGTGTAATTGGAGCGCTATCTTCGCTTGTGAGAATAATTCCCTGAACACCAGAGCATTCTGCAGTTCGGGCTATTGCGCCAAGATTTTGCGGGTCTTGAATTCTATCCAGAAGTACAAAAATTGGCTTTCTCGTTGATTCAAAAGCATTTCGAACAAGAGTGGTCAATTCGACGTAATTCACTACACTCAAAATCGCAACAACTCCCTGCGTGTCGGGAAATTCAGATTGCTTTACAAGTCGCAAGTACTTCTCCTTGTCGAGCGTGGAAACTGGAATTTTAAATTTTCTTGCCAAATGGAATATGTTGTCGATTGCTTTCCCCTTTGTCCCATAGCGAATGTATATTTTTTCGATGCTTTCGGGGCGATTTCTCAATGCTTCAAGTACGGGATTGCGACCAAAGATTAAACTATTTTGTTCCATTAAGCCTTCTTTTTACAAGAACAAATGAAGCTTCGGTTGCGATAACTTCTTTTAAATATAACATTGTTGCCTTACCGGGTAACTTCATTGTTTTCAATCCAAATTTATATTTATAAACTGGTCGAACCAAAAAAAACTCGGATTCGAGAATTTCAAAG
This sequence comes from Kapaibacterium sp. (SeqCode), assembly GCA_039793965.1. GTDB lineage: Bacteria > Bacteroidota > Ignavibacteria > Kapaibacteriales > UBA2268 > Naka2016. Next base: position 94,360 of record JBAMMD010000071.1, on the reverse strand, counting down.
CCAACTTTTTCGACAAGATTAAGAAACTTGCGAATAGTTAATCGAATAGTCTTCAAGCGTAACACTTCGTGGACATCGGCAGGGCGTCCATTTTTGATAAGTTTTGTAAATAATGGCGTCGGAAGCCAATGAAGGTACGGAATTTTACTGAAAAAATTTTGCACTTGGTGTTGGTGGCCTCCAAAAGGAGAATAGTAAGGTGGAAAAGTGACATAAAGAAGTCCCCCATCTTTCAACATATCTTTTAGTTTAAGCAAAGCAACTTCGGGCTTTTCCAAATGCTCAATAACATCGCGAAGTAGAATCAAATCGAATCCATCTTTCCAGTGTTCCGGTAGTTCATCCGAAATTATATTGTGACATCGGAACTCAATCGGAAGATCGAGCGCACTTGCAATCTGTCGTCCCGCATTAAGTCGACTTTCAACGATATCTGTTGCAAGACAATATTGTGCATTCTGTTCTGCAAATGCACAAAGAACACCGCCTTCGGCACTTCCAACTTCGCAGATAAATTTGCCTCGAGGTTCAAATCCGATAATTCTTAAATAAGGAACAATATATTCTTTGCTTAAATTATATTGGTACTTCCAATAGTAAGAATTATACCAACTTAAATTCAATTCATCTATTTTCCGTTCTACTAAACTTTTCCCCACGTTTAAAATATTTAACTTAAATTTATAAATTAAACGTCCTTACTAATGAATAATTTTATACAATATGAAGATTGCGTATCTATCGACTTTTTATCCTTTTCGTGGCGGGATAGCACAATTCAATGCTCGGTTGCTACGCGCCTTGTCCAAATTTGGAGAAGTTCGAGCTTTCAATTTCAAACGTCAATATCCCAAATTGCTGTTCCCGGGCAAGACCCAATATGTTCAATCGCAAGAAAATTGCGAAATTGTCGAATCCTTTCCAGTTTTGGATTCAGTTAACCCTTTGACTTACATCACAACTGCAAATAAAATTAAAGAATTTGCTCCAGATATAGTTGTTACAAAATACTGGACGCCTTTTTTTGCTCCTTCCATAGGTATTGTCCTTAAAAAGCTGAAACGAACATTTTTTTGCATCTCAATACTCGACAATGTCAGCCCGCACGAGAAATTTCCTTTCGCTCGACAGCTTACCAAGTTCTTTCTCGAACAGAATCATTCGTTCGTCGTGATGAGCAACACGGTTCAGATGGATTTGCTCAATCTCAAACCCGATGCAAATCTTATTAATACCTTACACCCTCTTTACGACCATTTTGGGGAAAAAATCCAGAAAGAAAGGGCATTGCAACTCCTTGGGTTGCCTAGTGATAAAAAGATTCTTTTATTCTTTGGTTTTATTCGTGAATACAAAGGCTTGGATTTGCTTCTCGAGGCGATGACTCTTCTGCCAGAAGATTTTTTCCTTGTTGTTGCTGGCGAACCATACACTTCTTTCGACAAGTATGAACAACAAATTGCAAAACTAAATCTTAAGCACCGAGTTAAACTATTCGTTCGCTACATTGCTGACAACGAAGTTCCAACCTTCTTTTCTTCGGCTGATGTTTGTGTGCTGCCATACAAAACAGCAACTCAAAGCGGAATTGTGGGCATTGCATACCATTTCAACATACCAGTGATTGCCACTCGTACCGGCGGGCTGCACGAAATGATAGAACCCTACGGAGCAGGGTTAATTATCGATAAACCAGAGCCCGAACTTATAGCAAAGGTTATTAAAAAGTTTTTCGATGAACCTTTCGAAAAATATATTACAGGAATAGAAAAGTACAAATCGATAGCCAATTGGGATAATCTTGCCTTTAAAATAATCGAGGAATATAATTTCTTTAAGTCACGAAAATTCAAATCGAACTTCTAACAATATCGTGCAGCCGAATCACTCCGATGCAAATATCGTTCTCGTCCACTACAGGAAGAACATTAATTTGGCTTTCTCGCTGTTCCATTAGAGCAAGAGCTTCGCCAAGGAGAGAAGTATAATGGACTTTGACTGGGTTCTTTGTCATCACATCTTCTACTTTTAGACGATCTATGTCATCGAATTTTTGTAAAGTCCTTCGAACGTCCCCATCTGTGATGATTCCAACAAGTTTGTTGCCATTTTCGACAACACACACGCAACCCAATTTCTTGTTTGTAATTTCAATTACTGCTTCGCGAAATGAATCTTCTGGCTTAACAATTGGTAGATTCTCACCTTTGTGCATAACATCTTCGACACGTAGAATCAAATTTCGCCCCAATTGTCCCAAAGGATGTTGGCGAGCAAAGTCCTCGATTGTAAGATTCTTAATTTTGATTATGCAGGCTGCAAGAGCATCGCCAAGGGCAAGAGAAACCATAGCACTCGATGTTGGAACAATATTCAACGGGCAAGCTTCGCGTTCAACACGAGCCAATATAGTTACGTCCGATTCTTTTGCAAGATAAGATTGCTCATTTCCAACGATAGATATTATTTTGGCTCCACGATTCTTTAAAAATGGAACAAGTTGAACAATTTCTTCTGTCGAACCACTTTTAGACAGAAGAATCGCAAGGTCGCCCGAAGAAACGATTCCGATATCTCCGTGCAAAGCGTCGACAGAATGCATAAAAACACAAGGCAAACCTATACTCAAAAAAGTACCAGCAATTTTTCTACCAATTATTCCGCTTTTGCCAATTCCAGATACGATAATTTTACGCGCCGAAAGAATTAATTCAACAGCTTGGACAAAACTTTCGTCCAATGACTCTTTTAACTGCTGTAGCGAATCAATCTCTTTTTGCAAAGTTTCCTTTGCAATTCCGAGTATTTGTGCCTTATCCATTATTTACCCCATCAACCCGGTGGCCAAGAGAACTTACGACCTCCTAACAAATGAAGATGCAAATGGTAGACAGCCTGCCCCGCATCTTTGTTACAATTAATCACCAAACGATACCCCGACTTATCGACCTGAAAATCTTTTGCAAGCTTTTTTGCAACAAGAAACAATTTACCAATCAAAGGAGCATCTTCCTCGCTAATATCGTTTGCAGTAGGTATTTCTTTTTTAGGAATAATCAAAATGTGGATGGGTGCTTGTGGTGCTATATCTTTAAATGCAATAATCTCGTCGTCCTCGTAAACGATGTCGGAGGGTATTTCCTTACGAATGATTTTACTAAAAATCGTGTCGCCCATAATTCACCTTTATTGAAAATGCAAATTAATAAAATGGAGGAAATTAGTATCACTATGGTGGTAATCAACAAGAATGTATCAATAAATCGAACGACTTCCTCGCTCTTGAAGATATCGCTCTTGTTCAGACAAAGGAAGCGAAGCAAGAAGTTTCGCCCGCACAACAGATGGAATTTCTCCCAACTGAATTGCAAGCGTTCCGTCAAGTATCATTTGCATAAGTTCAATTTCTTCCAAATTTAGAACACGCAATTTATCGCCAATCGGGAGCCAAAGCAAATTTGCAAGGATAATACCCCACATTGTCGCAATGAAAGCAGTTGCAATGTGTTTGATAAGAACAGTTGGGTCCGAGCCAGCAGAAGCAAGCGTTGCAATCAAACCCATAACGGTACCTATAATTCCCATAGTTGGCGAATAGCCACCTAATTTTTGAAATAAAGTGATATTTATATTATGGCGTTCATTCATATAATTCAATTCGCTTTCCGCCATCTTCTGTAAAGTTTGTGGGTCTGTTCCATCAATCATCAATAGGAAAAGCCGCCTCATATACGGATGCTTAACTTCATCCAATCTTCTTTCAAGTGCAAGAATGCCTTCTTTGCGAGTAAAAATAGAAAATTCATAGAATTGTTCGATAATCTCTATTCTGTCGTATTGTTTTGGGAAAAGCGCAATCCAGATAAGCTTCGGCATACGAACCATCACTTCAACTGATGTGCCGGCAAGACCAGCAGCAAGAGTCCCACCGAAGACAATCAAAAGGGCTGGTCCAAGAAAAATAGACTCAAGCGAACCACTTTCCCATACGAAAGCACCAAAAATTGCAATAAACCCAAAAAGCAGTGCCAGACCACTTGAAAATCTCATCGCAACATTATCTTAAAAAATCAAAAAGTGTAGTTTGAGTTAACCTTGCTGCGACCTGTAAAGTAAATTGCAATGCTGTTTGATCTTTGTTCAACTGAATTGTTGTCGCAGCGTAATCTGCGTCCGAAACACTCGACTTGTAGCCTTCGAGCGCTGTTAATATCGAGGCGCTTTGGTCCTTCAAAGCTTCGAATCGATTTATAAGTGCTCCATTCCGTGAATTTGCAGCATTGATTTTATCGTACAACTTTCCAATTTCTTTTTGGTAATTATTCAATTTACTCAAATCATCTGGATTAAACAAATCTTTTTCACCACGTGGCGTTCCATCTTTATTATATGTCAAGAGGTTGTACAAATCAATAATTTTATTCAAACTGCTTAATGTTTCGTCGCCAAAAAGTTCATCTGCTGTTGTGTTTATTATTTCTGATGAAATTTTGCTTGTATTTACAACTAATTTCTTGGTATTTCCTTTGAATATAACTTTCAATCCTGATGGATTTTCAACCGTGGGAGTCTCCTGTATGATTTCATAGGGAAGTTTGTTGGTTGAACCCGGTGGTGTTGTAATTGATTCGGTGTTCAAAAGATTTCCCGAAAAAACAAATTGACCGTCGAAGTCGGAATTTAGGTTCTGGACAATATCTTCGAGCAAATAGCGAATTTGTTTCCCGAGTGTCGACACATCTTGGGCAACTCCGACTTGAGTTGCCGAGACAGCAATGTCGCGAATTTTTTGAACATTGTCTGCAATCGAACCCAGTGTTTCGCTCGTATGTTGTAAAAAGTTAATAGAATATTCTATGTTCTTTTTGTATTGCTGTTGTTGGGAAATCTGGTTTTCAAAACGTTTCTTTTGAACAAGAAGATTTGGAGTTTCAGTTATATCGACAACTTGCTTCCCGGTTGCAAGGCGAAGCTCATTGAGATACTTACGGCTTTGTATCTCCTGTATTGAAGACTGAATAGGAATGTATTTAGAAAATTGGGTCACGCGCATATTTTTACCTTCCTAAATTCACAAGCGTACTTAAAATATCATTTGTTGTAGTGACAACTCGGCTTGCAGCTTCGAAAGCTTTCTGAAATTTCATCAAGTTAATCGCTTCTTCGTCGAGATTCACACCAATCAACGATTCTCTCTGGTTCAACAATTGCTCATTGGCGGTTTTTGCAACTGTATAGAGCGATGAGATCTGGTCGCCAAGATTCCCTATTTGACCGATGAAGTTAGTAAGAAATTCATCCGGGGTTTGCCCACCGAGAAAAGTGTTATCATTGGCAAGTGCAGAAATTTGTCGCGCTATCGTTGCGTCTCCATTTTCTCCGGGAAATCCAGATATGGGTAATTTCCGTGCGTCGGATACTATTTCGCTATTTACATTTGTCGTTGCAATAGATAATGTCCCTGAAAAAGTAAAAATCTGCCTTCCCGGGGGCGGCGAAGTGAGGTCGTCCAATCCATAACCAATCGCAGAAAAAAAGTTTACCTTGTTTACCAAGGTTGCAAAATATTGCTCAAGCGTTGTCGCAACCGAAAATTTGCCAGAACTATCTTTTGGGTCGAATGTAATATTATAATGCTCGATTAAACTAAAAATTTTACCATTTTGCAAGTTCACAGTAGCAAGCTCTTTGGCGTTTCTATCTATTTTGAGCAAAGATAGAGTTCGCTCTGTTGTGGTTGGGTCGATGGTTTCTTTCAATTTTAATTGATTATAATTTGAGCCAGTAACAAGGTTTATTCCATTTGAAAATACATTAACCGTACCGAAATCACCTTGTGTAATGTTTATTTCGATAAGTTTGCTCAACTCTTCGATTTTTGCCTCGCGCTGGTCGAATAGTGTTTGGTTGTCACCTTCGAGCTTGCTTTTGTTCGAAGCAATTTTAAAATTCAAATCAGCAATTTCTTTAATTAATTTATTCGCCTGATTGACATTATCATTTATATCATTCAAGATTTGCTGTCGTGTATCTTGCAATTGACCAGCGATCTCTTTGAATCGAGCAACAAGGGATTGCGCAAGATTAACAGTCCTCTGCCGCAATGAAACATCGGTAGGTTTATATGATAAATCCTCGAAAGAATTCAGGAAGTCGGATATAATGGAATTTAAAGAGTTTTCGGCTGGTTCACCAAAAATCACCGCCAACCTTTGAATAAAAGTTTCGTCGGTTTCCAATGTATTCAAGTGTGAAAGACTGCGGCGAATTTGTCTGTCGAAGAATTCTTCGCGGAAGGTCCTTAATTTGCTAACCAATACACCATTGCCGACGAAACCGTTCCGAGAGGGAAGCGGTTCCCCTTCGCTCAACGTTGGCGCTCGCCGGGAATAGCCCGGTGTATTAACATTGGCAATGTTCCCGCTTGTGGCATCGAGCCCAAGACGCTGTGCAATTAATGCTCTTTTTGCTATTTCAAGCGAAGGAGAAACACCCATACCACACCATTACTTATTGTTTTTCAAGAAGTTTGTTTATTTCTTCAATTTGTCGAATTAATTCTAAAGTCGAAACCATTCTCATAGATTTAAGCATTGAAAGATATGTTTTACATTGTTCAAGAGATTCACGTGCAATTGCAAGATGCTTTTTTTTCGACAATAGTCTTTCCGATTTCAAACCAGCGTCGACCATCTCGGGGACATCCCTGACACATTGCACAAGTAGATTTCTCAAACTGAAAATGTCACCATTCAACTTTTTGCTTAATTCGCGGACCGAAAACACAAATGAATCGACTTTTTCCTTTAAAAGCTTCTGTTCCCCAAATTCCAAATCCATTCTCATAGACCCTCCATTAAACTCTCACATTACAAACTGAATTGTTTGAATTTGAAAGCGTTGAAAGAATTTCGTTTATACTACTCAAAGCACGATTCGTTAGCAATTTATTCAATGAATTCAAACTGGCAAGTTTTTCAATTAACAAAAGCATCTCCTCCCTTTTCCGATCTGTTTCTTCAGAAATGTTTAATAATTCAGTAAGTTCCGTCATTTTCACAGTTAATGCCTGCCTTCGAGTTAATTTCACATCGTTCACAAGAACATTGATTCGTTCATTTTCATAGTTTTTCAATTCTTTCGCCACCTCGTTCAACTTCATTGTAATTCTTTCAACAGAATTAATATCGTAGTGGACAAGTGCGTTTTTTTGTTCTTCTGCCAGTCGAACCATTTCCTTCAACAACTGGTATTCTTTTTCAATTATTTCAGTTAACTTTTCCATAGTCACTACTCATTATTTTGGAACAATGATAGATATCTTTTAATTCGAAGAATGTAGCTTTGCGTTTCCTTGAACGGGGGCACCCCGTTATACTTTACAACATTGCTCGGTCCAGCATTGTACGCAGCAAGAGCGAGTTCGAGGTTACCGTCGAAAGTGTCCAGCATTTGTCGCAGATACTTCGCTCCCCCGTCGATATTCTCTGCCGGGTCGAAGACATTGTTCACTCCAACATATTTTGCAGTTGAATCAATTAATTGCATTAAGCCTTTTGCACCCGCACGAGAAATTGCTGTGGGATTACCCGCAGATTCAGCAGCAATAATAGACTTTAGCAGAGCTGGAGAAAGATTGTATTTCTTTGCTGTATCTTCAATTATTGAATTATATTTCGAAATCCTACCTTCGAGGCTTAAAGGTTGAACTTTCCCCAAATATTGATAATTCTTTGTCGATATTTTGCGCTCGACTGCGGGGAAACTTTTTGCTTTTGTTTCAAGAGATTGAACAGAGATTTCTTTTGGCATCAAATTTTCACCAGTCAACTCTTTGTAAATCATATTAGCAATTCCAGTACCTTTCCCATATTTTACAAGATGATTGGTAACTTCCATAAGAGATAGATCCGTTAAAATATCACCACCAAAATCTTCGTTTTTTTCATCATCAGCGAGATTGGTAAGCATCGCCTTTCGCATTCCTTTAAATACCAAATACATAAACATTCCTTCGAAATTGCGTGCGGCTTTTTCGATTCCCTTTTTCTCCTCCTTCGATAGTTTGTTCTTCTTTGCCTTAGAAAGTTTTGGCATTTTCGAGTATTCATAAACATTCAAGTTGGTTCCGATTTCTATTTTGTGTAGTTCGTCCATTTTCGCATATTTTTATATATCCACACTATTGAATTATAACCTCGGCAGAAAGTGCCCCGCTTTCTTTCAAAGCTTGGAAAATGGAAATCAAATCGCGCGGGGTAACATTCAATAAATTCAAAGCGTTGGCAATGTCCTGTACAGTTGGGGTTCGCAAATCGATTGCCACTGCCGGATTCATTTGCTCCTGAACAATAATTTTCATTATAGAATCGAGTGTGTATCCCCGATTCAAATACAACGCAATCATTGGCTGTGGTGGGAATACAATCTCCTTTTGTATAGCAATTTCTAACCCACCATGCGCCACAACAACGGGATTGATCTGTACGTTCCCACCAACAACAATTGTTCCGGTCCTCTCATTGATAACAACTCGAGCTGGAACATCCTTTTGAACTTCAGCAAGTTCAATTTGTGAGATAATACTAACAATTTCTGTCTGACTCAATCCCGATGGTAAAGTAACCTGTACCGTTCCAGCATCGAGAGGAACAGCGGAATTTGCTAATCTCGGCAGTCTGTTAATTGATTCAGAAATTCTAAGAGCAGTTGTAAAATCTGGTTCAATTAGCGAAATTTTAATTTGTTGATTATCGATGTATTTACCTGTTATATCTTGTTCGAGAACAAGACCATTTGGCACGCGTCCACTTGTGACAAAGTTTTTGGCAGCGGTTGAACCGTTCGCTGTAAAAAGATATCCGCCAATCGACAAAGGTCCTTGGGCAAATCCAATAATTGTACCGTCGGAGAGAGAAATGGGTGTCATCAAAAGCACACCGCCTTGCAAAGAAGTTGCATCGCCAATAGACGAGACCGTTACATCAATTTTGCTACCTTTTTTACTAAAAGTTGGAATAGTTGCTGTTACCATAACCGCGGCTACGTTTCTAATCCGGGGATTTGTTTGCGGTACGGTTAAACCAAATCTTTTCAACATATTAATTACGGATTGAATTGTGTGTGTACTCAATTGGTTGTCACCGGTGTTGTTCAACCCAGTGACAAGTCCATATCCAATGGCTTGGACTACACTTTGCCCTTCGATTTTGGCAATGTCCTTGATTCTTGCCGATGTCAACAAAAAAGAAAACAAAATTATCCCTACTAAAATGGCTATTCTTTTCATTGCACTAAAAAAGTATTCTTAGAAACTTTGTTATTAATCCCGGCTCTTGAATTTTACTTACAGAGCCATCGCCTTCGATTATTAATGTTAAATCCAAGATATTGAAGGAATAAACACTATTATTCGGTAAAATATCGACCGGTCGAACAGTTCCACTTATAACAATGGTTTGGTTCTCCCCATTAATTTTGGTTGTTCTTTTGCCTTCGATAAAAAGATTGCCAACTTCATCAATTTTGGTAACTCTTGCACTAATTTTCGAGCGTATGTTTTCCTTTCGGGCTGTTTGTCCGCTGCCAGAAAATCCAGTCGAAGTCGATAAATCAGCATTCCCTCGAAAATTGTTGTTATTTGCGCCAGCACTGACTTCTCCACCAACAGAAGTCGAACGCGAATCTTTGGTAACGGCAGTGTTGTCTGCCTGTGTCTCTTCCATAATCAAGATAGTAACCGCATCACCAACTTTAAATGCCTTCACATCGGAAAACAATGACCTCGATGTGTTTTGTATGAATTGGGCATAGGTTGGTACAACACAAAGAACATTTATCAAAAGAAACCACTTATACAACTTTCTCATTTTTCCTCCATTTATTTTGTAATAATCACACATTTATCTTTCGAGGCAAGTCCAACAAGAATATTGTTGTTGCCTTCTCTTCGAACGCGAACACTTTCCCCGACATTTGCATCATTTAAAGCAACACCATAAGTATTGATTTGAACTTTCCCAAATAAAACAACTATTCTAACTTTCTCTCCGCGTCGGATTGCGAACGGTTCTTGCACCAACTCCTTTGTCAAAATTGTACCTTTAACAATAAAATATTTTGCTTCTTTTCCCAGAATTGATTCGAGGTTCGTTTCATCTGGTTCAATGCTCGAAGGAATCTCCCTTTTTTCCACGATACAATTTTCAAAACTTATTGCTTCGCCACGACTTATGGTTTTGGTCGCAACAAGTACCTCTTTGATTAATTTAATTCGGATTGGAATTTCCACTCGGCGAAGTTTCTTTTGGTTTTGCCAAAATTCGACCCCAACAAACAAGTTTCCCGAAAGCACTTGATTCCCAAAATCAAAATTCATAACAACATTTTCCTCGGCGAACAAGTAATTACTTATTGTTCTTGGCAAAATGATTTCAGCATCGGAACCAACCCTATTTCTTACTTCCTGATATAATCGCTCTTTTATCAAATCTCCGGAAAAATATGTATCGCTTCTTGCGACAAGAGTAAAAAGAAAAATTAAACCAAGAATATGAAAGGTTTTCTTACACTTCATACTACCGCTTCAAATTAACAGCAGAATTTAAAATATTATCAGCAGTTTGCACTGTTTTAGCGTTGAGTTCGTAAGCTCGTTGAGCCAGAATCATATTGACCATTTCTTCGACAATGTCTACATTCGATGTTTCAAGATGTCTTTGTATTATTTCACCCGTGTTGTTGAAACCTGGCTGTTCAAGTATCATAGGTCCGGATGCTGGCGTTTCAACAAAAGTATTTTCGCCGATAGACCGCAAACCTGCGGGATTGACAAACCGCGCAAGGAGAATTTGCCCGAGAATTTGCTCCTCCCCATTGTCGTATATAGCTTTAAAAAAACCATCGCGAGTAACCTCTACAGCTATTGCATCCTGTGGAATTACAATTGTTGGTTCAAGTTTGTATCCTTGGGAAGTGACAACTTGGCTATTTCTATCAATGTGGAACGAACCATCGCGCGTGAACGCATAGGTATTGTCCGGACGGACTACAACAAAAAAGCCATCGCCATTGATTGCCATATCGAGCGGATTGTTTGTCTCGACAATATCCCCCTGGCTAAATACTTTCGTCGTCGCAACAAGTTCTGTCCCAGAACCAATTTGAACCTCGTTTGGCGGCTCCGTTCCGCTTCGTTGCACATTTCCCATCGGTTTCAATATTTCATAAAGCAAATCTTGGAACTCTGGACGCACCTTTTTGAAAGCATAAGTATTAACATTTGCTATATTATTTGCGATTATTTCAACAAACCTTTGCTGTGCCGATAGTCCGGTTGCAGCAGTCCTTAATGTTTTATCCATTCACTTCTCCTTTGTTTTTCTACATAAAGCGACCAACTCGAAGACTTTGGTCGATCGTTTGGTCTTGGGTTTGGATAACTTTTGCTCCAAGTTCAAACATTCTTTGCAATTCAATTAGAGAAACCATTTCTTCAACTGGATTTACATTCGAAGTTTCGACCCAGCCTTGACGTAATATTGTTTCTTCATAATTAAGGTATCTTTGTCTTGTATTCACCGTTGGTTTAAAATAAACGCCAGAAACTTTTTCAAGCGACTCTGGATTTTCAACTTCCACTAATTGAATTCTGCCTATAAGTGCTTGATTAAGATATACCTCGCCGCGTTCAGTAATTCTAACATTCGATGCAATTGTATTTTCAATCGAGGAATTGTTAATTGCGAACTCTCTTAAAATATTCAATCTGCCAACATCGGCAACCAGAAACTTGCCATCCTTGGCACAAATTGAACCATCCCTGTTCAAGGTGAAGTTTCCGGCTCTTGTAAGATATCTGTTCCCTTCGTTATCTTCGACCTCAAAAAAAGCATTGGGATTTTCAATAGCAATGTCCAACGGGTTGTTTGTATTTTCGAAATTCCCCGCTGAAAAGTCTGTATAAGTTGAATTTGGTATATCCAAAGCTTCGGTGTAACCGAGATTGTTCAATATGTTCAACTTTGCTTCGATAACTGCTCGTTCGAACAATCGTTCTTTCTTGAAACCAATTGTATTTGCATTCGAAAGGTTATTTGCCCCAATCTCCAACTTCATTTGCTGGGGAATCATACCAAGAGCAGCAGTGTAAAGTTCTTTTATCATTGTCCCTCCTTGGACATTATTATATCATCCATTTTTGTTTCTTCTTCCTTTTCCTTCTTCAAATATTTTTGGTAGCCTTCGTAAATTGGTTTCCTTTCGCAAATCAATCTTCTTAAAGCATTAAAAAGTAGAACTTGCTCCTCTTCCTTTAAAATACTTTCATTTTCCATAATCATTTACCAAAATTCATAAATGGGTTTTGCAAGATGTATGCCAGTGCTTTGGACAAAAAATGATATTTGTAATTTGTTGATATGCAAACAATTACAAAATCAACGGCTCCCGCTTAAATTCCTAATTTTCAATTTTTGCCTAATTTTGGTGATTAATAATGTACAATGGTTAGAATTATCCAAATTTATGATTAAATCTTTTTATACTCCGCAGGAATGGTTCTCCTCCGACCGCAATGTAATAGGAATTATGACAGGAACCTCTGTCGATAGCGTCGATATCACACTTGCAAAGTTCTCGGGTTCTGAATCCAAAAAATTTCTTTTTACTATCCTTCACTATGCAAATTACCCTTTACCCGAAAATATAAAAACAGTAATCGAACTGGCTATTGCCAACGAAGCAACCACTCGGGTCATCGCCAAACTGAACTTCGAACTTGCCTATTTTTTTGTCGATACAATAAAGGACTTTTTGAAATCGAACAATATCCGGCACGAAAAAGTAGATGCAATTGGCGTCCACGGGCAAACCGTCTGGCACGAACCCATTCGAGAAAACAACTCCAAATATGGCTATTCATTGCAACTCGTCTCGCTTGCAACAATGGCTCAACATTTAAAAATTCCAGTAGTTGGAGACTTCCGTTCGAAAGATATAGCAGTCGGTGGCGAAGGAGCGCCTCTTGTGCCGATCTTTGACTATGAATTTTTCAGCTCGAAAGAAAACGAGGTAATAATGCTGAACATTGGTGGGATAGCCAACATTACTTTTTTACCTAAAAATACAAATATCGACGATGTTATCGCTTTCGACACTGGTCCCGGGAATGTCTTGGTCGACGGCGCAATGAAATTGCTTTTCAACCAAAATATGGACAAAGACGGTGCCGTTGCTCGAAGAGGAAAATTGAACATTCCTTTGTTCAATGAGCTTAAAACCTGTCCTTTTGTTCGAAGAAAGCCGCCCAAATCGACAGGAAGAGAATATTTCAATCGTCAATTTTTACAGCAAATCCTCGATTTTGCAAAAGGGAAGCATATCCCTTTCGAAGATATTATCTCAACATTAACTCATTTCACAGCCTGGAGCGTTTCCGAAAACATAAGACTTTTTGCAAACCCAGGTTGCAAGACTATCGTATCTGGGGGAGGCGCAAAGAATAGCTTTTTAATGGAACTTTTGCGAATTTATTTACCTGAAGCAGAAATCTTATCAAGCAATGAGGTAGGAATTCCAGTCGAAGCAAAAGAATCGCTTGCATTTGCATTTCTTGCATACTTGCGAATGGGCGAGTTGCCCTCCAACATACCAAATGTAACTGGGGCTCGAGAAAGAGTTTCCCTTGGTATTATTGCAACTTGAAAATTTTTACGATAAATACTTAATAATTTTGTAATTCAATTGGAGCGAAAAATGAAAAGACCCGATTGGGACCAACTTTACATTACGCTTTGCTATCTTGTTGGAATGCGTAGCCGCGACGATATGACACACGTCGGTGCTGTTATCGCCGATGCTGAAAATGTGCTTGTTTCAACTGGTTACAACTCCTTGCCGCGCAATATCGAAGTCGACAAAGATGGCAAACGTATCAGTCGTGAAAATGGCGAGAAGTATTATTGGATCGAACATGCAGAGCGAAATGCAATCTACAACGCTGCTCGAAGAGGAACACAGTTGAAAGGTTGCAAAATTTATGTTCCTTGGCTACCTTGCACAGACTGTGCGCGCGCTATAATTCAAACTGGCATTTCAGAAGTGATTGTCCATCGCAACGGACAAGATTTCTACGACAAACATACAAACGGCAAATGGGCGGAACAGCATCGTCGAACAACAGAAATGTTTCTCGAGGCTGGAGTTCGCCTTCGATTTGTCACTTGCAATATTATTGTTCCAGAAATATATATGAATGGCATAATCCATAACGCTTATGAATATTTAAACCGCGAAGAGAACGATCAATGAAGCGTTTATTAATTGTTGCATATTACTTTCCACCATCGGGAGGACCGGGCGTTCAACGAGTTTTAAAATACACTAAATACCTCCCAGAATTCGGCTGGGAACCAATTGTACTAACTGTTGAAAATGGTACATTTCCCGCAATAGACTATTCTCTTTTACAGGAAATTCCGCCAGAAGTTCAAGTTTTTAGAACTAATATCTTCGAACCTTACGAAATATATCGCATTTTTACTGGTAAACCAAAAGGTGTGGCAATCGATGTCAATGTTATCAAAAAGGAAAACCAGAGCTTAAGTATCAAAGAGCAAATTGCGGAATTCATCCGTGCTACCTTTTTTATCCCCGATGCACGAGTCGGTTGGCTTCTAACAGCAAAAAAGAAGGCAATTGAAATTTGCAAAACACAAAAAGTTGATGCTGTGTATAGTTCTTCTCCACCTTACACTTGTTCACTAATTGCCCGATGGATTCATAGAAAACTAAACATTCCTTGGATTGCCGGCTTTCGAGACCCTTGGACTGGATTTATTTCTACACCAAAACGCTGGTTCATTCCCGCAATGATCGACAGAAGACTGGAATACTCGGTCTTTTCCGAGGCAGAAATTGTCGAAGTTGCGTGGGAAGGTATCAGAAAAGATGTCGAGAGTAAGTATCCCAACATAAATTTCAGCAAATTTATTCACATTCCCAATGGATTCGACCCTGCGGATTATCCTCCTGTACATTATCAACCAAATGAAGTCTTTACTTTGACCTATACTGGTTCAATGTATGGAAGGAGGAACCCAGAAAGTCTTTTCAAAGCATTGGAATACTTAGTAAATCAAAAAAAAGTTCTTCTCGAAAATTTCAAAATCAAATTGATAGGAAGGTTTGGCTCCGAAATTTATCAAATGATTGATAATACATTTATAAAAAGTTGTATCGAGGTGGTATCGTATCTACCCCACCGACAAAGTTTAGAGCAATTAATGAAGTCGGATGCTTTGCTTCTTATTGTAGATGAATCCAAAGAAAGCAAAGAGATTGTTCCCGGCAAAGTCTTTGAATATTTAGGAACTTTTAGACCTATTCTTGCAATTGCACCAACAGAAGGAGCAGTAGCAGAACTGATATTCAAAACACGTGCCGGATTGGTTGCCCATCAAAGTCAAATAGAAACCATTGCTGAAAACTTTTTAAAACTTTTCAATATGTGGAAAAACAAAGTCGCCTTTGAACCAAATTTCGAAGAAATTGAAAAATACTCACGAAGAGAACATACCAAAAAACTTGCAGAGATACTTGATGAAATTTGTAAAAAATAGGAACAAGTATCTATCGCTTTGCCAAAAGCAACACAAGACAACCACTTGGAATTTCCCCAAAGCTACTTTCATAATCCGAAATATTCTTGAAAATTGAAACCTGTGTCAAAGACAATTTTAAGTTGTTTGCAATCGATTCAATCAAGCCTGTGACATCTATGTCTTCCGAACTAATTTTGCCAATCAGTAAAACTTCCTTTATATTTTCCGAATATCCAGCAATCGTTTGCATTAATTGATGAAAATCGAGTCGATTTTCTAAATCCTTTATCGGCAAGCAAAGATAGACTCTCTCGTATTTTTGATTTTGAAAAATGATGTTTTTTTTGTACGAAACCAGAGATCTATTCAATAAAATCGGATAACTGACAAGATAGCTTCGTCCGGCGCTATCTTTCGCGACAAGGTCGATAAACAAAGAATCCGAATTACGGATTCCTACAAGACTATCCCTTTTCAATTCGATGCTACCAAAAAAAGGAATTGAAGAAACATTTCTACGAACTTCAGTATGTCGGATTGAATATTCAAACGAAGTAGCAAGTTTCTCGGGTCTTGCGTTAAAAGAAAACTCCAACACTGGCGGTTCATATTCCTCTTTTATTTCGCCAAGTCTTACGGGTTCAAATAGTCGGCTGTTTTGCGTTTTCACAAAGATATAATTGGACGGACTATGCTCAAATTTAACTAAATTACTCAAATTAGCAAATTTGGGACGAAACACATTTATATTTTTTTCAATGAAATCTTTTAGTTTGAGATTTGTTGTGTCGAAAATCAAAGTAATATCAAAACGACCGTCAATTATTCTTTGAAACAACAATTGTAAATAGTTCTTCAATAGGAATTCAATCGAGGGAATTTCGCCTGTCCGTGGAATAGATTGAGAATTGCCATTTAATAATTGCTCGACTGGAAAAACTTGTGGGAATAGAGCCATTTCATATTCAAACTCTTGTTGGATACGAATTATCGGGATCTGCACTGAAAGGCTTATGTCCAATTTTGGAACTGATTCGGTAATTTGTTCGGCAAGATTAATTCTGCGAGCCAGATAAAGGTCCAAACCACCCAACCCAGCGATATCGTTCGATACAAACACAGCGAGCGTGTCATTTATAACTGTAAAATCCGACTCGTCGAACCGTGTGTTTAGTTGGCTCAATGGTATAGGACTTTGCCAGACATTGTTTTTGCGAACCGAATAAAACAAGTCGAAACCACCCGGACCCCCAAAGCCATTGCTAGCAAAGTATAAAGTATCATCGGAGGAAAGGAAGGGAGTAATCTCGTCCCCATCAGTCGACAATTCCTCGATTTTTTCAATGTTCCCCCAAACGCCATTTTCACCACGATAGGCTACGAAAAGGTCCAATTGATTCTGATTGCCTATATTCGAGGAGAAAATCATAAATGAACCATTGGGGGAAACGGTAGGGTGAAGCATAAAGCATTCACATTGTAAACTATCAAGTGGAGTGGGTCGTTGCCATTGTCCCAAACGTCTTTGTGTGTAGAAAATGTTTAAATAGGCTTGTGCAGAACCCTTTCGAAAGGAGTTCAAAATAGCTTCGGTTTCTGAAACAAAACTAATGTAGGAAACATTGCTCGAGGTTTTGTTTAATGGATCGGTCAATTCTTTCGGCTGTGTAAAGTTCAAAGGAGCTGAAAATTCCGTAACAAAGAATTTTGACTTTCCCCTTCTGTCGGATGAGAAATAAAGTCGATTTTCAAATTGATTCCAACGCGGGGCAAAGTCATCCTTTGTCGAATTAATATCTCTCAGATTGATAGAATTGCCCCAACTCAATTCCGATGCACATATTTGGAATGGAAAACATAGAGTGTTTTGAATTAAAATAAAAATCAGATACTTGCGAAAACCAAGAAAATATGTTCGGGCGAAAAGCATAGGATCTCTATATATTTAAAAGATTTTTAACATCTTCCTCCTTACCAAAAAGAACCATAATTGTACCTTCGGAAAGAACAAGGTCGGCTGTTGGAACACCAACAACTTCAAATTCAGCGTGCTCACCTCGACTGAGCAAGCCACGTGATTTTTTCAATCTCTTGAGTGTAATCAAATTAAGATTATATTTGTTTCGCAATTGAATTTGTGCAAGAGTTTTATTGTGAAACATCTCGGGTGTTTCAATTTCAAATATTCCATACTCTTCTGTAATTAGATAGTAATTTAAAACACCGGGAATCATCAATCTATTAGCAAGTTGTTCAGCGGCTTCAGCCTCGGGCAAAAGAATTTCGGTAACATTCATTAAACGAAGAATCCGCTCGTGGATGGGAGAGGTAACCCGATTGTAAATCTTCTTTACGCCTATTTCTTGGAGGATTGCCGTTGTAAGAACAGAACTTTCAAAACCTTCGCCGATGGCGACTATAACTGCGTCCATATCTTTCAAGCCTAAGCTTCTCAAAGCACGTTCATCGGTTGCATTCATACAAACAGCGTGGGCAACTTTTTCGCTAATCCTATCGACAACCTCTTGGTGGTTATCAATAGCAAGTACTTCTGCACCAAGTTCGCTAAGCCTCAACGCAAGATTGAAGCCAAAATAGCCCAGTCCTATCACGCAAAATTTCTTTGTCATTTCTTTCTAATGAAATTTTAAGCAACAAAATTAGCATTATTTTTCAATTTTTGTTTTACATTTTGCGACATTTTTTTAACTTGCTTTTTTGAACATTCGATTTTATTTATGGAAATTTTGAAATCTACATCTACAGATTTTTATGACTACGAAATTTTCGTTCGAAGACGCGGCGAAAACGACTATGCTTCCTATTGTCCCCAGCTAAACTTAATGATAAATGGTAGCGAACATGAACAAGTCGTAATGTTAATGCGCAAGGCTATTGAAAAACACATTGAAGAGCTAAAGTCTAAACAGGCAAAAAACAGCAATTAATGGACCAAGACAAATCCAATCTCGAACCGCGTTGGCAAACAAGCTGGTGGCTTTCTTTTATTTTCTTCAATCTTGTTTTTCTTCCTTTGCTTATCCTTCCATTCTTTTTTCTCGAGCCAACTTTAACTGAATATTCTACTTTCCTTTTTATCGCAAGTTTTTCGGCTAACCTTGTTGTTATCTTCTCCTTTAATTATCGTAAATGGCATTGTTTTGGACTTGTTCTACATCGTGATTCGCTTAAAAATTTTCTTTTCGGTTTGCTTCTTCCTTTGATTTTCTTTATACCACTTCTCGGTATCCTTTCTTTCTGGGGTATTAGATTTATTTCCGTCTCATTTAAAGAAATCTTGCATTCCTTTTACTTTACTTCTCTTGCAGCGGCAAGCGAAGAAATGATATTCCGTGGGGTTTTATTCCAAAGATTGATTGACAAACGAGGCGAAGTTTTTGCTATCCTAACGAATTCTTTATTTTTCAGTTTAGTTCATCTTTTTAATCCCAACATTTCAATAATTCCTTTAGTGAATATTTTCCTTGCTGGTATTGTTTTAAGTCTCTCTTATATCAAAACTTCAATGCTTTGGCTACCAATTGGCTATCATATAGGTTGGAATTTTTGGCAAAGATTTTTGTTGGGCTCACCAATGAGCGGGACAACCTGGGGTAGCTCTGCTGTGCAAACAAAGATAACAGAAATTTTTCCTTTGCTGTTTGGTGGAAATTTTGGGATCGAGGGAGGGCTGATCACAACTGCATTTTTACTTCTTACAGCAATAATAATATCAAAAAAGTTCGTACCAGTTCCAGAAGTAATCTCAAGGATATTACTCGAAAAATACTCCAATAAGCCTATTCAACTACATTCTCGAGATATCGAACAATCCCAATTGTAGAATCAAATTCCGCACGGGCGCCGATTGCAAAGGTAGCTTGGTCCGCAGTATGCCCGATACACAGCCCGTACGAAACTGGTTTATTCAAATTACTTAGATATGTGTCTAAAACTTCTCCAAGCGACAAATCCCAAACATTTTGCGAGTTTGCCACACAATCTATACACTCCCCGAAACCAATTCCTTTCACTTTCTGCAATACACCAGCAAGCCTCAACTGGTTCAACATCCTATCAACTCTATATGGCTCTTCTTGCACATCCTCGATTAGTAAAATCGAATCATTAAATTCATACTCAAATGGCGTTCCAAGCAATGAGCAAATAATAGAAAGATTGCCCCCGACGACTTTCCCTTCGGTCTTACCAGAGGAAATGGTCCTAATATAATGAGTTGCACGCACTGTTTCGCTTTCGACAGGATTTTGTACAATTGGACGTTTTTCTCTTCCAAAAAGAATTTTAGAAAGACTATCAAAAGTATACCTTGTAAAAGTCGAAAGCAAAACAGGACCGTGAAATGTCACCAGTTTTGCATATCGGTTGAAAGAAATATGAAGAGCTGTTACATCGCTATATCCAAGAAAGATTTTAGGGTTATTGCGAATCACGGAATAATCAATCTTGTCGAGTAATTGGCCACTTCCATAGCCACCACGAATGCAAAAAACCGCACGGACATCGTCGTCGTGAAACATTTCCATTAGGTCGTTCAATCGTTCTTCAACTGTTCGAGTTCGATAATTAGTCCCCTTTGCAATACTTTTGCCAAATTTTGCCCGCAAACCCATTTTTGCAATAATTTCATTCGCTCGAAATAAATCATCGGGGCTCGGCACAGCACTTCCAGGTGCAATTACACCAACGAAGTCATTCATTCGAAGCGCAGATGGTTTTGTCATTTCCATTTCTCCTTCCATAACTTGGGGGAAAGCAAACAAACTATTGCTTTTTATTCCAAGCAAACTAAAACCCAAAACTCCGAGAAAACAGCGTCGAGATAGCATAACAAATAACGAAAAACAAAAAAGAAAAAACTAAAATAAAAATTTAATCAATCAAAAGGAAATAAAATTGACCTTTACACAAAGTTGTAAAAAATTTTGCAAAAGATTTAGTAATTTTAACTTTTAAATGAAAATTGAACTATGGTAGAAGAGAGGAGAAACCAATTCGAAGAGTTCGACAACGAAAATGTAATTCAAATCGAAAGAGAAAAAATTAAAAATCATAGCATCGATGTCCATTCGATAGTCAGCGAGAAAAGGAATGAATTTGGCATTAAGTTTTTGTTCAAGGAAAGCACAATCGACCTAAAAAAAAAGTTGATAACCCATCCTACAATCGTTCGTCCACATTTCGCTTTAACGGGATACACAAAAAATTTTTTAGAAAATGCGATAGTAATTTTTGGCAAAACAGAAATGGAATATTTAAACGAGCTTCACATAGAGGAACGATACAACAGACTTCGAAAGCTTGCCTCTTTTGAAATTCCTTGTATATTCTTTACAAAATATGATGAACATAAGCCAATCGATCCCAATATTATTGATATCTTCCTTCAAAACAATATTCCGGTTTTTGGTTACAAAGACCGAACTTCGTTATTTATCTATAAACTTATGGATATTCTCGACGATGTATTTTCTACTAAAGCATCGATTCACGGCAATCTTGTCGAAGTTTTTGGCGTTGGAACTCTTATCCTTGGCGACAGTGGAATTGGTAAAAGCGAATTAACGCTTGAACTTCTTGCCAGAGGACATAGGTTCATAGCCGACGACATTGTAATTTTAATGCGTAAGTATGGATATAAACTCTTGGGCTATGGAAATCAATCAACAAAGAAATGGATTGAAATTCGTGGTGCTGGCATCTTCGATGTTACAAGTTTATTTGGAGTCAATTGTTTCAAATCCATTACAGAAATAGAAAATGTCGTATATCTCTATAGCAAAGAAAATCTCGAAGAAAAAGTCCTTTCATTTATGTTGAAACGAAAGCGAGAAAAAGGATTCGACCAAGAAGCTTCGAAACTTTCGCCAATTGAAAAACAAAAACTTTTCGACGAATTTGTAAAAATTTCGGACAAAGAATTGGAAGACCTCGAATATAAAGTTTACAAACGAATCTTAAAATATGACGTTGATACTCGGTTTTCAACAGGCTCCTATCCCGCAACAATTTTAAATGTACCTATTACAATCAACCCAATAGAAGTGTTTCTATCGAGGGACTTGTCGGTAATAATCGAAGGTTTGGCAAGTCGTAAAATTGCTGTAAAATATAACTTAGGAGAAGAATCCCCATCATTGAATATCAAAACTGGACCAGGTCACTTCCTGTTTCCACCAAACTATTTGAAAGAAGATTGATTGTATTATTACTCAATGAAAGGATAAATTTTTATCTTAAAGACTTTCCTTTTTGACAAACATTATTTTTTTTAAATAGTAATTTTAAAATGGATTTTCAATTATTACAATTGATTGAAAATGGATGCAATATTTTGTTATGTTCAAAATTTTTATTAATTTTGTATCTCTAATGGTGCCATGGCCGAGTGGTTAGGCAGAGGTCTGCAAAACCTCCTACGTCGGTTCGAATCCGGCTGGCACCTCTTTTATTGTGCAACATAATAATAAACTGGTGGGATTATGCCAATGGGAACAACATCAGATTTACGACCAGGAGCAGTAATTAATTTTAACGGGGAACTACACATTGTACTTGAATCCGAACATAGGACACCGGGCAACTTGCGCGCATTTTACCAAGTGAAGATGCGCAATATGAAAACTGGCAGATTGAGCGAGTATCGTTTTCGCTCTGGTGAAACAATAGAATTTATACACGTAGAGCGAAAAGACTATCAATATCTTTACCGCGACGGCAACAACTTTTTCTTTATGGATATGGAAACATTCGAGCAAATCCCTCTCGATTCAGAACTTGTTGGCAACGCTGTAAACTTTTTGACTGAGAATATGGATGTTCAAATCGCTTTTGTCGATGGCCAACCTATAGCCCTCGAACTTCCGACGCACGTCAATCTTCGAGTCGTACAAACCGAACCAGGGGTGCGCGGCGACACTGCCACGAATGTGCTAAAGCCCGCAGTGCTCGAAAGTGGCGTTACAATACAAGTGCCAATTTTCATAAACGAAGGAGATTTAATTCGTGTCGATACTCGTACGGGCGAGTATGTTGAACGAGTTAAAGAATAATAATCAAAGGAAAATAAATGGACTTGAACTATCTGAAAAAAATTTTAAGAATCTTCGATCAAAGCTCACTTACAGATTTGACTATTGAGGAAGATGGAATAAAAATTTCGCTTTCGAGAAAACCTAACACTTCTTTGCAAAGCCCGCAAGTATTCACAGTTCCGGAACCTGTAAATTTCATCACACAACAACAAGCTGTCCCAGCAGAAACGACTGAAAAACCAAAGGAATCACCAAAAGAAATCCCAACAACTACATATCACAAGATAAATTCACCAATTGTTGGAACATTCTATCGTTCCCCATCTCCCGATGCCGACCCATTTGTCGAGATTGGTAGCCACGTAGTCCCCGGGCAAACATTGTGTATTGTCGAGGCAATGAAAGTAATGAACGAAATTGAAAGCGACATTGCTGGAACCGTCGTTGAAATTTTAGTGGAAAATGGGAAACCCGTCGAATACAACCAAACACTAATGTTAATCAAACCAGACTAAAGATTTATTTATGTTTAACAAGATATTGATTGCAAACCGTGGTGAAATCGCACTCCGAGTAATTCGCGCTTGCAAAGAACTTGGAGTAAGAACTGTCGTCGTCTATTCCGAAGCCGACCGCTACTCTCTACCAGTAAAATTTGCCGACGAGGCTGTGTGCATAGGACCACCACCTGCCAGCAAAAGCTACCTGTATATCCCAGCAATAATTTCTGCTGCCCAGATTACAAACTGTGATGCCATCCATCCCGGGTATGGTTTCCTTGCCGAAAATGCTACCTTTGCCGAAATTTGTGAAGCATCTGGTTTCGTTTTCATTGGGCCGAAACCTGACTCGATTTCACGTATGGGGAACAAAAGTGTGGCAAAAGAAACTATGCAAAAAGCGGGTGTTCCAGTTATCCCAGGCAGCAACGGTATTGTTCACTCTCTTGAAGAAGCCTTAGAAATTGCAGATGATATTGGGTATCCATTAATCATAAAAGCAGCAGCTGGCGGAGGCGGACGTGGAATGCGCGTAGTCAGAGAAAGAGATGAGCTAATTAAATCTTTTGGAATTGCCAAAGCCGAAGCTGGCAGTTTCTTTGGTAGCCCCGATGTTTACATCGAAAAGCTTGTTGGGCGTTCCCGCCACATCGAACTTCAAGTCTTGGGCGACAAGTTTGGGAATATCATCCATCTTAACGAACGAGAATGTTCTTTGCAAAGACGGCATCAGAAGTTAATCGAAGAGGCACCTTCGCCAGTAGTTACCTCGGAACTTCGTCAAAGGATGGGCGAAGCAGCAATCAAAGGAGCAAAGGCTGTTAATTATATTGGACCCGGAACTATCGAATTTCTTGTCGACGAGGAATTGAACTTCTACTTTATGGAAATGAATACAAGAATACAAGTAGAACATCCAGTAACGGAAGAATCACTCGGAATCGATTTAATCAAAGAACAAATCCGGGTCGCTGCCGGCGAAAAACTTTCACTTCAAATTCAAGATCCCAAATTCCATTCAATTGAATGCCGAATAATAGCAGAAGATCCATTCAACGACTTTCGTCCTTCGCCAGGAAAAATCACAACACTACATTTCCCTGGTGGGCATGGTGTTCGTATCGATTCACACATTTTCCAAGAATATGAGATACCACCTTATTACGATTCTCTGCTTGCTAAGCTTATAACTTGGGGGCAAACTCGGGAGGAAGCAATTGCAAAAATGAAGCGGGCACTCGAAGAATTTGTCATCGAGGGAGTTCCAACTACAATTCCTTTCCATCTAAAAATGATGGACAATCCTGATTTTCGTTCCGGTAACATCGACACTAAATACCTTGAAAGAGTTAACTGGATGGAAGTTTAACAACCCAACAAATTTTTTGACCCTACTAAATAATAAATCCCGATTTCTTTTTAAATTTGCATTTTTATTAGGAGTTTAATATGGTTTTCCCAGAAGATCTAAAGTACACTAAAAACCACGAATGGATACGGGTCGAAGGTAATATTGGAACAATTGGAATAACCGACCATGCCCAGAGCGAACTCGGGGATGTAGTTTTTGTCGACATTCCAAGCGATTTGACAGAAATCAAAAAAGGTGAAGCATTTGGAACTATCGAAGCAGTAAAAACAGTCGCCGACATCTATGCTCCAGTTAGTGGCAAAGTCGTCGAGATTAATTCCTCTATCAATGACCGACCCGAGGATGTAAACAAAGACCCGTACGGCGCTGGTTGGCTGATTAAAATTGAAATTACAAATCCCGAAGAGCTTAACGATTTACTTAGCGCCGAGGAATACAAGCAAATTATCGGGCACTAAGTTTTTTCGTCCAACTTTCTCATCGCATAGCACAAGGTCCATCTCCTTGTGCTTTCTTTTTTTAAAACAATTCCAGTTAAAATCTTCCTTGATTCGAATAATTACAATTTTCATTATGGTATTGTTCAACATTATAAATTGCTTAAATTAAATCGAAAAGTAGGGCAAAAGTAATTCTTCGAAATGATAGAACCCCGGCTCCTTGTTCATCAAATTCAAAGCAACAAAAATTGCACCATTGCCAAATGCTTCGCGCGATATAGACTCGTGGATCAATCGTATTGTTTGATAGGGGAAGCCACAAAGTATCTCGTGACGACCAATAATACCACCAGCTCGGATAGATTTGATTTCATTTTCATCCACACCTAACTCCCTTGCAATAACCTTGGCTGTCCCAGACATTTCTTTCTTTCCTTTAAAATGTTCTTCGATTACGACGAAATCAACATTCGGTGCAATTTTCTTCAAATACTTTGCCACAATAATAAGATAATTAATTCCCAAAGTTATATTTGGCGACCAGAACACAACAGTTTCCTTGGCAAGCTCTTTCAACTTTGCAATTGTTTCTTCTGGATAGTGTGAGATAGCGGAAAGAATGCGAACTTTGCGTTTTGCCGCTTCGTCGCCATAGTAATATATTGCCTCGGGTGATGCAAAATCTATTATCAAATCCACAGGCTGTACGTCAAGAAGAGTTTCAATTGAAATATCCTGTATCGAGTATATCAAACCCGGCTCGTCAGATTCAATCCCTAAAAACTCTGGAACTGAACGATGTTCAAGGGTGTGGGTTTTGCGTAGAACCCATTCTAAACTAATTTCTTTGTTCTTTAATAAAACTGAAGCCACAGGCTTCCCAGTTTTTCCAAAACCGACGAGCCCTACTTTCATATTCCGCTCTTTCAATTTATATAACAATATTTAGTAATTTAAAAAAATAATATGAATTTTCAAAACAAAAGTCAGAGAATAAAAACAAAATAGCAAAATTTTACAGCCATCAACCAAAGAGTTTGGAACAATTTTTTTAAGAAATTACCAAGGAAAGAACTTTCATTTTTTCATTTCCCTTGGAAATTTGTTAATTTTACGAATAACTCTGGATTGTTATTTCTTAATTTTCATACGAAGGAATGCAAAAATGTCAGCTATGCTTTGAAACAAATGCTTGGGTCGAAATGCGTAATCATAGTGCATCTTTATGAATAACAAAGTGCCTAAAACCACGTAATAGGAAACCAAACCCAAAGGTGCTAAATAAATGTTTTTAGTCAAACCCACAATTATAAATACGACGATAGAGGAAAGAGACGAGATAAATATATATTCAGCAACCTTGCGAACTTTGTTTTCTGCAATCATCACAGAAGCACTTAATTGAATAGGCATAAAGATTGTTGCTATTAGCATAAAGTTGAAAAAGGATATCGAAAGCAAATAGCGTTCGGGCAAGAAAAGTTTGATAAAAAACTTACTCCCTCCAACTTCAAGCAAAACAAACAAGAAAAGTAGAACAAGAAATGTAAACGAAACTGATTTTACAATCAAACTGAACAATTCATCCTTTCGATTTTTGGCAATCAATCGCACCGCAGTAGGATAGACCAAACCATAACCTGCATTCAACCCTTCTTCAAACAATCGAAACAAAGTCTTGGCAGAATAATACAGCCCAACAATTTTGCTTTCAAAGAAGTATTGAAGGAAAAGAACATCAAGTTGCCGAGGTATACTTTGAAACAATGAGTAACTCATCATCGGTATGCCAAAGGAAAAGAATTCGCCCACTTTTAATTTCCCTCGAAATCCAAATCGAATATATTTTCTCAAAAGCAAAACGGAAGTTACTGAACTAATGATGGTACCTGTAAAATAAATTTGCATAAGAGTTTCGAAAGAAAATATTTTATCTTTGAAGTAAAAATAAATTGTCAAGGCGGACATAGGAATAAAAAAGGAAAAGTTAACAAGGAAAAGTTTAAACATATTTGAATGTTTAAAAGCAAATTTCAAACAAAAGACTCTTGGAATTGTCAAAATTGCAAGGAAAGGCAAATAGAAAGCAACTTTCTTTAATCCAATTTCATTGAAAAAACGAACCCAAAAATCCGAAAGAAACGAAAAACAAAATGTAAAAACAACAACAAACGTCAAGGAAAACAATAATGCAAATGTGTTTGCTTTTGGCTCGGTTTCTTCCTTAAACCCAAATTGTATAATTGCTTGATAAAAAAGCGAATCGGTGATAATAAAAATCCAAGTATGTATTCCTATTAAAATGCCGTAAAGTCCGAGTTCGGATGGTTCGAGACGACGGATTTGAAGTAGAACAATCAAACCATACAGAACATATAGTCCTTTGTCGAGAACGCTCCAAACAACTTTGTCAATATTCTCGCTTAACTTCAAGTATGTCGCAATGAAAAAAACAAATATACAAAGCCAGCATTAATTGATTGGCAAATGAATTATAAACTTCGTACCTTTGCCCTCTTGACTTTCAACTTGGATGTTCCCATCGTGAAGAAGTATAATGTGCTTTACAATAGACAAGCCAAGGCCAGTCCCACCAAACTTTCGTGAGCGAGATTTATCGACTGTGTAGAACCGTTCGAAAATCCTCTCTCGATGTTCTTTTGGTATGCCAATCCCTTCGTCGCTGACGATTATTTTGACAGTTTCCTCATCTTCGATGTGCATCTCGATTCTTATAGTTCCGCGTACAGAATATTTTATAGCATTATCAATAAGATTAACGAAAACTTGCTCTAAGCGAAATGCATCGGCATTTATGAGTGGTAACTCCTTATCACATAAGATTTCAATATCAAGATTTTTCTCCTCGAGTCGATGCTTAAAAGTTGGGATGATTTGTCGAACTAATTCGCAAAGATCAACTTTTGATACATATAACTTAGAAGAAACGTCCTCGAGCGAGACAAGAGTTAAAAGGTCATCGACAATATGTATTATTCTTTCGGTGTTCTTTTTGATTGTATCAATATATTTGAATTGCTCACAAGGTATCTCTTCTTCGAGTGTTTCAATATACCCTTTTATTGCGGTCAGTGGCGTCCTCAATTCGTGAGATACATTTGCCACAAGGTCCCTTTTTATATTCTCCACTTTCTTTATCATTGAAATATCATACAAAACGTTGATAATTTGCTTGGATTCACTTAAATATCGTACCCGGGACAAATAAACTCTATCATCAATTTGTATCTCAATGGTTGAATCTTTAAAATTGTAAAAAGCTTCTTTGATTTGTTTTACAACTGTTTCATTTCTAATATTATCCAAATTATGAGTCTTGTTTAAAAGCAGTGTTTCATAGAATTTGTTTGCAAAAACAATTTCAAATTCTGAATTAATAATTGCAACTGCTTGATCGAGAGTGTTAATAAGATTGTTCATAAAGTTCCTTTGTTGGACAAGCGCTTGGACGCTTTTTCGAATCTCAGAAACCATTTCGTTGAAGTTGTGTTTCAAAAAAGCAAGTTCAGTCTCGCCTCTTTCGTCAAGATAAACATCGAAATTCCCATCTGCAACTTGTTTAGAGGCTTCGACGACTTCGAGAATCGGTTTTGTCAATGTCCTCGATAGGAAAAAGGAAAGTATCAAAATTGCACTGAACAAACCAAGAAAAATCAAAACGACTTTGTCTTGGACTTTAACATAAAATTTATTTAAAATTTCTTTTCCAACTGCAGTTCTCAAAAATAAATATTTCCCAGTAGAAAAGTATATCTTCTTTGCAAAATAAATATAATCAGATTTCATTGTGTTGCTGTAGCGAACAGCAAATCCTTTGCCAGCGGTTTTAGCCATTTGTATTTCTTCGCGATTGATATGATTGTCGAGTTGCTTTTCCAGAGCCCTGGACTCGACAAGTACAACTCCAGTGGAATCGATTATCGTAATTCTAACATTAGTCAATGAGTCGATTTGTTTTACAAGATTTTTTATTTGAACGAAATTGTTTGTATCGGACACCAAAAACGGCTTCAAATTCATTTCTACAAAGATAGCGACTCGGGAAAGTTCCTTTTTTTGGTACTCAATAAAGAAGTTTTTAAATGTACTGAGTGTTTGGTAAATTAACAAAACAGCAAATATGAAAACAATCGCTATTATTGAAGCAAAAACAATTGTCGAGTAGCGTTTCATCAATCTGTTGCGATTTTATAACCAACGCCACGTACATTTTTGATAAAGCTCCCGGCAGGACCCAACTTTTCGCGTAAATTTTTTATATGGACATCGACTGTGCGGTCGAGTACTCCTTTTTCGCTGGAACCCAATTCGTCGAGAATATTCTCGCGGGTGAACACCCACCCTTTTCTCTTTAGCAAAAGTGCAAGGATTTTGAATTCGCTTGGGGTTAAGTCGACTTTTATATCATTGACAAAAACTTCGAATTTTTTAAAATCTACTTTTAGAATATCAGCAAATGTAACAACATTTGGTTGTTCCTCCTTTCGGTCGCGTCGCAAAACTGCTTTAACTCGAGCGACAAGTTCGCGCGGAGAAAATGGCTTTGTAACATAATCATCTGCGCCAAGTTCCAACCCAAGCACTTTTTCCATTTCGTCGCTACGCGCTGTGAGGATGATAATCGGAATATGCTTGAAGTTATCGTCTAATTTTAATTTCTTGCAAACTTCCATCCCATCAGCATCGGGAAGCATCAAATCCAAGATAAT
Source organism: Kapaibacterium sp. (SeqCode) (assembly GCA_039793965.1). Lineage (GTDB taxonomy): Bacteria > Bacteroidota > Ignavibacteria > Kapaibacteriales > UBA2268 > Naka2016. Next base: position 64,661 of record JBAMMD010000071.1, on the reverse strand, counting down.
TAAATCTGGATGTTCGGTGTTAAGATAGCGGTAAAATGATGATATATCGTAAAATTCACGCACTTTAAAGTTGTGTTTGCGAAGATGTAGCGAAACAAGTTCGAGAATATCACTTTCGTCCTCTACAACCGCTATTGTAAGTTCTTCCGAGGTCGAATAATTCTTCTTTTTTTCCATAAGCACTTTCCAAAAAAACTAAATTAAAAGGAAATTGTTAAGATTCCTTAAAGAAAACAGGTAATAAATTATTAATTTTAAAAAAGATATCAAAATCTATTCATTTCTGAATTTTGACAGGCTCTATCGTAAGTTTGCCGTTTGGAAGCACCATTGGGTAGTCCGGAATAATCAAACCATTTTTAATCTTTCGCAATTTATTTTTAATCAATGTTCTTCTTATGGGAGAAATTCGCTCGAAAAATAATATTCCATTCAAATGGTCAATTTCGTGCTGAAGTACTCTTGCAAGAAGTCCATCGGCAAATATGTTATGTTCTTTACCATCGATGTCGACAAATCTCAATTGAATCTCGCTGGGACGAACCACATTTTCCCTAAGTTCCGGTACCGAAAGGCAACCTTCGTTGAATTCATCGGCTTCTTCACTAAAGGAAAGAATTTCCGGGTTAATATAGGCTTTTTTCGCGTGGATGAGTTTTTCGTTTTCGTCGTAAATGTCTCCAACGATTAGAACGGACAAAGATTTGCCAACTTGATTTGCAGCAAGTCCTATTCCCTCGGCATATTGCATAGTTTCGAACATATCATCGATAAATTTGACCAAAGCAGTGTCGATATGTTCAACAGGTTTTGTTTTCGTCTTCAATATTGGATGAAACGCATTGTAAATAGGTAAAATCATCTTAAACCCACCCAAAAAAAATATTAACGAAACTTAATATACAATATTTCATTCTTCATCTTTTTCAAAAGGCTTTGGCTCCCAATCCACACCACCACAAGGTATATAATCCTCGGAAATATGCTCATCATAAAGTTTACAAAGTTGGCTCGTTTCGTCAAAATGGACACATTGACCGCAAAGTGTCGATTCGCTAACTTCCTTCAGATGCTCTTTATAAAACTGAAACTGTTTCCACCCTGGGTAAGCAGCAAAAAGCCAAAGAAGAAGGAGAGTAACCCACCAATATTTTCGATTTTCGACTATGCTCATAAATATGAAACTTGCAAAAATAATTATGGCACTTCGCAGAAGCACTCCCCAAACAATCGAACCAGTTGTGATAACAGGGACAACCTTGCCATCCTCATTTTGTTCCAAACCGATGCGGAACATCAAAATGTCCAGCAATTTATTTAGTATTTCCATATTTAATTCCTAAACAATTACAAATCTAAAACAAGTTTTGTAAAATTTCGTAATTTTGAATTTTATTTTATGGCAAATGTTATGAAAGCTAATCAAGGATTAGGCTATTGGTTTTTTGTTTTAACTTGTTTGTTCTTTGCCACATTTTCAATCTACCCACAACAAAAGCAAAAGCAAGCAAAAGCGAAAACAAACATCGAAGAAACAGTTATTGCAACCGTTGGTTCTGAAAAAATAACTTTCGGCGAATTAGCCAAAGCCTATTCAAAAAATCTGGCGAAAAAGAATGCACCATTGTATCTTCTTTCAAAAGACAGTTTGATGGATTTTCTCAATCTTTATCTGCGTTATCGATTGAAAGTTAATGATGCATTATCTCGCGGTTTAGACAAAGACTCTGCAACACAAGAGGAAATCCGTAACAATCGCCGTTTACTTGCAGAAACCTTCTTTTTTGAAAAAGAACTCGTGGCTCCTAACATAGAAAAAATGCTAAAGTACCGTGATTGGGAGGCACAAATATCTTACATTTTTGTTCAATTTCCATCTGAAAATCCCGACACTCTCCCTACTTACAAACGTGCTTTGAACTTAATCGAAATGCTGAAAAATGGCGCCGACTTTGCCAAACTTGCCAAAGATTCTTCAAACGACCGTGAATCAGCCGAACGCGGCGGTCTTGTAATCAATTACCTAACCGGCGGAAAAGTCCAAAGACAAATCGAAGACGCTGTCTTTTCGCTCAAACCCGGGGAATTTTACCCCAAACCAATTAGAACTAAATTTGGTTATTTCATAATTAAACTTAACAAATTGCAACCAAGGATCAAGGTCAAGGCAAGACATATTCTTATCGCTGTAACTCCCGATAGAGATTCAACTTTTGCCCTGAGAAAAGCCGATAGCCTTTACAATATGCTCAAAAGTGGTGCCAAATTCGAAATTCTTGCCGAAGAAAATTCCGACGACCCTTCTTCTGCTATGCGAGGGGGCGATCTTGGCGGTTGGTACTCCCGTTCGGGCGGGTTGGAACCTTCCGGTAAGTTCTTCACAAGTTCATTCGAAGATGCACTTTTCAACCTTAAAGATGGAGAAATTTCGAAACCAATCCGAACTGAATATGGTTATCATATCATTCGACGAGACTCGACTGCATACTTCAATAAAGACGAAGATAAAGAAGACTTGAAGCGAATTTACAAGAGACTTTATTTTGAGACAGACAAAAAGGAATTAATCGAAAAATTGCAAAAGTCCTACGGTTTCTTTGTCAACGATGGGGTTTTAAACAAAATTCTTCTGGCTATCGACACAAGTAAAACAGTTTTAGACACAGCCTGGTTCAAAAAGATACCTTCAGATATCAATAACGAAGTACTTTTTGGTATTCTCAACAAGTTATTTACTGTTGAGGAATTTGTTAAAACACTTCGCCAAAAGCCAGAGTTCCGAACAACAGCACTCAATCGTTCTGGCTTATTGAATGCTATCGACCGAATAGTTCGACCCATTGTTTTGGACAAAGCCACGGAAAACCTTGAATACCAGATGCCAGAATTTGCCTCGATGGTAAAAGAATTCAGCGATGGAATTTTGCTATTCAAAGTCGAAGCAATCGAAGTTTGGGATAAACTTAAATTCGACACAACATTTGCACGGCAATACTGGGAAAAGAACAAGTCGAAGTATAAAACCTACCCAACATACGATATAAACGAAATCTATGTCCTTAACGATTCTCTTGCCAATTTGGTTTACCAAAAGTTAACAAAAGAAGGGGCCTCATTCGAAGAGTTAGCATCGCAATACACCCAACGCGCAAACTTTCGCGAGAAAAAAGGTTACTGGGGCAAAATATCCACGAAAGACAACAATCTTGCTCGGAAACTACTTGAAATGGATGCAAAAGTAGGTAGTATCGTCGGTCCAATCAAATACGACGACGGCTATTCAATTGTACGCATTAACGCTTTCGAGCCTGCGCGAGAAAAAACTTTCGAGGAAGCAATCCCAGATTTTGCAACTGAAGTCCAAGAAATATTACAAAAGCAACTTTTAGAAAAATGGCTTACAGAAGCAAAGAAAAGAATACCAGTTAAAATTTTTGAACAAAAACTTACGTCAGTCGTTTCGACTCTGAAAAAACAGAATAAATAGATTTTGAATGAACAAAAAAATATTTTTTATAGTCATATTTCTGATTAATTTCAATTCTTCATTTACACAAAACGTCGGCGAGCCACTCGACAAAATAGTTGCCATCGTTGGCGATGAAATGATTTTGTACTCAGACGTGCAGGCACAAGCCCAAGTCCTCGCCCAACAAGATCCACGAATCGACCCAAACGACCCCAAGATCCAAGAGAAAATCCTCGAACAATTAATCAACGAAAAACTTGTCCTAATCAAAGCAAAGGAAGATTCAATAACTGTTTCAGATGAAGAAATCGACCAACAATGGGATTTCCGACTCAAGGCTCTTGTCCAGCACTATGGTTCAGAAAAAAGAATCGAAGACGTTTACGGGATGTCGATACCACGATTAAAAGCCGAATATAGGGACGAAATTCGAAAGTTTTTGCTTACCGAGAAAATGAAAGAAAAGAAGTTTGGTAACATAAAAGTCAGCGAACGCGAAGTAAAAGAATTTTATGAACAATTCAAAGACTCGCTACCAACAATACCCGAGCAAGTAGAATTGTACCATATCGTAAAAAGTTTTAACCCACCAGAAGAAGTCCGCCGCCAAAAGCTTGAACTCGCAAAACGCGTGCGCGATTCGATTATCAAAAGTGGAGATTTCGTTCGCTTCGTCAAGCTTTATTCCGATGATTATTCCTCTGTCAATAGTGGAGGCGAACTTGGCTGGGTGCCACGCGGTCGATTTTTCCCCGAATTCGAACAGGTAGCTTTCAACTTACAGATTCGAGAAGTTTCTCCGCCAGTTGAAACTCCGCTTGGGTATCATATAATCCAACTGCTAGGGAAAAACAAAGATTCAGTTCTTGTTCGCCACATTCTATTCAAAATTACACCATCGGAAGAAGAAATTATCAAAACTAAAAAGTTCCTCGATTCGCTCAAAAGCCTTTTCTATAAAGGTGTTCCGTTTGAAGAACTTGCCAAAAAATATTCCGATGAAACCGAAACTTCCGGTGCTGGGGGTTTCCTTGGTCGATTTGGAACCGAATCGCTCCCCGAAAATATTCGAAATATCATCGATACGTTGCCAGCTGGAAAAGTTTCCGCTCCGTCGCTCTACAAGACACATCCCGTCGAGTCGTATCATATTATTTACAAAAAAAGGGTTATCCCACCACACAAGCCCGACCCACAAATAGATTACAAAGAATTGGAGCAAATTTGCACAACTTACAAACAAAATAAGCTATATATGGAATGGATAAACGAACTTCGTAAGACTATCTACTGGGAAATTATTCAATAAAAAACTTTGAATCAAATTCGAAAGATGAGCGAATTGTCGAAAAGAATACTGGTTGCCGTTATTGGAATTCCAATTACCCTTGCAGTAGTTTACATAGGCGGGTTTGTTTTCTTCTTCGCTATAATATTGCTGTCGAATTTAGTTCTCTGGGAATTTTTTAACCTTGGTGAAAGAAAAGCCATAAATCCATTTTCATATTTTGGGATGATATATTCCTCGTTCCTACTTACAACTTATTATCTTCTACAACAAAACTCATTAAATATTGACAAATTCACTGCTTTGATACTTTTTATCATCTTGATTGCTACTTTACCACCACTTTTTCTCGTCGTACAAATTTGGAACAAATCGCAAAACACTACTATTTCGACAGCATATACTTTGTTGGGAATTTATTGGGTTGCTTTTGCTTTCCTTTCTTTATTGTCGATTCGTTTCTTGCCCGATTATTACCAACTTTTGGCATACATCGGCAATATCCCTCAAAACAGTCAGATTATATACCAAAGAACCATTTTGGACAAATATTGGTCGACAAAATTCTTCATTGCAATTCTTGGAACTATCTGGCTTTGCGATACTTTCGCATATTTTATTGGAACTGCTTACGGGAAACATAAACTTGCTCCTAAAACAAGCCCCAAGAAAAGTTGGGAAGGCGCAATAGCAGGCTTTGTTGGTGCGATTATCAGTTTTTCATTGCTGGACATTCTTTTCAAATTAAATTTGCCAATTACTTTTCAATTACTTTTTGGTTCAATTGTGGGAGTTATAGGTCAAATTGGCGACCTTGCCGAATCGAAAATCAAACGCGAATTCAATGTTAAAGATAGCTCAAACATTCTACCCGGGCACGGGGGTTTCCTCGATCGACTCGATAGTATAATGTTTGTCTACCCCGCAACTTTATTGGCAATTACATTGCCTTTTTTATTCGGTTGAAAAGCAAACGAATTTTAATAGTTCTCGCCTTTGCTTGCAAGAATAATTCTCTTCTCCTCAATTAATTTCAACTTTTCAATCAAGGCGCTTGTTAAATCAATTTTACGTGAATTGACGTAATTTAATAAAGCAATGAAGACATCGGCTGCCTCGTCGGCAAGAAGTTCGGTTGAAATTGGTTTTCCCTTCCAAATCTTCTTTTCGGCGTTGGCAAGTTCTCCCGCCTCGCCGTTAAGCTCGAGACAAAAAAATTCGGGCGGTCTTTTAGGGAAATAATTATTCTGGTATTCATCAAATAATCTTTGGATTTCGGGCAACATTGAATTAATGGCCTCGAGCAAATTATCAAATTTTGTATTATGGTTCATTAGAATTAGTATTTTCTTCAACTTCGCGAATACGATAGCCAACCCCTCGGATGCTTTGAATTAATTGAGGCAAGCTGGGGTCGAATTCAATTTTTTCTCTTAAACGCTTGATATAGACATCGATTATATTCGACTCGGGGTCGAAAGAATGTTTCCAAACGTGTTGCAAAATACTACTACGGCTGACAATCCTATTTTTGTTGCGCATCAGATATTCAAGCAAAGCATATTCTTTGGTAGTAAGTTCAATTTCCTTGCCGCCACGATAGGCAAAATGTGTAATTGTATCAAGTATCAAATCGCCACATTGTAATTTGGTTGATTTCTCGGGACTGGAGCGTCGCAAAATCGAACGAAGTCGTGCCGCAAGTTCTTCGAAACTAAACGGCTTTGGAAGATAGTCGTCGGCGCCCAAATCGAGCCCCATCACTCTATCCTCGGTTGCACCGCGAGCAGTAAGCATCATAATTGGAACGGCAATTCCTGCATTACGAAGCTCTCTCAAAATCGTAAATCCGTCGATACCAGGCAGCATAACATCGAGCAAAATTGCGTCGTAGTGATTGTTCATTGCAAGTTCCAAACCTTTCCTACCATCGTTTGCAATTTCGACAATGTATTTTTCTTCTTCGAGACCATGTTTGATAAAATTCGCAAGTTTCTTCTCGTCCTCGACAACAAGAATTCGCATAAGCTATTGTAAAAAATAATACAAAATTACTTTACGAAAATAGGAAAAATTTCTTTTTTTCCGTCTGAGGTTTCTAACAAAATGTAATAGAGCCCGGGGTCGACAATTCGATTTGTAACGTTTGTTCCATCCCAGTAGACGCAATAATATGTTTCTCTTTTTCGTGGCGACATATCGAGCAATTGCTTGACAATTCGATTTGCTTGGTCGAGAATTTTTATTGTAACATCAGCATCTGTGGCAAGCAGGAAACTTATCTCGGTTTGTTCAACCATTGGATTAAATGGATTCGGGGCGACCGCGTTGATAATGCTGGGTTTGGAAATGTATAAACTCGTATCAGCAAAAAGACAAGCATTTGAACATACAAATCGAAAAGCGAGTTCTTCGGGAAAGATTCGTTGTTGTTCGAATGTGAATTTCATCTCGCCAAAACTAACTTCGCCAATTTTCACAAAAGAGTTCCCACCGTCAGTCGAAAACAGAACTACAACGGTGTCGCAATTTGGAATTGAACCCCAATGGAAGTTCTTTGTGCAGCAAATAGTGGAGGTCGAGTCGTATGAAATTGTGAAATTCTTTGGTTTAACCGACTTCAAAAAAACAGCAGTGGTATCATCATAGTCGAATCTGGATAGAATTGCTCGCAAAGGTATATCTGCAGTTACATTCGAAGCCGTGAAGTTGAACATCGGAGGGCAGGGAAAATTCAACGAACGAGTTTCGTTTTGTTGAGGGTAAAAAACTCGTAGAATTTCCGACCAATTGTTTCCATCGAAAGAATATTGCAAAATCAAAGTGTCCACACATCCAATAGAAAAGTTTAGTGTGGCATTTGAATAATAATCAACTTGTTGCAAAGAAATAGGATTGGGAAGAAACATTGGTGGGTTAAATTGAAACACCCCAGTTGAATCAAAAATTTGAGTCGTATCGGCAGAATTTTCGACATAAAAAATACCAGTCATATTTAACAATTTCTTGCTAATGGAAATTTTTATAAAAGTAGTTTCTCGATCGATTCTAATGTTACTTACCAAATGAAATGAATTTCCGTAATCGTTCAGGTTGTTCAATCTTGGAACAAAACGAATATTGATAGTGTTTTCGCTTTTCGATTTCGATTTCAAAGTCAAAACTAAAGTGTCGCCGTAGCAAAATGATTTCGCAGAGGTTTCATCGTATTTCGGGTCGAGAACCTCAATAAGTTTAGGCAGTGGACTACCAACCAAATAAAGATAATTGTTTGTAACAACAATAATATCATTTTTGCCATCGCCTTCGACATCTGCAACAATCGCATCCAAAATTGTTTCGCCCGGAAATTCTTTGACGAAGAGTGTATCGAAGGGTTTGCCCATCTTGAAATCGAAAGAATTATAATCGCGCATCTGAAGAACTAAAATCCTCGAACCATCAACCAAAAGGATCTCATCTTTTCTGTCCGGAGCCCCGTCAATATCGTTCACACAAGCAACCCAACCACTAATATCGAAAGAACAAATTGTATCGAATGGGAAAAGAAATGTATTAGGAGGATTAGGTTTAGGAATGGGATTACCCAAGTAATATCGAAGGATAAGTAATTTGTTGCCCGCAATTGAACTAAATTTCGAACTATATGTTGCAATAATTTCTTTTCCGGGATTGTTGGGATAAAACGGTGGTAAAGTATTCGTGGAATTTCCGTCAACATTTCCAACAGAAATCGACCAAAGATGGTTTTTCTTGCCGGCAAAAGCTGGAGCAAATATATCGTTCGGCAAAGTAATTGCATTTCCATTCGCGTCGAAAAGATGCAACCTTGTAGTTCCATACGAAGAATCAATTCCGTAGTATTCTTCGGCAAGCAAAATATACAACGAATCGGTAGTGGAAGAATTATTCAAAGTTACAAACAATGGCCGAATTCGGGGACGCTTCCCTTTGGTGTCCAGAACGGAAGATAATTCAAGTGGTTGAAATTTTTGTCGAATTTGGTTGTTCAAAAGTGTATAAACAAGCAAATAAGATTTCAATGGATTTGTTCTATCGAGCGAAATGTTGCAAGGAACATTTACATCTGGTTCTAAGGAAGCAAAATTGGGGACTGCCACATAAAAATTTCCACCTTCTTGAAAAATAGAAGGAGATGTAAATGAAATTTCCGGTCCGAGAGTTATGCGAAAAGGGGCATAGTCTGTGATATCGGGAAGTGGAAACGTATAAATAACATTATTGGATGGGAAAACCGAAAATCCACGGAAGAATTCCGCCTTCGAAGGATTTTGGTTTAAAGCAACTGGTTTAATAATATTCGTAACTGCATACAGAAGAAAATCGTTTCCGAAACGACGGCCAAAGAATGGTTTAATCGAGCCAAAAACATTTGGCTTATACTCTCGCATATCGAGAACAATTCGCTTCAACAAAGCAATAGTATCTGCTTTAGCATCGTATCCAGCAATGTAAGAGTAAATTAATGTGTCCTTTTGATTTTCGAATTCGATTGTTTCCAAGCCAAGCACCAAAGACGAAGTAGGGTTAGGATAATATGAAACAGACAAAGTATCGAACAAAACAGAAACATTTTTTACATATTGAATGCCAAAAGAATTTGTTCGATGGACAAAACCTTTGCCATCAATGACTACTAGTTTCCCCCCAACAGCAGCAACAATCTCGTTTGGAGCATAAGGAAATGAATCATCAATTTTTGCAGTGTCTTCGATAATGTTGCCAACAAAAATTTGTACGTCGCCAGCAATCGACTTGTTTCTCCATTTGACAATAAATTTGCTAATATCCTGTTGAAAAGAAGGAATCTGTTGGTAGCGTGTAGATTGGGGATTCCCATTAGGAAAAAGCCAAACCGCAGGCGAGGACACATACGGTTGGGAATAGAGCTGACAAACAATAGTGGCGAATAAAAGCCAAAATAGCAAGTTTCTTTCCATCCATACTACCATTCTTTTAAAATTGGCAAATATTCTACAAAATATCGAATGCAAAATAAGAAAAAATGTGAAATAACATAAATCATACCAAGTTTCGAAATCCTTGCCCGCTTTATTTCTTTTTACTAATTCTCTTTGTTCTATCTTTTTTCTTAAATCTTGTATCGCCGTAAGATTTTTTTCGGTTTGACATTTTTTTTGTTTTAAATTGAGATTTTTGCGATTCGAACTTGGGAACAGATGGTAGTTCTTCTTCAAATTCCTGACGCGTAGAGTTACCATCGAAACAAATAACAAATTCGCCTTTGAACTTTGTGTTTTTGAATGTATTATACAATTCCTTGAAGGTCCCGTAATGATTTGTTTCAAAAGGCATAGTTAAATTGCAACCAATATAGGCTTGTCGGTCGGGCATAATTTGTGCAGCAGCCTCCAACAATGGCACAAGTCGATATGGAGTTTCAAGAAGTACTACTGTTCGCCGTTCAGCGCTTAGCCTCCGCAATTGAAGAATTCGTTCCTCCTTCTTTCGGCTTAAAAAACCAGCATACAGAAATTGGTCGATCGGAAATCCACTTCGGACAATTGCAGTCATCAAACTCGACACTCCGGGAATAACTTTGATTGGAATATTACGCTTAATACAGGTTTGGACAAGAAGCAAGCCCGGGTCGGCAAAAACTGGGGTGCCACCATCACAAATCAGAGCAAGATTTTTACCTTTTTCCAAAAGTTCCACAAGTTGTGGAGTTTTTAATAATTCATTCTGCTCATTCAAAAGCTCCATCTTTTGTGCAAGATTGTATTTGTGAAGTATTCTGGCTCCGACTTTTGGCTCTTCACACACAACAATATCAACAGATTTCAAAACTTTAAGTGCACGAATGGTAATATCCTCGTCGTTTCCAATTGGAGTGGAAACTATATACAATGCACCATATCGTTTTTCCTTCTTCTCTTTTTGTAAACTATTTTCAGATGATTGTTCCATTTTTCACATAAATTTTTGGAACTCTATTACTTATTGAAGTTATAACTTCGTAGACAATTGTTTTCGAACACTTGGCAAGTTCCTTCCCAGTGATTTGTTCCGAACCTTGGTTCCCAAGGATAACAACTTCATCACCGAGTTTAACCTTTTCTGAACCAATTTCGACCATCATTTCGTCCATACAGATACCTCCGATTACTTTGAATCTTTTACCGCCAATAAGACAATACATAGAGTCGGAGCAAGTCCGAGCAAGTCCATCTCCATAACCAATAGGGACTGTTGCTACGGTTGTATCTTCGCTTGCAATGAATTTTCTGCCATAACCAACGCTTTCACCTTTGCGAATTCTGCGAACAGAAATCACTTTGGAAACAATTTCCATTACCGGCTTAAATGTATACTGAGTAACAATTGAATCGGGGACGTATCCATAGAGCGCAAGTCCGGGCCTAACTGCATCGAAAAATGAATCCGGAGTTGTAAACAATGCCCCAGTATTTGCAATGTGCCGAACCTCGAATTCAAAACCATACGATTTCAACTGTTCCAAAGCCTCGACGAACCTTTTCAATTGCAATAAAGTATAATCCTTATCCGATTCGGAAGAAGCAAAATGGGACATTATCCCTACTGGATTTAGAAAAGGCAAGTTAGAACACTTTCGAACCAACTCCAAGGCATTTTGGGGCAAAACTCCATCGCGTCCCATTCCAGTGTCGACGTAAAAATGGATGTTTGCAATTTTTCTTTTTTGACGAGCATAATCAGAAATTTTCTTTGCAACTTCGGCATTTTCAATTGCATAATCAAGATTGTAATCAACAGATGCTTCGATCGAGGCATCGTTTTCCGGAACAAGCACGAGAATAGGCACCGATATTCCCGCTTGGCGCAAGGCAATTCCTTCGTTCACAAATGCAACCGCAAGATAGTCTATTCCGAATTCTTCAAGATTCCGCGAAATTTCGACAAGTCCATGGCCATAGGCATTGGCTTTGACAACACCGATAATTTTCCTATTCCCAACTATCTTCTTAATGTTAAGGAAATTCTGATAAAGATTGTCTATATAAATCTTTGCAACGGTTGTTCTCATCTTCAATTCTCTGTTCCTATAAAATTATCAATTTGAGTAATTAAACTCGAAATTTTTTCTATCAATATGGCTTTGGTTTTTTCTTTATTTTGTAGAGCAATTTTTAAATTCGTCAGTTCTTCATTTAAACTTTTATATTCCAAAATCTTATCGTTGTAGAGAATCTCGATTTTTTCTTTATCTCGCAATGCTTTCAAATAGTTATCTTGCAATTCGTTTTTTTCTTTATTCAATGAAAAGATTTTCTTTTGCAAATCGATTTTCTCCTCGTTCAATGCCTTGTTTAATTCTTTTACCTCTTTGTTAATCTGTCGCAATGAATTAACTTCGCCTTGCAACTTATAGAATTCGTTTTTATATTGTGCAAGTTGGCGCAATTGCTCCTCCTTTCGTTCAATTTCTGCTTGACGATGCTCTTTTTCTTCCTCGAACTTCCGTGTTTTTTCTCTCAATTCCAGTAAATCTGAATTAAGAGCCTCGATTTGCATATTCAAATCATCAATTGTAGCTCGATAAACCTCAAGTTGTTCCACAAGTTCTTTTTGTTTATTCTCCCTTTTTGAAAGTTCCGTTTGGATTTTCGCTAATTGGTTTCTTAATTTCTGATTCTCCAGCTCAAGATTTTGAATTTTGTCAATCTTTTCTTGTTTTTCTACCTCCAATCCTTTAACAAGATTGTCGAGACCATATTTTTCTTTCTCTTTCGTTGTCAATTCAACTTCCAATCCGGCAATTCTGTTCTTGTGGAAAACAATCTCTTGGTGGAGATCCTCGATTATTTTTGAATTCTGTTTCTGAATTTCCTCTATAGCCTCTTTCAATCGCTGGTTTTCCTCTTTTATTGCTTTGTTTTCCTTGCCAAAATCTGAAAGTATCATCGCAATTTGTTTAGCAAAACCAGCAAAATTTCCATGGTTTAGTTCTATCGTCTCTAAACCCAATTCTTCAAAAATTGGTTGGGAAAGGATTTGTTCAAGATTATTTAAAAACTCCGACTCTCTCTTTTTCAATGATTCCAGTTCATCCTTCAAAGAATGTATCTCGTTGCTCAATTGTTCAAGTTTGCGTTCTTTTTCAATTTTCTGTATAACTGTTTGTTCTAAATTCTTTTTTAATTCGGTTGTTTCAAAAAGTAACTCCTCGTGTTTCTTTCTTAGTGATTCATACTCATTGTTTTTTATTAATAGCTTATCGATTTCAATTCTATATTGGTTCAACTGTTCTTGCTTTTCGCTATTATCATTTTGCAATTCAATGATTTTTGCTTCGAGGACCGGAATTATTTTCTCTTTTTCGCCAATTTGAAGCACTTTGCTTTCCAATTCTGCGGCTTTTTCTTTTAATTCAAGCATCTCGTCGTTCAATTGGTTTATCAACAAATTCTTCCGAAGGATGTCATCTTGGGCGTGTTTTAAATTTTCTTCGAGTTCTTTAACTTTTTCATCACTTTCGGAATAGCCAAAAAGACTTCCCTCGAGAAATTTCTTTTGTTTTTGATATTCCTCGTAATACATTTGAAGAAAACTGTTTTCTTCGCGTAATTCAGCCAGCATTGTTTCATATTTCTGAATTGTTTCGGGCCCGATTTCTTTGAGTTTCTCTTCGAATTCGTTTATCTTGCTTTCATATTCAACAACTTGCTGGCGAAGTTTTTGGTTTTCCTGTCTTAATGCCTCGTTTGCTTGGGCTTGCTTTTGATATTTCTCTACAAAGCCCTGAATCGCAGTCCAAAGATTTTGAATAACAATTTGGAGATTTGGGTTGGGCTTTATGTTTTGGTCCTCAAAGTTTATTTGTTCCATAATTTTATCAAGAAAAGTTAATATCTAAATTAGAAAACACGAAGTTCCCCGCCAAAATCGGATTTGACACGATTTACCACATTATTGATCCACTCTTGTATCTCATCGTCTTTTAGAGTTCTTTCATCTGAATTAAAAAATAGTGCAAAGGCAACATTCTTTCTACCTTCGCCAATATTTTTCCCTTTGAAAACATCAAACAAAACAATATCCCGCAGGTATTTCCCAGCCGAAGATTCGATTGTTTCAAATAATTTACCAACCTCTAAAGTATCGTCGACAACGAAAGCAAGATCGCGTCGAACCACTGGAAATTGCGAGACCTTTCGATAAACTGCCAATTTCTTCTTTTTAGAATAAATCTCTTCTAAATTAATATAACACACAAATACTTCTTCTTCTATATCGAATAATTTATTTACTTTTTGAGATACAATTCCAAATTCACCTATTTTCTTACTGTTAATTTTTATAGTTGCATGCTCGGGTCCAAATACCTCGTCAGCAACTCTGTCGTAATCAATCTTATAGCTTTCAATTTTAAAAGACTGGAGGAAATGCTCCACTGTGCCCTTTAAGTCATAAAAATCGACCTGTCGATTGTTTAATCCCCATTGCAATGGGTAGGCGAGCCCCGTCAGCCCTATTGCAAGTATTTCTCGCTCCTCTATTCCATCGATAAACTTCTTGCTTGCTGGATTTTTGTGGAACTCTTTCCCAACTTCGAACAAACGTAAATCCTTTCGACCTATATTTATGTTAAATTTAATAACTTCGAGTAATGAAGGTATTATGCTTGGCCTCATAATTGAATATTCTTCACCAAGTGGATTTTCTAATTCGATATATTCCTCATTATTGAAAAGGCTCGTCTTTTTGGGACTATAAAGATTTTGTGTCAAAATTTCGACAAAACCCCGAGAAATAAAATAGTTTTTGACTTCCTGCCTTGCTTGTGGGATGTCGAGTGGTGTTTTCGATGAATCGCCAGAATATGTAACTGTAAAGCTTCTGTCCTCGGGGATGCTGTCATATCCAAAGAAACGAGCTACTTCTTCGATCAAGTCGATCTCCTGCTCGACATCAAATCGATAGGATGGTACTTCGAAAATTACTTTTCCCAATTTTTGCTCGGAAATCTTGAAACCAAGATTTACGAGATAATTCAGCATAGTTTCGTTACTAATTTCTGCACCTATAACTGAACGCGCACGGTCAAACCGAAACGAAACATATTTTTTCGGAAGTTGTTTGGTACAAACGTCGTAATGGCCCGAGATAAGTTCCCCATTGCCAATGAGAGCAATCAAACTTGCAGCTCTGTTTAAGGCAAAAACCACGTTGCCATAGTCAACACCCCTTTCAAATCTATAAGATGATTCGCTTGTTAACCCGAGTCTTTTCGAGGTTCTGCGAATTGAAACAGGATCGAAGAACGCAGACTCAAGCAAAACATTCTTTGTTTCGTCGGTAATTTCGCTGTTTGCACCGCCCATCACACCACCAATAGCAACTGGCTTTTCACCATCGCATATCATCAACATTGTTTCATCCAATATACGCTCTCTTCCGTCAAGCGAAACAAACACCTCTTTGGCTTTTGCTGTTCGTACAATTATTTTGTTATGTGCAAGTTTATCGAAATCGAAAGCATGCAAGGGTTGGCCCAACTCCATCATTACATAATTTGTGACATCAACAATGGAATTAATCGGTCGAAGCCCGAACAAAATCAATCTCGATTTCAACCAAATCGGGGAATCTCCTACTTGTACATTTCTTATTAATTTTGCGGAATATCTGGGACATTTTTCGCTATCCATTACCTCTATAGTCACGAAATCTTCTATCCTTGATGAAGAATTTTCTTCGACATTTGCCAAAGGAAGACGCAACGGTAAACCGAAATAAGCACTCAACTCCCGTGCAATTCCCAAATGGCTGAGGCAATCGCCTCGATTTGGTGTAATTCCAAGTTCGTATACAACATCGTCGAGCCCAAAATATTGAGCAAATGGCATTCCAACTGGGGCATCCTTTTCGAGAACAAGGATTTCATCGGCGTTGGCACCAACTTCCAGCTCGTCCTCGCTACATATCATCCCATTCGATTGGAAGCCTTTGATAACCGTAGGTTTAATCTCAATTTTGTTTTTGGGTATTATTGCTCCTGGCAAAGCAAGTACAACTTTAACACCAGCCACAACATTGCGTGCCCCACAAACAACCTCGATTATTTCCCTTCCATCGTAAACTTTACAAAACGAGAGCCTTTCTGAAATTTTCTCACAAGAGACAACTTCGGCAACCACAAAATTTTTATACTTCTCCTCAAAGTCAAGTAATTCCTCCACTTCAAAACCAATTGAAGTAAGAACATTGGCAACTTCTTTCGGATTCAATTGCAAATCAATGAATTCCTTCAATAACTTAAAAGAAATTCTCATATTATTTTGAAATAACTAATTTAAAAATATGCAAATTAATTAAATTTAAAATGATATTAATTTAAAATTCATTTATCATCTTGGAAAAAGCAAAAAGGGTTGCTTTGAAAAGCAACCCTTATCTTTGTGCAATTGATATGTCTCGAGATTAATTTTTCTTTTCTTCTTTCTTTTCGCCTGCTGATTCTTTCTTCTTCGATTTTGGCTTTGCTTCTTTCTTCTCTTTGTTAGTCTCCTTAGCAACTTTCTTGGTCTTCATTTCTTTCTTCTCGGTTTTGGCTTCTTTCTTTTCTTTCTTGGGTTCCTTCGCAACTTTCTCTTTCTCGGACTTCATTTCCTTTTTCTCGGTTTTGGCTTCTTTCTTTTCGGTCTTCATTTCTTTCTTTTCTTCCTTTTGCTCGACCTTATGAGGAACCTTCTTTTCTTTCGACTTTTCCGCAGCGGGTGTTTGGGCGAAAACGCTAGTTGCAATAAATGCTATTGCAACAACTACTGCAATGATTGAGCTTTTCATAAAAACTCCTAATATTTTGTTAAACATAAGCCTTCTGGCAAAACAAAATTAAGAAATAAATTCTTTCGTTATTTTTTTTTGAAAAATTTTTTTTGCAAAAGTTACTTTTTTTATTTTAAAATTTTCTTTATCACGCTTTTAATGGAAAATAATTTAAACAAGTCAAATTTTCTTTACAGAACAATTTTCTTACTGTTTGTCTTTTTATTTTTAACTTTTTACACTTGTCTTGGACAGTGCGGATGTTCTTCGAGCCAGCAATTTTTTCCTCCACTACATTGGCTTGGAACAAGCGAAATTGCTATTTCCGAGAAAAAACGGCTCCGATTAGATTTTATGTATAAATTTGGAGCTGGTGAAAATCTGTTTAAAGGCTCTGACAAAATTTCTTCCGAGACAAACTACAAAATCCATTTCTTTGATTTATTCGCAAGTTACGGCGTTTCCAATTATACCGCAATCGATTTTTACATTAATTACAATTTAAGATTACTTTCTCAGTATAATTTCACAACCAAAGGATACGGGTTTTCCATTGCTGCTTTAGGATTGAGACACACCTTCTACGAAAGCGACAAGTCGGACTTAATTTTAAATGCCGGTGCTGGCATTAAAATCCCCTTGATGGGTTTCAAACCAATCGAAGAGCATCCAATCCTTGTCCAACCAACAACCGGTGCTTTTGGAATAAATGCATTCGCATTTTTACAAAAGTCTCTTCCGGATTACTTTTTCAACATTCTTATCTATTCTCGATTTGATTATAATTTCAAGAATAATCAAAAATACCAATTCGGACCATCAATAACCAGCTCGCTATTTCTTTCGAGAAGATTTTCTGAGCGTTTTACATCTCTTGTAGAAATTCGCTATTCAAAATTATTAAGCGACAAAAACCACGATACAATTTATCCTAATTCTGGTGCCAACTTGCTTTTAATTGTTCCGAGATTAACGCTTTTTTTCGAGGGAATCAGCATTTCGCCATTTGCTGAATTCCCTTTGTATCAAAATTACAATGGCGAACAAATTGGCTTTCGATTTGCCCTTGGGTTAAACATTAATATCGTTTATAATTTTTCACGAAGAAAACTATAATTTCTTTAAATTTGTTTTTCAAAACCAACGGTGCAATATGGGAAAAAAGTATTTTGCTTTATTTATTCTTTTTGCAACTGCAATTTTGATTAACATCAACCTTTTTGCACAGGGCAACGAACAAAGCATTTCGAAAAAAAGTAAAACAAAACGAATGCGTATCGAAGATACCACTTCGAAAAAGTATGAGATCAATCGACTTCGCGCCGAAGCAAGGTCAAAAATGAAAGAAGCGAAAATTCGCATCAAAGAAAAAGTCGAAAAGGAAAAAGCCTTGTCCCGCGAAAGAATTGCATTGGCAAAGGAAAAAGCCAGACTTGAAATCGAAAAAGCAAAGGAAAAAGCAAGAAAAGATGTGGGAAAGGTGATCGAAGAAGAAAAAAAGCGAATAGCAAAAGTTCAAAAAGAAGCAAATGCCGAGCTCGAAAAAATACAAAAAGAGTATATGAATAAAATCGAAAATATTGTTAAAAAAGAAAAGACTAACAAATTACCAAAAAAGAAAAGATAGCAACGAACACTAACCACCAAAATGATAAATCTTTTCGAGAAAATTCAAAATTTTCTAAGAACCTATTTGAGCATCAGCAAACAAGAAATAACTTTTGTAGCCATACTTTTCATTGCGCTCGTTGTTAGCTTTTCAAAAAAGATACTTCAAAACAACAGCCAACATCAAACAAAAATTCGCTACATCAATCATCTTATCGATAGCCTCGCGAATGAAGAAAAGAAAACATACACCGGTACTGATTTCTACGGCAATCCTACCGATACAACGAAACTCATCGACAACAGAAGTAGAAACCAATTTTCTAAATTAACCGAGAGCGACACAAATATCAAAATTAATTTAAATACTGCTTCTCGTGTTGAATTGATGAGATTACCCGGGGTTGGAGAAAAAACTGCCCAACAAATCATAGAACTTCGCAACCAAAAGCCAATCAAGCGAAAAGAAGATTTATTTGAAATTAAGGGCTTCGGAAAGAAAAAACTTCAACGCATCGAAAAGTTTATTAGTTTTTAATTTGCAATTTATTTAAATTAACAAGAGGGAAAAATGAAATTAACAGTATTTAATCAAATCCACAAGGAATTGGGCGCAAAAATGGTAGAATTTGCTGGCTTCGAAATGCCAATTCAATACCAAAAAGGTATCATTGAAGAACATCTTGCAGTGCGTCGAAGGGTTGGTGTTTTCGATGTGTCCCATATGGGAGAATTTGAAATTTCTGGACCAGACGCATTAAATTTCGTGCAAAAAGTAACAACAAATGACGCAAGCAAACTTTTCCCTGGCAAGGTTCAATATTCTGCTATGTGCTACCATCACGGAGGTATCGTCGATGATCTTTTAGTTTACCGGCTCGAAGAAGATAAGTTTATGTTCGTTGTCAACGCAGCAAATATCGAAAAAGATTTCAATTGGTGCCTCGAAAATTCAAAAAACTATAATATCGAATTGAAAAACATAAGCGACGAAATTAATTTGCTTGCAGTCCAAGGTCCAAACTCTCTTAAAACGCTTCAAAAACTTACTGAAGTCAATCTTAATGATTTAAAATATTATACATTCACCTACGGCAATCTTGCCGATGTGAATATGATAATTTCCAGAACTGGATACACTGGCGAACTTGGATTTGAATTGTACTTTCGTGGAAATTTTGAAATAGCCAAAAAAGTTTGGGACGCAATTTTTTCCGCCGGTAAAGAATTCGACATCGAACCCGTTGGACTTGGTTGCCGCGATACTCTTCGCCTCGAGAAAGGCTTTTGCCTTTATGGAAACGACATCGACGAAACAACAAATCCCATCGAGGCTGGGCTTGGATGGATTACTAAATTAGAAAAAGGCAAATTCAACGGTTCTGAAGTTATTGCAAAAGTTAAAGAAGAAGGACCGACGAGGAAACTTGTCGGATTTATTAGCGACTCGGAAAAGTTCATACCAAGACATCACTATAAAATCTTTGCCAACGGCAAAGAAATCGGTTTTGTTACAAGTGGAAACATCTCGCCTGTGCTTGGAAAACCAATTGGAATGGGATATATCGCAACCGAATATTCAAATCCCGAAACTATCATCGAAATCGAAGCGCGCGGAAAACTTTTCCCAGCCAAAGTCGTCAAATTGCCTTTTGTTTGATATATCTTTTACATTTAACAAAACATTTGCACTTTTCTTAGTACAGCAAAGACAAAACTTCTTAATACAAATCATTATTTTCAAGATAAACCGGTTTGAAAAATCAGTTTCTTCAGCTAATCTTTCGCATCCAGCAGGTAAATCATAGTGAATTCTTTTTAACAAAAAACAAGTTTTTTTGGAAAAATTTTGGCAGAAATGTATTAATGGAGGATTTTTTGCTTAAAGAATCTCTGGAAACATCAGAAAATAAATAATAAATATTTTTGAAAATTTCTTTTAAATGTTAATGTCCAACTCGACGAGTATCTGGTCCTTTGCTACGACATCACCTGATTTGACAAGCACAGCCTTCACTTTCCCATCGATAGGTGAGAAAACATCATTTCTCATTTTCATTGCTTCGAGTACGAACAAAGGTTGCCCTTTTTTGATCTCGTCCCCAGGCTTAATGTAAATCTTTTGAATTAATCCGGGAATAAACGCACGAACCTTACTCAAATCCTTTGGTTGATATTTCTTGATCCTACCATACTTTTTTGTCAAAGTTGTTAAATAAGAAGTATCCTCAAGTTTAAATTCAACAAGATGTTTCTCATTTTCCATAATACCAGCCTATTAAAATGGTGGAATACCGTGTTTTTTTGGTAAACCAAGTTCGTTTTTGTTTCGTGAAATGAACAAAGAATGTAAAACGTACTTTCGAGTTTCGTCTGGCTCAATAACTGCGTCAATATATCCATTTGAAGCAGCGACGAATGGATTTGCAAACTTTTCGATATATTCTTGAACTTTTTGTTTTCGAGTTTCTTCTGGATTGGGTGAACTCGCAATTTCATTCTTATAGATGATATTTGCAGCGCCCTCGGGCCCCATAACAGCAATTTCAGCCATAGGCCAGGCAAAAACGAAATCTGCTCCAAGATGGCGCGAACACATAGCAATGTAACCTCCCCCATAAGCCTTACGCATAATCACAGTTATTTTTGGCACAGTCGCCTCGCTATAAGCGTAAAGAATCTTGGCGCCGTGTCGAATGACACCCGAGTGTTCTTGGTCGACGCCAGGCAGATAACCCGGAATATCGACCAAAGTCAACAAAGGAATATTGAAAGCATCACAGAATCGTATGAATCGAGCAGCCTTGTCCGAAGAATCAACATCGAGAACACCAGCTAGGACAAGCGGCTGATTGGCAACGATTCCAATTGTTTCACCATTCATTCTTGCAAAGCCAATAACCACGTTCGGCGCAAAGTATTGCATAACCTCGAGAAAATCAGAATCATCGACAATTGCTCGGATAATATCGCGAACATCGTATGGTTGGCGAGGATCATCTGGAATAATATTCGATATTTTGTAATTAACTTTTGGGGGTTTTGGCGGGAATGGATCGGCTTTCTTTCTATTGTTCCAAGGGATAAAAGTAACCAATTTTTTTACTTGTTCGAAGCATTCCTCCTCGGTCTCTGCAAAAAAGTGTGCATTCCCAGCAATTTCAGCTTGCACACGGGCTCCTCCAAGTTCTTCCATCGAAATTTCCTCGCCGAGCACGGTTTTAATAACCTCTGGTCCGGTTATAAACATTTTGGAAATCTTGTCGACAACGAAAACAAAATCGGTCAGTGCTGGAGAATAAACTGCACCACCCGCACAAGGTCCAAGAATAATTGAAATCTGTGGGACAACGCCCGAAGCCCTTGTATTTCGATAGAAAATTTCTCCATACCCCGCCAGTGAATTTACGCCCTCTTGTATTCTGGCTCCGCCACTATCGTTGATACCAATTATAGGAATACCCAACTTGACAGCATGGTCCATTATCTTTGTGATTTTCCTGGCATGGGCAAGCCCAAGCGAACCACCAGCCACGGAAAAATCCTGGGCATAGATGCAAATCGGATGTCCCATTATGCTTGCAGTTCCAGTTATTACACCATCGCGTGGCAAGAATTTCTTATCGAGCCCCAAATCTGTCGAAGCTTGTTGTACGAACATATCCCACTCGTGGAACGAGCCCGGGTCGACAATTCGCTCGATTCGTTCGCGGGGGGTCAATTTACCCTGCTTTTGTTGCTTTTCTTTTGCAACTTTTTCACTTTCAACAACTTGAGATTTCTTTTTGAAAAAGAAATCGAAAAACTTTTTAATCATAATTTTACCTTTCTGTTTTGAAATGCTCTATATGTTGGACAAGTGGCTCAAGGGAATAATTCTCTACATCCTCGGGCAACAAAATTCTTATTGTTTTGCGCCCAAAGGAACCTTTGATTGTATATTCCCCTTTTACAATCACTTTGAAATATGGAATATCAAATTCTTCGAAAAGAAGCAATTTCCCGAGCTTGCCTAAATGCTCGACAAATTCCTTTGTAATAGGGGAACTTAATAAAAAATCAACTGTATTGCTGCTTTCGAAGCAATCATCTACTTTTTTCTGTTTGACAACTTTCATTTCCTTTTGGGAATTTGTGTGATTTTCTTTACTGCATCAATAAATTTGTAAATTTCTTCTTCTGTTGTAAAATAAGAGTGGCTTGCGCGCACAGTGCCCCAGGAGTCGACCCCAAGATATGGTAGCAACAACGGCGCACAATGCAAACCCGTACGCACCCAGATATCAAACGATGCTTCTAAAACATATCCAACTTCTTCGGGAACCATCTGTTTAACATTAAAACAGAAATTAGAATAGGATGTATGATTTTGCGGGCTATAGATTTCAATATCGGCGTTATCGCCAAGCTCATCGAAAAGAATTTGGTACAACTTCCTTTTGTGTTCGATAATTCTATCGAGCCCAGTTTGCAAAATAAATTGAACGCCAGCGTAAAGAGAAATAATCCCCGGTGTATTGGGTGTTCCAGCTTCGTAATGAATTGGCATTCCTTCGGGCTGCAACAACAATTCGCTTAAAATTCCAGTGCCCCCGACTTTCAAAGGTTTCAGTTCAATACCTTTTTTAATATACAAACCACCGATTCCTTGCAATCCAAAGAGTGATTTGTGCCCAGTGAAAGCCAAAAGGTCGATATCCCAACTTTTACAATCGATTGGAATAGCACCAGCAGATTGCGAAGCGTCCACGATAAAGTAGGCTCCTGCAGAATGGGCAATTTTACTTATCTCGGCAATATCAAGAACTGCACCAGTTACATTCGAACAATGGTTGACAACGACAGCGCGGGTATCATCGCGAATTGCTTGGGCAATTTGCTCTGGATAAACATATCCATTCCTATCACACTCGACAACGGTTACTGAAATCTTGCCTTCTTTTTCCAAAGTTTTCAACGGGCGAATTACTGAATTGTGTTCAATCGCGGTGATTACAACATTCGAGCCATTGAGTGGTAATCCTTTGATTGCAAGATTCAATGCTTCCGTACTGCCAGAAGTAAATACTATTTGCAATGGGTCTTCAATATTGAATAAGTCGGCAAGTCGTGTTCTACAAAGGTAAACAATATCATCGTCTTCGTGTTCCAATCCAGTACGCGAGGAATGAACAAGAGGACCACTGAAAGATGCTATCACAGCATCTTGGACTTCCTTAGGTTTTGGAAAACTTGTAGCAGCGTTGTTAAGGTAAATCATATAATATATACTAAAACTGACTTAAAACTCTCACATCGTTTGTGTAGAACATCCTAATATCATCAATACCAGTGAGTAACATCGCAACTCGTTCAATTCCCAGCCCAAACGCA
This sequence comes from Kapaibacterium sp. (SeqCode), assembly GCA_039793965.1. Taxonomy (GTDB): domain Bacteria; phylum Bacteroidota; class Ignavibacteria; order Kapaibacteriales; family UBA2268; genus Naka2016. The sequence continues at coordinate 41,127 of JBAMMD010000071.1, read as the reverse complement.
AACCCAGTGTATTCCTCGGGGTCGATACCGCCAGCTTTCAACACATTCGGATGCACCAAACCACAACCGGCAATCTCCAACCAGCCAGTGTATTTACAAACACGACAACCTTTCCCCTTGCAAAGGAAACAAGTGATGTCGAGTTCGGCACTTGGCTCTGTGAAAGGAAAGAATGAAGGACGAAATCGAAATCGAAGGTCTTCGCCAAACATTCTGCGAGAGAACTCAATCATCGTACCTTTCAGCTCGGCAAAAGTTACCTGCCGGTTTATATACAAACCCTCAATTTGATGGAATTCAGCAAGCGAGCGAGCCGAAATAGCCTCGTTACGGTAAACTCGCCCGGGCATAATATATCGAATTGGGGGTTTCGTTGCATGCATAATTCGGATTTGTACTGGAGAAGTATGTGTCCGTAAAAGCAAATTCTTATCGGATTTGATAAAGAAAGTATCCTGCATATCTCGAGCGGGATGGTCGGGCGGAAAATTTAAAGCATCAAAATTGTGATATTCATCTTCTATGTCGGGACCTTCGGCTACCTTGAAACCAAGGGCAATTAAGACACTAACCATCTTATCCATAGTCTGATAAATTGGGTGGCGATGTCCCACATAATCAATTCTACCGGGCAATGTTAGGTCTATTCTGGGTGTTGGTGTGTGGCTTCGAGAAATACTTTCGGAAATTTCTTTGAAACGAGTTTCAGCAAAATTCCGCAATTCATTCAGAAATTTGCCAACGATTGGTTTTTCTTCCTTCGGCAAGTCCCGCATTCTATCGAAAAGTTGTTGTATCTTCCCTTTTTTGACAAGGAAGGTATTGCGGAATCTTTCAAGGTCTTCTTTAGTTCGAAGTTGTTCGATGAAATTCTTTATTTCCTCTTCGACTTTTTTGATTTCTTCGATCATAATAAAACAGCGTTAAATAAAGAAAAACAAGCGAAAGGAAGAAAACTCCTCTTTCGCTTTAGTGAATCGAAAAATGGTACACATAGACTACTGCATCACATATTGAACTAGCTTAGCAAAGTACTCTGGTTTGTTCATTGCGAAATCGGCAAGTATCTTGCGATTGATTTCAATGTTTTTCTTCTTCATTGCACCAATAAATCTCGAATATGTCGTACCGTTCAATCGACAAGCAGCGTTAATACGAACAATCCAGAGCCTGTGGAAATGGCGTTTCTTTAGTCTACGATCTCGATATTGGTACTGAAGTGCTTTCTCGATGTGATGCTTTGCGATTGTCCAGACGTTTTTCCTTCGTCCCCAAAAACCTTTTGCAAGTTTGAGGAATTTTTTTCTTTTTTCCCTCGATGCTACTTTGTTTACAGACCTTGGCATATTAACCTCCTTTTAAAATAACAGCTCGGGGGGAGCATCATCCCCTTTCGCATAAATTATGCAAGACCCAACATTTTTTTTATTCTTGGCGCATCGCTTGGATGGACCAAATCCTTTTTGCGAAGATTTCTTTTTCGCTTGCGCTCTTTCTTCGTCAAAATGTGACTACGATAAGCCTTCTCTCGCTTCAACTTTCCAGTCGCAGTGACTTTAAATCTCTTTTTTGCCGATGATTTTGTCTTTAATTTTGGCATTTTTGTCTCATAAAAAATTTAAAGAGTTACAAAATTACGAAAAAAATTTAATTTAAAATCAAAAAAATTAACTCAACAGAAGCAGACTGAAAGCCATAATAACCATTCCAGCAATCAAACCATAAATCGCGATATGGTGTTCGCCAAATTTTTCCGCAGTTGGCAAAAGCTCGTCCAGCGAAATGAATACCATTATTCCTGCAACTGCAGAGAACATCAAACCAAACAAAAAAGGATTAAGAAAATTCCTTAGAAGAATATACCCAACAATTGCACCAATTGGCTCGGCAAAACCAGAGAGAAAGGAATACACAAAAGCTTTCTTCCTACTTTTGGTGGCATAGTATATTGGAACAGAAACAACAATACCTTCTGGAATGTTGTGAATTGAAATTGCAATTGCAATACTCACTCCAAGGAACGGGTCGCTAAGCGCTGCAAAGAAAGTGGCAAGCCCCTCGGGAAAGTTATGAATTGTAATTGCAAATGCCGATAGAACACCCGTCCGCAACAATCTACGGTTTCCCATTTGATATTCAGCATCGGAGGCATTGATTACTCCAATTTCGTGTGGGTTCTCGAATGAAGGCACAAATCTATCGATTATTGCAATCAGAGCAATCCCACCAAAAAATGCTAAAATAGTAAACAAATAGCCATTGAAATTGCCACCCAAAGCAACAAGCGAATCCTTTGCTTTGGGGAACATTTCGACCATAGATACATAAATCATAACACCAGCTGAAAAACCAAGTGAACCAGAAAGATATTTCGGACTAAATTTTTTCGACAGAAATGCCAGCAAACTACCAATCCCAGTAGAAACGCCAGCAATAAAAGTTAACGAAAATGCCAATACTACATTGTTTTCAAGCATTTGCCCCCAGCTATAAAATTAAAATTTGTAGACGATAGAATCTGAAAATTATGGAAATACGAAACATTAAACATAAAATCAAACTTAGTCAAAATCGTAAAGACATTTTTTGAAGAGATTATAACAATGATTGAATATGTAACTTGTTTTTGTGCATCAAGCAACAAAGTAAATAAGTTTTATTTAGATTCTGCATACCAACTTGGGGCAATCCTTGCACGAAACAAAAAAACTGTTGTCTATGGTGGCGGCAAGGTTGGACTTATGGGGCGACTGGCACAAGGTGTACTCGACAACAATGGCAAAATCATTGGAGTTATCCCTCAATTTATGCAAAAATATGAACTTGGTCACAATGGAATTACAAAACTCATTGAAGTTAAGACGATGCACGAACGCGAAGAAATAATGATTTCAAAAGCCGATTGCATTATAGCGCTTCCCGGGGGTACTGGCACTCTCGAAGAATTGCTTCAAGCTTTAACTTGGAAACGATTGAAAATCATTCCAACCCCAATCATAATTGGTAATTTAAATAACTTCTACTCACCACTTATTCAGCAACTCAACAAAGCAATCGACGAAAATTTTATGCGAAACGAGCATCGAAAACTTTGGGAAGTAGCCAATTCCGTCGAGGAAATTTACGACATAATCAGATATTACGATTCACACAACGAGCAAATCAAATTGTTTGATGTTCAACCCAATGTAACCTAAAAGCAGATTTTTCGTTAAATTACATTTTGGCTTAATTCGATAAATGTTAAAGATTTTTTCAAATACTAACTTTAAGTATTTACTTATTGTTTGTGCTATTTTTTTGATAGTGTTTGCCATCTATTCTCAAGTTCAATTCTTTTCAATGCCAACAGATGAAAATGTCTTTGCCGACCCACCCTCGAAAGTAATAAATATCCTACCAATCGATGGATTTCAGGAAAGCGAAGGTCAGAGTTCGGGCGATTCTATTCCCATTGGAAGTTTGATCGTTTCGATAAATGGCATAACAATGACCGATACTGTAAGTTTAAAATATGCTTTGGAATACGCTCCCGAAATTTCAAATGTAAAATTCTACGACCGTAACAAAAATCTACTTCGTACCATTTTAATTAGAAAGAACGAACTAAGTAAAAATAAATTCAGTTATCTAAAATCGGCTGTATTGATTCTATGGGTTAAACCAGAAGGTTCAAGCGACGAGGCTGGCTTGCTACCCGGAGATCTAATTATTTCAATAAATAACAAAGAATTCGACAACGCACAACAAGCCGATGAACTTCTCGTTAAGTCGACTCCCGATTCTCCCGTTAAATATGTTATACTTCGCGGAAACGAAATCGTTGAGAAAAATGTGTCTCTTGCTAAACTCAATATCTCATTGGATGCAATTCTTCGCTACTTCGTTTCACTAATCTTTTTACTGTTCTCTCTATTTTTGGGATTAAAACATTGTGAACATTTCCCAATTAGACTTTTGAGTATTGCATTTCTCTTGATGGCACCAATCTTCATTCCGTTTGCTTTGCGCGGGGTGGAAAATTTCTTCTTTGTTCGCCTTTGGGTTCTTGTGATTGCATTTTCGATGAGTTTTTCATTTGGCTTTCTCGCCCACTTCTTACTTTACTTTCCCGTTGAACAAAAAAATCTAATTTCCAGAAAATTCATTGTTTCTTCGATTTACCTAATTTCCTTTGCAGTCTTTCTATTGCTTGTATTTTCCACCTTTTCTAGATTCCACCAACTTGCATCTCTTCTCTCCAATATTTCCTTCATTCCCATTCTCGGCTATAGAATACTATTGAACATATTCTATAGGAAAAAGATAATTAAAACCGATAAACCAATTAAAAGAAAACTTTTAGTCTACTTTTGGATTTTGGTCTTGTTTACCACCCTTTTTATTTTGTCTGACTCGAATTCTCCAAATTATTCAAAAATATTTGCCATCTTCTTCATCTCGTCGATTGGGCTCTTCCCATTTATTCTTTTTTACTTTTTAAACAAGTATAACTACTATGGAATATCCTACAGAATTCGTCGCAATTTCTTGTACCTTTTGACACGAGGCTTGCTGGAGATAATCTCGCTTGCTTTGATTATTGGTGCATTGTATATTTTAAGTATAACAACAATAAAGTTTCCAAACTTGCATCTTGTTGGGACGAGAATTGAAGTACTTAACCGACCATTGCCCCCAGAAAGAAATATCCAATACGAAAAAATAAGCATAGCACTTTTGTCTTTGATTTTTATTCTTCTGGTTATAAAATTCCGAACAAAGACCAAGAATTTCATATTGAAAAAATTCTATCGCACTCAATTCAACTATAAAAAAACAGCCAACGATTTATCGGAATTAATTGTTAGAAACATCAATCTAATGGACCTTGCGCGTAATGTTATTACTGAAATACAAAACTCAATGTTTTTGAAAAAAGCAGGTCTATTAATTTTACAAGGAGATAAATTATGCTGTGTTGAATTCTTCAACGAGAACGACGAAAATCTAATCTTTAGAGTAAAAACACGCTACGAAGAAATATTTGAAAATCTAAAAAATGTAAATTCTATTCTAAACTTGGAACTATTATCAAACTGCATCTATACTGAATTATCGAAAGCCGGTTATGAGTATCTACTACCGATAAGATATAAAGAGAAACTTGTTGGGTGCCTTGTCCTTGGGCAAAAGCTTTCCGAAACAAAATACACCAACGAAGATTTCGAATTCCTCGAAATCATTGCAAGAAACATTGCCATTGCAATAGAAAATTCTTCGCTTGCCGAAGAACTTGCTAAACAAGAGCGTTTGAAACAAGAATTGGAAATTGCACAACGACTTCAACTTGCCTCGCTACCGAAAGAGATGCCCAAAGTTGAGTATCTATCGATTGCAGCAATAGCAATACCAGCACTCGAAGTTGGCGGCGACTTCTTCGACTTTCTTCAAAAGGATGGAAAATTAACAGTTGTCGTTGGCGACGTAAGCGGGAAGGGGATTTCCGCTGCTCTTTATATGTCCAAAATCCAAGGCATACTGCGGACTTTAAACGAATTCGATCTTCCTTTAAAAGAATTACTTGTTAAAGCCAACGGACTATTAGCCCAAAACATAGAAAAAAATTACTTCATTTCCGCTATACTATGCCAATTCGACCCAAAGACATCGACTGCGATTCTTGCTCGTGCCGGTCATTTGGGTTTGTACTACTATTCTAAAGCAAGTGGTTCAGTCGCCAAAATTCTACCGAAAGGGATTGTGTTGGGTATTGCCCACAACGAAACATTTGCGCAAAACATTGAAACAAAAGTTTTAAAGTACAGCAAAGGCGACTGCTTTGTATTTGTCACAGATGGAGTAATCGAATCTTTAGAAGGCGGTAAAATCATTTCCAAAGAAAGCAAATTAGTTGATGTAATCACAGAAAATGCCCATCTCGAACCGAATGTTCTTTCTGAAAAAATATTAACAGGAATTTGTTTCGACAACCAAAACACTCCTTTGTTCGATGATTTGACGATTTTAATAGTAAAGCCAAATTGAAATGAAAGATAAAGACATTTACGAAAAGATTTTCGAAATCGTACGACAAATACCATTTGGGAAAGTTACAACTTATGGACACATAGCAAAAGCAGTCGGAATAAAAATGTCCGCCCGAATGGTGGGCTGGGCATTGAATTCCCTTGCATTCAAGCAAAGCGATGTCCCAGCCCATCGAGTGGTTAACCGTCGAGGAGAGCTTACAGGCAAAAGATATTTTCCATCGCCGGAATATATGAAGGAATTACTACTTTCCGAAGGAATTACATTCGTAGGCGAGGCAGTCGACTTGAACAAACATCTTTGGACACCAAAAATAAATAAGGGGCTTTGAAAAGCCCCTTTGCTTGCGATGTACAAGATATTTAATTTGCTATTCAAATCAATTCATATCGGGGAAGTCTTTTTGGACTCCACCTTCAATTGAGTTGTCTTCGAAAATGATGTGGTCAATTTTAATTTCGCCAATTCCTTCGTCGACGACAATTTCGGGCGCGACAAAATTGAATTTTAATTTCTTCTTCGATTCATCCAAATCGGCAATAATCCTTGTTCCGGGTATAACACCACCAACAAGCAAAACCTCGGCAAGCTCATCCTCGACATATTGCATAAGTGCTCGCTTTAGCGGACGAGCACCAAATTTCTCGTCGAATCCTTTCTCGACAAGGAAATCTTTTGCAGATTGAGTAAGTTCGAGAGTAAGGTCTTGGTCCTTTAATCGCTTTCGCAATTCCTCGAGTTGAATGTCGATGATTTGGTAGATATGTTCTTTTGTCAACTTGCGGAAGATTATAAAATCGTCGATTCGATTAATAAATTCGGGGTTGAATAAGCGTTTAATAGCATCTTCAATAGAGGATTTAATCGACTGGTATTCATCCTCGTTCGAAGGTTCAACAAAACCAAGTTTAGAGCCAATCTTCAAATCGCGTGTTCCAACATTTGAAGTCATTATAATGATTGTATTCTTAAAGTCGACTCGTCTGCCAAGTCCATCGGTAAGAATTCCATCGTCGAACACTTGTAAAAGAATATTAAACACTTCAGGATGTGCTTTCTCAATTTCGTCGAGAAGTACAATACTATAAGGGCGTCGGCGCACTTTTTCTGTAAGTTGACCTCCTTCCTCGTATCCAACATAACCCGGCGGAGCCCCGACAAGGCGCGAGACCGAGAATTTTTCCATATACTCGCTCATATCGATGCGGATAAGCGCATCTTCGGAATTGAATAAAACTCGTGCAAGTGCTTTTGCTAATTCTGTCTTGCCAACTCCGGTTGGTCCAAGGAACATAAATGAGCCAATAGGTCGGCGGGGATCTTTCAAGCCAGCGCGAGCTCGACGAATAGCTTTCGTTAAATGTTCAATAGCCTCGTCCTGCCCAACAACCATCTTTTTAAGTTCTTCAGGAAGTTTCAAAAGCTTTTCAGTTTCGCTTTCGGCAATCTTGTTGACCGGGATACCTGTCATCATTGCAACCACGTCGGCAACATCATCTTCGGTAACTGGAAAATATGTTTCACTAGATTTTATCTCCCACTCTAACTTTGCTTTTTCCAAATCTGCTTGCAACTTCTTTTCAAGGTCGCGCAAGCGGGCAGCCTCTTCAAAATTCTGGCTTTTGACAACAAAATTCTTCTGTCGACGAACTTCTTCAATCTTTTCCTCAAGTTCTATAATATTTTTAGGTACACTAATATTGGCAAGATGGACACGAGCTCCAGACTCGTCGAGAACGTCGATGGCTTTATCGGGAAAGTATCTGTCGGTAATATATCTATCGGAGAGACGAACACAAGCCTCGATTGCCTCGGGAGTATATTTCACATTGTGGTGTTCCTCGTATCGGTCTTTAATTTTTTCAAGGATTTCGCGGGTCTCTTCGGGAGTTGGTGGGTCAATCAGTACTTTTTGAAATCTTCTTTCAAGAGCACCATCTTTTTCAATGTATTGTCGATATTCGTCGAGGGTGGTTGCACCAATACATTGAATTTCTCCGCGCGAGAGAGCCGGTTTGAAAATATTCGACGCATCGAGCGAACCCGAGGCGCCACCCGCACCAACTATCGTATGTAACTCATCTATAAATAGTATCACATCTTTTGCTCGCTCCAATTCGTTCAAAAGAGCTTTCATTCGTTCTTCGAATTGACCTCGATATTTGGTTCCAGCAACAAGCGAAGCTAGATCGAGACTAACAATTCTTTTGTCGAGAAGAGTCCTTGGTACTTTTCGCTGCACAATGCGAAGCGCCAACCCTTCGACAATAGCAGTTTTACCAACTCCGGGCTCGCCAATTAAAACGGGGTTGTTCTTTTTGCGGCGAGCAAGGATTTGCGAAACTCGCTGGATTTCTTTTTCTCGACCTATGACTGGATCGAGTTTGTCTTCCATTGCAAGTTTCGTAAGATCGCGTCCGAAATTATCTAAAACAGGTGTTTTTACTTTTTCTTTCATAGGCAACCTCGTTTGTTTAGAAGAGAAAGTGGAACCAGAGGCAAAATGCTCGCTCGTGCGACCGCTTAAAATATTATCGAGCTCGTTTTTAGCCTTATCGAAATTCACATCAAACTTCTCGAGGATTTCGCGCGCTTGATTCGTTTTATCGCGAAGCAAAGCCAAAAGTATATGCTCGGTTCCAGCAATATCATTGTTGAATGTTTTCGCTTCGAGTACACTCATTCGCAAGATTCTTTCTACCTGCTTGCTCAAAGGCAGATTTCCGCTGGTTCTTCCAGTCGTGCTACTTTTTAGTTTGTTCGTAATGTACTCTTGAAGCTTCTCAAGGTCGACGCCAAGATTTTTAAGGATTTTGATTGCAATCCCTTCGCCCTCGCGTATCATTCCAAGCAAAATGTGCTCGGTTCCGATAAAGTCGTTGCCTAATTTCAAGGCTTCTTCTTGACTGTACCGAAGCACATCGTGAACTCTATTTGAAAACTGACCGCTCATTATATCCTTTATAATTGAATTCAATTAAAATGACGAAACGAAGTTTTTTTTATTTGTCATTGACTAAAATCTATTAGATATTGTCTCTCCGACCTTGCCAATGAAATAATACCCGAAAGAACAAGATTTTTCCTATAAAACTTTTTCTCATATTCCCAATGCTGGTATCTGGATTTAAAATGGACAAAACCCCCACCAGTAAAAACAACTGGAACGACCACCTCATTAAATTTTACTCTTCGAATTTCATCGAGAATAAAAACCAAACCGCCCCAAATAGAATTGATAATACCGCTTGTTATTGCACCTTCAGTTGAAATTTCTACTATATCACCAAAATCTTGTTTGGATAGTTTTATTGATTTTAGCAAAGAGGTATTCTCTTGCAAGGCTTTAACCTGTGTGTCTGGACCTGGGAAAATTACACCTCCGATGAAATTTCGCTCCGAGTCGAGACAATTGACAGTAACCGCAGTACCAATATCAATAGTTATCAGAGGCGGGGCAAATTCTTCGAGCCCACCGAGCAATCCAAGTATTCGGTCCGATCCGACCCAATAGTAGTTAAATAAATTGATTTTTTTCTGTCTTTGAATCAAATCGAATGTGTTGTAAACGTACACATTTGGTAGGGTATTCAAAAAATTAATTATTGCTGTTGATTGCTCCGGATTTACACTTGAATATAAAACTCGCAACGGAGTCTTAACTTTCGTTTTAAAAAAATTTTGGAAATCGTGGCTTAATTTTTCCGTATACCTAAACGACTTGAAAATATTATTGTAAAGGATTTTTACTCGGCTATTGCCAAAATCAATCGCAAGAGTTTGTTCAATAAAATTAGCCTTCGAAGTCATATCTTATTGAATCACCATCGCTAATAAACAAAACCTCACCCGTTTCTTTTAAGCTTGCAATCAGTCTGCCAACTGGATCGATTCCCTGTACCTCGCACAAGAGGTTCCTATTTGTGGCTAAAACTTCTCGCCCGATAATTTGTAATGTGTTTATCCAAAGATTGAAGACCTCGTCGGGGAACATCTCTATCAACTTCGTAATATGACAAATCAACTTTTGAATTACTTCTTCGACATCAAATTCGTAGCCAAGTAGTTTCAACGAAGTCGCACTTTCCCGAATCTCTTCCGGAAATTGTGTTTGATTGACATTTATCCCAATTCCAATAACACTCGAAACGCATAATTCCAAAAGAAACTGATGCTCGACAAGTATCCCAGAAATCTTTCGATAGGAACCATCACGAGATTTAGCATATACATCATTTGGATACTTAAGGAAATAGGAGATGTTTGGTGCCAAGTCGCGCAAAGTGTGTAAAACTGCAAGAGAACCAAGCCCTTGAAAATAAGCAACTTCCTCGATTAATTTATTTTGATTATGACGGAGACCGAAGGAAAGATACACATTTTGACCGAAATCACCAAACCATTGATTCTTGTTGCGTCCTCTTCCTTTGGTTTGATATTCGGCTGTGACAACGACGCAATTGTGTTCTTGCAAAAGTTCTTTTGCATAATCATTTGTTGAAGTTACCCTTTCGAAATGGAATCGTTCGTATTTCATTTCTCGTCAATTTGCGATACTGCCGATTGGACATCGAGAATAATTTTGTCTACAATCGTTGACAAAGCTTTTGAATAGGCTTGGACAATTTTTGATTGTTCTCTTTCCTGAAAATCAACTTTTTGCGTGTATATTTGAGATAGCACCACTTTTTTTCGAACCGAAATTGGTTCGTATTTTATCAAATCCACTTGGAGAGTGGCAACAACCCAGTTTTTCCTTTTATCTTTTCGCTCTGCAAAAGTTTTGAATTCAAGGACTTTACCTTCAAGAAGGAAATCTGGTAAAATTGCAGAGTTGAAAGTTGCAACGCCATACTTGAATGCTTTTGAAAGATTTATTCGTGAGAAGATGAAATTGTTTATCACATCGGAATAATCGGAATTAAATCTATGATAGCTGAATTTTTGGACAGTGCCATCATCGAACCAAATCATTAGTCGATTGTCGTTGAGTTCTTCGGGAACAGAAAAGTCGAGAAAAACAATAAAAGCTTCGATCTGCGCAATATTCTTGAATGAAAATGGTTCTTGAGTTAAATAATAGTAATTTGTTGCAATATAGGGCGATCGAATTGAAAAGCAACTCACCATTGTTAGAATTAATAGAGAAAATAATATTATTCTTTTCATTTTTATCAAAGCAAAACAATACAAATTTACTAAATATCGTGAAAATCACTTAATTTAGTTTTTTGTAAAACTAAGGTAATTTTCATATTTGATTTACTTTATTTCGGATATACATCTTGGTTACTATTCCGGGGAAAAGAACAAAGCCATCGAGCGCTTGCTCGTTTCTTTTTTCGATGCAATTGCACAAAGATGCCAAGTGCTTGTCATCGCTGGCGATCTCTTCGACTTTTGGTTCGATTACAGATTTGTCGTTCCCAAACATTTTTTTAAAACAATTTCTAAACTTTATGAACTAAAAGAGAAAGGAATTGAAATAATTTATCTAATGGGGAACCACGATTTTGGCCATTACACTTTTTTCAGCGAAGAACTCGGTATTGCAGTAATTGAGGAAGATTTGGAAAGAGAATTCTTTGGAAAAAAGTTCTATATATCTCATGGCGATGGCAAAATTCAAGGTGACTTTGGTTACAGAATTTTAAAGTCAATACTTCGGAATGGTTTCTCTCGTTCGCTATTTCGACTAATTCACCCCGATTTAGGCATTCTAATTGCAAAAAATTCTTCGCACAAAAGTAGAAGTTACACGACAAGAAGAGCACAAAAAGATTTCGATTCACTTTTTGAATTTGCAAAACTAAAAATTGACGAAGGTTTTGATTATGTAATTATGGGACATTCGCATAAATCAGAATTCAGATCGTACAAGAACGGTTATTACGTAAATCTTGGAGATTGGCTATCGAACCCGCTTGCAGGAAGCTTCGACGGAAAAGAAATGCAACTTGTTCCAATAACAAAAATTATTGAGAATAAAATAAAGGCATAACAATGGAGGCATTGGAGGCTATATTCCAAAGGAAAAGCGTTAGAAATTTCACCGGCGAGGAAGTGCCCGATGATAAAATTGACTTACTACTTCGAGCAGCTATGGCTGCACCTTCGGCTGTGAATATGCAACCTTGGGAATTTATTTTAATTAGGAACAAACCTACACTTCAAGCAATGGCAGACAATTTGCCATATTCTAAAATGCTTGAAAAGGCTGGTGCTTGCATTGTTGTATGTGCTATTCCTGCACTTGCCCATCGAAAATTGCTGGAGTACGCTATAATTGATTGTTCTTGTGCAAGCGAAAACATATTGATTGCAGCCGAAGCTCTTGGACTTGGGGCTGTTTGGACTGCTGTCTATCCCAATATTGACCGAATCGAATTCGTACGCAAGCAACTTGGGATACCGAGGGATGTAATCCCTTTGAATGCTATTGCAATTGGTATCCCAACGGGCGAAGACCAACCAAAGGACAAATTCAAACCTATGAAAATCCATTATGAAAAATGGTAAACGGAATTTTGTATGAAAAAAATTATCATTCTTCTTCTATTAATACCAATTTATTTATATAGCCAAGATAATTCACTGATTGGATGCTGGGTAGGTAAAATCGACATCCTTCGGCAAGAACTTGCAATTAAGATTTGCTTTGAACTGGACAGTACAAAAAACCTAACTGGCAAAATAGACATTCCCTCACAAAATGCTTTCAACTTGAACCTTACGAATATAGTGCAAAAAAAAGATTCGATTTCTTTCGACTTGGCAATAAATCTTATGAACATTGCAAAATTTGATGGTAAAATTTTTAGCCCCAACACAGATAAAGCAAGCATTTCGGGAAGTTTCCGACAAATGGGGATGGTTGGAAGGTTCGAACTCGATAAATATTTTGTTGAGCCGGAAGAAGAAGTAGCTTTCCCCACCCACGAAGAAGAAGTCGAAATTCAAAACAATGGTATCAAACTTGCCGGAACATTCCTGCGTCCAATCGAACACAAAAAATATCCTGCAATAATTTTCATCACTGGTAGCGGTATTCAAAATCGTGATGAAGAAATTTATGGCTTCAAAATTTTCAAAAAAATTGCCGAAGCGCTCGTAAAAATAGGCTTTGCTACATTGAGAATGGACGACCGAGGAATTGGAGGCTCGACAACAACTCTTGGAAAAAGTTCTACAACATTCGATTTTGCCTCCGACGCAGAACAAATGATAAAATATCTTAAAGGGCGCGACGATGTTGATACAAATCATATTGGCATCCTTGGACATAGCGAAGGGGCTATCGTTGCATTCATTGTTGCATCAAAAGATAAAAGTGTCGACTTTGTTGTAAGCATTGCGGGACCCACAATTCGAGGCGATAGCCTAATCTTGGAACAGATCAAAATACAAATGAAAAAGCAAAACTCTCCCGATTCTCTTGTTGCTGAAGTGTTGCAAGACCAGAGGGAAATTTACGACATAATTCGCAAAACCCATAATTACGAAAAAGCCAAAGAAATTTTACGAAAACAAGCAAAAAGGCAAATGGAATATTTTCCCGAAGAATTTTCGTCCCAAGTCTCGACAACACTTATCGAAAGGAACATTCAAATGCAAATTGAATCATTGCGTTCGGAATGGTTTACCACTTTTATCAACCTCGATCCAATTTCATATTTAAAACAAATCCAGTGTCCACTCCTTTTCGTTTACGCCGAAAAGGACCAACAAGTCCCTCCCGAAATTAATATTAAACATTTACAGAAACATATAAAGAAAAAAAATTTCACAATCAAAACCATAAGCAGTGCCAACCATTTATTCCAGAAGTGCAAAACCGGGCAAATTTTTGAATATGCGATACTCCCAAAGAAATTCGCTCCAAATTTTCTCGAAACCATTCAGGAATGGTTATATAAAAATGTTTTGACAAAGAAATAACCAAAAATGAGAGAAATAAAGCTTGTTGATATATCGAAAGAATTTGGCACTCATAAGGTTCTGGAAAATATTACTTTCGAAGTTAACGAAGATGATTTCTGTGTTCTCGTTGGTCCTTCGGGTTGCGGAAAAACAACTATTTTACGAATTATTTCTGGCTTGGAAACCCCAAGCGCTGGAAGTATTCTCTACAACAATGTCCTCTGGAACAATGTTCCACCAGGCGAACGAAATGTTGGGATGGTCTTCCAAAACTATGCCCTATACCCACATTTAACTGTCTATGAAAACATAGCATTTCCACTGACAATCAAAAAAATTGACAAAAAAACAATAGAAGAAAAAGTTCAAAGAGTTGCCAAATTGTTGAATCTCGAAGACAAATTGAAAAAGAAACCAAAAGCGCTTTCTGGAGGTGAACGCCAACGAGTATCCCTTGGCCGCGCAATCATACGCCAACCGAACGTTTTTCTTTTCGATGAACCATTGTCCAATCTCGATGCAAAGTTGCGAGTTGTGATGCGCTCCGAGATAGTGAATTTATGCAAGGAATTGAAAATTCCTTCAATTTATGTTACACACGACCAGATTGAAGCACTAACGATGGGATCCAAGATCCTTGTGCTCAATGAAGGCAAAATTCAACAAATTGGAACCCCTAAGGAAATTTACTACCATCCCGCAAATACATTTGTGGCAACTTTCATCGGCGTTCCACAGATGAACCTCTTCGAAGGGTTTGTCGAAGATGGTATTTTCTACGAGATAAACAAACTTTTCAAAATGAGGCACGAAAAGTTCTCGGGCTTTTCTGGGAAATTGCTGCTTGGTGTCCGACCAGAAGCAATCTTTCTGACAAACGAAGAAGATTCAATTATCACAACTCGAGTTAAAACATTTGAATACATTGGCTACGAAACTATTATTTATTTCGAAAGCAACGGGAAAATTTTTTCTTTCATAACAAACAAAAACCAAGATTTACCAAAAGAACGCGAAAATATACATCTTGGATTTAGATCTAATGACTTGCATTTTTTCGACGAAACTGGTTCGAGGATTGAACTTAATAAGCAAAATGAAAATTCTCAATAAATAAATGGATGGCAAATGAAACCAAAACATTTTATACTTATTTTAACACTTCTCACTTTTATATTTGGCTGCAGTCGTTATCAATTTGTTAAAGAAATAGTTTTCAGCGAAAACGCACCCAAGCCAATAGGACCATACAGCCAAGCGGTTAAAGTTGGAAAACTTGTTTTCCTTTCGGGGCAGATCGGAATCAATCCATCGGATGGGTCAATTTCCCCCGACGTCGAAAAACAATTTACTCAAACAATGCAAAATATTGAAAATATTTTGAAAGAAGCCAATTCAGATCTGACAAAAGTAGTTAAAGTGACTATCTATCTTAAAGATTTGAAAGACTTCGATTCGATTAACAATCTTTACAGCAAATATTTCACAGAAAAACAACCAGCCCGCGAGACAGTCGAGGTTTCTCGGCTACCCCGCGATGCTAAAATCGAAATTTCTGTTATCGCTATATCCAAAAAGTAGAGTCTGGCTACATACGCTCTGGAGCCGAAACTCCAAGAATCGTCAATCCGTTGCGAAGAATCGTTTGAGTGACTTTCGCAAGTTTGAAGCGAGCCGAAAGGATTGGCTCGTTGCTACCAATTATTCTGCAATCGTGGTAAAAAGTGTGGAAAGCAGTTGCGAGATCATAAAGGTAATCGGCAAGAATTTGTGGTTCGAATTTTTCCGCGGCAACTTCAATTACTTCGGGAAAACGAGTTTGCAATTTAATTAAATTAATCTCTTGCGGTAGATGCAAACATTCTGTTGAAGTTTCAAAGTTAAATTCAATACCACGTTCTTTTGCCGTATCGAAAATAGATGCAATTCGAGCATAAGCATATTGCAGATAGAAGACGGGATTTTTTTCGCTTTGCTCGCGCGCAAGATTAAGGTCAAATTCTAAATGGGACGAGACATTTCGCATTATGAAAAAAAAGCGAACGACATCGGCACCAACCTCGGAAATCAATTCGTCGAGTGTATAACTTCGCCCGCTTCGTTTCGACATTTTCACCACAAGACCATTTTCCATCAACGTTACAAATTGATGGAAAACTACCTTCACTTTTGAAGTATCAAATCCGAGCGCCTTCAAACCAGCAAGAACATCTGGGACAGTTGCAATGTGGTCGGAGCCTAAAATGTCGATAATCAAATCATAGCCACGAAGAAATTTTTCGCGATGGTATGCAATATCGGGCAAACGGTATGTCGGTTCGCCCGTAGATTTGACAATCACTCTGTCCTCGTTAAGTCCAATTTTTGTCAAAGCCAACCACAAGGCACCATCCTTCTCGTAGACCAATCCCTTTTCTCGAAGAAGACGAATAACCTCTTCGACTTTGCCTTCTTTGTAAAGCGAATCTTCATTGTAAAAAACATTATGATGTATTTTCAACATTTCGAGGGTGGAACGTATTTTTTGGAAGCACCAATTTTCGCCATATTTTTTGAAGAATTCAAGATTTTCATCGGTTTCCTCGGCATATTTTGAACCAAAATTATTCAAAATCTCGTTGGCAATTTCAAAAATATACTCTCCGTGGTAACCATCTTCGGGAAATGGGAAATCCACCTCACCAAGCAATTGGCGGTAGCGCGCGAAAATGGAACGAGCCAGATTTTGCATTTGGCGCCCGGCATTGTTGAAATAGTACTCGCGGGTAACATCGTAGCCAATCCATTCGTACAAATTTGCAATACAATCTCCGATGCAAGCGTTTCGCCCGTGTCCAAGATGGAGTAGACCAGTTGGATTTGCACTAACATATTCAACATTAACTTTTTGACCGTAGCCTTTTTTCGATTTACCGTAATCTTCGCCACATTGAAATATTCTCTCCAATTCATTTGCAAAGAAAGCAGTAGATAACTTCACATTGATAAAGCCAGGTCCATCTATCGATAGTTTTTCAACAAGCCTTTTATCGAAAGATAAGTGGTCAACAATACTTTGGGCAATGTCGCGGGGATTCCTTTTCAACTCCTTTGCAAGTATAAGAGCAATACTCGTTGCGAAATCGCCAAACTGTTCGTTTCGTGGTTGTTCGAAACGAAGTTTATTCACAAATTCTTCAACTCCCAATTCTTTGATTGCTCTAATAAATCCTTCAACTATGAATTCTGGAACCATACGTCTATACCTTTTCTTTTTCAAATTCTATTAAGAATTTTGCTTTATCGCGGATAGCAACAATCCGACCGCTTTCGCTAAATTTGTAGAAACCACCATCGCTCCACAATCTCTCAAGGCTATAGAATCGTCTTGCCTGATTATGGAAGATATGGAAAACAACTTCGAAAAAATCGAGCAAAATCCAATATGAAGAGTTCATACCTTCGATCCTCGGCTTTGGAATTTTTTCCTTTTTGCACCGAAGTTCGACTTCTTCGACAATTGCACGCATCTGAACATCGGAATCACAAGAGCAAAGCACGAAAAAATCTGAAGGTGCAGTTTCGATTTCTGTTAAGTCAATAATCAATATGTCGTGCGAAATTTTATCGAACGCAATTTTCGCACACCACTTTGCAAGGTCTTTTGATGTTTTAACTTTTTTGCTCAAATCCCTACCAATTTGTTGAACAAACAGAATTTAACGAATTAATTTTTAAATGGTTTTAATAATTTGTAATCATTGCCAATAATTATTACCAAGTCTGTCATCTTCAAGTTATTTTTCTCTATTGAACTTACGGGAAAATCAATCAACTTTGAAATAAAAACTGCAAATTCATATGCATTGGGGTTTGCAATTAATCGGGTTTTGTTTGAAAGAGTATCATAATTTTTTGTTTCAATTTTTTTTATTTCAAAACTATTAAGAAACAATTTCATTTCTTTAGCAAGCCCATAAACATTTGTGGCATTGCAAATTACAATCGAACCCTCGGGAAACGACTTCTCTTTTACCTTATACAATTCGACTCCTTGAGACTCGGCGGAAAAATGCTTTAGATATATAGATATCAAGTAAATTGCAACTACACTTAATGCCAAAACTACTATTGAAAAACCAAAAATTTTTTTTATTTTGCTAATCATAAAATACAAAATTAATCAATATTAATTACAAAGGGTCAAAATATGGGGAAAAAACGACTTTCTGGTAGTATCTTAACCCCAAAGGAAAACGGAGGAATAGAACAAATTGAAAACGGTTTTGTCGAGTTCGACGAATCCACGGGCAAGATTCTCGCAGTAGGAAAAGAAACCAGCAAAACTAAGCAGGTAAATGGAAATTTTCTCTTAATTCCCGGTCTTGTCGATTTGCATAGCCACATTCCACAGCTTCCCGGCGCCTGCAAGAACGCCGATGAATTGCTACCTTGGCTTAAAAACCACATATTCCCCCTCGAGGTTAGATTTTCACAATTAGATTGGGCTGAAAAAGTTTCACGCTTTTTCTTTTCTGAAGCAATTCGTTTTGGAACAACAACAATCGTCGCATATTCTTCGGTCGACAAAGATGCAACTGATGTAGCTTTCGAAGTCGCAAAAGAAATTGGAATTCGTGCATTCATTGGTAAAGTAATGATGGATCGGGATATGAAACGATATCCCGAAGAACTTCCCTTGATGTCGAGGAATATCAAAGATTCTCTCGACCTTGCAAAAAAGTGGCACAATACAAACAACGGAATGCTTCAATACATTTTCTCGCCAAGATTTGCAGCTACGTGCACAATGAAACTTCTTTCAAAAACTGCTCAGGTTGCAAAAGAAGGTGGATTTTTCATTCAAACACATCTTGCTGAAAATCAAAGCGAAGTAAAATTTATTAAATCATTATTCGAAAGAGAACGACACCGGGTCCCAACAAACACTCATATCTTTAAGAAAAGCGGAATACTTGGAGAAAAAACTCTCCTTGCACATTGTCTTTATCTTTCTCTCCCGGAAATACAATTGATAAAAGACAGCGGTTCGAAAATTGTGCATTGTCCCACTTCAAACATTTTCCTGCAAAGTGGATTTATGCCTTTGCGTCGATACCAATCCTACGACATTCCAATTGGACTTGGAACAGATGTTGCCGGTGGGTACTCGCTTTCAATGTTCACCTGTATGCGCGATGCTATCGAAACTTCGAAAATAGTTAATCTTGTAAACGACAATCGACCATATCCATTTTTACGACCGAGCGAGGCTTTTTGGATTGCAACACTTGGTAGTGCAAGAATCTTAAACCTCGATAAAACCATCGGTTCCATCGAAGTTGGTAAAGACGCCGATATTGTAGTTATCAAAACCAACCCTTCGTTTTCATTTTACAACAATTTTAACGATGTGGACAGCATTTTGCAAAATCTAATATATCTTCCACATACATACAAAATCGAAGAAGTTTATATCGCAGGAAAATCTAAAAAGCTCGACGAAGAGTCGATACTAGCATAAAGTTGTTAATTTTATTATAAAAGTTTCGAAAGACTTGCTATTCCAAGAGGTTCGACAGAAAGGAAAGCTTCGGCGTATTTAAAGCCAACAAGAGTTCCAAAATAGCGGGCTCGTGCTTCCAATTCATCAAAAAATTCCGGTCGTGAAAGCCGTGTCGTCGGTTCAGCAGGATTGGACTTGCCTTCGACAAAAACTTGCGAGGAATAGCACTTTATTGCTTGCATTTTAACATCGTACACATCGGTGATATCGACGTAAAAACTTGGTTCTTTCGGAAATGGATAGCTTTGCATATAACAATACATCTTTCGGATACGCCACGGTTCCTGTGGTTTGCCAAATTCAAAAGTTTCGATTTTACGTAACCCACTGAGAAACATCGCGCGACGAACTATTTTGTGCAAAGCCTCGTGGTCGGGGTGGCGTTCGAAAGCGGAACTAAAAAGAACCATTTTGGGTCGATACTTACGCAACACTCTTATGGTTTCAAGAATTGCTTCTTTCGTCGGGGAAGTAAACCCATCGGGAAGTTTCAAATTTTCACGAAATTGTGCACCAAGAACATTGCGCGCCTCTTCTGCTTCTTGCAATCTAACCTCCGGAGTCCCTCTTGTTCCCAATTCCCCAAGGGACATATCGACAATTGCACAAGCAAAGCCTTCGCGAACCAATTTTGCTATTGTTCCGCCGCAAGCAATTTCAACATCGTCTGGATGGGAACCAAAAGCAAGCAAATCAACTTCAAAATCCCTCATATCATCGCCCGGTGAGTGTATGAATTTTTTCAACACGGCGACTGTGGCGTCCGCCTTCGAAATTTTCATTCAGAAAAGCAATTGTAATCTCCTTTGCAAGTTCAAATGGAATCAATCGGGCACCAAAAGTAAGAAGATTTGCATCGTTGTGCCGCCGAGCAAGTTTTGCCATCTCGACAGTACAACAATTTGCAGCTCGCACCCCAGCAATTTTATTCGCAACAATACTCATTCCAATTCCACTTCCACAAATTAGGATACCATAATCATTCTCCCGGCTTGCAACACTTCGCGCCAGCGGAACAGCAAAATCTGGATAATCACAAGATTCGGAACTGGAACACCCAAAATCTATCACCTCGTATCCAATTGCTTCGAGAAAATCACGCAGACGTTCTTTATAGTCGAAACCAGCATGGTCCGAACCAATAGCAACACGCATTTTTGCCTCAGATAATAATTTCTGTCATTGGGGAATGATACTCTTCCTGTCGAGGCGTTGGCGAAATGTTCTTACCAAAGTTGAACAAATCCGGCTTGTGACGCTTCTCGATTTTTTCTTGTATAAGCATAAGTGCCTTAATTAATGCTTCGGGTCTTGGCGGACAGCCAGAAACGTAGGCATCAACGGGGAGAAATTGGTCGATTCCTTGTACAACTGAATAACTTCGGAACATTCCACCAGTCGAGGCACACACTCCCATCGAAATTACCCATTTCGGGTCGGGCATCTGGTCGTAGATCTTTCGAACAACCCAAGCCATTTTGTAAGTGACTGTTCCAGCCACTATCAATAAATCGGATTGGCGGGGGGTCATTCGGAAAACTTCGGAGCCAAAGCGAGCGACATCGAAACGAGGCGAAGCAAATGCCATCATTTCAATCGCACAGCAAGAAATTCCCAATGGCATAGGCCAGACGGAATTCTTTTGTGCCCATTTCAAAACCTTTTCGACGGATGTTGTAAGAAATCCGTCACGTCCTAATAATTTATCTAATCCCATTGTAAGCCTCCTTTTTTTAGTTCATAATAATAACCAGCAAACAATACTACAATAAATATTATCATTGCCCAAAAGCCAGCGGACTCCAAGGATGAGAAACTAACGACCCAAGGATATAAAAACACAACTTCAATATCGAATACAATAAAGCTCATAGCAATCAAATAGAATTTAACAGAAAATCGTTCACGGGCGGTTCTGTATGGGATCATTCCACTTTCATAAGTTGTTATTTTTTCCCTTGTTTCGCGACGAGCTCCCATCCACTCGGAAAGTATCATAAAAACAAATGCAACAGCAAATCCAGATATAACCATCAAAATCAAAGGCAAATAACTTACCAGCATATTCAAACCATAAAAAAACAAATTTACAACTGAACTACAAAATTACCAAATAGAGAAAACGAAACACCCTATTAATATTTTACAAACAACCTCTTTGCTATTTGAAAAAAATTTATTAATTTGCACTTTGAAGTGGGCGGATAGCTCAGCTGGTATAGAGCGCCTGCCTTACAAGCAGGAGGTCGGGAGTTCGAGTCTCTCTTCGCCCACGATAGGTTGCAGAAGTGGCGGAACTGGCAGACGCGCTGGACTCAAAATCCAGTGGGCTTAAAAACCCGTGCGGGTTCGACTCCCGCCTTCTGCACATTTTTTATGTGCTTGACAATAACTCTTTAGTAATAAACTTAAACGCCCGTCTTGCAATTGCCGTCAATTCTTCCTTTTCTTTCTAAAATTCAGATAAACGCCAACTCCAAGAATTAAAATTGTGAAAATATTTGCAATCAATGATAGTGTTTTTCCTCGCTCGAAACCCGGAGAGGCAAATTTCATTTCAATTGTATGCTTCCCCGATGGCACAACTACAGCCCGAAAAGCATAGTTGGCTTTGTAAATTTCTGTCTCTTTACCGTCGATAAAGGCTTTCCAATATGGGTAATAAATTTCAGACACAAAAAGCAAAGATCTCACGCTTGTTTCCGTTACAATTTTAATGTATTCGTTCTTCTTTTCAACAATTGTTACTTTGGCATTTGTGTCGTATCCAATTTCGCCCTTTACTTCCTGCTTTTCGAGGAACATTGTGTCCAAAGGATTGAAATCCCCGCGTTTTAAATGATTTAGTATTTCCAACGGCTTTTCAACAACAAATGACTTGACAAAAAACGCTCTTGGAAGATAGCCAAAATTTGGGTAAACTACCGCTGGGAAATTTGTTCCTCGATAAATTGGTTCAACACCCTCCAAATTCCTTGTTAATACTATATATTTAACATTAAGTAAATTCCAAAGGAAAGGATTGTAAAGTTGCGAAGTAGAACCTTCCATCCCTTCCATATTTGCAACATCCATTAAGTCTTGGTAAACACGAAGCTTTGCAGCGTGGTAACCATTGATATTTTCAACCAAATAGTAAGCAGATAAGTTTGCAGGATTTGCTGAAAAGTCCGCAATTCGATAGATGCTCGTATCCCGTTTTATGAAATCATATATATCACGGCGTTCCTCGAAAACCGCATTAACATCCTTGTCGCGAGAATATTCCATCCGTTCAACGTCAATTCGGAACAAATCTATGACGGTTATTAACCCAACAACTCCAATCAGAGTGGCATATTGAAGTTTACTTTGAATATAGATCGAAGCAAAAACACCAAAAGCAATTAAAAAGATTGCATTGACGTAAAAGTCTTGTATTGTTTTTCCCCAAACAAACTCTTGTAGTTCAGAAACAATCTCACTTCCGTAGGCTTTTGCATAGGATTGGTATGTCTCGGAACTTCCAACAGCTGAAATATAAGTCGATTTCATAAAAGCAGAAAAGAAGAAAGCAATCAAAAGAAAAACAAGCGGAATAACAACGAGCCAAACAGTAGCACGCTTAAATTTTTCTGCATCGTGCCGCATTTCTCTAATTGCTCGCAGTCCATAGGCTGCGAGGATTGGCACGGTGAAATGCACAAGAACGAGCGCCATCGACGGTGCGCGAAATTTACTAAACGACGGGAAATAGTGATAGAATAGATTATACAAAAACGGAACATTTTTGCCAAAGGAAAGAAACAAACCAAAGAGGGAAATTACAAATAAAGCCTGCACGAATGTATTTTTTCGAAAGTAGATTAATCCGACAATTCCAAGAGCAAGGACCACAATACCCATATATGGTGGAGAATCTTCCGATTCTTTTGTCCCCCAGTATGTAGATACCTTACCCTCGCGAAAATCTCTGACCCCAAATCCAAAGTAGCTTGGAACGATAAAGGTGACAAGTTCCTTCGGATGGTAAGACCACATTGTTGCATAATCGTAATCACTTTTATCAGCCTTCTGGTTCTTGTCTGTATGTATTTTAACAATTGGAGCGGAACCACGAACAGAATATGGCGCGTATTCTAAAGCGGAAAAATATCTGTCTGCCGACATTAAGAAAGCAATAGCAAGCGAAATAATAGCAACAACTGCAGCTCTCGTTTTCGACATAAGATTTTCTTTCTTGAAAATGCCAACGACAAAATCATAGATTATGTAAATTGCAAGAGCGAGACCGCCATAGAATATCATTTGAAGATGGTTCCCAATGAACATTATAGCAAAGACAATAATCAAAAGGCCAAAGTCCCAAAAAGAAAACTTTTGCTTCAATTTTTCCACAAAAAGAAAGAGATAAGGAAACATTGCTAAAACAATGGGTTTAGTGTTATGTCCAATCATAATCCATGTAATAACATAAGTAGAAAATACAGCAGCAAAAGCAGAAAACAAAGCGATTGTCTTTTCAAATTTCATATTTCGCAAAAGCCAGTA
The DNA here is from genome assembly GCA_039793965.1 of Kapaibacterium sp. (SeqCode). Classification (GTDB taxonomy): domain Bacteria; phylum Bacteroidota; class Ignavibacteria; order Kapaibacteriales; family UBA2268; genus Naka2016. The sequence continues at coordinate 17,102 of JBAMMD010000071.1, read as the reverse complement.
AACGCCAACACCATACAAGATGTAGAAGAACAAAACGCGAGCGACATCGCTTCCAAAAATTCCACCAAAACCTACGGAAAAATTTATAATAATCTGAGACACAATATCCCAGACTCGATTACCAGTAAGAAGCAAAGAACCATAAGCGGGCATCCCACTGAATATCAAAGGAATCCAGAGCGGAAAAGCCCCGCTTTTGTTTGCTTGTTCGATAAAAGGACGGAACGAAATCGAGGAAAGATTATCGAAATCGATGAACCCGCCGCTGGTAATTGCGCCCCAGAAAAAAACAAATAGAACTACAATCAATACCAATATTGCTACCAAATCCTGGTATTTAGCAGGTATCAATTCTCTTTTGGTTGTTTTTTTCTTTGCAACCTGTTTTGCCATTTTTACCTCAATTTTAATAACCAAATTCCATATTTTTGCAAAATATGATTTTTTTGCTAAAGAAAAGTTATGAAAAAAGATGTAAAAATCGTTTTTATGGGTACCCCAGAATTTGCTGTCCCCGCACTTGAAAAAATTCACTCTAAATTCGGAGTTTCTCTCGTCGTGACAAACCCGGATAAACCCTCGGGCAGAGGCTTGAAGCCAAATCCATCTCCAGTTAAGTTAAAAGCCTTGGAACAAGAAATTCCAATTCTTCAACCAGAAAAAATCAAAGATCCGGAGTTTTACAAACAAATACGTGAAGTGGCTCCCGATATTATCGTTGTCGTTGCATTCAAGATTCTTCCGCCAGAAATCTTCACTTCTGCTAAAATTGCAAGTTTCAATGTCCATCCGAGCCTATTGCCAAAATATCGAGGTCCAGCACCTTTAAATTGGCAAATCATCAACGGAGAAAAAGAAACTGGGCTTACCACCTTTATCCTACAGGAGGAAGTTGATTCTGGAAATATTCTTCTACAATACAAATATGAGATACCCGATGGGTTTACTGCTGGAGATTTGCACGATTTCCTTGCTCCACTTGCCGGCGACATCGCGGTAGAAACTTGCCAACTCTTGCTTTCGGGAAATTATATTTTGCAAAAACAAGACGAAACCCTTGCAACTAAAGCCCCTAAGATATTTCCAGAGCAATGTCAAATCGATTGGAAGAAGGATTGTTTAACCATTCGAAACTTCATTCATGGAGTATCTCCGACGCCTGGTGCTTGGACTTTAATCGATGGCAAACGATTTAAAATCTACCGCTGCGTTTTCCAGAAACAAGCTCACAACAATGAAATTGGAGTACCAATCGTGCACAAAGATAAACTATATTTCCCTTGTAAGGATGGATACATCATCCCGCTGGAAGTACAAATGGAAGGCAAAAAGAAAATGAGTTGCGAAGAGTTCTGCCGTGGCTATCGTTTTTGAAGTTCGCTTTTGCGGGATTCAAGAACTTCGAGCGCCGCTTGGTTTTTTATTGAATCCATCATTTCATTAAATTTCTTAACATCTTTCATTCTAATCTTCCAAGAGTAATCGAGAAAATCTCGAAGCGTAAAGCCATTTCGTTTCAAGATTCTGTCTACTTCCTGGTTTGCTTTGATTGAATCTGAAAGCGTATACCGGACAATTAAAATCTCTTTGTAGGTTTTCATAAACTTTCTTTCCGAGGCGGAATACTTTTCCTTTGAACAGGCAATAAACAAAATCAATAAACTTAAAAATAAAAATACTATTCTTTTCATCTCATTCCGGCAATCTGTTGAAAAATTTATAAACGAGAACATTGTCCCGATTATTTGCCAACTCTTGTGGTGTCCCAGTTGCAACAATTGTCTTAACGCTTTTATCGAGCATTACAACCCTGTGACTAATTCGCATAATACTTGCCAAATCGTGTGTAACAACAATCATAGTTATACCGAGCAATTTGTTAAGATTAACTATTAATTCGTCTATCGATGCAGAAGTCACTGGGTCCAAACCAGAAGATGGTTCATCGAAACAAAGGATTGGCGGGTCGAGAGCCAACGCCCGGGCAATACCAGCGCGCTTCCTCATTCCCCCACTCAATTGCGAGGGCAAAAACATTTCGTAGCCATCGAGTTGTACTAAATTCAATTTAAACCGAACAATCTGCTCTATTCGCTCATCGGTAAGTTTTGTGTATGCTTTTAAAGGGAGCTCTATGTTTTCATATAATGTCATCGAGGCAATTAAACCGCTCGTTTGAAAAAGTACACCAAATTTTTTAAGAATTTCGTTTCTGCTTCGATTTCTTGCCTTGGTTAAATCCACGCCATCGATGAAGATTTCCCCAGTTGTTGGCGTCTCGAGCCCAATAATTTGTCGCAATAAAGTGCTTTTTCCACAGCCACTTCCACCAACAATAACAAAAATTTCGCCTTGATATATTTCAAAATTAATATTTTCAAGGATTGTCCTTTTATCGTAAACCACAGATAAGTTTTTGACCTCAACGATTGGTTTCATCACTCATTTCTTTTGCTTTTTTTATTGCAATTTTAACAAATCCATTAGATTCGTCGAGCAAGCGACTCGCTGTATGTTTATCAACTTTCCCAAGTAACATTACAAGTGCAAGTTTTACTTTGCCTTCGGCTTCGGACAAAGCCCTTTGTGCTGTAGCGTAATCGACGCCACACAAGTCCATTATAATCTTTTTTGCCCTTTCGCGCAACTTGTTGTTTGTCAATTGTAAATCGACCATAACATTGCCATAGGTTTTCCCTAGTCTCACCATCGAAGCAGTCGAGAGCATATTCAGAACAAGTTTCTGAGCAGTACCGCTTTTCATTCTTGTCGAACCTGCTATCACTTCGGGACCAACGACCGGACAAATAAAAACATCTGCCTCGACGCCCAATTCTCTTAACTTTTCTATCGGTGAAGTGGCAATGAATATAGTTTTAATCCCGCGACTCCTTGCCTCGATCAATGCAGATCTAACAAATGGAGTTCGTCCTGATGCAGCAATCCCAACCACTACGTCGGGATATTTAATTCCAAACTTAGAGATTACTTCCTTTCCGCTTTCCTCGTCATCCTCTGCGCCTTCTTGCGCCCGAAATACAGCCTCTTTTCCACCAGCAATGATTCCTTGCACCATCTCGGGTTGTGTGCCAAATGTTGGGGGACATTCTGCTGCATCGACGATTCCAAGCCTACCGCTCGTACCAGCCCCGACGTAAAACAACCGACCACCCTTGCGAAAAGCCTCGACAATCATATCGACAGCGAGTGCAATATTTGGTATTTCCTTTTCCACAGCAAAAGGGACTTGTTTGTCTTCTTCGTTAATCATATGTAAGATTTCTTCGGTCGATGCAATGTCTATGTTTCTTGTTCTCGGATTGTTTTGCTCCGTTGTCAATAGCGAAATTTCTTTGAATAAATCGTTTGCTTTCATTATAATGCGTTAAGTGAAATTCAAAAATAGTAAAAACAAATCTTCATTCAAACAATTCTACTATGAAGGAATAAGTTATCATTCATTGAACGACCAAAAAACTGTGATACGAATGTTTCTATCATAGTCGGGATATATCGGCAAAAGATAATAATTTGTGGAAATTATATTTCGCAACGATACATTTACAAAAGCATTGCCAAGCTTTGCCGATGCAAAAGCATTGATCCCATTGTTTTGCCATCCTCTTCTTGTTCGATTTTCCACGGGGTATGGTTGCAATGGGTGGTAATACAATCCACTGAATGGCGAAAAAATTTCGAATTCCAAACCCAAGTCGAGATAACTTTGACCGCGGGAAAATCTATATGAAACCGAATTTTTCCAATCGAGCAATGGCAACCATTCTTTTTTCACTCCACCAGAAATAAAATAATTCAGATTTGCTTTTGTGATAAAAGTTAATTGACCCGAGATTTTCAAAGACATTATCAAATTCGAACCAAATATATTCAAATCATATTGTTTGTCCGAAGGAACAATTTGGAGAATATTTCCCATAGTGTCTTGTGCAATAATCATTTCTTTATAATTGACTAAGTTTCGACCAAAAACATCAGCTGAAAGTTCAAAATTTTTGTCTGAAAGCGAAAAACCAATTATTGCAAGTTGGCTATGTTCGAAAAGACTTCTTTTTCCTTTCTTATCAAAGGTTAAATCGAAATAGATTTTAGTTGTCGAGTCGATTTTGAAACTGAGATTCGAACCGTAGGCATAATTTGTTTCATTATCCATAATTGAAATTCGAGCACCAAATTGGAAGCATAGCGAAGACGATAGCCCCAAATTAAAAATTGAATAAGCCGTTGGTTCAATCGATTTTCGTTCTTCGACAAATAGCCATTTATTTTGATTTCTTTTCTCAAAGTCCATCCCAATAAGAATCTTGTAACCTTTACTCTCGTAATTAACTTTCGTAGTATAAGTTAGGGAGTTCGATTTGTAGGTTGAACTTTTTGAAATATTAAAAAACTCTGCGAAGTAGTTTTCAAATTCAAACTGATTTTTTGCATAGGAAAACAACAAAGAACCATCAACATAAAATGAAGAATCGCCAGTTAAATAATAAAGATAACCCAAAGAGATATCATTTTGGTTCGTTTTCCGATTTAGATTTTCAAAATTAACTACTGAAAAAGTGTTGTCGAAAAGGATAGTCGACTTTTTGGGATTTAGACCACCGAAAAGAGCATTGTTAAGAATTGAATATTTATTTTGAAAATACAAGTTAAATCTTGAATTGGGGAACCAGTTTATACCAACAACGAGGTTCCAACGATCGGAATTGGAATTTTCGTACCTACCAGCCGACCAGTAGCGGTGGTAGAGAAAGAAAAAATTTAAGTTCTTCACAATATTCTGGGAAAAAACGCCACTCGAACCGAGATATTCATAACCCGCTTGGCTAATATACAATTGTGTGTATGGAATTTGGCTATTAAATTGACGGGTTTTGATATTATACAATATCCCATTCGATTGTTTATCGAGGATTTCAGCAGTGCTACCGTAGAATACTTCAATACAATCGACTGCCAACAAAGGGTAAAGCTCAAAGGAAGCGTAATTGTATGGCAAAATACTATTACTACCACTATTTTGTAGTATTTGCGGAAAAGCTATAAAACCATATTCATTCACCAGCGGAGAAAGACCGAGCGCACCAAAATCCAAAAATTGGTGAAATGTCGTTTTCTCGACCAACTCGAATGCAGAGAGAAAATCACCTTTAACTAAATCATTTTTATCGATTTTAATTTTTTGAACATAAGATGGAAAAGTTCCCAACAATTTGTTGGGCTTGCAGACTCCAAGAGTATCAGTATTTGAAATTGTGATTGAATCGGTTTTGTCTTGGAAGGAAAATAAATTAAAATTGCAAAATGTGAAAATTATTACAGAAAAGATGGCAATTTTCGGCAATTTGTCCAATTTTCAATTAGATAAAACGATAGTGCTTGCGAACCGGTTCAAGAATTTTCCAAATACAACTCAAGCCCGCAGAGAATGTAACAAAATCACCTTTGCCTATCTCGACCTCGCCTTCCTCTGTTTGCACTACAACCTTACCTTCGAGAAAATAGCATTGCTCGGTTTCATCGTAAAACCAATCGAATGTTGAAATCTCTTTTTCCCAAATTGGCCAAGAAAATATTCCTTTTTCCTGAATTTCACTTTCGGATAACTTTTCAATTTTAATTTTACTCATATTTCCCCTCTTGCAAGCATTGATTGATAAACTTGATAAATACAAGTATCTTGAACAAAATCAATTCCATTTTCTTCAGCCAACTTTTTTGCTTCGTCGTTCACAATGCCTTCCTGCAACCAAATGACTTTTATGTCCCCACGTTTCTTTTTCCTTTCGACCGCTTCTTTTGCAACCTCGAGGCAATATTCCGAAGGACGAAATACGTCAAGAATTTCAATTTCTTCCGGAATATCCATCAAGTTGTTGTAGACAGGAATGCCCTCTACTTCAAACTTCTGTGGATTTATCCCAATTACATTATACCCACGAGACCTAAGATACACTGGTATGCTATGGGCAACCTTTTCCGGATTTTTAGAAAAACCATAAACTGCTATTGTTTTGTATTTCTTCAAATATTCTTTAGGGTTAGCGTTCATTTTTTTGTTCTCTTTTTTTTGATAAAAAACTAACAAAAACCTCAATTGCTTTGTAAAGCCCACTTATTACTTTACTTGTAGATTGCAACGGTGTTGCGACTTTTTGATACACATATTGCGACAGCTCTGTAAATGGTTTATAAATTCCTTCGATTGCATTTACTTTTTCATCAAGATTCTGAAATGATTTTTTAATTTGAACAGAAGTCTCATCGAGATTAGTAAGTGTAACCTCGAGTTTCACTTTTACATCGTTAATATCGCTGGAAACGTTTTTAAGAGTTTCCTCGATAGATTTGGAGAAGTTCAATATTTCGAGTATCGCCGATTTGATAAGCTTGTTCAAAGAGTTTAAATAGAAAATTAAATAAAGAATCAAAATTCCAAGAACAAATAAAACAAAAACTGAAACACCTTTCAATATAACATTGAGTTCCATAAACGAACCTTATTTTATCTTTGTACTATTGTTTCAACTCACTTTTAAAAGCTTCGACACCAGCCTTGGTTGCCTCTTTCAATTGTTCAATTTTGCCTTCGACGTTTTCTTGCACTGTTTTAGCTTTTTCCTTTGCTTCCTCGATTATTTTTTCAGCATTTTCAAGTATTTTCTGGGCTTGAGCCTTTGCAGATTCAATTATACTTTGGGCACGGTGTTTTCCTTCGTTGACCGTTTCCCAAACTTCTTGGTCGACTTTTTGCTGAACATCGGTAAAATAGTTCGAAGCTTTCTGGTACAACTCATTCGCTTTCTCGGAAAGTTCCTGCCGAAGTTCGCGTCCACTTTTCGGAGCAAAAAGCAATGCAATGACCGCACCAACTGCTCCGCCCAAAATTGAACCAACAAGCAAACCTTTTAAGTATTCATTTCCTTCGCTTGCCATTTCCGCCTCCTTTATTTATATTCTGGAAAAACAATTTCTTTGCCTTGTCCTGTCAATATCAATTCTATAATTTCGCGCACTGCGCCGTTACCTCCGGGGTAACTACTTATAAAGTCGACTTTATCTCGAACATATTTTATTGCATCTGATGGACAAGCCGAGAACCCAACTTTCTCAATTACAAGAATATCATTAATATCATCGCCAATGAAGGCAACTTCATTTATTGTGATTCCAAGCTCTTTGCACAATTCTTCGAGATCTTTTAACTTGTTTTTTGAACCAAGTATTACATGGTCTATTCGCAATTTCATTGCCCGGGCTGTTACTATTTGAGAAGTTTCGGTGGTTATTATACAAGACTTAAGTCCATAATGATGAAGCAATTCAATCCCCATTCCATCACGAATGTAAAATGCTTTCAATTCTTCGCCATCTTTTGAATAATATACTTTGCCATCGGTAAGCGTCCCGTCGACATCCATTGCTACAAGTTTAATTTTTGTTAATTTTTCTACTATCGTATCCATAATCTTTTTTTACTAATTTGCAAATTTAAAAACTCATAAGAGGATAGAATGAAGAAAATATTTTTTTATTTTATTCAATTGTTGTTTTTGCCCTTAATTCTTGTTTCGCAAGATTTTTCGACTAAATCAACTGCCCTAACAATTTACCAAAACAACTTTGGAAGCGTCCAGCAAAACATAGAGTTCAAGTTGAGCAACTCGCCAGCAACATTCTCCTTCGTTTTGCCGTCGCTAAATGTAATTACATCCTCTATCTTTTTAAACTTTGATGGCGAGGTCCTTGAGCAATCTTATATTGAAAACTTGGGTATCTTCGACGACTGGAAAAAGAATTCACTCGGCAAAGAAATCACCATAATTACTTCAAATGGTCAAACCCACAAGGGAAAACTCACTCGTTTTGAAAACGACGAGATTGTATTGAATACCAACGATGGTAACAGTGTGTATTTGAAAGACCTCGAAGGCGTTACTGTAATTTTCAACAATTATCAGTTTCAACAGCAGAAAAAGCCCGAGATAAAATGGCTTTTAAAGCCAAAAAAATTGGGAACCAACACTGCAACAATTAATTTCCATTGCAATGGTATTAACTGGTATGCCCGATACTTTGCTTTTCTCGACGACGCCAAGCAAACGATGAATTTATATGCAAACGCCAGTATAACAAATCAGTCGGGGATTGATTTCGAGGATATTAAATTGAAAATAATCGAAGGGGAACTAAACCTTCAAGAGAGATTCGAGCCCAAAGCCGCAAAGACATTTACGTTATACCAATCTCTTTCTGCTGCCGAGGCTCCGAGCGGATATTTCGAACCAGAGCAAAGTGTCTTTGAATATTATCAATACGAATATCCGAACAAGGTATCATTGAAGAACAACGAAAATAAATCATTACAACTATTTGCCGCGGAAAAGGTTCCTTACAAAAAAGTTTATAGTTACAACTTAAGTAACTATCCCCCACTTGACCGAAAAGATAAACCTGCGATTTTCATCACCTTCAAAAATACAAAAGAAAATAATCTTGGGAGGCTCCTCCCAAAAGGTTTGGTCGATTTCTACGAAAGTAAAATGGACAAGATCGAGTTTATCGGGCAAAGTGCAATTCGAACCGTTCCAATTGGCGACGAAACCAAATTGTTTATTGGGAATGCAACCGACCTTGCTGTCGAGGTTAAAAATGCCGACCAAATAACGATAGGAGAAAATCGCATCGAACGCAATTTCAAACTAATTTGCTACAACTTCAAGAACAAGGAAGCAACAATCGAAATTAGCTACTACTCTGCGGGTCAATCTGTAGAATTAATTAAAACCAATATTCAACCAAAGGAGAAGTTGCCAACGAAGTTGCTCTTCGATGTTCCAATTAAAGCAAATTCACAAACTGTACTGAGTTTTACCATACAAGCTCAAAAATAAATATGACAATGAAACAAATCTTCCACTCCCATAGCGAAGAAGAAACCCTTGCTATCGCTAAAGATTTTTGCAAAGAATTGTCGATCGGCGATGTTGTTGCATTAATTGGTCAGCTTGGAACTGGCAAAACGCTTTTCATTCGAGGAATTTGCAACTTCTTTCAAGTAGACGAGATTGTAACAAGCCCAACTTTTACCATTATGAACCAATACACGGGCTATTTAAAAGACAAAGAGTTCAACATCATTCATATTGATTTGTACAGAATCAAAAACCTACAAGAACTTATTGATCTTGGCTTTATTGAAATCATTTCTTCTCCTAATTCAATCATACTAATTGAATGGGCAGAAAAAGCCGAGTCTTTGATTCCAAAACCATACTACAAAATAGAATTCCAAAATGTGGAAGATAGCGAAAATCAAAGAATAATTAAAATCGAACGAATTGAATAGTTAATAAATTTAACCTAAACAACAGTCCCCAAGCAGGTTTCTCCGAGAACAGAGACAAGACGAACTCGCACTCGTTTGTGCGATAACGATGGTTCGGCAGGAAACTCGCAACGAATGTAATTTTCTGTCCAGCCTTTCCACATTCCATTTATTTGATTGTATTCCTCGGGAACAACTTGAAAAGTTTGGCCAATCTGTGATTCATAGAAAACTCTCCGTTTCAGCTCCGAAAGTTTGCGCAATTGTCTGGTTCTGTACTTTTTCACCTCGTGTGCAACTTTGCTTTGCATTTCATTTGCAACTGTCCCAATTCTGTCGGAGTATGTAAAAACATGTAAATAAGAAATAGGTAGACTTTCGAGAAAGTTGTATGTTTCCTCGAAAAGTTCGTCTGTTTCGCCGGGGAAACCGGTGATAACATCAACCCCAATGCAAGCTTCTGGGATCATTTCTTTTATTTTGTAGACCACTTGACGATACTTTTCAGTGTTATACCGTCTTCGCATCAATTTTAAAACAAAGTCGGAACCGCTCTGCAAAGGAATATGAAAGTGTGGACAAAAAACATTCGATTGGCTAACAATTTCAATTATCCGATCAGTTAGTTTATTAGGTTCGATTGATGATATTCGAAATCGTTGCCGAGGCTGGAGTTTTTCTACCAATTCTACGACATCGGTAAAAGTTTTCCCATTTTCATCTTTGTATTCACCAACATTTATACCTGAAATTACAACTTCCTCAAATTCGCTTTCGTTCAATTCCAAAATTTTCTGTTTCAAGACGTCGAAGGGAAGACTTCTACTTTTACCCCGAGCCTTGGGAATAATACAATAGGTGCAAGTATAATCGCAACCATCCTGGATTTTTAAAACCACACGAGTTCTGCTTTCGTTGTCCAAACTGACTGCGAAATGGTATGGTATTTTGCCGTCGAGTTCGGAAACAAATATTTTTGGTTTTTCAAATTTTTCGAACTTTTCAATGAGAACAGGAATATCAAATTTATATTTTGTGCCAAAAATCGCATCGACGCCATTGATTTTTGCAATTTCTTCTGCGTGCATCTGTGCATAACAGCCTGTTACAGCAATAAATGCCTTTGGGTTTGTACGCAGAGCACGCCGAATAATTTTCCGACAATCAGCATCAGCCATACTTGTCACAGTGCAAGTGTTGATGATAACCGTGTCGCAAGGCTCGCCGAATTCGACAACTTGGGCACCCAATTGCTCGAACTGCTTCTGGATTTGCGACAACTCCGCAAAATTTACCTTGCAACCTATATTGTAAAATGAAACTCTCATCTATTTCCAAGTTTAGTTTAAACTAAATTAACGAACAAAAGCAATTGAAATTTTTAAAACAAAAAGGCACCATTTTGGTGCCTTTAACTTGGCCTCTTGCTTTTCTTAATCTTAATATTTCAGTTCTCTTCGAACAGAAAGTGCAATTTTATATAGTGCTGTTATAATCAAAAAGCCAAGAGCATAGACCCCAAGTGAAATCATTATTTCAGGAAAAGTTGGAATATACACTACAACCTTCCCTAATGGGTTGGGAATGAAGCCAGCAATAATCAAACCCATCCCCTTATCGATCCAAATAGACAAGAAAGTTGCAACGCAGGCAAGCGCAAGCAATGAAGTGTTTTTTCGATACTTTGGTACAATCAACAGAACAAGAGAAATAATTGCAAGCACAACAGAAGTCCACATCCAAGGGACAAGGAATGTGTTGCCTTCGAGCCCAAAATAGAGCAAACGAAAATGCAAAGAATGTTCGTGGATACCACTATAAAGAGCTGTAAAAAGTTCAAGCAAAAAGAAGAACACATTTAAAATCATAGCGTAAGTAACAATCACAGCAATGCTATGGATGGCTTTGTCGCCGGGGTCGAATCTTGTTATTTTACGCAAGACCAAGCAGAAAAGAATTAAAAGCGCTGGTCCAGCAGCAAAAGCAGTTGCAAGAAAGCGTGGAGCCATAATCGCAGTTAACCAGAAAGGACGAGCCGATAAACCTGAATACAAAAAGGCTGTTACTGTGTGGATACTAACTGCCCAAGGAATCGAGAAAATGATAATTGGTTTAATCCATTTTGGCGGTGCAACTCCTTTTTTTTCCGAAGCAAGAGTTACCATACTGATAATCACGTTCAAGATTAAATACCCCAGCAAAGATACGGAATCCCAAAACATCATAGAATTCAAAGTTGGATGGAGAAAGACATTCAAAATTCGCAAAGGTTGGCCCATATCGACAAAAATAAAAGTCATACACATCACAACAGCACCAATTGCAAGGAATTCCCCAAGAATTGTAATTTTACCAAATTCCTTGTAATTGTGTAAATAGTATGGAAGCACAACCATCACAGCCGAAGCCGCAACACCAACAAGAAATGTAAATTGGGCAATATAGAAACCCCAAGTAACGTCTCTACTCAACCCGGTGATTGTCAATCCAACGGAAAACTGTTGCAAATAAAAAAGAAAGCCTACAAAAAGGACAAGTAGAAGAAAACCAATCCATAGCCAATAGTTGCGATTTCCGCTAAACGCATTTTCTAACATTTTTCTCCCTTTAATATCAATTTTGTAATTTCGATTTTATGGAAAATTTCAATTATGACAATTTTCTAAATAATTTTTGTAACATTTGTGTTATAGTTTCGTAAAATAGTCATTTCCATATATTAAATTGCATAGATATGAAAGCATTAGAAATTAACGGTATCACAAAAGTTTTTCGCGACAAGAAGGCTGTCGACGGAATCTCATTCCAAGTGGAAAAAGGGAAAATCTTTGGTATTCTTGGACCGAATGGTGCTGGCAAAACCACAACTTTAAGAATGATTGCCGGAGTTTTCCATCCCGACGATGGGGAAATTATCATCCTCGGAGAGAACTCTCCCGAAAAAGTTCAAAACAAAATTGGTTATCTTCCCGAAGAACGCGGTCTTTACAAAAAAATGAAAATCATTGACCAACTGATTTTCTTCGCAGAGTTGAAAGGTGTTTCAAATTCTATTGCCAAAGAACGTGCGCTTTATTGGTTAAGCGCTCTCGATGCAAAAGAATGGGCAAATAAAAAAGTGCAAGAACTTTCGAAAGGTATGCAACAGAAAGTGCAATTTCTTGCAACATTTCTCCACGAACCTGAACTTCTGATACTCGACGAACCTTTTTCTGGTTTCGACCCTATAAATGTAGAAGTCTTCAAGCAAGTTCTGCTCGATCTAAAATCGCAAGGCAAAACCATTCTTCTTTCCACCCATATTATGGAGCAAGCAGAACAACTGTGCGACGACGTATGTTTGATCAATAATGGGAAAGTTGTCTTGAGCGGTTCTATCACAGAAATTAAATCTTCGCGCCAGATGGACACAGTTTTATGTGAATTTACCGACGGAAAACAACTACCACAACTTGAGGGGGTAAAAATTTTAAACAAAACTCAAAACAGAATTGAATTTCGTTTCGACCCAAGTAGTTTCAATTTCAGAGAATTTGTCAAAAAACTTGCTGAAAATGTAGATATAAAGAAAATAGAACTGTCTGCTCCAAGTCTTCGAGAAATTTTTATCGACGAAGTAACCAAAGGTGGAAAATGAAAAGCAAATTCTTCACTATTGCAAAAAGAGATTATTTAGCAATCGTTAAATCCAAAAGTTTCATCATTGCCACAATTTTAATCCCAATCTTTTGGTTCGCAATAATAGTTGTTCCTGGAGTGCTTACTGCAATTTTTTTCCAACAAACCGAAATGAAAATTGCAATCGTCGACAAAACAAACAAAGGAATTGGAAAAGAAATTGTGGCAAGTGACCCTACTGCTTTCTTCATCGAATTTTCCTCCGAGAACCAATTGAACAAAAAAATTCTCGATGGAGAGCTCGAGGCATATCTTGTCATCGACGACGAAAGTTTAAAAAATAACCATGTCATCGTCTATACAAAAGGCGGAGGAGGAATTGGCTTCCTTGCCAAAATTGATAAAGTAGTTGGAAAAACTTTCAGAAAAAAATTGCTCTTTGAAAAAGGATTGGACACTGCTTTAATCAAGCAAATCGAATCCGATGTAAAAGTCGAAACAAGAAAAGTTACCCAAGAAGGGATAAAAAAAGACTATTCCGAATTTTATAGTTTCTTTGGTTACTTTGCTGGAATAATTTTGTTTATGCTTATTTTTCTTTATGGTGGTTTTGTAATGCGAGGTGTTGTTGAAGAAAAAGCAAACCGAATTGTTGAAATTCTTCTTTCTTCGGTAAAACCATTCGACATTATGCTTGGAAAAGTCGTCGGACTCGGTAGTGTTGGACTAACTCAAATTCTAATCTGGCTGGTGCTTTTTGCAATAATAAGTCTTTTCTCTGGGCAAATTATTTCTTTGTTTATCACTCCGCAACCCTCTCAGTCATCGATTTCAACTGGACTTGCACAGCAAAATCCATTCCCAGCAAATTTTAAAATTCCACCAATACCTTTGGAATTCTTTGTTTTCTTTATTGTGTATTTTCTTTTTGGATACTTTCTCATCGCATCTATTTATGCAGCTTTAGGTTCGGCTGTCGACCAAGAGCAAGACGCACAAACCCTAATTGCACCAATCAACTTCATATTCCTAATCCCAGTTTTTCTCATAAGTTTAATGATTGCAAACCCAAACGGAACAATACCAACTTTGCTTTCGCTTTTTCCTCCCTTCACTCCTGTCCTAATGGTTGCAAGGATGAGCTCTACAAGTGTTCCACTTTGGCAACTTTTGTTGTCAGTCGTGCTTATGTTGCTTTTTATCTGGCTGTCGGTACACATTTCTGCTAAAATCTATCGTATTGGAATTTTAATATATGGTAAAAAGCCTACTTTGAAAGAGATATTCCGCTGGTTGCGACAGGCTTGACGATGGGAAAGCGAACTGAAAGATATAAAAAGTTAGTTCAAATCGAGCAGATACTCGATGATGTAGTTGGGAATCTTTTCAACAAGAAAAAATCACCTTTGCTTAGGATTGAAATTGCTTGGAATAACGCACTTGAACCGTCCATTACGAAAAATTGCACACCCGAAAAGTTCAGAAGAGGCTTGCTAACCGTAAAATGTATTAATTCCCTGTGGAAATCCGAAATGATTTTCTACAAAGAACAAATCAAACACAAAATCAACAAAGAATTGAACGAAGAATTAATAAAAGATATCTTTTTTATTTAATTTTTTGTTAATTTCCTATTTTCAAAGATTTTGGAGTTCTAACAATGAAGCAACTCTCAACTTTTTCCTTTCTATTTATTTTTATCTTCACTATTACACTTAACTCACAATTCGTTAGGAAGGTAATTGTCGAAGAAGCAACAAACGCATCTTGCGGTCCTTGCGCTTCGCAAAACCCGACATTCCAGAAATGGCTCTCCAACCATCTGGATAGAGTTATCCCGGTTATTTACCACGCTTGGTGGCCCGGTGCAAACGATCCTATGTATACTTACAATAAGACAATGAACCAAACAAGAATTCAGTATTACGGAATTACGGGTGTCCCAAATGGACGTGTCAACGGTAAAATTGCCCCCTCATCCGGTTCATGGTACCAAGGTGCTGTTGCAGACACTGTCGCCCTCAATGCACAACTTAATGCAGAATCATTTTATTCTTTCCTTTCAGTAATGATAACTGGCTTTACCTACAATCCCAACGGTAATGGAACAATTAAAATCGAGGTAACATCTATTAAACCGATAACAAATGTATACTTGCGAGTTGTCATCTGCGAAGTACACCATTATTACGAAAACGCCGGCTCTAATGGAGAAAAAAACTTTTACTATGTTGCAAGACAAATGCTTCCCGACGCCCGAGGAACACTTATCACTTTAAATGAGAATGAAACCCGTACATTTGAATTTCCATTTTCAGTCGACTCTTCATTCACAGACGATTTGTATGCTGTTGCATTTGTTCAAAATGACAATACTAAAGAAATTTTACAAGGGACTTGGACTAAAAACTTCCCTTTCAAAGAACCCGATTTTGCTTTGTTCGTCTTGGAACAAAACTTAGTAAATGTCGGCAAACAAAGCGATTCTTTCGAACTCGAGACTTTGATTTTGAACAACACAAACAATTCAGCCACTTTCAATCTCTCGATTGAAGGCAAAGAAAATCTACCTTCGGATTGGACTGCAACTATAGAAAATAATCTAACCGCAGTGACGGTCGATCCACAAACAAAAAAATCTGTAAAAGTCAAGTTGACTGTTGGAGAAACTCCTTATGCTTCCGATTTAAAACTAAAAGTGAGCTTACTCGATGGTTCATATACGGAAACAAGCTCTAGTCTGGTCATTTATCACAAAGGAATTAACCGACTACACATTCTTGCAGGCGAAACAAGCCACTCCATTCAACCCATAATCGACGAGGGGCTTGCCTCGGGTTATATGTTCAATATTAATGAAAAGGATTTTATGACATTTTCAAACAGTTTTGCTTCGTTGAAAACAATTGTGTGGGATGGTTCAAGATCGGGTGCATTTTCAGCCGCTTCGGCAAATATCATTTTAGACGCATTAAATAAAAAACAGAATATTTTGATTTGCGGCGGAAGTATTACCTCTGGTATGGTCTCCAACGGGATTCTTCCATATTTTGGTATCTCTTTCATCAATTATTGCCGCGAAGGTTATGGTCAAGCTCCAAATCCTGTGACTCTTGCCGGTGTACCTAATGACCCTATAACGGGAGATTTTGGCGACAAAATTCAAGGTTATTTAATAAGTTACTTACTTCCATTATACAAAATCGTGAATCCAAACACAACCACCCCTATTATGACTTTTGCCAAATCTGCCGATTCGATTTGCGCTGTTAAAGTAGAACTTTCTAATAGTCGAGCAATCATTCTCGGGATGAACCCTTACATTATCGCCAATGAAAATCTGCGAAAAACATTAATCACACGGTCTTTGCTTTGGCTCGAACGCAGACTTTCCGAAGTTTTAATCGAAAATGCCAATGTAGATGATATCCAAGTCGTTCCAAATCCGACAAATTCAACTGCTTTTCTAAAATTTAATCTCGAAAAACCAGCATCTTATTTCAAAATTGATATCTTCGATACTTATGGTAGACAGATTAATACAAATCACGATGGCTCTCTGATAAGCATTGGTGAACAATCTTTTAAAATTTCACTCACCAACTTTCCCAATGGACTGTACTTTATTAGAGTCAATTTAGATGGGAAAACCAAAATTCTTCCTATTATCAAAGTTAATTATGATTAAGACTTAATTTTACTATTTTCAAAGGCTGTTGGACATTAAACCAACAGCCTTTCTCATAAATATTGACAGTTAAGATTTGAAATTCAAAAAACACTCCCATTTTTTGTCGAAATACAATTCAAAAAACAAAAGCGGGGACTCCTCCCCGCCTTAAATAAATTCGTCTTTTGGAACAACTACTTCAATAACACCATCTTGCGCGTAACTTTCCTACCGTTAATTTCGAGAGTATAGTAGTATACCCCGGGTACAAGTTTCATCTGTTCGGCGTTAACATCGACATAGTTCAAACCTGCAGAAAACTTGCCATTAAAGGTTGCTACGGTTTCACCATAAGTGTTCGTTATCGTAATCTTGCCCATCGAAGCCTCGGGAAGTGTAAATTCAATCCTTGTTTGATTTTCAAATGGATTGGGTTTGTTCTGCAAGAGTTGGAGTTCGCCCGTTTCGCCC
>JBAMMD010000070.1:0-1952 GCA_039793965.1 Kapaibacterium sp. (SeqCode) | reverse complement strand
AATTGATAAAACAGCAGCTACTAAAGCACCCATATAGGGAACTTCACCCCTCACGAATTTTTATATAAAATATAAATACTACCAAAAAAACTCATTGCAACAAGAATGTTACCAATCTGTGAAAAAACATCATTAAACATACAAAAATCTAAAACCGCTTCACTATTCATAAAGCCTTGAAAAACAATCCTACATTGACCACCAGCAGACCGAACCGACGGAAT
The DNA here is from genome assembly GCA_039793965.1 of Kapaibacterium sp. (SeqCode). Taxonomy (GTDB): domain Bacteria; phylum Bacteroidota; class Ignavibacteria; order Kapaibacteriales; family UBA2268; genus Naka2016. The sequence goes on along the minus strand of JBAMMD010000070.1, from coordinate 1,728 downwards.
AGGAAGCCTTAAATTTTTAAAATATTCAAAAAACTTTTCAAGAATCGAAGGAGAAACTTTCTCATAATTAAAATCGTAATCTGACGTTATCGTGTTTGTGTTATTGTCATATTGTAAAGTAAAATTGCCAGTTTGTGTTACATTTTCAAAAGGTAGCACATCGGAACTACTTAATGACACAACTTGTATATAATCTTGAGGAACAATTGCAACATCACTTCCAATCTGATCTTTACTTATAAGTTGAGGACTTACATTAGTAATAGGTACTTCTTGCAAAGATTGATCTAAAATTTGCTCAAGAGAATCTTTTGTACCTATTCTATCTTCTAAATAAGTAGGATCGAAAACAACATCAGAAGGCCAATTAACAGGAATAAAAACAACTTCACGGCCTTTTTGATTATATTCAATATCATAAGGATAGCCAAAATGTACCACGTCCGTTAAAACAACATTAGGAACAGAAGCCCGACTCGCATATAAAGTACACGTATAAACAGGTTTTCCTACAAAACTTTTATACTGAGGATAATTAGTATCTATCTCTTCGTAATAATAATATTCAGACAAAGAACATCTCTTATTTGCATAATCTACATGAACTTTCATGTATGTATAATTTCTATAGCAACACTTATTGTCTTGAACTAAACCAGATGAAACGCAAGAAAAACCCCACAAACCACACCAACTTTTCACTCCAGGATCATTAACTGAACGTAGTATGTCCAAAGTACTTATATTAGAATCTAGCTTACTTTTAAAAGACTGATACAACTGATATAAATCGTATAATAAAAGCCCCCCACCAATGATAGGTACCGCAAAACGAAAAACACCCCTTGCAAAACTCGAAACAACATACCCATACGGCAGACGAATTTGATACTTGACAGGATAAGACCTATCAAAAATTGGATACTCTTTCAAAGGAACTAATTTAGCATTCCCAACAGGTATTAACTCATTCCCAGCCTCACTTACACCAAAACTAACAAAAAGAAACACAAATAATAAAAACAAAATAAAAACCTTTCTCATACTACCACTCTAAAATTGTTTTCGCTAACATATAAGCAAAAATAAGAGAAAGACCAAAAACAACAAGAAAGTACAAAGCCCACGAGAAATTAGGAAACAACAACTCATTGTTTAAATACAAACCACAAGCACTAACACATTCATGGATATTGTTATATACTTTGTCGTTTAACTCGCAGAAGTAAGTAAAAGTGTTTGTCATGTTGTCAAAACCGTATACGTGACAACCACCAAACATATTAAGACCTCATAGTGACATAAATTGCCGCTTTGATTAAAACCATAGCAGCAACCATTTTGGCAACCTGAAACACAAACCAATTAAAAAACTCCATTGTCTACACCCCCCGGGGAAGGAAAAACCCTTCCCCACTCACAAACTTAGGTTCTGTTGGTCAATTTGATGGCCTTTCTCACTACGATAAGCCCCACTAAAGCACCCACAATGCCCAATGCATACTGAAAAATGGGACCCATACTAACCGTAACATTGGAAAGATCTAAAGTGCTTTGAGGATCCATACCTACTCACCCCCCTTTTTATTTATTTATTTATTAAAGATACGAAGTCAGCAAATCTTATACTTGCCTCAACTTCAACAAGCACATTATCGCCCAACTTTAGATTGTCAAACTGAGAATCTACGTTAGAAACAAGAACTATTCTTTGACTTTCACTATCTA
>JBAMMD010000069.1:0-1982 GCA_039793965.1 Kapaibacterium sp. (SeqCode) | reverse complement strand
TCCAATTGTTGGTGAGATAAATGGAGAGGAAGTGGTTTATATTACCACAGACGATGGCGTGTTTTGTCTTTCCTCAGAGGACGGCGAAATAATCTGGCATTATCCAACAAGCGCGTCAATTGATTATACCCCCGCTTATGATTATGAAGGCGATCGTCTTTTCGTTCTAGACGGCGGACATTTGCTCTGTTTTAACTCGCAAACTGGTCAACGTCTTTGGAGTATTGGCTTAGGTGCTGCTGAGGAGGGACATATTACTCTGAGTGGGAATAGGCTATATTTTGTAGCTACTTCAAAACTTTTTGCCTTTACTTTTTCCGGTCAACTCTTGTGGCGAACCGATAGGTTGGGCCAGGGGTTCTGGAACCAGGCACCAGCAGTTGACGACAGCGGTTACATTTATGTCGTAGCCCTTGGTTACACTAATCAGTACGACTACCGAATTTACAAATTTGATTCAACGGGCCAGCAAATCTGGATGAGAGAAGGGTTCTATTCCGAACCCTACGGCCCCAGAATGACCCCAGCTATTGGCCCAAGTGGAGATGTCTACTTTGGTCTGGTTAGCTATGGCGATCAGCCCTCATCTTTGTACAGTTACCATGCTGATGGCCAATTGTTCTGGCGAAAAACTGAGAGTATTGGTTTAGCTTCCACTTCACCAGCTGTTAATAATTCTATGATTATTTACTGCGCTTATGACAGTTTTGTCCGCGGACTTGATACTGCAGGCCATTTAATCTGGACTCACCGCGCCAGGAACCGATATTCTTCACCAGCGATTACTGGTAATGATCGGATAGTTTATGGCACGAGTGATGGGAAATTTCAGATTCTGGGAAGTGGGGGTGAGCTCATTTATGAGTATGATTGTGGTGGCGTCTGTTTGTATTCGCCAGCGATCGGCAACGACGGGATTTATATTGCTGGTGGTAGGAAAGTCTTTAAATTTGCTGCCACCGGTGTTGCTCTGTCTGAGAAAAATACTGAGAAAGATAATACCCCCCAACGTTGCTGGCCCAGTCTATCCAGAGATCTCAGGCACTTCAGGCTCGAAGAAGAAGTCCGGATTTTTGATGTTAATGGCCGAGAGGTTTTCGCTGGAAAAGGCAATTTTCCACGGGGTATTTCACGGGGTATTTACTTCATTCGAACCGACAGGCAGACGAAGGCAATCCACAAGGTTATAGTTGTAAGGTAAAAGCATTGGGGGCCTTGCGATGTCAATCGAGGGCCCCTCTTTTTAGTTAACTCGCCAACCCACTAACCCGTTAATTCATTGATAAAGGTGTGATAAAGGTGCTTGCTTCTGATTTATCCATTTCGAATTACAAGCACTCTTATTAAAATTTTAAAATTAAATCATTAAAAAATTGATTCAAAATTGAAAATTGGGGTTTAGAAACTACGATTTTTGAAAATCGGTCGCCGATTTTAAAGAGACCCTCTACAAGTCAATATTTAAGCACTATATAGAGGGTTTAGTTCGGAGGGACTGTCCCCATGGAGGTCTTGACTTTTTTTTGAGATGGGCTAAGATATAAAATAGTGCCCCTACAACAAAGGGGGTACTAAAGGAGGTAAAAATGAAGAAGTACCTTACAACAAGTTTGCTTTTGTGCAGCTTAATCTGGCCAAGTTTGGTTTGGCCAGAGCCGTCTCCCTGGCCACAGTTCCAGGGAAATGCAAAACACGACGGCTGCTCTGAGATTGTCTTTCCTGATTCTTTCTTTTTGGCTTGGTCTGAAAGTCTACCTACTTGTAATATTTCCCCCTATGCCAGTCCAATTGTTGGTGAGATAAATGGAGAGGAAGTGGTTTATATTACCACAGACGATAGCGTGTTTTGTCTTTCCTCAGAGGACGGCGAAATAATCTGGCATTATTCAACAAGCGCGTCAATTGGTTATACCCCCGCTTATGATTATGAAGGCGATCGTCTTTTCTTTCCAGGCGGCGGACATTTGCTCTGTTTAAACTCG
>JBAMMD010000068.1:0-2087 GCA_039793965.1 Kapaibacterium sp. (SeqCode) | reverse complement strand
GTAAAAAATTTAACAAAAAAATTTGAGGATTTGGTGGCTGTAAATAATATCTCTTTTGATGTGAAAGAAGGAGAAATTTTTGCTTTTTTGGGACCCAATGGGGCCGGCAAGACAACCACCATAAAAATGCTGACTACTATTTTGCATCCGACTGCTGGTCAAATAAAATTAAATGGTTTTGATGTTTTAAAAGAGCCGGCAAAGGTTCGCCAATCTTTCGGCATTGTTTTTCAAGATCCAAGTTTGGACGATGAATTAACCGCCTTTGAAAATATGGAATTTCACGGCGTGCTTTATGGGGTAGCCAAAGATATTCGTCGTTCAAGAATTGAATACTTACTGAAACTGGTTGAACTTTGGGAGAGAAAAAATGATTTGGTTAAAAATTTTTCCGGAGGGATGAAACGTCGGCTGGAGATAGCCCGGGGTCTTTTGCATCACCCAAAAATTCTTTTTCTTGATGAACCCACCCTGGGTTTAGATCCCCAAACCCGAAATCTCATTTGGTCATATATTAAAAATTTGAACAAAGAAGAAAAAATAACTGTTTTTTTTACTACCCACTATATGGATGAGGCTGAAAAAATAACAGAGAGAATTGCTATCATTGATTATGGCAAGATTGTGGCTCAAGGAACCCCGGCCGAACTTAAAGAAAAAACTAAAACTCAAAGTTTAGAAGAAGCATTTATTAATTTAACCGGCCGCCAAATCCGGGAAGAAGAAGCCAGCCCGGTTGATAAAATGAGGATGCGACGCCGGGCCCGTTTTGGAAGATAAAAATAAAAATATGATCAAGATTTATATCATTTGGCTCCGCCAAATAAAAAGATATTATCGTTCAAAATCTCGTTTGATTGGTTCTATTGCCCAGCCCCTGCTTTTTCTTTTAGCCCTGGGTTTCGGTTTTGGACCAATTTTTCAAAAAGCCGGTGGCGGAAATTATATTCAATTTTTAGCCCCGGGAATTATTGGTATGGCTATTTTAACCACCTCGCTATTCTCGGGAGTCGAAATTATTTGGGATCGCCAGTTTGGATTTTTAAAGGAGATGCTGGTGGCTCCAATTTCCCGTTTGGAAATTATGATTGGCCGAACCCTTGGTGGAGCAACAGTTGCTGTTTTGCAAGGCATCATTGTTTTGCTTATCTCCCTTCTGGTTGGATTTCGGCCCCAAGGAAATTTTTTACTTTTCGCCCTAATTTTTATGTTTTTAATTGCCATTTTATTTTGCGCTTTAGGAACCACCATTGCCTCTTTATTGACCGATATCCAGGGTTTTCAATTAATTATGAACTTTTTAGTAATGCCTTTGTTTTTCTTATCTGGAGCTTTATTTCCGCTTCAGGGGTTGCCAAAAATTTTTATTACCATTGCCTCAATAAATCCTCTTTCTTACGGAGTCGATGGTCTCAGGTCTTCTTTAATCGGCGGAACTCATTTTGGATTTTTGGTTGATTTTTCTGTTTTAGGTGCAGTTTCAATTTTATTTTTAGTTCTGGGTAGTTATTTCTTTTCAAAAATGGAAATTTAAAAGGTCAGGAATTAAAATAATCAATTTAAAAATATGAAAAAATTAATTTTATTCATTATCGCTTTAATCATTGTTGGGGGAGGCGCTTTTTACGGAGGGATGAAATACGCTGAAAACAAAATTTCCAGCCAAAGAACATCTTTCCAAAATCTTTCGCCAGAGCAGAGACAACAATTTGCTCAGAGGAGAGGAACTAGCGCTAACTTTCTTTCCGGCGAAGTCATTAGCAAAGACGAAAAAAGTTTGACAATAAAATTGCCGGATGGCAGCACAAAAATTGTTTTCTTTTCCGATTCTACCCAAATATCCAAAACAACCGAAGGATCGATAAATGATATTGAAATTGGCAAACCAATTATGGTCAGCGGTGACCAAAACCCGGATGGTAGTGTAACAGCCAAAACAATTCAGCTCTCTCCCCGTTATCTAATCCCAAAGAAATAGTAGATAGCAAGTTGGGGTAAAGAGTTTCAAAAATTTGGCATTCTAGAACGTCAAGTCAACGCCAACTTTTGATAAAACTCGTCATTTGGGAATGACGAGTAAATGACGA
>JBAMMD010000067.1:0-2091 GCA_039793965.1 Kapaibacterium sp. (SeqCode) | reverse complement strand
GCGAACCTTTTATGCTGTGTTAGGCGAAGAACAAGCTATCAAACTTAATCCTGATCTCTGTTACTTCACTAACTTTATCGATATTTGACAGCTGGAACTACCTTTCAGCATGCATTTAGTTTCTGTGATCTGAATCTGCTCATTGTAGTAATTGGCAATCCCTTTGGCAATTCCTTTTGCTACCCCACACATCTTACGAGGCGATGTGTAAGTGATAATGACTTCATCAGCGCTTGGGCGACTGGATTTGAGTTTAGGAGGCTCTGCACTAGGATTCTTGATGCGGACCGTCCTGTGAATAGTTTCCTCAGCATTCTCTATAAGATCAAGCGTCTTCCATTCCGGCTTAATCAGCGAATGATAAATTTTAAACAGAGTTGGTACGATAAACTCACCGAAGTCTTCTAAAATGACAGGGATGGGCGTTCCTGTCATCTTGGAAGCAGTTGAGACAAGGGCGACTGCTTCTTGATCTGTGTACGCTTGTATAATCATATATATATATATATTTGAGCCTATTCCAGAATCTTCCATCAGTTTTTTTCATATGTCGGCACCAAATTTTGTTTCAACGTACCGTTTCAGTTCCAAAAAGATAATTCCGTGCATGGCCTACCTCCTTTTTTTGATTTTTTTTGCTTATGCTCTTGCGTTTCACCTAACGGCGTTGTTTTTAAGTCGCCGCCCAACAAAGAAATGCAGCGTTGAAAAACCAATGCCAATAATTTAATAACAACTTTTTATTGCAACCTACCTAAATGAGCAACTAAAATTTACAACGCAAGTTTATAACCACACAAATGCCGAATAATTTAAAGCGGTCGGCTTGAAGAACTTGTTAGGCATTTAAAATTAAATATTAATTGTAATTCCTAAAACCAATGATTGTTCTAACTCTCTTTTGTTTGATAATTCTCTATCGTAAACCAAACGATTAGTGTATTGTATAGATATAAATTTAATATCTAAACTTGCAAGGATTAACGAGCTGAGTCTTGAATTGCTTGTACTTTTAAAAAAATCTTTTTTCATCATAAATAAAGAATTTAATGATGCACTAAACGATACATCCTCGCTAAATGTTTTATTGAAATTAATTTTAAAAACTGCCGATGGACTATTTATATACTCTGCATCACTTCTTGGCATATCTTCGCTTGAAAGGACAAAATGCTTTTTAATTACTTGTTGAAACGAATAACCAATTCCATAAACTAACTCAAGTTTTTGATCATCAGTGTTTTGAATTAAATTATTTTTTTCGCCAATAAAAATTGTTTGTGTAAGAAAAAGTGGGTCAAGAAAATTGGTCTCTTGTTCGCCAATGTATCCTTTCTTTAATTGTGTTTCTGCCTTGCTTTGAAGAAACAATCTTATGCTTGGCGTATCAATCAATTTAATTGATGGCATTAAGTTGAATATAAAAGCATCTTGAGTTTTTGTTGGAGCGTTTCCAGTGCTTACAATTTGACCGTAGTTAATAAACCAATCAGAATCAAAATGAAAATTTTCACTGTGGTAATTGAAGTTAGCATTCAAATTCAAAAGCCATTCAAGATTTTCGCTTGTTACTTCTTTGCTAATACTAGTAAATGTTAATCCAATATTTGAACGAGCATTAAATTCTAAATTAGATTCTTGTGATAATATTTGAGAACAGTTAAATAAAACAATTGCAAAGAATAGAATATTTTTTTTCATAACACACCAAATGAATTGTTGGAAATAAGTAAAGAGGAAGACAAACTAATGCCTTCCTCATATAAATATTTTTAATTTAGCTTTGCGTTTTTCCATTTACAGCAAAAGTACCTTTATTTGTTTTAGCATCAAGCTTTTGGAAAGTAACTACAAAAATAAACTTTGGTCCATCAGATTTTTTTACTTTTACAACAATCGAATTAGTTTCAGTTGAAAATTTGCTTGGGTCCTTCGGTTTAATTGTAAATTTGAGATTAAATTCTTCAGGTAGTTTTTTAAAGCTGTCCGGTGCAACTAATAAAGTAAATTCACCTTTATCATTGGTTGTGAATTTCGATTTAAGAATTACATCAAATTGAGTTTTTTCTGCAGGACCAGATTCTCCACCTA
>JBAMMD010000066.1:0-17054 GCA_039793965.1 Kapaibacterium sp. (SeqCode) | reverse complement strand
CGGCTTCTCCAAATCTGCCAGCGCAGCAGATGTCGGATAGCCATAGGAATCGTAATCTGAAAATCCGTAAGAATATGCAGCAAATGGTTTTTTTGCTCGGAGTTTAAATACTCCAGATTGTGGTAGTTGAATGACTTTATAAGCATATCTTTTTCCGTTTACATTATATCCATAGAGTGGGTCAACGCCGGGGAATTTAACGTTAACCTTTTTCCATACGAATTGTCCGCTTTTGACTTCTGCAAATTCAAGATCGTCGGGTGTCATTCCCAATTCGTCAGTTTCATAGACAATTCCCAGATAATTTTCACTGAAGCAATCGCCACCAAAAGTACAGGGAGTGCAGAAAGTGATTTCCTTTTGATATTGTTGAAAAGGCGTCATAACCATCACAAAGGGGTCACTATTGACATAATTACCAACATTTTGGTCTTCTTGAACTCCTGGGTTGTATAATGTAACTCCAATTGGCTTGTCTCCAGAGATAACAACTGGGTAGTGTTGGAATTTTACCATCATTGGATTCATTCTTGTTTCCAGCCAGCCATTTCCTTCGGTTCCATTCAAACCCTTCAAGTAGGCAAATTCTTTTCCGTCTCTGTAAAGGGTTGTATTTTTTTCTTTAGCAAAGATACGCAAGATCGATGGGAATGCTCTTCTGGGTATAATTCCAACATCTGGGATGTGGTAATCGGTTCCCCAAGTAAATGTTGGCAAATCCATTTCAACTGTGTAGTCGCACCATTGATTACCGAGAGGTATATTATTGCACATATTCCCGGTTACAACCGCAACGGGCTTGTTTGCAATGATTCTACTTCCAGTCAAATCCGAAGCATCTCCTTCGGTCGAGACCATAAAAACATCGCCCTTGTTAAGCATTTTCTCGACGGTTTGTCCAGGTCTTAAACCTCCAGCAGTTCTTGTCAAAGAATTGCCTCCAAGGGTGAATCGAACTTTGGTTTGGTCGAATGCTGCAACAATACCGCAAGTATTTGGCAATTTATAATTCCATGTCGAACGGAACATTGGGTCGACACCATATCCAGCTACGATATATTCTTTCCCTAAAGATGAGACTGGAATAGCAAGGAAACCGTCGCTTGTCCAATGGTAGCGGACAATTACATAAACAACTATCGGATCGTCTGCATAGATATGGATGCCAGCGCCAGTCCAAACCTGATCGGGCACCTCGGGGTCTCGTCCGCCTTTAACATAGGGCTGTCCTTGAGTAGGAGTTATATCAAAACTTATGACATCGTTTGCAATGGTCATTTTCGATGAGAAATATGATTTTACGGGAACCTCGACTGTAACCCTTGTTCGGTATGGTGATGTTATGAATATTTTGATGAAATTTTGGAATCCAAAACTTTCATCTTCAAAACAAATTGGAATAGTTAACCAGAACTCCTTCCCGACGTTGTTAGCCCCAAGCATTTTTGGTAAATTTTCTTTTATTTCCTCTTCACTGGTAAATTGGCAAAAGACATTTGAGAGAGTAAATGTAAAAGCAATTAAATAAATTAAGCTTTTTAATTTTTTCATTGCAACCCCCATTTTTTGTTATAACTAAAAAACAAATATGTAAAAAAATTTAATAACAAATAACAAACTATCATTAAAATTGTTACAAATTTGTAGAAAATTTTTTGATAATTATAAAACTAATTTCTTTAATGTTTGGCTTGAAATAATTTTTTTAGTTATTTGTCTATATATTTTTTTCTTTGTAATTTTGTAAACTTTTATTTTCGACCCTGTAGCTCAGGGGTAGAGCACCTGACTTTTAATCAGGGGGTCGCAGGTTCGATTCCTGCCAGGGTCACTAAATCCTGTGTTGTTGAAGTGCTTTTGATTATTCATCACGGGTTTCTTCGCTTCCTCCCGAGTTTTTATCGATGTTCTGGTATTTTGCATTCAAGTGGATGATTTTCAATTCAGCTTCGTCGAGCATTTTTCTCAATTCTAAAGCAAGTTCCATACCTTCTTCATACAGTTTTATCGAATCGTCCAATGTTATATTGCTCTGGTCGAGCATACCTACAATTTCCTGCAATCTTTTTAGTTTTTCTTCGAATGTCACCGCCATTTTAATCCTCGTTTACTTCGATTTGAATATTTCTCTCTTTTAGATAGTTAATTGTAAAGTTGAAACACTCCTCGTCGTGCGCAAGAATTTCTGGTGGTATAACACCTTTTTGTTGTATTTTGCCTTGTAGAAAAAGACTTGCAACAGCGCTGGCAACAAAGCCTGTGGTGCGTCCCATAGAATAGTCTTTGTTCCCTTTGTCAGTGCGGTCGAAAAGTTCGTAAGTAATTTTCTTTTTTGTATCTTTTCCCTTGAGTACAACTTTCATAATGGTGTATTCTTCGTCTTCGGGCGAAAGTTTCCATTGCTCGAGCAATAGTTTTTCGGTCAAATGAATTGGAACAATCGAGCCAGATTTTGTTTCGATTGGTTCAGTGTTTAAAAAGCCGCAATCTTTTAAAAGTTTGATTTTATGAGAATAGCCGGGATATCGAAGTGTTTTTTCTTTCATAAAAGGCACATTAACGGTTGTCAGCAAGGTTCGCAACCCGTCGGTAAGGAATGCTTCGAGAGTGCCTATTCCTTTGAAATTGATAAGTTCAACTTCGGTGAGAGGTTCCTTCGATATGATTTTGCCATTGTGCAGGAAACGAGCTGGACGGATGTATTCTTCTAAAACATCGACTGGGGAAAATGGAGCTTTGTATTCGAAAGGAAGTGTACGTTCGAAGGGAAGACCCCCAACATAAATTATCGCTTCTTCGAGTTGGGCTCTCGAGCAATGGTAGCCAATTATCATATTGCTTAAACCTGGGGCAATTCCGCAATCGACGACGCAAGAGACATTGTGTTCTACTGATAAAGAGTGCAAATCGAAAGGATTTTCGGGGAAGAAAGCAATATCCACTACATTTTTGTTTAGTTCAATTAATGTTTTGAGTATTTGGAAGCCAAGGAAACCGGGAACAGCAGAAACCACAAGGTCGGCATTTCGAGCGATCTCGCTTAGGAAGCCTTTGTCTGTTGCGTTTCCCTCGAGCGTTTCAACGTCGACAAATTTTCGTATTTCATCAAGATTGTTTCTATCGACATCGACAACCAGCAATGAATGTGTTTTAGCCAAGTCTTTGATAATAGTCTTTCCAACAAGTCCACATCCAATTACTAAAATCTTTGCCATTTTGTTTTTCAAATTATTTAACTAAATTAGAATTTAAAATTAAATAAATTTATGCATAAAAAGATTTTTTATGTTGAAAATTGGTCCAATATAATTTTAATTCTTATTTTTTTGGTATTTGCTTGCGCAGAAGAGCGAGAAAAGAGATTTCAAAACGAAGTTAAAATAAAATTGGAGCAGATGCCCGACGAATTTGCCAAAGATGTAGTTGTTGAATTTCTCGACTCTACGCTCTTGAAGGCTAAACTATGGGCAAAGATTGGGAAAGTCTTTTACAGTCGAGGTGAAACTTGGTTGTACGACAGCCTTCGCGTTGAATTCTACAAAAGAAACGGGAAAAGGCAAAGCGTTCTTACCGCCGATAGCGCCAGAATTAACGATAAGACAAAAGATATGTATGCTTATGGCAATGTTGTTGTAGTTGCCGATAGCCCGAAAACAACCTTGAAAACAACTTTCCTTGAATGGCGCAACAGAAGTCAAAAATTATACTCGAATGAATATATAGAAATAACAACACCAGAGGAAGAGATTCGTGGCTACGGTTTTGAATCGGATTTGAATTTGACAAATTATAAAGTTTATCGGGTAAGTGGGGTGAGGAAATGAAACAAATGTTAATTGCTGGCAACTGGAAAATGCATAAAACATTGAAGGATGCGGTAAATCTTGCTTCTCGTATAGTCGATTGGGCAAGCCAAACCAAACCGCGAAGTCAAGTTGCAATTTGTCCGCCATTTCCATTTCTGGAATCAATTTCTCGCTTATTAAATGGTTCGATGGTAGGACTTGGAGCGCAAAATTGTCATTATGAAAACGAAGGCGCCTACACCGGGGAAGTTTCGCCGCCAATGCTTAAATCTGTGGGCTGTGATTTCGTCATCATTGGGCATTCCGAAAGAAGGACATATTTCCAAGAAAACGATGAGTTAATTAATAAGAAAATTCTTTCTGCATTGAACTTCGATTTGAGACCTATTTTTTGCATAGGCGAAACTTTATCTGAAAGAGAGAAAAATCTTACCTTCGAGGTTATCGAACGACAGATAAGAAAAGGTCTGGAAAAAGTTACTACTTGGCAAGCCGAAAAAATTTTCGTTGCATATGAACCAGTTTGGGCGATTGGAACCGGGATTTCAGCCAAAACCGAACAAATCGACGATGCACATAGATTCATTAGGAATTTATTGGTCGAGATGTTCAACGAAAGGGGACAGAAAATTGCAATTCTCTACGGAGGGAGTTTGAATTCGAAAAACGCTCGGGAAATATTTTCATTGCCAGAAGTGAATGGTGGATTGATTGGTAAATCCTCGCTTGATTCCGAAGAATTCACTAAAATTGTAGATTTTGCAGAAGAATCGATTTAGTTTATGAAATATATGAATTTTCCAAATTTGATAAGTTTTTCGAGAATTCTTGTTGCTCCCGTTTTCTATTTCTTTTTTATATCTGAAGATCCGCATTTGATGAGTATTGCTTGTTGGGTCTTTATCTTTGCTGCGCTTACGGATATTATCGATGGATGGTCAGCGCGGAGATTAGGTATTGTCACTCGTTACGGAGAATTTCTCGACCCTCTTGCAGATAAGATTTTGACTTTGTTGGCTCTTATTGCATTTGTTCAATATGATATTATTCCTGTCTGGATGGTTACGATTATTTTTATTCGTGATTTATTTTCAACGGGGCTTCGAATTGTGGCGCTCATCCGGCATTCCCCAATCGAAACTTCTCGAAGTGCCAAAGCCAAGACCACAATCGAAATGCTGTTCATATCATATATATTATTATTAATCTATGTAAAATTAAATTTTGCAGAAATTCCCCCAATTACGATGGAAAGACTTATTCATTCCAATATCACATATATGCTCGCATTAGTTGTTACATTGATGGCACTTTATTCGCAAGCAGGATATGTGATTAGATACCAATCTTTGATAAAAAAATCAAAAAAATGTTGAAAAAATCAAAAAAAATTTGAAAAAAGGTATTGACAGATATTGAAAAAATTTATATTTTGCATTTGCCATAAATTCAAAATCTATGATTTTGTTATTTAATAGGAATTTAGAAGTTTTTTTGTTAAATTTTGATGGATTTTACAAAGACTTACGAAAAATGTTGCTCAAAAGTATCTTTATAACTCAATTTCAAGAGGAAAAAGTTGCGGTTGGATTTTCCAACCGCAGTTTTGTATGTTAAACAAAATGAGGTGAAGCATGGCTTTAAACAAGGCACAATTGGTTTCGGAAATCGCTAAGCGAGCCGAAATCAAAAAAGGCGACGCGGAAAAGGCGGTCAACGCGTTCATCGACACTGTCACAGACGAGCTCGCCAAGGGCGGAAAAGTGACTCTCGTTGGCTTTGGAACTTTCTCAGTCATCGAGAAAAAGGAGCGAACTGGAATTAACCCTCGCGATCCGAAAAAGACAATTAAGATTCCCGCCCGCAAAACAGCAAAGTTCAAACCCGGCAAGGCATTGCGCGACAAAGTCAACGTCAATACCGGGAAGAAGAAAGGAAAGAAATAACGCGATTCGCTTCGTCTGACCTCGGGGCAAAGATTGGGAAACGCTCTGTCCCGAGGTTTTTTATTCCCTTGGGTGGAATTCACTTCTTTAAAATTCCAAGAAACGTTGCTTTGTCTATTTTGGTATTAAGAAAAATATTTGTAATTTTGTAACTCTTTTTTGTACGAGGGTAAAAATGAATAAGTTGGATTTGGTTGAGAATTACATCAAGACGAAAACGGACGAAATCAGAAAGACAAGCGGAAGCGTTGAACTTTCGGATATACCCAATTTCAAAGCTGGCGATATAGTCAACGTTGCAGTTCGAGTTGTCGAAGGCGATAAAGAGCGTATTCAAAATTTTAAAGGCATCGTTCTTTACCGTCGTGGCGATGGACCGAACCAAACATTCTGTGTCCGCAAAGTGTCGAACGGAGTTGGCGTCGAAAGAATTTTCCCGCTTTTCTCCCCGATAATCCAAAGCATTTCGGTCTTACAGACGAGCAAGGTCCGACGCTCTCGATTGTACTATCTTCGCGGTATGAGAGAGAGAAAGATTCGCCAAAAACTGCGTGCTAAATGAAAAAAAGAAGTTCCATAGAAAAGTTGGTCGATTCAAAAGATTTGCCCAAGGTTGTCGGCTTGAAAGAGGAACTTGCTTTGCGTTGGGGCGGTCGCACAATGGTTGTCCCGTCCCCACTCGATGTGTTCTATTTGATGGCTCAGGTTCCGAAAAGTCGAGTTACATCTATTGGAGAAATACGTAAAGCAATTGCTAGAAAATACAACGCAGATATTGCTTGCCCATTGACAACTGAAATTTTTGCGACAATTTCTGCGCAGGCATCGGAAGAAAACACCGAGCTCGACCATTTACCCAAAATTCCATTTTGGCGCACCTTGAAGGGAGACGGAGAGTAGAACGAAAAGTTTCCCGGTGGTTTAGACTTTGTTTCCGAGAAACTTGCTTCCGAAGGTATTGAAATAATTAGAAAAGGTAGAAAAGCAAAAGTTTATCAATATGAAAAATATTTATTTTCAGTTCTCGACTTCAAATTTTAGTTCTTTTTTGTGTTTTTTATAAATTTGTACTTGTATGTGAAACAAAGTGATGAAGATAGGATAGGAACCTTTTGATACACATTTAGTATTTGCTTTATTAAGTATCGAAGAAGTTGGCTAATTTAGTTTTTCTGGGAAGGGAAGTGGGCAGAACCTTAAATTCAAATGTGTATCAAAAGGTTTTAGTTTTTTTGAAACTAAATGCTACTCTTTTGCCTTTAAAAATTTCAATAGTTCTTCTTTTGCTATCCTCTTTGCAACTATTAAGCCAGCAACTCGATACGACTCTTCTTGGGATTTATGTGCCAGAATTCAAAAAATCGCAAATTCCCGAACGGAGATTACTGCAACCCTACAATATTTACCGTTATCCTGACTACGACAATCCCCGATTTCGATACATACCAGAAGGGCTTTTTAAATATTTCGATATAGATTCTAATGCTCAATATTTTCATTACAAATACAATTTCTGGCAGGTTCCGGTAAGTTACGATTACACAATACCTCTCGAGGATTATCTTTCAATACGCAAAGAAGCATTGCAAAAGCAACTATGGGATTCACTTACAAAAAGTTACGATTTGAAAGTTGCCCTCAGCGGCGGAGATATTGCAAGAATATTGAGCCAAGCAACTGGATTGACCATTCCTATTCCATCGAATCCAATTATCACTATTTTCGGCAAGCCCCAGGTAAGCTTGAATGTTAACGGCGAGGTAAACATCCGGGTTGGTTGGCGTTGGGATTTACAAAATCTGGGCTCAACATCTGCATTCGGACAATCGCAATCTTCGCCTATGTTTAGCCAAGATATTCGTGTTAATGTTACTGGCAAAATTGGAGACAAATTGTCTATTGGCACAGATTGGAACACTCGCAGGCAATTTGATTTCGATAATAAATTCAAGATTGGTTATACTGGCGAAGATGATGATATAATAAAATTGATTGAAGTTGGGAATGTTACAATGCCTGTGCCTTCGACTTTGATTGGGGGCGGACAAGCCCTATTCGGGGTAAGAGCCGATTTCCAATTTGGTCCGCTTTTTTTAAAGACCATTGCATCGCAGAAACGCGGTGAAAGGCGCTTTGTTGATGTACGCGGTGGCTCCAGCAAACAATATTTCACTTTGCGTGCTTATGATTACGCAAAAAACCACTTTTTCCTCGATACAGTGTATAGGAGTATTTACAGAGAGTATTTCAAAAACTCGACTCCAGTTATACCACAATCCTCATCATACTACCGAATAAAAGAGATTGAAGTATACGAATCGACAACCGACGTACGCGACAATGCATACGGTGGAAATGCAGTTGCTTTTGCCGATTTGGAGCCAAAGCGAATGCGAAGAAACGAATTGTATCCACCGAATATGAAATTCACACCTATCCAGACAGGAGTTGTCGAACGAGGTACTTTTTTGAGAATTGATTCGACAAGATACAAAATTGATTACAATCTTGGAACACTAACAATTTTGAATATGCGACAGGATCGATATTATGCGGTGGCATACAGAATCGAGGGCGAAACGGTTGATACAACAGACGACCTTTATTTTGGAACACTTTCGACACTTGTTGGCGAAAAAGACACCTTGATTTTGAAACTGATCTACCGGCCAAACTTATTGCCAGCGTATAAATCGCTTTGGGCAAGGCAAATGAAGAACATTTACCAAATCAATGCGACGAATGTTTCTGTGACAGATACAAGGATAAATGTTTGGTATATAAATCAAAGCAATGATTCGACAGATGTTCTTCCGGGTGTTCCCGACAAACTTGTTACAATTTTGCGGGTAGACCAAGTGAACAATTCTACCGGAGCGCCCCCGGGCGACGGTCAATTCGACTTGCGTCCACCCTTCTTCGACCCTATTTATGGCGAGATAACTTTTCCAAGTCTGGAGCCTTTTCGCCAAGGCTTGCGTGATTATTTCGAACGCGCTGGGACACCACAACTTGCCGAGCAGTATGTTTTTGGCGAAGTTTACGATACAACTTATGATGTGGCTCGAAGGAATACTGCCCGCGACCGTTTTGTTATCTCGGGCGAAGTTTCTGGGAGATTTACCGATAGAATTTCTCTTGGTGCTTTCAATCTCACTCCAAACAGTGTGCGCGTAACTCTCGATGGTGTTCCTTTGCGTGAATATGAAGATTATGTTATTGATTATTATTCTGGAACACTGACTTTGCGAAATCCACGTGCTTCTTTGCCTAATGCGAATTTGAAAATTGAATACGAACAGCAAGATATATTTAGTATTTCCACTCGAACATTACTTGGCCTGCGTGCCGATTATCAGTTGTTTAAAACTCGAACTGGCGAGGCTGGACTTGGTTTTACTTCGATGTTCTACAGCCAATCTCTCGTCACTGATAGAGTGCGTCTTGGCGACGAACCTGTCGAGAATTCAATGTTTGGCTTCGATGCAAGAATGAACTGGGAGTTGCCTTGGCTAACAAAAATTGTAGATCTGTTACCATTTTACGATACAAAAGCCACTTCTTCGTTCAATGTGCGCGGCGAATGGGCAATGATGATGCCCAACCCAAACCGAAGGACATCTGATGTGGCAAGCGATAATAACTCTCCGGTGGTTTATATCGATGATTTCGAGGGAGCTCAGCGATATATATCGCTTAGTCTGACGCCTTCGCTGTGGATACATTCTTCTCCACCCCAAGACGAAATGATAGGTCCCGACGACACAACCCGTGCAAAGTTTCGTGGAAAAATGTTCTGGTATCAATATGCGCTCCCGAGAGTTCCAATTCGCGACGTCTATCCCAACCGAGATTATATTCCGGGACAGGCTAATCTTTCCCCATTGTTTATAGATTTCGACCCGTTGTATCGTGGCATTTATAATCGTAATCCAGAGTATCTCGACCCTCTGAATCCATTGTTCGACTCGCTCAATGTTTTTGCAAATCGACCGGAGAACCGGGCACGCATCTGGGCAGGTATGACTAAATTGATTTCCACATTCAACACAAACTTTGACAATGAAAATATCGAGTACATCGAAATTATGATGAACATACAGCAATACGAGCCCGGCAGGACCAAAATGTATATCGAACTTGGGCAAATAAGCGAAGATATAATTCCAAACCAAAAATTAGACACCGAAGATGGAATAACACAAGCAAGTCCTATGCCCAATGGTATTATAGATGTTGGCGAAGATGTTGGTATCGACGCTATTAATGATGAGAAAGAGAGAGAGAGTTATCCCTATCCTTTGAGTCTTGAGAAGGACCCAGCTCGCGACAACTTCAGTTTCGACTTCGGGAAAGACGATGCCACGAGAAATCCAAGCGATTTTCTTTATTTCAATAATTTCGAAGGCAATGCAGTTTCAGAAATGGGGCAATTCCCCGACCAGGAAGTTTTAAATCGAAATAATGGACAAACCATCTCGCTTGCAAATGATTATTTCCAATATGAAATACAGTTGAATCCCGATCCAAATACTAATCCCCAGATTGTTGGTGGAAATCCCGAGAAGGGATGGTTCCTTTATAGGATTCCTGTTAGGAAGCCAACTCGTATATTTGGTAATCCAACTTTTGCGAATATTCAATATGTACGAGTTTGGTTCAAAGGTGGTATTGCCAAACTTGCTATCGTCGACTGGCGTCTGGTTGGGGCTCATTGGCAACGGAACAATAATATACAAACAAACGTCAGTCCAAACGATAGCGTTCTTTCTGTTTCCTTTGTAAATCTTGAAGAAAACAGTAAAGCACCAGATTTTTACACAATGCCTCCGGGTGTGCAAGCGCCGCGTCGATTGGATAATCCAGACCCAACTCGAATTGTCCGTACCAACGAACAGTCTTTGTCTTTAACTGTAAAGAATCTCCGTTACGGAGATGAACGACTCGCAGTGCGCTATTTTCGACAAATTGATATCTTTTTCTATAAAAAACTGAAATTTTTCATTCATGGCGACGGAACGATGCCCGATAATTTGGTGCTCGGAGCCATTCCAACAGCCTATGCATTTATTCGTTTTGGTATAGATTCTTTGAACTATTATGAATATCGTGTTCCTTTGCTTCGGGGCTGGCAGGATATTGAAATTGATTTGCAAGATTTGACAAGCATCAAGCAAATTCGCGATACAAATCGAATTTACGAACGACAGGTTTTCCCGGTTCGAAACAATCCACTTGCATCCTATGCTATTCGTGGCAATCCAGTTTTGACAAGGGTTCTTTTCTTCGCATTTGGAATTGCAAATCCTGCAGAGAGATATCCAAACGAATTAACAACAACGATGTGGATTGATGAGTTGCGACTTATTTCCCCAGAAAATCGTAACGATTGGGCTGCTGTTGGTTCCTCCGAACTTAAGCTTGCAGACTTTGCCTCGATAAATACATCAATCAACTATACACGACCCAATTTCCACCGACTTGAAGAAAGATTTGGCAATCGTGTTACATCTTCGAATTTTTCGATTACTGCGCTTGCATCGGCTGAAAAACTATTGCCTAAATTTTTGCAGAAATTCAAGATTCCTTTTACTTATACACACACAGAAGTTTTCGAAAATCCTGAATTTGTTGCAAATAGCGATATACAATTGAAACAAGCTGCCGAAGCCGCCAAACAGAACGCATTAATCAACGGTGCAACAGAATCGGAAGCAAATAAGATTGCTGACGAAGTCATCCTTCGGTCTCAAACGCTCCGCGTAATGGATAGTTGGGCGATTACGGGGATGAGAATTGGTATTCCAATAAACCATTGGATTATCAATGAATTGTTCAACAAAGTTGCCGTTGGTTATTCTTATTCTCAAGAATTCGAACGTTCTCCACTTTACCTTCATCGCTTCAATTGGAATTGGAATTTAACTTTGCAATATGCAAATTCAATCCCCGAGCTTTTAACAATCAAGCCACTCAAATCGATTACCAGCGGATTCTTTTCAATTTACACCGACTGGAAATTGAATCTTCTGCCAAGCAATATTAGTTTAAGTTTAAATATGACACGAAGGCGACAGACTGAACAGTCGCGGTTTTTGAGTTTCCCCAGCCCCGTAATCCGCAATTTTTCAGCTGTTCGCAATGCCCAATTTTCCTGGAAGCTTAGCGAGAATGGCTTTTTAAGCCCGATTATTGATTATTCAGTAAGTACGACAAGTACACTTGTTCCATACGAACTCGATGAATTTGGGCGCCAACGTTCTGGAAGTGAAATCGCAAAAATGATGTTTCTACGCAATGGTCGACTGGTCGATTTGGGTTCGGATAATATCCATAATCAAAACATTACAATCAATGTTCGACCGAAATTTCCTTTGGGTAAATATTCAAGATATATCGATAATACTGGAAGTTACCAAGTGAATTACAACTGGAACGACCCATTGCAAGAAGATCCCAAAATCCGTGATATTGTTAAAAATGCATCGTGGAACAGCAATATCCGATACAATGCAAGCTTGCGATACAAAAATTTGATCGAGGATATTCTTGGGATACAAACCCGTACACAGCCTTTTTCATCACCATCGACGAAACCGGACACCACACCCAAAACTTTCTGGCAACAGGTTGGCTCGATTGTAAAAGCGATTTTTGTGGATTTCGAAAAGGTCGACTTTGTGTTCACTCAGAGCAATTCATCGAACAATCCCGGAGTTTTTGGTGGGACGGGGTTCAACAACTTCTGGGCTCGCGGGGTAACTTTTCGACAGAGCAAGGAAATCTTTGGACCGAGCTTTGCCTACCAATTAGGTTTAATTGGCAGTCCACACGGGAGTTTCTCGATTGTGCCATCGTCGAATTTCCCATTTTTCGGTTTCGCGACAAAAACAGGAAGGCGACCGGCGAACGCTATTTTGCAAGAGAATTTTAGCCAGAGAACTACTTTTGAAATCAAAACAACAAGGCAATTGTGGAAAGGTGCCAATCTTGATTTGAACTGGAAAACAGAGCTGGGCTTCAATAAAAATCAGACTGTCTTGACCGACTCTTTGGGTAATCCATTTTTCACGAACATCATTGCAACTCAGTCGTTTGCAAGAACATATTTGACACTCCCAACTATCTTTTGGATAAATATTTTCAACAACAATATAGAACACGTTATTAACTTATATAATACAGAGAAGCAAAAGATACTTGCCTCGAATCTTGATACCATCAAGAAAAACCAATTGCTTTTGAACGCGTTATCCGAGTCCTTTAGGAATGGATTGGAAGCTTTTAGCATTTTCAAAGGAGCCGCTGGCAAATTCCTTCCGGGAATAAATTGGGCTTTTCGATGGGAAGGTCTCGAAAAGTGGGAATTATTGAAACCTATCGGTCCTAAAAGGATTTTAATCGAACACATTTACACATCGAAGTATCAGGAAAATGTGTTAATTAATGATAATGGACGAGCAATACAGGGGCAAACGGTTCAGTATGGTTTCCAACCTTTTCTTGGGATTTCCCTCTCGTTTGACGAGAAAAAATACAAAGGTATTTTCACTGCTTCGTTGCGCTACAACACTACAACCACTTTTCAAATCAATTCTACTGCCCGTTCGACTATTACTCGCCAGACGACCGACGAGGTTCAGGCGCAAGCCAGTTATACTTTGCGTGGATTCGAATTTCCGTTCTTCAACTTGATTCTTCGAAATGATTTGGAATTTAGTTTTCTTGCTTCTTTCCGTAGGAACAAACGCGCAACTTACGACGTCTTGAACTATACAGGCGAAAAAGGACGAACACTCGACGGAAACACACAAATTATTATCGAACCAAGAGCAAGATATTCGATTAGCCAGCGTTTGTCTGCTTCTTTCTTTATGCGCTATGAAGGTACTTTTACCGAGGGTGCATCCTCCCCCGGATTTAGCAATTTCCAGGTTGGGCTTGATATTCGACTGTCAATTTCTGGTGGTAGATAATGATTGTTAAAACAAATTTAGATGAAATAGAAAACTATCTTAGAGATGCCTCCAATTTGAGTGGCAGTTGCGATAAGGTTCTCATTCCCGAAAATGTTTCTGAATTGATTGAATGTGTAAAGGAATGCTACCGAAATGATATTCCATACACTATCTCGGGGGGCGGAACCGGATTGACCGGCGGGCGTGTCCCTTTCGAAGGTGTATTAATCTCGACTGAAAAATTAGATCGAATCCTTGATTTCGACCCCAGCGAGCATTTTGTTGTTGTTGAATCGGGCGTAGTAAGAAAAAATCTTGACGAATTTGTCGAATCGAATGGCTTCTTTGTGCCTCCAAATCCGACCGAAACGAATAGTTACATCGGCGGTAATATTGCTTGCAATTCTTCGGGTTCGCGTACTTTCAAATATGGTACAATTCGGGATTATACTCTTGCCCTTGATGTAGTTCTTCCAGATGGTGAGTTGATTTCCTTAAAACGTGATGAGAACAGCAGAGTTCGAAATACTCATTTTACTTTGATGTTGACTGACGGAAGAACAATTGAATTTTCGATGCCCTCGCTTCCGTTTATCAACACTTCGAAAAACACAGCTGGTTATTTCTTACAACGAGGTATGCATACTCTCGACTTGTTTGTTGGTAGCGAAGGGACACTGGGGACAATTGTGCGGGCTAAATTGAAAATTGTTCCCTTGCCAGAAAAAGTTCTTGGTTTGGTAATTTTCTTTAGAGATTTGTCCTCGGCGTTGAATTTTATCGATGAAACCAAGAGGGAAATTAGAAATCATAAAAATGTCGAGCAAAGTCAACTACAAATTTCACCAAGATTAATTGAATTTTTTGATAGGAACTCTCTTTCGTTAGTATTGGATGATTATCCTCAAATTCCCAAATCTGCCGAATGTGCTATTTGGATTGAACAAGAGTATACAAAAGAACGAGAAGAATCGCTTCTTTCGATTTGGATGGAGCATATTTCACATCACACATCCTTTACCGACCAAACTTGGGTTGCGATGAATGATTACGAACATCGCCGATTTACAGAATTTCGTCATCTAATTCCTGTCCGAGTTTTCGAACTTGTCGCCAAGACCAATTACCACAAGATTGGTTCGGATGTTGCTGTCAACGATTATGTTTTCTCGAGGTATCTTTCGAAACTTGTAAAATTGCTTGAAGATTCGCATCTCCAATATTTTATTTGGGGGCATTTTGGCAATTCACATTTGCATTTGAATCTTGTCCCGCGCAACGAAAAGGAAAACGAACTTGCACTGAAAATCTACGATGACCATATTCTCGAAGCAATTTCTCTTGGGGGGACTTATTCAGCAGAACATGGGACCGGAAAATTGAAAAGAAAGTATCTCGAATTGATGTATGGCAGAGAAGTTGTGGAAAAGATGAGAGAAATCAAATTGAAATTTGATCCGAAGAATCTACTTGGTCGTGGAACTTTGTTTTTTTAAATTTTGTTTGAACATTCGTTTATTTTTCAAGTGCTCTGCATAAGTTTTTGCAAAGCGATGCCTTCCAGAACCGTCTCCAAAAGCAACGAAATAATAATAGTTGTGGTTTTCGGGGTTTATCGCTGCTTCGATTGCAGAAATCCCCGGCGAGCAAATTGGTCCGGGCGGAAGACCTATGTACTTATATGTGTTGAAACGACTGTCGGTGTCGAGGTCGGTTGTCCGTAATCTTTTCTTTTGTTGTAGGGCATATTGAACCGTTGGGTCGGATTCAAGTCGCATACCTTTTCGCAAGCGATTATAGAAAACACCGCTGATTCTTGCTCTTTCTACGTCGAGTGGGCTTTCCAACTCGATTATTGATGCGAGAGTAAGTACAAAATGCCTTGAAAGTCCCTTTTCTTTGCACATAGTGTCGAATTTTTCTGCCCAGATTTTATTTTGCGTTTCGACCAGTTTACGAACAACCGTTACCGCTTCGGTTTCGTAATAGAAAAAGTAGGTTTCTGGCATCAAGTAGCCTTCGATAGAGTTGATTGGAATTTTCAACTTTTGGATATATCCCGACTCATTTATTGCTTGGTAGAACGAATTTGTATCGATGCCAAGCATAGTTTGGGTAATTCGTGCAAAATCCCTTACTGTGCTCCCTTCTGGATAAGTTACTTTAACAATAGAAAGTTGTTTGCCAGAAAAAATGGAGCGGATAATATCTATATTTCTGTTTTCATTTGTGAATCTGTATGTTCCAGAAATTGGCGTTTTGTTTGTGAGTATGCTGTAAATTCGAATAAATGGAATAAAAAATGTTTTAGGTTGCAAAGTTCCAAAAGAATTGAATCGGTGGACTATGCTACTTGTTGATGTATTTTTAGTTACTTTTACTATTATTTCTTGTTGTGGTATTCTTTTGTTTAACAAAATCAAAGAATATAAGACCATTATTAAAAGACAAGCAAACAAGAAGATTGCTGTGATTCCTATTATTTTTGTCAATTTCTTTTTCTTTCTTTTTTTCATTTAAAATAAAAATATTACTATTTAGTTATATAATTTTTACATAAAAACAAATTTATCAAAAAAAGAGACGAGGGCAAAATGGGAATCAAGATTGTTTTTCCTGGCAACAAGCGTGTCGACGCAATTATGCCAAGCGGATTCACTGTTTACACTGACCAGCCAGTGCGTGATGGCGGGGACGGCACAGCACCTGCTCCGTTCGAATTGTTCCTTGCCTCGATTGGAACTTGTGTTGGAATTTACATTGTTGGCTTCTGCGAAAGTCGCGGAATTCCTTACCAAGATATCGAAATCTACCAAGATTTGGTTTACGACCCAATAGCAAGGAAAATTGCCAAGATTACACTCGAAATTCGTGTACCCAAGGATTTCCCCGAAAAGTATTACGATGCTTTAATCAAATCGGCAAACATTTGTGCTGTTAAAAAAACAATAGAAAATCCCCCGATTTTTGAAACATATACAACAATTAAGGAAGATTAGCGAATTCTTTGTTCTTTCCACCGATGGAAGGCACTTGAAAATTTCGAGTGCCTTTTTCTTTTTGAAAACAATTATCTTTTTGATTTAAAATAAATTTTTTAAATTTCGTAACTATTTGCAAGTAATTAAGAGAAAAGTTTGAGACAACAAAACTTTGCCTTGCGACATAAAATATTTGCCCTGTCCATTTTAATGATTTTTTGCAACTCATTTTATTGTTTTTTCAATGAAATCTATTTTCGCAAATGGAATTCGAATGGTTTGTCTTTACCGCCCCATTTAACTCGACTACCACCATTCGCTTTTCCCTCACCCCATCCCTCTCCCAGTGGGAGAGGGTGTCCG
>JBAMMD010000065.1:0-2194 GCA_039793965.1 Kapaibacterium sp. (SeqCode) | reverse complement strand
TTATAGCAAATATTTTAATATCAAACAATATTTAATATGCCACTGCTTGTATTGTAACATCTACCGATTGCTGGGTAAAACAATTAGTTGATGTTGGAGTAGTAATTCGCAAATCAAGCTGTCTAGTCGAACTCGCAGCTACACCAGTATAAAGGGTCTGATAAGTCGTTGTAAGGGGAGTATAGTTTGTTGGTGGACTGGCGCAGGAAACCTCGCTTGTTTTGCAAAACTCGTGGACATACTGATCAGTTCCAGGAGTTGAAGCCAAGGTCCATGGGCAAGGAGCATTTTGACCTTTGATATTGAAATTTTCCGTGACATTTCCATCATTGGTGAGGGTTTGGGTATCATTTAAATCAATTGTTGTTTTTGAAGTATTGGTCGGCATAATCCCATAAGAAACCACGCCATCAGAAACCGAGACAGAAATATTAACTCCAGTAACCTTGGCGCAGATTTTGGTGGTGTAGGCAGTGCTGGCAACATGAGCATTGGTAGGACCAGACATTGAGGCTAGAGTTGTCTCGTCTGCATTACAACTGCCGCTTCTATAAGCTATTGAAATTGAGTTGCCGCTTGGAGCTGAAAGACAAACAGGATAAGAATAATTTCCGTAAGTATTTTGCTGGACGTGGGCATTGGTTTGAGAAGACAGTCTCAAAACCACGGCATAATTTCCAGAACAGGAATTTCCCAAATCTGTTATTCCTCCACAACAGACGCGATAAGTATAACTTGAACCTGTCGGAGTTCCGGCATGGGCATTGGTGGTGTTTTGCATCCGAAAGACTTCAACTGGCTTTGTATCACCACAAGCAGAACTCCTCACTTCGCAAGAAAGCGTTTCTTGGGCTTGGACAAAATCAAAATTTTTAGATTTGAATAAAATCAACCCTGAAAAAAGCGTTAATCCAAATACTACCAAAAAAAGAATTTTTTTTCCCCTCTTGTTCATAAATTTTCTTCTTTCAATTCATTTGATAAATTTTCTTCTTTCAATTCATTTGGCAACCTCAACTCATTAATCATCTGCTCTTCGTTCATTTCAAAACTAAATTCTCCTAAATAATTAGGGTCGTTTCTACAATCTTCAAGAGAAAGGGCATTACAAGCACCGGGTTCAAAAGTATTGACAATAACAAATTTACCCGCAGTTAAAGCCGCAAAATCAATTTCTGTCTCTCCTTTGTCACCAATTTCAATTCCGTAAACATATTCTGGTTCCGGATGCTCGGGATTTTCAACTGAATAAATTGCCAGATAACTTCTTGGTATGGTTTGGGATACTTTCAGATAGCGGTGAATTCCATCTTCTTCTTGACGGAAAGACAAAGAAGTATCTATTTTAAGACCAAAAGCAAAAACCAAACCAGAAAAATAAAAAATTATTAATACCAAAATAAGATAAAAACTTTTTCTCATAAGATGATGAAAAATTTTAATCAACCGAAGAAAGCCGAACAAAAATGGCTGGAATTGGTGTGGCAGTAATTAAAGAAGCGC
Source organism: Kapaibacterium sp. (SeqCode) (assembly GCA_039793965.1). Taxonomy (GTDB): domain Bacteria; phylum Bacteroidota; class Ignavibacteria; order Kapaibacteriales; family UBA2268; genus Naka2016. The sequence continues at coordinate 691 of JBAMMD010000065.1, read as the reverse complement.
CCGAAGGAAAAGTGGCTGGCAAGGTACTATAAGTATAAGATACTGAATAACCAAAAGAGGCGGCTGTTCCTAAAGCAGAGCCATAACCCAAAACTGGAATTAAACTACCAACCGCAAATGCCCTAATTGTTGGTGCCGCATTGGAAACCGCCACCAACCAATAAAGCCCAGGATTAAGAGTAACATTTATAGTTAAAGATTTTACACCAGTTGTCCCGGTATCAACTTGCCCAGCATCAATAACCAGATTACCAGGATAAACATTGCCACCATCGGCATAAATTCCCAACCTCGTATATCCAGTAGCAGCCGTGGTAACATTAATAGCAATTCTATCTAAAGTAATGCTTCTTGAAGTAATAAAAGGAATCGCTCTCAAATAATTGGCACTTGGCGCACCGGTGGTTAGAGCAGTTCCGGTATTAGGAGCAGTATACCAAACTTCTGGTGCCCCTGTTCCGTATCTTAAATAAAATTGTAGGTCTCTTAAACCAACAATTTCTCCATAGTGATGACCAGGATCAGGTGGGGTCGGATAACTGGCCCGAACAATCTGAATCAAAGAAAAAATAATCCCGGCCAGTAAAATAACAGCCAAAAGACCAAGACTTAAGGGTTTAACTTTAAGAATTTTTTTCATATCTATCTTGAATAATTTAAATTTGTTTAAAATTCGACCTTTTTAATGTAT
>JBAMMD010000064.1:0-17308 GCA_039793965.1 Kapaibacterium sp. (SeqCode) | reverse complement strand
GATAAATAACCCCACCTAATCCACGGCGGATTGCCAACGACAAAATCAAATTTACCCGCGAACATTGGTGCAAAAGCGTTTTTCAGAAAGCGTGCCCAGATACCGTTTTTGTTTTGTTTTTCTAATTCCAAAATTTGTTTATAAAAGTCTTTTACGATTTGCTCATTGTTTGAAAAAACTAATCCTTCATTTTTAAACCTTGTCATTGCCTCATCTACCGAATATTGATTTTTTGCCATTTCCTCAACAAGTGGAGCGGCGTTCGCAAGCAAAAACCCGCCAACTCGCACCCATTCAGCCGGGATTTGAAATTTGCCTACAGAAGTTGAAACTTCCAAAAATTCGCCGTAAAGATTTCCGGTGATTCTCGTAGGCGTTAAAACAGAATCGGTAAGATAAATTGGTATTTCTACTCGTTCTAATTCATTGATTAAGTCTCCCAAAGCAAAAAGATAATTAGTGCGGGCGGCGATAACCGCTAAAGGATTCAAGTCAAAACCCCAGATATTGGCAACAATTCTTTTAGCTATTTCAAGTGGTGGCCATTTTTCTTTTTGCCCATATTCCTTTGCACGCTGAATAGCCAAAACAAGAAAAGTGCCGGAGCCGCAAGCGGGGTCTAAAAATCTTTTAAGTGTATTGCCATCATAACCAACTTCATTTAACAATAATTCTGCCAGCCAATCGGGTGTGTAATATTCGCCGAGACGATGGCGAACTTCCTGCGGAACTAAATACTGATAAAGTTTTTTGAGAAGGTCGCGGGTTGAAGAGGGGTCTAAAGTGCTTGTTGCAGGTTCAAATTCGGAAAGGCATCTGGCAACTTCTCTGATAGCATCTCTTAATTCCGGCGAATCAAATGCATCAAGATACCATCGGAAAAAATCGCCTTCCAAAAAATTGGTAATTCCTTTTCGGGCATAAATTCCGCCATTCTCTATATCTTCAAGCTGTTGTTTCAGTTCTTTATCAGAAATATGGGCAAGTTGAGAAGCAAGAGATGAACCAAAAGAAGTTTCTCTTAAAGTCAAAAGTTCGGCGGCAATAAGTTTCATTAAAAAAGCAAAGTAAGTGTGAACAGAAAACAAAAGTTCTTGAAAATCAGTTTCTGCTCGGACTTTGTAAAGTTTTGAAAGTGTTTTGGCTTCTTTTTCTTGATGACCACCAGAAAATTGCTCGCCATAAACAATACCAAATAATCTTTTCCACTCGTTAAAAAAAGTGCAAATGTGTGTTTGGTCGCCCCAATATTTTAAAGCGTTGGCAAAAGCAGAAACCATTTGAAGTGCAAGATCGCTTTGGGGTCCGAATTTTTGGGCTAAATTTTCAGCATTAAGAGGAAGCCTGGACAAAGCCCGAAGGTGAATCAAAAAAGTTCTGGCACTTTCCGGAGTAAAATCATAAGGCCCGCGTCGAACAAACTTTCTTCTATCTATTGTTTCCCAATTTTTATCTTGATATTGGACAAAGAAGATTTGCTTGCCGTCGAAGCCAACTCCAACGAAACGAGTATCTTTTGCACGCTCCATCTCCCCAGAAAGATAACTTATTAATTGTTCAAAGGCGTGATCAATATTTCTCTCCGACCTGAATGATTTTGGGTTTTCATACTCTATTATCAAACGTCCGTGTACTGCGTCCGAGCGACCGCTATAAACGGATTTTTTGTACGATTTCTCATACTCTGGATTAGATTTAAGATTTAATTCGGATTTTATCGGCTCTAAAAGTATTTCAAAACCAATTCTTAAATCTTCTTCGCTGCGCGCTTTCTCGATAAGTTCATTAGTACCTCGAACAATTTTATCAGCAAGATTTTCGAGCGTTTTCCGAGCAAAGTCGTTTCCCATTCAATTTAGTAATGAAAATAATAAAAAAATACAATTTACCTGTTTCGATTAATTTGCAATCCACACTACTTTTTAACGGAAAAATAAAATGCTGTTCTATCCTTTCAGCATATTTGCTTCGTCGACGTAAACAGTTTGCTTGTTTCTGAACAAGGCGAGAACAATGGCAAGTCCAATAGTAGCTTCGCCAGCGGCAATAGCCATTATGAAAAAAACAAAAATCTGCCCAGCGGCATCACCCATAAAAGCCGAGAAAGCCACAAAAGTAAGATTTACAGAATTCAACATCAATTCGATCGACATAAAGACAACGATTGCGTTTCGGCGTGTTAGTACGCCAACTGTCCCAATAGTAAACAAGATTGCAGAAACAATTAGATAGAATTCCAAAGGAACCGATTGCATACATCCTCCTAATCGACTTTTCTTTTAGCCAGAACAATTGCACCAATTATTGCAGAGATTAACAAAATACCAACAATTTCGAACGGAACAAGGTAATCGGAGAACAAAACTTTACCAATAAATTGTGCAGTGCCAATTTTCGCCGATTCTTTGTGAATATTGAAATTAATCGTGGTGGGCAAAAAAACAGCAATCGAAATTTGAATTACAAAGATAACGCCAAAGGCGATTGCAATTGCACGGCGAAAATCAAATCGCTCGGTCAAACGCTCTTCGTCCGACAAATTAAGAAGCATTATCACAAAAACAACCAGCACCATAATTGCACCCGCATAAACAAGTATCTGGATTACTGCAATAAATTGAGCATTCAATGTCAAATACAATCCAGCAAGCATAAAGAAATGGAAAATCAAGGCAAAGGCACTGCGAACAGGATTGCGACTTGCTATCGTAACAATTGCACTTGCAATTGCAAGTATCGAAAGAACACCAAAGAAAAAGTATAACAAACTCACTTCAAATTCAATTTTGTTAAAAAAATCGAAATTAAGAAAAAAACAACAATTTTGTGTAACTTTGTATTTTTAATCATTTACTCTTACGATGTTGGGTTTGGTCATAGCAGCAGGTGGCACTGGAAAAAGAATTGGGGGATTAATTCCCAAACAGTTCCACACAATTAACGGAAAACCAATTCTACTTGCCACTCTTGAAAAAATCATCTCAATATTAAGATTCGATACAATAGTAATTACATACCCGCAGGAACATTATAAAATTATGCAGGAACTGCTCGAAAAAGCTAAAATTGAAAATGTTGAACTTGTCGAAGGCGGACCTACCCGCTTCGAATCAATCTGGAATGCCCTTCGAACTCGTTCGATTCGACAAACCGATTTCGTTTTCGTCCACGATGCTGTTCGTCCTTTTGTAACGAAAGAACTTATTATTCGAATTTACGATGCAGTGCTCCGATTCAACGCTGTTGCACCCGGCGTCAAAATCAAAGACACAATAAAAGAACTCGATTCCGAAGAATTTATCACAGGAACAATCGACCGAAGCAATCTTGTTGCAATCCAAACGCCTCAAGCATTCAAAACTTCTTTGCTTATATCTGCATACGAAAAAGCATTCTCCGAGGGCAAAAGCTTCACAGACGAAGCTGGCGTCGTTGAATATTTTGGCAAACCCGTCAAATTTGTCGAAGGTCTCGAGACAAACATTAAAATTACAACACCACAAGATTTAATTCTTGCAAACTTGATGGCAACATTAGAATAATTCGGTTGTAAGTGGATTCTGTTTCAAACACAATAGGATATCGATGGCAAATGGTTCTGAAACACCAAAAAAAGGAAATCTTCTGATTGTTGACGATGATATCAACTTTTTGAAGTTGCTTGAAAAGTCTTTGTCGAAACACTTCAATATTGCAATTGCTCGAAGTGGCCCCGAGGCACTTGAAATCATTGTAAATGGGTATAATCCCGGAGTTATTTTGGCGGACTTAAATATGCCCGTAATGAACGGAATCGACTTTTTGAAAGAAACAATGAAATACGTTCCACACGCCATCAGAATAATTCTCTCTGCCTACGCCAATTCACAGGAAATAATTGCTGCTATCAATCAAAGCCGTGCTTATATGTATCTTCTCAAACCAATCGACCAGATACAACTAATCCAGATATTAAAAAATGCTTTCGACCAATACAATTTAATTTTACAGAACAATAAACTCCTCGAAGCTTTGCGTCGAATAGGTATCTCCGACTTGAAGGGTATCGACCTAATTGCCAAAACACCAGCACGACAATCTGCCGAGAAAACTGCTGGCGAATTTGTATCTTCCTTGGTGAAAATTTTAAGTCTTTCAGAAAAATATTACTACACAAACCACACCAGTTACGTTGTTGCAATCGCCAAAGCATTAGCTCAAGAGTTGAAGTTTACCGATAGAACAATCGACGAGATTGTTGTCGCTGCTTCGCTTATCAATCTCCCAATGTTGGTTATGCCAAAAAGATTTCTTCTTTTCGACCCGTACGACCTTGAGCAAGCAGATAAAACATTCTTCTATAAACTTTACAAAGAAGCAATCGATACTTTAATTTCTATTGAAACAATACGAGGTTCAATTAATATCCTTGGTCAAATTTGGGAGACGAGAGTTGGTAGCGGCGGACCAAACCAACTCGAAGGAATCACCTTTCTTCGCGAAGCGCAAGTAATTGCAATTGCAAATATCTATCATAATAGGGTTTACCGACTGCAACCATTCCATCTTGCCAAACTCGAAGAAGAAGGAATGGTTGTGCAGACCAAAGAAGAAACATTCGAACGGCACAACGAGGCAGTAAAATTTTTCTATCGCAAGGCTAATTGGTTCGATTCGGACATTCACAATACATTTCAAGATATGGTGAAAAAGCGCGCAATCCCTGAACTGGTCTTCCCCAAAACTAACCTTGTGTTAAGGAATTTCGACCTTAGAACAATTCGTACGACAGAAATTGGCGAAGATCTTGCAGAAGTTAAATCTGAAAAAGAAGTTGAAAAAACACAAGAGGAACCACAAGTAATAGAGAGGGAAATCCGTGTTGAAAAATTAAAGCCTGGTATGATTGTTGCACAAAATGTCGTAACAAAAACCGGCATAGTAATCATTCGCCAGGATAATCGATTGGACGAAACTCTCATTGATAATATAAAATACCTTGCCGAAACTGGGCTCGTACCAAAAGAAATTTCAGTCTACGTTATCCCGCCCCCACATCTTTTGGAAGATTCTCCGCAAAACAAGGAAAAATAAAAAATCTTTTTATTTTTATTCAATAACTTACCTAAACAAGGAAAGAACAAGATTTAATATAATAACTTGAAGATAGTGCATCGCAAGAAGAAATTGTACAAGCAACGAAGTGGTCATTTCTTGGTAACTATTTCCAAACCATCGTAAGCAAGTTCCATATTCGGTGGGAGATTACACTCGGAATGCTTTATTTGGTGGGCAATGTGAATAAAATATGTTCTTGCGGGGTTAATTGTTTTTGCAACATTTATTGCCTCTTCGAGATTGAAATGTGTCGAGTGTTTCTCGTAGCGAAGAGCGTCGAGAATTAAATATTCCAGATTTTTCATTTTTTCAATAGTTTCCCGGGGAATAAAGTTTGTGTCGGTGCAATAGGCAAAATTTCCAATACGAAAACCAAGCACAAGCATTTTCCCGTGGAAAAGTGCTAAAGGTTCAAAAGTTATGTCTCCAATTTGAAATGGCTCGGTGTCTATAAGATTCACATCAAGTTGCGGAATCCCGCCGCCGATTTGTTCAGGCTCTTCAAAAATGTAGAAAAAGGTTCGTTTGATTCTGTCCAAAGTTGGAAGATTAGCATAGATTTTTACTGGTTTCCGGGTTGAGTAATTGAAAGCTCGCAAATCGTCGAGCCCGCCAATATGGTCGAAATGACCGTGGGTGAAGACAACAGCATCGAGGCGGTCGAGTTTATGCGAAAGCATCTGCTGGCGAAAATCTGGTGTCGTATCGATAACAACATTTGTAGTCGAGGACTGTACAAGAAGAGAAGTTCTCAATCGCTTGTCGCGAGGATCCGCGGATGTACAAGTTTGGCAATTACAAGATATGGTCGGAACACCCGAAGACGTTCCGCTGCCAAGAACGATAAACCGCAAAGTATCATCGGACATGACTTTCGGCGTGGTACGAACTCCTTACAAGTGGACCAGATTCAACGTGACGAAATCCAAGTTGAATACCAATCAATCGGTATTGTTTGAATTCTTCGGGCGTAACAAATCGGTCGACTGGCAGATGCTTTGGTGTTGGTTGAAGATATTGTCCAACAGTGAAAATGTCTACGCCAATTTCCCTAAGGTCTTTCATAACTTCAACAACTTCATCGAAAGTTTCTCCAATTCCAACCATAATACCAGTTTTAGTAACAAAGCCCTTTTCTTTTGCAAATTGCAAAACTTTAAGCGAGCGTTCATATTTAGCCTGTGGACGTACTAAACGATAAAGGCGAGGGACTGTTTCAACATTGTGATTCAAGATGTTGGGTTTAGCGTCGAGGACTCTTTGAAGGCAATCTGTGTCCCCTTTGAAATCGGGTATCAACACTTCAATTGAAACATTTGGATTAAGTCGTCGTACCTCCAGAATTGTTTTAGCCCAAATTGTAGAACCTTGGTCGGGCAATTCATCGCGATTTACCGAGGTAATCACTACGTGCGAGATACCCATCTGCTGGACTGCAATAGCAACTTTCAATGGTTCCTCGGGGTCGACGGGATTTGGGCGTCCAGTTTTTATCGCACAAAAACCGCAAGATCGTGTGCAAGTATCACCAAGAATAAGAAAAGTTGCCGTTCCACGTCCCCAACACTCGCCAATATTCGGGCAATGGGCTTCTTCGCAAACTGTATGGAGTGTTTTGGCACGCATCATCCGTCGCAGATTGGAAAAAGTCTCGCCACCGGGAGCGCGCACTTTTAGCCACTCTGGCCGTCGTTGAAGTGTTTGTTGCCTTCGTTCTTCAGACGGATAATCTATTTTATGCATTTCTATCCCAAATAAGTTTTTAAAGTTTGAGACCGACTTGAATGGCGGAGCCTACGAATCGCTTTCTCTTTAATTTGACGAACACGCTCGCGTGTGAGATTGAACTTCTCCCCGATTTCTTCGAGCGTAAGTTGCGCACAACCAATACCATAGAACAATCGAATGACTTCGGCTTCGCGTTCGGGCAATGTTGTTAGAAGATTATCGATTTCAATTCGGAGCGACTCTTGAATAAGTTGGTAATCGGGAGCGGGTTGTTGATCGTTTGGTATTACATCCAGTAGTCGATTGTCCTCGTTTTGTGGCAAAGGTTGGTCAACAGAAAGATGACGCCCTGCAATTTTTATCGTCTCTTGGATATCTTGCACTGTCATATCCAGTTGCTCGGCAAGTTCGGTTGTGGTCGGCTCGCGTTCAAATTTTTGTTCCAATTCGCTGAATTTTTTACCAATCTTGTTCAGGGCTCCAACTCTATTCAATGGCAACCGAACAATTCGCGATTGCTCGGCAAGCGCTTGCAGAATCGATTGACGAATCCACCAAACAGCATAAGAGATAAATTTGAACCCTTTGGTTTCGTCGAATCGGGTTGCTGCTTTAATCAATCCCAAGTTCCCTTCGTTAATTAAATCCCCAAGCGTTAAACCTTGGTTTTGGTATTGTTTTGCAACAGAGACAACGAAACGCAAATTGGCTTTCACCAAACGTTCCAATGCTCTCTGCCCTTCGACACCACCTTTCTTTATCTTCTTTGCTAATTCAACTTCTTCTTCTGGTGTCAGAAGCTCATATTTACCAATTTCTTGTAAATACTTATCGAGAGATTGACTTTCTCTGTTTGTATATTGTTTAGTAATCCTCATACACAAAGCCTATTAGTCAAACAAATCAAAGTTTTAAACGAATAAAATTATATCATATTTTAATCAATTACTAATTCCAAGCATTTCAAAATATTTCCTCCTCTCCTTCAACAATTGAACACTTGCTTTAAAATAATCATCTTGCTGTAATGCATAAAACCTATATTCATTGAAACTGACGATTCTTCGCTCGATTTCGTTTTCAATCGCCGCAAGAATCTCCTTCGAGTTTTCCTCGACATATCTATCAATAGGTTTATGGATTTCCATCCTAATTTTTTTCAACTTATTTACAATTACCTTTTGCGTTCTATCTTTTTCCAATTTTTCTATGATCGAATCCATTTCGTCTTCGACCCAAGTTTTATATTCAATCTTCTTCCGCTTCAAAAAATCAACAAAAGAATTTAAAATACTTTTGGGATTGTCGAGCAGTTTCAAATTCAATTCTGTATTACTTTCAAGGTAAGAAACAAATCTAATAATCAGTGCTTTCGAGTCGAGAAAATTCATAAAGGAATTATCATCTTTTTCCTTTATTTCAATATCTGGTTGGATGCCATTAGATTGTTTAACAATCCTTCCTTTTTTTGTGTGGAAGAGGCTGTCGGATACAAATAATTTACCAATGCGCCTGCTTGCAATTGAAGCATAGTGATTCTGATGGATACTGCGACCCGAAGGTGTAAAATACTTTGCTGTTGTAATTTTTAAGTATGAATCGTATGGCAAAGAAGCGATACTTTGTATTATGCCTTTTCCAAAAGTTTTATCTCCAATGATGATGCCCCGGTCGTTGTCCTGAATTGCGCCAGCAACAATTTCGCTTGCACTTGCAGAACCTTTGTTAACGAGGATAACCAAAGGCGTTGTCGTATCGAGCGGAGCAGTCACTGCTTTGTACGTTTTTTCTTCAGTTTTCGAGCGTCCACGCGTGGAGACAATTGTCGAGCCGGGAGGAAGAAACATTTCACAAATCTGAATAGCCGACTCGAGCGTTCCGCCCGGATTGTCGCGTAAATCTATAATAATCCCTTTGCGCTTCGAAGCATTATATTGTGTAAAAGTTTGCAAAATGTTCCGAACACTTTGTGGCATTTCCGGAGTGAAATGTTCAATATTTATGTAAAGTGCTTTACCATCATCAAGGTCGAATATTTTATGATACGAAACATCCTCGATTTCGATTTTTCGACGAAATGCCTCAAGTCGAAGCAATGAATCGACACCTTCACGCTCGACAAGCAATTCGATTCTACTATTTTCCTTGCCCGAGGTGTATTTACGAAGTGTATCCAGATTCGGTGCAAGTTTAATGCTATCGATAAAAACAATTCTGTCACCCAGTTTCAAATTTGAAATGTATTTGGCGCTTGAATCAACATAATCAACTACTATCAACGAGCTATCGACCACATTCACAACAATTCCAAGACCAATATATTCCTTGTTGCTGATAATTTCGTTCAATTCATTTTCATTCGAAAAGTAATTTGTGTATGGGTCGAGTTCTTTTGTAAGACCTTCAAGCGCATATCGAACGAGTTCGAAAGGTGGTATTTCTATGACATAATTTTCAAGCAACTCTCTAAAAGCAGCAGCAAAAACATCGAAACTTTTGACTATCTCGAAATACAAACTATCGCGAGATTTATCTGTCTCGTTGCCTTTTAACCCATCAAATAATTTTATAAGACTGTCTATATTAATTAATTCGACGGCGTCTGTTTCGGCAGTATCAGCTTCATCTTGTTGTAGAACTAAATTTGGACTGGCAAAGGCCAGATTGGTTGAATTATTCTGATGGGAGACAAAAATTGAAAGACAAAAGAAGAATAACAAAATTTTTGCAACAATTTTCATAATAATCAAATAGTTAGATTGTCTTTCAAATAGTCCAAAATCTTCGATGTGTCAATACGAATTTGCACCATAGTATCGCGATTGCGAATCGTAACCGTGTTGTCCTCGAGGCTTTGCCCATCGATTGTGATGCAAAAAGGAGTTCCGATTTCATCTTGACGGCGATATCGTCTGCCGATTGCCCCAGAATCGTCATACACTGATTTAAAATGTTTTTGAAGATTTTTGTATATACTCTTAGCAAGCTCGGGCATACCATCTTTGTTGACAAGCGGGAAGACAGCCACTTTGATTGGAGCAAGATTTGGATTGAAACGCAAAACAGTTCGCCTCTCCATAGTTCCTTTTTCACTCGGGGCTTCGTCCTCGTCGTAAGCATTGCAAAGAATAGCCATTGCAGTTCGCGTCACCCCGCCACTGGTTTCGACAACGTATGGGATAAATCGCTCGTTAGTCGTCGAATCGAAATATTCAAGTTTTTTCCCGCTGTATTCTTGGTGGTTCCGCAAATCGTAATCTGTACGGGAATGAATGCCTTCGATTTCACCCCAGCCAAACGGGAATAAAAATTCAATATCAACAGCACGACTGGCGTAGTGTGCAAGTTTCTCATGTTCTTTTATTCTTAAGTGTTCTTTTTTGAACCCCAAGGAAAGATACCAGTTCAATCGTTCGTTCATCCAATAATCGAACCAATAGTCTTCGCTACCAGGTTTCACAAAATATTGCATTTCCATTTGTTCAAATTCGCGAGTGCGGAATAGAAAGTTTTTAGTGTTAATTTCATTTCGAAATGCTTTTCCAATTTGGGCAATACCAAAAGGGAGCTTTTGCCTAGAAGTATCGAGCACATTTTTAAAATTCACGTAAATTCCTTGGGCTGTTTCGGGTCGAAGATACACCACACTCGAAGCATCTTCGACAGCACCAATGAATGTTTTGAACATCAGATTGAAGTATCGAACCTCGGTCCATTCAGTCGTCCCGCTCACGGGGTCGGGAATTTTGTATTCTACAATAATATTGTAATAATCGGCAGGCGAATTGGCAAGCGAAAGTTTCTTTTCGATTTCATCGGCAAGAGCGTCCTTCTTCTTATTTCGCAAACGTTCGATGTACTCTTCGATAAGATTGTCTGCGCGATATCGGGCTTTGCTCACTTTGTTGTCTATCATCGGATCGGTAAATTGAGAGACGTGGCCGCTGGCTTCCCACACGCGGGGATGCATAAGTATAGAAGCATCGAGCCCTTCTATATCGTCCCGGTAGGTCATCGCTTTCCACCACAGTTCTTTCAAATTTCGTAACAATTCCACTCCAAGCGGACCGAAATCCCAACAGCCATTTAATCCACCATAAATTTCGGAGGATTGAAAAATAAAGCCGCGTCTCTTCGCAAGCGAAATTATAGTTTCGAGTTTTAACATTTCCGATTTTGTAAAAAATACAAAATTATGTTAACGAGACAACAAAAATTTAATTTTTCTTAATTTCTTTCGATCACAATTCTAATCGCTTGCTCAACGATGGTTCAATTTGCTTATTGCAATTCCACTTTGAATTTCGGCAGGTTGGGCGTATCGAAATTCAGTTCCACCATATATCGTATCAAAAGATTCAATGCATTTTGAACGAGACGCGAATCTGCGATTATGATTTCCTTGCGGATTTGAAAATGTGTTTGCGATGCCGCATAGGAACCGCCCTCGAGTTCAGTCGTCAAAGTTTGCGAAAGAATTGCTTTTGATATTTCGTTGTTTGCAAATCGAATTAATTCGAGATACAATTCGACCGATGAACTTCGATTTGGTTCGTGCAGTTCAAGTTTCACATCCATTGGCGCCACAAGTATCGCATCCTCGTAGATACTATCCAAGTCGCTTGCAAGTTGTTTTATTTCTTCGTTGGTTGCGCCTCGCTGGTATTGCCCAATAAGAATTGGCATCCCATAGCGTTCCGTAAAGTTCACCCAGAATCTTAATCCCCCATTTTTAAATGTAACAGGCCAATAGCATTTCGCAAGAAGCGAGTGACCATAAGGATTGATTGCTGTTGCCTCGTGTTGGACATTTATGATTTTGTATGGCGGAATTTTTCTATTTTCTTCGCCGTACTTCCCTTTGAACACAAGATTCCCTCCAGAATCATAAGCAAACCATTCTTGTTGCCTAGCTTTCAAATCTCGTGGCACAAGGCGATTCCCCCTCGTCTCCCAGATAATTTCAATTGGTTGGAAACCAAACAAAGGTGCTTCGAGAATATCCGACTCGATTTGATATACATCTAGTCGGTCGAATACAGAAAGCACAAAATCGAATACTTCCGAGCTTGCGTCGTTTTGCTCGATTGTCCAAGGCAATGATAGCACACCGCTTTTCCGCGACTGGATACAACTCCACACGTGGGCATCGTTTTTCAACTCGCGATAAACCTCTATCCCACGGCCAATCTTTTGCAGAATCGTGTCGGGGTTGGGCAATAGATTGGTCAAACGATAATATAGATTGTAAGTTTCTTGAATAAGTTTCTCTTTATATTCGCCTCTTTTCACAATTCCTCCTACTTGATTCTGGATAAAGCATAACCAAAAGTTGCACCAGCAACGAAATGAATAATCCTATCGAAAAGATTTGGCTCTTTCCTACTTGTCGAAATAATTGCTTGCGGTATACGAAATGTATCTGCGCGGGAAGAAATTTTTAAGTCGAACAGATGCTCTGGGAACGTATATATTGCTTTAATCGTATCGTGTTTAAGGATTGTGTCCAGCTGTGCAATGAACGGTCGTGTTTTGTAAATTGTATCGCGAAGGTATTTAACTATGGGCTTTGCTTTCTGGACAACGATTTTTTCGCTCTGCTTCACTATTTCAACAGTGTCGATTTTCACTATCTCGACCTTTTCAATTTTCCTGCGTTGCAATAGATTGTAAATCAAACAGCAAAGAAGAATGATAATCAACACAATCAAAACACTATTCGTTTTCATAACACTTTGCCTTTTGTTTGTAAAGAATATCATAAAACATATCAAATCGTTGGTTCAACTCGAAAAGGCGCTGGTTAAGAGTGGCAATGTTGCTCAAGGTTTGTTGTTCAACGAGTGTGATTCTGTTTTCCAATGCGAGCAGTCGGCGTTCGTCCGTCAATCTTGCCTCGAAAATTTCTTTTTGCTGGCGAACTATTTCTTTTCTTATTTTGTAAAGCATTGTAAAAATCGAAATCAATGTCCCGAATGTGGCTCCAAGGATTTGCAATAGCGTTGAATCCATTTCTTTCCCGATATCTTTTGAATGAAATTAATTGCAAAATTTTTTCATATTCGACCAAAGTATAAACCTCCTCGAAAATCATAAAGGCGAGCCCAGAAGATTTCGACTCATCTATAGAGCGCTCCGACATAAAGTCTTCCGCCGACGATACCATTTGGCTCATAAATAATTTTGTAATACAAATATGATGGAAAGTATATGTTTAAAAAGTACGAATTCTCTTCGTTGTTTGCTGTATCAATTGCAATTTCCTTCAACAACTTTCTTGTTCTTTGATTATTAGAAACTATAAACTTCAACTTACCGCTGGGGTAACCGACCACATCCCGCCAGGCAAATTCCAACGATGTTGCTTCGATGTTTCTCGAACTAGACGATTCGGCTCCATCCAATTGGAACGCCATCCAATCGGATTCCCAGCGGCGGTTCATTGTCCAATCTCGGATTAATTCAACAACCATTGTTTTTTGCAATAAATCCCACAACACCTAATAAATTCATTCTACCAAATGGATGGAGGAGATTCCGCCTCCACAAGAAAACTCCTTCCACCCACTTCTTTTTCTGTTGGTCGTAGCGACGGGTGTTGAAACCAACGGTCTCGACCCATCCCTTCCGACGAACCCTAACAATGCGTTCTGTGTGTCCGTGTATGGATTTATTTTTAATCCATACCACAAGGTCGTCTCGGTTGAAATCCAAAACAATTTTCTTCCCGAAGCGCTTCGCAAAGCGGAATAATTCAAACGATAGCCCCGTGCGTGGCAATGGATTGCACCGCGACGGCAATCCAAGTCTTTTCCGAGCCAGTTCAAAACAATAATATTGCCCAGCAACACAATAGGAAGACCCCGAAGTCAAACCAACACTACTAAGATATCCGTTTATCTTTTCCCCATCGTTCCGGTTTGTTGCTTCACGAGTGCCCAGTTCTTCGAATAACACACGACGCGATTCCTCCAACATTTGTTCGGAACAGCTTAGAAGATACTTCTCGCGGGCTGTTGCCGAAACTACTACGAAAAACATCAACCAAAAAATAATTTGCAATTTCATCTCAGTTTGAAAATTGTGCAAGATACACTGCCAATACTGTCAAGCCAAAAAATATGTGGACGCCAAGGAAAATCAATCCAAGATTTGGAGTGTCGGGCTTTTCGCTAAATTTTACCTTTGTGAAAACATAGGCTGCAAAGCTTGAAAATGCAATTGCAAAGCATTCGGTCAGAGAAGCAAGAAGTAATGTCCGAATTTCCGGCTGTTCGAGATTTGCCAAAACGATTGAAATTGCAAGAACAGTGATTAACAATGCATACCTTTTAAGAAAATTCAATATTGTCTGTTCCATTTCACATCTCTACAAATTTGTCCAACAAGTCGTGGGTGAACAATCGACCATCGTGTTCTTTGTTTACAAGCGAGGTTTGGCGGAGCGAATTTTCAACATTGTCGAGTTGAAGGTCCCCATTTTGAATTTGACGAAGCAAATACATTGCATACGATTTTCGTTTTGCAATTGTCGGAGGGAGAAATCCATTGTGATTGTAATATTCATAAAGGTTAGCAATTGTTAATTCTCTTGCAATAAATTTTACAAAAGATGGAACAATTGCAAACGGTGTCGGATAACGATTTCGCAGAAAACTATCAATCAAATTACAAGCGTTACCGATTGCATAGTTAACTCGGTTTTCGTCGATAACGACCCCCGAGGGGTCGCCCGTTATACGAGCCAACTCCTCGGGAGTGAACTCCAAAAGAATTTCATTTAGATTCGTATACATCGCTCTCTCGTTTTATGGAACAATCAATATGCGGACAAATTCACCTGCATTAGCAGAACTTAGCGCTCTCCCATTTACTTCTTCGTTGGACGTTACAACCTTTGCCTTCCCGTCATTATCGCTTGCAACTTCATCTCCAGCGTTGATTGGCACCGAGGCTTCTACTATCGCTGTACCAAGGACGACGACGCCAGCAAGAGCGCCATTCGACCATTTCCCCATACTCACACCGAGCGCTTTTTTGTTTGCTTGGCACAATTTTCCCGTAAAATCGACAAAGCGAAACGCTGGAAGTTCCATCGTCGTCCGGATTGTCAATGTCAATGTCGGTTGAAATGCTTTATTCGGTATCGCCATTTTCCTCCTCCTTCCTTTTTACGACAAATGGTTCGTGTTGTAAATCAAATACCCTGCATCGGGCGAGGTTCGTAGAAATGTGTATGTATCGGTTCCGCGAATAACTTTGATTTTGCCTCCATTTTCGAAGTATGTATCGACCTCGGGATAACCTTTCTTTTGCAATAGATAACCGAAACTCATTCCCATTCGCGTCGTTCTGCCTCGGTCCTCTTCCTCGACATAGGCAAGAATAATATTGTCGCCCCAGATGTCCACAAAGTCAACCCCATTGATTGTGTACACTCCCAACCCAATGTAAATGTTTGGTATTTCAAGAAGCTCCGATAGAATCTTGGTATCGATTTTTCCCAACCCAACATATTTTATCCTATCGAGAACTTTTGGGTGGTACATCAATGCTCGATATGTTGTCTCGCCAATCACCATTACATTTGGATAGCGCGAAATCTTCTTCCTTATTTGAACCATACCCTCGCGGATTTTGAGTATCGGGTCGAATGTCTTCGAATAGTCGTCGAATGCATAAGTTGCTGTGATTTCCATTTTCATATCGCTTGCGTAGTTATTCGGAGCTTGAACAAAATCGGCAATCTCCTTTTCGCGTCCCAACAGTAAAATGTCCACAAGTTCGTTTGTTGCTTGGCGCTCGACCTCGAGAAAGTCCGACAACTCCTCTTCTTCGATATAATCGAGCGAAACTTCGACATCACGTTCTTGCATTTCAAAATCAAGGTAATCTATCTCTCCTGGCGGTATCCGATTTGAACTGCTTCGAATTGCCCGCAATGTGTCGCGATAGACGAAAGCCTGTTTCCCAAAAAGTGGGATTTTCCCTTTTCGCTTGTTAATTGTAACCACGGGAAAAAGATGGTTCCCAACGAAATTGGTATTGCGATATTCTTGCGCAATTGATGTCAATATTGGATCGATTAATCTCACTTCTGTTGCCATACTCCACCTATGATTTGTTTGCTAATAACAAGGCTTGTTCGTAGCTCAATTCTGGATTTTTTCTTTGCAATTCTCGTGCTCGATGATGTAGGACCAAACGCTTCTCGTCGACCTTTTTCCCATCAAATTTTTCATCGAACTCAATAGACTGCTCGGGCGAGTGTGTGAATTCCTGCTTGATTGCAACGGGTCGGAACTCTTCGAAAAATCGTTGAATGTTATCGACGAAAGAATATCCTTCGGGAAACTTTTCACTTTTGGCGCTTCGTATAATTTCATCGGCCTTTGCTGCATACTCAAGCAAGTTTACAAGTTCTTGCTCTTTCTTTGGCGGAATCAATATGTAGTCGCTCGATTCGTTCAGCCGGCGGACAAATTCGCGGAATCTCTGGGCAAGAGATTCGTGGTAGGCTTTTTGGAGTTGTTCGTGAAGGGCTTCGTTTTGGCGGGCAAGATCGTGGTTTTCACTTTCGAGGCGACGAATCTCTTGCTCCAGTTCCGCAAAATCTCGTGTTTCATTGGCGTATTCAAAAACGACGCTTTCGTCGAACTCAACAAAGGAAATCGGGCGCAAACCTTTAACTGCTGGGGTTTCGGCACCAAGCAATCCAATGTGGCGAAGCATCAAATCGGGGAAAAGCGAAATCGACACCCGGCGATATCGCCCCTCGTTGATTTCGTCGATGATTTCCTTCGATAATGACTTCAATTTGGCATAGAGAACATTCCCTCGCCGGGCAAGCCGTTCGACCCACCCAAACGCGGGTGAATTGCTTTGCGGATGACCTTTCACAAGCGGTGCTTCGAACGAAGCGTCACCTTCGACACGCTCGTTGTATTGTCGAGCAATCCGCTCAAGATCGCTTTCCGTAAAAGTTTGTGTCCGCCCTTTACTGTCGGTGAAAGTTCCTGTCCGAAAAATTTCAATCCACATATCCTCTCCATTTTGTTAAACCAGAGCGATTTCATTATCGCTCGGTTGCAAAACTACCCGTGTTGTGCGGTATAGGAAAAGAAACCATTTTAAAATTATTTCAAAATTATTTTTATGGTTGTTGTGGTTCAAAATTTTGAACCTCTACATTTTGACAAACAGGGGCGAATGATTATTCGCCCCTACAATAATTTTCATCTGATGTCCAATTCAATGGATTGTTGATAATATATTCACGGATTTTATTTAATTCCTGTTCATTGCGGATAATGTGTTCGTAATAATTGCGTTGCCATAATTTTTTGTCAAAGGGTTCCCATCCGTTGTTTTTTACATTGCGAATGTATTCATTCGTTGTCATCGTTTTAAACCATTGTATAATTTTATGTAGGGGCGAACCTATGTGTTCGCCCATATCATCGGGGCAGACACGTAGGGGCGA
>JBAMMD010000063.1:0-17651 GCA_039793965.1 Kapaibacterium sp. (SeqCode) | reverse complement strand
GCATAATCGTTGCCGCCGGCTTTACCCCGCAACTTTATCTCACCCACCTTTGTTAATTTGTTTTGTTTTCTTAAATTTGTATGGTTTTGCGGAGGCAATATGTTCTTGCTGGTCATTTTCTTGCTTCTTTTCTCTGTTGAAATTGGGCAATCTCTACCCACTGAATATCGACAACGGGGAACAAAGTCTTATCTTGTCAATTACAATGCTATTCGTGGAAATATTTTCCAAACCCGACTTGCCCACAAGCGTTTTTCATTCCTCGACGAAGCCTCGCAAAAGGAAATCAATTTTATCCGACGCTCCGATAGCAATTATCTCATTTTGTTCTACAAAGATGCTGTTGCCTTGAACACATACCTTCCGGAGTTCAGCAAAATGATGCTCGAAGAAGATGCCTTTCTCCACAGTTCCGAGCCATCCTGTTTTACAGTTTTGTTCGACAAAGGTTGGAAGTTCCATTGGCTGCGCGACCGTAGGTTCGATACAAATGTAAATGTTGCCTATAAATTATATTGGGCGTTCGATTCGAGTGGTTCGTATGTTCCTGTGGATACGATTACTAAGTCGACAGAGTTGAACATTTCGCTTCCAAAATCTGCACGCTGGGTTTTGTTGAAAACCATAGTCAACGACACGAACGAATTTCCATATAGTTTTCCGGTGAAGTTGTTCTACGAGGATAGTATTCCACAGTATGTTCCTTTGAAATTGAACAAATCAGTTACTTCAAATTCAACAACAATTGAAATTTTAATTAGACTTGTTTCGAGTGTTCGTCCCGATTCTGTTTACTTATTCTTCGATGTCAACAAAAACAACATTTTCGACGAAAAACCAATCGCGTTTGTCGAGCGATTGGATACTTTGGGTTTTAGTTCCATTTACTTTGATAATGTAATAAATGCTGGAGTGGAATTGTATCTTGTATGCTATAAAGACGGTAAGCAATATAGAATACCAAAACAAGGTTTTTGGACGACGAATCCAAACAACAGAATCAAAAATGAAGAATACAATTTTTATGTTATGGATATTGCAAATCAGAAGTGGCGAAAGAATTATATTGAACAAGTGTTGAAAGCATTTGAACGAGGATACAATGGATTGTTTGTCGACGATGCCTGGTATCGTGTTTCGACGTGGGGAGTCGATGTTTATCCGCCGATAAATTATTCGGATAGTTTATGGTTTTCGTCTATGCTGGAATTCCTTGATGAAATCAAGCAAGGGATTGGCAATCGAACGATGTTTTTCAATGGACTTTATGCAAACGAAGCATTGAGATTTCTCGAGGTAACGGACGGGGGAATGGACGAAGGTTTCGCCTATACGCATTGGTCGGGATATGTGACTGGAAATAATTGGCGAATGGCTTGCGACCGTGGAATTAAATGTCAAAACGAATACGGGAAAGAGTGGTTGGCTTTGGGTGGTATACAAAATAATGCACCCGAACCGAGATTGTATTGTTTAGCCTCGTATCTATTGGTTGCGGGGGATAAGTCGTATTTTGCTAATGCAATAAACTACCAAAACTTTGCCTACTATCCAGAATTCGACATACCAATTGGTAATCCTTTGCAAAGTCCACAAAATACAATTTTAGAATTAGAAGGTAAGGATGCACAAGGGAAAATTTATTACCTTCGAGAATTTGAAAATTGCAAAGTTTATGTGAATCCCAGTAAGAATGATACTGTTATTTTGGCGGAATTGGATGGTGCGCCCCAGATTTACACAGACACTTTGCCTTCGGTCGACGGCGGACGGTTGTTCACAACGTCATCGGCTTCTATGCTAAAACCAATGAGCGCGAAGATAATCTTGAAGGGCGCTGGCAGTAAATTAACATCACCAATGGTACGAAATGCAAAAGTAATAATCGCCGGAATGGGAAAGGATGGAGCTCGTATCGTTGCAGAAGCAGAATGTGCCGATTCCTCCTCAAGCAAATTCAAAAGCGATAGTACTTTGCCAATGTATGTATATGCAGATTTATCGGAACTTGGTGTTTTGGAAGAGCTTGAGCTTAAAAACGATGGCACCGCAGCAAGTTCAAACTACTCGGCTTATCGCGGCGAAACTATTATTCCCCTCGGAGCGAACTTAAAAAATGTAAAAATTCCAATTGTCGTATTTTCCACAACGGGGCTAATGACTGTTGCCTATGCCTCGGTTGAAATTAGAAATATTGATACAAGCAATGCAGTTCCAAACTTCAGTTTTGAATATGATGTAGATTTAGACGGCAAACCCGATGCGTGGAAACCTTATCGCAAGGGCTACATTTATGATACCACTGGGCTTAATGCACAGCATTTGCGGCGGTCGATAAAAGTTGTTAATGCGACACCCGAAGACACTGGAGGCGCCTATACAACGATTTACCTCAACCAACAAAATATTGGACCAATTTTGGTTTCTGGCTGGTCAAAAGCAGAAAATGTTTCGGGCAAATCCGACAATGATTACTCTATTTATGTGGACTTTTTTAGAAAAGATGGTCAACCGTGGTATGGAAGAAGTTCTCGCTTTTCGACTGGAACACACGATTGGGAATACACGGCAACAATCTATTATTACGATCAACCGGTGCCTTTGGAAAGAGGAAACGTTTACTGCCTGTTTCGAGGTCATACCGGGACAGTTTGGTTCGATAATATTTTCGTTGGTCAAATCGACTCATCGGCGATAATTGTCGAGGGCAGCAACAAGGCTTACTTTCGTGCCCCCTCGGTTGTAACTGGCAAAGAAAGTGATGTAGTAATAATCTCGAATGTCCAACCCACAGTTGCAAAAATCGTGACATTCAATACACTTGGTGAAAAATCTTTAGAAACGGATATACAACTCGAAAACGAAACAAATGTGATCCCATTATATTTTCTCACAAGAGATTTTCCAAATGGAGTTCATTTTTTGGAAATCAATCTTGGAGATAGAATCTATGTATACCCATTTTTAATTCTCCGTTAACATTTTTTTTTATTTTGCATTTTTATTAAATAAGTTTTGTGCAACAAGTGGAAAAAGTTGATAACAGAAAAGAAGATAAACTGAAAATTGAACGGGAGCGTCCAATTTACAAAAGTTTTGAGGATAGTCTAAATTTTATTAAAGAACAACTGAACGACCTGTTTTTTCGAAATGATGCAAGCTTGTTTTTAAAACGAGAGTTGGCAATTAAGTCGCCAGTTGTAGAGCTTAAAACACTCGAAGAGCTACTTGAACGCGACCGTCAAAGGGAACAAGACGGATTTCCTCGACGCATAAGGATAGGCAAATTGATGCGTCCAGACGAGAGTGGCAAACCCAAAATCGTTGTTGTTCCAACCACTGTTGAACCAAAATTTTACCACGACACTCGAGTTACAACAGAAGAACCACAAACTGGTGGAACCGGTGACGAACAGGAAGGCGAAGTCATTGGCGAAGCGCCGCTTCAACCCGAACAAGGCGAAGGCGAAGGTTTCGGACCCGGACAAGGGGAAGGCGGTCAGCACGAAATCAGCGAAGAAGCATTCGACCTGGGCAAAATACTGACAGAAAAGTTCGAACTTCCAAATATCAAGCCCAAAGGGAAAAAACCATCGTTCACAAAATTTCAATACGACTTGACCGATATCCATCGTGGTTTTGGGCAGATATTGGACAAAAAAGCGACAATAAAATCAATTATTAAAACAAACCTTTTGCTGGGACGTGTAGACGAAACATTGTTGGCAGATACATCCAATTTTTTAATTGCACCAACGGACCATATCTATCGCATTGTTTCAAAAGAAAAGGACTATGAAGCCCAAGCCGTGGTTTTCTTCATTCGAGACTATTCTGGTTCGATGCATGGTAAGCCAACGGAAGTAGTAACACGCCAGCATATTTTCATCTACAGTTGGTTGATGTATCAATATCAGAACAATGTTACAACGCGGTTTATTCTCCACGATACAACAGCACGCGAAGTGCCCGATTTTATGACATACATCCGATTGCAGGTTGCCGGAGGAACGCGAGTTGCTCCTGCATTTCAATTGGTCGATAAAATAATCGAGGACGAAAGGTTGTACATCGAAAACAATATTTATGTTTTCTATGGTGGCGACGGCGACGATTGGGACGAGGATGGAAGTCAGACAATCGAAGCAGTGCGAAGAATGTTCCCTTTTGTAAATAGAATTGGGATTACAATAGCTCGCAACCCGTGGGGCGGTGCAACAAAATCAACTGTTGAAAAATACTTCGAACGAAGTTCAATTTTGAAAGAACGACCCGATTTGATAAAAATCGATGGATTTGATGCGGAAACTTACGATGAAAATAGAATTATTCAAGGAATTAAGATTCTTGTAAGTTAAAATATTAATTTTTTAGTTTCGTTTAAGTAATTTAACTTTTAAGGGAGATTTACTATGAAAAGATTATTTGTTCTTGTATTGCTTACTTTTCCAATTCTTCTCCTTGCTCAGCCTAAAATTGAAATAGTCGGAGGTGACAGTTATGATTGGGGCACAGTAAAAGCAACCCAAGATCCGCTCAAGGCTAAAATTAAGATTAAAAACACTGGCACTGAAGTTTTGAAAATCACAGAAGTCAAACCGGGGTGCGGATGCACGACCGCTCCACTCGACAAAAACGAACTAAAACCCGGAGAGGAAGCAACACTTGATGTTTCTTTGAGAATCGCTGGCTACCAAGGAAACGTTGTCAAGAGTATTCGCATCGCCTCGAACGACCCAACCAATCCTAACAAATATCTTTACTTAAAAGCAAACATTTTCGTCCCAATCTCCATTACGCCTACGTCTTATTTTGCTTTCAATGAAATGACTGTCGGGAAAGAAGCCACTGCGAAAGTAACAATCAAGAATAACACAAATGAAAGTATTACAATTACCCCGGAGCAAGTTGTCCCAGACAATCTGAACATTAACATTCCAAAGAAATTAGTATTGAAAGCGGGTGAATCTTTCGATGTTGTAGCGAAAGTTGTCCCCGACAAAAAAGGCTATTTCAACTGCTCAATTAAGTTGCATACAACAAATTCTGACCAGAAAGAAATAATCATCCCGGGCTACGGAAATGTGAAAGAATCACCACTGTTTAATAATTAGTATAAAATTGTGTTCCAGTCAAATATTTGGGGCGATACACAATCGCCCCTTTTTTACTTATAAACAATATTGACCAGATAAAAACTCAAAGAAGCAGTAATTAAACCATAAAATCTATCCAAAATAAAATAATTAAATGAAACATTGGCTAAAAATACTTTTCCCCAAACAAGTCCAATTTTCGTTTTGTTTTTATTAATTTCGTTCTATTATGGAAAGTGAAAAAGAAAAAAGCGGACAAAAGACGAAGTATATCTTCATATTTGGCGGGGTAGTTTCTTCGCTTGGGAAAGGAATTGCTGCTGCTTCGCTTGGCTTGCTTTTGAAACAGCGTGGTTTTAAAGTCACAATTATCAAGCTCGACCCCTACATTAACGTCGACCCGGGAACAATGAATCCATACCAGCACGGCGAAGTGTACGTCACCGACGATGGTGCCGAGACAGACCTCGATCTTGGTCACTATGAGCGTTTTCTTGGAGATTCTTTGAGCAAAGATAACAATACAACTGCGGGCCAAGTTTATTATACCGTAATTTTAAAGGAACGCGAAGGGCACTACCTTGGCAAAACTGTGCAAGTTATTCCCCACATCACAGACGAAATCAAACGTAGAATCTCTGTATTCGATGGCAAATACGATTTTGTAATCGTAGAAATTGGAGGAACCGTTGGCGACATTGAATCTTTGCCATTCCTTGAGGCAGTACGCCAGTTTGCCATTGAAAGAGGTGTGAACAACGCATTAAACATCATTTTAACCTATGTCCCATATATCAAAAGCGCAGGCGAACTGAAGACAAAACCAACTCAACATTCCGTCAAAGCATTAATGGAACATGGAATAGTACCAGATATTATCCTTTGCCGTAGCGAAGCTAAATTGTCTAAAGATGTGAAAAGTAAAATTTCACTTTTTTGCAATGTCGAGGAAGATTCAGTTATCGATGTTTATGATGTGGATACGATCTACGAAGTCCCACTTGTCCTTTCCAAAAGCAATCTCGACGAAATCGTTTTACGGAAACTAAATGTCCCAAGCAACGGACTGGACCTCGAGGAATGGAAATCGTTTGTCCGCAAGATAAAAAATCCACAATATTCGGTTAGGGTGGGACTTGTCGGAAAATATGTCCGCTATCGCGATTCCTACAAAAGTATCCTCGAAGCATTTGTCCATGCTGGCTCGATTAATAATACTGCCGTCGAAGTAGAATTGATTGACTCCGAAGAGTTGGACGAAACAAATTGCGAACAAATCCTTGGTGGGCTCGATGGTGTGCTTGTAGGTCCGGGTTTTGGAAAACGAGGAATTGAGGGCAAAATATATGCAATCCGTTATGTCCGAGAACATAAAATACCGTTTTTTGGGATTTGCTTGGGAATGCAATGTGCCATTATAGAGTTTGCCCGTAATGTTTGCGGTCTCGAAGGTGCCAATTCGACTGAATTCGACAAGAAAACAAGATACAATGTTATAGATTTGATGGAAGAACAGAAGAAAATTTTAAACAAGGGTGGTACAATGCGCCTCGGACAATATCCTTGTAAGATACAACCAAACACACTCGCCTATTCGATTTACAATCAAGAACTTATTTATGAACGCCACAGGCATCGCTACGAAGTTAACAACGAATACCGCCCTTTGCTGGAAAAATATGGAATGGTTATGAGTGGTGTCTCTCCCGATGGAACATTGGTCGAAATGATAGAATTGAAAGACCATCCCTGGTTCATTGGGGTACAATTCCACCCGGAATTGAAGTCGCGCGCAGTAACTGGTGCGCCATTGTTTATCGGTTTTATCAAGGCAGCCTTGAAACATTGCAAATTGAAAGAACAAAAATTGGAGAAAGTATGAGGAAATATCTCTGGTTGATTTTGCTTTTTTCCTCTCTTTTTGTAGCTTGTCGAACAAGTAAAGTTGAAAAGGAGGAAAAGTGGATAACAACTGCTTCTGGTTTGCAATTTCGAGACATAAGCGAAGGCAGAGGCGAGATGCCCAAACCAAAGCAGAAAGTTACCATTAATTTCGTAATGAAACTGGAGGATGGTACAATCATCGAAGATACTTACAAAAGTGGTGTACCAATGTCGTTTATTCTTGGGAACAAAGACGCAATCGAAGGGCTCGAAGAAGGTGTGGCAACAATGCGAGTTGGAGGCAAGCGGCTGTTGATGGTTCCTCCTGAGTTAGGCTTTGGTGGGCATTCTTATCGGGGTATACCCCCAAATTCCAAATTGATTATTGAAGTCGAATTGATAAAAGTCGAATGATCGACCCAAATACTATTCTTCTTTTTGAGAACGAATATTTTCGCAGCCTCTTTCCATTTTATCTTACACACACACAATGGGAGGTTCGTTGCGGTGCATTACGCCTTTTCGAAAAGGTGCAAAAAGAATTTCCAAAAGGAAAACTTACATTCCATACAAATCGTGAAACCTATTTAAATCTTTTTCTTAAGAAATATTCGATATCAAACAACACCATAGAAAAAGGAAATTTGCTTGTTCTTAATGCTGGCATTTTGCCCGAAAGAAATTTTTGGTCAAACATTCACACAAGGTATCAGGAATTTTGCAAATCGTCCAGTTCCACCAAATCCTGTGTTTTTATGGTTGGAAATGTTCCAATTGCATTCTATGTCGTAGCCGAAGAAATGATTAATCCAACAGAATTTGATAACAAATTTTATGAACTACTTTTAAATAAATATTTCGAAAAACTTCCCAAGGTCGAGCTTCCCGTTCCAAAGGTAATCAATTTCCTCTGGGATGCAATAGAATATAACGCCGAAGCCATAGAAGACGACTTCCGCTATTACGAAAACTCTGTCGATTTTGATTTTTTGCGCTCTCAGAATGTTTCATTAATCAACGAAAACAAAATCAAAATTGGGAAAGGAACTAAAATTTATCCCAATGTTGTTTTAAACGCTGAAAAAGGTCCTATCATCATCGGCGAGGATGTAACTATCCAACCATTTTCATATGTTGAAGGTCCTATTGCAATTGGATTTAATTCGCTTGTAAAGTCTGGGTCGTTCATTTATGGGGGAACAACAATTGGGGAAGTCTGTAAAGTTGGTGGTGAGATTGAAAATTCTATCTTCCAGGGTTATTCAAATAAACAACATCACGGTTTCGTTGGGCATTCCTACATCGGTGAATGGTGTAATATTGGTGCCGGCACAACTACGTCGGACCTAAAGAACACATATGAACCAATTGACGTTCGTATCGAAAACGAAACATTCAACACTAATAGGACCTTCCTTGGTTTGATTTGCGGAGACCACACCCGAACAGCGATCAACACTTCTTTCAATACTGGTACAATCACCGGGATTTGTTGCAATATTTATCATTCAGGGCTTCTTTCTAAGTATATCCCGTCGTACACCTGGGGCGGACACAAAACCGAAAGCACAGTTGGAAATTTCGACCGCACTATTCGGTCAATAGAAAAAATGATGGCTCGACGGGGCAAATCCTTGCTCGACGAAGAACTTAAAATTCTCGAGATCGAATATAAAATTCAGCTAAACAAACGAATGAAACTCAGATAAATATTTGAAGAAGACATACTGCACGACATTTGTATAGCCAATTCCTATTCGCCACTACATTGCAACTGATTATAATACTCGTTGGCAAGTTTATTTTTGGGATTGATTTGCAAAACTTTTTTCCAAGATTTGCAAGCGTTGGGTACGTCTTTTAACAATTGATATGAAATAGCAAGGTAAAGCCAGGAATTTTCTGAATTGGGTTCTGACTCTGTCCATCTTTTGGCAACTTTTTGCAACTCTTTCGATTCGCGCATCTCGAAAAGCAGACTGCAAAGCTTTCCGTAGGCAAATGTCAAATATTTTTTATCGGTTTCTTTTGGGCTCGAGGTCGCTATGTTGATAGCATTTTGGTAGTCTGCTTTGGCAAGGTCTTTCTTGTTGGTATTAGCGAAGCCATCGCCACGATATATATATGTCAGCGGGTTTGTTGAATCGAGATTTATTGCTTGGGTAAGTATATCTATCGCAGAGTCGGGTTGGTTGTTGTTCAAATAGGAATTACCCAGGTAGAAAAGTACTCGTGGTTTCAAAGTATCATTGCAATTTGCAAGATATTTATGGAAAAATTTTATACTTTCGGGATATTTCTTCGAGACAAACGAAAGCATACCGACTTGGTAGATAAGCAAACATTGATTTGGCTTCAGGTTGAAAAGTTCTTCATAGACATTAAGAGCACTCGATGTGTCGCCAGTCTTCAAGTACGAACTTGCAAGTCGTTCGTAATCGATAGGTTCGAGATTTTTAAATTCACTTTTAACGCCGATGTAAACTTCAATTGCTTTTGCAAAGTTCTGATTGTCGAAATAACAACGAGCAAGTTTTAATCGAGCCTTGTCGCGCACAGAGTCGATTTCCACTGCAACAGTTTCAAGATGCTGAACTGCAGAGTCGCATTTACCAATTTCGACAAGTGATTGAGCCAGATACCATCTACCGAGCGAACCAGTGGGACGAAGTTGTATGTATTGGTAAAAAGCCCGAGCGGCATCTTCGAAACGACGTGCCAGAAACAAGATCTTGCCTTGCTCAAACCAAGCTCGAGCGTTTTTAGGGTCTTTTTGCGATACAATTTGCCACTCTTTCAAAGAACGCGTGAACAATTCGTTCGAAAGATTTGGGTCTGCTTCTCTATTAGCAAGCCAATAATAGGCTGTGGCAAGTTTCACTCGTGCATCGGTTAAATCGGGATTTATTGCAAGTGCTTCTTCGTAGTTCATTCGAGCGAGTTCATACACTTTTTGAGTGAAATATAAATCACCGAGTGCAACAAGCGGTTCGGCACTCTTCTTGTTCAAATCTCTTGCTCTTGCTATGTAATATTCAGCTTGCTTGATGGAGTCGGCATGCAAGTAAACATATCCCAGTTCAAGGCTTGCGCTCCATGAATCTATATTTTTCTTTAAGTAATCTTTCAAAAGTTTTGTTGCTTTGTCAGTTTCTTTTAAAAAGGAGTATGTCTTGGCAAGTTTCACAATAATTTCCTCGCGGTCGTCGCGTATGTTGTATGCTTGTTCATACATAATTTTCGCAGAATCATACTTTTCAAATTCGAAATACACATCGCCGAAGGCAACATATATGGATTCGTCCTTATACTTTTGTGTTACAAGCGAAGGCAAAAGTTCGTATGCTTCTTGCCATGCTTTGTTACGATAGTATTGTCGAAAGGTGCCAAGATTGTCTTGGGCAAACAATGTTGCTGAAATCAAAAGTGCCGACAAAATTAATGCTGCTTTTTTCATATTACTCTTCCTCAATTAATCTAAATTCAGCATTTGCAGGAACAATTCCTCGTTCAAAAAAGTATTTTTGTGGAAATCCCGGATTGTAAAGATAACGAGCAAATGTCATTGAATTATCGTTTAACTTATCAAGTACATATATATAATGTATGACGATATACGGATATAAGTTTCGTAGAATGTTTGGCTGGTTTACATTGTGGGGGAATATGTATTTGCCTGTTGAATCAATAAAACTAATTGGTAGTGCTCGCAAATCGGGCTCTGCGAATAGATGTGAAAGGTAGCCAATCCCTATAGAGTTTGGATTTGTCCTGACATAGCTTTTTACGCTATCGTGGGTTTGGAAAATTTTTAATGGTCGTGCAATAGGTTTGTTTTTTAAAACTAACTGGTTCAAGTTGACAAGTTCCGACGAGAGCGGACTATTTACAACAATTGTTGGCTCTGTAGCCAATTGTTTGTATATCTTTTTCAGCGAGAAGTTTTTGTTGGTCAGGAAATTTTTGATTTGTTCATCAGTCAAAGTATCTAAAGGAGAATCCTTGCTTACGTAGAAGACAAGGGCATCGTATGCGAGGGCAAGCCGAGTATGGGGTAAAACCCCAAACGCCTTCATAAGTGAATCTTCGTAATGCGTGTAATTCCGAGAGATGATTATAGCGTCGGTCTCGCGTGCAAGCAACTTTGCCATTGCATCCCAAGCCGTTGTTTTTCGTAATGTCACTTTAACAACACTTCCCGTTGAGTCGTAGTGGCGTACACAAGGCAAAATCAAATTGTATATCGCTTCATCGCAATAAACCAGAATTTGCCTTTGTTCGGGGACACTTTTCTCTGTGCCACAAGTGGTGAACAAAAGGATGAAAATGACTATAGCCGAAAAATTAATTATTATTCTTTTCATCATCTTGCAATTCCTTCAATGCTTTCCTGTATGAAAAAATTCTGTAAATCCCCCATATAACAAGCAAACCACCGATAAACTGCAATTCAACTTTGTACGGATGGTCGTAGAACATTCTTCCAGTTAGGAAGAAAACACCAACTAGAACTGTCAAAAATCTTACAGCATAGTTAAAGGCAACCAATTTGTTTACCATACAAAAAGGACAAAAATAAAAAACGAAAGCGAAGTGTTGAAATTTTATTTTGCAACACTTCGCTTTGCAAAGAAAAACAAGATTCGGTTCTCATCTCAGTTTAAAGCGTATTGGAATACTCACCCAGCAAGTGATTGGCTGACCATTTTGTATCGCTGGGGTAAAAGTCGATTTCATTACAGCATCGACTGCTGCCTGGTTAAGCATTTGAGAATCGGATTGCTGGACAACGACTTTTTTTGGTTTGCCGTTCTTATCGACAAGGACTCGAACGACGACCACCCCTTCGATGCCAGCTTTTCGAGCCATCTCGGGATAGACAATTTTTCGCTGCAAATCGGCAAGGTCGATATAGGGTTCTTTCTCGACGGGGATAAATTCATCAATTCCGGGCTCTTCTTCTTTCTGCTTAATATCGACTTTGTTGTCGAGGTTGAAGTCTTGCGGCAACTGGTTTATATCGATTTCTTGGCCTTTCTCGCGAGCAAGCGATTCGCTCAATTTTTCAAATGTTGCAAATTCTTTTAAATCTTCTTTGATCTCGGCATCGGGAATTGGTACAGGAGTTCCGGCTTTTGCTGCTGTTGCTATTTCCATTACTTGTTGTGTTGGTGGCGGGGGTGGCGCCTCTTCCTTTTGTTCTTCGAGTTGTTGAATTGGACCGCCAAGTGTTATTTTGCTAATTGGAGCACGAAGAACATTGGTTGTGCTTCGCTCCGATGCCTTTACATAAAAGAAATATGCAAGAAGCAAAAGCAAGAAAATGGAAACTGTGATGATAAAACCTCGAATTGTATTCCGAGGAATTATTATTTTTAATTCTGCAAACCCATAAGTGGGTTGGGGCGGGAGTTCAATTACTTTGTTACTCATTTTGCCTCCCCTTGTATTAACTTTAAATCATCTTCTGTCAAAGGTGCAATTGTGAATTTTCTTTGTCTTTTCATCGGTTCGCCTTTCTCGTCGACCTCTTTTGAAATAGCCTCGGTAATTGGTATCTCTGCTTGATTTAATTCATCGAGAATTTCAACAACTCGAGCATAGTTTGCCTCGGGTGAAATTTTAAGCACGGTAATAAGTCGATTTTTTACTGTCGGCTCCAAATTCTTCTCGATTGCAAGCGCTCGAAGTTTGGAAATTGGGATTTCTTGTGGAGTGTTGTTTTGGTCGGCAATTCCCTTGTACCAATAAAGTTTATTATCTGCTGTTAGCATAAGTGTCAAAAGTTCCGAAGCTCGAACTTCCACCTTTGCATACATCTCTGGCGGAATCCGCATCTCCATAATTTGTGGCTTCAGCATTGTTGTTGTAAACATAAAGAATGTCAAAAGAAGGAAAGTTATATCCACCAATGGAGTCAGATCTATTCTGAAGCCAATTCTTTTCTTTTTCTTGCGACGGACAATTTTGCCTCGCTTTTGCCTTTCGGGTATTTCAAGTGCGCCACCACCTCCAGCCATTTTCTACTCCTTACTTATTCTTCTACATTAATTAGACAAAAAAACTTACCATTAAGTTACACGAAAAAAAGAAAAAAATAATTTACTTTTTTTCAGTTTTTTGAGCTTCTTCGCTTTGGCGTTTGTCTGTTACAAAGTTGAATACGAAAGCACGATTTCTGCGCAAAATATTCATAGCATCTTCGACCCATTTGAAACGGATTCGTCTATCGGCGTCTATAGCAAAACGAGTCGAACTCCGTACTGAAAGTGTGGCTCGAATAAGTTTCCCGAGGGTTGTAGTATCCACTTTGATTAATGCTTTAGTTTGAAATTCGGGCGGTATTTCCGGGATTAACTGATATATCAATGGGATATCCTTCGTATTGGTTAATCCATAATAGTATGAGGTATCGAGTGGGTTTTTATCATCAATCGCAATATTAATAATTGCAAGGTCTCGCTCGGGAAGTTTAGTAGTGTCGGGGGACACAGTTGGACGCCTGATTGTAAATTGTTTTTCAGCCTCGGCTTCCGACTTGAACTTTGCAGTGAACATTAGAAATGTAAGCAAAAGGAATGTGATATCGACCAATGGCGTAAGGTCGATAACAAACCCCATCCTTTTCTTTTTTATCTTTGGCACGATAGCCTCCTTACTTAACTTATTGTTTCAATCTTAATGTGAAGATTTGTGTCACATTAAGAATCGCTTCATCAATCATATAAAGGTAGTTGTCTACTTTAGTAGTAAAGTAATTGAAAAAGATAATAGAAATAATTGCAGCAGCAAGACCACCCGCAGTGTTGTACAATGCCTCGGAGATACCGATTGCCAATTGTGTTGCGTCGACGGTTCCTGTTTCGCCAAATGCTGCGAACGCACGAATCATTCCTATTGTCGTCCCTAAAAGACCGAAAAGAACCGAAACCGAAGCAATAGTCGAGAGAATCACAAGATTCTTTTCCAGTAGTGGTGTTTCGAGATTTGTGGCCTCGTCAATTGCACGCTGCACTTCCGTTAGTTTCTTTTCGACGGGGAAGTTTGCGTCGTTCTCCACTTGAACGAACCGCTCAATCCCCGCTCGCAAAATGTTGGCGAGACTTCCCCGTTGTTTATCACATTCTTTCAATGCATCGTCAAATTCTCCTTTGGCAAGCCTATCGAGAACATTTTTAACAAACACCGAAAGATTCCCTCGCCCTTTTGCTTTGTTGATGGAGAATGTTCTCTCGAATACAAATGTAATTGAGATTATAATCAATGACATCAAGATACCGACAATTGGTCCGCCTGTATAAATTGCACCGACAACACTTCCTTTTTTTGGTTTCTTTTTGGTTGCAGGGTCTTCGAAATTATTTGGATTTCCAAAATAAAAGAAGTAGACGGAATACGCAATTATCAATGCGAGTGTTATCACGACAACATTAAACATTCTTTTCATAAAAAAACCTCAAATTGTTTTTAATACATTAGTTTAACATACTTATAAATTTTTAATTGCCTCTTCCAAATTTGAATAAATTGGAAATACAGTGCTCAATTTTGTAATTACAAACAAATTTTCAATAGATTTATCCAAATTGCATAAGACAATAACACCGCCCTTTTTGGTTACACTTGCGTGGGCGGCTATCAAAACGCCTAGCGCAGTGGAATTCAAATAGGTCACCTTGCCCATATCGATTACAATCTTATTTTTATGGCTCTCGGCGAGTTTTTTCAAAGTGTCGCGAAGTTCGTCGGTTTCTTCGCCCCCTATAAAATCTCCTTTCAAATGGACAACAACGCCACCTATTTGTTCTTCTACTTTAATCTTTGACATAAACTTGCAAAATTTAAAAATTCAAAACTAATGAAAAATTTTCATTCAAGAATTAATTTTTTATTAATTCTTTTTAAAATAGAATAGAGAAAAAATTGAAAGAGGAATTTTCTACCTTTTTCCCTGAAGATGTGAAATTTTTAAAATTAAAACTTATTCCAATAATCTTACTAATTATTTCACCGACGAGAAAGCAGCGCCGCCGCCACCAACAAGTAAACGAATGTATGCCCCAGTAACCCCAGTTTCCGGTCCACCAGCAATTTTTACATCTCCCATTTCCCAGTCTCCTGCAACTGGTGTGTACGTGAATCCTGCCCTGAGCCCAAGAAGTACACCACCGCGACTGTCCCCATCGCTACCAAATGAAACAATATAGTCCAATCCCACAGCAAAATGTAACAACAATGAACCAGAAGACAATTCCAGATGCCCTTTTGGATTGTCGAGTATCTCGTCGAAAGTTGGTATTGTCCGCTCGGTTATTTTAAGGCTTAATCCCGAACCACCGATACCAACGATTGGGTAAAGATTGAATCCAGCTTTCGAGATGATCACATAACCGAGGTCGAAGATACCATAGCCAGCGCTCATATTTAGCGTATACTTATCGTTGGTTACATCTTTACCAAACAGACCGTGTCCTTCGCCCCCGACAACGAAATTTGCAATGAATGCGTGTCCCCCGCCGCCAAAGGAAGTGAAACTGCTGGATAGTTTGGGATAGTTTTTGTCTTGGAGTTTAGAATTGAGATTACTAATGTTTAGAATTTGTATACCAGGCATAAAATAGCCCGCACCGCCGTAGACTTTTGTAGAATTGTTGTTATCGCTTGCAAATAACGAGCTGAGAAAGAATAAAGAAACGAAAACGAACAAAGTGATTTGAAGAATTCTTTTCATAAAACCTCCAGTCGCACAAAATATATTTACGAGACATTTTAAATTAAGTTTCAATTTGGCGCTTTCGAAAAACAAGAAACAACCCGGCTAAAATAAAAGGAATGCTTAAAATTTGTCCCATACTCAAAGGCAAAGACTGTTCGAAATCGGCTTGTGGCGCTTTGGTAAATTCGATTAAAAAGCGAGCTGTGAAAACAAAAAAGAAGAACAAACCAAGCGGAACACCCGGCTGTTGAAAGATTTTCTTTTTATAAAAGAACAATAAAAGTGCGAAGATAAGCAAATAAGCTATAGCCTCGTAAAGTTGCGAGGGATGAACTGGTGGGGTTGTCCCAACAATTTCTCGTCCTTGATAAACATTGAAAATGATTGCCCAAGGGACATTTGTCGGTTTGCCAATAATTTCGTGGTTAAAGAAATTGCCAATGCGAATGAACGAAGCTGCAAGTGCTGTTGGAATGACTATTCTATC
Source organism: Kapaibacterium sp. (SeqCode) (assembly GCA_039793965.1). GTDB lineage: Bacteria > Bacteroidota > Ignavibacteria > Kapaibacteriales > UBA2268 > Naka2016. Next base: position 1,468 of record JBAMMD010000063.1, on the reverse strand, counting down.
TAACAGCCAAAGCAGGTTAATTTTCTTGTGTTTGCGCGAAAATAGCCAGAGTGCAATCAGCACACCAATAGCACCGCCATGGCTTGCAAGCCCGCCGTGCCAAACCATAAGAATTTCGACGGGATTTCGCAAATAGTAATCGGGTTCGTAGAACAAGCAATGACCCAATCTCGCCCCAACCACTGTTCCCAGAATTACATAAAATACAAGGCTTTCGAGGTCTTTTATGGGTTTGTTTTCCTTTTTGAAAATGTAAGACATTATTTGATAGCCAATGATGAAGCCAAGTGCAAAAAGTACACCATACCAGCGTATAGCGAAACCACCGATTCGAAGTATTTCGGGGTTGCCAGTCCAATGAAAATAAGGCAATTGTTCCATATTGTTCACTCAGATTTGTTACATTTTGGAGGTTCGTCAATAACATTTGCAGCCCAAAGGAGTTTTTTTCTTAAAAGGTCGTAATATGTGCTATTCGTCGGCTTAACCAATTTTACAACATAGTTGGATTTGGAAATAAGTATCGATTCATTGTTTTCGATTCTAACGGTCGTGCGTCCGTCGGCAACGAAATTTGCCTCGCCAGTTGGTGAATAGACTTTCAATTCGATTTCATTTGTATCGGGAAGAACAAGCGGGCGATAGGTTAGCGAATGTGGCGCAATAGGTGTAAGGCAAATCACTTTGGTGGAGGGTGAAAGTATTGGTCCACCACAGGACAAAGAATAGGCGGTCGAACCAGTTGGAGTTGTAACAATAAGACCGTCGCCACGATAGTCGCCAATATAATGTTCATTTGTGTAGGCAGAAACAGTAATCATACGCGAGGAACTGCGCTTTTCAACAACGAAATCATTGAGTGCATAATAAATATTACCTTTAACATTAGCTTCGAGAACGCTTCTGTCGACGACGCGGAAATTTCCTTCTATCAAATCGATCAATGCTTTGTCGAGGTCTTCGATTGAGTATTCAGCCAAAAACCCAAGTTTACCAACATTTACTCCCATAATTGGCACATTTGATTTAAGCAAAAGATTGGCAGCAGAAAGCATAGTTCCATCGCCACCAAAAGAAATAAGAACATCGATGAATCGTTCGAAATCGGTTTCTTCTATTTCAGTGAAGTTTTTAGCGATTTGTGGGTCGATTTTTTGCAGAAATTCTCGCATTGCAAAACATTGGGCGTCCATTTTGATGAGTTTTTTAGCTGCATAGACAGCACATTGAAGTGCTTCCGGTTTCGATACATTTTCGTAAATGCCAATCCTTTTCATACAAAAACCAAAAATAGTGAAATCAAAAATACGAAAAAAAAATAAAAGCCTTGCCATCGGGGGGGTGATAGCAAGGCATGCAGCATAACGAGGAAGTAGCGGTTGGGGATACCGCCGAGCGGGAAACGGGACTCGAACCCGCGACCCCAACCTTGGCAAGGTTGTGCTCTACCAACTGAGCTATTCCCGCT
>JBAMMD010000062.1:0-2281 GCA_039793965.1 Kapaibacterium sp. (SeqCode) | reverse complement strand
TACCTTGCTTATTTGTATCGGTACCACTTTCCTGTGAGTTAGCAGAAGATGCTTGTTCTTGTTCCTCACCTTGTTGTTGGTTTTTACCTGAAGCAGATCCACTTTGATTTTGTTTTTGGTTTTCATCTAATGAAGAAGATTCGATTTGACTCTGTTTCTGTTTTTCGTCTGCCAAAGAAGATCCGCTTTGGTTTTGTTTTTGACCTTGGATCTGTTGTTGATTTGTTTCTGCCGAGGAAGATCCACTCTGATTTTGTTTTTGACTTTGACTCTGTTGTTGTTTTCCTCCTGAAGAAGAACCAGTTTGACTCTTTTCTTGACTCTCATCTAACGAAGAATCTTTGTTTTTGTTTTGTCCTTGCTTTTGGCTTCCTCCTACTGAAGAAGATCCACCTTGGTCTTGTTTTTGACTTCCATCTAGCGAAGAGGATCCGCTTTGACTTTGTTTTTGGTTTCCAGACGAAGAAGATTTACTTTGACTCTGTTTTTGGTTTCCAGACAAAGAAGATTTACTTTGACTTTGTTTTTGGTTTCCGAATGAAGAAGAAAATTCACTTTGGCTCTGTATGTCTTGTGTATCTTGCGAACCTTGTGAATCTTGAAGAGAAACAGACATTGAACGAAGTTTGTCTAAAATAGGCTGATAATCTTTCATAAGCTCATCATAGATTTTTTCTGCAGAATTATCAATACCTTCAACAGATCCCTCCGGAAGTGACATTTTAAAGATTTTTGTAATAACATAGTTAATAGCAGCATCAGTTGCCACGTTCCAAAGGAACGGTTGTCTTTCTCTTATTCTGTTAGTATGGTTAAATAAGATATGCAAAAATTCATGCATTACAATGCCCATCAAAGTATTGTCGTTAAAATTATTTTCTTGTATAAAATCAGGATTAATGATAATAGTAGAAAAACCATCTGTCGCTGCAGTTGGTACCATTATTTCTTCTCCGTTCGGCAGCTTATATCTATCAGAAATCTCGAAGTTGAAAGACAAGAAAAGAGGAGATAGAAATTTAAACTCTCTTGAAAGCACTATTTTTATTGCTGATATTCGCTTTTTTAAATCCTCTTGAAAATCAGAATCCATAGATATTTACATCTCCTTTTATCCTCTTTCTTCCTCTTTTGGTTCCCTTTCTCTCATCAAATTTGAAACCTTGGCAAATGTAACCTGATCAAAATCGTACAACAATTGCATAGCCTCTACTAAGGAAGAATAGATATCTTGAGATAAAACACTGTCAACAACAAACGAATTAGATTCTTTTTGGAACAATAATTCTAACAATGGAAGAATAAGTCCAACAGCAGTCTCTGTATTAACAAAATATTTAAATTCCTTATTTGTATTTTGTTTTTCTCTTTCTGAGTTTTGACCTTTGTTTTGATTTATTTGTTTAAAGTCTGCCACAATCATCTTAGCTAAAACATCATATAATGCGTTTATCTTCTTTATAGATTGTTGAACTTCAGAATTTATAGATTGTTGATCTTCAGAATTCTTTCTTAAGGTATCAATACTTGTTTCTATGTTGCTTTGTAACGAAGTCAAGAAGGCTGCAAGTAGTCCAAAATTAAGTTGAACATCTTTACCTTGTTCCTTTCCTTTTGCATCTATCCTAGCAAAATATGGTACAACTGATATACCTTTTTCAACTAATTCGCTTATAGAAGGTAACTTTTGTGCATGTTGAAGATAATTGTCAAATAGAATACCTAACATATCTCCCAAAGTAGCTTTTAAAGTATCTGAGACAATGCTTGTTTGATCCAAATTTGTTTCCCGCATATTAGGATCAAGTTCTTTTAAAGTTTCTTCATCCATTTGCCAATCTTCTTCTGTTTCGTCTTGTATTCCAGATATAGTTGCCGACACATCAAACCATTTTGAAGGAGTAATTTCCATTTTACTATCTGATTGTTTCTTTTGTAGTGTGATATAAGCATAATGTGGGAATTGTTCTAGAAAGCCCCACACATAAGGATGTAATTTACCTTTAGACCACTTTAGAAAATCTTTTGAAGAAAAAGTAACATCTATTATTGAAGTAGAACGCCTCATAATCGGACTCGGTAATTTATTAAATTGAGCAAGCTCACTGTTTTCTATTGTATTACCTGCTGCTGCAATTAAGACATGTTGTTTAATATGATCTGGCAGTCGTTTGTTTACCAAAATACCTTCATCAGTAAACTTCATAAGAAAGTTTAGAACTTCAGTATAAGTAACATTTGTTATCTCATCAAAGAAAAATATTACAAAATGTTCTTTTCC
>JBAMMD010000061.1:0-2369 GCA_039793965.1 Kapaibacterium sp. (SeqCode) | reverse complement strand
AAGCAGGTCGGAACCTTTCACGAGCGATCTAACAACAAGCGACTTTTGGCTTCTGTTGGATAGGGGTTATCAGCCTCTTGCGTTGGTTCTGGGCAACTCCGTTTACAGTATGGGCTTTATTGGAGGTGTAGCAAGCGGGATCAAAGGATTGCAAAAAGGCGAGATTCCCCAAATAACCGAGCTTATGTACAATGCAAGGGAGATGGCGCTTAGCAGGATGAAAGAAGAAGCTGCGAAGCTCGGAGCTGATGGCATAGTAGGTGTAAAGCTTAAGATAGAGTATATGGCTGGCAATTGGATGGAAGTTACTGCTGTAGGCACCGCGGTAAAGTATACAGGCAAGACTCCAAAATCTAACGGAAGCGCAGCCGTAGTCCTACCCGTAAGAAGCGCCAACCCTGTGTAAATAGAGGATAAGACAATGCCTGTAAAAGCGAAAGAGGCAATGAATATAAAATTTGCAGCCACCCCTAAAAAATATAATTTTGAAAATGATACAGTATATACTTCATATGAGGGGCTTAGCGCAAGAAAGACTTTGGGCTCGATAAAACCTCAATATATCTTGCCGATGATAGTAGCCGAAGTGCCTGAAGCGACAATCATCTCTTTTCTGTTTTATTATTTTGTGGCAGTGCTGCCAAAAATAGGCACAGACATTGTGCTGCCTGCCTTTGTAAGTTTGCTACTTTTTTACATCCTTGATGTGATATTTGGAGGCATTGTAGGATTTTCCAAAACCTTCCCAATAAGAAAAAATGGAAGTGCATCAATGTCAAAAATGATTGCTATCTCACTCTCAAGCTTCAGCGCGTTCACATACATGCTAGCAGCTTTGGCGCTCTTTTACTTCAAGATTTCAAATTACATTTTCTTTTATATATTTGGTACGATAGCAATCGTGTCCTATTTAGTAACGATTCGGTTCGCGCTTGCACCTCTTCTAATCGTGGCAAGAAGCGAAAGGACCAGGAGCCAGGCATTGGAGCTCAGCATGCAGTATTTCGGTGGCAGCTTTGGTGCGATGCTAAAGCTAAGTCTTCTTGCGATATTGGTGCCTGCAATCGCCATTGTGTTTGTCTTTATAAGTGGGTCTATAATATCTCTAACCGTCCTTTTTGCCTCGATTTTGGTTTTTGGGGCTTTTTGGCAGCTTGAACTTAATTCAGCTTTTGCTCAGTTTGAAAAAATAAAGAAAATAAGCTATAAAATAAATTGATTGTTATGAGAATGGAAACACTTGTGATGCCTATTTTGCTCTTGACCATGCTCGCCGTTGGGCTTGCCGGAGCAGCTAATAGCCCAATCCAATCCTGCGCCAATTTGAGCCTTAACTTTGGAGACTCCTTCGATTCTACAAAAAACGCTACATGCTATTGGAGCGGTGGAAACCTTTCTATCTACGTTGCCACTGGCGATTCTGGATGGTTGGGAATAAATGTGGTGGGCCAAAACGGCACCACATATTTGAGCAAATCAACAACGAGCTGGTGCCTTTTCAAACTTGCAACGATTTACATGCCGAGTCAGAATTATACTGTTACTGCAATGGATGGCGACGGAGGCGGGGCATGTCCTACTATCCAAAATGCGATTGTGAAATTCGCTATAGCGAACAATCTAAGCGCTTCCAACATCACTACAAGCGTGCCTGGTGCGGTATCTCCATCAGGGTCTAGCTTGCAGTCCTCAAATACAACACCGGCGCTCGCCTCTCCAGCTAATACGAGCGGATATAAATCAATTACAACCAGCACAGGCAAAAGCTACAGAAGCTTAAAGCACGATATCGTTATCCTAAAGTGCATTACCCTCATATTATCCCTCGAATTATTATACTTAGTGGCCTCCCATATTAAGGCTTTGAGGAGGAATAGACGCTCAACGATCGTTAGTGATTTCCATAAAGGAAGCTTCCAAATGTCCAGCTCGCCGGGCAGAGGCGCTGTTATAGCAGGATACGCACAAGCCAGAGGTTTAAATAGAGCGAATTTGAGAGGAAATGGTAGGGTAGTAAAGACTGTAGTCTATACTGGTGGAAATTTGCATGATTCTTTTGACGGAATGTAAAAGCGAATTCAATTGCTATTACTTCAGTGCTCCTCATATTCTTTCTTAAAGTCCATTCTTCTCATTGGCAGCTTTCCTATAAGTGCCTCTCTAATGGAATAAATTTTGCTTGGCGATATATCGATTACAGTATTATCTTATGCTCCAACGTTGTAATGCAACCACTTTCTTATACTACCGAAAGCAACAATTAAGAACGACCCATAAGTGCCAAGAAGAGAGAGCTTAATCAAATATGTGCTTTTGCTTATTATATACCGAGGTGAAAAGATGGTTGAATATGACAGGGAGTTTCTTGA
>JBAMMD010000060.1:0-2374 GCA_039793965.1 Kapaibacterium sp. (SeqCode) | reverse complement strand
AATTCTAATCCCTTCCACGCACCAGTTGCCAATGCTACATTTTGAATCATTGAATTATTTTGGATTGGTTTTTGTTTTAAGATTTTTTGAGCTGCGTGTTTTAATTGCATTTGGGTTGGTGCTTGGACGCCATAAGCCTTTTGCAAAAGAGGATTGAGTTCGCCTATCTTTATTGTCTGTTGTTTTGTAACTTGCTGTTTGGGTTTCTCTATAACTGGTTTTGGAGTTTTAACTTTTTTAAACGCAGTTAGTCCTTCTTGATGAGGGTCAATATATTTGCCAGTTCTAAAAGAATTTAAATCATTCGAATCATATTTTTCTGGCTTTGGGCTGGTCTCTGTCAATGGCGTTTGAGGTGTTTTTGATGTATCTCCAATATCTTTTGAAATTTTAGGCTCTGCGTATCCTTGTGAAAAAGCTATAAGCTCATCACTCATTGACACTGTGGTGCTCCTTTGCCATATTTCTTTTCACATTCCATCTTTTTTGCTATTTGTTTTGCTACACCGCCAGAATTAGCTGTTATCTTTTCTTCACCAAGCTTAATTATGTTTTCGTGGTATTCTTTTTGTTCCTCTAATTTCTTGTAGCCAAGTTCAATTTCTTCCCTGTGGTGTTTTGCTTCTTCCTCTAATTTCTTGTTGACAAGTTCAATTTCCGCCTCTAATTTCTTCTGGCCAAGTTCAATCGTTGCTTTCTTCATTGCAAGATATGCCTCTGCTATTTTGTTTTTGCTTTCATTTGCATTGATTTTGCTGATTACATCTAATAGTGCTTTATAGATATTAACTTCATCTAAAACCGTTTGATATGGTCTTTCAACCAATTTTTCTTGTATTTTATATTCTTCTTCTGCTAATTTCTGACTGCTTGCTATTTTTTGGACTAACGCATTGTATTCATCTAATGTCTTAGAAGCTTCCAATTGATAATTTTTAATTTGCGCTTCATATTCTTTTAAGTCATTATTAAATTTTTCTTCGTCATATAATTTAAAACCCCTTGCCAGCTGTATAAAACCATCTAATATTTTACCGCCTCTAATTGCTCCAACAATACCCATAATGGCAAACACAAGATTTCCTATAACACCCAATTGCTGTTGTATTGATTGAAGCTTTGGAGGTGTGGGAGGTTCTGGCAAATTCAATTTTATCTGCGCATATGCAGACTGCAAATAACCAAGTTTGTCCTGGTATTCTTTATAAATATTCTCTAATTTTTTCTGTGTCAGGTTGCCCTCTTCTTGATGTTTTAGCAAAAGGGATGTCATATTTGTAAGAAGCTCTGTTTGCATTTTGTTAAAATTATAATCAATATGCGAAACTGTTTGTGATGTTCCTGTTTGCAGTCCAGCAACTTTTTGTTTTAAATCGTTTGCAAGATTTGGGTCAATGCTTTCCAGCCTCTTAATAATATGGTGAACATAATTTGGGTCTCCGCCTGCGTTGTATTTTTCTATAGCTTTAATTACATCACCTTTGTATTTAGAAAGCAAATAAGCAAAATATCGTCTGCCAACAAACTCACTGTTTTTAGGGTTGTTCATATCAGAAAGTTTGAATATCGGCAACTTTTGTTTTGATGTTTTGTTTATTTCTTGTGCTAATCTATTATACTCTTGAAGCGCAAGCGACCCAACCTGCATTACATTTCCTTTTGCCTTTGGGTCTCTTCCGTTTGAGCTTTCTTGCCATTTAATTGCTTTAATAATTGTATCAAAAATATTTTGTTTCATAGATGGCGTGGCTTTACTGGTTCCAGTAGGTGCAGAGGTTTCTGCTGGGATTTCTGTTTGGGGTCCTGGTGCTATATTAGGCACAGACACTGTTTGAGGAATTTCTGGAGGCGGTGTAGAAGATGGAGGCGCTGTAATATGTGATGGTGCTTTTGTTGCACTTGGCATAGCTTGTGGCGAAAATAAAGAAAAATTATTTAAAAAATCCATTGTTCCCCCCCTACAATATTTCCCAACATCTGCTGGGCTATTGCATTTTGTTTGTCAAACTCTTTGTTTATCTCTGCTGGCAAATTATACTGGAGCCCAAGCATTGTTGCAAAATATTGGTTCATTAAATTGTTATACTGGTCATTTGCCTTATACATATTTGACAAAGATGTTATTATATCTTGCGGGTTAGTTCCCAATTTACCAATGTATTGCACCACATTTCCTAAAAGTCCGTTCATATATTTGAGAGCAAATTCCTGTTGCGTCATTGGGTCATTTAACTGCGAAATAAGATTTCTGCCCATAGAAACTTGTTGTCCAAAAAGGTCTAATGCTTTTTGGTTGTTTTCGTTCATTTTGGCTATTGCATTTTGAAGCATTTGCGGTGTTTTTACATTACCGCCTAAAGCACTTGAGGATGCA
>JBAMMD010000059.1:0-2405 GCA_039793965.1 Kapaibacterium sp. (SeqCode) | reverse complement strand
ACAGATAGCCAAAAATACCAAAATAAATTTTTATAGCTTCCATAACAATATTTTATCGTATCTAAACAGTTCTCAAAACTTCCCTTCCGTTTTCTCGTTAAATATCAAATTTTGCATTTTTCTTTCCTTCTTCTGTGGTAAAATATTTGTGGTAAGATAAGTTGTAAAAAAGAATTAAAGAGGCTAAAGGTTTATGTAAGGCTCGGGGTGAATGCGACTAAAGAAAGGTTTTGGGAGAATGGAGATGAGCTTATTTTGGCGGTGGGCTCAGAATCGTTAGTCTTTAGAATACAAGGCATTGACGGGGCAAATGTGATTATTTATAAAGGTGTCTTTACAAATGAGACTCCGAATTCGAAAAGAGCGGTTTCTGACAGTGAGAGATCCTTGGTTTTGAAGCTGCATTGTCCCTCGCAGTCCTAGGTGGTTTTGCAATAGGAATGAGTGTATAATATTCTAAAAGGAGGTAATAAGATGAATGAGGAATGCGTTAAGGAACTATTTTCAAAACCGATTACAATTGAAGCGTTAGAAGTATGTGTACCTCAAATCCTCAAGAAAGTAGAGCTGGTTGATAAGGGCAGCAAAATCATTCTGAGATACAATGGAAGCAAAGTTGGCTACCTACTCAACAAAGTACCAATCGAAGAAGTCAAAGTGATGCGATATTGGAGCGGCCCTTTTGGACTCAAAACTGAATTATCCTATGAAGGAAAGTTTGTCGGCGTGCTTATGATTGTAAAATGACTTTTAAGAAATCTGACGCAGTAGTTCCTATTAATATTGGGCTAACTCAGGGCTTATCATCAGCATTCTTTGCTGTCATAGCTGCTCGCTTGGGGGCGACCCCATTATTGATTGGCATCATATCAAGCAGCCCTTATCTTGGAAATATTTTTGCCCCTTTTTGGTCCTATCTCACTGAGAAGATTACAATCAACAAAGCACTTTCAATTGCAATATTCGTAGCTTCAATAATACTTTCGGCTCTTTCTTTTATGAAAACACCTTTAACTTTTTCATTCCTTGTAATTGCTTATTTCATATTATTTGGGGCATGGGATGTGCTCTACCCTGCCTTGATTGATTTACTTTATCTGGATTTGGCAGTAAACGTGATGGCACGCTTTGATGAATTCCGTAGCACTTCGTACACACTTATCGTTGCATTTTCGGGGCTCATTATGGGATTTTGGGGTTACAAGACTACTTTTCTAATGGCGAGTGCTACACTGTTAATTTCGGGGATTATCATTCTTAGAAGCAATCCTAAGCCTTATTCTACCGATTTAGAAAAAACAAACGTAATTACAATAATAAAAGAAGATTCCAATATAATGAGGCTCGTTCTAATTTTCATGGTAGCCGGCACAGGCATGCTTATGATATTGCCTGCGATCCCAATTTTGGAAGTGAATATTCTCAACCTTTCAAATGCAAAGATAGGTGTGCTGCTTGCAATCAATAACGTTTCATACATACTTGGTATGGAAATTTGGTCACGTTATGTGAAAAACATATCCCGCCTCTATGCTACTTTTACCATTGGTATAGCAAGCATCATTGGAATGGCATTGATATATGCATTATTCCCTAATTACCTCACCATGATTGTTGCAAACATTTTCTGTGGCATAGGAGAGTCCTCTATATCATTTTTCTGGCAGACGTTCTCGATTAGTAATCCTGATTACAGAACCGAGGATTTGTCTTCGCTTCATCTTTTCACTTGTGGAATTCGTGGTATATACGCACCACTCCTCGGCGCTTTAATAGTATCCGTCTTTAACGTGAAAGCTGATTTTCTATTGTCAATTGCAATCATCTTGATATCTCTGTATCTGTTTCTATTGAAGGGAAGAGACATATTTGCTGCTTAGTTTCGGTTATCGTCACTTGTGCACTACCTTGTGCTTCAAAAACGTGCCCAAGTTTTTCAACTGTTGTAGCATGTCCCTGCTTCCCTCTTTTGTATCTACTACGATCCAAAAACAAACCATTCGGAAAATCAATGCTAAACAAAGTGGACTTAAAGGAATCCTTATCGGCACTCTTTTTGGCACTGTAATGATAGGACCTGCGTATATGTTCTATTCATTTTTCAAAGAACTGCAAGGCAAAGGGGCTTCAGCAGGTGTTATCACAGCGACAATCGGTGCCTGGGCAATAAAAGTTGCCTGGATTCCATTTGCAATAACAGTTCTTGGGTGGAAGTTTGTATTGCTTTTTAACGGATTAATCTTTGTGTTTGCAATCGTATCAGGCTTTTTCGTAGGAGCATTTTTCAAGGAGTAAGAGAGAGATACAACTCAGTAAAATCATTTAAGTAAGCTTACCACTGAACTTTTCGTTCTCAAGAGCTTCTTTGAAATTATCTATAAGATTATTCTCGGCAAGCTCGTAGC
>JBAMMD010000058.1:0-2433 GCA_039793965.1 Kapaibacterium sp. (SeqCode) | reverse complement strand
TATCTTCGCACTTGTTACTGCTCCATTTGCTATCTTCGCAGTGGTAATTGCATTGTCGGCAACGATTAACTTAAAAGAGCCATCAAGGTCGAAATAAGTTGTATTGTAATCAAGAGTAATTGGATTTGCCCCAGTTCCATCGCCAATTATTGGAGGTTGGGTGTTAATTGCACCACTCGGTGGGAAAGAGGACCAAGTGGGAGTACCTAACGGATCGGTTACAAGAAAATCGCCAACCGAGCCGCCGGCAAGTTTGCTCACCTGTATCCCGGCATTTGCATTAATGTCGACATCCATAATTGTTCCATCGGTTATCTCCGAGGATTCAACTGTGTTGCCGACTCCAACAGCGTTTTTCGCAACTTGATTCAGCAATCGAATTTGATTGACCGTTCGATACGGGTCGCCCGAGCTAATCTTGATTCTGCAATTAATCCACAAATTGCTTGATGGAGTAATTGTACTATAGTCCCCAGATACAACAGTTCCAGTACCGATTTGAATTCGAAATATTCCGAATTCATCTGTGGTTACCCCAGAAAATGTTTCCTCATAAATTGGGGTAGAGCCATTCAAAATTCGAATATTCACTTCGTAAAGAGTCGTGTTTGTTTGCAACACCCCTGATGAGTTTGTCGCAAAGTCGCGGAAGTCAATTGACTCTGTCAAAGCGCTCGCTGTGAAAACAGAAAGCAAAAGAGCAAAAAAGAGAACCAAATGTTTTGAAGTCTTCATAAAGCCTCCCTATTATTAAAATTAATGATAATCAAAAAATGTTCCAAATATCTAATAAAATTAAAATATATATTTTAATTTTATTAGATATCTTAAATAACAAGCACCCCACCCTCCTTTTGGGAGGGAGGAGTGCCGATTCAAATTATTAATAGATATAATTGCCAACAATTTGCCAGCCACCATTTGCATAAACCAATGTGATACCAATTCGACCGTTAATTGATGAAATCAGACTTTCGCCAGCAATGTTAATTTGGTCAGTTCCAATGAAGTATACATAGAGAATTTGACCATCAGTACCAGCTGTCAATGAGACGTTGTCAGCAAAACCATCGTTATTGGAAGAAATCGTCACAACTGAAACTGTGGAAGTTGTAATGGAGAGGTTATTCGTACCAGGAACTGTATAGGAACCATAGGATAGTTTAACTCTTCCGGCACCATCGGGTATTGTAAGATTATCGTTGATGGTTACATCGCCACCACTATTATATACATTCCCTTGTAAATTTGAATTTCCTCCGACACTGAGATTCCCACCAACATTAACTGTGCCAATAGTTGCAAGACCGGTAGCATTAATGTTCCCAGTCAGGTTAAGATTTTGTCCATAAATAGTAGACCAGCGGAAGGAATTCGAACCAAGGTCGTAGGTATTAGTTGTATTGGGTAACAAATTATCATTTACTAATACATTAATACCAGCATCATTATAAATATAGCCTTCAACATCAAGATTTCCTGCAAAGTAACCATTTCTCCAATTGTTAGCACTGCTTCCAAGGTCATAAGTATTATCTGCGGATGGAACTACATTTCCAGTAACATCAACATTATCATTTAATTTCAAGTTTCCAGTGGAATTCGCAATATTACCTTGGAAATCAGCATTAGTTGTTACAACTAAACCATTACCAGCTGCTGAGAATGTTTGTGTACCAGTCCAAGTGCCAGCCGCAGTGTAATCTATTGCTACAGTCTGGTTCGTCAAACCATTGTACGAGAATGCTGCAATACCAGCACCATTACTCAAAACTCCGGGTAATGCTGTTCCCAATGTTCCATATATCGTTCCATCTGCTTCAATGTTCCCAGTTACATATAGATCGGCAGCAGCGGATGGATTGTTAAATGTTCCTGTCCCTATTCTAACGTCATTCGTTCCACCAACATTTACTGCATTGTTAAATGTCGATGTACCTGCCCAAGTTTGATTCCCAGTCCAAGCAAAATTGTATCCTTGGTCAACTGCAAATGTTACACTACCACTGTTGTTGAAAGAACCTCCTGTCAACCCTGTTCCTGCAGTTACGCTGTTCTGTAAATTACCCTGGAAGGTTCCACTTGCAAGAATGTTATTTCCACTGATGTCACCAGTTGTTGTTACATTCTGCGCTCCAAAATCCGGATTTATCTTTGTTCCAGCTATCGCCGCAGCTGCGTTTACATCTGCATCTTTTATTGTACCATCCAGTATCTGGGTTGTTGTAATTCCACCAGTCGGAACATATATTTGGTCGCTTCCGTTAATCCCTATCGTGCTACCATCTACATTGACTGCTACAGTCGCATTTGCCAAACCATTATACGTGAATGTCGCAATACCAGCACCATCGCTTAATGTGCCCGGTAGTGGGCTCCCCAATGTTCCATATATCGTTCCATCTGCTTCAATGTTCCCAGTTACATATAGAT
>JBAMMD010000057.1:0-2554 GCA_039793965.1 Kapaibacterium sp. (SeqCode) | reverse complement strand
AAAACAAAGAACACGCTCGCGTTAGAAGAATTGAACAAAGAAATAGAGCCGTTCAGGAAATCCCTGTGAGGAATAAAATAGTTGCAGATGCCTGTGCCGGTAATTGTTATGCTATTTTTCCAAATACTACTCGTAGTGTTGATTATCATTTGTTCTAGCGAGCCAAGATTTTGTGTAAAAGGAGTAGTATAACAAATAGTAACGTTAGTTATACGCAAGGGTTGGTTTATCCATCCGGCTGCGTCGTCCCAATTCTCAAGAGAATACGCATCATTGTTTGTGGGGGTTGCATAATTCTTTGAAAAATTAAAAGAGTACAAACCATACCAGGAACCATAATTCTGATTCCAAGGTTCGGATGGGACGATATAAACTGTACTTCCGCCCCTCCAAACCCTCAAAGTGCCTGTTTCGAAGCAGCCTGGCCAAAATCCACAATTTCCACAACTTGGCCCAGTTTGGTAGTAAATAGTTGTATTTACATCAGTCAAGTTGTAAGGCAGATTCCAAGAATAAGTTATAATTCCGCCACAATTAACTTGAATGCTGCTTAAATTTGCCAATACACACGCTGAATTGACAAGACTAAAAAAGAAAACTAATATTATAGTTACCAGTAATGCGCGCACGTAATGGGAACAATTTGGGCTTTTAAAAATTTGCTTTGGCAGGTATTATTTTGGGCGATATCTTTCTCTTTATTGCCGCGCTTTTTTCTTCTCTAGTTTTGATTATTTTAATTTATTTCTTCGGCTTTTTTGTTTCTTCTAAATTTTCTAAAAACCCACACCTGGCTGCTTTTCCAATAGGAGTTATCATATTTACTGCGCTACTATTTGTAATCTCCCTTCTGACGGGTTTCTCGAATCTTTCAGTTTTGATTAATGCAGTAATAATTTTTGCGATTTTGATCTGGCTGAGATCGGAGGTAAAAATACCGCGTTTATTCTTCGTAGTATTTATCTCATTTTTTATTCTGTTTATTTTGATTTACCTAATTTTTTTCCATTATGGGGCCAACGGCAATATCTATGGAATACCTATAGATTTCTCGTTTCACAATGCTATAGTTACGTCTATTGCTAATGGAGGTAATTTCCCGCCACAATACCCTATTTTTTCACAAGAACCTTTGCGATACTATTATTTTACTGACTTGTTTATAGCTGTCTTTACTTCGCTTGGATTAGATTTTATAGTAGCCACATATTTGGCGTTAGGCATTGGAGCGGCTTCAGTTTTATCGTTAGTTTTCTTTACGGCCAAAAAGATCGGCGGACAGCGCGCCGCTGCAGTTGCTATTTTCTTGATTATTTTTGCGGGGTCGCTATTTTTTATCCCTTATTGGAGCGAAGTAAGCTCTGAAAACTTCAAGATTGTTCCGGCCAACTATTTTTCAAAGGGTTTTGTTTTTGATAATGCATTTGTAGAAACTCTCGTTTTACAAAGAAATTTTATTTTTGCGCTAGCTTTGTTTCTGCTGCTAGCTCTTGTTATTATTGAAAAGCCGAAAAATGAGAAATATTTCTATTTGTTAATGGGGCCGCTTATCAGTCTAAGTTTTGGTTGGCATCCTTTTGTTTCGGTTACTGCGGCGGTTTTGTTGTTTTTAAGTGGCGTTATTTTCAGTAAACTTAAAGACAAATACTTTTGGACTTCAATTATTTTGTTAATTGTTTTTGCCTTGCCCTTCCTACTTTTCTTCGCGGATAAAGCATCTTCCGCGGTTTCGCCTTCTCTAATTTTTGGATTTCTTTCGGCAGATAAAAGTATTTTTGGAGTAACCATGTTCTGGCTTCAAAATATTGGCCTTATTCTTATTCCGGCCATAATCTACCTTGTTTGGAAAGGATCTTTTTCAGAAAAAATAGTTTTTGCTTCACTTATTCCTGCATTTTTGCTGGTGAATTTCTTCAAGTTTTTTGTTTTTGAGTGGGATTCAATGAAATTCATTTTTCCATTATTTTATATTCTAGTAATTTTTGCTGCTGCCTTTTTTGTTAAATTAATTGATTTCAAAAAATGGTTTTTAGTTCTGGTCATTCCGGCATTACTTTTAGTTTCTTTTGGGGGGGCTATTGTGGCGTATTCTTTCTTTTCGCAGTCGGAGATTCCCTTTTTTGATGAATATGACTTGCGCGGCTGCGCTTTCATTGATAAGAACATCCCTGCGAACGCTACGCTGCTGACTAACAACGAATATACTTGCGCTTACGGTCTTGTAGGACGCAAAGTTTTCTTAGGAGAAAAGTTCTGGATTGAAACACATGGCTTCAACTTTACTAAAGCGGAGCAGGAGCGAGACGCGATGCTCGGCGGTGACTGCGATTTAATCAAGAAATATGGAATTACTTACCTGTATACGGGGGGAATAGAAGGCGATATTTTTGCGATAAACCAGTCGTTCCTACAGTCGAATGCAAAGCTATTGTATCAGGAAAAACACGTCAAATTGTATGAGCTGCACTGCTAGCGCGTCAAGCCTTCTCCGCCGGCTTCTTGCTTTTACTGAAGAACTTTATTGCTTGTGCGAGTTCTTTGTGTGTTTTCGCGT
>JBAMMD010000056.1:0-2593 GCA_039793965.1 Kapaibacterium sp. (SeqCode) | reverse complement strand
ATAGGGCTTACCATCGATTTTAACATTCACTAACTCACTCATTTGATACCTCCTTACTGAGGGTAGAGCAAACAGTAACACCCTTAATCTGTCCCAATTTACCTGTAAACGCTCCAAAAGTATCAGTGTCCATTTCAATAATAAGAGTTATAAGTCCAATACCTCTTTCTTTTTCGTGAATTCCCATTCTTCCCAAAATGAACTCTCCGTATTCAGTAAGTATTGAGTTTACCTTTGGTGCATTAATTTCTCTGTTTTTAATTATTATTCCAACTACACCAACCCTTTTCATTTTAAAATTTCCTCAGGCAATAATTTAGTTTCAATTACAATCAAAGCAAGGACTCCGCCAATTAAAGCTGTAAACAATTGAGGAGTTGACATCATAGCAATGAGCTTTGGAGGTGCTTTTACAAGATACCTTACAGCAAATGATAAGAAAGCAAATTTTAAAAATGCGCCAACTAAAATTCCTGCTATCATTCCACCCAATTTAAACCTCTTCAACAATCCAAAAGAAATCACGAATAAAGCGTTTCCAATCATAATAAATGGCGGCATGTAAACAAAAGGCATTTGACCTGCAATAAGAGCAATCCAAGGTGTAAGAAGACCGATAGTTACTCCACCCCACATCCCCAAAACATAAGCAGCAATAATCAAAACAAAGTTTACAGCAGAACCAGTAATATACTGTGGTAGTCTCAACAACGGGAACACCGCAGCGAGTGCTAAAAGCACTGCACCATAAGTTACAAACTTCAGTCTTTTGTCCATTTCTTTTACCTCCTTATTCTTAATTTTTATATTTTAAATGCCTGGATTCCCATCCAGGCAAATTGCTAACGCTTTCAGGGAATCCTCGATTTCAGGCAAAAGCCCTCGTCTCAGATTCGTATCCTTTTTAAATCTATTTATTCAACTCAATTTTTTCTGCTCTCTCCCATGGACTTCGAGGGATATAATGGGTGTGTAATAAATGATGGGCTTTCTCCCCACCAATTTCACCAAGATACTCTGCATAAAGTTTCTTAATGTATGGGTTTTCATGAGATTTCCTTAATTGTCTTTCCGAGTCATCCTTGTAAAGTGCTTGAATTCTCTTTAATCTTATTTCATCAGTTGTTGGAATTGGTTGACCTCCTCCACCAATACAACCTCCGGGGCATGCCATCACTTCGATAAAATGAACCTTCTCCTCGCCTGATTTTACTTTTTCAAGTAATTTCGATGCATTCCCAAGTGTGTGAGCTACAGCAACTCTAATTTTTACTCCGTCTATATCCACATCAGAAACTTTTATTCCTTCTAACCCTCTTAGTGGAATAAAATCAACCGATTCAAGTGTTTCACCTGTTACCATTTCATAGGCAGTTCGAAGTGCAGCTTCCATTACACCACCGGTTGCTCCGAAAATAGTTGCTGCTCCTGTGTATTCACCGAGCGGAAGATCGTAATCAGAGTCTTCAAGATTTACAAAATCTATACCAGCTTCTTTAATCATCCGAGCAATTTCTCTCGTTGTTAAAACTACATCAACATCTTTAACTTGTGATGCATTAATTTCTAGCCGTTCCGCTTCGTATTTTTTTGCTGTGCATGGCATAATAGAAACATGGAAAATTTTTTCTTTGGGAATACCGGTCTTCTCAGAGAAATAAGATTTTATTATCGCACCCATCATTTGCTGTGGCGATTTACATGTTGAAACATTTGGAATAAACTCGGGGTAATATTCTTCCAAATATTTTATCCATCCAGGGCAACATGAAGTTGTCATTGGAAGCACACCGTTATTTTTAACTCTCTCAATAAGTTCGTGTGCTTCTTCTACAATTGTCAAATCAGCTGTAAAATTAGTATCAAAAATTTGCTTAAATCCAAGTAATCTTAATGCTGTAGCAACTTTTCCACGTACAAAAGTACCAGGTGGCAAATCAAAAAGTTCACCCAGAGAAGCCCTTATGGCAGGAGCAGTTGAAACAACAACATATTTGTCTGGATCGCTCAAAGCCTCCCATACCTTCTCAGTATCGTCTCTTTCTGACAAAGCACCTGTAGGACAATTCATGATACATTGTCCACAGTTCACACATGGCGAATCTACAAGTTTCAAATCAAAAGGTGCTCCAATGTATGTTTTGATTCCTCTTTTTGCAACCGTTAAGGCGTTCACGTTCTGTATGTTTTCACAAACAGAGACACAACGCCTACAAAAAATACATTTAGACGGATCCCTTACAACAGGACCCCCTAAATCTTTCTCATAAAAAGATTCAATCTGCGGGAATGTAACCTCTTTAACTCCAAGCTTATTGGAAACAGTTTGAAGTTCACAATTGTCATTTCTTACACATGTTGGGCAGGAAACATCGTGATGGGCAAGTGCAAGTTCAAGGTTTATCTTTCGAGCTGTTCTAACAAGTGGACTATTCGTGTAAATCTCCATACCTTCTAAAACTTCTGTTATACAAGACCTTTGCAATGTACGGGATCCTTTTACTTCAACTACACAGACGCCACATACACCCTCTTCTAAAATACCTTCAAGATAGCAAAGAGTTGGAATTTCTATGCCAATGGATTTACAGGC
>JBAMMD010000055.1:0-2724 GCA_039793965.1 Kapaibacterium sp. (SeqCode) | reverse complement strand
TGACATAATATTTAAAAGTTTTATAACTTGGACACTCTGGGAGCCAGAAGACTTAGAGGTATTATGTTTCAGTGGCTGGCTCTGCAGTCAACATTTTTTGGTAACGGCGCACCTTTCGCTGGACATTTTTAATTAATAATTTCTTATTTTTATGACTCTAATTTTTGAAACAATAAAAAGATTACAAAAACAAAAAAATATTTCACAAAAAATTTTTTTAGCAATTTTGTCTTGAATTTACTAACTGATTGGGGAGGTGATATGAAAAGGTGGATACTTTTTATATCATTTCTCCTGCTATTCTTTTTTCCAATTTCAAATGTTTCGGCAACAACAGCAAACCCGCGAAAGGACAGCAAACCCTGTACACCGCCTTGTTGTAAAGAGCTGAAAGCCTCGGGATTAAGAATGTATTTTTGTGGGGAAGTTTATTACAAATGTATTGTCCAATGCCAGATGGTATGTGTTGATAGAGATGGTTTTTTGCTTCCGAATTTAAACTGTGGAAGTTACATAGTAGAAAAACCAGCCTTTTGTAAATACTTTGCTGGCTACACAGTTGAAAGCAACTATTATCTTGACCCTACAGAGAAAAATAATTGCAACGAGGAGACGCGAATTTGTGTAAAAATTGAACCCGGGTGGAAGGAAAGTGCCACATCGAAGGCTTTGTTGCGCCGATAGAAATTAAATTATGTGGATTATCTCCAATCTTTGGTTGTTGAACAAAGAGGAGTGCAAAATGGAAAGGAGGCTAAAAAAAATCCTTGTGCTTTTTGCGGCTACTATTTGCTTTTTCTTGCCCACTTTTGCCGAGGATTGTCCTGAGTGTGACTATAATAATTTTATTTTAAGCATTCGTAAGGAAGATGCGCGTTATCTTTCCTATGCATTATATCAAAATGTTTTCGATACTTGTGATGTAAGCTTACAGATTGGGGAATTTCGCTGGGAGGATTCAACAAAGAAGCAAAACCGAATATATTTAAATTTTAATCAGGGAATTTGCAACAGTTCACAACCATGGTTCATCAAATCACGTGGAAATGAATACGTAGTTGGTTCTTCGATTTTGGGCGAAGATTCTTTGCTAACAAATGCTGTTCGAACAGATATATTTAGTTATATACCAAATTCAAAAATTCTATTCTACCGAAAACTTAATGCCGGGCGAAGTTGTTAAGGAACTTCACCAACCGATACAGCATTATTTTTGAGTTCCGATATGCAATAGTTTTTCCAAATTGACTTTTTGAATTGCATTCTTGATACGAGCGAATGGGTGGTCCAACTGGTTCGCGCCTCGGATAATCAAGTACTTTGGACGATTGATAGCGTAGGCTTTTTACCAAATAACAATTGCCCCTATGCTATTGCATATGGTATACAACCGTATAGAATAAATCATATTCGCAATTTACCGGATGAATTTTCAGGGATTGATGTTTACATAAGGATTTCAATTCGACGATGGGGTCCAACTACGTTTGGTATGTTGCTTGCACCGGTTGTAGCCCGAGCCAATTTATCCGCTTTTCAGGAGTATGCGGAATGTGATAGTATTTATCGTGTGCTCGGTTATAAATGTAAATTTGATTGGAAAAGATTCAATCATTTTTATTATGAAAAAGTTGTTGAATATCTTGATAGTATTGTTGCCGCAAAAAACAGACAGCCACTTTTGGAAGAATTGCCACCCAATTTATATTTTATGTTTTCAGATAGCAATTACACTGCGAAAATTTTTAATCGCTATTATCAATACGATACAACCCATCATATTTGGAAAATCCCATCAGATAGTACGGAGAGTGGCTTGTTGCCTCGCTCGTTTGACCCAAGCAATTTTTCAAATAACTTTATAATTAATGATAGTAAAGAGAAATATACAATAAAGAACATTGAAGTATCGCACGAAGGTAATAAAACGGTTTTGAAGATTATTATTTCGCAAAGGATATACCGATTTCCAGAGCAAAAGGAGAGTGAAAGAAGCGAATTTTCGGCTAATCTTTATACAATTGAGGGCGCATTAATAAATACTCAGAAATACCAAGTGAGGAACGGCGGAGATATTGAAATGACATTAATTGCAAGTGGGCGACTTGCAAAAGGGGTTTATTTTGTGACGATATGGTATCCAGAAACATCAAAGCCAATTTCAAAATACGTTCTGGTGCGATGAATCAATCTATAAAGTATTCAATAGTTTTAATCATAAACCCTGATACGGAAAGCAAGGAAAAGAACAATAAGATTAGGTAGAACAATAACCTTGGGGTTAAATAAAGAAAAAGTTAAGAGAATGTGAAAAAAATACAATAAATGGTAAAATATTCGTTTATAGTTGTCCAAGCGTTCTTTACAGAAGGAAGTACAAGGGGAGAAAAATTTTTTTAAAAAAGATTTGGATATTTGAAAATTTGTTATTAATTTTGTAGTCCCATTTGCGGGGTTAGATAAAAAAGTTCTTTTAAAAGTTTGGGGCAAGGAAGAGAAAAAAATTTTTTAAAAAGTATTTGGATATTTAAAAAAAAGTTTTTAATTTTGTGTCCCAACAAAATTGAGTTCTTTGAAAAGAGGGAGCATAAGAGAGAAAAAGGAAACAATGTCGAGCACAGCCTTGTGACAAACTCTCGACAATAGAAAGAAGAGATAAATTCAATGGAGAGTTTGATCCTGGCTCAGGACGAACGCTGGCGGCGTGCCTAACACATGCAAGTC
>JBAMMD010000054.1:0-21727 GCA_039793965.1 Kapaibacterium sp. (SeqCode) | reverse complement strand
AATCGAACTTATCAACTGGACTTACAATATCCACAATCCCAGCATCATTTTGCTTAATATCCCCTCTGAACTTAACAAGGAACGCCTCGGGTGTGGCGCTATAAGAATATTGATGACCATTAGATGTGGCAATTTGGTCGATATCTGTGGAGTAGGTGTAGCCACCAATGAATGGATTGCCTTGACCATCTACCTTAACACAATTGTAATAAATTAAATCGGTGTTATTCCCGCCATAATAAGTACCCCATTTCCGAGTCCTTCCATCGGGAGCCAACATAGCAAGCCAACCATCAGGAGTCGTTCCAATTGTTGTTTTAAAGCCATCGGGAGAAGCGATGCCTGTTGTAGAATAGGTGTAGCCACCCACATAAACATTTCCGCTGCCATCAGCTGCAACACCATAACCGTAATCAGTGTTGTTACCGCCATAATAGGTACCCCATTGACGAACACCATTGGTATTCAGCTTTACAACATAAGCGTCAGGAGTTGTACTCAATGTGGTTTGATAAGCACCAGATGTTACAATATAATCATACGAATATGTATACCCAGTAAAATAAACATTCCCATTTTGATCTGCATAAAGACCATAAAGCAAATCGGTGCTGGAACCACCATAGTAAGTTCCCCACTGACGAACACCATTAGTATTGAATTTAACAACGAAAGCATCGGGCGTAACAACATACATTGTTTGATGAGCACCAGAAGTTGCTATGTTGGTCGAAGAATAGGTATAACCCCCAATATAGACATTTCCACTTCCATCGCAAGAAACGGAGAAGATATAATCGGAACTATTCCCACCATAATAAGTACCCCATTGACGAACGCCATTGGTATTGAATTTGACAAGAAAACCATCAGGGGTTGTACTGATTGAAGTTTGATGTCCATTTGAAGTAGCAATGTTATCTGTCGAATAGGTGTAATATCCAGCAAGATAAGCGTTTCCCGAAGCATCCGCTGCACAGGAATAGCAAATATCAGTATTGTTTCCACCATAGTAGGTACCCCACTGGCGAACGCCGTAAGAATCAAATTTTACAAGGAAACAGTCGGGTGTGGTGCTAATTGTAGTTTGGTGGCCATTGCTTGATGCAATAACATTCGAAGAATATGTATAACCACCAAAATAAACATTTCCATAACTATCTGCACTAATCCCATAACCATAGTCACTACTACTTCCACCATAGTAGGTACCCCACTGGCGAACACCATTTGCGTTGAATTTTACCAAGAAGGCATCGGGTGTGGTATTTAATGTTGTCTGGAATGCCCCAGCTGTCGCAATATTGTTGGTAGAGTAAGTATAGCCAGTAATGTATGAGTTACCATTTGCATCTGCATGAATTCCATACCCAATTTCAGTACTGCTACCGCCATAGTAAGTTCCCCAAAGTCTTGTCGGTGGGTCGATAATTAATGGCTTCGATGGGTCATAGTTTTCCACAAAGAAAGAAATAATATTATTTTCATTTTTGAGGAATTTACTAACAACAAGATTTGCAGAAGTAGATAGTTCACGAGAATTGACATATGAATCAAGATCAGGTAGTTGATAAGCAACAGGTGGTGCTTGCTCGATCGAACCCAATGGAGTCAATACTTTCAAAGTTCCATTTTCAGCAATTTGAATATCTGTTGCTCCTTCGAATTTAAAAGCAATCTTTTTGGGGTCGGCCCCGGGTTTCAAAACAAAATCATATTGGAACTTATTCTCCTTGTTACCATAAAGAACAAAATCCACGCCAGGATACACATCCTCCATTACAACAGTTGCATATCTTCTAACAAATGTAATTCCCTCGGGACATTGGGGTAAATAGTAGTTGTCCCAATCAGGTTGAATCTCTTTGGAAATGAAATTAGGCTTAAGGTTCGCACCGAGAATTTTCATATCCACACGATAAATGTCAAAAGTTGCGGGTTCGTCACCTTTTGGTTCGGTTTTTGAGTCGATTCCAAAAGGTTTGTCGAGTTTTTCATTTTTAGACTCGATAGCGGAACTTTGTTGTTTGATGAAAGTGAAACTGATTGTGTTATTTTTGACGACAATAATTCCGAAATCAACTTGTGCAACGAATTGAACTTCCCTGTTGACGTTTCCAAACTGGTCGACAATTTGACCTTTGTTCTCGACGAAAATAATACTTTTGCGCGCAAGAATTTCATTTGCTGTTGGAATCGAAAAAGCAAAAGACACATAAAAAACGAAAAGAATCAAGAAAATAAAGAATCTTTTCATAGTGCAACCCCTATAGTTTAACAAAAAATATCTCAACTTTTAAAATCAAATTACAATTTAATAAAAATTTTAAAAAAATATATAATTAAAAAAAATTAAAACTGTACTCATAATGAACTTTAAATAGTCATTTAAGTGGTTTAATTGGGGTTTCAATAGTTATCTGGACTGTACGACTATAGCTCCTGCCCTGTGGTAAATTGTTATCATACAACAGCACTTCACTTCCAATTGGTTCGAGAACAACTTGAGAATCTGGCAGCCGGAGGTAATTTTTGACTGCAAGACAGCGACGAAGGGCAAGTTCTTTGTTGTATGTTGCCTCGCCTATTCTGTCTGCGTAACCCGAAATGGTTATCTTTGAATTGGTGGCAATTTTCCTTTTGATTTCATTCAATATTGGGATGTGTTGTGGAAGAATGTCTGCCTTATCGAAATCGAATACAATAAGCGAAAATCTTTCGATTTTCTTGTCTCCAAGTAATTCTTCGCGTTTCTTTTTGATTGTTTTTTGTTCAATTTTAAGACTTTTACTCGAAGTGCTCTTCTGATCGAGAATGTCCACAGCGGAAAATTTCAAAAGCACCGAATCTTCGAGTTTGGGAATAGGTTCCTCTTCAACATTCCAAACAAGTTTCGTTGGAAGGTCGCCCCCAGCATATTCGCGCAGAAGTATATTCCCTTGCCCTATAGTTAAGTTCCAGCCCTTTATTGGTGCATCCGAAATAACTTCTGGTAATAATTCTACAAATGGTGGATTCGAGATTCTTTGTATTTGTGAAAGGCGAATCGGTTGAAGTATTTGCCAATCTTTCGAACTTATTTCCACACGCTGGTTCTCTTCGATTCCCTCCGGGATAGTCGGATTTGTCATTTTCTCTGGCAAATTCCTTGCTCTAATTGTGATTCTTTTTGGGTCGATTCCCCATATATTGACAAGATAATCACGAACTGCTTCAGCTCTTTTCCGCGATAGTTCAATATTGTTTGCTTCGACGCCAGTGTTACTATTGCAACCAGTTAATACAATTGTTTCCTTGGGATTTTGTTTTAATCTTTTACCAACAATGTTTAACAGATTTTCATAAATTTTCAAAGTGTTCCACGGCAAGGAATTCTCTTCGAATGAATCTGAGTCCTTTTTATCCATCAACACCATTTTCGTCTTTCCTAGTTCCCATTCACCACTTGGAAAAAACACATAGGGTAGCAAAGGGAACATTTCTTCGGTTTCAATTTCTTCGATAACAAGTGTTGGACTGCTTTGAATCTCACCTTGGCGGGATTTTCCAAACACTTTTAAATCCGTAACAAGTTGAGAAAATTTTGGAACTTCACGTTTATATTTTTCTTGAAGATAAGTTTTAAACAAATATCCATCTTCGACTTTTTCTCGAACAGTTTCGAGAATCTTAGTTTCAGATAAAAAAATGCGTTCACTTTTTAAGCCAAGAATAGCAACGGTCGCCGTATCGCGAATATACAAAGTATCGTAATAATATCGAATTTCTGGAGGTGGATAAACCGGAAAGCGAGCGCTTAAACCAAAATTTATGTAAGACAATTTCCAATTAACATTCGACAAATTCTGAACAGGAATTGAAAAACGAATTTCTGGAGAAACGTATGCATCTTTATAAATTAGAAAATCGTATGCAATTCCCAAAGTAGGTCGAAATTGAAATTTATTGGCATTCGGTATATCTAAATCGAAATATTCGTTGCGCTCTTTCTTACCATCGATAAATGTTACATTGTTGGGCGAAACAATAACCTCCTTTTGGTCGACTTTTGTTAAGATCAAATTTGAAAAGTTCAAACCAAATGTTGCCCAAAACTTATCATAAAAATTATACCAAGCAACAGGTTCCAAAAAAATCCCCAAAAGTTTAGGTTTAAGAAAATGTTCAACAGTTACGGGAACAAGAACAATCTGCGTTGGGTCTTCAACATACTTCACCGTTGTGTTTCCTATAAATTCATTTTCCTTGAATGTAACGCCCTCGGAATTGAAACCGGCACGAAGTCGTAAAGAAAAATCCTTCGTAATGTCCTTATGCAATAGAAAAGCCAAACTCCATCCCAACCCCAGAGTAGTTGAATACCGCGGACAGCAATTTGGGATATTTTGGAGTTTGTTAAAATCTGCGATGTGTATGTTTAAACCAAGTGCTATTTCGGCACCATAATGAAAAATTGGCTCGTTTTCATTTGAAGCAAATAGTATGACAGAAGAGCATATTAATAGAAAAAATTTTGCTAAATTTTTCATCTTTACCTGTAATAAATAGTTTTCAATACTTGTGTTTCAAAAGAGTTAGAGATTTGAATAAATACAACGCCTGTTTGCAACACATCCGAAGGTATTCTAATTCGCTTAGTTGCCACACCAACGATATCACTCCATTCGTAGATCAATGAGCCAAGTAAATTATAAACTTTTATTCGGTAATTGTCTTTTGCTTCTGATTTGATTTCAAGAAGGATTCCATCGTCATTGGGAGAAGCATTAATATTACTAACAATTGTTGGCTTTACCAGACGTTTGCCACCTTCGGTACAAACAAGAATTGAAATTGAGCCAGAATCCAAAATTGTATTTCGAACAAATCCCGGATCGTCCCACACACAATCGTAAATTGCTACGATTGTAAAATCTGTATCGGCAATTAGTGGCACTCCATTCACTTCTGCCAACTTACGTTCGAGTCCATCAATCTTAATCGAACCAAAGCTAAGTGTGATTTCTCTTATCTGGTTGGATATTCTATCCTTTATAATTTTTCCATAGTCGATACCAGTAACATTGAACAAAGCCCAATAAAATGAGAGTTTGAATTCAAGACCTTTTGCACTCAAGACTTTGGTAGAATCTTTTAATTTGATATATATTGGAATTCTACCATACTGAGTTTTCGGGTCGAATTGTACATTAGCAACACGAATAATAACATCTTGCGGAGGCACGCCAAACCCCTTTACCAGCAAACTAATTGTGTCAATACAATCAGGGTATTGCACCAGAACTCGCAAAGTATCTTCGAAAGCGCCTTCGTTATACGGAGTAAAAGAAATTTGAAAAGTTGGCTCGAAACTTTTTGGAATAGGTAATTTTTTTTGCAAATCGGTCAAAAACGCAGAAGGGCTTTGCGAAAAGAAATTATCGACGAGCACACAATCGAATCCATAATTTCTAATCCTTACGGTTGAATCTTTGCGCAAGCCTACCGGTACAAATCCAAAATCGAGCTCGACGATTTCGAAGTTAATGAACTTCTTGGGTTTTGCTTTAATCACTATATCGACTTGTCGAGTAGCATTATTTATGAAAATGTAGATCCTAAGAATTGCTTTGTACTCTCTTTCATTTTTCGCACCAGCAAAGACCAATGACATAGAACGAATCGAGTCCACGGTTTGTGGCAAAGTATTTAATAAAAAGAAATTATCGAGATCTGCTCCAAGAATTCTTGCGGAATCAATTGTGAAAGGAATTGTCCCCAAATTGACTATATTGAATTTTAAAGTATCTGAACTACATATAACAATTTCACCAAAATCGAGCGTATCTTTAACAGAGAAACTCCCAGCAGTTCCTTGTCCACGCAAATATACCCATTGAGTGTCTGGACAAGGCTGGAAGTAAACAATACGCATCGAATCGAAAATCTCGCCCTCACGGTCGGGGCTAAATGTAAATTCAATTTCGACGGAGTCTCGGGGTTGAATCACTGCAACAGAAGGATTGGGTCGGAAAACTGCTTTATTTCCCTCAATATCACGAATCCTTTGAGCCTCGGGATAAACCCCAAAGTTAATTAATTTCAAAATACGCTTTTTAGTGTCCCCAATTTGGCAAATTCCAAAGTCAAGCGTATCTGGAAGAAGTTTAACACTGAGATTTTCTTGAACAGCAGTTAGTTTAATGCGAATTTGAGGATTTTTAATATCGCTATTTTCAATCACAAGTTCGGCAGTTTTCAAACCCGACGGTGCTCCCTTCACGCCAACGAACTTAACCACACAACTATCGGTTGAGTTTGGCGGTATAACATTTCTCGAAAAAGAATTAGATAAAATGAAATGTTCTGGGACATAACTTTGTTGAATTTCAACTCTATAAATAACTAAATCAACCGAACCTTTATTGGTTATATAGATTACCGTATCTCGTGATTTGCAATATGGGAACAAACCAAGATGAACCGAATCAACATTTGCAAATATTCTTGCATTTGTTCCAAATCCACGCAATTCAAAATTAATCGTATCGGGGCAATCTTTCGTTGAATTTGAAATGTATTTTGCAATTTCTCTAAATTCCCCCTCTTGGTCAGGTTGAAATTCGTAGAACAATTTTAAAGTATCACCGGGTCGCAAATATGTTGGCAAAGTAGGGTTGCTTTCAATAAATTTAAAGTTTGGAAAACTTGGAGGTGGGGTGTCGTAGTATGAAGTTCCACTTCCTCTATTAACAATAATCACAACTGAAGTATCGGAAGTTCCAACTTGAACAAATCCAAAATAGGAAACCGACACAGCAACAGCATAGCTTTTGACAGATTTATAGGTCACTACGAGTGTATCTTTGTGCTGGCACTGGTCAAATTGATATATTAACAGCGTTGTAAACAAGCCTTCTTGCTTGGGAGTGCAAGTGATAATATTTTCAATCTTTTGTTGAGGTATTATTGAAAAATTTTGAGGAATGAAATAAGCTAAATCAACAGAGTTGCTTTCCTCGAAGTTAACAAGAGATAAAGAATAATTCCCTGTATTTTTCACATAATAAGATACAGCAATTGTGTCGCCGATGCATATTTCCCCAAGATTTAGAGTGTCGATTGTTTTGCCATTAAACTCAAACTGTGTTTGAATGTCGAGCAAATTGTAGCGAAGGTAAATTTTCTTCTTCAAATCGGGACAATCTTCGGGATAGACCCAAATCGAATCCAAATTCGAACCGGGTTCTGGATTGTTGATTGTAATCCGAAGAGAATCGCTATTGAAAGAATCCGTTTGCAAGTTTGCAGAGCGAAGAAGAATACCCGGATTGTCGCAACGATAGTTGAATTTGATAGGAAACAGGCTTTTGTTGGCTACCAAAACTGTTGTATCGAAATCTCGAACACTACAAACCAGACCGAAATCTACCGTGTCAACTAAAGTGATATTATCCAAAGCATAAATATTAAATTCGTATGGAAAGAATTCAAATCTTATTAAAACACTCCAGGGATTCGGGCTCCATTCATTATCAGAATGTTCAATAAGAAGACTATCGTAAATAACTCCAGGTTGAGCCCCACCTTGAGCCACGAATCGAACATAAAATTTAACAGAATCATTAGGTTTAAGAGTTATATCATTCTTTGGTGAGATTAATTCAATCCCAGAATTAAAACTGAATCTTGCACGAGAAAAATACACATCCAGATCTGCATCGCCAACGTTTTTTATAACCCCAGAATCAATATAAACTCGCCCCGGACAATCATAAACATTTATTTTCAGTTGTCGGACTCCACTACAAATCCCCTGTGGAACACGATAAATAACATTCATCGCTGCTTGCGAGAAAAGATAGCGTGGCTGGTAATGGAAAGTGTCGACAGTTGCAGAGCCTAAATCTTGGATTGCGCAAAGATAGAAAATTTTGCTCGTGTCTGGCAGTACAATCTCAGTATTCCAAAAATTTTGATTAACAAAGCCCGAAACCGTTTTAATTAAAGTCCAATCTGAATTTGATGATTTAATAAAAATTAAGACATCATCCGACGAAGCATTTTTACTACCCGCAATTATAAACTTTCGTTTTACATAAGAATGCGTATCTGTTGAGACTCCAATATATGCTGGAGGATTGTTGTGAGAAAATGTAATATTGGACAAAGAAGGTGCATCTATGCGGAAGTAACCTCTACCCCCACCATTACCTCCTTGTGCAGATAAAGTCAAATTTCGCGAGGCTTCTTTAGCACAAATCGATACAGAGCCACCGGAACCACCTCCCCCAGCACCATAACTACTTTGTCCACCGTTGGCACCATTGGCAAGCACTGAAAGATTTTCAATTCTTTTAGCAAAGATGCGAATTGCTCCACCGCCACCACCTCCACTTCCCGCACATACATTCAATCCACTAGGATTCCCGCTCGCCCCGCCACTTCCGCCAGCAATTGGCACGATCATTGAGTTTCCATGAGTCTTTCCGCCATTTACGTAGTTCGAGGGTTCGCTTTGTCCGTCGGTTGCATATCCACCAGAGCCTCCCATCTTATTATTAATCGAACCAGTACCTCCACCATAACCCCCAGGATAATTCCAATTACTTTGATCCCCCGAACCAATACCAGACTTTCCAAAAGGATGACCGGTTCCGCCACCCGAGGCTTCCCAACCACCAGGATTCGCCGCTGGTAATACACCATTAAGACTTTTACCAGAATCACCCGTTCCACAACCCAAATTTTTGTACAAGCCAGAACCAAATAGATTGTTCACACCACCCTTCCCTCCGCTCGTAAATCCATTTCCACCATCCTCCCCGGGATTTCCGCTGAAATTATCACAGAATCTACCACCACCCCCACCGCCGCCGGGACCAGCATTTTGCACGCGCCCATCGCCCGCACTCACATTGAGTTTACTATTGACTCCTTGTCCCACAATATTCCTAGTAGCAAGAATTATAAAAGGTAAATAAGAACGATTAGGTCTTGGATAAGTTATTGAATTATCAAGAAAGACTTTATATTCAAGATTACTTAAATTAAGGCTATCAACAAGTAAAGCCCCGCTTGGCGATCGCCTACCTAAAACTCCATTTCCAAAGACTTGATTGGTTTGCAAAATGTTCCCGAAATTGTATGGCTTAACTATATAGAAAGTATCAGCATTCGACAGATTCCCGTCGACTTCAACCCGAACTGGAATTCTGAACTTGTTGTCAAGTAGTGTCCAATCTGAACTATTCGGTTCTTCCAAATTTGGATTCACAAAAAAATAAGCAGAAAGCATTCTCCCAAGCCACGAGACAAAAATTGGTCCAACTACGATTTTGTTTGAATCTTCGGCTCGGTCGAACACAATCCGAACCCTCCCATTATTATTTGGATAAAAAGAGTCTTCACCAAAATTGTTAAATGCGTCAACAGGCCCAATAAATTCAACATAAACGCCAAGTCCAGGCGATCCCACATCCGGTATTACGTATGCGATTTTAGGTTGTGTTTGTGAATTTTCAAAACACATCAACAATAATAAAATTATTAATATCAAAAAATAAATTCTTTGCATACTTTCTCCTAAAAGATATAACAAAAATACAAAAAGACATTGTTTAGTAAAAACATCAAAAAGGTAATAACTAAAAAATTTGACCAGCAAGGTCAAAATATTATTTACCAGTAATTAAATTGACTAATTAATAAAATTTAGTTAAAAATTTAATATTGACGACAAAGCGATACAAAAGTGAAATAATACAATTTTTTTGAATTTGCTAATAAAAAATGGTATTTCTCTTTGTATTTGATATTTTTCTAAATGAATTATGAGTTATCTGAATATTAATTTATGTTTTAATAACATTACTAAATCTAAATGTTGTATTATTAAACTACCAACAGGAGGAGTTATGAAAAATGTTCGTTTCTACCACTTTAGCATTTTCCTTATAGTTTGGGCATTTGTGCTTGCTTCGTGTACCGGGCCAGAGGGACCCGCCGGCCCACCGGGGAAAGATGGGCAGCCTGGAACCGCGGTCTGCGGAGTGTGCCATGAATCGTCCAGTTTCCTTCTTGCAAAGCAAATGCAATTTCACAACTCGCTGCACTATTTGGGAGAGAATTTTGGTATAGCAAATCGAACACAATGCGCTGTTTGCCACACCCACGAAGGCTTCCGCGAATCGCTTACCACCAATCTCGATACCACACTCGCGGTCATTCCAAATCCAACTGGACCGAACTGTAGAACTTGCCACTTCATACACACTAAATACGATACGAGCGACTTTAAATTAACTTACACAGCATCGGTCAAATTCCGTCACGGCGGACAAACTGTTGATTTTGGAGAAGGGAACCTTTGTGCAAAATGCCACCAAGCACGACCAGTTTCACCAATGCCAGTTGTCGGTGGCGACAGTGTAAACATAACAAATTTCCGCTGGGGTCCACACTATGGTGTTAATGCAAACATCTACGCTGGCTTTGGTGGTTTTGAGATTCCCGGTCCAGAAAATTATGGTGGCAACAACCCACACAAACTGTTGATTAAAGACGGTTGCATCACTTGTCATATGGCACAACCCTTCGGAGCCTTCGCAGGAGGCCATACATTCAAGATGACATATGAATCCGAAGGTCAGGAAGTCGAGCACGTAGCATCCTGCGCAACGGCAAATTGTCACCCAGGAACAACAAAATTCGACATTGATGGGAAAGTTACTGAAATTAAAAATCTTATTGCCCAACTCCGTCAAAAACTTATTGATCGAGGCTTATTAGATGTATCTCGAAATACTGACGGCGAAAACGTCCTTAGCGAGTATATCCTATTGCCAAACAACAAACCCAAAAAGTTTTCATCGCTCGAAGCAGGCGCAGTTTTAAACTACTTGCTTGTTGCAAAAGATAGAAGCAATGGAATACACAACTACAAGTACACCAAGGCATTATTAGTAAATACATTGAATGCATTACAATAATTACGGACAACTATGAAAAGACTTGTTTTTATACTGATAGGCTTTTTTTTGATTGGGAGCGAGGCTGCTGTGCCTCGCCCCCAATACTCTATTTTGCAGACTTATGGAACGAAATGTAGCGCCTGTCACGTTAATGTTCAAGGTGGAGGTGTTCGTTCTATAGGTGGCTGGCTCTCTCGAAAAGATATTTCTCTTATAAAACCAGAATGGTTTGGCTTAAAGAAATTTTTCGACAATCTGACGGCGCGAAATTCTTATTTCGACGATAAACTTCTTGTAGGCTTCGATGCTCGTTGGCAGACGGCTCGCTGGCCCTCGGGGCCAACCAGCAGCAAACGAGAATATATGATAATGCAATTGTCTCCTTATCTTGTTCTGCAACCTACGAGTTGGCTCCTTTTAGAAGGTTTTTACAACTTGGCTTACGACATTGAAAAAGACAAACGATATCCAGCACAACAACCCTATGCATTTAGTTTATATCTTAAACCATCAGAAAACCTACCTTCACTGCGAGTTGGATTTTTCCAACCCCCAATCGGACAAAAATGGGACGATCATACGATGTTCGTTCGCAATTCTGTTGCTCGCTATGGAAGACATTATATTGTACCGCACGACTACGCTGAATGGGGTGCCCAATTAGATTACGAAAGCCTTCCCTGGTTGAGTATCTCTGCTGGCGTTTTCAGTGGTAAAAATATGAGTGTATTGAAAGTACCCGACAAAAATGGTCAACCCATCTCTGTTGTGAAAGATAACTCAATTGGTTTGGCTACTCGTGGTATGCTTTCCCCGCCAGAACTCATCAAAGGCGTTAACTCTTATGTCGGAGGTTCATTTTATTTAAACGGCGATTACTACATTTCAAGTGCTTTTCTTGGAATTGGTTTGCCAGACAGGGTCTCTTTAATCGGAGAATACGTACGCACACAGAAAAAAGATTCAAGGCTCTCTCTGTCTTTTACGACAGAATTAACTTATCAAATCACAGAAAGTCTACTTCCATTTGTTCGCGCCGAGCGTTCGATTCTTAAGGACAAAAATGAAAACAACCCCGTTTACGCTACAAATCTTGTATTTGGTTCGCATATAATTTTGCTCCCATCGCTCGATTTACTGATTGAATATCGAATCCTCGATAGGGAACATCTCGAAGGTTATTTCTCACAATGGGCTATTCAATTACACTTTTACTATTAACTGAGGCGCAAGATGGAACAAAAAATTGAATCAACAAAAAAATCCAGACGAGAATTTTTAAGGTACGTTGGTTCTTTCTTTGCTAAGGGGCTTGCAATTTCAACAGTTTATCCGATACTAACTTCTTGCGAAAAAGACGAAAGTCTGCCCGCACCTCCACCAGGTTCCACAGTTAATATCAATCTCAAGGACTACCCAGACTTGCTAAACTTCCCGAGTATAAAAAAAATAACTGTGACAAGTCCTTTGAATATGTCATTCATTGTCAAAAGAAAAGACCAAACAACATTCCTTGTGTTTTCTTCGCTTTGCCCACACCAAGGAGCTGAACTCGAAGTGCCCCAAAATGCTGATGGGAACATTCATTGTCCGAGACATAATGTTGACTTTTCTACTCTTGAAAATGCTATTGGTAAAGTAGTCTCAAATCCACAGGGAGTAAAAGTTGGTAATTTACCAACGTACCAATCAGAATTCGATGCAAAACAAAATATTTTGGTTATTAAATTGTCCTAAAAATGGAAATTAACATTAAATTGAGGTGTTAAAATGAAAAAAGTTAAAAAATCTGGGATTTTGGTTTTCTCTTTAATCTTTGCTTTCAGTTTGATTATGCTCGCACAAGATACTCTAAAGACCAGTAGCCAAACTATTGATATTGAAAAAGCTAAAAACAAATTTGTTGAAGCAAAATGCAATACTTGTCATGCTTTTTCTGAATTTGCAATCGAAGCAAAAAACAAATCACCAAATAACAAAGCTCCGGACTTATCGAAAATAAAAATTGACTACGACAAAGAATTCCTACAAAAATACCTACACAAAGAAGAAGATATAAACGGTAAAAAGCATCCTGTTGTATTTAAAGGCAACGATGAAGATTTACAACTTATTTTTGGTTTAATGTTGTTACATCAAGAACCTAATAATGAAAAAAACAAACCGGAACCAGAAAATACTAAAGAAGAAAATAAACAAAATTGATAAATTCACTGCATCACAAAGGGGAACCACAAATTTATTGTGGTCCCTTTTATTAAATCATTTTTAAAAATTATGAATTTAAAGATTGTTAAAGTTTTGTTGATTTTCACATTAGTTGTATATTCTACGCTTTTTTCACAAGTGAAGAAAATACAGGACAACTCGCATTGTTTGTCCTGCCACGATGACCCGACAATAACAATGACGAAAAATGGGAAAGAGATATCGCTTGAGGTAAAAACATTTGTTTTCTCTCGATCTGTCCATTCAAGTTTGAAATGCGAAGAATGCCACGAAGGATTCAATCCCGATGAAATACCACATAAAGAAAGAATAACTCCAGTAAATTGTTTATCTTGCCACAAAAATGCAGCGCAAACCCATCAGTTCCACCCCAGTATGAAAAAAGCCAATGGATTGGGGGGAACAGAAGACATAAATTGTAAAAATTGCCACGGCTATCATAATGTACTTTCTCCAAAAAATCCAATGTCTCCAACCCATTTTACAAACTCTACCAATTTTTGTGGCAAATGTCACAAAGAAGAAAAAGAAGCATACATTAAATCGCAACATTTTATCGAATTGAACAAAAACAATCCCAATGCCCCAACCTGCATTTTCTGCCATCAAATGCCAATAACCAAAGGCTTCAATCTCGACCTTGTTCAACTTAAATTGAATCAAGAGGAGCTTTGCCTAAGTTGTCACATTAAACAAGGAAACAACCCATATACTAAGTCATTAATTAATTATGACAAAAGTGTCCACGGTTCGGCACTTCGCCGAGGAAACAAATTTGCAGCAAATTGCGTCGATTGTCACGGTTCGCACGATTTGGAGAAAGCTTCGGCACCAAATTCACGGATAAATCCAACAAAAGTCACGGACGTTTGTGGTAAATGCCATATTGCAATAACACAAGAATATCATTCAAGTGTTCACGGCACAGAGCTTGTAAAAGGTAATAGTGATGTTCCTGGTTGTACATATTGCCACGGCGAACATTCAATCGGTCCAATGGCTAAGGTCGAGGATAGAATCATTCAACAAAACAAAATGAATTTTAATACTCTGATTTCCAACAAAATGGTGTTTTGCGTTCGATGTCATACCAACGATACGCTAATGCAGAAATATAAATTAACTACTTTGAACAAAGCTCACGATTGGTTGCCTAATCTGGCAAAGCATTGGGAAACTGTTCGCTGTGTCGACTGCCATTCATCCTATGAACCACCAAACCTCTCACACAATATTTTACCACGCGACCTGGCGGTAAAAAAATGTGAAGAGTGCCATTCGAAAAATTCTATATTGATGACTAAACTTTTCAAACACGAAAAAGCAAGGTCCCGAGAAAAATATGGCTTTATAAATGGCACCATACTCAGCCATGCTTATGTCATTGGTGCTACCCGCAATATTTATCTCGATTTTATGAGTGTTATCATTTTTGCTATTGTCATTGTTCTTTTGTTGATTCATATTTTCTTACGCTGGTATTTCAGACCTGCAAAATTTCCTGTCCAAGAAGATGAGGCTTCATCAAAAAATGTTTAACATTTTGTGGTTTGGAATTAATTCAATAATAAAGATATGAAGAAAATATTCATTTATCCTTTCTGGTTAAGATTTTGGCATTGGACAAACGCTACACTTTTTTTGTTATTAATTGCAACTGGACTTAGCATCCATTACTCCGACCCAAAAACCGCCTTGATTCCCTTTCGTGTTTCTGTAATTATCCACAACATTAGTGGCATACTACTTTCATTAAATTATTTATTTTTCTTTATAAAAAGTATCATTTCAAAAAATTATAAACACTATATTCCAAAATTCAAAGGACTATTAGGCCGAATTTATATACAATTACGATACTACTTGCTTGGAATATTTATTGGCGAACCCCATCCATTCGAGACTTCACCGGAAGAGAAATTTAATCCACTACAACAAGTTACCTACCTTGTAATTATGGCTTTCTTTATGCCCTTGATTATTTTAACTGGCTGGTTATTAATGTTTCCAGAATTTGCGCCAGACAAATTCCTTGGTCTTGGTGGTGTTTGGCCTATGGCTCTTATGCATACAATAACTGGTTTTATACTTAGCCTATTTATGCTCGTTCACATTTACCTTGGTACCACGGGCCAAACACTTAGCGAACTTTATAAATCAATGCTTACTGGTTGGAAACTTGTTTTCGAAGAAACTCACCAAGTTTACATCAAGCCCCAAAAACCCTACAAGAAGAAAAAATTGCTCCCCGTTGTCTTTTATAATCCAACAACCTTAACTGGGGCACTAATTTCTATTCTGTCCTTCATCATCATTTTGTTCTTAATTATCGTCGAGTTATTTTCTGAAAATCCTAACCCATATCTTGGTATAATAACATTTATTGTTCTGCCAACATTTTTAATTTTCGGGATCATACTTGTTATTTTCGGTGCTTTAAGAGAAAATCGAAGATTGTTGAGCAGTTCGGGCACTAAACGACAATTACCGGTGATCGATTTAAATAACCCACGCCATCAGATTGCCACAATAGTATTTTCCGTCAGCGGCTTGCTTTTGCTAATTTTCTCCTCTTTTGGAACATATAAAGCATATGAATATACAGATTCCGACCAATTCTGCGGAGAAGTTTGCCACAAAGTTATGGAACCAGAATACACTGCCTATAAAGATTCCCCACACTCGAGAGTTGGGTGTGTCAAATGTCACATCGGACCAGGAGCCGACTGGTTCGTGCGCTCAAAACTTTCTGGTACATACCAAGTATATTCAACCATTTTTAACAAATACTCACGGCCAATCCCAACTCCAGTGGAAAATCTTCGTCCTTCGCAGGAAACCTGCGAACAATGCCATTGGCCCAAGCATTTTTATAGCGAAAAAAGAAAATCCTTCGACTTTTACACTTCCGATGAAAAAAATTCTGAATATAAAATTTCAATGCTTATAAAAGTGGGTGGCGGTAGTCCAGAAACAAGGAATAACGACGGTATCCATTGGCATATGTACCTTGCAAATGAAATTACATACTGGGCTTCTGACAGACAAAGACAATCTATTCCATGGGTTAAATCCCGTTCTTTGATAACTGGCGAAGAAACTGTTTACATTGATACTTCATTTAAATTCGAGAGTAAAACCAAAACACCACCCAAAGAAGAACTTCGTCGTTTCGATTGTATCGATTGCCACAATAGACCTTCGCACGTATTTAAACAACCTAACCAAACAATTAATTTCTATCTTTCCTCGGGAAAAATCGACAAAACTTTGCCATATATCAAAAGCATTTCAGTGCAAGTTCTTGAAAACTACGTTCGTTCGCGTAGCACTGCTTTTGAAAACATAAAAACTTACGTCTATGGTTTCTATAAAGAATACTACCCCGAAGTTATGGTACAAAAGGAGAAAGAAATCGAAAAGGCAGTCAACGAATTATACAAAATTTATATGCGGAACTACTTCCCAGAAATGAAAGCAAACTGGAAGAACTATCCTGTGAACATTGGCCATCTGTACAGTCCCGGCTGCTTCCGTTGCCACGACGGTAAGCATATTAGCCCTACCGGTAAAGTAATCACCAACGACTGCAACGCCTGCCACATTATTAATTATCAAAAATCACCTACCGGAGAAGAACTTGTTTCCTCGATTGGTTTGGAGTTTATTCACCCTGGAGGAATCGAAAAATTGGCACAGAAAAAAGAATGTTACATCTGTCACGGTCCAGTAGGACAACAGAAATTATTTATGCCCAAGATTGCAACTGCAAAAAAATAATGTGAATAATTTTTAAATTTGTATTTTAATATAAATTTATTCCTATGGAACTTTCGGGGGGGATTGAAGTTTTTCTCAATTATTGCAAAAACCAAAAGAAATTTTCAGACAAAACGGTTACAACCTATAATATCGCATTAAATCAATTCAAAGACTTGCTTTATACTGAAATATCTACTTCTATCAATTTAAAAGATATAAATTTAGCACACATTAAAAGATTCATTTCCTTTCTTCATTATCATGGACTTTCTAAAAAATCGATTAAACTCAAACTTTCGGCACTAAAATCGTTCTTCAAATACCTTTACAAAAGCGAACTAATCGAAAACAACCCAACCAATCTAATCTCGCTTCCAAAAATAGAAAAAAACATTCCCTCGTTCTTGACTTTCGACGAAATTCGAACAATACTTTACCGAACAACGCCATCAAACCCAATTTCTGCAAGAAATATTGCGCTTATTGAACTCCTTTACGGAACAGGTTTGCGAATTTCCGAAGCGTTAAGTTTAAAAATTAACGATATTAATGAAAAAACCAAATCAATCAAAGTGGTTGGAAAAGGCAATAAGACAAGAATCGTGCCGCTCGGAAGCAAAGCAAAAGAAGCAATTTTAAATTACCTCAAGTTTCGAGAACAAATTCCAAATTCTGTCAAAACAAAATCACTTTTCTTAACAAAATCGGGTAAGCAACTTACCAGTACAGATGCCTACCGAATTATCAACGCGATACTCAAAAAGTATAGTTCAGCACCTAAAAAAAGCCCGCACATCCTTCGACACACTTTTGCTACACACTTACTCGATAATGGAGCCGATATTCGCTCGGTAAGCGAGATGTTGGGACACTCATCTCTATCATCTACACAAATTTACACACACATTTCAATTCAGAAAATATTAGAAGAATACAGAAAATCCCATCCTAAAGCCTAAATTGGAAGTCTTGGCTTAACATTTTCAATTCTAACAGAAGCCATTTCGTCCTTTCTTAAAATTTCTAATTTTTTAAATTTTGCAAGTGTTTCCGAACTATCAACAATTCTATCTTTATGTTTTAACAAAGCATAACCCTTTTCAAGAGGTAACGCTGGATTCAAGGATTTCAAATGCCGAAAAGTGTGTTCAATATTATATCTCTGCATTTTTAAAAAACGGTCAAAGTTCAAACGAAGCCTTTCCTCCAAATCATCAAGCAATTGAGCTGAAAAGTTAACCTTGTCGCCAACTTTCTTGAATGCATAAGCAGAAACAAAATTGTCAACTGTGTCCCTCTTCTCTTCAATTAATAATCTTACCTTTTTCACCAGCTCGTCGGAAAGAAAGTCGATCTCGCTGAGAAGCATCTCCAAAGTAAATGGTGTCGCAAGCTCGGCAGCAGCAGTTGGTGTAGGCGCACGTTTGTCTGCAACAAAGTCTGCTATTGTAAAATCAGTTTCATGACCAACAGCAGAAATAATGGGAATTTTCGATTCAAATATTGCACGGGCAACTATTTCTTCGTTAAACGTCCACAAATCTTCCAAAGAACCGCCGCCACGACCAATAATAATTAAATCCAAAGGCAAAGTATTTAACTCCTTTATAGCAGAAACAATATCATATTTCGCTTCTTCGCCTTGGACAAGAGTTTCTCTAAAGTAAATTTCACAAAGAGGATTTCTTCGTTTGATAGTTGTAATCATATCCTGTATTGCAGCGCCCGTGGAGGAAGTCGCAATACCAACTTTCAAAGGAAACTCAGGGATTGGTTTTTTAAATCGAGCATCGAAGAGCCCTTCGTCGCTTAATTTTTGTTTCAAAGCCTCGAACTGCAAATATAAGTCACCAAGTCCAAGAGGAATAATTGATTCACAATCAATCTGATATTGGCCACGAATTGGATAGACAGTCAACCACCCAGAAACGACAACTTTCATACCGTCACGAGGCTCGAAATTGATTTGCTTGCTACGCCAAAAGACACAATTAATTTGTGCTTCTTCATCTTTTAATGTGAAGTATCTATGTCCGGAACTATGCAATTTGTAATTGGAAATTTCACCCAAAACTGTAACAAATCCAATTTCCCTCTGAAGCAGCTCGGCAACTCTTCTTGTCAATTCTGAAACAGAAATTACCCCTTCTTGATTGAAAAAATTATTCATTTCTTTACAAAAATCAAGTTGAAAAGAAAAATGCAAATTTAAAAATTACATTATTGTTTTTGTTTAGAATTTACTTTAAACAATTTTTGGACATCTAATACAGAATTAGGGGTATCAATAATGATCTCGGCTTCTTTCCATTCTTTTGAATCGTAGAACTTGAATTTATACTTGCCAAAAGGAATGGTTATTTCTGCTGGTCTATCGTACATTTCGCCCACAGAGAACAACAAAGTGTCGTTTTTATATATTTTGAATTGATGATACACTTTGCGTGAAATGATGTCATCGGGTCTTTCTTCTCTAAATGAATAGACCAATACTTTCGCAATAGGAGCCGAGCTATCGGTAACTTCGCTTAATGAGAAATTTTTCGTCAAAAAGAAAAGGATAATAAATAAATAAACCATAATAACTCCATTAAAAATATCAAAATTAGATTGATAATGTTAAGTTAATTTTAAGGAAAAATTAAAAATTAATTAAAGTTAAATTTCTGGAGGTTTTTTTCAATTTTTTGGATGATTCAATGATTCAAATTGTACTATTTTTCGTATCTTCTTTTCCATAAAGAGCGAAGATGCTCCAATATCTTTTTTTCGTAACCAATATTCGTGGGACTATAAAATCTTTGCTCTGGAAAGCCAACAGGAAAGTAGTTTTCATCGACAAAGTGCTCCGGATAATCGTGAGGATATTTATAATTTTCACCATATCCAAACTGTTCCATAAGTCTTGTGGGCGCATTTCTTAAATGAATTGGTACATCAATTTCAGATGTCTCCTTCAAGACATTCAAAGCCTTAATCAAGCCAATGTACGAAGCATTTGATTTTGGACAAGAAGCAAGATATGTTGCTCCCTGCGCTAAATTAATCTGTGCCTCGGGCATTCCAACACATTCAACAGCGTGGAAAACAGCCACAGCAATAGGAAGTGCGAGTGGGTCTGCATTCCCTACATCTTCGCTCGCAAAAATAATCATACGACGAGCAATAAACTTTGGGTCCTCTCCAGCATCGAGCATTTTGGCTAACCAGAGCAAAGCAGCATCGGGGTCCGACCCGCGTAATGATTTTATGAAGGCCGATATTGTATCGTAATGGTAATCTCCTTTTTTATCAAATTTAGAGAATTTTTGCTGCGAGGCTTTAACAACAAGTTTTTTATCTATTACAATAGTTTCTTTCTCCT
The DNA here is from genome assembly GCA_039793965.1 of Kapaibacterium sp. (SeqCode). Classification (GTDB taxonomy): domain Bacteria; phylum Bacteroidota; class Ignavibacteria; order Kapaibacteriales; family UBA2268; genus Naka2016. Next base: position 1,420 of record JBAMMD010000054.1, on the reverse strand, counting down.
TATCTGCAATATTAAAAGCAAGCTCAAGCAAATTCAAAGCAACCCTTGCATCGCCACCAGAGAGCGTATAAAAAATATTAAAATCTTCAACCTCAATTTTAAATTTTGAAAGAATCTCATCATATTTGATTGCTTTTTCAAGTAATTGTTGGATGTGTTCGTTTTTCAAAGAGTAAAGTTTGTAAACTTGACATCTGGAAAGCAATGCTGGTATAACTTCAAACGATGGATTCTCGGTAGTAGCCCCAACAAGAACTAAAATCCCGTTCTCAACAGCGTGCAATAAATAATCTTGCTGTGCCTTGTTGAATCTATGTATTTCATCGATAAACAACAAAGTCTTCTTATTACGACTTAAATTTAATTTTGCTCTGGAGATTATTTCCTTAACTTCCTTAACTCCAGCTTCTACTGCTGATATCCTTATGAAATCATAATTACCAGCTTTTGCAATCAAATGTGCTAATGTTGTTTTACCAACTCCGGGCGGACCCCAAAAAATCATCGAGGGGAATTTCCCTTCTTTGAAAAGAATATTCAATGGAGCATTTTCCCCTACCAAATGATCCTGACCAAGAACTTCCTCGAGTCGTTTCGGACGCATTCTTTCAGCAAGTGGTCTTACCTCGAAGGCATTAGGCTTTCCTTCTTCTTCAAAAAAACTTTCCATCACTTCTCATCAAAAAACTCAACTTTGCCAGTTTCTAAATCATAAATTGCAAGAAATATTGCAAGCTCGCCAGTTTGAAACTTGCTATTAACAACTGTAGATTTCAAAATCTCATTCTTTTGCTGTTTCACGTTTTCAACAATAGATTTAGAAACTATCTCAGTTTCATCCTTGTACACTTGCTTCCATTTTTCTGTAATTGGAATCACAAACCCCAAAAGTAAGTCAATATTTGTGTGGTTAGTCAAGCCTTTGTACGCTTGTTTAATCGCTCCACAATTGGTATGACCTAAAATAATTATTTGCTTAATGTCGAACGAACTTACCGCAAATTCAATCGATCCCAATCCTGCCACATCGACAACATTGCCAGCAGTTCTCACGACGAAAAGTTCACCCAAATCGCAATCAAAAATATATTCCGGAACGACTCGCGAATCCGAACAAGTTAGAACAATAGTATGTGGATTTTGGCTTTTAGACAAACTTACAAAGCGCTCTTCTAATTGAGCATTTTCTCTGATCCTTCGCACAAATCTTTCATTTCCTACTTTAATCTTCTTAAAAACTTCCATATATTATCAATGACTAATTATTTTACTAAAATAATATCTTTTTTATTTTTCAGCAAATAATTTTTAAAAAGAAAACAGCCTGTGGCAATGCCACAGGCTGCTGCGTTCCGAATTTCAAAGTTATTACTTCATTAGGATAAATTCTTGTTTCTGGCGGAAGTGTTCGCTCGACATC
>JBAMMD010000053.1:0-2905 GCA_039793965.1 Kapaibacterium sp. (SeqCode) | reverse complement strand
CCTTAATTTTATAGCCTGGATTAGGAGTAATATTGAATGTTTTTGAGTCACCATAATTTACAGTAATTATCCCTGAAGGAGTAATTGAGCCACCTGAACCTGATATAGCATTAATAATAAAAGTTATAGGCTCAAAGATTGCTTCAATTGTGTGATTTAAAGTAATGTTAGAGAAAGTATAAGTTGATACTGCACCAACTGATGAACCATCAACCTTAACATCTTTAATTTTGTAGCCTGTATTAGGAGTTATATTGAAGGTTTTTGAGTCACCATAATTTACAGTAATTATCCCTGAAGGAGTAATTGAGCCACCTGAACCTGATATAGCATTAATAATAAAAGTTATAGGCTCAAAGATTGCTTCAATTGTGTGATTTAAAGTAATGTTAGAGAAAGTATAAGTTGATACTGCACCAACTGATGAACCATCAACCTTAACATCTTTAATTTTGTAGCCTGTATTAGGAGTTATATTGAAGGTTTTTGAGTCACCATAATTTACAGTAATTATCCCTGAAGGAGTAATTGAGCCACCTGAACCTGAAAGTGCTGTTACATTATACTGAGAAGGAAATATACACCTGAATATCCCGCCCCCAAATGTTCCTGCGTAGATAACCCTGGTATTTGTTGGATCAATTGCAATGGACCAAACAATAGCATTGAGTAAACCTCCTTTTATTTCAGCCCAGTTTTCTCCGCTATCTGTGGATTTATAAACGCCCCCGCCATGCGCTCCTGCGTAGATTATGTTTGTATCTTTTGGGTCAATAACAAGAGACTGAATATGTGTATTTTTTAATCCGTTGTTTATTTGAGACCAACTTATCCCGCCATCTGTTGACTTAATTACGCCACCATCTAATCTGGGCCCTTCTATTCCTGCATAAATAATATTCGTATTTTTGGGATCGATGGCAAGAGCTCTACTAATAAGATTGTTACCATATGTTGTTACAGGATTCCATATCTGAGTATAGCTTTTGCCACCATCAATTGATTTATAAATACCTAAACTAAATGTACCTGCATAAATTATTTCAGTGTTTACGGGATCAATAACAAGAGAGTTAACATAATCGAATCGTCCCCCAAAGTTAGATTCTACAAGCGAATGAGCCCAAGTTAAACCTCCGTCTGTTGACTTAAAGACTCCTCCAGGCGGTGCTTCCGCCCCTGCATAAATAATATTCGTATTTTTGGGATCGATGGCAAGAGTATGAATAGCGTTTTCAAACATTATTTGCTTCCAGGTTGAGCCACCGTCTGTTGATTTATAAATGCCCATCCCGTCTGTTCCTGCATAAATAATATTCGTGTTGTTTGGATCGATTGCAAGAGCGTTAATTCTAGTATGTGGTCCCATATCTAAATACATCCAACTTGAGCCACTATCCTTTGATTTAAAAATGCCGTCATCCCATGTCCCTATATAAATAATATTTGGATTTTTGGGATCAACAACAACAGGCTTAACCCGAGGAGTTACCAACCCGCTATTTACTCTATTCCAATCTGAGCCTTTATTCTCTGATTTGAAAACACCATCATTCCAAGTACCTGCATAGACAATATTTGTATTTTGAGGGTCAATAACAAGACTAGGAATATGCATGCCTGCCACGAAGTTCGTTTTACCCCAGCTTGCTCCTCCATTTGTTGATTTAAACACATAACCACCATATGTCCCTGCATAGATTATCTGAGTATTTGTTGGATCTATGGCGAGGGAATCAACAGAAAGATTTATTATTCCTTTGCTTATTGCATTCCAGTTAATTCCTCCATCGGTTGACTTAAAGACGCCATCGCCTGTCCCAGCATAGATTATCTGAGTATTTGTAGGGTCAATGGCAATATCCCAAACATAAAGATTTGTTAGCCCATTGTTTGTTTGATTCCAACTTAAACCTCCGTCGATTGACTTGCAAATACCCCCAAGGTCCATCCCAGCATATATAATCTGTGTGTTTTGCGGATCGATAGCTAATGCACGAACATAAGGATAGCTTAAACCAGTATTTATTTGCTTCCAGGTTAAGCCACCGTCTGTTGATTTATAAATGCCACTATACGGGTAATAACCCCAAGTACCTGCATAGACAATATTTGTATTTTGAGGGTCAATAACAATTGAGTAAACTTGGGCATAAATTCCGTCTCCTTCATTTTCTATTAAACTTGTTCGAATAAAGCTTTTCCCACCATCTGTAGATTTATAAACACCATTTTCTTCTGTCCCCGCATAGATTATCTGTGTATTTGAAGGGTCAATGGCAACAGAATCAATACTACCACCAGTTAGATCTGTTTGATTCCAACTTACGCCACCATTTATTGACTTAAATACGCCTCCGCCCCATGTTCCCGCATATATAATATTTGTATTTTGGGGATCGATGGCAAGGGAGCGAATGCTGCTTCCGTACAATCCGTTGTTTATGGAAACCCATTGATAGGATATATCTGCCTTTACACAATTTTCTTTCAAAACTCTCTGAAACAAAGTAGAGAGCATTAAAATGGTCAACAAAATTACAACAGTCTTTTTCATCAAAATGCCTCCTTTAAAATATTTTATATTCGTTTTAAAAAGAAAAATTTTACCCTCACGGATACGTTATCGTAATAGTCTTTGTTGTTCCGTCCCACTGCACATCACAACCCAGATTCTCAGTAACAAATCTCAAGGGAAGCATAGTTCTTGAATTTATTATCTCAGGCACAACTTTTGAATTCGTTGCATCAATCGGAGTATCAACGCCATTAACCTTAGCGATAGATTTGCCAATCCAAAGCTCAATGGTTGTTGAGCCAAGAGAAACCGTGACTTTTCTTTCAGTTGCGTCCCAACTGACTGTACCACCAAGTGCTTCAATGATTGCTCTTATTGGTAATAGGG
>JBAMMD010000052.1:22002-226676 GCA_039793965.1 Kapaibacterium sp. (SeqCode) | reverse complement strand
CTCGCAATTCCGGGAAAACCGAAGAAATATAAGGCAAAAGCGGATTTCAATTCCTCATAGGTAGGCTCGCAATCTAAATCTATCTTCCCATATTCGGCCTCATTTGCCTCATTTCAATTCCTCATAGGTAGGCTCGCAATTTTTTCCAACCACGCGAAGGGTAGTAAAAGAAATAAATTTCAATTCCTCATAGGTAGGCTCGCAATCATACGTATCCGGGGAGATGTTGTTCAATTTTTTTAAATTTCAATTCCTCATAGGTAGGCTCGCAATGGCTCAACCCAAGTATTGTTCCTATCATTGATCCGCATTTCAATTCCTCATAGGTAGGCTCGCAATGGGGTCATTCGGATATAGTCCAAAATTTGAAGGGATATTTCAATTCCTCATAGGTAGGCTCGCAATAAACTCTCATCGAAGATACTGCAACTCGTTTATTCCGATTTCAATTCCTCATAGGTAGGCTCGCAATCTTTGCTTGGAGGTGCGGTTGGGAATCAAATTTTGATTTCAATTCCTCATAGGTAGGCTCGCAATTTGGGGGGTATTCGAAATGGGTTTCGAAAGAATGAATTTCAATTCCTCATAGGTAGGCTCGCAATCCTGCCAGCCATTGCTTGTTCTCCACATTTTAATTTTATTTCAATTCCTCATAGGTAGGCTCGCAATCCGTTAAAATTCAAATTTATTAATATTTCTTCTCTTGTCAAAGATCTTCCATATTTTTTTCTTTTTTCTCCTATCTCCTCGATTTTTCGATTGTTTTCTCTTCGTCGTACCTCCCAATTTTTCCCCTTATCCTATGTCGACGAATATTTTGGATTATATTATGAAATTTTCACCCCCTTTGTCCACTCCGAGTATCTCTCTTTGCGTGTACCAGGAAGATGCAAAGGTATAAATTATAATCGAATCCTCCTCCTCGTCGATTATGCTTTCCAATTCCGACTTTAGTTGTAAAAGTTTTGCTTGGGTTATTTCCCCTTCAAAAACGGAGTTTTGAACCCAAAAGAGATATTTTCTACAAGTTTTTAAAACCTTTGCAACTCTTTTTTCATTGATGTCGTAAACAACAATGGCTTTCATTACCATCCTGTTATAAATGGTTTGTAATCTTCTTCGCCAAAGAGGTGTTTTTGGATTTTGTATAGTTCTAACCGAATCAATTGCTTGTAGGAAACATGCCTATTCAACTTTTTGTGTTTTAATGTCGTGCGCATTCTTTCGTCAAATTCTTGTACAAATAGTTGTCTTCCTTTTTTGTTTAAAACTATACCGTCGACAATGCTTTCGAAATGTTGGGGTTTGATGATGTTCTTGTTAATTAGGTTAAAGATAACTCTGTCTGCAATGATTGGTTTAAAGATTTCTGCGACGTCAAGATTTAATGTAAATCTTCTGAAGTTAGTTGAATGAAGGTATCCAATTCTTGGGTCGAGATGAGTGTGGTAGATTTCGCCTAGACACGTTGTATAAACCAAGGAGTTAGCAAAACTTATCAATGCGTTGAGTCGGTTTTTTGGTGGTTTTTTTGTTCTTGTTTCGAAAACGAAATGGTCGTTATTGAGAATAATGTCAAAAGACTTGTAGTAATTTTCACGAATGTTCCCTTCGATAGCCATCAGTTGTTCATTGGTACTGCATTTATCGATTGACTCTCGAAGTAGATTGATTCTTCCTATAAATTCTTCGAGAGGTTTCCCTCGATTGAGGTAATAGTTAAGAACTTTCAAGATATTATCTACTGCACCGGTTACAAACTTTTTTGCTAAAACCATTCTTTTATCGATATCGAGATAGTGCTGGACTTGTTTAAGAATCATATACCCCGAATTTAAATGCTCTTTTGGGTAAAACGAACCGACGTAAAATCCAAAAAAGTTGTAAAAATGCAGGGTGATATGGTTTGATGCAATAAATTCAAGGAGTTTTTTGTTGATGCTTATTTCGCCAAAGACAAAAATTTCCTGTGTATTTTCAACGGGTATGTATTTTCTTTCTTCATTGTTGTAAACAAATAATGTGTTGTCTTTTCTTTTTAATTCGCCGTCGGAAAATATGTATAGATTTCTTTTCATGACCAGCAGAGCTCCCGATAACCACATTTAGAGCAATAAATAATGCGTTTTACTTCCGGAGGTTTTTCTTGATCAATGATTTTGAATATGTTTTTTTGACTTTCGAGCAGTTCATTTTCGAGTTCTTCTGTCAATTCAACTAAAATTTTTTTCTTTTCTTTTGGGATAAGCAATTCACCTTTTGCGATAATTCCCATTTGTTTAAGTCGATACAAGTAAAAAGCAAGTTGCATTGTCGCTGCTTTTAAAAATCTGCTACTTTTTTTCACTTCTCCAACAAGAACTTCTCCATCTTCTTTTTTTATGACATCGATTTCAAGATTTCCAATTTTAACTTTCTTTTTTTCGTCTTTGTAGGAGTTGGTTGAAATCTGTCGTCCGATTGCTATGAATGTATTATCCTTATCGGGTGTGAGATGGCGAGCCATCAACCACACTTCGCGCTGGCAAATAAAGTAATACCAGATGAGTGTGCCAGTTATTTCCCTATTTTCCTTCAACATTTTTTAAAATATCCGGTTACAATTCCGATGTTGATTGATTTTCAATAATGATACAATTTGCTTCTGGTTCGTTCAAACGTAAAATCTTCATATTTTTAACTTTCAGAGTTAGCTTTCCCGGATAAAGTATTTTTTTCTCCTCGTAGATTGGTACAATAAAAGTCCTTAATGGGAAATTATCATCTCTTTTCATACATCGCTCATGCATTAGGAAAAGCATACCCTTTCCTTCGACGATTTCATAGTCCGATTGAAATGTTTCATTGTTTCGTGGGCTTACGAAGGGGACGGGGAAGGATGTTGTAACCTCTTCGTCGAAAACTTCATAAGCATCGATTAGTATAGGCTCGTTTTCGAGCGAGGCTGGGGATTCGCTGTCGCCACAGGTAAGTGGGGTAGATTTCAATGCGATTTTAAGGGTGTTTAAGAATGCATCATCGCAAGATTCTTTAAAAACGACAAGGCATTCGAGGTTTTTGCTGAAAGCGAATTGACGCGAAAGAGCATTTGTGGATTTGCCGCCGATTTCTGCTTCAAATTTTGTGATAAATGAAGATAAATAGCTTTTCATAATACAAGGCGACAGTAGGCGTGAACCTGCCCAAAGAATTTGATTTTCGAGTTTTTCGAGGTAATAGGTTGGATAATTTTCGTTTTCCATTCGCTGCAAAGCGTTTGCACATAATCCAATTACTGCTGATGGAGGTGGAACGGGATAGGCGAGAGCAGATTGCCAGGTAAAAGGTATTCTAATGGAATACAACGAGTTTAACCTAAGTTTAAAAGTTAAAGCCTTCATATTAAACTTTACTTATTATTTCCTGGAATAATTCCTCGATAGTGTATTTCTTTAATGCAATATCGGGCGCTTCGGGACCGAAATAAACAAAATGGGTTCCTTCGGGCATCAAGCCAATAGTTTTTTTGAGCCAATCCGAATACATTGGTGAAACTGGAAATGGAAGAGGACCTTTGTCGGAGTAAGCAACCAGAATTTCAATTGGGTTTTGATGTGGAATTGAATGGGAGAGCGAGGCACCCATTTGTCCAGAAAGTAGAAGTCTGTAAGATTCGATTGCAATTTTAATTCGTTCTTTACGTTCATTGTGGTCATCAACTGCGTATGGATCCACCAGTCCAAGATTTGATTCGACCAAGCCAATCCTTTCAACATCAATAGCAGAAACAAAGGCATAAATACCAGAGGCATAGGATTTGTTGAAAATCATCTGTGCGGAAACTTCACCTTCTGCCATTGCTCCCTGTTGAGAGACGCGAGTATGAATTACTTGTCTTTGTGCAGTTGGATAGCCTAAAACTGGCATTAGCCAGGAAAACATCGCTCTTGAATTTCTTCGTTGGCTAATTCCCTTTTTCTTCGTCTTTGTACCTTCTTTGCTTTCGGGTTGAGCCTCGGATGTTTCGCTTTTTGCTTCTTGTGCTATCAAGTAGCCATGAATATCACAAATCACACATTCTTGAATAGCTTTGTCTTCGGGTTTGCCAACTTGTACTAATTTGTCGTTTTTGAATTCCCCGGGTCTTATGGGTTCGCCTGCTTTGCAGCCATCGCATAATCGAAGTGAAGTTGAAGTATTTTTCAATATGAGTTGTCGGATACCTTCTTGGTGCCAATGTTTGAGCATTCTACCAGAGACTGCTGGGGCCTCAATTCTGTTTCCTGCTTCGTCGAGAAATTCCATAATTCTGATGTCGGTAACATTGCCAGCGCCTGTCTCGTTGTTTAGGTCGTGGACATTGATTTGTGTTTTAACTGCAAAAGTTAAGAACTTAATCATAGTAAACCTCCTTGATTTAAGTTGAAAAATATTAAGATTGTTTTTTGTTTTCTTCTTCTTCTGTCTTTGTTGGGAAAGTAAAGGCGAGTATTACAAGTGCAGTTTTTGTAGCTTCGAAATTTTCGTTTGCAAGGCGAAAGACTTCCTTCATTTCCACATCAGTTGGCAAATGGATTAGTTTTTCTTGTTCCGATCTTAATCTTCCTTCGCGTAACATCTTTGCAATGGTATCCTCAAAATCGGTCGAATCTTTTCTTGCATTCCTGATATCGTCGGCATATCCATATTTTTTTTCTCTTACGAAGTATCGCAAAGTTTTTGCAAGGCTTTGCAAGGCTGGGTTTTCAATAATTGCTTGTGGAATCATAGCCACCTCCTTTAATAAATAATTTGAAGTTATTGGATATAAAAAATTTACAAAATCATTTGTTGAAGTCTCCTGAACATAAAGGCGAGGGAATTTCAAAAGAGAATCTTTTAAGTTGTAATAAATAGCATTATTCAACTCTTGCAAGGCTCCAAAAGAAGTATTTTTGCCGAATACCATATTATCGATTGTTGCAATGTTGTAGGGATTGTTTCCGATGTATTTGAGATAACTTCCTATTGGAGTAAAAAATAAACCATCGACATGATAACCCTGCTGGCGACTTAGAACAGCCACGAATAAATCGAAACCTTTTAAGATATCGGCAGATGAAGGGATTCTGGATAGAAACACAAACGGGATAAGTACTTGAGGAATATCTTGTTTGATACGGTCTTTTCTAATCTGGTGTTGTATGGAAAATATTTCTTGTAGTTTTGAACCTTCGACTTTTTCTTCGGGGATTGGTATAACAATAATTTCTTTATCAGATACATTAAAAATGAAAGAAGCATACCACATCCCCAGAATGGCAAGCAAAGCACAGGATTTACAAATTTCCCTTGGATCAGTTGGCCTTCGTGGTAAACCCTTATAAAAAGTGATATCAATCCCATCTCTTTTACACAACACGCCAGTTGTAGCTGAAGCAGAAAATCCAAGACCATTGCTGACTTTGTCTTTACTCTTGTGTCTGCAGAAATTTTCCGATTTTTTATGTTCTGATATTTCTATGATATTTGTATAAATTCCAAGATTATATTTTTTATTAAAATCTTTTACAGGTATAGTATCTGCGCTATTCCCAGTGATTCCTGGAGTATTCTTTGGTATGTAGTCTGAACTCAAAATCCTTTTAATAAGGAAATTGAAAGTTTCGTTTAATTTCTGTATTTCTCCTTCGATTGAGATTGAATAAAATCCTTTTTGAGGAGAAATTACTGTTTCGTATCCCGCTTCGATTCCTACTCTTGCCAGCCCGTAGGCAATTTTAACTTCTAAGTCTGGGAAACCAGTTCCAGGTGTGTAAAGATTTATACTCATTTTTCTGCCCTTTCAGTTAAACTTTTCACATAATTGCTTATTTCTTCTACCATCAACCATCCGCCATAATAATCCTGCTCGTTCTCTTTTTGATATTTTTTCCTTCTAACTGCTGCGGAAATATCACACAATTTTAGAATATGATGCGCAAGCGAGGCTTGTAGCCTTCTTTTGTGTTGCTCCAATAATCCGCAACCTTTCGCCCAGACCCTTAAATCTCGTGCCATCTCTTTTAAATCCATAACATTGAGATTTCTGGCTTCAGCAGGGAAATATTTATTGTTCAATTTATTTATCTCTTCGTGCCAGATAATTCTTCCATCTAAATCTGCTATTCCATCACTTATTGCTTGCACATCGGGGCTTTCGATATTATTTCCAAGTAAGCCACTGTCAGTATGATGGATAGCAATGGCAAATGTTATTGCATTTTTTAAATTCTCGTCAACATTTTCATTTGTAAATTTCTTGTGTAAAAATCCAGCACCAATTGGAGCGTGGGATGGCAGCTTTTTGTTCGTTCCCAAGCTATCCTGCCATTTCTGTGTGAGTTTCCCGAGGTCGTGGAACAAAACCATCTGTTTAAATAAATCTTTACAAGGGGTATCTTTCAAATTAAAAATCCTATGTACGGTTTTCTCGAAGAATTGGTAGACAATTTCAAATATCGCTATCGCCTCGTTAATGTGGACGATATAGTCTTCCTCTGGAGAACTTTTAAGCAAAATATGAAAAATCATTTTTTACACCAATATTTTCATCATAATTAATTTTTTCAATTATATACTTATTAAAAGGGTGAATTTCTGGGTTATTTAAATTTAGCTCGGTGTAATTCCATTTCTTAGCATTAGTATCATATTTGAGTCTATATTTAATTGAGCCAATTTTCAAAAGCATCCAGGCTACTCCAATGTCTACATCAATTGAATTTTCTTTTATGTCAGTTTTATTGATGCTATCACTAATAAGTTCTTTCATTTTTTTCCCTTTCTCAATGGGTAGATCTATCACAACTAAAGTGACCGGTTTGCTATCTCTTATCTGGATATTTTGAGGCTTTGAATCAGCATACAAAACACATTCATATAAATCAATCAATGTATCTCTTGCCTCGTAATCGTTTGCTTTGTAATCAAGTGTCTGGTTTACAAAGGAATTGACCTCGGAAAAGTTTTTTATGTTAAAATTTTCGTTTTTTCTTAACCATTCCATTGTTTTATCTAAATGGTCTTTTTCATAAGGTAAGTTTCCTTTTTCTTCTTCTACTGGGAATACTATCATCTCACCTTGCTCACCTTGGTATCTTGCACATCTGCCTGCACGCTGAACAAGGCAATCTGCTGGTGCCAACTCTGTTAGCAAGAGTTCAGCCGAGAAATCTATTCCCGCTTCGAGGACTTGTGTCGAGATTACAATGCTAACATCTTCTGGGACAATAATTTTGCCATTTTCTTTGTGGGGCAGCAAAGAAAGTGCTTTTTTTTCTTTTTCTTTACGGTCTTTCCTTGTGTACCTGGAATGGAGCAAAACAATTTGTTCGGATGACAAATCTATACTTCTTTGAATTTCTTCATAAACCTTTTGAGCTCTTTTAACTTGGTTTAAAACTATTAAAGTTTTTTTGTTTTTAATCTTTTCTAAAATTTCATTCGAAAGATTTGCTTCACCATTCGAATAAAGTGGCGAGTCGAATGTTGTTATCGAAAGTTCTGATTGGACCACATCTTTTCCTAAAATTCTCCTATAGTTGCTTATTGATTCAAAAAGGCTTCGCTCCAGGCTTTCTGGCATTGTTGCAGTCATTACGACAAACGGAATGTGAGTTTGATAAAGAATTTCCATAATTGCTCTCATTATTGAGAAAGTGAACTCATCGCGATACATATGTGCCTCGTCGAAGACAACCACAGATGAGGCAATTGCACCAGCTGGGATGTCGATATGTCTAGTTACTTGTTCGCTTGCTCTTGCAAAAGCGTATGTAAATTGGTCCAAGGTGGTGACAACAATATCAGCCATAAAGAAAGGCGAATTGGGTAAATCGCCGTGCTGTGTTTTTACAAGAATGTTTTTTGAAATTTTATTGGCAATATTGCTAATTCTGTTTTCAATATTGTTTACTAAAACCCTCATCGGAAGGACATAAATAAGTCGTGGGGCAATAGAGAATTCATTATTAATAAATTGTGACAAAAAAGGTGCAACAACAGCCTCGGTTTTGCCAGAACCCGTCGGCGCTTTTATCAGTAATGGCAAATTTTGGAATGAAAAATTCTTTATCGATTCCCAAACTTCTATTTGGAAATCGAAAGGTGGAAAACCGAAATATGAATTGTAAAAGTCTTTTGCTTCCATATTTGCTCCCGTTTGGTTATTATATTTTTTAAAATTATTTCTGATTACTATTTTTCATTCCATAATTCAATGCACCCAAAGCCTTGGGAGTTCTTTGCTCCGAGACCCGTTTCGAATGCTAAATTAAATAGCTCTTTAGGAAGTGATAATTCAAAGACACCATCCCATCCTTTTATTACTGTTCCTTTGTAAATTACAATTCTTTCATCTTCTGGTGTAACTTTGAAGGGATTGATCGAACCGCCGGAAACTTCTCGCCCAGTCAAAGTCCGTAGTTTTTTGTTCAAATTATTCAAAATGTATTCACCAAATTCTTTTTCAAACGGACGGTAATAGTATGTTTTTTTTCGACCTTCACTTGTTGTAAAAGTGCTGTAAATTGTAATAGGAGACAAGGTTCTAACTAATACGTTTTTTCTATATTTAGGAACAGACTCGATGGATACAGATTCTATTTTCATTAGTTCGTCGTTTAAGAAAAATTCACCTGTTTTAATCAAATTTTCGCAAAATGAACGAATAAATTCATCAAGATAAGAGGTAATATGAAGAATTATGTCGCCTTGGATGTAGATTCTTCCATCTTTAATATAGTGTTTGCCGGTTGGAATTAGACGAGAGAAAGTAAAAAATTTAAACTTTGATTTCGTTTTGAGATCTGTAAAACCCTCGTCGTGTAGTTTTGTGGCTATCCATTTGTCTAAGAAGGCATAGATAAATGCCTGTATGTAACCATTATAGTTACAAGAAATGTTAACTTTTCTTTTTGTCGGTCGAAACTTTATTTTAAGTCTCAAAACCCAACTCCCTTGTTTTGGATAAGGTTTTTTTTATTTCTTCAAAAGTACCATATTGGTACAAATATTGGAGACATTTGGTACAATTGAATTTCTTTTAATTTTCAAAGAGTTTTATCTTAAAAAACAAATATAAAAAAAATTTTTAAATTTTCAACATAATCAAAAAATTTTTTAAAAAAAGATACCAACAAGTAGTACACTTTATGGACTCTTAAAGTTTACGTAAAGTTTTTAATTAGACATTATTCGAAAAATAAAGGGCACGATTGTGTGCCCTTCGTTGTTTTTGAAATTATGATTTATATTTACTTTGGAGTAACAATTACAACTTGAACAGTACGAGACAAGTGGCGTCCAGTTGGAATGTCGTTGTCAAAAAGGAGTTGTCGTTCGCCAACTCCGTAGGTTTCGATTTGAACATTTTTTCTTTGAGCTTGAATAATATTTTTTACAGTTTCTGCTCGGCGAAGAGCAAGTTTCAAATTGTACTCGTCGTCGCCAATTCTATCGGTATAACCGTAAATTTTAACGGTTGAATTGAATTTGATATTAGGAATGATAAGTTTGTTGATGATGTCACGGTCGGCTTGGGAAACTTCGGCTTTATCGAAATCAAAAAGCACCAAACTAAATTTTGTAATAGTTACATCGGGACGCTCTTCTGCTTTTTTCTTGGTCTGGGAAAGGTATTCTGTTGGGATCGAGCCTTTTGCTGTAAATTTCTTTCCATTAACTGTTTCGACAACCAGCGAATAATCGATTGGAACGTTGCTTGCTGAAAGTTCGTTTGGCTTGATTGTCCAATGGAGTGTTTGTGGATATCCACTTCCATTGTAACGCTTCAATAGATTACCCCCTTGATAAACATCTATCTCCCAGAAAGAAATAGAATCCGAAACATTTGCATAGGGAACAAACTGTATTAACTGTGGATCTGCAATTCTTTGGTTTTCGCTTTCGATCAGAATGGGAGCCAATATTTCTGGATTCGAACTGGAAAGCTCTGCACGCCGATTTTCTTCCACACCTTCCGGAACAGCACTTGTCGATGGTTTGCTTGGAAGTTGTGAGGTTCTTGTGTTTATTCTTTGCGGGTTAACCCCCCAATTATTCACCAAGTAGTCTTTGACGAAATTTGCTCTTTCAAGGGGGAGTTGTTTGTTGTTCTTCTCAAGAGTTGTACCATCGGTTGTACCAGTAACAGTCAAATCTGCACGAGGATTATTTTTTAAACGCCAGCCAACAATGTCGAGTGTTCTTTTGTTGATTTCGAGAGCATCCATCGGAAGATTCTGTGGGGCGAAAGCGCCTGCTTCTGTTTTAGATGCTAAATATTGAGTGTTCTTTGCTAGGCTCGAGGAATTCGATTCAAAGAAAACATATGGGACAATCGGGAAATACTCTTGATAGCGGGTGTCTTCGACTCGGATTAAAGTGGCTGGCACAAAATTCCCTTGGTTATCCAATGCGAGTACCTGTTTAAAGCCGACCTCGCCAGCCGGTGCTGGTATTTTCGGCACTTCTTTATATTCTGGTATTGAAAAGGTAAGGTTTACTCCAATTCGTATTTGTGGAGTTGAAAGTTGCTCTTTGTGCCAAGCTACTACATTACCCAATTGGTCGAAAAGATCTGGATAATCTTGTTCATAAACTTTTGTGAAAGGAAATCTATACGAAATTTCTGGTGAAAGATAGACATTTTCATCAATTTGGAAAGTATAGCCCAAACCTACTGTTAAGGCAAAACGTGTTTTTGCCTGAGTAATTTCGGCTTTGTTCCCATTGATTGTATTAGTTAATGTTTTGGTAAGATATGGTCCAATTTCAAATCCACCCAAAAAGTAAAGATTTTCGGCGCCAACAAGTTGTGGATAAAATAATATACCTGGTGTGACTTCTAAATAAGAAAGTTTCAAATCGAAAACATCCTCTGTTGTTGTGTAAGTGAGTGTGTTGTAATCGAAAAGGTAAAAGTTCAATTTTGAGCTGAAATAATTGTATCCTAATCTTCCAGTTATGAATATGTTATTTGTGATTGGGTAATTAATGATACCGCCAAATCCAAAACCAGAGCCCAACTTGCTTTCGTTGATAGAACCAACCTGCCCATCTGTCGTTGTGTACCATTTAAGTTGGGAATTTACAAAGTTCAGGTGGAAAGCACCCCAGGGTCCATAATTTAATGGAAATACTGGCTTGTTGTTCTGGGCTAAGAGAGAAAAAGAGGTAAAAGTTGCAAAAATAAAGAGCAACATTTTTTTCATAGATACCTCTTAAATATTAAACAAAAAAGTTACCAAAAGTTTCTTAAATTTGTAAAGTTCAAAATTAATAAAATGAAATTTAATTGATATTAAATTTGAATAAATATGAAAAAGATTTTTGTTGTTGTGTTTTTTTTACTTATATTTTATGCTGAAAAAAATTTTTCAGCACCTATTGGAATTGGATTTTCAGTAGGTTTAGCAACACCAAACGAGCAGCTTAACAACGTCTACAATAGTGAAACACTCAGTTTGAATAACAAATTGTGGAATGTTGCTCGAGAAGCTGCAAAGATAGGATATTTCATTGGAATGAACTTGGCTCTGCCTTTGTCAGAAAACATTTTTTTCAAAGGCGGCATTGCTCTCAATCGCTTTCCGCAATCGGAAGTTAAACTTATTTTTCCGGGTCAGACGAGCGATACTGTTGTTTTGAAAACAATCCAAAACTTTATACCAATTTCAGCTGGTATCGATTTGTTTCTTTTCCGTACGATGATTTCGCCTTACATTTCGGGTAATCTATCCTATTTTTATCTTGCAAATTCAATTGATATTGTAAAGATGAACCAAGAGTTGCCCATTGCTACTTCTAAAACAGAAAGTAGAATTGGCGCTGGAATCGGGGGCGGGGTGAACCTCGATTTGGAGTTGGTAAGTTTAAATTTGGAAGCAAAGTATTGGTTCGTAAATTTGATAGGTAATGTCAAGAATGAACCGCAAAAGAATTTTTTAACCGTTGGTGTTAGTGTAATTTTTGGTGGAAAGTGATGGTATCTCGCTACAAAACTTATCATTATATCGAAGATTTGGATAAATATGAAGGGCAAGAGGTAACACTTCGGGGGTGGGTGTACCATAAAACTGGCAAAGGGAAGTTGCAATTTATACAACTCCGGGATGGAACTGGTGTCGTGCAATGTGTCGTCTTCAAAGGAAACGTCAGCGATGAAGTGTTTGAAAATGCAAAAGAATTAACCCAGGAAAGTTCGGTAATCATCAAAGGAACGGTTCGCGAGGACCCGCGTTCCCCGAGTGGCTTTGAAATTGATGTTACGGATGTCAAAATCATTCAACTTACACGCGATTACCCAATCACACCAAAGGAACATGGCGATACCTTTTTGTTGGAACATCGCCACCTTTGGCTTCGTTCATCAAGACAGCATGCGATTATGCGAGTAAGGGCTGCTGTTGTCAAAGCTATACGCGATTTTCTGGATGGAAACGGCTTTAAGTTGATGGATTCTCCAATTCTAACTCCAAATGCTTGCGAAGGCACTACAACTTTGTTTGAGACTGAATATTTTGATTTGGGAAAAGCCTTTTTGTCGCAGTCGGGGCAATTGTATGCCGAAGCTTCTGCAATGGCGCTTGGCAAAGTTTATACTTTTGGACCTGTTTTTCGAGCCGAACTTTCCAAAACCAGGAAACACCTTACAGAGTTCTGGATGGTTGAGCCTGAAATGGCTTTTTTCGATCTTGAAGATGATATGGACCTCGCTGAAGATTTAGTGGAATATATTGTCCAGTTCGTATTAAAAACTTGTCGTAAAGAACTTGAAACACTTGAAAGAGATATCTCGAAACTCGAGAAAGTGAAAAGACCCTTCTATCGAATGACCTACACTGAAGCAGTTGAATGGTTGAACAAAAACAATGTACCTTTGATTCGCAAAGTTGGAGGTAAAGAAGTTGCCGAACCCTTCCCTTGGGGCGAGGATTTTGGTGCTGTGCAGGAAGAGGCTTTAATGGAACAATTCGACAAACCTTGCATCATTCATCATTATCCAGCGAAAGTTAAGGCTTTTTATATGAAGCGAGATCCACAAAATCCCGAGGTCGTTCTTGCAATGGATATGCTTGCCCCCGAGCGTGGCGGTGAAATAATCGGAGGTAGCCAACGCGAAGATGATTACGAAAAATTATTGGAAAGAATTAAAGAAGAAAATTTGCCAGTAGATGCTTTCCAATGGTATCTGGACTTACGGAAGTATGGCTCTGTTCCTCATAGTGGTTTTGGACTTGGTATTGAACGTACAGTTAAGTGGATAACTGGTGCAAAACACATTCGCGAAGTCATTCCTTTCCCAAGGATGATTTATCGTATTGTACCTTAAAAATATTTTAATTGTTAATTCGAATAAATTAATTTATTTTTATATTTTTACTTTTTTATTTTTAAGATGTAGTATGGGACAGGTAATTCATGTAACTGACCAGAATTTTCAAGATGAAGTATTAAATTCCAATCTTCCAGTTATGGTTGATTTCTGGGCAGCTTGGTGTGCTCCCTGTAGGATGATAGCACCAATTGTCGAGGGGATCGCTCGTGAGTATGATGGTAAAATCAAGGTTTGTAAATTGGATGTAGACAACAATCCAAATGTTGCAATCACCTATGGTATTCGTTCGATTCCAACATTACTTTTCTTCAAGAACGGAAAAGTAATGAACGCAACAATTGGAGCCGTAAGTAAATCTAAAATTGTTGAACAAGTGGAAAATTTACTTCGATGAGTAGACCTCCTTTATTAAATGAAGATGAAATCCAAGAAAAGCTTCGAGAGTTGAAATTTTGGACGCGAAAGGACAACTCTCTCGTTCGTGAAATTGTTGCCGACGACTTTGTATCCGCAATTGGAATTGTCAACTCGATTGCGATAATTGCTGAATGTCTTGACCATCATCCAGATATTCTTATTTATGGTTGGAACAAAGTTAGGATCACCACATCAACACACGACCGAGGTGGATTGACTGAACTTGATTTTTTGCTTGCAAAGAAAATAGAAGAATTAAACATAATTAAAAGAGGAGATTTATGATTGCTGACATCTATGGTATAATTGCACGGGAGATTCTCGATTCTCGTGGAAACCCAACAATTGAAGTCGAGGTTGTTTTAGAGGATGGTACAAGCGGGCGTGCTTCGGTTCCTTCGGGTGCCAGTACGGGTGAAAACGAAGCAGTTGAGTTGCGCGACAATGATAAAAGTCGATATTTGGGGAAAGGTGTACTTAAAGCAGTCGAAAATATACACAATATAATTAGCCCAGCACTAATTAACTTATCACCTGATTCTCAAGCCGAAATTGACAAACTACTTATCAAACTCGATGGTACAGTTAACAAGTCCAAGCTTGGTGCAAATGCAGTACTTGGGGTTTCAATTGCCGTTGCGAAAGCCGCAGCTAACGCTTATGGAATTCCCTTGTTTAGATACTTAGGGGGAGTAAATGCACATATTTTGCCCGTGCCGATGATGAATATTCTTAACGGTGGGAAACATGCCGATAACAATGTTGATATACAGGAGTTTATGATTGTGCCTGCTGGTGCCGAATCGTTTAAAGAAGCATTGCGAATGGGCGTTGAAATTTTCCATAATCTTAAAACTGTACTGAAATCCAAAGGATATAACACTGCAGTTGGAGATGAAGGCGGTTTTGCACCTTCATTGAAGTCGAACGAGGAAGCTTTTGATGTGATTTTAGAAGCGATTCAAAAATCAAACTACAAGTCTGGTAAAGATGTTTTCCTTGCTATCGATGTTGCGGCAAGCGAAATGTGGGAAAAGAAAAAGTATAGATTCTTTAAATCTTCGAAAAAACTATATTCATCTGAACAAATGATTAAATGGTACGAAGAACTTGTTGAGAAGTATCCGATTATTTCTATCGAAGATGGATTGGGTGAAAACGATTGGGACGGCTGGGTTGAATTGACTAATGAGCTGGGCAATAAGTTGCAATTGGTTGGCGACGATATTTTTGTTACCAATCCCAAATTCTTGATGAAGGGAATTGAAATGGGGGTAGCGAATGCAATTTTGATAAAACTTAATCAAATTGGAACTGTAACCGAGACTCTCGAAACGATTGATTTAGCAAGAGCAAATGGATATGCTACAATTATTTCACACCGTTCTGGGGAAACCGAAGACACAACTATTGCCGATTTTTCGGTTGCAACAAATTCTGGACAGATAAAAACCGGGGCTCCGAGCCGTACTGACCGTGTTGCAAAATATAATGAACTTCTTCGTATCGAAGAGATACTCGGCGAAACTGCAGTTTATGCTGGCGTTGATATATATCGAAAATTCTTAAAATAAAATTGTTTAACATAAAATTAAAGTTGTATGATAGTTTTTGGTACCGATGGCTGGCGGGGCGAAATAGCCCGTGATTTCACTTTCGAAAATTTGCATAAAGTCGCTCTTGCAACGGTAAATTATCTAAAACAGTTGAAAAAGCCTAACATCTCTGTTGTGATTGGATACGACACAAGGTTTCTTTCGAAGGAGTTTGCCTACGAAGTCGCTTTGATATTCGCTTCCAATGGCATTGTTGCCCATCTTACAAATACTTTTGCCTCGACCCCTATGGTATCATTCCATACCAAACAGAAAGGCTCGGAACTCGGTATTGTTATAACTGCTTCCCACAACCCTCCTATATATAATGGATACAAGATAAAAGGCCGCTTTGGCGGACCCGCCCCACCCGAAGAAATCCAAAAAGTCGAAGCCGAATTGCAAAAAATTAAGAGGGTACCGAAGTTCAAGTTTAAACCTTGGGACATTTACGTTGGAAGTCGAATGATACGCCCATTTGATGCTCGCGAGCCTTACATTAGGTATATTAAAAAAAAGATTGATATTGAATTGATTCGTTCGAAAAATTTTAAAATTCTTTTCGACCCAATGTATGGCGCTGGCCAAGGGCTTCTTAAGATTTTGATTCCTAATATTACAGAAATTCACAACGAAGTCAATCCGTCGTTTGGAGATTTGCACCATCCCGAACCAGTTCCAGAGAACTTACATACATTATTTGATATGATGAAGGCAGGGAAATTTGATATTGGAATAGCAACCGACGGCGATGCGGATCGACTCGGTGTCGTCGACCACGAAGGCAACTTTGTTGATTCTCATCGAGTTTTTATGATTCTATTAAAATATTTGTACGAAATTCGCGAGAAAAAAGGCGCAGTAGCGAAAACTGTTTCTTTGACTTCTATGGTAGACAAATATTGTCAAAAATATAATATTCCATTGTATGAAACCCCAGTTGGTTTCAAACATATTGCGAAGCTTATGAGCGAGCAAAAAATTCTTATTGGAGGCGAAGAGTCTGGTGGACTTGGAACTATTCTTCACATACCCGAACGGGACGGAATTTTCAATGCTCTACTGATTCTGGAAATTATGGCAAAACGAAAAATGTCGATCAAAGAACTTTCTGACGAGCTCGATAAAGAACTTGGACCCCATCGCTACTGGCGTCGCGATGTTCGGGTAACCGAACAAGAAAAGAAAGCCTTGTTGCGCGCTTGCGCCAAGGGACCAATTAAAATTGGAAAATATTTGGTTACAAAAGTTGATACAAAAGATGGATATAAATTCTATTTCGACGACGGCTGGCTTTTGATAAGACCATCGGGAACCGAGCCATTGATTAGATTTTATGCCGAAGCGAGTTCAATGAGCATTGTAAACGAGTTGCTTGAAAGCGCAATGAAACTATTGAAATAACTTGTTCAATGAATAAAATTTTAGGGCGATTGTAAAATCGCCCTTTTTTATTTGTTTTCAAGGGGTTCGATTGTATACCCTTCTTTTGTGTCGATAACAAGGAATCCTTTAGCTTTGATTTCTTCTCGCAATTGATCTGCGAATTTGAAATTCTTTTGCTTTCTTGCTTGAAAGCGCCTTTCTGCTAATTCTTTTACTTCATCGGGTATTTGAATTTCCACTTTTGGTCTCGGTTCGATTTTCCAAACATTAAATATTTTATTTAAGTTTTCCATAAATTCAAGCAAAAGTTTTGCAGTTTCGGATGGAAGTTCATTAGCCGGATTTTCATTTATGAATTCAAAAAGATTTGCGAGCGCTCGCGGGGTTTGTAAGTCGTAGGCAAGTTCACCAAATACAGAATCGTAGAGTTTTTGTATGTCGACTTGTTTTCCGTTTGGATTTTGATTTTCAAGCAAATCATAAATATAGTTTTGGACGCGCAGACGAGCTTTCCTTGCGGAGGCGAGACTTTCAAAAGTGAAGTTCAATTGTGTTGAGTAGTGCGCTGAAAGCATTAAGTAACGCATATCAATTGGGTCGATTCCTTTTTCGAGCAAATCCCGTAAAGTATAGAAATTACCAAGCGACTTGCTCATTTTTTTCCCTTCAACAAGAAGAAATTCGTTGTGGCACCAAAAGACTGTTGGCTCCACTCCATAACCAGCCTTGCTTTGTGCGATTTCATCTTCGTGGTGCGGAAATTTCAAATCCACACCACCAGTGTGGATGTCGAATGGTAAACCAAGAATTTCCCGCTCCATAACAGAGCATTCAAGATGCCAGCCCGGGCGCCCGTCGCATTTAACACCGTTTAAAGTGAATTCCCAATATGGTTCGCCTTCTTTTCTCGCTTTCCAAAGAGCAAAATCAGAAAACTCTTCCTTGTCGTAGGAATCGGCGTCGACACGAGAACCTTCGCGAAATTTTTCGAAATCTATGTGATAGAGTTTTCCGTAGATGTCGTGTTGTCTCCATTTGCTTACATCGAAGTAAACAGAACCATTTACAATGTATCCAAAGCTTTTTTCTACAATTCTGCGGACTAAATCTTGCATTTGTGGGATGTAGTCGGTTGCTTTTGGCATTTTATAGAAATCTTTCAAGTTTATTCCAATTTTTTGAATGTCGTCGAGAAATGCTTTGCGGTAAAACTCTGTGAATTTCAGGAGATTTTTCATTGGGTCGTCGGTTTGTTTGCCCATCTCGGGTAACCAAGCTGGACTTCCAAAGGCACTGTCGCGAATTGTCTTATCGTCAATGTTTGTGATGTTCATTACCCACCGTACTTTGTAGCCTCCCACTATTTTAAGGGTTCTTTGTAAAAGATCTGCAAAAAGGAAAGAACGCAGATTCCCAATATGAGCAAAGTTGTACACTGTCGGCCCGCAAGAATACATACGCACAAGTTTATCCTCCAGTGGTGTGAATTTTTCTACCTTTCTTGTCAACGAGTTAAAAAGAAAAATTTGGTAGTTCATACATCATAGAGTTTATAACAAATTAGCAAAATTACGAGAAAAGAGTTAAATTACAATCGAAACTCTCGAAGTGTTTTCTGTTGGGGGAGACAATAAATGAAGAATTTGTGTGAATCCAAGTGGGGTCCGAACAAATAGTCGATTACCTTCTTTTCTTGAGTATCTTTTAAACAATGTTAAAAGGTTGTTAAATTCATTTTTACCCTCGTTGCTCGAAAAATAGTTGTTAAACTCACGTTTAAGGCTATCGGCTATGGGTTGAATTAATTCTTCGTCTTCAAAAATGATATTTTTTTCTTCGAGGTTTCCAAATTTTTTTCTTTGGTAACGTGCGAGAGTGGAGCGTGGATAGTTTTCCCAAAGATATGGAAGAACAAAATAAATAAGATTGCTTGTGGTAAACACTGTCGAGGCATTTACAATCCAAAATGAATTGAACCAATTGCGGATTTCATCTAAAATTGTTTTGATTTCGCCAGATAATTGAAGGGATTGCGGTTGAACCAAAATGTTGAAAAGATTGTCTTCTCGAAAAAAGAAATTTGGACTTAGCAATCTAATTAGATTTATTATTGTGGTGTTTTGTTGCAAGTTATTTCTGATTGCTAAAATTTTATTTTTAATTTCGGGCGGGAAAAGTTCGATGTTTGAGTAGATTGCCATTAAAAACCCCGGAAACAATACTTTGAAATTGTGAAATTTTTTGAAAATTTGGTAAAATTCGTTTGAAGGTTCGATGTGATTGTCGAGAGCAAAATCAACGAAATGCAAGAGTTGGTTTAGTTCTTCTTTGGGATTTCTTTCCATTAAGTCATTTGCATATTTAGCACGAAGGATTAAATCCTCGCGGAATAAGATATTTGCTTTTTCTTTTGCGCGCTCGACAATTACTTCGAAAAGAGGAGACTTTGGGAGGTCAAGAATTCGCATTATTTCACTAATTGAGAGTTCTTTATTGTCCTTTGCAACAAAGACACTGTGGATTTTTAGAACAAGCGATGGTTCGACCGATTGAACGCGAAAGAAAAGTTCATCGCCGGATTTGAATCTACCGGAAATTTCTGCGGAGAATGTGCCATCGGGTAGTGATATTACAGCTTGTTGTTCAGAGATGACATCTATGATTTTTCCACGAATTATTTCCCCGATGTGGACAGAAATTTGTTTTGGCCGTGCCGGTGGCATTTTCTGGAAATCCGGCGAACGGTTCATATTGCTTCCGAGCGGGTCGATTTCGTTTGGGAACTTAAATTCTGCTGCCATTTTATTGATTTAATCATCTGTAATATAGCAAGTTAATTAATTTTATTCAATTTTCAAATAATTAATTTGTAATTTTGTTTTTTTTAACATAGGATTGCTTATGAAAAAAAGTTTTGTTCTTTTTGTATTGCTTATTTTTGTCGCTTGCAACCAGAAAGAAGCAATTAAAACCAACCTGCCCAAACCAACAAATCCCGACGACAAGGCAAGTTATATGATTGGCTACGATATTGGAAGGCAAATGATGCGCGACTCCTTGAAAATCAATATGGATTATCTTATTCTTGGCTTTCGTAATGCATTCAAAGGAGATTCGACATTTATGACCCATCAAGAACTCGATTCGTTTCGTGTCGAATTCCAAAAGATTTTGCTTTCGCGCCAAGACGAGAGAATGAAAAGGGAAGAGCAGAAAATTCTTGAACAAGCGCCAAAAAATCTTGCCGAAGGGAAAGCATTCCTCGATAGCAATAGGAAAAAACCAGGAGTTGTTGAAACCGAGTCTGGTCTTCAATATATAGTTTTAAGAGAAGGTAAAGGGAGAATACCCAAAGAAACCGATATTGTAAAAATGCACGTTAAAGCGCAATATCTTAATGGCACTGTTTTCGACAACACATATACGCGAAGTCCTGTAACTCTTGAAGTTGCAAAACTTGTCCCTGGGTGGAAAGAAGCCATTACACATATGAAAGAAGGTTCAATCTGGAGAATTTTCGTACCCCCAAATCTTGGATGGGGAGAAAAAGGGGCTCCACCGACAATTCCTCCTAATGCTACTTTGATTTTTGAACTTGAATTAATTTCAATCGAAAAACCAGGTAAAAATGCAGAGCCAGGTGGACAACAATAATAATAATTTACATTTATGAAATTTTTCTGTGTCTTTTTGTTGTTAGCTTTGAGTTTAATTGAATCCAGAGCCCAAAAAACTTATCTTGGGTTCGACGGGAAAGTATATCCCCTTTCAATAACAAATTTCAAAGGCACTGATTATTTTGCTTTCGATATCAAAACTCAAAAGTTAATTGGAAGGCATCCAGATTTCGAAAAATATACATATCGCCTCGGCAGCAATTCTTTTCATTTCTTACCGGGTTCGAAATTTTTCATATTATTTGACACATTCGGTAATGAGAACGATTTTCAGATGCAGAAACCAGCGATTTTAGTTGGCGACAACTTATTTATCCCGCTTCGTTCTTTTTTGGATTGTCTTTCAAATTCTGGACTTTTCGAGAGTTCATTTTCTCAGAAAAGTTTTGCCTTTCGTTACAAGCAAATTGTAAAAAACAATGATAATTTTACCAAGGATTCAAAAGCAAATATCGAAGACATTGATAAGACAAAAAAGCAACAACCCCAGTCAAAAATAAATAAGAAAATTAATAAGGAAGTTCGACCATTTGAACAAAGTAGTACGCCGAGGTTAGTGTTTACAAATTATGAGAGGTTCAGTCTTGTTCCAGCAAAAGAAAAGCAAACGCATAAATTGAAGAAAGGGGAGATAGTGCCGCAAAAGAACAACCACAACGACACTTTGGGAAAAGTGCCACCAAAATTTTATGTTTTGCCACCCGAATTGAAAAATAATCCTAAGTAGTTCGGGTGGCAAATCTTAATGTGTAAATTACAAACGAATCTGTTTTAGTTCTTCTTTAAGACGCTCGATGTCTGCAATCCAGGATTCGATGTCTTCCTCGTGTTCAAGTTCTTCATTTAAAATGGTTACAGCAATTTGATAAGTTGCGAAGTCTTTACCGTTGGTGAAGGTGGCTATTTCTTGGTAGCGTTGGATTGCACAGCGTTCTGCTTCAAGGTTTTGTTCAAGAATAAGTTCAATGTAAGGATCTGATGGCGGAGCATACTTGCAACGAGCCAACTTGAACCAGTCTTCGGGTGTTAGGATTGGGGTTCCACCAAGTTGGATAATCCTATTGACTACAAGCACAGCATGGTTTAATTCTTGATTTGCGTGGAGCAGAAGTTCTGGTTCAATTTCGCCCCGCATCGGTCCAATCATAAGCCGAGCGCCAATCCAATATTGGTAAAAAGCCAACCATTCTTCTGCAAGTGCACAGTTAAGTTGATGAAGTAGCTCATCAACATTAAGTCCGATAATTTCACTTGCTTTCCTTCCCATAATTTGCCTCGAAAAAAATTCAAAATAAGTATTTTTTTGTTTCATTCTAATTTATTATGTAAGCCTTTATATTTTATGAGTTTGTGATTTAAATATTTTAATCAAATTACTGCCTCTGTTTTCATTAAAAAAGAACTAAGGGCAAAACAAGTTCTTTTAAATAAAAAAAACCAAATTTTATAAACTGCTCCATTTTGTATGTCCGTGAAAATTTGAAATAAAAAATTCAGTTATAGAAGATGAGCACCACGCTAAATCAATAAACTAATTATGTTACTATGCAATCATTGGCTTGCGTAAAATTAGTAATTTTGTATTTTCAATAGATTGAAGGATGAAATGAGCGTTAGAGTTCGTTTTGCTCCGTCGCCAACGGGATATTTGCATGTTGGTGGTCTTCGTACTGCGTTGTACAATTATTTTTTTGCACGGAAACACAAAGGAAAATTAATTCTAAGAATTGAAGACACTGATAGGACACGCTTTGTCGAAGGTTCAGTTGAAAACTTGATAAAGACTTTGACCTGGGCTGGTATCGAGTTCGACGAAGGTCCCCACGTCGGTGGGCCATTTGCTCCTTACTTTCAATCCCAAAGGTTGGACATTTATCGAAAATATGCTGAAGAACTTGTTGAGAGAGGTTGGGCATATTATGCTTTCGATACAACGGAAGAACTTGAAGAAGCAAGGGGGAAAAATCCAAACTTTGAGTTTAAATACGATAGGTCTTCGATGCGTAATCAATTCACACTTGGGATAGACAAAGCACTTGAAATGATTTCGCAAGGTATTCCCTATGTTATAAGATTAAAAGTACCAGAAGCACAAGAAATTCGATTTTACGATATAATTCGTGGCGAAATTGCAGTAAACTCAAAAGATGTCGACGACCAGATTCTTTTGAAATCAGATGGCTATCCAACCTATCATCTCGCAAATGTTGTCGACGACCATTTAATGGAAATCACTCATATTATCCGAGGGGAGGAATGGTTGCCTTCGGTCCCAAAGCATATTTTGCTTTACAATGCTTTTGGATGGGAAGTTCCAAAATTGGCACATTTGCCTTTGCTGTTGAACAAAGATAAAACAAAATTGAGCAAGCGCCAAGGCGACGTTGCTGTCGAAGATTATATTGCAAAAGGTTATTTTCGTGAAGCATTCGTAAATTTCATTGCCTTGCTTGGTTGGAATCCTTCGGCTGATAGGGAGATTTATTCAATTCAAGAGCTTATCGAAAAATTTGAACTCGAGAAAGTGAATAAAGCAGGAGCAATCTTCGATATTGTAAAACTCGACGCAATCAATGCCAAATATTTATATTCAAAGCCAATTGATGAACTTGCGTCCGAATTTCGCTACTGGGTTGAAAAGCGTGGTTATAATAATTTGTCCGATGATTATTTGAGAAAAGTTGTAGCATTATTGCGAGAGCGAGTTAAGAAATTGCCCGATATAATTGACTTTGCTCCATATATGTTTGAAAGACCAAAGCATTTTGATATTGAGTACTTCAAAAAGTACTGGAATGACTCGACCAAAGAGCATTTGGAAAACATTTTGACATTGCTCTCTCGTATCGACAATTTCACGCATCAAGTTCTGCACGACGAAGTAGTAAAATATCTCGAAGAAAGAAATCTTAAATTAAAGGAAGTTATCCACCCGCTTAGATTGGCTATTACGGGATTGTCTTATGGTGCTGGAATGTTTGAAACAATGGAAGTTCTTGGTAAAGAAGAAGTTATCCAACGATTGCATTATTTTTTAAACAACATTTTACCAGAAATTGTAAATGAAAGCAAATAAGTTTTATTTTCTTGTTTCTCTATTGCTTTTTTTAACAAATTGTTCACCGAAATACCCTTTTTGCATTAATGAGAAGACGGAAAGCTTGAAAATCGAGTGGGGAACAATCTATTTGAATAGCAAAGAAGAAGAAAGATTTATCCTTTTTTCAAACGGAGATTTATTTCAAGAAGTAAGTCTTAAGGGAAAAAAGAAGATGTCCCATTTGGATGAACAAAAATTCTGCAATGTTCTTACCAATGTGCAAAACACGATTTTGAAGACACAAGTCATCAACGAAGTAGGAGATACCTTGAATTTTGTTGAATACATTAACCCCGCTTTGGGTATTTTCATATCAGCAAGGTGGAACCCAAGATTTAAAACAAAGAATAGCATTCATTTCCGACAACTTTACGATTCTTTGAAAGTTTTGACATTAGAAATAAAAAATTAATTTTGTATGAACGGAGTAATCAAAAGAGGGAAAAATGTTGATCCTAATATCGGATGATAATTATGATTTTTGCTCCACTGTTGCAGAAATAGTTCAAGGTTTTGGGTACGAAACTCATATGGTCCATACGCCCGAGGATACGATAACATATATAGACAAATTTAGTAAAAAAGTTGGAGCCTTGTTTCTTGACATTGAATTTGGTCCCGATACGAATATGAATGGGATTGATGTTTTGGAATATTGTCGTAAAAACCATCCTTTCGTTCCTGTTGTTATGATTACTGGTAAAGGAACAATTGAAACCGCAGTGAAAGCAACAAAACTTGGTGCTGTAAATTTTATTGAGAAAAGCCTTGTTAGCGCCGAAAAGTTAAAGGAAGTGCTTAGTAGCGCTATTAGTATACCTGAACAAAAAGACAAGAACGAAATTTTACAGTTTTTGCGAGCGAACGGAATATTTGGAAGTTCGGAACAGATTCTCGACCTCGGATATAGCATTGTTCGTTTTGGACGGACGGATTTGAATGTTTTAATTAGTGGTGAAACTGGCACAGGTAAAAAACTTGTTGCACAAGCTTTACATACAGTTAGTCGAAGAGCCCGAAAGCCTTTTGTGATTGTCGATATTCCCAACATTCCGCGGGAATTGTTTCAGAGCGAATTGTTCGGACATGTCAAAGGCGCATATACCGGGGCTTCCTCGAACAAAGAAGGATTGTTTCAACGAGCGAATGGAGGCACACTTTTCCTTGATGAAATAGGTGAGTTAAGCCTTGATCTTCAAGCCTCTTTGCTCAACCCAATCGAAGAGAAGATTATTCGTAGAATTGGAAGCAGCGAGAACGAAGAAGTCGATGTTCGAATCGTTTCAGCAACAGACAAAGACCTTTCAGCAATGGTTTCTCAAGGACTTTTTCGTAGCCAATTATATCATCGACTGCGAGAGTGCGAGATTTATGTGCCCCCACTTCGTGAACGTAAAGAAGACATTCCCGAGTTGGTTCAATATTATCTTGCAAAGTACAATCTTGAAAGTGGCAAAACAAAATTCTTTGCTCCGTCAGCAGTGGAATTTATGCAAGAACAATCTTGGCCAGGTAATGTCCGAGAATTAATTAATATTATTCGAATTGTTTGTGAGTATACCGAGAAAGACACAATCGAGATACCCGACCTTAAGAAATTCCTTGGGAAAGATCAGAGTGTGGAATACGAATCTTTTATTCCACCGATTACAAGCGGTGGCGATATCAAGACGGACATTGAAAGAGTAGAGAAGTTAAAAATTGAAAGAACTCTTGAATCTTGTAATGGAAATGTAAGCAAAGCTGCTGCAATGCTTGGAGTAAGCCGCGAAACACTTCACAACAAGATAAGAAAGTATGGAATTAATCCCAATTTTTACCGTAAAAGAAGTTAATTAATTGGAGTTGAGAAGATGAAAAAGTATCTTTTTTTCTTTACAATCATCTTTGGTGCAATTATGCTAATGAACTCATCAAGTAAAACTGGTTTTTTCCCCTATGAATACAAAACTGAAACATTGGAGAATGGATTAAGAGTGATACTTATCAAAATGCCAAGTAATGGGCTGGTATCCTATTATACTATAGTTCGCACTGGTAGCCGCGACGAATACGAATCGGGTCATACGGGTTTTGCCCACTTCTTCGAGCATATGATGTTTCGTGGAACAAAGAAGTATCCCGGTAATGTCTATGATAGAATTCTAACCGAAATGGGCTCCGACGGCAATGCTTATACCACCGACGATTATACTTGTTACCATTTGAATTTCACATCGGATAATCTCGAGAAAGTTATGGATTTGGAAAGCGACCGATTTCAAAATCTTTGGTATCCAGAACAAGATTTCCAAACAGAGGCTGGGGCAGTCTATGGTGAATATCGAAAGGGAAAAGCAAGTCCTTTTTTCTGGATTTGGGAGGCGCTTTGCAACACCGCTTTCGAAAAACATACTTATAAACATACTACTATAGGTTTTGAAGAGGATATTAAAGCAATGCCACAAATGTATGAGTATAGTTTGTCTTTTTTCCATAGGTATTACAGACCGGATAACTGCGTCCTTCTTATTGCTGGCGATATTGATTTCGATAAAACAATGTCGCTTGTTAAAAAGTATTATACTTCCTGGCAAAAAGGGTATACACCTCCCAAAATTGAAACTGAACCCGAGCAAACTAAAGAAAAACGTAAAGAAGTAATATATCCCGGCAAAACTGCCCCAATTATTGTAGTTGCATACAAAGGAATGGCTTTCAACCCTTCGGATAAAAATTATGTGGCAACAATTTTGTTTGGGAAACTGGCTTTCGGCGAGAATAGCGAACTATACAAGAAACTTTACATTCGCGAGCAAAGGGTTTTGTTCCTCGAGGAAGAATTCAATTTCAATCGCGACCCATTTCTTTGGATGATTTGGGCTCAACCTAAAAACGAAAAGGAGATTGAATACGTAGAAAATGAAATATACAAGACAATTGAATTCTTTCAACAAACACTGCCCGACGAAAAGAAACTTGGAGATTTAAAGAAAAATATGAAGTATTCTTTTTTGATGAATCTCGACACGCCAAGTAAAGTTGCCTCTGTTCTTGCTCGCACTCTTGCATTGACAGCCGATATCAACACTATCGATGTTTTCTACCGAACTCTTGAAACTGTCACTCCACAAGATATTCAAAATATAGCAAAGTCTTATTTTCTTCCAGAAAAGCGAACAGTTGTTATTTTAAAGGAGAGTAAGTGATGAAAAAGTGGTATTTAACATTTGTTTTACTGTTACCGGTTTTGTTTTTGAGTAATTGTGGTGTAAAAAAGATGGGAAATTCACAACTAATCGAAATGAAAGTGCCACAAGATCCAACAGTCTCATTCATCGTTTGGTTCAAAGTTGGCTCGGAAAATGACCCTGCCGGAAAAGAAGGTTTAGCAATGTTGACCGGAAGGCTTTTAGCCGAAGGTAGCACCTTGAAAAATTCTTACGAAGATATACTCGACAAGTTGTTCCCGATAGCATCTTCCTATTCAGCTAAAGTTGACAAAGAAATGACAGTTTTCTATGGTAGGACTCATATCGACAATATTGACGTTTTCCTTCCATTGTTTGAAGAATCTATCACTATGCCTGCTTTTAAATTGGAAGATTTCGAGAGAATCCGAAGCGAAATGTTAAATTATCTCGAGAAAGACTTGCGGTATGCAAGCGACGAGGAACTTGGGAAGGCTGTTCTTTACAATTTCATTTTCGAAGGAACTCCATACGGACACATTACCGAAGGAACTATAGATGGATTGAAAAATATTACGCTTGATGATGTCAAAGCATTCTATAAGAGGTACTTTAACAAGAATAATTTTGTAGTTGCTATTGGAGGTAATTTTGCTGACGATTTGCCAGAAAAGGTAAAGAAAGATTTGGAAATTGGACTTAGCGAAGGTGCTTCAAATGTTAATCCTGAAATTAAGCCCAAACCAATCGAAGGTCTTGAATTTACCCTCGTCGAGAAAGATTGCAACGCCACTGCGATAAGTTTTGGGTTTCCTATTGATGTTGTTCGTGGCGACGAGGATTTCTTTGCTCTTTGGATATTCAAATCTTGGTTTGGAGAACACCGAAACTCTTTGAGCCATCTATATCAAGTTATTCGTGAGCAAAGAGGTTTAAACTATGGAGACTATTCCTACATCGAGGCGTTTCTAAATGGAGGGGCTCTGAGATTCCCACAACCTAACAATCCTCGTCGGAAGCAGATCTTCGAAGTATGGATTCGTCCCGTTCCCCACGAAGCAAGACTTTTTGCTATTCGAGCTGCACTGCGAGAATTGAAAAGAGTTGTGGACAGTGGTTTAACAAAGGAAGAGTTTGAATTAACCAAGAAATTCCTTCTTAATTATAGCCTTTTTTACGCGCAAACAACAATGGAACGGCTTGGGTATCAAGTCGATAGCAAGTTTTACAATATTAACGACAATGGCAACTACATTGAGTATTTTCGAAATAAAATTAAGAATCTTACTCTCGAGCAAGTAAATAACGCAATTCGAAAGCATATTCAATACAATAATATCAAGTTTGCAATAGTCACAAAAGATGCTGAAAAACTTAAAGAAGCCCTCGTAAACAATGTTCCCAGCCCAATTACTTATCCTACACCAAAGCCCGAGGAAATTTTGAACGAAGATAAGGAAATTGCTGTATTTCCTCTTAAAGTTATACCCGAAAAGGTGAGAATTTTCTCCGTCGACGAAATGTTTGTAAAGTGAAATAATTTTTTGCTATTAGTATTATTGATTATTATGCTATTTCAATTTTTATAAACTAAATTTTTTAGGTTCCGACACCAGCAAAATCAAAATTTATGAACAAAAAGTGTAATTGAAGCAAGCCCATTATTACTACATTTTTAACAAAGCACAAACCAACAAACCAAGATAACAAAAAAGTGTTCCTAAACAAAATATAATGGTAGAGAAAGATTGATATGAATTTTTGAACTTATATTGAATAAAATAATCATCAGAATTTGTTCGTTTATTTATTTGTTTTTTGCTAATTTTGTATTTTATTTTTGTGGCCCTATCGACTAATGGTTAGGTCACCACTCTTTCAAGGTGGTAGTACGGGTTCGAATCCCGTTAGGGTCACTCAATGTTTATGTTAACAATCATTCTAAGTATCGCTTCCTTTTATGCTTTAGATTCACTCACCCCTTCCACAACTCTAATTTTTTCTTAAATACAACTGGTCGTTGATGTACTGAAATGGATATATGGAAATTGTTGCTGTGACTGGTATTTATGGGATCTAGTAAGCAAAAAATCAGTTGTATTGAATTTGCAATAGGTATAGGGCAAGACTGACATTGTTAGTATTTAAAATTCAAAGAAACGTTCTAAAATTTTTTTCAAGAGTGCAAATTATCTTTATTAACTACTTATAAAATTTAAGATTCGGATTTTAGTATTTAATTTTTAAAGTCTGATTTAATTTATTTTTTGAAAATTATCTTTATATTTGTTTTTCTAAAAGCTTTTAATCGGTATGAACTGGCATTCACAACCATACGAAAAAGTTCTTGAATATTTTGATGTAGACAAATCCAAGGGATTGAGCGAAAATCAAGTGGGAGAATTTCGCCGTCGCTTTGGTGAAAATCGTTTATTGGCAAAGAAAGCTAAGTCGAATTGGACACTTCTTTTAGAGCAATTCAACAATCCAGTGATAATAATTTTGATTATCGCTGCTATTTTGAACGCCTTTATCTCAGATATCAAAGATACTTTGGTTATAGCCGTTGTAGTTATTTTAAATACCATTATAGGCTTTATTCAAGAACGACGGGCTTCCGATGCTTTGAAAGCACTTGAACGGATGGCTGCGCCACATGCAAGGGTCATTCGTGATGGAATTCAGAAAAACATTCCCACTCAAGAAGTTGTATGTGGGGATTTGATGGTTCTTGAAAGTGGTGTTCGGGTCCCAGCCGATGGCAGATTAATTGATTCAAATAATTTGCTTGTCGACGAATCGATGCTAACTGGCGAAAGCTTTGCCGTCGAAAAGCACTACAATAGACACGTTCCTGAAAATGCACCACTAGTGGACCGCCTGACGATGGTTTACAGTGGAAGCATTGTTCAAAAAGGGCGCGGAATTGCAATTGTCACAGCTGTTGGTCAAAATACAGAATTTGGTAAAATTGCTCAGAAGGTTTCGGAAGCCGAAGAAAGCCAATCCCCTTTGCAAGTGCAAATTGCAAAATTTAGCAAAGGGTTGAGCCTTGCGATTTTAATTGTAATAGCAATTATATTTATTATAGGCTATCTTCGTGGGAATGAATTTGTTTTGATGTTTCTAACCTCGGTTGGTTTAGCTGTTTCTGCCATTCCCGAAGGGTTGCCTGTAGCAGTAACAATAACACTTTCCATTGGATTGTCTCAAATGGCTGCACACAAGGCGATTGTAAAGAAACTTGCTGCTGTAGAAACTCTTGGTAGTACAAATATAATTTGTACCGACAAAACAGGAACTTTAACGAAAAACGAAATGACTGTTGCTAAATACTTGCTTGGTGATGATGTGTACATTGTTACTGGTTCTGGTTATGGCGTTAAAGGGTTTGTTATCGACCAGAAATCTGGGAAGGTGATCGATTATTCTTATAACAATGCAGTCAAGATGGGGACCTACATTTCAGCTTTGTGTACCGAAAGTGTGATTAGTTTGCACAATGAACAGTGGAAAATCACAGGCGATGCTACAGAAGCTGCTTTGATGATTGCTGTAAGAAAGTTGAAATTTGACCCAGATGGTTATCAAGTTCATATCGATATTCCTTTTGAATCTGAACATCAATTGATGGGTGTTCGTTCTGAAATAGAAGGGGAAACTTTTATTCTAGTCAAGGGGGCGCCAGAAAAAGTTTTACAGAGATGTAAGTATTGGCTTTTATCCGATGGACACATAACTGAAGTGGACAACGAAAAAATAGACCAACAAATTACTCATCTTTCGAGCGAAGGGTTGCGAATTATTGCTCTGGCATACAAAAAAGTAATGCAAAATAAAATAGTTACAATAGAGGATTTAGAAGAACTCATTTTCGTTGGTTTTGCTGGAATCGAAGATGCAATTCGGCCCGAGGCTGTAAAAGCAGTTAACGATTGTCATCGTGCTGGAATTAAAGTTGTTATGATTACAGGCGACCATATTAAAACTGCAAAAACCGTAGCCAAAAAAGTTGGAATTTCACCAAAAGAAGCCGAACCATTTGCAATAACAGGTCCAGAATTAGACAAAATGAGCGATGAAGAATTGTACAAAGTGGCACCGCAAGTCGATGTTTATGCTCGCGTTGTCCCGGAACATAAGTTCCGTATAGTTAAACAACTACAATTAAACAATAACATAGTAGCAATGACTGGCGATGGTGTCAACGATGCACCGGCATTGAAACAGGCAGATATAGGTGTTGCAATGGGAAGCGGAACCGATGTTGCCCGCGAGGCTGCCCATATGGTTTTGCTCGATGATAATTTTGCTACAATTGTGGAGGCTGTCCGAAGGGGTAGAATTATTTTGAATAACCTTCGCCACATATTGCTTTATATTCTTTCAACAAGTGCTGGCGGTTTGTTGACAATTGCATCGTCTGTATTCCTTGGATTTCCCTTACCGTTGTTGCCTGCGCAACTTCTTTGGGTGAATCTTGTAACCGATGGAACCTCGACATTCCCACTAGCCTTTGAAAAAGAACACGGCGATGTTATGGCATTCCCCCCACGCAAGAAAGATGAACCATTAATTTCAACTTCGATGATCTACAGAATAATACTGTCGGCGATAATTATGGCTATGGGAACTTTGTTCTTGTTTTTCTTCTATCTTGGCGGTTCTTTCAATCCCGATCCCGATACGCTTTCGAAAGCAAGAACTGTTGCATTTTGTACTTTGGCTTTATTCCAAATTTGGAATGTCCAAAATTCAAGGTCGCTCGATAGGTCATTGTTTTTCAATTTACCATACTTGAAAGACGAAAAACTCGATAGAGTATCCTTTTCAAAAAATCTTGTTCTTTTTGCAGTTATGCTTTTAGCTTTGCTACTTCAGATTTTTGCTGTAACGACTCCTTTTATGAATGTAATTTTGGATACTGTCCCTCTTACATTTAGCGACTGGTTGATTGTTTTTGCAACAACTTTTAGTATTATTGTCATCGTAGAATTTCATAAGTATATTAATGCCTTGATAAATTACAAGAAAAAATTCGCTCGAACATAGTGATTTTATGAGATTTACGTTCAAAATCGCATTAAGGTATATTTTTTCACTCCGAAAGTTCCAATTTATTACATTTATCTCCATACTTTCAGCTTTGGGGATTGTACTTGGCGTTTCTGCATTGATTATCGTTACATCTCTTTTCAGCGGGTTTAGAGAATTTGCCGAAGATGAAATTATTGGACTGGATCCCCACATAAGGATTATTCCGAAAGATAGAAATAATGCTGCTTTTGATAAAATAATTAGACGTTTCGGCAACGAAAGCAATGTTTCCATTTTTCCTTTTGTTTTTGCAAAGGGAATTGTCCAACATAACCAGAATGTTCGAGTTGTCGAGCTTTATGCAATTGCAGATACAGCTTTAATAAAACATCCACTAATTCGAAAATCTGTTTTAAGAGTCGAGCCAAAGAAAATCGACCTACCCTTGTTGATGAGCTTATCGATTGGTATTGGACTTGCCGATGGGCTACGCGTTCTCCCTGGGGACAGAGTCTCTGTGTGGACAATTGAGGATGTAGATTATGCAGTGCAAAGTTTAAGTTTCCCGTCGAGCAAACAGTTGTCTGTGGCAACAATTTTCCAGACGAACAATAATGATTACGATAATAATTATATACTCCTTGCTGAAAGCTTGCTTAACACTATGGTTAAAAATAAAAAGTTTTTGACGAATGGGATCGATATTAGAATTGCATCCAAAGATAATATCGAGCGAGTTGCGCGAGAATTAAGGCAAGATTTTCCAGAGTGTAATGTATATACGTGGTACGATTTGAACAAAAATATAATGAATGCAATGCAATTTGAAAAGTATGCTGTTTTTATCATACTATCATTGATAATATCTATTGCCGTGTTCAATATACTTGCATCGTTGTTTATGACAGTGTTGGAAAAGAAACCGGACATCGCTGTTCTATTGACAATTGGAACAAGCCCAAAAGATATTCAACAAATCTTTCGTATACAAGGTTTAGCTATTGGAATTTTTAGCACTCTTCTTGGTTTGATTCTCGGAATAGGATTGACATTGGGCCAAATCCATTATGGATGGATTAAACTCAATACGCAGAAATATATAATTTCTGCTTTGCCAATGAAAATTTCTATACCAACCGTTGTTGTGATTGGGTTGGTTTCGATATTTTTTTCGTACATTGCTACAATATATCCTTCGCGAGAAGCGTCAAAGATAGTGGTTTCTGAAAGTATTTATAAAGAGTGAAGAAACTAATAGCAACAATGGTATTTTCGATTGCTCTTTCGATATTGAATGTCGAAGGGAAAAGTTTGTTGCGACCAATAATACCAATTGTTTTCAAGACGGAAATGCCAAAAAAGCATAGCCTGCTTTTCGATTTTGTTAAGCCTTTGAGAAACTATCTTTCCAGAATACATTTAAATTGATAGGAACTGGATTTACCTTTCAATGCTAAGCTTTGCTATGTCTTTTGGTGTGATACGGCGGGCACCAATGAATCTGGAATTGTA
Organism: Kapaibacterium sp. (SeqCode); assembly: GCA_039793965.1. GTDB lineage: Bacteria > Bacteroidota > Ignavibacteria > Kapaibacteriales > UBA2268 > Naka2016. The sequence continues at coordinate 193,443 of JBAMMD010000052.1, read as the reverse complement.
ATATTTGCTGTCGAGCGATGAGACGGTGACACCATATCGTGAACTCGAATGAGCAAACAAATTATCTCCGAGGTAAATTCCGACGTGGGAGACATAGGCGTGGCGTCGGGTATGGAAAAATACAAGGTCTCCAAATTCCAACTTATCGCGTTTAACAGGTAACCCCACACTGATTTGTTCACGTGCTGTTCGCGGAAGAAGGATTCGGGATGCTGAATAGAAAATCTGGCGAATGAAAGCAGAACAATCAATACCACGGTTCGAAGTACCTCCGAAATAATATGGAGTACCAAGCCATTGAAGAATTTCTTCCATAATTCTTTTCTTGCTAATTCCCGAGGCAAGAGTCCCGTCAACATCAGAAGCATCATCACCTTCAAGGTAGCTCAAATACATTGCTCGAAATACGTCGAGGTCGATTGGAGCGTCATCTTCGTATTCAAGCTCAATTGGGTCTTCCCCTTGGTCGATGATTAACGAATCGAGTATCAAATCTTCTTCATCTATTTCACCATTAGCAAGACGGACAAGGTAGTTTGCATTCGAAGCGTTAAGAATTTCAAGAGCTTGTTGCTTTGTCCTCTCTGGATTGTAACTTCTTTTAGATCTTTTAATTTTTTTTGTAGATTTGTGTTTTTTGGTTGTTTTTGAAATGGAGTCTTGGGGGGTGCTCAAAAAGACAAAAAGCGAAGGAATTACAATCAACAACATAATTTTAGTGAATTTTGAAACACTCGTCATCATAATGACACCCCTTTTATTGTACAAAGCAAAAAATTTGAATGAAATCAAAATGCAATAAAATAAAATTGCGTTTTAGTTGCAATTAATTTTTTTTAATGAAAATCTTTTAATTTTTATTTAATTATTTGAAATTTGTCGACTATTAAATTAAAGTGGATTAATGACTTAGTCGATTGTTATATAATTAAAAATTAAAAAATTAATAAAATCGACTAAGTGTAGTGAGAAAGTTTCTTGATATGTTTAAATTTTCTTACACAATTGATAAAATTCTTTAAATCAAAGTTCTTTTTGGTTACGTAATTCTTTGATTTACAACAAAAAAACCCCGCGGATATTTTGCGGGGTTCGATTTTGCTTTAATTATTATTTAACGAACGACTAAAAATTTACTCGATAAAAATTGTTTACCGTTGTTAAGTTGCAAAAAGTAAATACCCGAAGGCAAATTCGAAATATCGACTGTAACAAGGTTGTTTTCAGCGACGAATTTTGCATTGTAAGAGTTGCCAAAGACGTCGAAAATTACTATTTGATTGAGAACGATGTTGTTTTCAAATGCGATAATTAAATTATGTTCAGTTTGTCGGATGGTGAATTTGTTTTCTTCTGTAACTCCGGAAACCTCTTGCATAATGTATATTGTATTATTAAAGTAATAATTGGATTCGTAGTCGGCATTGACCACTGTTTCGTATTCCTTGTATCCAACTTTGCTTACAACAACTTTGAAGGTTGAAGATGGAAGCGATTCGAGAGTGAATTTTCCATTTGCGTCTGTAATACAATAATCAATCAGTTCGCCATATTCATCGATAGCACAAACTAATGCTTCATCTACATAAATGTCGTTACATTCTGGTCTGTCGCCAACTTTTATATTTTTGGTTATATCGATAACCTGCCCTTCGAAGCATACCAAGCCTTTCCATCCCGAACGATTTCTATGTTTAATTTCGTAAATTATTTGTATCATAACGTCATCGACAGCAATTATAGTTGCGTCCTTCCATTTAAGGGTTGCAAAATCGTTCATTTTGTAGTAACCTGGTGCATATTGATTATCTTTGGGAATGGAAAGTAAAACATATTCACCCGGGGGTAGGTTCGTAAAGGTAAATTGACCATTTTCATTTGTTTCTACAAGTCGAGAGTAATGTGGTTGTGGGGTTTGAGTGCCCGGTTTGGGTCGGACCATTATTGCAATAACTCTTGATTGAATGGGATTTCTATCCTTATCAATAGTAATACCAGTAAAGGAATTTTCAACCTGCTCAATAGGATCCAGTAGGAAATTGATATCATTTCTGTCGCCGTCAAGTTCAATAATATCAGCAAGGAATGGGGAGTTAGAAAGGTAATAGTATTGGTCTCGAAAATGTTGGTTATTCTTTGTGGGTATTGCATGAGCAATGAAGGTGAAAGAGTTGGGTAGAAGAATTTGGAAGTTGCCTTCCGAATCTGTTTTCGTAATGAAGTTGGTTATCGTCCCGTAGTTTAGTTTTCGGTCGGGATGGAATAGAAATTCAACTGGTATAAACTCGACCACTGCTGGGATAGGAGTTTGGTCTTTCGATGATTTTACATAGCCAGAGACATTGAATACCAAAGGTTGTGTTTTTCTCTTCAAGAAAACTTCTACGGGATATTCGTTTTGCTGGTCATCATTACATTCAAGTTTTATTCGTGCTGCTTCTGCAAATCTTGTGGCATTTATAAAAAATTTATGTTCGAATTGTTCCCCATTGAATTCGAAGACGTAGGTTCCATTAGGCAAATAGAATTCGAACGACCCGTGTTTTATATATGTTTTGAAAACAGTATTGGTTTGCATATCTTTGGCATCAAGTTTCCAAGCATTTACGCTGCCGAATGGGACTGGGGTGTCATCGTCTTCAAATTTTGCTGTACCAACAACGTGAGCGCAGTTTTTTTGTTCATGATTCGATTCGTTCACATTAATAACGAATTTCTGGTGATCAAATACATTTGTATCGCACGAGAGATGTGCAATGATTACAATATAAAATTGACCAACTTTGTTTGGAGTCCAAGTAAATAAGCCCGTTTCTGAATCGATTTTTGGTTCATTCATATTATCTAGTAGTTCATAGGAAACAAGTTTATAGTTTATCGGGCAGCGTATATTTGATTCTGCTATAACTTGATAAGATATTTGCTCGCCAACGACGGCACTCGTTGGAGGCTGACTGATTATTCTGACATAAGGGTGGTTGTCGTTATGGTCTATAAGAACGATAATTTTGAAGGTTTGGAATGTTGGTTTTAAATTGTCGCAGGAGGAACCGACTTTTATTGTTACCATATATACACCCGTTTGCTCTGGTATCCATTCAAGCAGTCCGTCGCTTGAAATTGTCATACCTTTTGGAGGATGCCCCTCAAGCGCAAAAACATCGATCGGGCAATTGATATTTGAATGAGCTTGCACTTTGTAAACATATTTTTTCCCGACATAAGCATAAGCTGGAGGCTGAGATACAATTGTAATGAATGGTTCTTGATTTGTCAAAACTAATCGTACAGTGTTGCTTGGCTTGCTTTCGGCGAGACCAAGATAGGATGTTACGTAAAATTCGTATGTACCGGGCGTTAAGTTCTTCACTACAAAAGAGTATTGAATTATCCCTTTTTGTGCTGGCACCTGCTTTTCAAGCGTATTCGAAACGATGCCATTAAGAATGGTTGTTTTGTAAATATTAAAACCATCTGGAAAAGGGGCAACATTTACTGGCGAGATGTTCCAAGTCAATTGGACATCGAAAGTGCCATCGCTTTGCTCTTTGAACATTGAATGAAGATTTTGAGGAGGATTTGGGACATTTTGTTGAGCGGAGATGGGGAATGCAAAAGATAATGCAATAATTCCCCAAAGGAAAAACAGTATAGACTTTTTCATAGAACCTCCATTGTATTTTTATATTAATATTTAAGTCTAAATTTAAAATTCATTAGCAAAGAGTCTGGGGAGGGAGTGATTTCCTGAATTTGCAATTTGATTTTTTCTACTTCCCAGTACTCAACTTTTTTGATGTAAGGTTTATTATCAATCCAAACGGTATCCCATCTTGTTTTCAGTACTGAATCAACAACGATTGTGTCTCTTTTGATCAAGGCAAAGCGTGTGGTAAATATTTTTCCATAACCGTTTGCCCAAATTTCTCTAAAGGGCTTGTTCAAAGTAAAACCAATTTCAAAGTGGTTTGGTTCAATAGATGGGTCGATAATAGTGTCGAAATCCTTTTTAGGTCCGCGCGCGATAGTAAGTTTAATCCAATTTTTTTTGAATTCATTCGAAGCTAACTTCAATGGAATTCCTAAAACTGGAAAGGAGTCGATATTAAAGTTAATGTTTTTTATCCTTACTCGGTGAAATTCTTTATCGTTGTTTGGTTCATTTTTTCGTTCTAAATTGAGTTTAAACCAAATGAACGGAGTTTGGGATAGGGTATCGACCGAGATATCAACTTTATTTGTTTCAAAATTTCTCTCTTTACCAAGGTTAGAGTAATCTTGTGTTTCAACCCCATTTTCGCCAATGGAAATGAAAAAGATTTGGGGATAAATTCGTGCTTTCATTTTGTCAGTCGGTGTTACTTTCACAGGGTCATCGAGTTCTGATGGTTGTGTGCAAAATTGCAGCGTTAATCCAAAAGCGACTATAACCAGCAAGATAAATTTACTTTTCATAATTTCTTTCATTGTATTTTAAAAAATAATTGACATACCATAAGTCAAACTAATTTTACGAGTCAGATAATAATTTTTTTGATTTTGATAAAATAGCAATGTTCCCTCGGTGCCTAAATACATTTCGAAATTTGAACCATAGGGTCTAAATCTCAAGCCAGCGATTCCTTTTAGAATTGGACCGCCAATTTGAGTGCCCCCAGCAAGTGCAGTTACAAAAGGATGAATTGTCGGAATTGATGAGAGTTGAACGGGACAATTGTAATCGACACTTACTGCTCCCCAGTAAATAGATGGCTTTTGTTCGTATGTGTACTCAATACCATCTTTAACATTTAGATAACTCAAGCCAAATACTTCGTTGCCCAATTCAATTCCAAATTTAACATTGTCCCACTGTGTGAAATACAACCCCACACTCATATTGGTAAATATTTTGTTTGCATTGGCAAACGGGATATTTGGATTTGGGAATGACTTGCCAACAATACCTCGAAATGTGAAGTAGACATTTCTGGGTTGTTCTGAATTTTCAAATCTTTTACTATTATTCAATTTCCAATTTTGTTTAGGAAGGGCTTGAGTAGGATTGTTTAAATCAGCGAAATATTTTGTGGTCGTATTACTTGGGGAATTTTTTGTCTCGTTTAAGAGTACTTGGTTAGTTGAAACATTATCTTGATAATTGGAAATTGTTAACTGATTTGCATTTGGTTTGTTTTGATTGTGCTTCGGAACCAAGATGTTCGCTATTTTTGCTGTCGAATTTTCAATGCCATCGTCGATCGATGAGGCGATTATAACAGGGGGAGTTTGGACAATGGCTTTTGCTACTTTGGAAGTTGGTTCGATGGGTTTCATAAAATTGTATGTAACCAAAAAGGTTAGTAACGATGATAAAATTACCAGAAGTATTGGAATTCCAACCTTTCTGGTTTTTGTCCAATAAGATTTGGGGATTGTATTTTGTTGCAAACCTTCTGCCGTGATGGGGATTCCAATTGAACTTAGGATGTTAAAAGTTGCATTCGCAGGGGGCTGAAATGCATCAACATCCGCTTTTATTGCTCTTGAAATTGCAAGGTGTTCACGCATAATGTTTCTTAAATCTTCATTGCTTGCAAGAGCAGAAAACAATTCTTGTTCCTCGAATTGCGGAAGTTCACCATCCAAATACTCAATTATTTTTTCATTCAGATTTTTAAATTCCATCGTATCCTCCTCACAATTTTGATAATTCAGCAATGTATGGAGCGAGAATCTCGCGCAACTTTTCCTTTGCGCGGAAAAGACGAACTTTTACCAATGGTAATGAAATGTCTAAATGTTCGGCTATTTCGTTGTAACTCAAACCTTCGTATTCGCGCAAAATAAAAACTTCGCGGTATTCCTCGGGCAATTGCAAAAGTGCATTTTTAATTAAGCTCAAAAGTTCGGTGTTCTCGTTGGCTTTATCAATATTTATAAAGGACATATAATCTTCCAATTCAGTAGAATGTTTTTTTCGTCGCAAAGTATTTAGGCACAAATTCCTGGCAATTCTCAAAAGGAATGCGGGGAGATTGGACATCTCTCTTTGCTCTTTAGAAGATTGGTAAAATTTTATAAATGTATCTTGAAATACATCCATAGCATCTTCTTTGTTTGCCAAAAATCTTTTACAATAGGCGTAAATTCTGCCCGAGTAGCGTCGGTAAATTTCCAAAAATGCATATTCGCTCTCTTTGTCACCATTAGAAAGCATCCCGTATAATTCTTTATCACTTAGTTTCTCTAAATTATTTATCATTACTCAAAAAGTAATAACATATGACTTTTTAAAAAGTTACAAACAAAATCAAAGACAAATTTACTCATTCATTATTATATTTTTAATTTTGTATCTTTTACTTAAAACATTTGACGAATGAAAAAGGTAAAAGTCGTTTCTGTTGTTGGAGCGAGACCAAACTTTATGAAAGTTGCCCCTATTCATCGTATGCTTATTAAACATTCCGAAGGAGTTCAACATTTGATTTGCCATACTGGGCAACATTACGATTACGAAATGTCCCGAGTTTTTTTTGAAGACCTTGGGCTTCCAAAGCCCGATTTCTATTTAGAAGTTGGTTCCGGAACGCACGGGGAACAAACTGGGAAAATTTTGATTGAATTTGAAAAGGTTTGCTTACAAGAACAGCCAGACCTTGTGATTGTTGTGGGAGATGTAAATTCTACAATTGCTGCTACTTTGGCAGCAACTAAAATTGGTATTAAAACTGCACACATCGAAGCAGGGTTGCGAAGTTTCGACCGAACTATGCCCGAGGAGATCAATCGAATTGCTACCGATTCGATTTGTGATTACCTGTTCGTTACCGAAGAAAGTGGCTTACGAAATCTTAAGCGAGAAGGACACACCGACGAGCAAATTTTTTTCGTCGGCAACACAATGATTGATTCGCTTGTGTATATCCTTCCCAAAATTGAAGCAAGCCAAATTCTCCAGAATTTATCTGTTGAAGAAAAAAAATTTGCGCTAATGACTTTGCATCGTCCAAGCAATGTCGACGATAGACTCCAATTGGAAGAAATTATCGAAGTAATTGAATATATTTGTAAGAAATTGAAGCTCGTTTTGCCTTTGCATCCAAGAACGCGAAAGAATATAGAAATTTTTGGATTGGACGTTCGATTGAAGAAAATTGAAAATCTTATTTTGACAGAACCACTTGGCTATTTGGATTTTATAAAGCTAATGAAGAATTCAAAATTTGTTATTACCGATTCTGGGGGAATTCAAGAAGAAACAACTTATCTTGGTATTCCTTGCATTACTATGCGTACGACAACAGAAAGGCCAATTACTTGCGAGATTGGTACAAATAGGCTTGTTCCCCCCAATAAAGAAAAACTAATCCAGACGATAAATTTAGTCTTGAATTCGGCAAGGGTTGAATACCAAATCCCTCCACTTTGGGATGGTAAAGCAGCTGAACGCATTGTAAATATAATTCTTAATAAATGTTTGATAAAAAAAGGTTAAATATGAATATCCTTGTTACTGGTGGTGCTGGTTTCATTGCTTCGCATATTGTGGACAAATACATCGAACTTGGTCACAATGTAACAGTAATCGACAATTTATCGACTGGTTTGCTTTCTAATGTCAATTCCAAGGCAAAATTTTATGAAATTGATATAAGCGATCCTGCAATTGAGAGAGTATTTGCCGAAGGTAGTTTCGATATTATAAATCATCATGCTGCACAAATAAATGTGCGAATTTCGGTTTCCGACCCAATTTTTGATGCCAATACCAATATTATTGGCGGTCTTCGGCTCTATGAAAGTGCGGTAAAGCACAAAGTAAAGAAAATAATTTTTGCTTCTTCTGGTGGTACCGTTTATGGGGAGCAAAGGTATTTTCCAGCAGAAGAGACGCATCCATTGGAACCTTGTTCGCCATATGGAATATCAAAGTTGACAAATGAATTCTATTTGAATTTTTACAAATCTGTTTATGGTGTGGATTTTGTTGCTCTTCGCTACAGTAATGTTTACGGACCCAGGCAAAACCCTTATGGCGAGGCAGGGGTTGTTGCTATTTTTGCAGAAAAAATGCTTACTGGCGGACAACCAGTGATTAATGGTGACGGAACAGCCACACGAGATTATATTTTTGTTTCCGACGTTGTTCGTGCAAATGTTTTTGCCCTCGACGATAAAGTTTCTGGCGCATTTAATATTTCAACTGGTATCGAAACCGATGTAAATACAATTTTTAAAATGTTGAAGGCTATTATACCTTGCGATGCAAAGGAATTTCACGGTCCACCAAAGCCCGGGGAAATTCAAAGAAATTGCCTTTCTTATCGTAAGTTTTATGAATTGACTGGATGGAAACCAGAAATCGGTCTGGAAAAAGGTTTGGAAATAACCGTAGAATATTTAAAGAAAAATCTATCTCTTTGATTTTCTTTTGGTTTGTTTTTGTGGTTTGGCAAAATCGACTTTCCCCGGGCGAAATTCAATCAGGGTATAGTTCGTGTGGATATAATGCTTGCCAGTCCTTACATTATCGGCGGTTGCGAAATTCAATTTCTGTTCGACAGTTGTAAATAAATGCAATGGTATCTTCTTATCTTTGGAAACGTCAAGGTAACCGTATGAGTTGATTACAGCCGTGACAGTCATTTCTCCGCTTGGGTTTTGCATTTTAAGAAAACCTTGCCCTGTTCGAATGAATTCGCTTCTGATAACTGTTTCACCCAAAGTGTCGAGTTCGCCGACCATCTTGTAGAACATTGTGTGGCGAAGCCTGGGAACTGGAACTCCATTTTCAGCTAAATCGTCGGTTGCCCGGACGAGCCAGGTTTCGTTTTTCTTTTTACAAGTTTCAGAGAAAGAAAAAAACAAATGGGGTTGAAACGGTCCGCCGGGTGTTCTACCACTTCTATTTGTATCGTCAATCCAGATATTTTTTCTGTTGCCAAACGAATCTATTTCAATTTTGATTTTTCGATTCAACCAATCGGATTCTGTATAATCTACAATAGTTGTATCTTGAATGTCGCGACCTTTAAATTCTATCAGTTGATAATTTAAAATAAATGTTCCGATTTTTGTAGCATTTTCGCAAATCACACGCTGAATCTCGTTCCTTATTTTTAAAAGTGGTTTTCCATAGTCGATTATAATGCTGTCGAAGGAATGTACCAAATAGACAAGTGTGTCGTTTTGTTTGAAATTGTAGCGAAAACAATAAAGAGTGGTATCCTTTGTTAAACTATCAAATTGACCATAATTAGTGGGTGGTAATATGAACAAAGTTAACAGAAAAAGTAAAATATACCTATTCAGAAGCATCTATGATACCTCCGGCTACTAAGTCCTCGTTTTCATAAACAACAACGGATTGTCCTGGTGTAATTGCTTTTTTGGGCTCGAGAAATTCAACTTTCATTGTTCCATTTTCTAATATTTTGCAATAGGCTTTGGTTCCTTTGTCTTTATAGCGAATTTTGACAAGAAATTCTGTGTTTCCATCTAAATTTGGGTATTTCATTAGATTGATGTTGCTTGCAATTAATGTGTGAGATTGCAATTCCTCTTCGACATCAACGACAATTGTATTGGTTTCAGGAACAATTTTCTTCACATAAAGCGGTTGGCGGTAACTGATACCTAATCCACGCCGCTGTCCAATAGTGTAATTGACATATCCATTGTGTTTCCCAACAACAACGCCACGAAATATTATCGGCCCTTCATTGAATATCTCTTTATTTGTGGAATATTTAACCACAACATCGCGATAGTTATTTGAAGGAACAAAACAAATCTCTTGACTTTCATATTTGTTGTAAACTTTAAGTCCAAACTGCTTTGCCAGTTGGCGAACCTCGGTTTTTAGTAAGTCACCCAAAGGAAAGATTGTCCTTTTCAATTGTTCTTGGGATAAACCCCAAAGAAAATACGATTGGTCTTTAGTCTTGTCTTTTGCCATTCGGATAAAAAATCTCTTAGTTTCATTTGAGAATATTAATCGAGCATAGTGCCCGGTCGCATAATATTGACAATCGTAATCATTAGCCTTTTTCAATATTTCACCCCATTTTATCAAAGGGTTACACAAAGAACAGGGGTTTGGGGTTCTGCCTTTGAAATACTCATCTACGAAATTGCTAATTATCTTTTCGCGGAATATTTCAGAAAGGTCGACAATATGGTGTTCGATTCCAAGTTGCTCGGCTACATCGCTTGCATCGATTATTGATTGGTAGTTGCAACAGCCTGAATTGCTGTTTTCTATTCTGCAATCATCTGTGATCTTGACTGATGTTACTGTGATTCCCACAACCTCGTAGCCTTGTTGTTTTAGTAGTGCAGCGGCAGTGGAAGAGTCCACACCACCAGACATTCCAACAAGAACTCTTTTTTTATTTTTACTTTTCATCATTGTTTTCTTTTAAATAATGATGTTAGACGTTTAATGAAAAAATAAAATTTATTTTGAAACATTTTTATAATTAATTCGTATAATCGATTGAGATATTTTGGAGGGCGAAAATATGAAAGCCAAAATTTTGGTAAGCTTCGTTAGCTTTCTTGTGTTAGTTGGTTGTGTATCAGTAGATAAAACTCGCGATGAATATTTTGGTTTCAACAACAATCCAAAATATGAAGAAAAGGAACAAGCTACACAAGAAAAATCCGTTCCTTATGTTTATTCCCATAAAGCTCAAAACGAGCGGGACAGGGATGCGCGCGAAAATAACAGTACGACAATAATAAACAATTACTTTCCATACCCATACGACCCAAGCTATTTGTATAACTACGACCCGTATGATTTAAGTTTTTTCTTATATTATGGCAATAGATACTACGATCCTTTTTGGGATTATTATGTGATTTATGTTCCTTACAACCACAAGCATCATCATTATGTTTATTATCCCTATCCCTATTGGGATTACTATTGGTGGGAGCGTAGACCTCGTGTCATTTTTGTTCCATACGACTACAAAGATGAAAAACCGAGAGAACGAACTGTGCGCGACTTTGGACCCTCTCGAGGCGGTTACGATGGAAATCAAGGAACCACGCCAACTAAGGAACCCCGGAGCGAAACGAGGGGCGATAGTGGCAAGAAAACCATAGTGCGACCAAATGAACCAAGCAAAAACAAAGAGCCAGTGGAAGTCAAGCTTCCCGAAAAGCCCTCAACCCCGAGAGAAGCCCCAAAATCTGAACCCAATACAAAGCAAGAGCGAAGTTCAACAAGACCTAGGTGATATATGAAAAAAACGCTGTGTGCCCTCGTTTTATCTTTTGGTTTAACATACTTTACATTAGCCCAATTTATCGAAGATGCATTGCGGTATACAATTCCAAATTCAATGATAACTCCGCGTTCGGCAAGTTTTGGCGTTTCGTTCTACGGTATTTCCGACGATATCTCGGGCCTTTTCTACAATCCGGCGGGTTTATCATACATTGGTAAAAGTGAGTTCTCGATAGGATTGGGTTTCACTCGTAACCAAGTCGAAAGTGATTACCTTTATAACAAGATGGATAGGAAAGCAAATTCAAGTTACATAACTCACATAGGTATTGCCGTTCCAGTTAAAGAATTCGAAAAAACTATTATTGTTGGGCTGGGCTATTTCCATGAAAATAATTTCTTGAACTATTTTGATTATTCTGCATTTAATCCCCGTAGTTCGCTTGTCTTTTCTTTAACCAAAAAAGGGCCCAAAGATACTCTATCAAATATACCATATTTCCTTTGGCTTGCAAACAATAAATTTGAAACTCCAATCAAAGATTCAGTTCAGCAAAATGTGTTGGTCGATGAAGATGGTGGTTTGCATAATATTACTGGTGGCTTTTCTGTGATAATTGCAAAGGGGGTTTCGGTTGGCGCAACTATAACTGGAAAATTTGGAAAATTTACTTACTATCGCGAATTTAATGAAATCGATGTTTTGAACAAATATAACTATTTTGATTCTTCTGGCTATACAAACCTTGATTTCTACAAATTTACTTTAAAGGAGGACTTAACACAAAAAGTTTCGGGAGTGTCTGGTTCTGTTGGTGTAATGGGTACTTTGGGTGATTTTTTAAGATTTGGTGCGACAGTGAAGTTTCCCACCTACTACCAGGTCGAAGAAGAATTTCGTCGGGATGCATACGCAAAATTTGATGATGGTTGGGAGCCAAATCCTTATGAACCTAAAGAAAACTCATACAATTCGTACAAAATAACAACTCCTTTTGTCTTTGCTGGTGGAGTTTCGTTGAAAATTTGGGATTTTATTTTCGCAGGAGGGGTTGAATTTTTTGATGTAACACAACTTCGCTTCAGTGATGCACCACCCGAGATCGACCAATTGAATAATCGCATTGTAAGGGAACTTGTTGGCCAGGTGCACTGGGGTTTGGGATTGCAATATTCTCCCTCTATTTTGCCATTTGAGTTTCGTGCAAGCTACTCTTCGATTACCTCGCCGTACTCAAAAGATATCCCAAATGCTACAACCAATATTTATTCTTTGGGATTAGCAATTTATTTGGCTCCAAATGTTCGTTTGGAGCCAACATTCCAGTACCTAACGAACTCGATTTTGCGAACAAATTATGAGACAGATGATGAACTATCAAAGGATTATAAATTGAACCTTTATCCTTACAAGATCAGTCTGGGAATTACTTACCGCTACTAAGATGGTTGAGAATAAGGGTAGAAAGATAAAAAGTGCAAGGGGAAACCCTTGCACTTTTTTATTCAACAATAGCAAGCACATCGGAACGTTGAACGATTCGGTAATCCACACCATCAATGGTGATTTCTTCGCCAGCGTATTTCCCGTAGATAACTTTGTCACCAACTTTGAACATATTTTGCAATTCTTCGTCGGTTCCGACTGCCACGACTTCGCCCATAATGGGTTTTTCTTTTGCTGTGTCGGGAATAATGATTCCTCCAGATGTTTGGCTTTCTGGTTCGATTGGTTTGATTAACAAACGGTCGTCGATTGGTTTGACTTTCATACAACCTCCTTATTTAATGTTTAACATTCTGTCAATTTGGGCTCGGTCGAACCCTATGATTGGTTTGTTGTTGATAAGTATTACAGGCACACCTGTGTTACCGCCAGTTCGCCTTTGCATATCGCGAAAGGCAGAAGAATCTCGTGAGACATCGATTTCTTTAAATGGTATCTTCTTTTCTCGAAGATACCTTTTTGCAGCATTGCAAAAAGTGCAAGTTGGTGTTGTAAAAATAATTACTTTCGGCATATTCATATCCCATCGTCCTTTTAAAATATGAATAACGAGCAATATATGTTTATATTTTACTTGTAAACAAGTATTGGTTCCAGCCATTTTTCAATTTCTTCGAGGCTCATTCCTTTTCGTTGTTTGTAGTCGAGAACTTGATCGCGGTCAATTTTTCCTACGGGGAAATATTTTGCCTCGGGATGTGCAAAATAGAATCCACAGACCGAGGCTACGGGTTTCATCAAATATGATTCAGTTAGATCGACTCCAAGATCGTTTCCGTTGGAGAGGATTTCAAATATTATTTGCTTTTCGGTGTGGTCTGGACAAGCTGGATAACCGGGGGCAGGTCGAATTCCTCTGTATTTTTCTTTAAGTAAGTCATCTGTGGAAAGATTTTCTTGTGAATATGCCCAAAATTCTGTTCTAACCTTCTTGTGAAGCAATTCTGCAAAGGCTTCGGCAAGTCTATCGGCTAAAAGTTTTGTTAGAATAGCGCGAAAGTCGTCCTTTTCTTCTTTAAATTGTTGAGAAAGTTGTTCGGCACCAATCCCAGCTGTTACGATAAATGCACCGATAAAATCGACAATTCCAAATTCTTTAGGGGCAATGAAATCTGCAAGCGAGTAATTTGGCTTATTGGCTTCTTTTCTGGTTTGCTGCCGAAGAAAATGGAATACTGTTTTCAAGCTTTTTGGTTTTTCTGGATCGTACACTTCAACGTCTTCGCCAATTGAATTTGCTGGAAATATTCCAAAGGCACAATTTGCAGTGATTAAGTTATCTTTGACTATTAGATCGAGCAATTCGTTGGCTTCTGTGTAAAGTTTGCGGGCTTCCTCGCCGTATTTTGGGTGGTCGAAAATAGCCGGAAATCTTGCTTTCATCTCCCAAGCAAGGAAAAATTCTGTCCAGTTTATATATTTTCTGATTTCGTTTAAGTCATAATTTAACAAATACTTTACACCAATAAATTTTGGTTCGACAATCTTTGCTTTAGCAATGTCGAATTTAAATTTATTTGCCTTTGCTTGTTCAAATGGAATAATGTTTAGTTCTTTCTTTTTGGTATAATTCAAACGGATTTCTTCATATTCTTTTTTAATTTTTTGTACGAAGGTTTTTTGAGTTTCTGGATTCAATAAGCTCGTTGCAACGGGAACACTCTGAGAAGCATCGGGAACATAAATCACTGGCTTTGAATAACAAGGTGCAATTTTTACAGCGGTGTGGACTCGCGAAGTTGTGGCACCACCAATCAACAATGGCACATTCATTTTTGTTCGTTCGAGTTCTTTTGCCACATTAACCATTTCGTCGAGCGAAGGTGTTATCAAACCGCTTAGTCCTATGATATTGGCGTTGTGTTTCTTTGCTTCTTCGATTATTTTTTCAACTGGAACCATCACACCAAGGTCGATTACTTCGAAATTGTTGCACGAAAGCACAACGCCTACGATGTTTTTGCCAATGTCGTGGACATCTCCCTTGACAGTTGCGAGGATTATTGTGCCTTGTTTTCGTGAATTCCCTCCATTTCTTGATAAAGTTTTTTTAATGTAAGGTTCAAGATATGCAACTGCTTGCTTCATCACTCTTGCTGTTTTAATAACTTGTGGAAGGAACATTTTGCCAGAACCAAACAAAGCTCCAACTTCGTCCATCCCTTCCATCAGTGGACCTTCGATAATTTCCAGCGGATTGTTGTATAGTCGAAGTGCTTCGTCCAAATCTTTTTCGATGAAGGTATTTATACCTTTAACTAACGCATACTTAAGTCGTTGCTGAACTGGGAGCTTTCGCCAATCTTCTTCTGCTGATACATCTTGAACTTTTTTATCTTTGACTTGGCTTGCATATTCCAGCAATTTTTCAGTAGCGTCGGGTTGGCGATTGAATATCAAATCCTCGACAAGTTTTCTCAATTTTGGTTCGATTTCTTCGTAAACATCTAACTGCCCTGGGTTGACAATTCCCATATCCATTCCAGCGCGTATTGCATGGTAAAGGAATACTGAATGCATCGCTCGCCGAATAATTTCGTTTCCACGAAATGCAAACGAAAGATTGCTTACCCCTCCGCTGACCTTTGCCAAAGGGAGATTAGCTTTGATCCATCTTGTTGCTTCTATATAAGCAATAGCATATTCATTGTGTTCTTCGATTCCTGTACCTATTGTAAGAATGTTTGGGTCGAATATAATGTCTTGCGGTGGAAAACCAACTTTTTGAGTAAGAATTTCATATGCTCTTTTACAGATGTTAATTTTCTGCTCGAAAGAAACCGCTTGTCCATTTTCATCGAAAGCCATAACTATAACAGCTGCGCCAAAACGTAAGATTTGCTTGGCTCGTCGGATAAATTCAGTTTCGCCATCTTTTAAAGATATTGAGTTTACAATGCCTTTGCCTTGGAGGCATTTTAATCCAGTTTCGATGACACTCCATTTTGAAGAATCAATCATAATTGGTATTCTTGCAATTTCAGGCTCGGTTGCAATCAAATTCAAAAATGTTCGCATTGCATTTTCACTATCAAGCAAGCCTTCGTCCATATTGATATCAATTATCTGGGCGCCGTTTTGCACTTGTTCACGAGCGATTTCAAGTGCTTTTTGGAAGTCGCCGTTTAAAATGTAATTTGCAAACTTTCGTGAACCCGCCACATTTGTTCTTTCACCAATATTAACGAAGTTCGTTTCTGGAGTTATGACAAGCGGTTCAAGCCCCGATAGCATTAGATAGGGCTCTTTTTTGGAGATCTTTCTGGGAGGATATTTTGAAACAATTTTTGCGAAAACTTTAATATGTTCAGGAGTTGTACCGCAGCAACCACCAACAATGTTAGCGAGTCCTTGCTTTGCAAAATCTTCAATGTATGGTGCCATTGCCTCTGGGGTGTCATCGTATTGGCCAAATTCGTTTGGCAATCCTGCATTGGGGTAGACACAGGTGTAAACATCGGCAATTTTTGACAACTCCTTTATGAAAGGATACATTTCTTTGGCTCCAAGAGCACAATTCAATCCGACAGCAAGTAGATGCTTGCAATGTGCAATTGAAATGAAGAATGCTTCGACGGTTTGACCCGAAAGTGTTCTACCGCTTCTGTCGACAATTGTCCCTGAAATAATTACTGGCAGAGGCTCTCGATTATTGTTTGTAAAATATTCATCGATGGCATAGATTGCTGCTTTTGCATTTAAAGTATCGAAAACTGTTTCGACCAGGAGAATATCAACCCCACCTTCTATTCCAGCTTTCACTTGCTCGTAATAAGCTTCGGCAAGTTCGTCGAATGTAATTGTGCGATATGCTGGATTGTTAACATCGGGCGAGATAGATAAGGTTTTGTTTGTTGGACCAATGGATAACGCAACGAAACGAGGTTTCTTCGGAGTTTCCATTGTTTTTTGATCGGCAACTTTGCGAGCAATCTGTGCGGCTGTGAAATTTATTTGGTAGACCAGGTCTTGTGTGCCATAATCTTTTTGCGAAATCTTGTTTGCGTTGAAAGTGTTTGTTTCGATGATGTCTGAGCCAGCATCTAAATATGATTTATGTATATTAGCAATAATTTCAGGTTTGGTGAGAACCAAAATATCGTTGTTGCCTTTTAAATTAGTTGGGTGATTTCGGAAAAGTTCACCCCGAAAGTCGCTTTCGTTCAAACGGTGTTTTTGAATCATTGTCCCCATTGCGCCGTCGAGGACAAGAATTCTTTCTGAAAGAAGTTGTTTTAGAGTTGAAACTTTGTCCATACCCATAATGGTTTAATAAAGAAATTCCAGGTGCATTTTCACAGATTTTGCGCTGTGGGTAAGTGCGCCGATTGATATTCCGTCGACCCCCGTTTTGGCATACTCTTCAACAGTTTCAAGTGTTATTCCCCCAGAGGCTTCTATAAAAATGTTAGGTTTTTTAGTGCGTGCGTATACAACTGCTTCGCGAACTTCTTGCGGTGGAAAATTATCGAGCAAAATGCCATCCACATTTAAAATCAATGCTTCAAGTAATTGACTATGGTTTTCAACTTCGACCTCCACGAAAGCCAAGGGATATTGCAAACGTATCATTTCTACGGCTTTGGATATTGAACCAGCAGCGATAATATGATTATCTTTGATAAGTATTCCTTCTGAAAGATTTAGTCTGTGGTTGGTGCCGCCACCACAGCGAACAGCATATTTTTCAAAAATTCGAAGTCCGGGTGTGGTTTTCCTTGTATCTAAAATATGAACATTGTATGGTTTAGCAATTTCTACATATTTGCGAGTGTTTGTGGCAATTCCACAGAGTCTTTGCAAAAGATTGAGAATTGTTCTTTCAATTTTAAGGATAAATTGAGTCGGACCCTCGATTTCCATAATTTTGGAATATGGTTCAATTTTATCGCCATCGTTAAAGTGAATAGCAAGATTAATCGGTTGTGGTGAAAGTGATGGTATCTGCTCGAGAATTTGTTTCCCCGCAAAAACCGTTTCTTCTTCGTTTTCTAAATATGCTTTCGAACGAACGTTTTTGCCAAAAAAAATTTCCGATGTGATATCATTGTTGGGTATATCTTCAGTAATAAAACTTGCAAGTTTTTCAATAACATAATCTGGGTCGAGGACATCAATTTGTCGATAAGGTAGAGATGACATAATTTTACTTGCTTAATTCCAACATTCTTTGAAGTGGTTTTAAAGCCTTGAGCCTAAGTTCCTCGTCCATAGTTATTTGTGGCTCCAGATTTTCGAGCGCAGCGAGCAGTTTGTCAAGCGTATGGACACGCATATGAGGACATTGATTACAAGCACAGCCATTGAGATTTGCCAATGGGTAGAAAATTTTATCTGGGTTTTTCTTTTTTAATTGATGTATAATTCCTTCTTCTGTGGCTATGATAAATTCTTGGTTTGGACTTTCAGTTGCGAATTTAATTATTCCGCTTGTCGAACCAATATAATCGGCATAATGCAATATGTTCTCTGGACATTCTGGATGGGCAAGAACAAGAGCATTTGGGTGCTTCCTTTGCAGCGAGATTAACTCCTGCTCGGAAAAGGTTTCGTGGACTTGGCAGGTTCCGTTCCAAAGCACCATTTGGCGTCCTGTCTTTTTAATCAGATACGAGCCAAGATAACGGTCGGGAGCAAAACAAATTGGAATATCCTCGGGAACGGAGCGAATAATTTTTTCAGCATTGCTGGATGTACATATTATGTCCGACATTGCTTTTACCTCGGCGGAACAATTGATATAAGAAATTACAAAGTGGCCTGGATGTTCTTGAACCCATTTTTTAAATTTGTCCGGTGGAGCGCTGTCGGCAAGGGAGCACCCAGCATTAAGGTCGGGCATTACCACAATCTTTTCCGGGTTTAAAATTTTGGCAGTTTCTGCCATAAAGTGGACACCACAAAAGACAATCACATCGGCGTCGGTTTTTTGTGCTGCCTGGGCAAGTGCCAGGGAATCGCCAAGGAAATCAGCAACATCTTGTATCGAAGGGTCTTGGTAGTAATGAGCTAAAATGATTGCATTTCGTTCTTTTTTTAATCTATTTATTTTTTCTACAACTTTTTCCATTGTTTACCTCCTTATATGACAATTTGACGAAATTTAACTAAATTTGTTATTAATTTATATAAAAATTTTATTTTTTATTTTCTTCGTATTTAATACTTTTAATTATTTTGTGTATTCAATTAGGAGTAAAATGGTAAAAGTTGCAATAATTATGGGAAGCGATTCAGATTATGAGATAATGAAACAAGCAGCAGATGTCTTATCCGAGTTTAAAATTGATTTCGATATTTTTGTAGCATCTGCACACAGGACACCTTTAGACGTATACGAGTATGTTTCGAAAGCCAGCGAAAATGGGGTTTCTGTAATAATTGCAGGTGCAGGTGGTGCTGCTCATTTACCTGGGGTTTGTGCCGCCTATACAACCTTGCCAGTAATTGGAGTTCCAATACAAACAAAATCATTGGGTGGACTCGATTCTTTGCTATCGATCGTACAAATGCCACCGGGCGTTCCTGTCGCTACGGTTGCAATCAACGGGGCGAAGAATGCTGGGATTCTTGCAGTTCAGATGCTTGCCCTTGCAGATAAGTCATTGAAGAATAAATTGAATGAATACAAAAACAAGATTGCCCAGGAATCCAGAAACAAAAATAATGACCCTAAGTTCAAGAAAACAGTATTTTGATAAAGCATATATGTTTAAGTGGATTAGTTTTGTATCAATGATTTTCTTCATCATTCTAAGTAATGCCTGGTGTAATTGGTTTACCATCTCTCCGCCAGAGCGTAAAGAAAAAATCTATTCTATTGATATACCAAACAGAAGCGTAGAAATAAAACTTCAAGATTACGAAACCACGTTTGACACTATTTCTGCTGTTGGTTGGAGTTCTACCGGAGGTTCTTTGTTTTTAACAATGGATGGTGGAAAAACCTGGAATTACTGGACAATTGCCTCGATGCTTCCTTTTTCAGTTAAATTTCTTGACAATAGACAGGTTGTTTTGTGTGGTTATAACTTTTTATTTGATGACGCAGAGGTTAAAATTTTCGATTTGTCAGGAAATCAAATCTCAAACTTCGAGTTCGATGGTAACAACTTACCCTATTCAAAAAATTTTTTCGATTGCCAGATTACTAGTAGCAATGTTTTTTTTGCTGGTTATGGAGGTTCAATTTTTAAATACTCACTTGAGGAGAATGTTTGGAGTTCAATTTTTGTGGATTCAAACATAGTTTTTTTAAAGTTGAAGGCATTTAATTTAAGCAGTAGTCAAGGTATATTTCCGCTTGGATTCTTATTAGGGGGAAGGTCTTTTCAGATACCAACCCGACTGTATTACTCAAATCCAGACTTTAGTCAATGGAATTTGCTTTACGATTTTCAAAAAGAATTTCCTGGAATCGAGCTATCTGACTTCTGGTTCAACAGTTGGAACTTCGATAATAATTTCCCTGAAGGTTTTGTAGTTGGCACAATCGATGATTCAGTTGTAATCTTTCGTACAAACGCATCAGAGCGAAAATTCGAGATTGCATTTTTACAGCAAAACATTGAACAGCCAGTTGGTATTTATGGTTTGAATGATGGGAAGAATCTTCTTGTTGTGTTTTCTAATGGCGAGATTCTTTCCAGTAGCGATAAAGGCTATAACTGGAGTTTTGAAAACATTTATTATGTTGGCAAATCGTTTACTGGTGTGAATTTTTACAATCACAAAAGTAATGATTTGCTTCCGGAAATAGAATGGGAAAAATTTGATGCTATTGCCTATGGACTCGATGGTACGATTGCCAAATATACCAAAGATTTTAGTTTAGGAATTCTAAGCGGAAAATTGCCCTCAATGCAAGATTACAATGAAGTTGAAATATACGACATTCTTGGAAGATTAGTTTTTAAAGAAAAAACCGATGATTTTAAATTTGAAAATATTAAAAGAAAACTACCAAAAGGTATTTTTTTTATCATAAAAAAATGTAATGGAACTTATTTAAATGCAGAGACTTACAGGGCTTATTAAGAATTGTTGAAAATTTTGCGACTTTTTTGAAAATTATGTGTCTTTTACAATTGAACCGTGTGTAAAATATGAAAAGTTCTTTGAAAATTGGGGGCATCGTCGAAATTAAATTCTTTTGTTTTTTAAAAATTTTTTGATTATTTTGTTTTCTTAATTTTGTGTTTTTTTAAAAATCGAATATTATGGAATTAAATGGTAAGAAAGTTTTGGTCCTTGGTGGCTGGGGTTTGGTTGGTTCTGCGATATGCCGCGAATTGATGAAACACAATCCGGCCAAAATTTTTGTCTCATCATTGCGAAAAAGCGAAGCGGAAGAAGCTGTCCAACACTTGCAGAAAGAATATCCAAATGTTCCACTGGATACTTTCGAAGCTAAGTGGGGGAATATCTTTGCTCGTAATGATTGGAAGGATATGGATTGGCTCGATGTCTTATCCAATCCCAAGTGGAGGCAGGAAGTGCTCGACGATATTTATTGCGAATTGTCGGAGGAAATTCTTAAGAAATCTGCATTGTACACACTAATTGAAGAAACTCGACCAGACCTCGTTATCGACTGTGTTAATACTGCAACTGCTATTGCATATCAAGACATTTACAAAAGCGTTTCCAGTGTTCGCTCTGCTATTGAAAATAATTCCTTGAGCAATGAAGTGGTTGAGAAATTAATGTCGAGCATTTATATTCCGCAACTAATCCGACACATTCAAATTCTTTACAAAGGATTGTGCGATTTCAATGTTAAGATGTATGTTAAGATTGGAACAAGCGGTACTGGCGGTATGGGTCTGAATATACCCTACACACATAGCGAAGAGCGACCATCGAGAGTTTTGCTTTCAAAATCTGCTGTGGCTGGTGCACAAACTTTATTGCTTTACTTGATGGCGAGAACACCTAATGGACCGTTGATTAAAGAAATCAAACCAACGGCAGCAATTGCCTGGAAAAGGATTGCATTTGGTGATGTTATTAGAAAAGGTAAACCCGTAAAAATTGTTGATATGCCATTGGAAAAAGCAAAGCCGGCAGAAGGAACATTTAGATTCAGTGATGTTGATGGGATTATTGAAAAAGATGAATATTTTAAGTCTGTATTTATTGATACTGGCGAAAATGGGATTTTTTCTCGCGGTGAGTTCGAAGCAATTAGTGCACTCGGGCAGATGGAAATTGTTACACCAGAAGAAATTGCTATTTATGCAGTTCAGGAAATTCTTGGTGGAAACACTGGTAAAGATGTGATACAAGGACTAGATGCGTTTTCGCTCGGACCAACTTATAGAGGTGGTTTCCTTCAAAGTTATGCAGTCGCAAAATTGAGAGAGCTTGAAAATAACTATCAAGTTGAGAGTGTTGCGTTTGAATTGCTGGGACCACCAAGGCTTTCGAAATTACTCTACGAAGCCAATATTTTGAAGCAGATTGCAAAAAGTATGAAAAATCTCGAGAATTTTACCTCCGAGGAACTTTCGCAAAAGGCTTTGGATTTGTTAAAGAAAAATGATAATTTACGCTCTCAAATGTTGTCAATTGGTTTAGTAATACTTTTGCCCGATGGAAAGAGCTACTTGCGAGGTAAAGAAGTGAAAATACCAGTGGCTGGGACAAGCCAACAAATTGACTTGACACAAGAAAATATTAATCATTTTTGTAAAGAAGGTTGGGTGGATTTAAGACCCCAAAACTTTGAATTATGGAAAAGCAGAATAAAACAGATTATGCAACAAATTGAAAAACACTCGCAAGACGATACAAGCAGCAGGTACAATTACACAAAACAATATTGGGATAACTTTGAAACATTTACAGAAGGAAAGATTGTTGCTTGGATTTTTGAAAACGAAGACAATGGGTGGAGATTTAAAAGATGAAAAATAAATTGCTTCAATTTTTTTTATATGTTATGTCCAACAATTATAAGAGGTGTTCTCAATGAAACAAGGAGTTCTTCTTTTGGCTTTCGTTTGCGCTCTTTTGGCTGGCAATTCTTTCATTGCCTTTGCCAACGACAATAAAGAACTTAGCGACGAACCGCTAAGGCGAAGCCAGCTCTACGAACCTAATCCATTCTACCAGAACACAAGCTATCCAATGCCATTTAACCAGTTGAACAATCCAATTACTCAACCTGCTGTTTCAACTGGTTACTACTTTGTGGATAGCGACGACGATGCTCCCGATTATTGGCGCCCGAGCGTTATGGTCTACGACACTGCAGACGAGCCAGGACTTTGGCGTCGAATTGTTCCGGGTCCCAGAGTTCTTCCTCGTGATTTCTGGACAAATAATCCAGATGAAGGATTGCGTTTCTTCCGTAACCCTGCCTATCCGCTTGATGGCAATTTCTGGGACAATCCAACCGACTCGACAGACGATGCAATTGCTGGACCAATTCCAATTGGTTTCAACTTCTACTTTAATGGCATTCGCTACGATAGTTTTTATGTTTCTACAAATGGTGTGATTGCATTAACAAACCGGCGATATTTCTACGATAACGCTGGCAACCGAACAATTCCACAAGGAGCCACGAGTTGCTACGACCCAATGAGTATGGATTGGTTTACCCGTGGAAGAACCGGCGACGGATTAAATGATCCAACATCCGATAATTGGGGTTACCAATTTGTTGTCCTTGGCAACGATAGAACTAATCCGCAGGGAGGTATCCGTGGGCGTAGTGGTCCGTTGGGTGGTCCATCAGCACCAGGTTTTATTGCTGGCTATCGTGCTGCATTGATTGCTCCTTTCTGGGGCGATTTGCATCTATCACAGTTCAACAAGACTACAGTTATGCCCGATGATTATGGCAAAGTATACTTCAAACGAACGGCAACTGCCGACAAGCTTATCATTTATTTTGTGAACGCTGCTCCAAAGGGCACAATGAACACTCCTTATGGAACTTTTACTGCTCCAACTGACGGTAGATTTGGAGAGTCGAACTATATTGCCGCAAATGCCCAAGTGATTTTGGATAAGCGCGATAGTAGCATTACAATAATTTACGAACGCTTCGATGGTGTAGCCGTTGTTGGTGGTCGCTCTGTTCCAGCCAATATGGTATTTCGTTATAATACCACTGTTGGTGTGACGGGTTTTGCTCGCCATGTAAATTATGGGCAAGCGGGTGGTCCAACTTATCCTTGGGCTGGTGAGTATCAGCAATATACACACTATTTCCATAAGATGACCGACCCGAATGTTCAATATCCAAAAAATGGACTTGCAGTTAAGTTTAAACAATGGAAGAATACCAGTCGTGTCGTTGCAATTGAATATCGAATTCGAAAGCAACAGCGCAACGCCCCACTTGATTTTACTGAAGTTGTACCAGCAAATAAAGTTAATAACTATGAATTGCTTGCTGGCGATGAAGTGCTCGGAGCAATTCAACCAGTAGCAATACTCCAAAACCTTTCGAATAATATTCAAGGTCCAAATGGGGTTAACTTTCAACCTCAACAATTTAACTTTTTTGCTCGCTTCCAAATTATTAACCTCGCAAGCAATAGAAAAGTTTACAACACTATGGTTCCTATCGACAGTAACTGTCTTGCTCTCGGCTGGCTCGATACACTGCTTGAAAATTGTATAGGAGACCCCTTCACAAAAGTACAATATGTTACCCTTGCAATTCAAAACAACCAATTAGTTGCAACTCCACAGCCATTCCCCGGGACCAATCGTTATAATGGTATTCCGCCTTATGGCTTTGTTCGGGTATTCTTTACACCATTTGAACCAAATGAAAACCTTACTAATCATATTGGTCGTTTGAGAGCATATATCATTGCAGACCCCAGAAATCCGAAGACACAAGAGGGTTGGGGAGATTCCTGGCCATTTGACGATACCGGGACTGTACGCATATTTGTTATGAAAAGACTGAATGACTTCAATGATGATGTTACATCCTTCCATATCGCCGAAAGAACCCCAATGCCAAGTACATTGAAATGGGTAAATATCGACGCAGAGGTCGCAAGTGGTGATGAGGTTTCTTACTATCCATTACCGCCTCGTGGAGAATATTCGGCAACAAACAACAAAGATTTTAACTTCCCAAGCCCGGATTACTCTGCGTTCAAACTTCGTTCACCCGTTATACGAATGAATCGCTTGACACTTGAACGAGCCGAACCTGCAACATCTCCTGGTGGCGACGAACTTCGTTCTTTCCCGATTGATATTCTTGGGCGTAAGGGTGCGGTAATTTCTGTTGGATTCCAACGAGCAACTAAGCAAGATAGTTGGGACCGAGGCTGGTCCGATAATCAATTGATTGGGATGGAGCCACGAACGGTTATTAATGGCGATGTATTTAGTGTATGGACACAATATAATTATTCTGCAGCGAATCCGCCAGATGAGATTGCCATTGAATGGGCACTACCCAGTGATGATGGGGTAACCAATATTTGCAACATTGACGAAAAGAGATGGAGAAACCATCCAAGACGAGGTGGAGCAAAGCCAGTCACCGATATGCCCGCATACTCACTTTATGGTGCGGGAGGATTCCTTACTGGATATCTGGAGTCCGATAAAGACTCTGCTCTGTCGCTTCCCTCGCCACCAAATCTTAACGGTTTGCGTCCCAGACTATTCGACGACGGTATTGACTATGAGTATGTTAAAGCCTTCGTTCCTATTCCCGATACAGTAATATATTATAAAAATGAAGGTGCCAAGAACTTCAGATTCCGTATCAAAATGTATGCACGCAATAATAAGAAATGTCTGACTTGTATCCCAGACGATGACGATGTTTGTTATGTTGATAACGTAAAGCTTTTGTTCCCAAGTGAAATTACGGATATCGAGGTAACTTCAGTAAAAATAATTTGGCCTTATACTGTTGTTCCAGCTTCGCAAGCAATTAAAGTACCTATAAGGGTTAAACTAAGCAATAATACGAGCGTTGGTGCGCCCTCGTTCCTTGTGACCGTGATGATTTATCGTCCCGGAGAACAACTTGCAGTGTACAAACGAACCGAACAAATGCCCGGTATGTATCCTTCGACAACACACGAATTGTCTATGCCAGACTTTAATGCTCGCCTGTATGGTCCCGGACAGTACAGAATCTATGCTTGGTTGACAGTTCCTGGCGGAGACCTCGAACCTTTGAATGATACCAACTACATCGATGTCAATTTGCGCTTTGGACCATACTTTGCTTATGATCAACCAACAAATCCGCGAAATGATGTACCAGATGCACAATTTACAGGAATTCCAGGTCGCGGATTAACTATGTTTGGCTTTGCTTATGGGGGAACTGGTTATGTTTACGGTCCAACCGGTGGTTACAACTATCAATATGGTGTTGGTTACGAAGGTGGTAATGGTTCGGGCCAAATTGCAATGAGATTTACTTTGCAGCAACAAGATACTATCTATGGTTATCAAGCCTTCTTTGGAGAACAGAACCAATCACCCGATTACATCGCATTCTCTATATATTCTGGAAAGGATCAACCTACATCTCTTATCGGAGGTTCAACTTTGTATACACTTCGTGCTTGGGATTTCGATGGTGATTCCATTGCTGTCAATAAGTATCTAACATATCGACTTGAAAAACCAATTATCTTACAATCTGGTACCTACTGGATGGCTATTGCACAATTAGGTGAAACTGGTTTTGAACTTGGGGCATCCAAATATCGAATGGGGATGAGAATTACTTCAATTTACATTCCACCTCCGATTACTTCTGGTGGTCCCGTTGGTGGTTCTGGCTATCATTTAATGATTGAAAAGGATTTCAGGAGACTAAGCTCTACACAGAATCTTGTAAACGACAATGTGTTCGCCTTTGAAAATACTCGTGGTAGTGGAAATTGGGTGCAATTTATGCCAACAATTGGTAACCCAGGTTATGGTCATTTACATCATTTTGGTATCTCACCTGCTGATGGTTATACAGCAACACTTTCCCGAGGAACTTGGGTTCCGCTCATAAGACCCTACCTTGGAAATCGGTGGTACTTGACACTTCCTGGCCAACACGACCCAGTAGAGTTGCTTTCCTTCGATGGGCGTGCTCGCGACGCTGGTATCGACCTATTCTGGGAGACATCTTCTGAAATTAATAACTACGGGTTCTACATTGAGCGCCGAGTCGGCACCGACAATAATAATCCATTCAAAGACATTGGTTTCGTCAAAGGTGCTGGATACTCTACTTCTTCAAACAGATATACATTCTTCGATCGAGACGTTGTTCCAAATACAGTTTATCAATACCGATTGCGTCAAGTTGACAATGATGGAAGCGGTGCAAACGTAACTTACTCCCAAATTATTACCATTAAGTACGAAGGTATTGGTGAACTCGAACTCTTCCAAAATGCACCTAACCCGTTCACGATAAGCACAACTATTCCATTCGTGCTTCCATACGAGAGCAAGGTTAAATTGGAAATTCTCGACGTCTTCGGAAAGGTTGTCAAAACTCTGGTCGACGAGGTATTGCCTGCTGGCGAATACAACACATTTGTTTGGGATGGTACCGACACTAATGGCTTGCTCGTACCAAGCGGAAATTACATCTACCGACTTTCTGCAAATGGTAATACCTTGACAGGAGTGATGACATTCGTGCGATAAAGCTATGTTTTTCGATATTAAAAGGGCGAACCCTTCGGGGGTTCGCTCTTTTTTATTATAGTAAAAATATCACAAGCAAAAGAGAAAAGATTTTAAATTTACCTACGGGATAGGTAAAGAAAGGAGATTTGTTTCAAATTTACTGCGACAATTCAGATTGAAATTTTCATTGTGGGTAGTTGAAGTATCTTGAAATTTCTTTTCCTAATTTTAGAATTAATTTTTTTTACCAAATCAAGAAAAATTTCTCGTTGGGTTTTTGCTTCATCTTTCAATACAACCGGCATACCAGAATCGTTTGATTCGCGAGTGAATATTTCGAAGGGGACTTCGCCAAGGAAGTCGACAGCAAGTTCTTGGGCAACTTTCCTTCCGCCACCTTCACCAAAGATGTAGTACTTTTTGTTAGGGTCGTCTGGCGGAATAAAATAACTCATATTTTCAATAACCCCGAGAATTTCTACATTTACTTTTCTGAACATTGCAATGCTTCGGCGAACATCAGCAACTGCAATTTCTTGTGGTGTTGTAACAATGATTGCCCCAGTTAAAGGAATTTTCTGGGTTAAAGTCAATTGCACATCGCCAGTACCTGGCGGCAAGTCGAAAACCAGATAGTCCAAGTTCCCCCATTCGATTTGTTCAAAAAGCATAGAAAAATAGCCCGCAAGAAGAGGTCCGCGGACAATTGCCGCTTCGTTTTTTTGAAGTATCATTCCCATCGAAGCCACTTTGATTCCATATTTTTCAAGTGGGAATGCCATTGTAGTGCCATCGGGCATTTCTACAACTTCAAAGGGCTGCTCGGAAAGACCGAACATTGTTGGCTGGCTTGGGCCATAAACATCTCCGTCGAGTATGCCAACCTTTGCACCAGTAAGATGCAGTGCACTTGCGATGTTCGCAGCAATCGAGGATTTTCCAACTCCGCCTTTGCCGGATGCTACAGCAATTATATTTTTCACCTGTTTCAAGACTTTCCGTTTGGATAAATCATACATTCGCTCGGCAATGTTTACTTCTACTTCGACCGAAGGATATAGTTCAACTATCGCATTATTGATATTTTGAGTGATTTGTTCGAAAACAGTAAAAATTGGTTGGACAAGTTCCAGAAAAATTTTGACGGTATTGTTTTCAATTGTCACATCTTTTATTGCGCTCAATTCGACAAGCGTAAGGTCTAAATCGGGGTCTTTAATATTTGCAATAGCATTAACAATATCGACTTTGTTGATCATAATTACACCTTTTAAAAATTACAAAAACGATATTTGTAAACTGATATTTTTGTTCTATTAAACCTTTACATTGTTTTTTTGTCTAACAAGTGTCTTTTGTTTATTATTTAATGAAGGTTTGCTATGAAAAAGTTTATGTTTTTAGGTTTAGCAGTTTTGGTTTTAAGTCTTTATGCCCAAGTGCAAACATATGCCCAAGGTCGGGGATGGAACAAAAATTTCCAGGGGCGCGGTGCCAATTGTCAGTTTGTCGATTTGAATGGCGATGGGATTTGCGACAATTTCGTAGATGCCAATAACGACGGCATTTGCGACAATTGCCGAGGTTTCGGAAAAGGGGGTATGAAAGGAATAGGAGGCAATTTTCAAGGCCAGGGTAAAGGTCTACGACAGAGGAATTTTGTCGACTCGAATGGGGATGGAATTTGTGATAATTATCAAAATCGTGCAATTGTTTCGCATCCATATCCTCAGCCATTTAGTTCTTCAACAAATTTCGATGTAACTCTTCAAACTAGTGGAAATGTGACAATTACACTTAATGATCTCGAGGGGAAAATCGTGAAAACAATTTTCAGCGGTAAATTGGACAAAGGAACACACAATTTTATACTTGATTCGAAAAATTTGACACCGGGAAGATATTTTATAGTTGTCAAAGTTAACGACCGAACTTACACTCGACCTGTGTATTATAGACCTTAAAATTTTCTAATTGTTTAGGCTGTTCCTTTTATTGGAACAGCCTTTTTTTTTAATTTTACATTCGTATGGAAGCACAAAAACGAAAAAGTTTGGATAAAACACAAGTTGCACTAAGTTCTTTCTTGGTGGCGATATTTCTAACCTCGTTTAAAGCTATTGTTGGATTGATGACGGGGAGTTTAGGGATAATATCCGAGGCTATTCATTCGGGTATGGATATGTTTGCTGCTGGAATTACTCTTTTTTCTGTGAGATATTCAACTAAACCACCAGACGAAAAGCATAATTTTGGGCACGGTAAAATTGAGAACATCTCAGCACTTGCCGAGGCTCTTTTACTTATAGTAACAAGTTTTTGGGTCATTTGGGAAGCCTATGAACGATTAATGGGTAAAGAAATTAATGTGATGGTAAATTTTTGGAGCTTCTTTGTCATTATTATTGCTATTTTTATCGATTATAATAGAGCAAGGTTGCTCAAGAAAGCCTCGGTCGAACATAGGAGCCAGGCACTCGAAGCAGACGCTTTGCATTTTTCTTCGGATATTTTAACTTCTGGAGTTGTTCTTTTGGGGTTAATCTTTACATTGTTGAAAGTTCCTATTGCCGATGTGATTGCAGCGATTATTGTTTCATTAGTGGTAATGCAAATGTCATTAAAATTGGCATATAAAGCTGTAAACCAGTTGCTCGATAGTGCACCTATTTCACAGAAATCAATACTTGATATTATTTCCAAAATCCCAGAAGTTCGCGAAGTGCATGATATACGCGTTCGCTCGTCCGGTTCAACTATTTTTGTCGATATGAATATCCACGTCGACCCTAATATTTCGATTGAAAATGCACATAAGATATCACATAGAGTGGAGGAGGAAATAAAAAAGGAGTTTTCCAATAGTGAAATACATATACATCAGGAACCAGACAATGCACACTAATAGGGACTTTTGAGATGAAACTTCATATCTTGCTGATAATACTAACTTTGTTAATTAGTGCATTTTCTTTGTCCGACGAGGGATTGAATGTAATTAAATCGGAAAGCGGCTTCCTTTTTGTTTTTAATGATTCACAAGAAAGTTTTCTTGTTGAAATCAAAGGGAAAAAGTTTATTGATGTTGAACCTGAAGAATTGATTTTTTCAATAGATGGACAAATTGTTCAATTCACGGTCGTTCCTCTCAAAGAATTTTTTGAAGAAAATCTAAATTCAGATACCTTACAACAACATTTTGACTATGAATTTGATTTTATTAAAAAAAATTTTAAAGTTTCGGCTAAACCAATTATTCAAAGGTCAAAATTCGGAAGAAAAGTTTACTACTGGGAGTTGGATAGGGATCTCTCGCATAGCGATACTTCCAGCGAAACTATTGTTAGGCAGCTATTTGCAACTACCAATATTGATTCTTTTGTTATTATGATTTCATCCCCAATTACTCGTTCTAATGATTATAAACAATGCAGAAAGAAAATTGTTGAAGCGTTGAAAAACATAAAATTCCAAAAAGGGAAATACGACCTCGAGGCTTTGCGAGATTCGTTAATGAAAAAATAAATTTGAACCAAAATTCTATTCATTTCGTCTTTGATATTTATAAAAATTTTTTTAAATATTTTTGTCTTTGTTTTATTTTGATATTAGAATATGGAATTTTGGTCTTTTGACGACAATGACGAGTTTTACGAAGGTGACGAAGACGACAATCCCGAACGTCCGGTCGAAAATCTTGTCCGCGTACTTGATGTTTGGTTCGAGTTGAAGAAAAGTTCGGGTAGCGATTTTACATACGATGACCTCGAACAAATCGAAGAAGTTCTTGATGTGTGCATAGATAATGGGTTTTACAAATCAGCTTTGAAATTTTGCAATGCCCTTCTTGAGTATTATCCAACATCTATTGAGTTGCTGACAAAAAAAGGTTATATTTTGATGAATTTAAAAGAATTTGCTGCTGCCATCGAAAGTCTTGAACAAGCAATAGCAATCAATCCGAGCGACCCGGAAGCCTTGATGAATTTGAGTTTGTCGTATTACAACACTGGCGATTATCAAAAGTCTTTGAATTTGATAGACAAAGTATTAGCAATCGAACCGAGCGAGTTTGCAATGTTCCAAAAAGGTTTAATCTTGCAATCATATCAGCGTTACGACGAAGCACTCGAGGTTTTTAAATTACTTATTAATTCCAAAGAATATAACGAAGACGCTCTACAGGAAATTTCCCACATACTCTTCCTTCAAGGAAAATTTGAAGAAAGCCTTGGGATGAATCTCGATGCTATACAACGCGAGCCATTTAACCATTGGTATTGGTTTAATCTTGGGCTATGTTATCTTGAATTGGGTAGATACTATCGGGCAATCGATGCTTTTCAGAATGCAATTTCAATCAATCCTTATTTTTCATACTCCTATCTATACCTCGGATGGGCATATTCAAGTTTGGGAAGATATAAACAAGCGATTCATTCCTTGATAAAATATGCTGGGAAGCGTTTTGATAAGTATGTTTATTTTGAAATTGCAAATTTACTCGCCGATGTTGGCTTTTATATCGATGCGGTTAAAATTTATAAGAAAATTGTTGAAAAGGATTATACATTTGCACCCGCCCATATTGGCTTGGCATTGTGTTATAAACAATTGGGCGAGATTTTTAAAGCCGAGGATTGCTTTAAAAATGGAACATCGCTCGACCCAAAAAATGTCGATTTCTGGCAAATGGCGATCTCTTTCCTACTCGAAAACAAAAAGATAAGCAAAGCCTTTTCTTGGCTTGCCACTGCTTTGAACAACAATCCTAATAACGAAAATTTGCTTGCGGACTTTCGCTTCTATGTATTCAAATACAAAAGATTTAACGAAGGAATTGAGATTCTTGAAGATATCAAGGCTTTGTCGCCCAACAATGCAAATTTGTTGTTTTACCTTGGCGAATTCTATGCCCGTATTGGCGAACTTCAAAAATCGATTGACTATTTCACCGAAAGCATTCATCTTAATCAAAAATTATATCAAAGTTTAAAGACTGTTATGCAATCTATTCTAAAGAAAAAAGATTATTCCACATTCGAAAAGTTACTAAATTTAAAATTATCCACACAACAATTGAATCTTAAAAAGTAGTTATAATTCCGATAATATTCAATTTGCTGGAAATGGTAAGTTAGATTGTGTTTGCGTGTTTGTTTTACTTCCCTTTTTATCATTGTTTGTCTTTTTTAAGGATTGTGATGGTGTCAACTTAATATTCTTCGGCAAAATCCCTCGAGCTATTAATGTATCCAAGGCAGTTTCATATCTTTTTCGTTCGTTCTTTGGAATGATAACTCTTAATTCTGGGGGGATATGTACAATGGGTATCAAAGCCAGTTCAATCTCCATAGGATTTGGAGGAAGTGATATTACAGGCTGATTCGAAGTGAGTTCAAGCCACTTCTTTTTACCTCCAAAGTTGTAGAAATCGATTATGATAACTGGAGTACCAGACATTGGTATTATTTTCCCAGTTGAGTCTTTTTTTGGACCTTCGCCCCAGTTGTAGAGCCATTCTGCGTCTTCTGAGAATTGTCGGATACACATATGCGAGGCGGGGTAGCCTGGCATTTCAAATTGGTGGAAAGCCATCCCAGCGAGTCTATGGAAATTCCAGGTAAAAGGCATAATCCAATCTTCATTGAAAGAGGAGCGTCGTAGTCTTTCTTTCCATTGGAGAGCATAACGTCCCGGATAAGTTGGAGTGGACTTTTTGCCAGTGTTGACCGCGGCAAAACGCACAAGTTTACCATATTCGTAGCAAGCATAAGCTTGATAGAGATTCGATACTACTATTATTTTCGGGATATTCCTTGCCCCTTCGTAGTGGTATGGAAAAACAGAATATGCACGTAAATCGGGAACAAACGAATCGGGTACAATTATAGGCAGGTTAATACGAAAAAATCTCAATTCTTTTCTGTTAAGAGTTGTTAGGACCCGATATTTTGTTTTGTTCTTTTGTGGAGAAAACTCTTTTAAAAATTTAATTAACTCTTTATTATTTTTAAACTGCAATAATTTGTATTTGATTTGGGGAAATTCTAAAGTTTCCTCACCAAATATCATTTCAAGGGGAAGCAGAAAAATAATAAGATATACTGAGTATTTCATTTCGACAGCGTAATTTTTAAATCAGCAGCTTACCGTCCTTCAGAATAAGTTTATCGTCGAAATAGACAGTTGGATTGGTTACAATTCCGTCGATGTGGCCCTTTGCCTTGATTTTCCCTCCCATAGTTAAATTGTTACCGAAAGCTATGTGAATTGTCCCGAGCACCTTTTCGTCCTCAAGAATATTTCCGGTAATTTGAGCTTTATAGTTCGTTCCAATTCCAAACTCTCCGATAGCAAACGCCTCGTGGCCAATTGATTTAAGAGTCTCGTAAAGTTGTTTTGCTTCTTCGTCGCCTTCGAAGTCGACGCCATAGCCATCTTCGACAACCACTTTCACTGGATGTTTCAATTTACCAATTCCGGCAATGGAGCCATCGAAGATAATAACTCCGTTGCTTTGCTTTTCCCAAGGCGCAAGATATACTTCGCCCGATGGAAGATTTCCATACTCCCCAATCTTACGTAAAATCCCTGTGCTCTTAATAATTGTCCTTCCCTTGATTGGTAGTGTTATATCTGTTCCCAGTTCGGTTGTAATCCTAATTGTAGAAACATTCTGGAGGCTTTTTGCGACTTTTTCTGTGGTTTCAAGGATTTTAGATGGGTCGGCACTAAGGCAACGAAGCATTGTATCTACTGTAATGCCAGGCATTGTTGCAATGCGTACTCCAAGTTTCGAGGCTTCGCGTCGAGCATTGGTATGTGTAATAGATTTACTTGTTGGTGCAACAACGACATCAACTTCCTGCATAAGGTTTGCAATTTGTTCGGGTGGCTCTTGCCCATTTATCTCTCGGGGTTTGATTTCACAATAAAAAGATTCGTTGGCTAGTGATTTGCCGACTTCGAAGAAAACTAATCCAATATCTCGTAGAGGCTCGTCGGACAAAACAAGCAGTGTTTCGACCGAGGTAATCCCAAGATAATCTTGTAAAGCAATTCTTGCGGCATCGTGAAGTGTTAGTTGTTTTTCTTCGTCAGATTTTTTCTTTCGTGGCATAGTGTTCCTTTTATTTTATTTAGAATTTTGGTTTTTCAAGATCAAATTTTGTTGATTTTCGGTTTGATTTTAGCAAAAGGTATCCAAATAAAACTCCAAAAATACCAAAAAATGAGAAAATCCACATCCCGGCAGTGTAACCTTTTGTTATTTCGTTAACATATCCAATTAATATATTCGTAATAAACAAACCAATATTTTGTATCATAGTCATAAATCCGTAGGCAGTTCCAAGTTTATCCTCGTCGACGACGTATGCGACCGAGGGCCACATTACTGCAGGTATAAGTGAAAATGCAATTCCCATAATCGACATTGGTATGAAAAGCGAAATTTTTGTATACGCCATTATCAAATATACTGGGATGATTAGCAACGAGCCAAGTATCATTAGTTTTGCTCGGTGTCCAATTTTGTCTACAAGTAAACCGAAAAATGGCGTCATTATCATTGCTGAAAGCGTTAGGATGCTCGATAGAAATCCAGCAGTCTGGCGCGTAACTCCGTGGACTTCTTGGAAAAATTTTATTGCAAATGTTTGAAACGGAAACATTGCAGAGTAGAAAGTGACGCAAAGCAGAGTTATATACCAAAATGCTGAACCAAATTTAAATGCTTCTTTTATGACCAACTTTTCCTGTTTTTGTTCTTCATGTAAAATGTATACCTTTCTTGCCCAAACATCAAGAAAGAAATAAGCAAGAACTGCTATTACCGATAGGAGCGAGGCAAGGAAAGAGATTAGCAAAGGTCCTTGCCAGCTTTCATATAATGATTTAGCCCAAGTGGGCGAGTTCAAAGCCGCAAAAGAGCCGAGCCGCGCAATTGTAAGATTTAATCCAAAAGCAAATGATAATTCCTTGCCTTTAAACCATTTGGCAAGAGTTGTGGTGATGGAGACAATCAAGGATTCAGCTCCAAGGCCGAAAATCAATCTTCCGGCTGCCATAGTCAAAAGGTCACCTTTAACAAAGGTAAGAAAAGCACCAGCCATACAAAGCGAAGAGAAAAGAAGATTTGATTTCCTTGTTCCTATACGATCAATTATCATTCCGCCAATTGCAACCATAATGATATTTGGGAAACTATATATGCCTTGCAACAAGCCAATATTGTCGTCGGTGAAATGCAATTGTTTTGCAAGAACGTCTGCAAGCGGGGAAATAGAGTCGTAGACATAATAGTTGCCGAACATTGCAATGGAAACAACCGAAAGCACAAACCATCGCAGTGCTACGGGTGGTTCGCGTAAGATATTTGAGTTGTTCATTTGCTTAACCTCTACTGTTTATGTTCTTTTGAGACGACAAAATGAAGATGCTTTCCAATTTCGAATCTGTAGGTTACAATTAACCCTATTAATGCAATAAATAAGGTTATAGAAGTAATGAAAGAACCAAATCTAAAAGCGTTCGATTCGAATTTCATTTCAACAATATGTTCACCTTTTGGTATTTCTACTGCTCGAAAACAATAGTTAGCACGATAGATTTCAAACTTTACACCATCGACATATGCTTTCCAGTCGGGATACCAAATTTCACTAAAAACGAGAAGAGCGGATTTGTTAGTTTTGACACGGTACTTGAAATAATTATCACTATAAAATAGACAGATAACGGAAGTTTCCGAAAGGGTATCCAAGGAATTTTTAACGAAAGATGGATTTTGTTCCAACAAAACCGTTCTACGATAATCAATAGGAGTCTTTTGCATATACTCTTTAATTTCGGTTCCCTTGACAACGATAAAAGTGTCGACAAACCAGGCTCGGGGATAGTATTGTTCACGTTCAACGAATCCCCAGGTTCCTTTTTCTAAATCAACTTTAACTTCGTATTTGACGTTGTATAAGTCATTCACTTGTTTTGTGTTAGTTAAAGGAGGGAGCACTCGTTCAAGTATTAATGGATTGTAGCCGTCGATAAGCATAATACCGTCCATTAGTCCTTGATTTCTTTGTAGTGCCATAAACCGGATGGGTTCATAAAGTCTGGAACTTACGCGAAATATTTCTTGTGGAATTTTTGGAGTTAGCATAGCCTTCAATTCTGGTTTTAGTTCGTAAACTTTTTCTGGGTTGGTTGGATTTCGATTGAAATTGCCGCCGACAAGGTATAGGTCGATGAAAGAGAGTAAGGCAAAAAGTATTCCGGCGACCGAGGGTGTAAGTATGGCTTTGTTCAAAAGGATTCCTATTGTGGCGATTCCGAGAATGAAAACAAGAGCAAGACTCCCAGAGTCTTTTATTGTTTGGTGGGCAATGACCGGTGCATTGAAAATATCGATGAAGCTTCCCGAAGCAGCAAGGACGGCGATAATTGTGGCTATCGCTAAAGGAATAATAAATTTGATAAGTGTTTCATTTTTGAATGCATGTTGCCAAAGGTAGTCGAAACCAAAACCTGCCAAAATAGCCATTCCGAGCGTAAGAAAGAACATCATTCTGCCCGGGTTTCGAAAAATTCCGAAAAAAGGTAAATTATAGAGAAAATCGAAAACTGGGCTTCCAGCCCCAAGAGCAAATAGGAAACCAAAGATGGAGAGTATTGCAAAAAGGATTATAAAACGATTTTTGTATCCCATTATTAAAGCGAACATTCCTAAGATTGCTGCTGCAACACCAAAGTAATAGGTGGTTTCCCAGAAAAAGTGGATTTGCAAATCGTCTCCAAACCGAAGATAGAATGTCGAATTGTCGAGTTGAGAGCCTTCGACCCAACCAAAAAGTTTTGGAACTATTGCTGTGTAGATTTGTTTGAATTGCAAGGCTCCTTCTGTTGCTTTTTGATAGGATACTTCATTCCTTTGAGCATATTTCGATAAATCTTTGGAGGGGAAGTATTGTATTGCAAAAATTCCAAAGGCAATAATGAAAGGCACAAAAAATAAAGTAATTGCTTTGATTATTTTTTTTGCACGGAATTTATTTTTAAAGTAAAATATTAATAAATAAACTCCTACCATACAAAGAA
Organism: Kapaibacterium sp. (SeqCode); assembly: GCA_039793965.1. Taxonomy (GTDB): domain Bacteria; phylum Bacteroidota; class Ignavibacteria; order Kapaibacteriales; family UBA2268; genus Naka2016. Next base: position 155,974 of record JBAMMD010000052.1, on the reverse strand, counting down.
GGGTTAATACATATAATGTTGTCTGTGGATGCCCTGCAAGTAATGTTAAACCCAGAACCAATCCCGAAAGTATAGAGTAATATATTTTATCTTCTTCGAACGACTTAATGAAAAAGAGCAAAAACAAAGGTAGCCACGCAAGATGGTAAACAATCATTGGGTGGATAACGTGGGCAACCATAATCATAGAGAATGAATAGGAAATTGCTGTGATTAGCGCACCGTAGGAGGAGATTTTCAAAAAGCGGGCTAATAAGTACGAGTTGATCTGTGCAAAGAAGAAGTGGAGGATAATTACTATTTCCAACGCAAGAACTGGAAGGTTGTTGCCCGAAAGCGTGAAAAGGGAAAGAACTCTGTTGAAAATGTAAAAGAATCCAACTTGAATGTCTGCAAGGAAAGGCATACCAGCAAAAGTATATGGATTCCAAAATGGAATTTCACCGCGTGCAAATGTTTTGGCTGAAAAGTTTTGTATTGGGAAAACATACTCAACAAAATCTTCCCAGAAGAATGAATTTAAAAGAATTTGGTCAGAGAAAAAGAAAAATGTTGTTGCCAGAAAAATTAGAAAGACAATCCAGAAAGGGAGGGTTTTTGGTTCTTTAATTGCCAATATTAAATTTCCTTTTTTTCTTGTGGTTTTACCCATACTTAACCTTTAAGATTTTTTTGCGATTGCAATTAAAGAAAGACCAAATGGAAAACTAACAAATGGGAGAAAGTACTTCTCGATTAGAAAAATTTGCCTAAGTATTTTGTTCATAAAGTCTGAAACGGGTGCTACTGGTGGCGTATTTTCGATGCTTTGCTTTCTTTCAAATATTCTGGTGACCAAGGCAGGGAGAAAAAGAAAAAAGTTAAAGTAGGAGATGAAGGAGACCTTGAAGTTTGCTTGCTTCAATGCATTTGACAATGTTTTTTTATTGTAACGCCTTTTGTGCATATGTAGAATGTCGTGATTGCTCCAAAGCCATTGGTATGCGGGTACTGTAACTATCAAGTAACCATCTTTTGCGAGCAAATTGTAAAGTTTTTGCAAGGTGTTAAGATCGTTGTCAATATGTTCAATAACATCAAGTGCAAAAATTGCTTTTAATGGATATTCTGGTTTGGTAAAATCATCTAATGTAGATTGGAAGATATTTTGTAAGCCTCGTTTCTTACAATATTCGATTGCAATTGGGGAAGGATCGAGTCCAATGACATTATAATTTTTAGCAAGTAAAGAAGCAAAACCTCCCGTTCCACAACCGAAATCCAGAACGAAGTCTCCATTGGAAATATTTGTCAAACGCTTCGTCAATTCAAAGACAATCTTATTGCGTGCAACAAACCACCAATATTTATCTTCCAACTCGAAATTAGTGTTATAGACTTTTTCGAACATTTAAAAAAAGTAAAATAAAGAAAATGTAATTTAATTCTATTAAATGAATAAAACAAACAATGTTGGGAAACTTAGGTTAATCGAATTTCCATTCTTTTTGTTTTTTCAATCGCTTGTCGAGTCCGTTTTTCTTTAAAAGTTCGATTACTTCCTCTCGATTGATTCTGATGAAATTGAAACTGGAGTTAGCAAGTTCGAATACAAGAATTGAAACAATACCGGCAGAATTTGATATATATTTTTTGTTTACCTTTTCAAATGTATCTCCAAAATCGTGGTAATGATGGTACATTGATTCATCCATCCACCCAAGCGTCGTAATTGAAGGTATGCCTTCAAAAATAAAATGCATATGGTCGCTGTTTGTCCAGGGGTGACTAACGACGCCGTCTTTTAAATTGAAGCCATTGAGAGATTTAACAATTCTATTTGCAATTGAATCCAGCGAGTTGAAACCCATTGTGTTGAAACCAGTGGGATCTCCTGGCATATCAAGATTTATCATCACTGCAACTTCGTCTTTATGTTTTTCAACATATCTTTTCGAACCCCATAGACCAAGTTCTTCGGCGTTGAACCAGACTATTTCAATTGTATAGTTGTAGTTGTCGTATCTCGATAGGTTTCGCGCTATTTCATACAAAACAGCAATTCCAACCCCGTTGTCAACAGCGCCTTGACTTATATCCCATGAGTCGAAGTGGCCTCCAACAACAATTTTCTTCGAGTCTCTGCCTAGTATTTTTAAAACCAAGTTGCTGGATTTACTCGGTTTACAAAAGGAATTGCTTTTGATTGCAACGATTGGAACTATTCCCTTTTCCAATTGTCTTTTGAGCATCTGCCCGTCTTCATAAGTTATACTGAATGCTGGAATAGGGTTTGGGTTGCCTTGGAAATTACCAACTCCCGCAAGAACGAGCCCGCCGGGTTTGTCATTCATAAATAAAATAGCTTTTGCACCTTTTCGGCTTGCAACTTCTATTGCTTCATATCGAAGTAGTTCTTCTTTGTTCTTTGGGCGTTCTTGAGTGACAAGTACAATTTTATTTTTGACATCCAGATTTTCATAGTCTTCCTCGTATCCATAATTGGCAAAAACAACCTGAGCTTCTATTATGTTTTCTGGATTGTTGAAGCCAAGGGCAACACATCTGATAAGCTTCTCGAATGGAAATTTAAGAACGACACTATCATTTTGTCGAATCCATCCGGGAAATTCAAAATCTTCGCGTTCGATTTGAAGGTTGTCCTTTTTTCCTTCCTCGATTAAAACCTGAATTGCTTTTTCGTTTGCTGCCGTTCCAGCAAGTCTGCCCCCAACTTCGTCGCAAATTTTTTGTAGTACATCATAACCGCGATTATTAAAATAAGAGAAAGAAATAATGTCGCTCCATTTGATTTTTTGGGGATATATAAAATTTTCGTTGCGAAAAAAGAAGAGAAGAAGAACGCAAACAATTAAGTTTTTCAATTCATCCCCTTTTCGTTTAAAAACTTACCGAATTTTTTGTCTTTTACAATTATGTGGTCCATTAACCAATTCCGAAGGAAGTTCATTATTTGGATAGATAAAATTGCCTTGCCGGATTTGAAATCCTCGTGGAATCTTTTTACTTCATCCGTCAGTTTTTCATGTTCATAGCGATGGGCTTCGTATTCATTGTAGCCATATTTTTTCATATACTCTTCTTCGGTTTTGAAGTGTGTATTGACATATTGAATAAGTTCGAAAAGAACTTTGCCCAAAACATCTTTCCCTTTGCCAGTGCCCATTCCCTCGTGTAGTTCATTGATAATTTTGATAAGCTGTTTATGTTGGTTGTCAATAATAGAGACACCAACAGAATATTTGTCATTCCATTCAATAAAAGCCATATTACCTCCCAATAAATTATAAATTACGAAATTAAAAATTGAATTAGATTTTTTTTTCTTAAACCTTGCTTTTAAAGAATATTTGGCATCAATTTAATTTTTGTATACAAATGTTGTTGATTGGGGATTAATTCAAAAATGAAACTATTTTTTTTTATTTTCGTTATTTAGATTTGTACTTTATTTTAAATGGTGACAAAAGTGAAAGAACAAATCAAAGAAAGTTTCCCTATGCCTCCATACCAAAAACAACCTAAACGATCTCGTTGGTGGATTCCCGTGGTCATAATAGGCGTTGTAGTGTTGTTCTTTTTGGTTGTATTTTTTGCGATATTTTCTTCAATTGGTGCATTATTCGAACGAGAACCAGTGGTTGTGAAAACGAATTCCGTTTTGGTAATTAACTTTAGTAGACCAGTTGCTGAATACACTGGTGAATCGCTTTCTTCGCTTTTATCCACAGATGGAACAATTGCTTTTTACGATTTGTTGAGAGCAATTAGGAATGCAGCAACCGACGACAAGATTCGAGGTATTTACCTCCGATGTTCAGCCTCAATGCTGGGTTGGGCAAAAAGAATTGAACTTGTCGAGGCATTGAAAAAATTTAAAGAATCGGGCAAGTTCATATATGCATTCATTGAAATGGGTAATGAAAACGATTACTTTCTGGCACTTCCAGCCGATAAAATTTTCCTTGCCCGAGAAGGAGCAGTCGAAATGAATGGTTTCTCCATTTCAGCTCTTTTTCTGAAGGGCTTATTCGATAAAATAGGAATTGAATATTATGTACAACAATATGAGGATTATAAATCAGCTGGTGAAATATATAGCCGAACCAAGTTTAGTGATAGCGCTCGCGTTGCCTACAAGGAACTTCTCGACCAACGTTATCAGATTTTCCTTGATGGAGTTGAAAAGTTTAGAAAGATTAAAAAGGAGCAAATGATTGAATTACTTAATCGAGGTATTTATTCTTCGGATTCTTTATTAACGCTGGGATTAGTCGATTCTTTGCTCAATGATAATCAAGTAAAGGACTATATCCGAACTATCGTTTTGGGTGAAAAAAATGTTGATAGCGTCAAATCGAAAGCCAATTTCATTGAAGTTTCAGACTACATTCAAAGCCAAAATTTTGGCTCAAATGAAAATACCGATAAAGAAAGTGCAATTGCAATTGTCTATGCTTCGGGACCAATTGTGCAAAGAATGCAAAAATCCCCGTTTTCTATGGATTTGGAAATAGACCCAGATTCGTTTACGAAGAATTTGAAAAAAGCTCGTGAAGACAAAAAGGTTAAAGCTATTATCATCAGAATAGATAGTCCTGGAGGTTCTGTTATTGCCTCGGACGAAATATGGAATGAAATACTGAAAACCAAAAAAGTCAAACCAGTTTATGCATCGATGAGCGATGTGGCTGCCTCGGGTGGATATTACATTGCGATGGCATGTGATACAATTATTGCACATCCCGCATCTATCACTGGATCGATTGGGGTTATTGCTTTAGTACCCAACTTCAGTTCGATGATTAATAAGATTGGTGTTACGGTCGATACCATATCTACGAATAAAGCATCCCAAGATTTAAATCTTTTTATTCCGTTTTCAAAGAGACAAAAAGAAAAACTAGAGGAAATTACAAAGCCAATTTATTATCGTTTTCTTGAGAAAGTTGCAAAAAGCCGGGGTAAAACTCTCGACGAGATTCGTGCTGTGGCAAAGGGTCGTGTTTGGACTGGTGAAAGGGCAAAGGAGAAAGGATTGGTCGACGTTCTTGGTGGGCTCGAGGATGCAATTTCTCTTGCAAGTAAACGAATTGGCGTTGCCAACCCAACAATTAAACGATATCCTCGCCCTATGGAAGATTTTGAAATTCTTCTGAAACTGTTCTCTAAGAAAAAAGATGAGGCAAGTGCGATAAACAATATTGATGTTTTGAACATATTGGCTTTGTTCCCATCCGAGCTTAAGCTTCAAATACTACAATATTTACGCTTCCACCATCTTGCTCAACAAGAACATACACTTGCAATCTTGCCCTACTTGTTCTGGATTAATTAAAGTCAAATATGTTGTATATTTTTGATGTAATATTCGACAACTTTTTTGATTCCTTCATCAAGCGAGGTTCTGGGCGACCACCCCAGAGCCTTTGCTCTTGAAATATCTAAAAGTTTCCTGGGCGTTCCTTCTGGTTTGGACGGGTCCCATTGAATATCCCCTTCAAAACCAACAATTGATTTTACCAGTTCAGCGAGTTGTCTGATAGAAATATCTTCGCCAGTCCCAATATTGAGAAATGGTTCAGTATCCTTTGCATCAAAATTTTCCATAAAGTAAATGCAAGCATCTGCCAGATCATCAACATAAAGAAACTCACGCAGGGCTTTCCCTTGTCCCCAAAGTGTAACATATTTTGAAGTAATACCGATTTTGCCAAGGGCGTCAATAATAGTTTTAACTTCTTCTATTTGAATTTCAGAATCCAAGCCAAAACCAAGTTTATGTTTTTGGGCATCCCGGACTAAAAAATCAAAATTGTTTTCTGAAAGTGCCTTTGCAAGAAGGAATTTCCTTATCAGTGCGGGTAGAACATGAGAAGTTTCGAGATTAAAGTTATCTTTTTCTCCATACAAATTTGTAGGCATTAGCGAGATAAAGTTTGTTTTGTGCTGAAAGTTAAAGGATTGGCATAGTTTGATCGCGGCAATTTTGGCGATTGCGTATGGTTCGTTCGTTGGTTCGAGCTCACCGCTGAGAAGATATTCCTCTTTCAACGGCTGTGGTGCATATTTGGGATAGATGCATGAAGAGCCAAGATTTAGCAATTTTTTGACATTAAATTTATATGCCGAATGAATGATATTAATTGCAATTGCAAGATTATCATAGATGAAATCTGCTCGATAAGTATTGTTGGCGTAGATTCCTCCGACTTTTGCGGCAGCAAGAAAAACATATTCTGGCCGTTCTTTTGCGAAAAATTCTTCCGTTTCTTTCTGCCTACGTAAATCTAATTCGGAATGCGTTGGAGTGAGAAGATTTGTGTAACCTTTTTCTGAAAGTTTTTTGACAATTGAAGAACCAACAAGTCCTTTGGCGCCTGCCACAAAAATCTTTGGATTTTCATTAGACTTCATTTTGAATATCCGCTTGTTCCACAAACTTGTGTTCTGTCCATCCTAAGCCTTTTTGTTTTGCGATTCGATAACCTTCGAATTTTGGTTTTATTCCAGCCGAAAGCAAATCGAAATCGAGCATAATTTTCACAAGGTCCTTGAATAGGATTTGTGGTTCCCAGTTAAGGATACGTCTTGCTTTCGAAGAATCTGCAAGCAAGAAATCCACTTCTGTTGGTCGGAAATACCTTGCTTTCAATTCAATCAATACATCGCCTGTCTTGATGACTCCGCCCCACCGATTGTCGAAGCTTTTGACAAGTCCAACTTCCTCGATTCCTTTTCCTTTCCATTCGATTTCAATGTCGCAGTAATTAAAAGCTTCTTCGACAAATTCTCGGACAGAATGGCTTTCGCCCGTGCCAATAACGAAGTCGTCGGGCTCGTCGTATTGGAGAATTTTCCACATCAAACGAACATATTCTGGTGCATATCCCCAATCTCTTTTAGCCTCTAAATTACCCAAAAAGATTTTTCGCTGTTTACCAGAGAGTATATTTGCTATTCCGCGAGTTATTTTTCTCGTTACGAAGATTTCGCCTCTGCGAGGGCTTTCATGGTTGAATAATATTCCGTTCGAGGCGAAAAGATTATAAGCGTTACGATAGTTGACAACCATCCAAAATGCATACAATTTTGCAATAGCATAGGGGCTTTGTGGTGCGAACGGTGATTGTTCATTCTGTGGCGGGGGAGTTTTTCCGAAAAGCTCAGAGGACGAAGCCTGGTAGAACTTGGTTTTAATACCGCTGTGTCTGATAGCTTCGAGTAATCTGGTTGTTCCCAATCCAGTAATGTTTCCAGTGAATTCGGGCAAATCGAAAGAAACTCGAACGTGGCTTTGAGCGCCAAGATGGTATATTTCATCGGGTTGGATGTTGTAGATAATTTCAGTCAAAATCCCTGGGTCCGATAGATCGCCGTAATGTAGTTTCAATCGAGATTCGGGGTGCTCGGTTGGGTCCTTATATATATGGTCTATACGCTGTGTGTTGAAAGTACTTGCACGGCGAATTATTCCGTGAACCTCGTAACCCAAATCAAGCAAAAATTCGGCAAGATATGAACCGTCCTGCCCAGTAATTCCAGTTATAAGTGCTTTTTTCATATTATTTTGTAATTTATTGTTCTAAGATTTTGAAAATTCAAATTTAAAACAAAAAATGAAAAAATTCCTTTTTAATTTGGCGCTTTTAATATTAACGTATCTCTTTCAATCGATGGACCTCGAGAATGAGCCCAGTGTGATTGTCGATTCTGATATGTCTTTCAATGAAGCAATTAAGGGAACCCAAGCACCCAAGGATATTCTTGATTCGCTTGTTCTTGTTGATCTCTTTTATTACTCTTTCGATAGAAAACTACACAAAGGGCAACTCCTTGTCCATAAGGATTTAAAAGACGAGGTATTGGAAGTGTTTGAGATGATTAAAGTTTTGAAATTTCCAATTGGAAAGGCAATTCCAATTGTCAAATACAATTGGTCCGACGAAAAGTCAATGTTAGACAATAACACCTCTTCCTTTAATTATAGAACAATTGCCGGTACAAACAGATTGTCGCTCCACGCACGGGGTAGAGCAATCGATATTAATCCTTTTTTTAATCCGGTAGTTTACCCAGACGGACGCATTGAGCCGAAAGGAGCCAAATATGACCCGAGACGATTAGGAACATTTTATGCTACACATCCGGTTGTGCTTGAATTTAAACATTTAGGCTGGCGTTGGGGTGGCGATTTCCAATCTTACAAAGATTATCATCATTTCGACAAAGAAAAATGAAACAAAAATTATCAAAAGAGCAAATAGACGCCTTAAATCTTGATATTCACATCGCATTGAATGCTAATGCTGGTTCTGGGAAAACAAGCGTTCTAGTCGAGCGATATTTGAAGATACTCGAACGAGGCTTGCTAATAGATAAAGAACTTGCGCCAGATAACGTAGTTGCCATAACTTTTACCAAGAAGGCTGCTGCCGAAATGCTTTCTCGGGTTATATCAAGGTTTTCGGAAAGATATAGTTTGGAGAATCTCGAAAACAACGGTACCGAAAGATTGGATATGAACTTCATCGAGCGGTTACGTCTGTTTAGAAATAAATTAACCAATGCTCGGATTTCAACGATTCATAGTTTTTGCCTGCAGATAATTTCGAATTATCCAATTGAAGCTGCAATTCCAGTTAATTTTCGTGAAGTAAGCGAATCCGAAAGATTGCAACTTCTCGAGGATGCTTTCAACCAGACTTTGATGGACTGGCTTGAAGCCCCTGAGCGCAAGAAACAAATTGGTGAAATTCTTTCTTTAATTAGCTTTAATGATTTGAAGGAACTTGCTTTCAAAGCCATTTCGAACATCGATATTTGGAACGACCTAAACAAACTTTATTCCAAAGATTACCAAGAATATCTTAGTATTTTTGAAAAATACGTCCGTACAACATATCAAATTTGTTTCAACTATATTAGTCTATCCATTAGTTCCTGTTTCCAAGATTATGATAAATTTAATTTATCGAGCGAAAAAGTTGCAATTTTGAAGGATTTCTTTTCAAAAAGCGAACTTTTTAAAAATGATGATTACTCGAGAATACTTTTCGATGGGGAATTTTGGCAATTGTTCAATGAATTTATCGATACAATTTTTACGCAAAAACTTAAACCGAGGAAACGAGAAATCACAGACCAAGAAATTTATGAGCGTTTGAAAGATATCTCCTCCCGTTACAAACCAATTTTCGATTTTCTTTTGAAAATAATTGAATACCATACTGTAAGGATTCAAATTAAGTACGATTTCGGGGAATTAGACTTTGATGTTGAACAACAATACTTCGAAACCTCGAAAACTATTTTCTCGTTTATTAAAGATGTTAGTGCGCTTTTCCAAAAGTTAAAATATGACGAAGGATTTGTTGATTTTTCCGATATGCTTATTAAAACAAGAGATTTGTTGAAAAATTTCCCAGAAATTTTGGAAGAACTCCGCAAAGAAATAAAATATTTGCTTGTAGATGAATTTCAAGATACAGACCAAATTCAATTTGAAATTTTAAAACTGCTCGTTCCTTCCTATTCGCTCGACGAGACTCCTGTACCCAATCTGTTTATTGTTGGCGACGAAAAGCAAAGTATATATTCCTTCAGAAATGCCGATGTTCGAGTTTTTAAATCCGCTAAAGAGTACATTGAAGAACTTAACAATGGTGCATCCGAAAGATCTGGATTGTTAAAATTGACTACTACTTTTAGGCTTCGACCCGAAATTGCTGGTTTTGTCGATGTTGTTTTTTCAGATTTGATGGAATATGACGATGGCGACCCCCTTTCGGATTTTAACATTGATTATGAGCCATTTGTAATCCCCGTAGAAAGGTTAAAACAAGTTGAAACTCAAAATAATCTGGATATAGCTCCAATCAACTTTCTTTTAGAGATTAAGGGGAAAGAATCGAATAAAAAGAAAAAGGAAATTTATAAAGATTTTGTCCTGAATGAAATTCAATTTGGAGATGAAAATGAAAGTTCAACAAATGATATGACCGTAGACGAAGATTTTGAATTTTCTACCTTGCCGATATTAATAGCTAAACATATTAAGTATCTTGTAAACAATGAAAATGCGTTGATATTCGACCGCAAAGAAGATTGTTATAGAAAGGTTCGATTTTCCGACATTGCCGTGATTAGTCGGAAAATAAAGGACCTTGCTAGCTTGGCAAAGACTTTTGGCGATTTTGGGATTCCATTTATCTTTTTTGGTAGCAGAAATTTCTTTTCGACTCGCGAGATTCAAGATGTTATTTCCTTTTTGAAATTATTAATCAATCCACGCGACGATGTCTCGCTTGCTGCTGTTCTTCGTTCGATGTTTTTTGCCTTTTCTGATGAAATGCTGACTAACATTGCAACTATTAGTTCCAACAAGGATGATTCATACTGGGATAAGTTGTTGATTTATAAATCGTTTCTTGAACAGGAGGGCAAGAAAGTATTCAGTGCCCAAGAGTTCGAAGCCCAGTATTCAAAAGTCGAGGCGGCTGTAAAAATAATCGAGATACTTCGACAACAGGTATCCATTCTACCCGTTAACGAACTAATTCATAGGATACTTATCGAAACAGAATGGCACAAAAAAGTTCGTGCTTTTCAAAATTTCGAGCAGATGCTTGCCAATATGGACGAGCTTCTGGATTATTCGAGAGAGTACATAAATGTTGGCTTTCGCACTATTCTGGACTTTCTCGATGATATTGATTACATTTCTCGTCAAGGAATACCCGACGTCGATCGGTTTGGCTTTGTGGCAAGTGATGCTATTGTACTTTTAACATTTCATTCAGCCAAAGGGCTTGAATTTCCAGTAGTTTATGTCCATAACATTGATTATCGAACACGAAGATCTGATCAAGTTGGTATCTCACGCGAACTTGGTTTGATTTTTCCAGTAGAAATTGCTATGGGAGGGGAGGTTTACCGATTTAATACGCTTCAAAGTTTGTTTGCATCAAAGCAATTGGAAATGGAACAAAATGCCGAAGAGTTGCGCGTTCTTTATGTGGCTCTAACTCGAGCTTCCGATTACTTGATAATAACAGGACAGTTAAAAGAAAATTCTAAAAAAGATAATGGCGCTTCTATGAGTTTAGGAACAAATAGTAATTTAGAAAAAATTTTTAATACTTTAAAACTTAATATAAGTTTGCCCAATACAAACTTTACTTTCAGCAAAAATTTCAATATTAAAATTGGGGAATTCTCTGACGACGGTGACTACAAAATTTATTCAAAGGAGATCACAATCCCAATTAGGCTCATATTTGATCTATTTCCAGAAGAACTTGTCGACAACGCAAGCGAGCAAAAAGTTGTCGCTGAAGAAAGTGCGCCCAAAATATTTCTTTTGGATAAAGTCGAATCGAAACTATCAAAGCAATTGTTTTCTTCGACGAAATTTAACATTTTTGCTTATGACCCGAGAAGTTATGTGAAAAGTTATTATCTTGGGATACACAGAAGTTTGCTTGAAGTTATGAAATCAACATTGCAAGAAGAATTTGAATACAATGATAACCTGATTTTGAGTTCAATTATTGGCAACACTGTTCACTTCTGTCTTGAAAAAATCAACCATTGGGTTACCTCCGATGGTATCGTTGTTGAAAAACTTTTCGAAACAATTGATACATCGCTTTATGAGCAAAAAAGAAATCTCCAGCTTGAAGTCCAAAGACAAATTGTCGAGCAATGCTTGAACATTGTCCAAACAAACTTATTTAAGGAGAATAAAGAAAGAATTTTGAAATCAGAAAAAGAGTATGAACTGCTTTTCCCATTCGAAGGGAACTATCTGATGGCTAAATTTGATATTTTGTTTCAAAACGAGGATGGGAGATATGAAATCTGGGATTGGAAGTCGAACAACGTTAAGAATTCAAACGAAATGTTCAAAGTAGCAGAATCATATAGATTGCAGATGGAAACCTATGCTTTTGCATTGTCGACACTTTTCCCTGAACAAGAATTATTCGTAGCAAAATTGCTCTTTACAAGATTGGCAAAAACAAATGCTCCAGATAATGAATGGACATACAATTTTGTTTGGACACACAATGACTTAAAAGAAATTAAAAACAAGTTGTCTTATTATATTCAAAGAATTAATAATCTGGATTTCAAGTCTTTTTAAATTTTTTTTCGTAAAATTGTATTTCTTTTTTTAAAAAAGATTGAATGTGATGTTTTATAAAGTTGATAAATTAAATCCTCCATTCTGCAAAATAACTGGCATTGGGCATTCAGAGCCAACAGACTCGGAACTCTTTAAGGTTATCTCCCAAAAAGAGTTCATCGAATTGTTACCTACTGAAGTTCAAAATGAGATTTCAAAAGGAGGCGAACTCGATCTAAATGAAGTTGCAGCAACCTGGAGCGAAATGATTTCAGAAAAGCGAACTTTTTTCATAGGCGAAGTCTGGCAATTAGGTTATTTCGCTGTTAAAAGAATGCTTGAAAACGCCACCAGTTTTGGTAAAGAAATAAAACTCGACGATGTTGATGTAATCATTGGCGCAACAAATACTGGACCACTTTATCCCAGTTTAGCGGATTTTATGAAAAATGAGATTGGGATAAGAAATCAAGCGATGTGTTTCGATGTGACCGAAGCCTGCACAAGCGGAAGTGTTGCATTGTTTAATGCTTATTCATTGATTAAAAGTGGAATCAGCAAGAAAGTGCTTGTTGTTTGCTCTGAAAAAGCAACAACTCTAACTGACATTACAGATTGGAAAGGAAGCAATTTGTTTGGGGATGCAAGTTTTTCAGTTTTGCTCGAAAGAAGCGACAATCCCGAGGATGAATCTTTTGAGTTTTTTAGTTTTAATTCATTTCCATTTGATGGGAACTTGAGATACATCCGTCGCACAGAGAATGGATTTGTCCAGGAAGGAAGAAAAGTGCATATGTTCGTTTTAACCACCGTCGTAAAAGAGATATTGGGTTCAATCGAACTTGCTGGAATTAACCCGACGGATATTAAGCATTTTGTCTTTCACCAGCCCAGTCTTAAAACAACAACTTCGCTGGAGAGTTATCTTCGGAATAATTTAAAGGAGGTTCAAGGGGTATTTCATTACAGTTCAGGTGTCGGAAATGCGTCGAGTGCCAGTTTTGGTAATCTCCTTTCAAAATTGTATTACGATGGAGTCATCAAAAAAGGGGAACTAATTTACACTTGTACTTTTGGTGCAGGATTGAGCGTTGGTATTATTGGTTTGCATTTGTAATTGTAATTGGCTATAACTTAAATTCTGATTAGATAGCAAATCCTTTGAAACTCGAAATTACTTGGTTTACTTCGATAATTGTTAATTCCTGCTTGTGTTGATTCATCCAATTTAGAACAATTCTAATTTCATCAATATCTTTTTGTTCTATGTCTTTCTTAAATAGAAAACCATTGAAAAAAATTTCATAAACTTTATTTTTAATTTTATTCAGATGGAGCGAACCGTTTAATACAGTATCCCATACCAGTTGACCATTCCTAATAAAAAGTATTTCATAGGAATTTGATGAAGTGTTCTTCGGCTTGATAGCAATAAAATTTTTCTGGTCAAATTTAAGAGCTCCGTTTTTTGGTATTTCTAACACTTTCCTTATTTCACTGATATGCTCTTTGATCTGGTTGGCAAGTTCAAATTGGAAATTGTTTGCATATTCAAACATTGTATTTTCAAGAAAGTTTATCAACCCATCATCGAAGTTGATCAAGAAATCTTTTATTTTATTAATTTCATTTTCGTAATCTTCCTCATTGAAATTTTCAAGGCAAGGCGCTATGCATTGTTTGGTTTGAAAGTAAAGACAAGATGTTTCAGGGGTTTTTCTATCGAGTTCTCGCTCGCACTTTTTTAACTTAAACTTTTTGTATATGATATCGACTATCAATTCTGCGGTTTCGTAACTTTTAAATGGCCCGAAGCAATCTCCCAATTCGGGATTTGGTTCGTAAGTAATTTCGAAGACAGGGTATTTTTTGTCGTATGGAATTTGAATAAATGGGTAATTGCGAAAGCGCTTGCTTAAAACATTGAACTCGGGTTTGTGGTGTTTTATCTCACGGCTTTCTTCGATCAAAGCGCGGAGTTCGGTTTTTGTCGATTTCCACTTTATTTTCTTTGTTGAACGAAGTAAACGAAGTATTTTTCTCGAAGTTGTTATTGTGAAATAGCTTTGCAATCGTTGTTTTAATGATTTGGCTTTTCCAATGTAAAGTATTTTCCCATCCTTATCAATGAAGTAGTAAATTCCAGGTCCATCTGGTATATGTTCAATTTCGATCGTTGGGAAGTTGAGAAGTTTCTGTGCAATGTTGAACGAATAGTAAGATTTGTGTTGAAATTGAAGTAATTCATCAATTGTGGTGATATTGTGTTCGTTTTCGGCAATTTCAAGAAGTTCTAATAAGATGTGGGCTGTTGCGCGAGCATCACCGAACGCCCTATGTCTATTTTTAATTGGGATTCCAAGATATTCCGAAAGTGATCCAACATTTTTTTTGTTTATACCGCTGATCAATCTTCTGGCAAGTTTTAGTGTGCAAAGCTTAAGAATCTCTGGAAATGTTTCTCCGATTCTTTCAAAAGAGTATTTAACGAAATTAAAGTCGAAATTAACATTGTGTGCGACAAAGACTGTGTTTTTTTCGGAAAAAATTTTTTTTAAAGTGCCAGCAATTTCGTAAAATTCAGGAGCTTTGAACACCATTTCGTTTGTTATGCCAGTCATTTGGGAGATGAAATATGGGATGTGTTGATGGGGATTAACGAGGGAAGAAAATTCCTCGACAATAGTTCCTTTCCTTACAACAACGCAAGCAATTTCGATAATTTTGCCATTCTCCGGGTTCGTCCCAGTAGTTTCAACATCAACAACGACATAGTTTGTATCCCAAATGGAGTTCATCTTCTAAAAAAGACAAATTTAAGAAATTCTTAGAAAGTTTAAAGTGGGGAAAGTAGACTTATTTGATTTTGTTGTGATTCTTCGTAGAAAAATATGGAGGAGTTTGGTACGATGAGTTCTACATTTTCGCCATTGACAATTTTTTCTTTTGCTTTTTTCGAATATTGAATAAGCAAATTTTTGATAAAATTCTCATCAGGATTTCCTTCGAGTACAACTGCTATTGGAGATGGAACGGATAATGTGAAGATGGGCACTGTGGAGTGGCAAGCTTGGAAAAGTTTTACATTTTCTATATGATTTCTTCCCAAAACAACCCATAGATTTGTATCAAATATGTGTCGTACGATTACCGAAAGATGAGCGTTTAAAGGACTTAGCTTTCTTTTTTCTTTTAAAATTTTCAAAACTCTCCGTCCGATTTCCGGATCGGTTAGCAAACAACCACCAGCGGGTGTAGAGTAATTATTTATACCAAACTCTTTAGCAAGTTGGAATTGCTTTTGTCTATTTCTTCCTTTGATACTGTAAAGTTTTTCTCTATCAATCCATCCAAGACGCTCGGGAAGCGACGGAGGTAGCAACTTTGCACTAAGCGGACGAACAAGCAAATCATTGGCTCCAGATTCCGTCTTTATAATTTCCATTGCCCATTTTTTTTGGCTTTTGGGCCTTTGTCCAAGTACTTCACCAGTAATGATAAATCTTGCGTCCATCTTTGGTAAAAATTTCAATGTCTTGGATATCATAAATATTTTGCAAGCAATACACGGATTTGCCAAACAGCCAAAACCGTAGCGAGGCTTTTTAAGAATTTGCAAATATTCTTCGGTTATATCAAAAAGATAACTTTCACTAAATCCTTGAGATTTGCAATAATCAAAATATTTTTCCGGCTTGTAATAATATTGCCAATTGAAATAAGGAGTCATATAAGTTATTGGTATGACGTCGATACCTTGCTTTTGAATGATTTTGCCAGCAAGTAAACTATCGAGGCCTTTTGAAAGAAGAAGCAAAGCCCTAATCATTTTAATATGTTTGTACTAACTAAAAACATCTCTTACTTTCGAAAAGAAATCTTTCGATGTTGAATCTTTGTCCTTTGGTTTTAAGTTCTCACTTTGAAGCAATTCTTTGAGTAGGGCTTTTTCTTTACTGGATACATTGTTTGGAACAAATATGTTGACTACGACAATCTGATCCCCTTTACCATATTGGTTCAAATGAGGTATTCCTTTCCCGGAAAGTTTTATTTTTGTCCCGGGTTGGGTTCCGGGTTCGATTTTAATCGTCTCTTTACCATATAAAGTTGGAACTTCTATTTTCGCGCCGAGCACTGCCTCGGGGAAACTAATTGTAAGATTATAGTAAATATCATCGCGATGGCGTTCAAAAAGTTCATGTTTTTTCTCTTCAATGACAATAATCAAATCACCAGGCTCTCCACCTTGTCTTCCAGCATTCCCTTTGCCTTGTAATGGGATATAATTTCCATCTTCAACTCCTGGTGGAATTCTAACGGTTATTGTATCTTCTCCACTAATTCTTCCTTCCCCATTGCAAACTTTGCATTTATCGGCGATAACTTTACCGCTACCCCCACAAGTAGGACAAGTTGAGATATTTATGAACTGACCAAAAAAAGAACGAGAAACTTGGCGAATTTCCCCAGAGCCGTTGCAATTTGGACAAGTCTTGAACCCCGACCCTTTTTTGGCTCCAGTTCCTCCACATTCGATACAGGTAACATACTTTTTAATTTTAATAGTTTTCTCGGTACCGGTAGCAATTTCTTCTAAAGTCAAGGGCAAACGAATTCTTAGATCCGAACCGCGTTCTCCAACTTTTACAGTTCTTCGCCGACTGCTTTTTGTGCCAGTCCCAAAGAAATCGTCGAAAATGCTACTGCCAAATCCTCCTAAGATATCGCTAAATGCTGAAAATATATCATCGACAGTGGTGTAAGTATGATAATCATAGCCACTTCTTAATCCTTCGTGTCCAAAGCGGTCATACCGTTCTCTTTTTTCCGGGTCGCTAAGCACTTCGTAAGCTTCGGCAGCCTCTTTGAATTTTTCTTCTGCTTCTTTGTCACCCGGATTTCTATCCGGATGGTATTTCATGGCAAGTTTACGATATGCAGATTTTATTTCTTCGAGTGATGCGGTTTTGGGAACTCCTAATATTTCGTAATAATCTCTTTTGCTCATTGTTTTCCTTCAAAATTAAACATTTTGGTTGTGTTCGCCGTCGCCTCCGGCTTGACCGGATGAAGTAATTACCTTTGTGTGGCGAAGAACTTTATCGAAGAATTTGTAGCCTTTTTGTAATTCGCGAACGACAAATCCTTCGGGTAGTTCCGAAGGCATTGTCATAAGAGCATCGTGAAGCTCAACATTAAATGGTTTTCCAACGGGATTTTCAATTTCAACAACTCCTGCTTGCTCGAAGAGTTTTTTTGCTTTATTCCAAATTAATTCAAGTCCGGCGGCTAGTGCATCAAAGTCTGAATTTTGTTTTGCCGAATGAACCGCATTTCCAAGGTCATCAAGAATTGAAAGAAATTCTAAAAGCAGTTTCTCATTTCCATATTTTAAGATTTCCTCTTTCTCTTTTTGTGCCCGTTTTCGGAAATTTTCGAACTCCGCTGCTTTCCTTAAAAGCTTATCGTGAAGTTCAGACTTCTCTTTCTCAAGAATTTCAATTTTGTTTATTAAGTTCTTCAATTCTTCGCGCAATTTCTCTATTTCGATATTTTCAGCGGTTTGTGCTTCTTCCTCGTATTGCCTGTCAACCTTCGGTGTATCAGCAAATTCATTCAAGTTCTCTGGTCCTTTTTCCTCGTCAGAGGAAGAAATTGGTATTGTTTTTCCGCCTTCGTGTTTTAAGTATGTGTTCCAAATGTCTTTTGCTTTATTTGTTGCCTGTCTTAAAGGTTTTTTGTTGTTACCATCTTCCATTTTTATCTCCTTTTTTTATTATTATAAAAACGAAAAAAAAAGACATTTGTTTTTGAAATTACTTTTAGATAGGTTTTAAAAAATTAAAAGAATATTTTTTTAAAATTTACCAAAACTTTATTTTTTTCGCAAATTTGCATTTTCTTTGTTCAACAATTTGGTATTACTATGAGGCAATTTATCAAACTTTCTTTGGCTTTACTTTTTATTCTATCAAACATTGCATTTTCACAAGGCATTACAACTTCGTCCATCACTGGAACTGTTTTCGATGTTAATGGGAAGCCCCTTGCTGGTGCCACCGTCAAAGCTATTCACCTTCCCTCTGGTACTGTTTCTGGCGTTGTTGTCAAGTCGAAGGGGAATTTCACAATACCCGGCTTGCGACCCGGCGGACCCTACAAGGTTGAAGTTTCTATGGTTGGGTTTAAGCCAGAATCTGCAGAAGACATTTTTTTGAGCGTTGGACAAGAGTTTTCAGTTCGATTTACCCTTCAACCCAAAGATATTCAAACTCGAGAAATCCAAGTTGTGAGCGACAGAAACGACATCATAAGCAGTAGTAGAACTGGAGCTGCGCAAACAGTTACAGAAGTAGAGATTGCAACATTGCCAACGATTGCGCGCTCTATTCACGATTATTCGAGGCTTTCTCCATTAGTCATTTCCTCGACAAGCGAGGGCTCGAATGTTGGTTCAAGGAATAGCAAATACAACAATATTCAAGTCGATGGTGCCGCTTTGGGCGATGCTTTTGGCTTGCCAACTTCTGGAACTCCTGGCGGACAAGCTGGAGCCGAACCAATTTCTCTCGATGCAATCGAAGAGTTTCAAGTTTCGATTGCACCTTTCGATGTCCGCCAAGGTATGTTTACAGGTGGTTTGATAAATGCGATTACTCGATCGGGAACCAATAATTTACAAGGAAGCATCTATTTTTATGGGAGAAATCAGAATTTTATCGGCAAAAGCCCAATACCAGATGCAAACGGAGTTCGTCAACCTTATCCCGACTTTAGTGACTATTTTATTGGTGGTCGGGTTGGTGGCCCATTTTTCAAAAACAAATTATTTTATTTTGTTAATGTAGAAACGAAAAACAGAAAAGACCCTCAAAGAGTGGGCCTTGCTGGCGACCAAGGCTATCCTTTTAATTTCAATGTTTCGCGAGATACACTTGAAAAAATAAAGCAAATTGCTATAAATAAATATGGTTATGATCCGGGTTCTTACAACCTTTACACAAGGAAAACCGACGACATTAAACTTTTCTTCCGAGCCGATTACAACATCGACGAGAACAATAGGTTAACGTTAAGGCACAATTATGTAAAAGCTAGTCAAGGGAATGCCGTGACACGTTCGCAATTTGCATTTTCTTTTTCAGGCCAGGAATACATCTTCAATTCAAATCAAAATCAAACAGTGTTGCAGTTAAACAGTATTCTTGGTGTGAATATGGCGAACGAACTTAGGCTGGTTTACACTGCCATTCGAGATAAAAGAGACCCAGTTTCTCGTCCTTTCCCCTCGGTTGCAATTTACGATATTGGGCCCAGGGGGGAGGACGTATTTTTTGGTGTTGAAAGATTTTCCCAAGCAAATTCACTCGACCAAGATATTTTTGAACTTACCAATAATTTTACATATTTTCTTGGTGACCATACGATCACTCTTGGAACAAGCAATCAATATGTGGCTTTCGATAATTTATTTTTGCAAGATTTTTATGGTACATACAGTTTCAGCTCTATTGCTGATTTCGAGGCAGGTAAGCCTTCGCAATATCAGCTGAGTTATTCCTTGTTGACTGGGAACCCCAAGCCACGGGCAAAATTCAAGTATTTTCAATTGGGATTTTATGCTCAGGACGAATGGAAATTGCTTCCTAATATGAAACTAACTTTTGGACTTCGAGCCGATATGTTTGCATTTCCAGAAAAGCCTGCACAAAATGATTCAGTAACAAAGTATTTCCCAAATTTGCGGACAGATGAGCTTCCCACTCCAATTGCCTTTTCCCCCAGGGTTGGTTTTAATTGGGATGTCTTCAAAGACAAAACTTTGCAAGTTCGGGGTGGGATTGGAGTTTTCTCTGGCAAAACACCTGGAGTTTGGATTTCCAATCAATTCTCGAATACTGGGACTGACATTGGCAGGATAGATGTTAGAAATCCAAAGATTACATTTGAACCCGACCCAAGCAAACAGATAACAAAAGTCGACTCGCTCACTCCGGTGAGAACAACTGAAATTAACATCACAGATAAGAATTTGAAAATGCCGCAAGTTCTTCGCTTCAATCTTGCATTCGACAAAGAATTGCCCTATGGTTTTATTGGAACGATCGAATTTTTGTATGGCAAGACTCTCTACGATATGTTGTATCAGAATTTGAATCGGCAAATTCTGAAAGCTTCGAATGGAAGGGATTCGACTTTGCCGGATGGTAGACCAGTTTACAGCCGATTTGATGTAAGTCCATTATTTACCAATGTATTGCTAATGACTAATACAACTAAAGGTTATCAAACAAGCATTACTTTCCAAATACAAAAGCAATTTGGCAAAGGAATTCTTCCAGATTTGAGCTTCAATCTTGCTTACACTTGGAGTCGTGCGAAAGATGTGAACAGTTTGACTTCGAGTCGTGCCATTTCTAATTGGCAGTATAACAGAGCAATCGACCCAAACAATCCCGAACTTGGAACATCATTGTTCGAAATTCCGCATAGAATTCTTGCAAATTTATCTTATAGGTACACCTATGGCAATGGAATTTCTACTTCATTTGGAATATTTTATGAAGGACGAAGTGGGGCACCGTTTTCCCTTGCCTACTCAAACGATGCAAATGGCGACCGTACCCCCGATCGAAGAGCAACAAACGACCTTGTGTATTTGCCTCGCGAAAGCAACGATCCAGTGATGGTGTTAAAAGGTGGTAATTGGGATGAATTAAATCAATTTGTGTCATGGTTCCCAGAATTGAAAGACCAGAGGGGCAAGATTGTCGAGAGAAATTCACTACGACAGCCCTGGTTCAACCAACTCGATTTGCGTATCACACAAGAGTTCCCAACGATTCGAGGGCAATCCCTGCAGATTTATGTCGATATTCTTAATGTTTTGAATCTTCTCAATCCAGATTGGGGTCATTTGAAATTTGTCTCGAACGCAGTTTATGATCGAGCCTTTACTTATAATGGGATTGTAACGCAAGAGCTGATAAACGACCCAAAGAATGGCTTTACACAGTCAGATTTAGGAAAAATGATTGTGACTTTCAGCATTCCAAAAGATGCAAATGGCAATCCAAGCAAAGATGCTATGTTTAATACTTCAGATTTAAGTTCTCGTTGGCAAATCCAATTTGGTATTCGCTATTCGTTTTAAATTGATTTAACAAATAGGGGGCACGATTTTGTGCCCCTTTTTATTTTAAAAAATGAAATAAATTGAAAAAAAATTATTAATTTTGTATTTTCTTTTGGCTAGGTAGCTCAGTTGGTAGAGCAGTGGACTGAAAATCCACGTGTCGGCGGTTCGATTCCGTCCCTAGCCACTTTTTTATTGCCTAACAACAAATTTAAAACAATCTATTTAAATTCTGTGCTGATAAATTGATTTATTTTATATTTTTGTTTAAATTTATTTTTTTATTTTGGGAAAATCGTGAGAAATAGATGGAAGATATACATAATTCTGAAAATTCCGAGAACGATGACAAGGTTTCTCAGAATGTAAAGAAGCGTAGTCCCTATTATTATCAAATACTTCGTCAAAATGCTTTTGTACCTCGTGGGGTCGAAACCCGGTTCTATAATATCGATTACGTAGGAGATTTTGACGTTGGCGAAGCAAAGTACAATGGTGATAAAAAAGGTGTTGTTTCCGATTTGGTTGAGGTTGTTTTTAAAGTTAAAAGAAAAAAGATTTATAAAAATCCAAATAAGTTGAAATTTTTTAACTACGAATATGTCGTAGTTGAAGTCGACAATGGGTTTGATATTGCCACGGTTATTTCAATTGGTAAAGAAGCCAAAGAGAAGTGGGAAAAAAACTTTAAAAAAGAAGAAGTTCTATTCTCAGTCGTTCGGTTTGCAACCGACAAAGATATGGCAATATTTACAAAGAATCGCAACGAAGAACCTCTCGTTGTGGAAACCACAAAGGAACTTGCAAAAAAACACAAACTCGACATAAAGGTTACCGATGCGGAATGGCAACTCGACCGACAGCGATTGACAATTTATTTCAGCGCACCCCAGAGAGTTGATTTTCGTGAACTTGTCAAGGACCTTGCAAAAATATACAAAACTCGAATAGAATTGCGCCAGATAAGTACTCGAGAGGAAGCCCGCAGAATTGGTGGGATGGGTCCTTGCGGTCGGCCTTTGTGTTGCTCGACGTTTTTTTGCCAAGCTTGTCACGTCACATTGGAACACGCTCGTACGCAAAGGCTTGCTAATAATGTTGCTAAATTGAGTGGTTATTGCGGTAGATTGAAATGCTGTATTCTTTACGAACATGATGTTTATCTCGAAGAGTATAAAAATTATCCACCTATGTTTTCTGTGGTCGAACTTCCCGACGGTATTGCCAGAATTCATAAAATTGACATTTTCAATCATAGGGTTCATCTTCTTCTTGAGAACAACGGTTACATTAGAATTGTGCCAAAGGCTGAGATAGATAAGTTGGTGGAACTCGGGAAAGTCAAACCGCCAGACAAAGTTGTCGAGGAACAATTGTTTGACGACGATAGAAATCTCAGCCCCGAGGATATTTCTATGCTTGAAGACGATATCCTTTGATATATGGAAATTGAATTTGTCGAAAGAAAGGAATTTGAAGCTAACCCTAGTTTGTTTTCTGGAAAAAGGGAAAAAAATGTTTTATTTTTTTCAAAAAGAGCAGTTTTGAATAAAGTTCCTCTTAAAAGTTTTTCATTTCTAGCTTTTCTAGTTGGTTTTTTTGTTTTTATCTTTGCTTTCTTTTTTCAATTTTGGTCAAATGCTATTGAAAATCCCCAAAATTTGAGCGGAAAACCATTTTTCGACCCGTTCCTCTCTTTGCCATTTGCTTTTGAAGCGTCTATGCTTGCGACGGGAACTTTGCTTTTTGTTCGATTCATTGTTGTCAATTTTAACTTTAACAAAAAGCTTCCGAAAGAAGTTATCGAATCGATCGACAAATTAAACGAAAATTCGATTCTAATTGTTGGCGATATTAACAATGAAAATATACAGAGTAAATAAGAAAGATTTATGAAAATGGTTCCAAAAGTAACTATTTATTTAGCACTTTCCTTATTAACTTTAATTTTTATAATTTTGTTGTGTTTAAATCTGGGTATTTTAAATTTTAAAAAGAGTTATCAGTTGCAAGTAATTTCCGATATGGACAACCAGAATAAATTGTCGAATGATAATCTCTATCGATTCGCCCCACTAATTTCTGATGCTTTTCCATTGGCGAATAGTTATCCTACCAAACCACTTATCTATCGTTTTGAACCACAAGATTACTCGATTCCAGAAAAGATATTTACAAATCCGTTGCCAAAGACAAATTTTGTTGTTTCTCGAGGTAAGACTCTATTTCGTCGATTTTGCATTCCTTGCCACAACGAAGATGGAAAGGGGAAAGGACCAATAGTAACAAAAGTCGAATTGAAGGCAGACGAAGAAGGTTTTCCGCCACCAAAAGACCTTACAAGTGAATCTACAAGGAAAATGACTGATGGTCGTCTATTTCATATACTTTCTGCTGGGCAAAATTTGATGTTTTCATTTCACGACAAACTAACTATTTTCGACAAGTGGGCATTAATCCATTATATAAGAGAATTACAATATGGAAAATAATTTTTTGGAGGTTATATGAAAAAATACTTTCTTTCATTTGCATTTTTAGTGTTTTTTTCATTTATTGGATATTCACAACAACAAAATCCATTCTACAAATTTTATTTTAATGGAAACGATATAACATCGGTTGTCCCTTCATTTGGAAATTCGATTTTTTTAATTGGTTCTCGGGAAGCTGGAATAGGTATTTTTAACCTCGACTCGATGAAGTACTTGGGACTTGTGCAAAAGCCTTTTGCTCCAATCCCCAGTCACAACATTCGTGCTTTAAGGAAATTTTCGTCGGATATTTTATGGATTTGCACCGACCGCGGGCTTCTTCGTCTTCGGGGCAATGATTTTGTAGTTTACAATACTCAAAATTCACCGCTTCCGTCCGACGTTGTCAATGATATTTTCGTTGATGCACTTGGAATCTGGTGGATCGCAACTGACCAGGGGCTGGTTTCGAAATCCGACACCGTTTGGACTGTTTATAATACTTCGAATTCAGGTATTCCAGATAATTACATCATTGATATAAATGTCGATCAGGTGGGTAATGTTTGGGTTGCAACCCCTAATGGACTTGGTATGTTTGATAGAACCAATTGGTTTGTTTTCAACACTAATAATAGCGGTTTGCCAGATAATTTTATAACATTCATTGAATTTGATAGGGTTAACAATTCGAAATGGGTTGGTACCTTCCATAGTGGTTTAGTCCATTGGATTGGAGACAACTTCAATGTTTTCGATACGACTAATTCTGCGCTTCCAAGTAATATGGTCACTTCTTTTGCTTTCGATACATTGTACAACAAGTGGATTGGAACCGGAAATGGCTTAGTATATATTTCGCAAAATGGTTGGACTGTCTATAACAAGGACAATTCCAATTTATCCGATAATCACATTAATTCGATTTATGTGGACGGAAGGAACAGGAAATTAGTATCTACGAAAAACAAGTTAACAATCATTGAGGACACTAATTTTATTCCTGTTAGCTTTGAAAATTCTAAACTGCCAACAAATTATGTGCAGAAAGTTGTCGAAGGTGTCGATCTTGTAAAGTGGATTATGACACCAAACGGATTGGTTTCTTACAACGGTTCGCAATGGAATGTTTACGATGCTTCGAATTCGCCAATTGTTAGCTCCATAAATGATATTGCCGCCGACAAAGATAATAACATCTGGATTGCAACCGATTCTGGCTTGGTCATCAAAGGAGGACTTAGCGGTTGGCAAACAATCTTTCCCTATCCAGACAATGCCCCAAGCAATAGAATAACGCGCCTTCTACCGACTTCGCGAGGTGTTTGGATTGGCACCGACTCTGGCTTGGTTGTTTTAAACAATGGCGTGTGGAACAGACTCGATACGATTTATAGTACAAAACTCAACGGATACATTTCTGCGCTAAGTTCGCGGTGGGTTGTGGATTCTCTCGGAGCTTACGAAAGAGTGTATGCTGGACTTGCTCGCAATGGTATTGCTGTTTTTGAAAGAGATACTGTTCGATTCATTGATGATTCAAATTCGCCTTTGCTGATGATGTATATTACCGATGTTAAAGAAGATAATAACGGACGATTATTTGTTGGTACGCTCGAGCAAGGCTTGCTAACATTCGATACAATGTGGGTGTCCCATAATCCAATTAGTGGGGATTTCCCAGATTTTACTGTGCAAAATATTGCATTTGATAAGCAAAACAAACCGTGGGTGACAACCCTTTCTGGGGGTATCTGGGTTGCAACGAACGATACAACCTATGTCGTAATCACCGAAGAAAATTATCCATTTTATTCAAACAATTTCAATTCTGTTTATGCGGATTTATCGAATAATATTTGGATTTCAACCCAATATGGCTTGTATGTTTTTAATAAAGATACAATTAAACCAGAGTTGAAATTGAAGCAATATGATATCGAGGTTTGCCAAGGCAACACATTTTCAGTAGATTTTTATTCATTTTATCCATTTGAACAGAACAATAGGTTTGTGGTCGAATTGAGCGATCTCTATGGGAATTTCGATTCTGTTACTGTTATTGGTTCTATCCAATCCAGAACGAGCCGGTCAATTCTCTGCTATATTCCGAAGAATACTCCGATTGGCGAGAATTACAAATTAAGAATAGTTGCCACGAACCCGATGATGTTTTCTCAACCTTCTGGTTTTACAGATCGGCTAGTTATCAATCCTTTACCAATACCAAAAATCAACGGTGATTCTATTATTTGTGCCACCGGGGTAATAAAACTTTGGGCATCTCGGGAAGGAATGGATTCTGATTTGTGGTCTTTTGTCTGGAATGTCGAAGGTGGAACGTTACTTTCTCCTGCAACCGATGATACAATATTTGTACGTTTTGATACTGTACAAGTTGGACGTGTCCACCTAACAGCGTTCACCGATAAAGGTTGCAGTGATTCCGTTTCAAAGGAAATCAAAGTATCGAGCCCCCCTGGTCGAATTTTAAATGGGCAAACGAGAGTTTGTTCTGGGGATGCGTTTATTTATTCTACGACGGATTCAGCGAATATTCAGAACATCTGGAGTGTGATAAATGGAAAATTGGAAAAGAAGTTAGCACATAACGTCGTAATTGTTCGTTGGGGAAGTCAAACCCACGGCTGGGTGAAACTAAG
This sequence comes from Kapaibacterium sp. (SeqCode), assembly GCA_039793965.1. GTDB lineage: Bacteria > Bacteroidota > Ignavibacteria > Kapaibacteriales > UBA2268 > Naka2016. Next base: position 129,568 of record JBAMMD010000052.1, on the reverse strand, counting down.
ACGCATAAATCAATATGGTTGTGTAGATTCTGTGATGCTGAAAGTTGATGTTTTCGAAACGCCAAATGCTGTATTAACTGGACCGAACGAAGTATATGTCGAACAAGTTGCGAAATATAAAACTTCTCGGACTGATTCCACTGTTATACACAAATGGAGTGTTGTTAATGGTGTTATTATCGGAAGAGATGATGGTGATACAGTAGAAATTGGTTGGCCATCGGGTGGTATTGGTAAAGTTAAATTGGTTCAAAGGTCTATTGCAGGATGCAATGATTCGTCGGAACTACTGGTCCGTATATTTGAAAAAGTAGCTTTGTTTGGCGATACTCTTGTTTGTGAAAATACAGAAACTTATTTCGAGGCAATTTCTAATCTTGGGGCTAATAATCAGTGGTATGTCGAGGGAGGAACAATAACTTCGAATCCACAAAATCGAAGGGTTTGGGTGCGTTGGGGAAATCCTGGAATCGCGAAAATAAAGCTTGTTCAATGGGTTCCCGGTTCAATCTTCAGGGACTCGATTTTAAAAACTGTTCGCATTGCTGGTGTTCCAGCGAAACCATTTATTGTAGATAGCGGTGGATATTTGTATTCCAGTGCACCCTTTGGCAATCAATGGTATTTCAACGGCCAAATTATGTTTGGCGATACCACAAGGTCAATTGTTCCTTTGAGAACAGGATATTACACTGTAAAAGTTAAAACAGCACCAAATTGCGAAAGTGAAATGTCCGATCCATTCTATTTTGTCAGTAGCGTCGATGATGATGAGGGCGGAATTGCAATTTATCCAAATCCAACAACTGGAAACTTGCTTGTCCAAGTTGAAAAGGAAGTAATTGTCGAAAATCTTTTGGTTAAAGACTTGCTTGGCTTTGAACTAATAAAGGTCGATGGCAGGGAAATTTTAAATAACAAAACGATCGATTTATCGAGTTTGTCGAGTGGAACATATTACATTGTTTTAAAAGTTGCTGGGAAAGAAATTACAAAGCCTATCGTTCTAGTGAAATAGTAACTGAAATCGCTAGATTTCTTAATTTTGCAGTTTTGAAGGGGAGAGTTGCCGGAGTGGTCGAACGGGGCGGTCTCGAAAACCGTTGAAGGAGCAATCCTTCCGGGGGTTCGAATCCCTCACTCTCCGCGTATGCCCGGATGGCGGAACTGGTAGACGCGCTGCGTTCAGGGCGCAGTGGCTGCAAAGCCGTGCAGGTTCGATTCCTGTTCCGGGCACTCAAGAACTGTCAGAAAAAATTACTATTGCTACTCGATTATTTAATATTTCCTCTCGCTAATGAGGCAAGTATTCCAAATGCGCTCACTATTGAAAAGCCAAGCAAAATCCAATGGGTTAATGAGATAAAGGTCGGATAGAGTGGTGGGCTAAATTTCGAACCACCAAGATATATTGCAAACAGCATTGTAACCACTCCAAGGCTAAATGTTTGACCCACGAGGCGCATTGTTCCAACTAATGCAGAAGCAACTCCATAGTATTTCTTGTCGACTGAACTCATAATTGCGTTTGTGTTTGGCGAAGAAAAGAATGCAAAGCCAAGCCCTAAAAGGACTTGAGCAAGCATTAAGAAATAGAGCGAAGTATTTGAATTAATAAAAGAAAGCAAGAATATTCCGAGTGAAGACAAAAGCATCCCGAACGAGGCAACATATCTCGGCTCGAAACGGTCGGATAACTTGCCTGCGTAAGATGAGAAAATTGCTTGTGTTATAGGTTGAATTGCAAGAACAAAACCAGCGTTCTGCGGTGTTAATCCTTTGATATACTGCAAATAAAGGCTTAAAAGAAAACTGACAGCAAAAGTTGTACTGTAATTAATTAACGCAGCAAGATTTGAAAGCATAAATGTTATGTTTTTTAAAAAAATTTTAACAGAAATTATAGGTTGTTCCAACTTGTTTTCAATTATGATAAAAAGAATAAGAATGATAATTGAAGCAATTAAAAGCGTTTTTCCAAAATATGTTTGTATCCTTGTAAAGCCAAGCATTAAAAAAGAAAGACCGGAGATATATAAAATCGTTCCACTCCAATCGAAACGTTCCCCTCTTGAATCAGCCCATTCAACATTACCCAGCTTCTTTTGTACTAAATATACTATGAAAATACCAATTGGAAGGTTGAGAAGGAATATGCTTCTCCATCCAAAATTTTGTGTTAAAATTCCGCCCAGAACCGGTCCTAATGTTAAGCCAAGATAAACAGCAGAGACGGAATATCCCATAGCATGGCCGCGCTCTCCCATTGGAAATACAGAAGTGATAATTGCAGTGCTTGCAGAAAAAATCATAGCAGCGCCAACACCCTGAATTATTCGCAATGCAATCAGTATATAAATGTTTGGGGCAAATGCGCAAAGAAAAGAAAATGTTGTAAACAGAATCAAACCCCAAAGAAAGGTTTTTTTCCTTCCCATGATGTCCGAAAGTCGACCGAAAGGTAGTAATATCGAAGCAGTGGCAAGCAAGTACGATGTAGAAATCCAAGCAAGAGTGACAGCGTCGATATGATACTCCTTTTGAATAGAGGGTAAAGCAACATTGACCGAGCTACCAAGAAAGGCTGTTAAAAATGATGTTATTACTGAAACAGTTAAGACAGCGTTTTTTTGCTCCTTTGTTTGCATAATATTTTAAAAAAATTATATAACGTTCTGAGGGCGCTTCTTAATGTAACCTCCAATTGTGTCTTTTACTTTGTGTATTACAACAAAAGCTTTTGGGTCAATGCGATTGATTTCATTTGTCAATTTGGGAAGTTCGAGTCTTGTAAGCACAGTGTAAAGGATATCGATTTCGTTCGAATCGTTGTGTGAGAGACCTTTCCTGCCTTTGAAAATTGTAGCTCCGCGTCCAACATTGAAAAGTATCGCTTGCCGCAGTTCTTCCGGTTTTTCTGAAACAATGATTACAGCAATATATTCTTCTATTCCCTCAATGATGAAGTCGGCTGTTTTCGAAGCAGAAAGATATGTTAGAATTGAATAGAAAGCAATTTCGATACCAAGAAAAATAGCCACAAGTGAAAAGATTACAATGTTTATTGACAAAATAATGTCTCCGACAGTGGTGTGGAGTTTTCGGCTTAGCAAGACTGCAAGAATTTCTGTACCGTCGATAACACCTCCGCCACGAATTGCAAAAGCAATACCAGCACCGAGAAAAAAGCCTCCGAAGACGGCAACCAACAATTTGTCGTAAGTCAAGACTGGAAATGGGAAAAAACTTAAAGCAAACGAAAGAGATAATATACCAATCACAGCCTTCAATGCAAGTTCTTTCGAAAATTGATAGAAAGCGAGAATTAAAAAAGGAAGATTGAATACGATAACAAATACAGAAATCGGCAAGCTTGAAAGGACAGATGTAAGCATCGAAATTCCTGTAATACCACCGTCAATAAATTTGTTTGGGAGTAGAAATGATTTTAAACCAAAACTTGCACTTGTTGCACCAATTAAAATGAATATTATCTTTTTTACTTGAGCGAAAATATCTTTTGAAGAATATTTTTTCACTATATCAACTTTTTTATGATATATTCGTATGCCGACTTTAATCTTTCGTCCAATAGCAAGTTTCTCTCAGTTATATTGATTGAATGGAGGATTGTTGTATGGTCGCGATTTCCAAAGTGTTTGCCAATAGTTTCAAGTGTGCAATTCGTCAATTCTTTTGCGATATAGATAGCAAGTTGGCGGGGGACAACAAGTTCCTTTTTGCGTGATTTTGATTCCAAATCTGATGGGTTAAGATTGAAATAATGGGCAACGGCGCCTTTAATTCGATCTATTGTAATTATCTTCGAAGTTCTTATATGTTTTGCACGAAGGATGTCTTTGACAAGTTCAATGCTTGGTTTCTTGTTTCCAAGAGCCACTTGGGCAACAAGGCTGACAATAACACCTTCTATCTCGCGAATACTGTAAGTTACATTTTGTGCGATGTACTCGACTACCTCGGTAGGCAACTCCATTCCTTCGTTCTCGATTTTTTTCCTTGTGATTGCAATCCGAGTTTCAAGTTCCGGCGGTTCTATGTATGCAAGTACTCCCCATTGGAAGCGACTTATCAGACGCTCGTCAAGGTCTTTTAATTCCTTTGGTGCTTTGTCGCTGGAAAGTACTATTTGTTTGCCCGACTGGTGCAAAGTATTAAAAGTATGGAAAAAGTTGTCCTGTATTTTTCCTTTATTCTGAAAAAATTGGATATCGTCGATCAAGAGAACATCTACATTTCGATATAGTTGAAGAAATTCGTTAACATTATTGTTTTTTATTGATTCAATAAAGTTATTTGCAAAGTTTTCGCTTGTAGAGTATAGAACTTGAACTCTTGGAAAGTTGGTAAGTATGTAGTTCCCAATTGCTTGAAGAAGGTGAGTCTTCCCAAGCCCCGTGTTTCCGTAAATTATCAATGGATTGAATCTCGTATTAAGAGGATTTTTTGCTACTGCGAGGCACGAAGAGTATGCAAATTCGTTGCTATCGCCAACAACAAAGTTATCGAATGTGTAATTTGGGACAAGATTCGGATTGTAGTTCAGCCGCTGTATTGCATTAATTCGGACTTGTTCTTGTGCCAACATATTCGAACTGGGAATGTTTAGTTTCGCCACCTCGGGTTGTGTTTTGTCGATTACCACTTGGTACTTCAATTTGATGTCTTCGCCAAAGAATTTTACTAAACCAGTTTTAATCAAATTATAGTAATGTTCATCGAGCCATTCGCAATAGAATTGCGAAGGAACCTCGACCAATAGTTCATTATTTTCCATTCTTACTGGTTTTAAGGGGAGGAACCAGGTTCTGAAAATGTAGCCAGAAACATTATTTTTAATAAAACGCAGGAATTTTTTCCACTTTGTTGAAAGGCTATCGCTTTGAACAAACCTGTTTAATTTTGAATCCAAAAGCAAATCAGAATCTGGTAATATTTCGTTTTCCATCCCTTCAATCTCCAATCAGTTAAACAGTTCTAAAAACTATCAAAAGCAAATTTGAATTTTACTAATAAACTAAATTGGAAGAAAAATTCTAAAAAATCAAAAAAAAATAATCGATTACGAGTATAATTCCTCTTGTTTGTTTTTGGTTGTTGTATTTCAATAACTTCCATAAAAAATTAATTAAATTTCAATGAATTTTTTATAAATACCTCCATAAGTTTTTTGAATAAATAAAGTTAGTTTGTCATATTTGATTTTAAGAAAAACCATTAAAAAAATTAGATAACTTTATTGAAAAATTAGAACTTATTGGAAAGGGGGAGACCCAATATGGAAGAAATTTAAGACTTCACCAATTTTTAAAAAATTTGTATTGCTGATTTTTTGTTTTTTGCCAAAAGAGTTTAAAATTTCTAGCATACCTTGTTGTTGCCAGATGAAGTTTTGAGGGATTTGCTTGAATTTTCTGGTTAATATACCGTATGAATTAAGTGCGGGAGTCGACCAAAACCAGACGAAAAGTTCAATCCTTTGTTCCTCGTTTGCAATTGCCAATGAGAGAGGAAGCAAGCAATTTAAAAGAATTTCAAGGCGTAGGTTTTTACCTTCCTTGTGGAATCGCATTTTCAGTAATTTAAAAAATCGTTCCGGAATGTTGAATGAAACATTATTTTTTATATCTTTCAAGAATGTCATCATTTCGGAATTCTTTAAAATGCTTATAAGTTCTTCAAGTATAATGTCCTTGTAAATGGGTCTTCTTTTTCTCGCTCTGTATTTGTAAAGAAAATTTCTAATTGAAGTTTCAAATGCTATGTCGAGTGGCATACTTTCGAGAAAAATCTTCACATCGGATGTTTTTCGAAGTAAGCGTAGTAAAGCGTAGTTTTGCAATTCATCAAGTGTATTAAGATATTCGTTGAATTCAATCTCTAAATTATCGAAGTTTTCAGTTGGCAAATCATCTGGGTTTATTACAAGCGTTTCAAAATTTTCATTAATTGTAATATCATTGTTAAAAACAATATGAACACCAACATTTTTATATTCATTGCTAAAGGAGTGGCTATGGTCGAGCCATTCAGAAGCATTTTTGTGAAATTCGCAATCGCAAATGATGATAGCTCCATTTAGCAAAATGGCAACATTGCGGAAATCGGGTCCTTTTTCTCTATTTAAATACCCGGGAGATAAAAATTGCAGTCTTTTTCCAGCCACTGTTGTGAAGACTTTGGACGGGTCCGATATTAATTTATGTATTCTTTGTTGGAGTTTTAATTCGTTTTCTTGCATTTTATTCCTTTTGAAGTTTGTTGCAATAGAACAAAGTCCTTTGTATTACTTTTTCGATAAAATCCTTTTCTTTCGAGGCGTAAATAATATCTCTGGCTACATTGATGATAATATTTCTGTTTTTGTTAATATTCAAAATTGCATCGAGATTGCCGCCTTGGGCACCAATCCCAGGAACTAATAAAAAGTTGTTGGTAGCAATTTCTCTGATTCTCTGAAATTCGGATTCATTTGTAGCGCCTACTACAAAGCCCAATTGTTCTGGAACGAAACTATAATAAAATTTTTCTGCAATGACTTCATAAAGGAATTTGTTGTTAACAGTTAATTTTTGAAAGTCGGAAGCTCCGGGATTTGATGTGCAGACGAGCACAAAATTTAATTTTTCGGAATATTCGAAAAAGGGTGCCAACGAATCCAATCCCAGAAAAGGATTTAGTGTGGTACAATCGAAGCCGAAATGTTGGTAGATTGCTTTTGCATAGGCTTTGGATGTACTTTCGATATCGCTTCGCTTACCGTCTGCTATTGTTAAAACATCATCGGGTATAGTTTCGAGTGTTTTTTCGAGAACCTCGATTCCCTTGGTTCCAAATTGTTCGTAAAAAGCGAAGTTCATTTTGTAGGCGCAAACAAATTTATTTGTATGTTCGATGATAAGTTTATTAAAATTCAATATACCAAGAATGTTCTTTGAAATGCCATCGGGCAATTTTTCGATTTGCGGATCCAATCCTATGCAGAGCAAGGAATTTTTCTTTTTCTGAATTTCTGAAAGTTTATAATAAATTTTCATAGTTAATAAATTTCCGGTACATAAGTGAATTCCTGAATTGGCGGTCTGACGTACGAATCGTCGATTTTCCTCCGGGGAAGTTCGATTGGTTTTGGTGTTACGTCCTCGTAAGGAATCATTGAAAGAATATGTGCAATGCAATTAAGACGTGCTTTCCTCTTATCATCGGCATTTACGCAGTACCACGGTGAAACTTTTGTGTCGGTATATTTAAACATTTCATCTTTTGCCTTGGAATATTCAACCCACTTTTGCCAGCTTGCAATGTCCATTTCCGACAGTTTCCACCTTTTTGCTGGGTTAGTTGCCCGTTCGATAAATCTTTTCTCTTGTTCTTCATCGCTTATGGAAAACCAATATTTCAGAAGAATAATACCACTACGGATTAACATTTTTTCGAATTCGGGGCAAGAACGCAAGAATTCCCAATATTCTTCTTCTGTGCAAAAACCCATAACTCGTTCGACACCAGCCCGATTGTACCAACTTCGGTCGAAGATAACGATTTCACCAGCCGAGGGAAGATGGGCAATGTAGCGTTGGAAATACCATTGCGTTCGTTCTCGGTCGGATGGCTTTTCGAGAGCGACGACTCGACACCCTCTTGGGTTTAAGGGTTCTGTGATGCGTTTAATTGTTCCACCTTTGCCTGCTGCGTCGCGTCCTTCGAATATTATAACTACTTTTAAACCTTTGTACTTCACCCAGTATTGCAATTTTACAAGCTCGGTCTGAAGTTTGGCAAGTTCTTGTTCGTAGAATTTCTTGTGAAGTTTGCCTTTCTCGTTATACTTAGGGATGGGTTCGTTTTCTTTGTTTTTCTCTTTCTCTTTGTGACCCATTTTTACACCTTAATATTATTCAACGAACTTAAAAAAATAGATTGATGTATCTCCATAATCTTTTGCTCGTAACAGTTTGATTCTTTCATTTTCATTTAAAATTTCTCTGGGTGAAGATTCAAAAACAAATATTGTGCCAGATCTTGCGACTTTAAATATCAGGTTACTTCCAAGAAGCTTGCTATTTAGCGCCTGCCCATATGGAGGGTCGGAAAAAATTAGTTCGAATTTGATTTCGCTTTCGTATGTTCGAAGAAATGCGAAAACATCTGCAAATGTAATTCTGTAGTTTTCGTTCTTTATGGGTAATGAAGAAATGTTCGAGGAAATGATGTTTATTGCGCTTTTGGTTTTATCCACAAATTGGCAAAAGGATGCACCCCGGCTGAGTGCCTCGATTCCAAGCATTCCAGTGCCGGCAAACAAATCGAGAACGTTTATCCTATCCAATGAAATGATGTTTTGCAAAGTGTCGAAAATGGCTTCTCTTACAAAATCCGATGTTGGACGAATTTGCTTCGGGATTTTAAATTTAAATGATTTTCCCTTAAAAGAGCCGCCAATAATACGCATTTAGTATATTTTTATTTTTTTATGAATTTCTGGTATTACCGAACCTACGCAAGGGACGAAATGGTGCGCAATTCTTGCGCATATTTGTTTATCAACCTCGCTAAGTTCGTTTGATACAAGACGAAATGGATTGAGTCTTTTTATTGAAAGGAACCTTTCTCCATATCTGGATTTTAAAATGTCGAGTGTGGATCGGTTTAGTTGTGAACCAAAAAGGAATATAGAATTGATTTGAAGCTGTAATTCTGTTTGGATTTTAGTTATTCCATTATTTATAATCTCCGGAGTATCATTCAAGGAGTTGTATTTTAGTAAGTTGTAAAAATAAAAATCTTTGTTTTTGAAAACACTAAAATCAATGAACTTATCTGAAATATTAAAAAGAGCAACGACATTTTCTTTTTCCTCTGGATAATTGTATAACAAGGAGTTGTGGGAAGATATTTGGCTAATTTCGATTATATCTACAATCTTGTTGATTTTCGTAGCAATTATCTTAATACTTTGAAAAATTTGTTTTGGAATGATTGCGGCAAGAAAATGGGAGTGTCCGCCGCGAGGCACAAGTTCGAAGAGATAAGTTGGAAATTCATCTGGATTGAATTGAGGGAGGTTTTGCCGAATTTCGATATTGATGACCGACATAATTTCATCTTTTGTTATGTTGGGACGCCCCGGAAATTGAGTAAGAATAACATATTCCATTGGGATGGTCACTGCCATCGAGTTGCAATCGGAAAACTCGTGAAAGAGCTCGTAATGTTCTGCAAGACTATCTTTGTTTATTGGATTATCTAAGTTTTCGAGGTCAATTGGGCTGGAACTTGTGCCAATTTTGTGAAGTTTAAGACCTATGTTTGTCTTTTCCAGTAGTGCAAAATATGTTCTTTCCGGTGTGAAAAGAACTGAGAGAGAAGTTTCCATAATTTTAAACCTTTATTTTCGCCTCAATAATCGTAAGTTCTTGAAATAATATATTGCTTCAATTAGATCTTTCTCTAATCCAATTTCCTGAATATGTGGCACATCCAGATTTGGCGTGTAGTATAGAAAGTCTGCGATGTGTAGAATTGTAGAAAAATTTAACGAGGACTTTTTTAGTTTTGATGGTTGGTGATGATAAGCCACAGCTTCGACAATTGTTATAGGGAAACCCCAAAGACCAAGTAGGTATGCTCCGATTTCAGCATGTGTACATTGGTAGATTTCGTTTTCCGCTTCGAGATTATCCATAGCTTTTTGCTCGGCTAAAAGCATCACATTTTGGGGATATGTGTAAGTATTTAAAAGAACAAATTTTCCAACATCGTGGAGAACGCCAGCAGTGTATGCCGAATCGATCTCACTTTTTGAGGTTAGATGTTTTTCTGCAAGATGGTATGTATTTGATGCAACAATCAAACTGTGTTTCCAAAACTGTTCAAGATATTTTCGGTTTTCGGGGGTAACCTTGAAATTGGAGAATAGATGAATATAGAAAATAAGAGACTTGATGACATTCACACCAAGGTAAGAAAGAGCGAAATTGATATTTGTTATTTCTCTTTGCAATCCAAAATATGCAGAGTTGACAATTTGAAGAATTTTGGCTGTCAAATTTGGATCTTTTGCAATTAAGTTCCCAATCTTGGATAATGAAAAATCCGGTCTTGCGACTTCCTGTTCGATTTGAATATATAATTCTGGAAGCGATGGAAGTGCAGTAATATTTTGAACGAGCTCTTTGATCTTTTCGTTTTTGAGCGTTTTCTGAAGAGACGAGGTTCTTTCTATTCTTTCCTTGAGGTTTTCTAAAGTATAAGGTGGCTGTACGAATTGGTGTACATATTGGCTCAATTGTGCAACCGATGGGCTTTCGAGATTTGATACCAGAGCGAAGCGAATTGTTTCTGGAAAAACCCTTTTGATTTCATAGAAAATATTCGACCCCGAGGGCAAGGTAATGTTTGGACTTCCAAAGAAAATATCGATTTTGTTATTAGCAAGGATTTGAAGTCCTTTTTCACCGCTTTCGGCAAAGAAAATGTCGAAATCATCTTGTAATGGGACAACGTTTCGAATTATTTCCTTGATTGTTGTCTCATCGCTAAGGAAAAGTATTCCGGTTTTCATAATAAGTTTATTAAGTTATAATTTGCAAATTAAGAAAATTATTTGAAAAAAACTATTCAACACATTACTCGTTCCCAGAATGCCGAACTGAATCGAAAATCTTTATGTAAGATGAATTTATCTACTTCTGGAAAACATCTTCTAAAAATCTCGGGCTTCATTCTTGCATCTTTGGCTGGATACAACGCTCCTCCAAACTCTACAATCAATTTGTCTATTTCGTCGAGCTTCGAGAAAATGTGGGAACTTATTGGAAAGTCAAAAGCAAGCGTAAGGCCATCGCGAGGGAAAGACAGTAGCCCAGCCTTTGGCATTTTTCCAAATGTTTTCAATACCGTTAAAAACGAAGATAACCCTGCTCTCTTGATAGTATTGAGTATTGTAAGCAAATTCTTTTCGGAGTTATCTTTCGGAATTACAAATTGGTATTGTAAAAAGCCCTTACGGCCGTAAAGATAGTTCCAGTTGTCAACTCCGTCGAGCGGATAAAAAAACTTGTCGTAATGGACAATTTCCTCCGAAAGTTTGTCGAATTGCTTAGTGTAGTATAGGACATTGAAAAAGAAAGTAGTGAATTTATTTATTAATGAAAATGGTAAAATAATTGGAACTTTGATTTTGAACTTTTCAATTTTACCGACGTGGTCATAATCGAGGTGGTTTGCTCTTTGGTAGATTCCACGAATAGAATTGATGCCGCCATTTGTAGCGTCGATCCAGGCAACAGTGTATTCATATTTCTTTTCGGACTCTTCGTTTATTTCAAAAAATTCCGAAAGAGAGTTAAATTTAATTGTTTGAAGATACAGAAATTCATTTCGAATTCGTTTTAAAAATATCTCTGCTGTTAAAATTAAGCCAGTTAGCCCCAATCCACCAATTGTTGCGTAAAATAATTCGCCATTCTCTGTAGGTGAACAGAAAAGGCGTGAACCATCCGAGCGTATAATTTCAAGATTTCTCACATAGTGTCCAAACGATCCGGATTTGTGGTGATTTTTACCGTGGACATCGTTTGCAATTGCACCACCAACTGTAATATATTTGGTTCCGGGTGTTACTGGAAGGAACCAACCATTTGGGACGATTAGCTTAAGGATTTGTTCCAAAGAAACCCCGCTTTCGCATTTTATTATACCTTTTTCTTTGTCGAAGGATATAAAATGCTTCAATTCGCTTGTATCTATCAATGTACCGTCTTTGACGAGGCAGACGTCTCCGTAACTTCGGCCAAGACCATAAGGAAGAACATTGCAGTTTCCGTCAAAAAATTTGATATCACCTCTCCAATATGTCTTTTGAACGCTTTTTGGTTTAATCTTTGGATATAATCCCCATGAATGATATTTATTCATAAAACAATTGCCATTGCCCAAACAACAATCATAATCAGTTCTAGTAATATAAGGTAAGGATTTCGGACTGTTACAAGAACCGGGTCGTATTCGATTTTACCTTTGCTTGCCAAATTCCAAACCAACATCAACCAGAGAAGCAAAAGGAATGCGTCTGCCCAAAGAAATGATGGATGTTGATACAATTGAAGAACTTTTTCACTGTTTATATACAAAATGAAAACAATCACTGATGCAAAAGAACTGCCGATTCCGAAGTTTTGGAAAAATTGAATTACATCTTCATTGGGGTGAAGTGCGCCATTGTTGGTTGCGTTGGAATTGACAAGTTTCAAATCTGCCATCCTTTTGAAGGTTGCAAGAGAAAGGAAGAAGAACATAGAAAATGCAAGAAGCCAGTTAGAAATAGAAATTTCAGTTGCTATACTACCAGCATATAACCTTACGACATAGAACAATGACAGCAAGAAAATATCGACAACTTGAACTTTTTTTATCCAGAAAGAATATATTAGACTCAAAATTAGATACATTGCACAAACAATTGTGAAATTGGAATTAATTTTTAATGATAAAGCAAACGCAATTATTAAAAGAGAAAGGGATATAAAAAAAGCAGTGTAAACGGAGAAAATCCCACTAGCAATAGGTCTGTTTTTTTTTGTTGGATGTCTGCGATCGTTGTCTACGTCAACTATGTCGTTGAAGATGTATAGAGAAGAAGCAAGCATTGAAAAAGAGATAAAAGCAAGTATTGAATTTACGATTGCGGGGAAATTAGTAAATTGATGAGCAAGAATTAATGGAAAAAAAACAAGTAGATTTTTAATCCATTGGTGAATTCTAATTAATTGTAGAAAATCTTTGAACTTTGTTTTGTAATTAAGTAAACAACCACGAAAATTATTTTTTCTGCGTAGTATAAAGTTCATAAAATTTGAATTCGAAACAAGGAATGCGTTTCTTGCAATTTTCCATATTGGAAAATCACTTATTGAATCACCAATATAATCGAATTGTTGGGCTCCGAATTTTTGTTCAAGGAATTTTGCTTTATTTTTACCTTTAAGTTTTCTATCTTTTAGGGAACCAAAAACTTCGTCGAAGATGCCAAGCCTTTCATTAATTTTTTTAGCAATTTTCTGGTTTGTAGCAGTAACGAGAACGATTTTGCTGTTGTTTTGTTTTGCTTTTGCGACGAACTCAAGCACTTCGCTGCGAAATGGTAACTTCTGGATGTCGATTTCTGTAGCTTCAAGTAGTTTCTCTTTGAGATATTGTGTGGATTTAAGCAACCAAAAAAGCAAAGTGAATATTCTAAAAGGGTTTGACTTTATAAAACTAAGTATCTGGTCAATCAAAATATCTGTTGATATGAGCGTGTAATCGAGATCGATGCAAATTATTTTTTTGCTTTCGGCATTTTCCATTTTAGAATTATATAAAAAGACAAAAATAAAGAAGAATTTCAAACCATTGTAGATGGTCGAAACTTGATGATAAATTTTAATGAAGAAGATTAATATGCCAAGATTTCGTTAATTGCCGTGTAAATTTTCTCCTCGGTGACGAGAACATAGTTTTCGTAGTTGGGATGATATGGAATGTGTGAATCGAGCGATGCTACTCGCATTACTGGCGCATCGAGATGGTTGAAAGCCATTTGTGTAATGGTTGCAGCAATTTCAGCGCCGAATCCATTGGTCCAAGTGTCTTCGTGGACGACCAAAGCTCTATTTGTCTTTTCGACCGATTGGAGAACAAGTTCTTTATCCCACGGGATAATTGTTCGCAGGTCTATGATTTCAATTGTAAAATCGGGATGTTCTTTTATAAATCGTTTTGCAGCATTGACAGAGTCTTTGACACTCATCCCCCAAGTTACAATTGTTAAGTTGTTTCCTTGTTGTACTATTTTCCCCTTCCCGAAGGGTAGAAGGAAGTCTTTGTCGGGTTCGATGGTTGTGGAAAATGGGTGTCTATAAAGTCCTTTGTGTTCACAGAAAATCACTGGGTCCTGCAATCTACAAGCAGTTTTAAGCAAGCCTTTTGCATCGGCGGCGGTCGAAGGATAAGCAATTAGCAATCCGGGTATATGCGCAAATATAGACTCAATGTTCTGGGAATGATATAAACCACCATGAATGTAACCTCCAACTGCAACACGTATGACAACTGGAGCGGAAAAGTTTCCATTTGAACGATATCTCATTGTTGCTATTTCGTTCTTTATTTGCATAAATGCTGGCCAAATGTAATCGCCAAATTGCATTTCGACAACTGGCTTGAAACCACGTAGAGCAAGACCGAGTGCTACACCAGCAATCGAAGCTTCGGCAAGCGGTGAATTGAATACCCGCTTCTCGCCGAAACGTGTTGAAAGTCCCTTTGTTGCAGTAAAGACTCCGCCTTTTGGGTCGGCAACGTCTTCACCAAAAATCACCATTTTTGGATTGAACTCCATTTCTTCGTGTAATGCGTGGTTGATTGCATCGACCATTACACATTTTTCTCCCGAGTCTGGTTCCTTTTCGGCATAGTGTAGATTACGGGTTTCAAATGGCGCGAAAATGTGTTCGATAGCGTCTTCAGGCCTTGGGTCTGGCTCTTCCCAAGCTTTGTCTGCCCAGTGATCAATTTCTTTGGTTACATTTTCTAAAATCTCGTTGAGTTCATCGTGTGTTGCAATGTTGTTATTAATCAGATAAGATTGAAATTTTTTTATTGGGTCTTTTTCAAAAGCCTTTTCAAGTTCATCTTTTGAACGATATTTTCTATGGTCATCGCTCGAAGAATGTGGTAATAGTCGTTCGACTTGCGCGTGAAGAAGAACTGGGCCACAACCGGTGGAAGTGTAATCGAAGGCTTCGCGTGCAGCAAGTATTGATTCAAAAAAGTCTGTTCCATCGAATGTTTTGATTTTCAGGTTTGAATAGCAGCAAAAAGTATGACCGACAGTTGAGCCCATAGACTGATGTTCTCGGGGAACCGAGATAGCATATTTGTTGTCTTGAATACAAAATATGAGTGGTAATTTTTCTCTACTAGCCTAATTGACAGCCTCGTAAAATTCACCTTCGCTGGTGGCTCCTTCGCCAGAATCGACATAGGTTATCTCGTCGGAAGCCATAAATTTGGTTGCAAGTGCTGTTCCAACAGCATTTAAAAATTGTGTCCCAGTAGGTGATGACGCAGTTGGCATATTCAGTTTCGGGTGGCCATAGTGCCCGGGCATTTGGCGACCGCCGCTTGCAGGGCAATTCGGCTTGCCGAAAGCCATAAGAAAATATTCAAATGGAGATAAACCTAAGGTGTATGCCAGAGCCACATCTCGATAGTAAAGCCAGAACCAATCTTTCCCGGGTCTTAATGTTAATCCAATGGCAACCTGTATTGCTTCGTGCCCACTTCCTCCAATGTGAAAAAATGATTTGCCTTGCTTTAGTAGTTTTAAGTGTTTTTCGTCTGTTAACCTTGCCAGCAACATCAGCCGATAAGCGTTTAGCATAAGATCTTTCGAGAGTTCCAGTTGGAGGTGTGGAGGTATATCTTTTCGAAGAGAGATTGTTTCGCGAGAACAAGCTGGACCGCGATTGTGAACGCAATAGTCGGTTTCGAAAGAATTTGCAATTTCCTGTGAAATTATTTGATTTGATAAATCGAGATAAGAATTTTTTTCCATTTTTGTATTCTACATTTTTAAAACTTTTAACTCTTTTTTGTAACTAACAAAAAAATTAATTTAATTTAAAATTAACAAAAATTGACGAATAAAATTGAAAATTATGAGTTGGGAACAGATTATTAATCAAGAAAAAATTAAGAAGTTTTTCCAAAGGATACTCCCCGAAGCAGTCCTTTCAAATGCTTATTGTTTTTTTGGAATCGAAGGGGTCGGCAAATTTGCAACAGCACTTGAAATTATTAAAACTGCAAGTTGTCGAAATCCAGTTCATAAAGTCGGATATATAGAATCTTGTGGTTCTTGTTCTGCTTGCCAAAGTATTTTAAATAATAAATTTTCAAATGTTGAATACCTGTTTTCTTTACCAGCCGGGAAATCTGTCGATAAAGAAGAAGGTTCGGTTTTCACCTCTCTTTCCGAAACAGTAATCGAAGAGATTAACTCGAAATTAAAAAGTAAAATATTAAATCCGTATACGAAGTTTTCAATTGAAGGAGCATCTCAAATTCGAATAAGCCAAATCCGTGAGCTTCGGAAAAATCTTGCTCTTTCCAATTCACTGAGTGGACGGAAATTCGTGGTGATAATAAATGCCGATGAGATGCGAACCGAGGCACAAAATGCCTTTCTAAAAACACTCGAAGAGCCTCGAACTGATGTAACGTTTTTTCTTTTGACTGCAAGACTCGAAGGATTGCTTCCTACAATACTATCCCGGTGTCAGCAAATTTACTTTCCGCCGCTCTCCAGCGAAGATATTGCTATCGATTTGAGAAAAAAATACAATTTGAGCGAGGACGAAATTTCAATTGTTACAAGATTTGCAAATGGTTCATTAACAAGGGCTTATGAACTTGTCGAGGCAAATCTCAAAGAAAAGCGCAACAAAATGGTAGATATTTTGAGAATCGCTCTCAAAAAAGAATTGTATGGGCATCAGTTGAGCGAAATGGTTAATAAATTGACCGAAGGAATCGATAAAAAGATGGCTCGAACTTGCTTGCAGTTGTTAAGTAGTTGGCTTCGCGACGCAATGATTATTTCAACAAGTTCATCGCGAAATCTAATAGTTAATGCCGATGATAATGATGCTTTAGAAAGATTTTCAAAAAAATTTGTTAAAGAAAATTTTAGCCGTGTTTTTGAAATAATCGAAGAATGTGACCATATGATTTTCTCCAATGTTCAGATTCAAAATGTCTTTTTAAATCTTTACCTTGAAATCCGAAATATTTTATTATGAATTCTAAAAGTATTAATTTGAATTCCAAATTTTTGTAAAACTTTTTTCAATTCAAAATGGCAAAAAGGGTGAAAACATCGAAAAACGGTGGGAATCCAGATTTTGTTTCGCTTCTTGGGAACTATGTCCCTCCGCATTCTGTCGAATCGGAGATGGCTGTTCTCGGAGCTATGTTGCTCGATAATTCAGCTATCACAAAATCGCTCGAAATGTTGACAAAGGATAACTTCTACCTCGAGCGTCATAAAATCATATTTGAATCTATAGTTCAAATGTTTGAAAAGGGGCTCCAAGTTGATGTGCTCACACTTGCCGAGGAATTGAAAAAACGGAACAAGTATGATTTGATTGGCGGGAGCGACTATCTTGCCTCTCTTATGGAAAATGTCCCCACAGCAGAAAATGTCGAGGACTATTGCAAAATCATACTCGAACGTAGTTTCAATCGTGAGTTGCTGAAAGTTTGTGGTGATATAATATATGAAAGTGTCAAAGGAGAAACCGACGCTTTGGAATTAATAGATAAAGCCGAAAGATTGATTTTCCAGATTGCTGAAAGAAGGTTTTCTAAAAATTATGTTGGGATTCGGAAAGTATTGCACAACATTATCGAACAACTTTCACAGATGGTTGAAGGCGAATCGAAAGGGATCACGGGGCTCCCGAGTGGTTTTATCGATTTAGACCGATATCTTGGCGGATTTCAAAAATCCGATTTGATAATTATTGCTGCACGACCTTCTGTTGGAAAAACAGCATTCGCCCTTTCGATTGCAAGGAATATTGCCGTCGATTACAACATCCCCGTTGGCTTTTTCTCGCTTGAAATGTCTGCACAACAGTTGACGTTGAGGTTGATTTCCTCGCAAACTGGTATCGATAACCACAGAATTCGAACTGGGAACATCAACCGTAACGACTTGAAGACTATATTAAGCAAAATGACAAAACTTTCGCAAGCACCTTTATTTATCGATGATAGCCCTAAAATCAATCTTGTCGAATTGCGTGCAAAAGCCCGTCGATTGAAATCTGAACATAACATTGGATTAATTATTATCGATTATTTGCAATTGATTGACCCGCCGAAGGCAGAAAGTCGCGAACGCGAAATTTCAATCATTTCTCGAACATTGAAACAAATTGCAAAAGAACTGGATATTCCCATTATTGCGCTTTCACAGTTGAACCGAGTGGTCGAAACTCGCAAAGACCGGAAACCTCAACTCTCGGACCTTCGTGAATCTGGAAGTATCGAACAGGATGCAGATGTTGTTTTATTTATTTATCGCCCCGAAATTTACGGAATTATGACTTGGCCCGATACGAAGGAATCAACTGAAGGAGTTGCGGAAATTATTATCGGAAAGCAAAGGAACGGTCCAACTGGCTCATTCCGTGTTGTGTACTTAAAGGATACCTTGAGGTTCGACAACGGTGACTTTCGATATGTTGATGAAGATGTAATCGCCCCACCTGCAGCCATCGAAGAGGAATATTTCGATGACCTTGATATTGAAGATGAGAGTGAATTCGATGATTCAGAGGATAGTTTTTAGTTAGAAAGGCAAATTTGAAATATCGGCATTGCCACCAGATATAATAATTCCGATATTTTTACCAGTGAAAATTTCTGGATGCTGAAAAACGCCAGCAAGTGGAACTGCTCCCGAAGGTTCAACAACAATTTTCATTCTTTCAAAAATCATTTTCATTGCAAAGACAATTGAATCGTCGGAAACGGTAACAATTTCATCAATGTTGTTTTTTATTATTGTAAATGTCCTTTGGGAAAGCGAAGTCAACAGTCCATCTGCAATTGTTTTCGGTTCAATCGATGGGTAAATTCTGTTGTCACGAATCGAACTGTAAGCATCGTTGGCTCCTTCTGGTTCCACCCCGATAACACGTGTGACTGTCGAGAGTGCTTTTGTTGCAATAAGAGTTCCGCTACACAACCCACCGCCCCCAATTGGCACAAGTATATAATCCAGTTTGAGGTTCTCTTCGAGAAATTCTTTGGCGCAGGTTCCTTGTCCGGCTATAACATTAAAATTATCGTAAGGATGGATGAACAAGGCATTTGTTTTTTCGATGAATGCTAAAAGTGTCTCTTCCCTTGCTTTTTGATTTGGTTCACAGAAAATAATTTCTGCACCATAGGAACGGACTGCATCGACCTTTGGCTTGGGTGCGTTTGAAGGCATAATTATTGTTGTCTTTGCTCCGACGAGCTTTCCAGCGTAAGCAAGTGCCTGGGCATGGTTACCGGAGGAGTGGGTTGCTATGCCTTTTTGTATTTGCGAAGGATGAAGAATTAATACAGCGTTTAGGGCACCGCGTGCCTTGAAAGAACCAACTTTTTGAAAGTTCTCGCATTTAAAAAAAAGATTACAACCAGTCATTTGATTAATAGTACTCGAATGTAGTACTGGTGTTCGGTGAATGTAGGGTTTTATACGCGTATGCGCTCGACTTATGTCACTATAAGTTGGAATTTCGTTAGATTCATAAATGCTTTTCATATGTTTATCAAGCCTTGTTTGGAAATTAATTTAATTATTTTAATTTCTAACTTTTCTAATGAAACATTGAGAAAAATTTTGTTCCATAACTTTATTCCATTGATAATTTAAAATTATTTCGCAATATCAAAATCAAGTTTAGAATTTTACTATGCTTAATAGAACTAAATTTTTTAAAATTGCAATTTAACTTTTTGTTCGAAAAGGCAATGTTTTCATCTATCAAAGGTAGAATTAGACGTAAAACATCTTCTTTGGTTGAAGTCGAAGTAAATGGGTTGGGGTTTGAAGTTCTTGTTTCGTTAACTACTTTAGCCAGAATTGGGGATGTTGGTGAAGAAGTTTTGTTGTATACAATTTTTTTGTTTCGTGACGAGACTTACCAAATTTATGGATTTGCAACTCTCGAAGAGAAAGAAATTTTCCAAGAGTTAATTAGAATATCAGGTATAGGACCAAAGATTGCAATTGCAATTCTGTCTTATCTTGAGGTGGAGGAATTTATTGACTGTGTCGTAAGAAATGATATTGGAAAATTAACAAAACTGCCGGGTGTCGGGAAGAAAATTGCCGAACGTGTGCTTCTTGAATTTCGAGGAAAAGTGAAAAAGTTAAAAATTGTTGATGGAGCTAAGGTCGGAAACGAGGGTGCGAGTTTTTACCAAGAAGCAATTTCTGCTTTGGTGGTCCTTGGATACCAAGAGAATAAAGTGAAGAAAATAGTACTCGACACAATAAGGAAATTACCTGAAAATGAAAAAACAATCGAGAGCGTGGTGAAACAAGTGCTTAGAGAACTTAATAAATAAAATTAGAAAAGTGTTTGACCAATTATTTAAAAGTAATGATAATATAAAAAAAGTTCAAAACCAATAATATGCGAAACGAACGAATACACCTCGACGAAGGTTGAAACCAATTCCCAAAAAGTATTGTTCTTGAAGGTAATAATCAAAACCAATTCCAAAGTTCAACCCGACTTTGTTTTCAGTTCGACCCAAGTAGTAAAGTTGGCCATAATCATTAATCCCAGAGGGAGAAAACAATCTTGTGGACCGAGCTAGTAGAGAATCCTGCTGAACATATAGACCTATGGAAGGAGTTATGATAAAATCATTCAAAATTTCGAAAAAATAGTAGAAATCGGTTGTTACAAGGACGTAAGTAAACTTGTATTCCTCGTACTCCCCTTTTTTGGGCATTGGGTATTGTGTCGATGGGTAAATGTATTTGGGTTTCGATGCTGCAAATCCTGTCAAACCCATCGAAGCGCCAACGTTCCAAAAACGAAATCCAACAGCAGCACTGAGTTTGAGTTTGCTCCAACCCAATTCACCAAAAACACTCTTTAAATTACTCGACCAGATTGATTCTTGTGCAACAAGTTGGGAGAAACAAACCAGGCTTAAAATTATAATCCTCAGACTTCTCATACTTAACTTGAAATTGTTTTAAACATACAAAGAACAATTGGTGTTCGAAACTCGATGGGGCGAACAAATTGAGTTCGCCCCAAGAGTAATTTTATTTGACAAATTGCTCTGCATAATGTTTGGGGGTCAATTTTTCGTTTGTGGCTTTTTCAATCATATCATTCCAATAATATTTAGCACCGACGGAGAAAACCTTGTCCATCAAATATTTACCCACCTCTTTATGATTGTAGAAGCTATAATCTTGCGAAGGATTCCCATTAAGTATCTTGCTTACAATGTAATTGTAAAGTTGCGAGGCAAACAATTCTCCCAGCAGATAATTGTGGTAATAGCAGGGGCTTGTTGCGATATGAATTTTTGTTGCCCAATCGGGTTCGTTTCTGCCTTCGGGCTTTTTAATCATTTGATATTTTTCAACAAGGTCCCACCATAATTTGTTTAGATCTTGGTCTGGGTTCTCATACATACTTTTTTCAAAACGGAACATAACCTGTGACCATCTGCTGAAAACAAGTTGTTGCAAACGAAGCATTTTATGAACTTGGTCTTTGATTTTGTTAGCTTCTTCTTGGGAAACACATCCCATATCAAGTAGCCATTGTGGATTTGTCGGGAATCGACCAAAGAGCATTGCAATTGCTTCCGTAGTGAATATATGGGCTGGAGTTTTTAAATCCCAAGGAAGTTTGTCGTCGAGATACTTTTCATAAAGGGCATGGCCATTTTCGTGCAATATAGTTTCCATCCACCGAGCATTTGGTTTGATGTTGCAAAGAATACGAATGTCTTTTGCATCTCTGTCGATATTTATGCAAAAAGCGTGTTGGTTCTTGTTTTCTCGTTCGTACAAATCGCTTCTTGCCAATATATCATCGATTGGGAGTCCGATGGAAGCATAATAATCTTTTGCGAGTTTCACAATATCTTTGTCTTTGAAATATTGGTCCAAATCGACATCATATATTTTTGGAGCTTCTTGGAAAAATCTGTTCTGATAGTGCCAGGGCATCAATTCCTCTGGTTTGATTTTATACCTTTTTGCAAGAATTTCGTCCATAACTTGCTTTTCCTTTGCAAAAGCCTCGCGTGTTAAATTGTCGAGTTCGTCGAAAAGTTTTTCGATTTCCTGCGGGTCCTGTTCGCTAAGCCGGAGGCTCATCTCGTGGTAGTTTTTGAACCCAAGTTCTCGGGCAACTTGGTTGCGCAGTTTAACGATTTTCAAAATATCTTCGGCGACAAGTTTGCCAATTTTCTTTTGCGATTCCCAGACTTCTTTTAGTTCATTGTTATTTGTCGATGTTTTTAAAATTTCCTCAACGTCGTTGTCCGAAAGTTTTTTCTTCCCATAAATGGTTCTAAAAGTGGAATATTTATTTTCTATCTCGCTTTGAAGTTTTGTGATTTGGTTAAGTTTTGAAGTGTCGACTTGTTTCCCAAGAAAAGTAAGATACAAAACTTCAATTCTTCTTTTTTTGATTTGGTCTTGAATTAAATTTGATTCTTTAATTTTCTTAATTTTCTCGAAGAGATTTTTGTTTGAAAGAATCTGATTGACTTTCATTTCCAATTGGGCATACTTTTCCCAATTTTCCGGTGTACTATTGGTTGCAGCGATAAAGTATTGCAAGGACATTTCGCGATACGCAGGTTTCATTTGCGATTCGTATTCTGCAATCACTTGCTCGTATTCTTTTTCCATTTTCAACATCTCCTCTTGTTTTGCTTTTTCCTTACTACAGAAACTGAAAGAAAATAAAAAAATAAATGCCAGAAATAACCCAGCCTTTTTCATAATTTTTCTAAATTTGTTAAACAACAAAAAGGAAAATTAAAAAAAATTTCACCATTTTTGAAAAAAGTTGAAAAAATGTTTGGAAATTTGAAAAGATTAACTTAAATTCGTATTGCAGCATAAAGGGGAAATTGAACGAATCTTTGGGGTAATTGTATTTATATGAATTTGGGGGGGATAAATAATAATTTTGAAAATTCCAGAAGGAATAACTTTTCTGTTATTTCAATTTTTTTATTGCTTATATTTTTCCCCACTTTAATTCTCTATGCTGTTTATTGGAATAATCAAAAAAAAATAAAACGATATGAGATAGAAAACTTACAATATTACGCCAGTTTTCCAATGGATTCTTTGCTTTCAAGGATGATTAATCAAAAATTTGAATTGAAAGAAATCAAAAGTGAAATAGAAAAACTCGATTTCGTTGCTTTGTGCAAGATTTACAAAAAAGATTCCGAAACTTTAAAATTGGAAATCGTCGAAAAAGAACCATTAGCAGTGGTTCGTAATGTGAGTGGGCAATGTTTTCTTGTTACAATCGATTTCGACTTAATTTCCTCGGCCAATTTAAAACAAACTTCGTATCCGATTATTGAATGGGGCGAAGAAGAAGTGTCCAATTTCGTAGAAAAAAATTTGGTTTTGTTAATGATTTTGAAACGAGTAAAGAAAGAATATCCAGAAATTTATAAATCAATCTCGGAAGTCGTTGGGAATGGAGACGAGATTTGTTTAGTTACAAAGTCGACCCGAACAAAGATTTTAACAACTACGAAAGATTTGCTACAGGACCTGGAAATCATATCTGCTTTGTTGAAACGAAACGATATGGGGAAATTCTTGAAGAATACAATCGACTTGCGATTCGACAACATAATGGTGGTCAGATAAATGGCTATGGAGAATCGACCCAAAGGAAAAGAAGACAAAAAAACTGAAAGAGTTAGTGTCGGCTTGGATATTGGGACATGGAAAGTGTGTGCTGTTGTCCTTTCGCAAAGCGATATCAACAGCTTACCTACAATTCTTGGCGTTGGGATTACCGAGCGGAAGCGAAGCAAAGCCCGGCACGGTAGAATAGATAACATAGAATATACAAAACTGGATGTTCGCGACGCAATTGATTCGGCAGTTCTTCAATCGAATGTTCAAATAGAGTCTGTAAATGTTGGTTTGATGAATAAATTTGTAAAATTTTACGAGACTCGCGGTTTGGTTTCGATAAGTTCCCAGAACAAAATCATTACCGATAGAGATGTACAAAGAGTTTTGGACGAAGCACGAATGATAGATTTACCCACAGATTATCAAATTATCCACACATTACCACAAGAATTTATTATAAATAATAACATACGAGAAATCATCAATCCAGTTGGGATGAGTGGAAGCAAGCTCGAGGTTGAATCTAAGATCGTAGCCGCATTGAGTATAGATATAAAGAACATTGGGCTGTGTTTAGAACCCAATAATATTAAAATAGAAAACATTGTACTTCAGCCTTTGGGAACCGGACTGGCTGTGCTCGATGAGGATGAAATGGAATTGGGTGTTGCAGTTGTCGATGTTGGTGAGTTGTATACCGAGATTGGAATTTTTGTTGATGGTTTGTTGAAATTTGCCTCGACCATTTCAATTGGGGGAAGATATATAACCGAGGACATTAGGGTTTTGCTCAACACAGTATTTTCACAAGCAGAAGAGATAAAGAAACAATATGGGCATTGCTACATCCAAAGTTTGCACGAAGACAAGCAGATAATGGCTTCAGGAGCGAAAAATCGCCGTCCTTTAATTTTTATGCGAAGTCAATTATGTCGAATTATTCAAGCGAGAATGGCAGAGATTTTCCGACTTGCCTACGAGGAATTAAAAAAGTCTGGTTTTATTAGTAAGCTTGGTGCTGGCGTGGTTCTAACGGGCGGAACAATGATGATCGAAGGAGTCGAAGACCTCGGTATGGAAGTATTTGGAATGCCGGTTCGCATTGGTTTGCCATCTGATTTAAATTATAGCGGATTGACCCAGGAAGTAAACAAGCCATTCTTTTCCACGGCTGTTGGTCTTGCGCTCTATGGATTGAAAAATCCGAAAACACCCAATTTTGAAAAAAACGGTACAAAAGTTCAAGGAACTATGGATAGTGAGGAAAAAACATCATTTTTGAATAAAATTGTTGAATTTTTTAAAAAAATTTAGGGGGGGATATGATTGAACTTGACAACTCGTTTGAAGAAATTACAAAAATTTCTGTCGTTGGAGTTGGCGGTGCTGGATGTAATGCTATTCAAAATTTGATCAACTTCGGCATAGATAGTGTGGATTTAATAGCAATCAATACTGATGCTAAGCAACTTCGAGTGAATCCTGCACCAATAAAACTTATCATAGGGAGAACTAAAACTCGGGGACAGGGAGCTGGATCGAATCCTGAAATTGGGCGACAGGCAGCAGAGGAAGATTATCAGAACATAGTCGAATTGCTCAAGAACAAGGATATGGTTTTTGTTACTGCGGGGATGGGAGGTGGAACAGGCACTGGCGCATCCCCATTAGTAGCAAAAGCTGCCAAAGAAAATGGTTCGCTTGTTGTTGGAATTGTTGTTACTCCACTTAACAACGAGGGAATCGAGCGATGGGAAAATGCATATAAGGGTATTGAAAACTTACGAAGACATCTCGACGGGTTGATAATTATTTCCAACGAAAAACTTTCACGTGTTTCAAGGGAGCAAAATCTTCCTGTAATGAAAGCTTTTCAATATGCCGATAGGGTAGTCTACGATGCAACCAAAGGGATTATCGATTTAATTAATAGTGTCGGGGTTATCAACGTAGACTTTGCCGATGTTAGAACAGTTATCCAAGGGAAAGGGGATGCTTTGATTGGCAAAGGTATTGGCGAAGGCGACCAACGAGCCTTGATGGCGGTGGAAAATGCTTTGAATTCTCCATTGCTCGAGGGAATTGATTTACGCAGTGCCCAAAGTGCTCTGGTCAACATTACTTTTGGCGAAGACTTCTACCATTACGAAGTTGATTTGATTTTAAACAAAATTCGAGAAGCCACAAATTCCAACCTTAACATAATACACGGCTTAGTCGAGGACAATTCGATGGGGAGCAATGTTGCTGTCACAGTTGTTATTACAGGTTTCACTAATTCATTCTTAAGAGAGTACCACGAGAAGAAGAAGGTGTCTGAAAAAAAAGATAAAGTTTTTGTCGAGCAAGATGAATTTCTGAAAAATGATTATGCCATATTCGAAAGCTCAGTCGACCATTCTTTAAATTTTCGGACAAGCAAAACTCGTTTGGCAAATGATACAACAAGCGATTTGACAACACCGGCATTGGTCCGCCAAGAATATATGAAAGTAAAGAGTATAGAAGTTGAAAATCCCGATAATCTCAAACAACCTTTTATTGTACGCCAAGATGAGATCGAAAATGAAGAGAATATGCCAGATATTAAAGTAAATTATTACTCCAATTCTGCAAAGGGTATATCCCCATATTTTCAAAGATTAATGGATTGATTCAAACAATTAATTATTATAGTTTTCTTAGATAACAAAAAGTTGTTACTTTTCTGTTTTCTTTGTATTTTTAAATTTTATTATTTAATTCCCCAATACTTTGGAAGCAGTCTTTTCAATTGATGTTGAGGATTGGTATCATATAATTGGAGGACCTTCGACTCCAGCAATCGAAATTTGGGACAAACTACCATCGATTGCTGAAAAAATTTCTTGAAAATTCTCGATTTGTTAGATAGTTATCGTGTTAAGTCCACTTTTTTTTCTTGGTTATATTGCACGGAGGTTTCCTAATCTGGTGAAGGAGGCGGCAGAGCGTGGACACGAGATTGCTTCGCATGGTTTCTATCATACACCGATTGACAAGTTGAATGAAAAAGAGTTTTACGATGAAGTGTACAATTCAAAAAAGTTATTAGAAGATATTTCGGGGCTTCAAGTGATTGGATTTCGCGCTCCTTCATTCTCTGTTGCAGAATCAAATCCTTGGTTTTTTGAAGTTCTTGGCGAGGTTGGCTATAAGTACGATTCTTCTATATTCCCAGCAAAAAGCATTTCCGGAGGTGGTTTACAAAATGCTCCTATTGCTCCTTTTAAAATAAATTTTTCCGGGGGTTTTTTAGTCGAATTCCCGATAACCGTGTTTGAACTTTTGGGATTCAGATTTTGTTTTTCTGGTGGAGGCTATCTTCGTTTTTTTTTCATACTGGTTTGTAAAACAGTTTGGGGAAAAAGTGTTGCAAGAGGGTCGACCTTTGATTTTTTATATCCATCCAAGAGAAATCGACCCCGAACATCCCAAACTTAAAATGCCGATTTTAAGAAGATTTATGTCTTATTACAATTTAAAATCTACTGAACACAAAGTTGTTAATGTTCTAAGAGATTTTAAATTTGTAACTCTTAATCAGTTGTTCGAAAATTTTTGAAGTTGTTCTGTCTACAGAAAAAACATTACAATTTTTTGATTCTTACGCTCAAAAATTCGATTCTCTTTATAACACTAAGAAAAATCTTTTTAGTTCTTTGATAAATAAATTTTTCAGAAGAAGTATTTATATACGCTATCAATTGGCAATAGAAGGATGTCAACCAGTTGAAGGTAGGACAGTTTACGATATAGGATGTGGGCCGGGACACTATGCAATTTCTTTGGCGCGTATGGGAGCACAGTTTGTTCTTGGTATTGATTTTGCAAAGAATATGATTGAGATTGCAAAGGAAAGGGCAAAGTTTTATGGAGTCGAGGGCCGTTGCAAATTTGTCGTTGCCGATTTCTTCACCTACGAACCCGAAGAAAAGTTTGATTATTCAATATTAACTGGTTTTATGGATTATATGCCCGAACCTCAAAAAGTGATAGACAAAGTTGTTGAATTTACTCGGAGAAAAGCATTCTTTAGTTTTCCTGTCGATGGTGGTTTGCTTGCCTGGCAAAGGAAGTTTCGATACCAATGGAAATGCCCGCTTTATTTGTATAATTATGAACAGGTCAAAAATTTATTCAAAGAGTTTCCCGAGGAAAATGTTCAGATTCAAAAGATTAGTAGAGAATACTTTGTAACCTTGATTTTAGATAGAACTTAACTTATTTTTTTGCCTTTTCAATTTTGACAAATTATTTCCGATTACTTTGTAGTAGCTAAGAATTCTGTTTTTCTTCGTATACAACCGTTTTCAACGGACAAATTAACTCATCAGAATGTCGATGGGCTTTTTCCCAGATAGCATCAACAGCCATCGATACATTTCTGAAGAAATGGTCTTCGCCAATTTTATAATACAGCAAAGTTCTTTTCATCGTGTCAATGACGGTATCGTTTAGCCCAGTTATGTACATATCTTTTCCAGCCTCGCGGATACGGTCGACAATGGAGGCGAGGAAATAGTCACCACTGGCGTCAAGTTCGTTAATTGCATTACCGACAAGTACAATATATCTGAGTTTTGGCATTGTTCCAAGTAATTTTATTATAGCATTTTCTAAGTAATTGACATTTTTAAAGACTAAAGAACCATTATATCGGAGAACGGCGATGTGTTGGCATTGAGCAAGACCAAATCGTTTTCTGTTTCTAAATGTTGTGTCAGGATGTTTTGAAAGAAGAGCTATTTCTGGTTTCATTCCACGATAAATATATGTTGCAAGAGATAAGCCGACGCCGATAAAAATTCCATAATCGATATGTGGTGCAAAGTATAGTGTGGTGAAAAATGTTATTAAACTGATAATACCATCGCTAAGGTTTGCACGGAAATCGTGAACGAATCCATAAATGTTGATAAGTCCAGAAACAGCAAGAACAATTATAGACGAGAGAATTGCTTGGGGTAAATAATAAAGGTAGGAAGCAAAAAACAAAATTGAAACTCCAACAAACAAGCCAGTAAAGACCGAGGAAAGTCCCGAGACAGCCCCTAATTGGAAATTAACAGCCGAGCGAGAAAATGACCCCGCCACTGGATATGATTGGAAAAAAGAGCCTATGGAATTTGCCAATCCCTGTCCAATTAATTCTCGGTTTGCATCCAAAGAATAGCTCAATTTTTCGGCAATTGCTTTTGCTATTGATATTGTTTCAAGGAAGCCTAATAGAGAGATTATAAAAACATAGGAGATAATATCTTTTATTGTAGCGAAATTTATCTCTGGAACTTTGAATTCGGGTAGTTTCTGTGGTATTTCTCCAACTATTTCGCCACCGTTTGTAAAAAGTATATTATCTAATTCGATTTTTTTGTTTTTAACTTTTAAATAATATACATTTTTTTTATCTATTTTCTCTATCAAATCTTTATTGTAAACAGAACAAAAATAGTTCTTCTCATCATTACTAAATCTGTAAAATTTTATTGATTTGAGCTTATTTCTTAAGTCAACTGTTTTGCTTTTTAAAAGTTCAATATCCATTGATGAAGCATTAAGTTTAAAATTTACATCAAGGTATTCTTTAGAATACTCGCCAAATTTTTCCTCTGCTTCTTTTAGTTTTCGGTTCAAAAGAATTTTTTCGTTAAATTTTTTATCAAGTTCATCAAAAAGTTGATTGTATCTTATGATAAGAGTTTGAGTTTCTGGACAGATTATTTCCGAGAAAGTAATTTTATATTCTTGATAATAGGATGTGTAATACGAAATAATAGTAGCAATCACAACAGTAAAGAGAACATAAGGTAGTCGTGGGAAGTATTTTCTAAGTATAAACATAAGCAAAAGTGACCCCAAAGCAAAGGCAAGAGTGGGGAGGTGCGTATGTGAAAAAGCATCTTGTATTACATTTATAACCGTTTCGTAATGATGTTCACCTTTTTCAACTGAAACACCAAACATTTTTGAAAGTTGCGAAGTGGCAATGATGATAGCTGCAGCATTTGTAAAGCCGTTTATTACTGGATGTGAAAGAAAGTTGATGATAATACCAAGGCGAAATGTGCCAAGCAAGATTTGAAAAATGCCTACCAACAAAGCAAGTGTTATTGCATAGGCTATATACTCTGGGCTTTCAGAAGAAATTATTGGTTCTAATGCTGCCACTGTCATCAACGAGACGATAGCAACAGGACCTGTTGCAAGATGACGGCTAGACCCAAAAAGTGCAGCAATTATTGGTGGAAGAAAAGCAGCATATAAACCATAATAAGCGGGTAAACCAGCCAGTCGAGCATATGCCATAGATTGAGGAATTAGTATCAATGCAACTGATATTCCTGCAAATAAATCTGCCTGAAGATGCTTAAAACTATATTTTTCAAACCAACCTACAAAAGGAAATAATTTTTTTATAATAGGCAAGTTTTTGATGTTCCCCATTCGAATTACCATCCTTTTGTTCTTAAAATACTTGATATTGATTCTTTAATTTGTTGTTCCAATTGAATTGTGAATTCAGTTTCTGCCCTTTCAATTACATCCAAAAGTTGATTTAGTTCTATTGGCTTTTCAAGAACATCTTTTGCCCCCAATTTTATTGCTTCGACGCCATCTTTCAAGCTTGCTTTGCCTGTTAAAAGATAAATTAGAGCGTTTGGGTTCTGGCTTAATATTAATTTCAATGTTTCGATTCCGTTGAGACCAGGCATTGCAAAATCAAGGAATATAGCGTGAAATTTCTCTTTCGAGGCGAGTTTGACGGCAGTAATCCCATCATTTGCTGTATGAACTTCGATACCCCGACTGCTCAATCGTTCAGCAAGCGCTTCTAAAAAATCAACTTCATCGTCAACAATCAAAACTTTAGGTTTTGTCATATTAACTCCAATTACTTACAATAATGTGAAATTTAATTAAACTGTTTGTGAAAGAAAATTGGCAAATTATTTTCCATTCCGAAACAGTTTCATTTAAATCTTTGGTAAATCCTTCTAATTCAGCAGGATCGTTTAAAGATACGTTTGCTCGGAATTCTATCCCTTCCTTTTGGATTTTAATTTCAATGGTTGGAGTTTCAAATTGGTATTTAAATATTTCTAAAAGAATTTTATGAATCGTAAATGAAAGTTGAAATTCGTTGCAGGTGACATATGCAGGTACATCCAAATTGTCAATTTCAAACTTTACACCCTTTTGATTTGCAAAATATCTGTGCAACAATATGGTTTGTTGAATAAAATCTGAAAGATTAAAAGTTTTGCTGGTTGAATCGGTTTGGTGTGAAAATTGGTTGAACGCCTTGATTAGATTTTTCCCCCTATCGATTTGTAATTGGATTTTATTGATTTTTTTCTTAATGTTTTCGGAAGCAATCGAATTTTCTTGGTGAAAATCAAAGTAATCTTCTAAACTTCCTGCGATTTCGTTTAAAGTAGAAAAAATATTATTTAGTTCGTGTGTAACGCCAGAAATAATTTTATTGACAAACAACAATTCTTCATCAAATTTGTCCATTTTTATCAGTTTCAAATAAATTTAAAATTTCTATTTTTAAATTTTCTATATCGATTGGTTTTACAAGATATCTTGAGGCACCAAAAGCCAGTCCTCTTTGTTTTTCTTCTTCTGTCCCATGACCCGTAATCAAGATTACTTTTAGCTTTGGTTGAATTTGCAAAAGCAATTTCATCAATTCGATGCCGTTGATTCCTTTTAATTTCACATCTATGATTGCAATGTCAAATTTTTTCTGCTCGGCAAGTTTTAATGCTTCAAAATGATTGGTGACATACTCGGTTTCAAAACCACGTAAAGAAAGTCTATCGGAAAGCAGTTCTGCAAATTCAATTTCGTCATCGATAATGATAATTTTATTTTTTTTAGTTTTTTCCATAATTTTTTCTTAAGTTATAGGGAAAATAAGTATAAAAGTTGTTCCCACATTTGGCGTGCTTTCGACGAAAATATCACCACCAAGTTTTTTAACAATGCCGTATGTTATCGAAAGTCCCAACCCAGTTCCATATTCTTTTTTTGTTGTGTAAAATGGCTCAAAAATGTGGGGCAAATCCTTTTCAGATATTCCAATTCCATTGTCTGAAATCTTGATTTCAATTTTTTTGTCATCGATTTTTTTGTATGAAATTTCTATTTTTCCACCATCGGATATTGCCTCGAATGAATTATTCAAAATGTTGACAAAAACTTGTTGCAAAAGTCCTTTGTCTGTGGATATCGTTATTGGTTCATCGTTGTTTCCTACTATACTTATTGTTGCATTTTTTAAGATTGCTTGTTTCCCTACAAACTCGACGACTTCAGCGATAAATTCAGCCAAGTTGATCAATGTTATATTGGGTTCCATTCTTTTTGCAAATCCAAGAAGTTGGTGTGTGATTTTCGAACTTCTTTCGATGTTTTTGAAAATAGTATTAAGATATTTTTGGATTTTTTCTTTTTCTGGGAATTCTTTAACATTTTTAAGGATGTCATTTATCATTCCAGCTGACTCATTGATAATTGCAAGAGGATTGTTGATTTCATGGGCAATGCCTGCGGCAAGCCGACCAATTGAAGCCATCTTGTTAGTATATTCAATTTCGTGAAATATTTTGGCCGCTTGTAAATCCTTTTCTTTCAGTAAATTAATAAATTTGTTTCCGCCCCACAAAGAAACAATTACAATTAGACCAATACTTAGTATTGTTATTATTAACAACTGGTTTCTATTGCGAACCCAATTTCCCCAAAGTGATTGGAAACTTGTTGTCTCGATTAAAATAAATGGTGAGTTTTTTATATAAAAACTAATCTGGTAAAGTTCCCTTCCTTGGTAGACTATGGTTTTTACGTTTTCAGAATTTGCAGTATATTCTGGAACCGGTAGTGGATACTTTTCTAATGCCATTCCAAAGTATTTGGAATTAGTTTGAAGTATGCCACGGTAATTAATTATAAAGATGTCCGTTTCGGGATTTAAGTTCCCTTGATATATTTTATTATTGAGTAATTGACTATTAATCGAGGCTCGGATAATATAAAACTCATTTGGTTTTACATTTTTTAGCACCGAAATCGAAAAATGTGGAACACCTCGGTAACCTTCGTAAACATCGCTAATATTTATTCCAGTAAAAAGGGTTCTGAGGAACCAATCTTGTGATTTGTAGTTTTTACCTAAAAGGTTATACATACCAATATAGTTAAATTGTAGTCCATTTGAGTCTAAAACTCCAATATCAACGAATCCTTCGAAGGAATTTCTTAAAGACTGGAAAATATTTCCTAATGTATTCTTGTCTTTAAGACTCGAAATTGAATAAAATTCCGAAATATATTTTAATATTGAGATTCTTTCTTCGAGAAATGATTCTAAATTGTTTTTGATGTTTGCTGTTTGTTTCACCAAGGGACTAATCACATCGATTTCATAAGTCTTTCGAAATTGGAAATAATTGAGGGCTGTTAGGATAATTAAAGGAGTTACAGATACTATAATTATTATTGAAACATATACTTTATAAAGTGTACCATACTGAGTGTATCGTGGCAATATATCATTGGATAAATGGTTTTTCTTTTCCATCTTACTCTGTAAGGTTCTTGATTTGGTGTATCTTCGAATATGCTTTTTTTATTATCTCACTCAATTTGTCGATATTTATTGGCTTCTCCAGATAATCGAAAGCTCCCAGTTCAAATGCTAGTTGTTTCTCTCGCTCTGAACCGTGCCCCGTGAGAATTATTACTTCGGTCTGGGGATGGGACTTTTTCACCCTTCTAAGGACCTCGAGCCCGTCTAATCCCGGCATTTTTAAGTCGAGGACAATAACATCGGGCAAATCTTTGTCGATATTTTCCAATGCTTCTTCGCCGCTGTATGTTACCGCAGTTACAAAAGAACGCGTTTGCAGTCTTTCCGACAAGGTGTCTACAAAATCAATTTCGTCATCAACGAGCAAAACCTTTACAGGTTCGTTAAATGAAAATCTATATGGTTGAGGATATTCAAAGCTTTTTCCCAATATAACTTCGATATCTGTTAAACTTAGTTCTTTGGGAAGGAGATTTTTAATTTTTTCGAAGTGATTTTCCATACTTTTTTTCGTGAAAAAATTTGCATTGTTTATTGAAATTTTTGCTTTTGTCCCTTGAACGAAAACATCTACGTCTTCGCCCTGGTTTAAAAGATGAAATTGAATAATGTTACTTTTAATAAAATCTTGGATTTTTTCCTTTACAAGCAATGACTTACTTTCGAAAATATTAGAAGTAATTTCTAAAATCTTTTCTGCTAATTCATCTGATGTCATTATTCTTGTGTTAATTGTTTCATTGAACAAAGCTGGATTGCAAGGATTTTCACTTAGATATTTCCTGGAAAACCTCATCAATTCTTTGTCAAATTGCCGAACTTCTTTTTCAGCTTTTTCAATTGGAATTTTTTCAATTCTTGCAAGATGTCCAATCCTAAATGCAATATCTCCTCCGAGAAGAAATTTCGAGGTTATCTCAAATGGCAAAAAGTAAGTTCCAACACCGTGGAAAATTTTACCAGTTTCAGCTAATTTCTCTCCAAGGATTAATTTAAACTTGGTTAATAAAATTTTATCTTTTAATTTATTATAATTTCCGAAAATGGGTACTTTGTAAAATGAGTTTATAATTTTTTTCTTTTTGCTTCCTACTTGTTTGGCGAGTTCGTTGAAAACATCCTCATCTGTGACAATCTCGAATCCGGTTTTGTTGGTAAGGATTTCGATAATTTCTTTCGCACCGCTACCTTTTAAACTTACTATTGATATATTAAACATAATACTACCTCCAGTTACAAATTAAGGAAAAAATACTTTTTTGATAATTAGGGAATTACCATCAGAAGATATTTGTAACATTTTTGTTGTTCGAGACTTGCATAAATGTAGAAAGCTTATATTTATTTATAATCAATGATTCCTAAGGAAGAGAATTGAGGTTCCCAAAACTGCAAGAAATGCACCTATTATTGATTGAAATGAAAATTTTTCTTTTTGTAAATACTTTGATATTGGAAGCATTAATATTGGTTGCAACGACATTATCGTTGCGGCAATGCCAACTTGTATATGAGTAACTGCAATAAAACTGAAGCTAATTCCAAGGTATGGGCCAATAAAAGAACCGAGTAGAAGCAATGAAATATTTCTCTTTTCCAAAAGCCTTTGCAAAAACATAGCGTTTAGTCTTTTTGTGAAGATTGCCATCAAAAGAAGCGCGACAAAGGCTGGAAAAACACGATAGAAAGTTGCTGCAAGAGGATTTATTTCTCCTAAAAAAAAGGCATATTTAGTTAGTACCAATCCAACTGCTTGCCCAACTGCCGATAGTAGTCCATGGATAATCCCTTTCCTTGTGATTTTAAATTTAGTAACTTCTTTTTCGTTTTGTTGATAAACAACAAGGTAAATACCTATGAAAGTGATCAACATACCTAAAATTCCAACAAGGGATATGTTTTCTTTAAAAGCAAAATATGCGATAATTGCTCCAAATGCAGGATTGCTCGCCATCAGAATCATAGTATATCTTGGACCTATTTCCTTAAGCGCTTTGAAAAGATAGGTATCCCCAAGTACCAATCCCACTATCCCGCTAAGTGAAAGATAGAACAGTTGAATAATTGTTGGATTTAACGATATTTTCAAGACTACGCAGGTAACGACTAATAGAATTGAAGATACAAATGTTCGAGTTAAGTTTAGATTGAAAGAACCAATTTTTGAAACAACAGCCGAAAAAATATATGGTGAAAAGGACCATAAAATCGATGCAGCTAATGCACTAAGTTCTCCAACCAACATATTGATTATAAAAAAAATTCAAAATTAATTTTTTTAGCAAGACTTTTTTTGTTAATTTGTTATCTCTTTGTTTTTCATCACAAAAATTCGAGGTAAAAATGGGTAGTTTAATTGTGTCTGCTGGTAGAACACCAATTGGTGCCTTTCTTGGTTCTCTATCTAATTTTACAGCGCCACAGTTGGGTTCAATTGTAATTCGCGAAGCAATTAAACGTGCTGGAATTCAACCTCACGAGGTAAGCGAAGTTATAATGGGCGAAGTCCTTCAAGGTGGTGTGGGTCAAGCACCAGCCCGTCAGGCAGCTATTTATGCTGGGCTACCAGTAAGCGTTCCTTGTATGACAATCAACAAAGTTTGTGGCAGTGGATTAAAGGCAGTGATGCTTGCAGACCAAGCGATAAGATGCAAGGATGCTCGTATTGTTGTCGCTGGCGGGATGGAATCTATGTCCAACGCACCTTACTTTGTTAAGAAAGCGCGTACTGGGTTTAAAATGGGAAATGTTGAACTAATTGATATGATGATTCACGATGGCTTGTGGGACGTGTACAACCAAATTCATATGGGAAATGCTGGCGAATTGTGTGCAAGCGAATGCGGTATTTCTCGGGAAGAACAAGACGAGTATGCGATTATGAGTTACAAAAGGGCACTCGAGGCGCAGGAAAAAGGATGGTTCAGCGAAGAAATTGTACCCGTTGAGATTGAAGACAAAAAGGGGAAAATTGTCGTAGACAAGGACGAAGAGCCCGGTAAAGTAAACTTTGAAAAGATTCCACAATTGAAGCCCGTGTTTAAAAAAGATGGTACTGTTACCGCTGCAAATGCCTCTTCGATAGATGATGGCGCTGCTGCTGTTGTCGTAATGGACGAGGATGAGGCAAGAGCTCGCTCGATAAAACCGCTTGCACGAATTATTGCCCACGAATCGCACGCACAAGAGCCAGATTGGTTTACAACTGCTCCTGCGAAAGCAATAAAGAAAGTTTGCGAGAAAGCGGGTATGAAAGTCGAGGACATCGACCTTTTTGAAATAAACGAAGCATTTGCGGTTGTTCCGATTGTAACTTGTAAAGAATTGAACATCCCCTATGACAAAGTCAACATTCATGGCGGTGCAGTTTCTTTGGGCCATCCAATTGGCGCCTCTGGGGCAAGAGTTTTGACGACACTGATATATGCTTTGAAAAAGACTGGTAAAAAGTATGGATTGGCAACGCTTTGTATCGGTGGCGGAGAAGCAAGTGCAATGATTATTGAAATGTTATAAATTTTCACCTCCTGCGACTTACAGTTAATTCTTGATAAACATTTAAAAGCTTATATTTAAACTTGGTAAACCCAATTTGTTTAATAATACAAATTTTGTTTAACAAAATATTAAGTTTGTCATTTTTAACAAATGTTTTTATTATTATGAAAGCAGTTGTTATCAACAAGAATGGAACACCCGACGTATTTGAATATGTAGAACATTTCGCCGAACCAGAAATTGCCTCCAACGAAGTGTTGGTAAATATTAAGTACACGAGCCTAAATCGCGTCGATTTGCATATTCGACAAGGATACCCTGGCCTAAATTTGAATTTTCCGCATATTCTTGGGGCGGATATTGCTGGTGTCGTTGCAAAGGTCGGTGCCCAAGTCGAAGACTTTAAAACTGGGGATTTTGTCATCTCCTATCCGGTCGTTTTGCCAGAGAATTTAGACCCGAAATATGATGGAATGGAGCATTTGAACGATAACTGGAAGTTCTTTGGGATGCATATGAAGGGCTCGTATTGCCAATACGTTGCTGTACCAAAAGAAAATTTAATTAAGCTGAACCACGACACAAAATTTGAAGAAGCTTGTACCTTGCCAGTTGCTGGGCTCACAGCATACCATTCGGTTTTCACTGTGGGAAATTTGAAGGAAGATGATGTTTTCTTTTTCTGGGGTGGTTCGAGCGGTCTTGGGGCTTTTGCTATTCAATTAGCTAAACTCCGAGGAGCGACAGTCATTACAACGGTTGGCAATGAAAGAAAGAAGGATGGAGTCTTAGCATTGGGAGCCGATTATGTATTCAACCACTATTCTGATGATGTCGTTGCTAATGTATTGAAGATATTTCCAAAAGGTGTTGACGTGGTTTTGGATTATGTTGCAAGTGCAACTTTTGAAAAATCGCTTGCAATGTTGCGCAAGAACGGGAAATTGCTCGTATGTGGTATGCAAACTTCGCCCGAAGTTACTTTGAATTTGCAAAGATTTTATTTTCGACATTTGAACCTCTGTGGCTTGTATCTCGGTTCGCCAACCGAATTCAATAGTCTTGTACAATTATATAATCAGGGCAGAATAAAACCTAAAATTGACAGGGTTTTCGACTTAAAGGAAACAGCAAATGCCCACAAATATATGGAATCGGGCCAGCACTCTGGGAAAATTCTTCTTGCAATTGAGTAATTTTAAGTTTTTTTGTGTAATGAAGGGGGCATATAATTGCCCCTTTTCTTTTTCAAAATTGTACTTTTTAATTTTGAAAAAGTTGCTATTTTTATGGCATAGAATTTTCTTTTTTGTTTTTTTAATTTAAATATTTGCTGGAATTTTATAGTTTGGTGATTATTAGCCACAACGTACAAATTTATGTTTGAAGATAGTGAAAGTGTGGTTCTTAGTGTGGTGGTTTCCGACGGAAATTTCGAAAACCTTTTTCACAATTTTGTAAATTCAATTAAACAAACATCATTTAAAAAAAATAGGCAAACTTTAGCAATTTTTGTCAAAAATGAACTCGAACGAAATGCCCTTGAAAAGTATATATATTTTTTGTCGAACAAGTTGATATATGTAAATAATTTAGAAGATATTCATCAAGCTCTTTTAGAATATCTTGGAAATCCCCAAATTAAGTATGTAAATATCCTTTGTGGAAGAATAAGTTTGCGAGCGGATGCGATTGATTTGCTAACATCCTTCCTCGAAAACAACGATTCCATTGATGGTGCATATTCAGATTATATATTGTCTATTGATAAAGAAATTGAATTCGAAGTTGTAGAATCAAATTTTGCGACCAACTTTCCGTTTAAATTAAAACAAATTCCAAAGCACTCGAGATTACTGCCCTATATTTTGATAACGAAAAAAGAAGTTTTAATCGAGTTCCTAAATAGTTTTGGGCTTTATTCCAGTTTCAATTTCCATAACCTTGTAAATTACTGTGTAGAAAAAGAATTTGCGTTTGAAAAACTGGACGCAATTTTGGGTTCCAAATCAATATATTTGAAATTGGATGAAAGTAGTAAAAATTTAGAAGTTCCTTTTAAGGAAAAATGGCAGTTAGAAAAGTTACAGCAAGTTTATGGAATAAATAGTGTTCGATTGTTGTTTTCCACTGAGATTACCAATCTTCCATACCACTTCTCAAATCCATTCAACAATTTGGTTTCTGTGGTTGTAATGGAGGAACGATATGGTAATCCGTTGGAAAAAAAAATGACAATCGACTCATTGATGTTCCAAAGCTATCAGAACATAGAAATAATCGAGTGCGCTTGTGATGTCGAAAATGATGTAGTAGCCCGAAATTTATTTTCGCTAATTGCCGCCGGAAGATTTGTTTTTTTCGTATATGCTGGGGACGAAGTTCTACCCAATGCTTTTGCAGTTCTAACGAGAATAATGCTCGAGAATGGTTCAATTGGGTACACGTATTTTGACTATTTGCAGGAAAAAGAACAGAGGGTGGTTAGAAATCTCGATTTTAGTTTCGAAAAATTGAAACGATTTAACTATGTGCCCTACTACATATTTTTCAATCGTGAAGTTTTCTTGAAAGGAAATTTTTTTGAAGAAAGTTTGCCTTTTGGTTACTCTCTATGGGAATTTTTGTTAAGGATTGGGGAAAAGGGGATTTTTGGTGCAAGGTTTCCAGAACCACTAATGAAAGTAAATAAAACTAAAAATATTGTTGAATCCAAAAATGTTATTTTAGATGCAAGGTATAAAGCAAAGATTGTGTTGCTTCACAAGGAGCTTTTCACCGAAATGCAATATAATTGGGCAAAGTTATTAGATTCAAATGTATCGAACTTCGATATTACTAAAATTCCTCCTGGGATTATTCCAAATAATGCTCTTTTGGCAAAAGTTATTGTAGATAAATTGGAGCAAAACCCAATGGCAAAACCAAAAAAAATACTTTTTGTTATGTATGGTTGGAGCGAAACTGGTGGTGGAACTATTTTTCCCAGAAATGTAGCCACCGAATTGGCAAAACGAGGTTGGAAGGTTTCGGTCTTCTATGCTTCATTGAAATACGACCCAGCGATGCCTTTGTATTCGGTCGAAACCCATCAAGAGTTAGGAGTGAGTTTATATGGATTATATAACCGCCCAGCCGCATTCAACGACCCGGAAAATCCAGAGCGAGAAACTTCCGACTATATGGTGGAACAAAGGTTCCGGGAAGTTGTTGAAGAAGTTGAACCAGATATTATTCATATTCATAATCTGCACGGTCTTTGTCTCAGTTTGCCCAAAATTGCAAAGGAAAAATACAAAATCCCAATTGTTTTCACTCCACACAATTATTTCTTAATTGATCCACAGTTGTATATGATAAATTCGGATATGAGCTTGTGGTCTGATACAGACTTTTTCAATAATTCAGAACTTGCCAGAAAATTTCCCGAAAAGCGATTGGCTTATGAGCACAGACAAGAATTTTCTAAACAAATAATTAGAGAATATTTCGATTTGGTTTTGGCAGTTTCTCGACGGCAAAAGGAAATTCTTGCGGATTTTGTTGGCGAGGACAGTAATATGGTCGTTGTCCACCAAGCGAATGTAATTGTAGATAACTTATGGAAGGATGAAAAGCTAAAAATCGAAGCGAGAAGGAAGGTCCCAAAGAAAATGAGGTTTGGTTTTATTGGAGCAGTATTTCCAATAAAAGGTGTGCATAACATTGCAAAAGCAGCACAGTATTTTTTACCAACTGATGTTGAATTTCATATTTATGGTTTCGTTGGTCAAAAATATGCCGAACTCTTGAATGCGCTCGATAAGAAAAGAATGTTAGTCTATCATCAAGAATATTCATATGATGATTTGCCACAAATTGCCTCTAATATTGATGTTGGAATGATTCCAACGATAATGGAAGAACCGGCTCCCCTCGTAATCCTCGAGATGAATGCAATTCGACTACCGGTGCTCGGTTCAAAGATTGGTGGCATACCCGATTTTATTGTCGATGGTGTGAATGGGTTTTTGTTTGAATACGATGATATTGATTCCCTCGTCTCTGCAATTCAATATTGTCTATTAAATCCGAACGTTGTTGAAGAAATGCGAAGTCATCTTGAACCCATTCATTTCTTTAGTGATTATGTTTCGCATATAGAAAAACTTTACTCTTCATTGATCGAGAGACGATTTGTAAACCCCAGAGATTTCGAATTAATTATTACTCATAAGTTGTTATCGAAGAAAAGAATCTCGGATATTACATTTACTCGAAGAGTCGAAACTCCGCAAGATTTTAAGTCAAACTTTTCCATCCTTGGCTACGAATTATTGAACTTAAAGTTATTGGAGGATTCAAAAGATTTTACAATTTATCAAGCTGAATTCAA
This sequence comes from Kapaibacterium sp. (SeqCode), assembly GCA_039793965.1. Taxonomy (GTDB): domain Bacteria; phylum Bacteroidota; class Ignavibacteria; order Kapaibacteriales; family UBA2268; genus Naka2016. The sequence continues at coordinate 88,567 of JBAMMD010000052.1, read as the reverse complement.
AGTTCCAAAAGAAGTTACAATCGAGGAATTCTTCGAGGAAACTCAAAAAACCACGACCGCACAAACTTTTGACCAATCACAAATAGAAGAAGCGCCAATTTTAGAAACCGATTTAGTCGATCAAAAGGAGGACAAAGTGTTTGAACTGTCCGATTTAGAGGAATTGCTTTCCGTCAAGCAAGTAAATTTTGAACCCAGAGAGGAAGAATCTAAACAAAAAACTTTCATTTTTGAAACAGAAGAGGAGATGCAAGAATATGAGCCCGAGTTAAATGTTGTCTGGGAAGGTTCACAATTTGTCTACCATTCCCTTGCACTCATCAATCGGGAACATTGCTCGAATCTAATCGATACAAACCTTGTTGAGGTTACAATTGTTCCGTATGAAACGGAACAATTTCAGCCAATAGGTAATCCGAAGTATGAAAAACTTGCTAAAAAAGATATTCGAATAAAGGAAGAACCGCCAGATTGGGTCAAAAGGTTGCCATATATTTGGATCCGACATCAATGGCCACCAAAAGCCGAGCCACCGAAAGGCGCAAAGTGGGTTATAATGCAACCTTGGGAATTTACAACTTTGCCGAAAAGATTTGCTGATATTTTTCTGCAAGCAGACGAGTTGTGGGTTCCTTCGAATTATACACGCCAAGCTTTTATCAACAGCGGAATTCCATTAAATAAAGTGCAGATTGTTCCAAACGGTGTCGACCCGAAGTTATTCCAACCGAATGGCGAAAAATATCCGTTACAAACCGAGAAAAAATTGAAATTTCTTTTTGTTGGTGGGACAACATATCGGAAAGGCTTTGATGTATTGCTTCAAAGCTACGTCGGTGCTTTTACAGCGAAAGATGATGTGGCACTTGTTGTAAAAGATATGGGAACTGAGTCGTTCTATCGAGGTCAAACCTCTGAAGATATGATTAATCGAATAAAGGAAACACCAGATTCTCCCGAAATTGTTTATATCAAGGATTATTTGACAGAAGAAGAAATGGCAAGTCTATACCGTGCATGCGACGTTTTTGTTTCGCCTTACCGAGGCGAGGGATTTTCGCTCCCCACTCTGGAAGCTATGGCTAGCGGGCTTCCGGTTATTGTAACTGAAGGCGGTGCAACAGAAGATTTTGTTCTGGATTCATTTGCCTGGAAGATTCCTTCGTACAAAGTTTCAATTGGAACAATGATAAATAACGACCCTTTGGTTGGTGAAGCATTTCTACTCGAACCCGATGGCGATTATCTTACGAATTTGATGAAGGCGATTTATAGGAACCCTGCTGATATTGTTGTTCGGGGAATTATTGCCTCGTCTTATGCAAGAACATATTGGACTTGGATGCGTTCGACTTTGAAATTGCTTTCGCGAATAGATGCTTTGTATGGCAAGGACTTGTCCAAAAAGGCAAAAAATAAATTAGTCGATAAAATTGATGCACAAATTTTGCTTGGGAATGCAGAGTCGTACTTCTCCGAGGGTCAACTTGCTGAAGCATTCAAAATTTACCAACAGATTGAAAACAAACTGGACGAATTAGATAAAAAGTATAAGATATTTTATTATTTAAGACTTGCAATTATTTACATTTTGAACAAAGATTTCGACACTGCATTTCTACATCTGAAAAAAGTTGAGAATCTTGAGAAAGACCATATCGACAGTTTGTACCTAAAGTCGAAAATATTGTATTTGCAAAACAATTCTGTTGAGGCACTTGAAAAATACACTGAATTGGTTTCCCGTTGGAATGCTGAACGGTTCTCATCTGTTCTTGGCAACTCGTTGGACCAGATTCTTGTAGAAATGGCAAACATTATGATGGATATGCAGGATATTGAAAACTCGTTGCAATTGTATACAAATGCACTTAAGTTAAACGAAAGGAATGTCGAAGCATACATTGGTGCGGCAAAGTGCTTCATTGCAGTGAAAGATTTCGAAGAGGCTACGAGAATGCTCGAATGGGCGTTGAAAATGGAACCAGAAAACGAGGAAGCAAAAGCAATTTTGGATGAGATAACAGTTGGCAGTTAAATAAAATTCAAGGGAATTTGGCGGAAAGGGAGGGATTCGAACCCTCGGTACGGCTTTGGACCGTACACACGATTTCCAGTCGTGCCAGTTCAGCCACTCCTGCACCTTTCCAAAACTTCAAAATTACGAATTTTTTGCAAATTTTTGTAACTTTGTGGTACAAATTTTGTTTTTTACTTATGGTAAGAGTAAAATTATATGAACAGAAGGACATTTGTAGGGTTAGTAAGTATCGGTGGTTTGCTTATAAATTCGAGTGAAGGTCTTTTTGCAAAAGATCCATCTGACTATAAAATTACCATTGTACCTCCATTATTGAAAAAGGGCTGCAAAGTAGTTTTCACAGCGCCCGGGAGCCCATCAAACGTTTGGGAAGTTCGACAAATGGCTGCTTTTTTCCTTCGCAAAGGTTGTAATGTTGCTTACGGAGACACTATTACAAAGCGTGACATAAAATATCGATATCTTTCGAAGGACGACAAGTTTCGAGCCGAGGAGTTAATGAATTTTTTTGTCGACCCAACTGTTCATTGTATCGTTGCTGCTCGCGGTGGTTATGGTTCACTTCGAATTTTAAATATGTTGGATTACGACTTGATTCGTCAAAATCCGAAAATTTTTATTGGATTTAGCGATGTTACAACATTGATAAATGCTGTTTATAAAAAATCAAATTTTATCACCTTCCACGGTCCTACGGGTAATTTTTCAATCGATAGTTTTACAGCGAATGTTCTTGAAGCGCTGATTTTTGAGAAAGAAGACAAAACGAGTAATAGAATATCATTTAAATTTACAAAAAATGATGTCCTAATTCCTGGGAAATCAGTTGGAAAATTAATTGGGGGCAATCTTTCAAATCTTGTTACTTTGTTGGGGACAGAATTTGAATTCGACACAAGTAACAGCATTTTTTTTATCGAAGAAGTGTCGGAACCACCTTATAAAATCGACAGAATGTTGAAACATCTTGAATTGGCTGGGAAATTTAAGAATTGCAATGGAGTTTTGCTTGGATACTTTGGAAAGCTTGATTCTCGTAGGAACTTTTATCCTGATTATTCCTTGACATTGCACGAAATTTTCGAGATGTTCTTCAAAAAATATGATTTTCCAGTTATTATGAATGTACCTTTTGGGCATAGTTCTAAATTTCTAACTTTTCCAATTGGGGCAATTGCTGAAGTCGCCTCCGAAAGATTGGAATTTTCATTAAATTTGTATGATGTTTTTTCAGAAAAAGGAAATATGTTTTACAAGTGAGTGATAGATTATGAAAAGCAAGTTTTTTATAATTTTATTAATCCTTTTGAATACTTATATTTATTCACAAGAGGCAACCTTCTCGATTTCGGAAGTCGATGCAAGTAAGTTCCCATTGGTACGTTGTACGTTCATTGCTTTGGATGCTACTGGAAAAAGTTATACAGATTTAAAGCCAAGCGATTTCGATGTGGTGGAACGTGGAAGAAGTATGAACGCAACGGTTAATGTTGAGTGCAAGGATACTCTTGTTGAACCTGCTGTAAGCATTATCTTGATTGTTGACCAAAGCGAATCAATGCGATGGCTTAATGAGGCTGGAGAACAGCGCTGGAGTTGGGTTCTAAAAGGTGTCGAAGCATTTGTTAACACAATTAGTTTTAAAACGGGTACAAAAGTTGGTTTGATTTCCTTTGGGCGTGTTGCGTACAAAAGATGTGATTTCACAGATAAAAAGCAAGAAATACTTGATTCTTTGAATAATACTATTATTGGGGGCGGAACTCTCTACGACCCGCCTTTTTTGGATCGAACGAATGGAGCGATTACAATGTTTTTAAATGGCTCGCCCGACCCGCAAAAGCGTCGAATAATAGTATTTTTGACAGATGGCGAGCCCAACGACCCGCCCAAGACCGACTCGATTGTTAAAGAGTTGCAAAGAATTAATGCCCAAGTATATGCAATTACTTTGGCAATGCCAATGCACCCCTCTCTGGAGGAAATTTCTTCGAAAACTGGTGGGAAGGCTTATAAGGTCGAGACAAAAGAAGAACTTGAGAATATCTATCGTTTCATTGCTCTCGATATTCAGAAAAAACAACTTTGCCAATTAACTTGGGTTACCGATTACGGTTGCGATAAACTTGATTTAATTCGACCAATTAAAATTACATTTAAACGGCAAGCGGTTACAATAGAAAGGGATTATGTTGCGCCAGATTATAGTATTGCAAAGTTGCCTGTTGACGGTGCAATCTATGATTTCTTGGACCCTGCTCCAAATACTTCAAATGATGTGGATATTACAATTACCTCGCCAATTACAGATTATTATATCAACGATATAAAAATCATTCCATCTACTTATTATCAGGTGATAAACTGGGATGTTGGTGGCTCGGGTGGTCCACCTCCGTTTGTTATTCCCGCAAGTAAGTCGCGAACAATCCGAGTGCGATTTACTCAAGGTTCTGTTCGTTCCTATCGGGAAGCGAGTTTATTCATTGATGCAAAGCCCTGTCCAGCGATTGTTAAACTTATTGGAGGTATTTCCCAAGTTCGTATTATTTCACCAAATGGTGGCGAAATTTACTCTGTTTGCGATACGATTAATATCGTCTGGAGTGGTGTTGAAAGCGATAAACCAATTAATTTGTTCTTTAGCACAGACGGTGGTTCGTCCTGGCGCCCGATTGCATCGAACGTCAAAGGGCTTTCTTACAAATGGATTCCTCCAGTGGGGGGAAATAATATTCTTATTCGGGCAACTGTTGCGCCTGTTTCCAATTACATTTGGGCGAAAGCAATTGGCGGTCCGGAAGATGATTTTGGAAGAAGTATTGCTGTTACCGATGACAATTCATATATCTATGTAACAGGTTCTTTCTCCGGTACTATTGAGTTTGAAAATAATAAGAGATTTACCAGTGCTGGAGGGCTGGATATCTTTGTTGCAAAATACGATAGAGATGGGAACTTGATTTGGGCGCAAACTGCAGGTGGTTATGGAACCGATACTGCGGCGGGAATTTGTGTTGACAAGTTAGGAAATGCTTATGTCGTGGGAACTTGTCAACAAACAGCTACGTTTGGATATATTTCACCAAACATACCTATTAAAGATGCTCCTTACTGCTTTGTTGCAAAGTATCCCGCCAGCGGTTCGACCCCAATTGTTACTCTTATCGGTCCAGATCAAACTTATACAAACTTCAAGGCTTGGGGTCAAAAAATAAAATACAAAGCAAACCAAGCACCCAATCCCGACGAGATTGTCATTCTTGGTGAATATATTAATCAAATTCAAACAGTTTTATATTCTCTTCCAAAAGTTACAGTTCCAACTTCATTTACTGGGTATTTGTATCCGGATTTAACTATCAAGTATACTCAAAAAGGTGGAACAGACGACGGAACCTTTTCCAAAAATGTTGCATACGATGGAGTCGGCGACAGATTTGAAATTGGTTCGTTTACTGGTACTTTACAAAGCGGAAATATTACTATAACAAGCAAAGGCAAAAAGGATGTATTTATTCGTAGATTCGGCGGAAGTCCGGGTAGCCAAGATGTAAGTGATTCAGTATTTGCAATTCAAAACCCGGTATGGGTGCTTGCAAATTCGAGTTACGATTTTGGCGATTGCACAATAAACGATGTCAAACCAGTGGTTCTTGATGCATTCATTTGCAATCGTGGTAATGTTCCCATAGCTATTGTCAACACTTCATTTATTGGTGCAAATCCAGGCGATTTTAGAATAGGTGCTACACTTGTTGGTAAAAGGTTGTTGCCGGGCGAGTGCATTCCAGTTGAACTTGCTTTCGTGCCAAAGGATGTTGGTGTTCGGAATGCTCAGCTGGTTATCACCCCAGATTGCGGTACCGAATTGGTTTTAAACTTAAGTGGGTTTGGTGTTTGTTCCGGCGAAGCTCTATCAAGTGTCGATTTTGGACCTTCTAATCTTAGTGTAAAAGTTACCAAGACAATTAATTGTATATTCAAGAATACAAATCCAGCATCTGTACCGGTGAAATTCGTAATCTATGGGCCAAATGCTTCTGACTTCTCTATTCCTATAAGTAGTTTAATTGTGAAGCCAAACGAATGTGTTGATTTAGATATATCTTTTGTACCCTCTGGACCCGGGAAACGACAAGGATTCCTAAAGTTTGAGTTGCCGCCGGGTTGCATCAATCCAGAAACAGAATTAATTGGTTTAGGTATTGATGCGGATATTATTGTTGAATCAATCGATTGGAAAGGAAGAAGATTAAAGACTCAAAATGATACAGACCTCGTTATCATCAATAGAAGTTCGATCACTCAAAAACTTATTGATATTTACTTTCAAAATAATATTTCCAACTTCGAGTTTATCAACAATCCGCCAATACCTTTGCCATATTCTATTCCAAGTGGTGATAGTATTAAAATTCCTATTCGCTTTACCCCGGACGAGGAGATTTCCTATTCTAATACAATCGTTGTTAGATTCGAAGGTTTATTGAGCGACCTCTATGGAAATGTTCGTGGAGATGGAATTTTACCCAAAATAGCGTTGAAATGGACTTGTCTCGATGCTGTTAAACCCGGTGAGCGCGGAATGGCTGAACTTGAAGTTTCAAATCCCAGCACTTCCGCGGATCTGTTTATATACAAAATGGAATTTAAATACAAAACTGGTGATTTCAACTGGGTCAATGGTATTCCAACCAATGAGGTTATTCCAAAATCGTCGAGCAAAATCTACGAAGTATACTTTACCCCCCAAACACCTGGTACACGAGCGGATTTGGTAGTAATAACCCACGACGCTGCTTATGGTCCCGAAAAAAATCCACGAGTTGATACTACTCTTGATGCTGAATGCGATGGTCTTGGATTGTCGACAGTTAATAATATCGATTTTGGCAATAGCATTATTTGCGAGGATAATGTTTATGACTTAAAGGTGGTGAACGACAGCTGGATTACCCCGATTACAATTACTGGTTATGAAATAACAGGTACGGGTAGCAATGCTTTTCGGTTGGCAGAAAATATGCCATTGGTTGTACCTCCGTCGGGTTCTGTGACAATGAAGCTTCTTTTCAATCCACAAGAGGCGATGGATTACAATGCGACATTGACATTTAAAACCTCTATAAATAGCGATATTGTGATAAATCTGAAAGGAACCGGTGTACTTTTGGACTTCTATTCCGATAACCCAGAATGGAGACTCGAGCCATTATTTTCACGAAAGCTGAATGTTAAGGGTAGACTACCCAAATTGTATAATTCCAATATCACTTCTTTGGATTTGAACATTTATTATAACCCCAATATGATTAGAATTGATACGATTCTTCCCTCGGCATCTTTGAAAAACTGGGTCTGGGAATCGCCTAAACTTATCGAGCGAGGTAAGTTGAATTTGAAAGGAAGTGGAAGTCTTTCAACAGGTTTCGACCTTGAATTGTTTACTATCGACTTTACTGTGTTTCTTGGCGATGTTAAGGAGTCGACATTTGATATAGAAATGAAAAGTAATGGTTGTTTGGCACCGATTGACGTAATCTCAAAGATTATTATCGCAAATGTTTGTTTCATTGATGGACGTTTGATTACACTTTCCAATACACCATACTTCTTAAGTTTGCCAGAGCCCAATCCGGTAGTTGAAAAGATGAAATTCAAGTTTGGTGTTGCTTTCGATGAAGATGTTAACATTTCTTTGCTAAACATTTATGGAGAGACAGTTCAAACTTTACTCGATGAACATCTTCGAGCGGGTATTTATGAAATCGACACCGATGCTTCAATGCTTTCCAACGGCGTGTATTACCTTAAAATGAGATCGGGAAGTTATCGAAAGATCTTACCGGTGATAATTTCGAAGTAAATATGAAAAAATTCATTGTCATTGCTGGTCCCTGCGTTGTTGAAAGCAGGGATCTTCTTCTTGAGGTTGCGGAATACTTTCAATCTGTTTTAAAGGAGTTCGATATAGACTTTTTCTTTAAGTCGTCGTATAGAAAGGCTAATCGAACTAGTGTGAAATCATTTGCTGGGATTGGGGATGAGCTTGCTTTGCAATATCTGGCTGAAGTTCGGGAGAAATTTGGTTATAGAATTCTATCGGATGTGCATTCCGTCCAGGAAGCCGAAAATTATCACAGTTATCTTGATGTAATACAAATACCAGCATTTCTTTGCCGACAAACCGATTTGCTTCTTGCCGCTGGACGAACAGGTCGGATTGTCAACATCAAGAAAGGGCAATTTGTTGCCCCGTGGGATATTCTTAAAGCAGTAGAAAAAGTGGAAAGCACAGGAAATCATAAAGTGTGGCTGACCGAGCGAGGTACATTTTTCGGCTACAACGATCTTGTGGTTGATTTTCGCTCTCTTTTAATTATGCGCAAAGCCCGGTCCCCCGTGATTTTCGATGCAACTCATTCTTTGCAAAGACCATCTATTGGCGAGCAATCCGGAGGTTTTCGTGAATTTGTTTTTCCATTTGCAAGAGCAGCTGCAGTTGTTGGCATCGATGGTCTTTTTTTCGAAACACATCCACAGCCCGATAAGGCATTGAGCGATTCCTCGACTCAGCTCCCTTTGAAGTTTGCACGAGAATTAATTTATCAGGTACTTGAACTGAGAAATAAAGTTGGTTTGTTCAGTGAACCAGAATTATAAAAGCTTGTTTATCTGGGCTTCGTTTGTTGCATTCTTAACTATTCTTTGCTCTTGCAATGTGGAGGAATGCCCTTGCTCTTCTAATTCAATTATTAACGGCAGATGGATTGGAGAGTTCAAAGATAGCAATAATTATGTCTACCTTAATGTGAACCTTACTGCAAATTATAGCGATTTGAGCGGCAACGGCACTTTAAATCTCCAACTCGGTAACTTTGATTTTGAAAATCTTGTAAGTTTGAGTGGGAGTTTTGTTAGCAATAAAATTGTTTTTAAAATTAATGAAATCGATAGGCTTTCTTTCGAAGGAAGCCTGAATGAGCGAAAAGATACAATTATTGGCTCGATGTTTTTTCGCGACCATAAATTTCCTTTATCGTTAAAAAGAATTTAATTTTAACGACCTGAGAATTTTTCTTTCAATCATCTCCGAAAGCCTCAATGCTTGCGAAGCTTCGAAAGCAGATATGGGGACCATCTCGCCGTAAAGAATAGCTCGGAAAAATGAATTGTGTTCATCTACAATAGCGTTGCTTTCTTCGATTTCTGGTTGTTCGAATATAATTTTTACATTCTTTGGCGAATCGTTAATGTTTCCAAGCATTATTGCTGGCAACCCTAAATTTTGTGTATCGCTTCCTTCGACAATTTTATAAATTTCTACTTTCTGGTTTGCAAAATCAATCGAGAAATAGGCTTGTTTTTGGAAAAACCTCATCTTTCGCGTGGGTTTTGCTGATATTCTCGATGCAGTAAGGTTGGCAACTGCTCCGTTTTCAAATTCGATTCGTGCATTGGCAATATCGATTGTGTCGGTTAGAACGGCAACTCCATTGGCGTGGATTCTTTTTATACGTGATTTAACCAACCAAAGGATTATATCGATGTCGTGTATCATTAAATCCGAGATAACGGAGACATCAGTGGCTCGAAGTTTAAATTGGCTCAGTCTATGGGATTCGATGAACAGAGGCTTTGGAGTATATTTCATAACTGCTTTTAACGCCGGATTGAAACGCTCGACGTGACCAACTTGTATGATTGCATTTTTTTCCTTTGCTTTTTCAATCAAGTGCAAGGCTTGCTTGTAAGTAACGGTTATAGGCTTTTCAATGAAACAATGAATTGACTTCTCAAGAAATTGTTGGGCTATTTCATAGTGGGTGGTCGTTGGAGTAGCGATAATGATTGCATCGGAATTTTCTTTGGCTTCGTCAAGGCTTTCAAACCTTCGACAATTTAATTCATTTGCCAATTGATAAGCTTTTTCTCGATTGATATCGAAAATCCCAACAAGGTTGGCGTATTCATTGTTCTTTAGAAGTTTTGCGTGTATTGTTCCAAGATGTCCAACTCCAATTACAGAGACCATCAACTTTTTGTTGTTACTTTCCATTTATCATTCAATAAGTTTTTGTTGAAAATCAATTTCGTATTGGTAATCAATTTCTATTGCAAAATCTTTTGCATTTTTCTTTGCGATTTTATCGGCTAACTCATTGTAGCAATTGCCACTATGTCCTTCGATCCATTGAAATTTAACATTTACAAAATTAAGCAAGTAATGGATTTTTTGCCAAAGGTCGATGTTGAGTACTGGCGACCTGTTTGTAGTTCTCCATCCATTTTTTACCCATCGGTTTAGCCATCCATCAGTAATTGCTTTTACAACAAGTTGAGAATCGGAATTTATTGTTGCTTCCATTATATTGTTGTTTTTAATAAAATTCAACGCTTCGGCAACGGCAAGCAATTCCATTCTGTTATTCGTGGTTTTGCGAAATCCTTTTGCAAGAATAATTTCAGTCTTTTCAATAATAATAACTGCGAATCCTCCTTTTCCAGGATTCCCCAATGATGTTCCGTCGGTATAAATTTCAGCCATTTTTCAAAATTGCAAAGTTCAACTTTGCAATTTCGTATAAAAATATTAATTTGCTTTTATGTATAACAATTTATTGGTGGAACAATGTTGAAATTAACTTACTTAAGCCATTCAACCTTTATTCTTGACAATGGTACACACCGATTGATAATCGACCCATTCATCACTGGCAATCCAACTTGCCCAATCAAGGTGGAAGATGTTAATGTTAATTTTGTGGTTCTTACCCATGGTCACGGCGACCATTTGGGAGATGCTTTCACAATTGCGAAGAAAAATGATGCACTTATTATTGCTGTTAACGAGCTAGCTAATTATGCCGCTGAAAATGGTTGCAAAGCACACAATATGCATATTGGCGGGGGTTATAATTTCCCCTTCGGGCGCTTGAAGTTTACGATTGCTCACCACGGTTCATCTTCTCCCGATGGCAGATATATGGGCGAACCTGCTGGTGTTCTCGTAAAAATGGGTGGGAAAACTATTTATCACACTGGCGACACTGGATTGTTCCTTGATATGAAATTGATAGGGGAGCTGGATAAAATCGATATATTTCTTGTTCCAATTGGGGATAATTTTACTATGGGGATTGACGATGCTGTTAAAGCAGTGGAATTTGTCAATCCAGTATTAACCATACCGATGCATTACAATACATTCCCTGTTATCCAAGCCGACCCCTATGAATTTAAGAAAAAAGTTGAAAGCATTGGCAAAAATTGTCGTGTAATGGAGTATGGCGAAACCCTTGAATTCTAATTATTCATTCTAAATTTTCAAGGGGGCTCTTTCCGAGCCCCCTTCTGTTTTGTCAGGCATTGCAATTATTTGATAATTGCAATAGGCTTTACATAAAAGCCATTATCAGCGTGAACTATGATAAAGTAGGTTCCGGAGGAAATTTGATCGCAAGATAATTTAATCTTTCCTTTCAAAAACGAGTCTGGAATATATGTTTTGATTAACTGTCCAATTGAATTAACAATTAATATTTTCCCTTGCTTAATTTTTGTTTCATCGTCGAAAACAACTTCAATTGCTTTTTCAAGAGGGTTGTATCCAACGTTAAACGACATTGAAAGTTCATCATTAACGGAAACAAAGCCTTCGACTTCTCCTTGGAGTTCAATAAAGAAATTATTGTTACTTTTTGCATTGGTGACAACTTTGATTCTTCCGTAATAGACGCGTTCTTCTTGGGTGGCTGCCGAAAATCGAACTTTGACCTTAAATGAATCGTTTGGCTCGATATAAATAGGTGTTTGAAGGACTTGTGCAAAATCGAAACGTTCGTGGTCTTTGTATGTAGTGTCAATTTGGAATTCGGAAATTTCTAATGTTTTGTCGCCAACGTTTTTCAAGACAAGTTCAACTATTTTGCTTGTTGGCTTTTTAACTTTTCCAAAGTCGATTTTATTCTCTGGGAAATTTGTTTCAAGTATTGGTCCTTTTGCTTCAACGCCGCCGCCATAACCCCAGACATCGAGATAATAGTATTCATTGTTTAATGCATTAGTTTTGATAGAGATAGAGCCTCGGTAGGCAATTCTATCTTTAGGAGTAAATTTAACGGCGAATGAATATTTTTGTCCACGTTTTAGCGTAATTGGTTTGGTGATTTTCCCCGAGATAATTTCAAATACGCTATCTGGATTGTCCCAGAAATCGATTTCCTCGATTTTAAGGTCGAGTTTACCAGTGCTGGTTATAGTTACTTCAATCGTGTCGGACTTTCCAGGCTGGATTTCTCCGAAATCAACAATATTTGGGTCGATATCGTATGCGGCTCCGTCGGGAGCAATATTCCCTTTGAGCCAGTTCATAGCGCGTGCAAGTTGATATCCGCGAGGAATATCTCCAGCAAATGCCTCGAAACCAATCGACCAGAAGCAAAGCCTTGCTGTACCCCATTCGGTCCTAATTCCAACAATGGTGTCGTTTGGCACAGCATTGTTTGTCCGAATGAAATGGTCGACTGGAGGGAATTTTTGTGGGTCTTTCGATTTAAAAACGTCGAAGGCAAGATAAATTGCAAGTGGATACCAAGTCTCCGATCCGGCTTGGAAGCCAATATTACACCACTTGATAATAGATTGACCAACGGGGTCGCCAAAGGCACCGCGAACGTTGAAACTCCAATATGTTATTTCATTCCCCGATTGGCGACTGACATAAACTCTTGTAAGATAATCGATGCCAAGTGTGTCCGAAAGAAATTTCTGTACTTCTGGATTTAAATCGCCACCTTGCGGGTTGAAAGCATAGTACAAAACATTTCGCCCGATAATCAAGCAGTTTTTTCCAGCTCTTATCATCTGGCGGATAGCATTTAATACACTCGCATTTCCAACTTTTGTGTTGAGTTTGTTATCACCAAGTAAAAAAATTGCAACGTCGAAATCAGTGAGATTATACTTTTGCAATGTCAAATCATTGAAAGGCTCGCGCACCACATATGGGGCGATTTCGGGCATAAAAGTTGGGTCGGTCAAGTAAATCCAATAGGCACTATCGACGAAATTTTTTCTCTCGAGATTATCGAAAAGAATATACTTGGGTTGTTCTGCAAATAAAATTCTAATCGAAAGCAATAACAATGTTCCCAAAAAAAGTAAACTGTTCTTTTTCATATTTACCTCCTCGTTTGTGTTTGAAATAAAAAGGGTTGCCACCCCCAGATAAGAATGGCAACCCTAAATTCATTCCCAGTTTTATTTGACAACAACAATAGGAATAATTTGCACTTCATCGCCAATTTGGATTCTCAGATTGTAACGACCATTGTTAAGATTGTTAGTTGTGAACTTTTCTTGCGAGACGCCCTTGGCAATGTTGTTGATGTTGAAGCTTTCAATCTGTGTACCTTTAAGATCGAAAATTGTTAACTCTGCGTTTGAATTCAAGGCTTTTTGAGCTTCGATTACGAGGGTAAATTCATTTGAAAATGGGATTGGTGTGACAAAGACGCGGACTCCGCTTTTGAAGTTAACTTCGGCGACGGAGTTAGAAACTTCACCAATACCTGTAAGTGGTATGTTCAAGGTAGGTTCGTTGTTGGCATTAGATGTAATGCGAAGTATGGCATTATAAGTTTTTGCTTCTGTAGGAGTGAAAAGAACGCTTAATGTTAATGTTTCATTTAATCCAAGTATTAATGGTAGAGTTGGCATATTCATAATCGAAAAGACCCCGGGATTGTTTACGATTTCAATGTTTGAAATTTGAAGATCGGCTAGCCCAGTATTCGAGATATCGACGTCTCCTACTTTTGAATTTTGAATTGTTACTGTTCCAAAATCTAATTCAGACTTGGTGGCTGTAATCAGAGGAACATTTCCAGCAACACCAATGCCATCGAGTGTTACAAGTTCGTCTGGTGAATTCTTTGCATTGGATTTTATTACGATGGATGTAGTGTATGCAACTGCTTCTTGTTTTGGTGTGAAAGAAACTGTGACAGTATATTTCTGATTGGGCTGAATTGTTAATGGTAATGTAGGCGGATTTTCAATGTTAAATACGGAATCTGGGTCGAAGTCTCTATCAACATAAAGCTGTGAAACGACCAAAGGTTCGTCGCCAGTGTTAGAAATGTCAAGTGTTCTTGTTGCTTTGGTTCCAACAATCACTTCTTCGAAGTCTATTGAAGTACCACTCAATGTAATTTGAGGCCCTAATTTAACATTTGGTTTCGAGAGTAACCAATCTACGATTTTTGCAATAAAGCCATTTCGGCGGGTTGGATCGGCTATTGCTTCAAATCCAGAAGTTAGATAAACAATCCGAGCATCCCCATTAGTCACGCGCACACCTCCGACAGCAGAAGTATTATTGTCGTAATAAAGGAAAGGTTTCGTATTATTTGTATTTGTTATTCCGAGGATGTCTGTGAAAACGATATAATAGGGATGGGAGTTTGGGTTATATTGATTCATTGTGAGGTCTACGCCGTTTCCAATTGGATCGCCAGATACACCTTTTGCTGGATAACTGTTTGCGGCAGTAATTTGTCCGCTAGAATTAACTGTTACGCGAAGAACTGGATTTTGTGTTGGATTTATGAAGAGTTTATTGCTATAAAAATCTCTTGCAGTTTGCGAACCTTGCTGACCTAATGAAAAAGACAAGTCGACTTCCGAGGTCAACAAAATACTTTTACCCGAGGAAATCATTGCATTTAGAGATGCAAAAAGTGGGGAACTTTCCACGTAATAACCTCCGAGAACACCGCGAACCCAATAGCTGAAACCTAAAACAGCAAGGTCGAAATTTTTAAGCGGGTAATTATTTAAAATATCCAATGCAAAAGGCAGAAGGGCAGCATCGTTTGCATACTTCGAAATGTTTAGCATTCCTTGATATGCAAAATACGGGCTTGGGGAATTAGTGAGAGCATAAAATGCATATTTGGTATCCTCTGTCAAAATGTAAATGTATCCACTTGAGATTTCATAAGGAGTTTGCACATTTGGTGTGAAATTAACCCCGACTATTGAAAATTCGGCTTTAATCCCACTTTTGATAGTTAATTTGACTTGCTGTGTTTGGTTTGGTTGTAAGACAAGTTGAGTAGAATTTAATGTTGCTTGCCAACCAGAGGGGATGTAACTTGTAGCAGAATTGACATTAACATTTACTCTCATTAATTCGTTGCTGGGATTGGTAACATTGAATGTATATTGGAGTTGACCGTTCCGTGGTATTGTTAGGAAAGGATTGTCTGCTGTAACATTTACCTTTGCAACTTTAAGGTTTTGTGCTGCTTGTAAAACTTCTTTAGTTTGGTCATCCTGAACAAAAGCGATGACATAAATCTGCGAGGCTTTCCAAGTGGCTCTAATCGAGTAGTTGAAAGTAAATGTTTGATTGGACCCAGCGTTAAGATTCAATGTTGTGCCGTTTGCATCGGGTAACATTGTACGAGCAACCCAGAAGAATTCTTTTTCACCATTTGAACCCGGGGGCGAGTCGTACGAAATATAGTATTCGACAACTGCTACGCGTAGTTTTTTCCCGACAAGTGACTGAGTAGTGTTCACTGTAACATTGACTGTGCATTGAGACCCGTTTCTGGTTTCGGCAACCTGAAGTGTTACCGGCGAACTCGTTCCTCGGTATTTATCAACCTCGTTTTTGATAGCAACGGTATCGGCAGCAGCCCCAGCATACCAATTCCCGGTTGGGGGAGATGCAACTTTCCCATTAACCCTGACATTTGGTACTCCTTGCTGGTCAATTCCATAGTATTGGATACGTGCAGTGTTCATCGCCGTGTTTTCTTGGTACATTGGGTCGTCCGAACCAGGCCACCAAGCATGGTAAATTAACGGGATGACATCGGAGAAATTATTTTTAATGAAAGCCTGGAAAGTTGGATTTTGTGCGGAGCAAGGACCACAACTTGTGTTTGTTGCTTCTTCAATTAGCACTTTTCGAGGAGAATCCGCAAATACAACAATGAGAGGGAACAAAAAGATAATTGAAGCAAAGGCAAGTGGAAATAAAAACCTTTTCATAAAACCTCCTTAATAAACATTATATTAAAAATATATTAAAAATAAATAAACAATTCAGTAGACAACAAAGTTACAAATTAAAATAACAATTTATAAAAAAAAACTTAAATAAACAAAAAAAAGAGCCAAGTCTTCTACGCTCTTCAAGACCAAACCGACCGTTGCTTCCTTCCGGACCTGGCGGGGTTGGGCTTGGCTTGAAAGCATAGGACCTGGCCCACTGCAAAATTACAAATTTTTTTTAAAATAATAAATAGTTAGGAATAGTTTAGTATTGAAATAAAGATTACCTTTTTAAATAATGCAAATTTTGTTAATTTTGTAATTCCATTGGCGCCACTAGCTCAGTTGGATAGAGCATCAGCCTTCTAAGCTGAGGGTCACAGGTTCGAGTCCTGTGTGGCGCGCGTCAATATGTTTTAATTTTTTTCGTATCGCGCAAAGACGGAATTTCCTTTTTGATTTCTGCTGGAGTAAGTATAATGTTTTTTTTCAATTCCTCGGTCGTTTGTTTTGGCTTTGGTGCTGGTTCGATGTAATACTTGTCTTTTGTTACAATGATATTTTTCACTGCAACTTTACCTTTAGCAAGGGGAGGAAGTTCGACATCGTTCCTTTTAATAACAACACCACCAGCGTTTCCCAATGTAAACTTAAAGAAATTTCCTGCTTTCCATTGTTTTGAGCTATTAGGGTAAAGTATGAGTTTTTCAGAGTATTTATTGTCGATTACCATATTTAACCAAACGGTGTCCTTGGCAAAAAATTCAAGTTTAATACTGTCTTGTGTTTGATTGAGCAAGGCAACGCCTTTCGTTGGTTCGGCTTTTACAACGAGAGTATCGGCTGTCTTTCCCAGCTCCAAAGGCTTTTGCTCTTCTTCGCTGTAGAACAGGGTAAAATACAAGATTGCCAATAAAGAAAGGAATATTGCCCCATAAATGAAGTACAATGCTTTGTTTAATTGTTCGGGGGTGTATCGCACTTTCTTTTTTTTTCTTAATGGCTGGTAAAAAGTAAGTTCATCTTGTTTAGCGACGAGAGCCTTTTTCTCCGCTCCGAATATTTTTTCAATTTCTTCTTTGTATTCATTAACATTTAAGCCGAGAAATTTTAGATATTCCTTCAAAAAAGAAAGCATATAAACTTTGGGTAGTATATTGAAATTACCTTCCTCGATTGCTTTTAGGACATTAACCCGGATTTTAGTTGCAACAGAAATGTTTTCGAGCGTTAGACCCTTGCTTTCTCGTGTTTTTTTGATTATCTCGGCAATATTTTCCATCATTTAATTTATTTTTGCTTCTTTGCAATTACAAATTTATTCAAAAGTGAAATTAATTTGTTATAAGTTCATTTTTTTATTTAACATAATACTTTTGGGAATCAATCTTTGCGGTTTTACTCAAAATGATTCGACGAAACTTTCTACGCTTTTTCATAAATATTCCATTGCCGACAAACCACTTTTTACTATCTCTGGAAACTCGATAAAAGATACAACAAAAATCAAGCCAATTCAAACTACAATTTTTTTCGGTAGTTATGCTGGAATATTTGTTCTTCAGCACATAGGCCAAATGCAAACAATCTGGAAGAACCGCGGTGAGTTCCATATAGCCGAAGATGGTAAATATGCTTTGTACATTGATAAGGCGGGTCATTTCTATGGAACTTTTTTATCTTCCTATGTCCTTTCCCAGTCTTTACTTGAAAGTGGATTTAGCTATAATTGGGCAGTTGGCATTGGCGGTTTGCTGGGGCTTGGCTATACAACTTATGTCGAAATCCTTGATGGATTTTCAAAAGATTGGGGGTTCAGTCCGAGCGATTTCTACGCCGACGTCGGAGGTGCAGTTTTTTTCTATCTCTATTCATATATCCCTTTTTTTCAAAATTTTACACCAAAATTTATGTACTTTCCACCTCGTTGGTTCAATGCTTATTCAAGAAAACCGTCGACAATGTTCATCGATGATTATAGTGCCCATACTTTTTGGTTAAGTATTAATATTCATAATCTGCTTCCAAAAGAGTGGAAAAATTACTTTCCGAGATGGCTGGATTTGTCTGTGGGCGTTGCTGTTCGAAATTTGTGCGACCCATTGAATCCAGCAAACAACTGCAATCCGAATGTTTCGGAACCGGTCTTTCCTTATGTTTGGGGCAATCGAAAGTTAATATTTGCTCTTGATTATGACCTTGTAAAACTTCTTCCCGATGGTTCCTCTTTCTGGAACTGGTTGAAACAATCGTTAAATTATTTTAAATTGCCCAGCCCAGCAATTGAAGTTGGACATCCCACTCGCTTTTACATATTATATCCTTTCCCGTTACGTATCGGGTCCTTTAAATTCTAATTCTTTTTTGTAAGTTTGTTTTTTTTTTGTTAAAAGGATTTGAGAAAACTTAATTTACATGAAACGCAAGGAGTTACCTTTCCTGCAACTTCTCGAAGCTCGCTGGGGAAGGAATTGCTTTTTCCAGAGATTAGTATCATTATCCCTGTATATCAAGAAGAAAAAATTTTGCCAAAAACGCTACCTATTTATAAACAAAAATTGTTGGAAAAGTATAAGGCAGAATTAATTATTAGCGATGGGGGAAGTAGCGATAGAACTGTTGAAATTGCAAGGCGTTTTACAAATAAGATAGTTGAGCATAACTTGCCGCAAAAACAAAGCATTGCCGAAGGAAGAAACCGAGGTGCTGAAATAGCGTTGGGTAATGTTTTGATTTTTATCAATGGAGATACTATACCCAATGATCTCGATAAGTTTTTGAATTTTGTTTACAATTGGGCAAAAAACGACACCGAATATATAGCCCTTGCCGTTAAAGTACAGAGTTTTCCTGACGAAGAAATATGGAAGGATAAAATCTTTTATTTTTTGCATAACAAATATGTTCGTTTTTTGAATAAAATTGGGTTGGGAATGGGTCGGGGTGAATGTCAAATAGTTCGCAGAGATGCTTTCATAAAAGTTGGCGGGTACAATCCAAAAATTTTCGCTGGGGAGGATTTTGACTTATATCGCAGGTTGGCTAAAATCGGCAAAATAAAATTTGTAGACGAAGTTTGGGTCTACGAATCTCCTCGAAGATTCCGGAAGCATGGTTATTTACGAACCATCCTGATGTGGCTGTTGAATGGTATTTTTGTTTTATTTTTTGGGCGTTCCTATTCAAGCCATTGGGAACCAATACGGTAGAAAATGTTTTGTTGGTGAACTATGAGAAAATACTTTGGTGTTTGCATAGGAGCCTCGACAATAACATTCGTTGCGATTTCTGCTGAGACAGAATTTGGATGGAAACTTGAGGAGATAAATACATTTTCCCATGCCGGATTGCCAAGACAAGTACTTTCGAATAAGATAAAGTCTCTCAATCCCGAAAAGTTTCCTGTTGTTGCGACAGGACGAAAAATAAGGCATTTAATTAATCTTCCTAATATTTCGGAAATTGAAGCTGTTGAAATTGCTTTCAAAACTCTTTATTCAGAAAGAAAGCAATATAGAGCGATTGTTTCACTTGGAAGCGAGACCTTTGTTACTTACTTACTAGATAACAACGGAAACATTGTTGATGTTATCACTCGGAACCAATGTGCTTCGGGAACTGGCGAGTTTTTCCTTCAGCAAATAAAACGAATGAATATTGAACTGCAAGAACTGGATAAGTTCACTAATAATGTCTCTCCTTTTAAAGTTTCCGGTAGATGTTCCGTTTTTTGCAAATCAGATTGTACTCATGCATTGAACAAAGGAATACCAAAAGAAGAAGTGCTTGGCGGTTTGGCATTGATGATGGCTGATAAAATTGAAGAGTTATTGCATAAGGTAGAAAAAGGAAAAATATTGGCAATTGGGGGAGTTACTCGCAACAAACTTGTGATGAAATATTTACGTTCAAAGGGTTTTGAAGTTGAAATTCCAAAGGAAGCCACCTACTTCGAAGCGCTTGGCGCTGCAATTTATTGTATGCAAAACAATGTTCAGTCGAAGATTGATTATGATAACCTTTTCAAGAACAATCCGAGCTCCTTTATTTTCCACAAACCTCTTACCGAGTTTCAACATCTCGTTGATTTTAAAACACTTGAAAGAAGTACTGCACGAGACGGTGATGTTTGTATTGTGGGTCTTGATGTTGGTTCTACTACAACCAAAGGAGTCGTTCTTCGAATCGAAGATAGCAAAATTCTTGCTTCCTCTTATATTTATACACATGGCGAGCCAATAAAGGCAGCGCGGAAGGTATATTCTGAATTGGCAAAGCAAATCGGTTCGACGAAAATCAGAATAATCGGCTTGGGAACAACTGGGTCGGGAAGACAGGTTACTGGTTTGCATGCACTGACAAAAGGCGTTTTTAACGAAATTATCGCCCATGCTACCGCTGCAATCTTTTTCGAACCGAGAGTTGATACAATTTTTGAAATTGGTGGACAAGATGCAAAATATACATTTCTTGTTAATCGTGTTCCTGCAGATTATGCTATGAACGAAGCTTGTTCTGCTGGTACAGGCTCGTTCATCGAAGAAAGTGCCTTCGAATCTTTTGGAATTCCAACCCACGAAATTGAAAAAATTGCCTTTAAGGCTAAAAATCCTCCAAATTTTTCCGACCAGTGTGCTGCATTCATTAGTTCTGACATAAAAACCGCACAAAGCGAAAACATTTCTCGTGAAGACATTGTTGCCGGCTTGGTCTATTCTATTTGTCTGAACTATATTAACCGAGTTAAGGGAAACAGGCAAGTTGGTGATGTGATATTTATGCAAGGTGGTGTTTGCTACAATCGTGCAATTCCTGTGGCGATGGCTGCTCTCCTTGGAAAAAAGATTATTGTTCCCCCAGAACCCGGCCTAATGGGTGCATTTGGTGTTGCTCTTCAAGTAAAAGAGAAAATCGAACTTGGCTTACTGCAACCACAGGAATTTTCTCTCGAAGAGCTCGCTCGACGAGAAGTCTCCTATAAAAAGCCTTTCGTATGCATAGGTGGAAGAGAAAAGTGCGATTTACGTTGCGAAATCAATAGAATTGTTATTGATGGCAAGACATATCCATTTGGTGGTGCTTGCAATAAATTTTACAATTTGTTATACAACAAGCATTACAATATAGAAGAATTTGATTACATAAGCAAAAGAAATACTTTGCTGTTTGAATTTTCACAGCAAAAGGAAAATGTTGATTTCAAAGGAACCATTGGAATAAATCTTTCATACCATACTTTTACAATTTTACCTTTATATACCACTTTTTTCAATGAAATTGGCTATAAAGTGGTTTTACCAGATTCACCTGACCCGAGAGGTTTCGACCGTGAGCATACAAGTTTTTGCTATCCTGCGCAGATTTCGCTTTGTATGTTTCAAAACTTGCTCGAAAAGAACCCCGATTTCTATTTTCTACCCGAAATATTCGAAATGTGGACCGCAGAGAATGAACCCCAACGACTCGATTTCAACAGTAGTTGCGTGTTTGTCAGCGGTGAACCATTTTATTTGAAGCAGGCTTTTAAAGATTACAACATTTCTCGTAGAACACTATCTCCATATTTGAACTTTTCGAATGGTTTCGACAAAGAGAAGCAAAAATTTATTGAAATTGCCCAGCAATTGGGAACCGATAGGAAAACTGCAGAAAGGGCTTTTGATTATGCTGTTGAAAATCAAATGCGGTTTTTCAATCAATTAGTACAAGAAGGAAAACGATTCCTTCAATTTTTGGCTGAAAATCCAAATGAATTCGCAGTGGTTCTTGTTGGTCGACCATACAATTCATTTACTTCTTTTGCAAACAAAGGAATTCCACAGAAATTTGCAAGTCGGGGAGTTTTCATCATTCCTTATGAGTTTCTATCTTTAAATAATTATCAACTCGATGAAAGCCAATTTTGGGAAGCGGGCAAGAAAATTTTGAAGGCTGCTAAAGCAATCCGCGACAATGATCAATTATTTCCCGTTTATATTACGAATTTCTCTTGCGGACCCGATTCAATGTTGGTTCCACAATTTCGTAAAATAATTGGTACAAAACCATCCCTAACATTAGAACTCGACCAGCACACTGCTGATGCTGGTATAACTACAAGAATAGATGCATTTCTTGACATTATTGATAATTATCGTGCAGTGCGAAAAAATATTAAATCGGCTTCAACAAAATTCCGTTTAGCTGAAATAAAGTTCGATGGCGATGATTCGTACTATATTTGCTCCGACGGTAGCAAAATTCCACTTCGAAGCAAAGAGATTGATATTCTTATTCCATCGATGGGCGATCTTGCAGCACCGCTTTTTGCTGCGTCATTGAGGGGGCTTGGGTTCAATGCGAAACCAATGCCCGAAAGTAATCCAGAGATTTTGAAACTTGCCCGAAGCGTTGCCACTGGAAAAGAATGCCTACCTTTGTTATTGCTTGTTGGCCATTTGCTTAATTATCTTGATAACATTTGGGATAAAAAGAAAAAAATTGCATATTTTATCGTCCAAGGAGCCGGAAATTGCAGATTAGGGCAATATCCAGTGTTCATTCGCAATCTAATTCGCGACCGGCAGATTCCAAACGTTGCTACTCTTGTTTTGATGAATGAAGATGGTTTTGCTGGTCTTGGTAGCGATTTTGCTCTTCGTGGCATCCAATCTATTATTACAAGTGACGTGCTCGACGATATACGCAGTGCCATCCTTACACTTGCCATAAATCCCGAAGAAGGTTTGAAGGTCTTCGAAGAAGAATACAACAAACTTCTGTTTGCGTTTGAACATCAACCCAAGAAGATTTACAAAGCGCTCAAAAATTTTGCACTTACAATTAGGAAAAAAGTACCATCGAAACAGCCGATAAATCGAGCAAAATATATTGCACTTGTAGGCGAAATATATGTGCGACGCGACCATTTTGCTCATCGTTATCTAAACAAGTATTTTGCATCTAAGGGATTTATATTGAAAGATGCATACATTAGCGAATGGATTTTCTATGTTGACTATTTGCTGAAACTTAAGTTGCTCGAGCCAGATACGGATTTCCGCAAAAAGTTGGAGCGGTGGATTCGGGTTCTTTTTATGAGAATTGCAGAACATAAGATAAAGAAAAACTTGTCACTTTCGGGTTATTATGAATATTCAAGAACCTTGATTGAGCCAATCTTGAATCACAGCAAGCATTTGATACCGCTTGAATACAAAGGTGAACCAGGGCTTACACTTGGCATTGCTTTGAAAGATATTATGGAAAAATATTGTGGAGTGGTGAACGTAGGTCCTTTTGGGTGTATGCCGACACGATTGGCCGAAGCTGTGAGTGTACCAGAAATGAAAATTGAAAATAAAATTATTGCTCGTAGACTCAACGAACCAGATTTTGATTTACCAGTATTTGTCGATAGGGAAATGCCTTTGCCTTTTCTAACAATCGAGACCGACGGCAATCCTTATCCTCAGGTAGTAGAAGCAAGGTTGGAGTCTTTTGTATTGAAAGCAGAAAGAGTTGCAAAAATTATGGAAAAAATGAAAATGAATGGAAAATAATTTGGGTTGGCTATGGGTGTAACTTATAAACAATCAGGAGTCGATATAGAGGCTGGAGAAAGAACCGTCGAAAGAATTAAGTCTCTTGTCAAAACAACTTTCAACGAAAGGGTTCTTTCAGAGTTAGGTTTGTTCGGTGGGTTCTATGATGCGAAATTTCCAGAATTTGAACATCCTGTTTTGATATCGAGTACAGATGGTGTTGGTACAAAGTTAAAAATTGCTTTCTTAATGAAAAAACACGACACGATTGGTCAATGTCTTGTGAATCATTGTGTCAACGACATACTGACCGCAGGGGCAAAACCTTTGTTCTTTTTGGATTATTTTGCAACCGGTAAGCTTGATGTTGAAGTTGCATACCAAGTTATAAGTGGCTTGGTCCAAGCTTGCAAAGAAAATAACTGTGCTCTTATCGGAGGCGAAACGGCTGAGATGCCGTCCTTTTATGCCGAAGGAGAGTATGACATAAGTGGAACAATTGTTGGTGTCGTCGATAAATCGAAAATCCTCAATGGGTTGAACATTACAAAAGGAGATGTGCTTATTGGCTTAGCATCGAATGGACTTCATACAAACGGGTACTCTTTGGCAAGGAATGTTTTGCTTTCTCGCTTTTCGCTCGACCAGTATTTCGAGGAACTTGGATGTACATTGGGAGAAGAATTGTTGAAAATTCATAAAAGTTATCTACATTCTGTATATCCCCTCGTCGAAAAAAGTTTAATAAAAGGAATTTCACATATTACTGGCGGTGGAATTCTTGGGAATACCAAGAGGATACTACCTGATGGTTTGTCTTTGAAGATTGAATGGGATAGTTGGGAAGTGCCTCAAATTTTTCAATTGATTCAAAAAATTGGGGATGTTCCCAACGAAGAAATGCGTAATGTTTTCAATTTGGGTATTGGGCTAATCCTTATAGTTGCAAAAGACCATATTTCGAGTGTTTTGAACTATCTTGCCAACAAAGAAAAGTGCTTTATTATTGGAGAAGTGGCGTAGACTTTTCTCCTTTTGCCAAAGATTTCAGTGCGAAAATTAATAGTAGAACCGTAATTAAAACGATTAAACCTGCCCAAAACCAGTTTGGCAACAACAAATTTTGCGCAACAATCATCGTATCGGAGGCTAACGAGGATTGATTTACTTCTCCAGTGGAAGAAAACAAATAGTCCAAACTCATATAGACACTCATAAAGGCTTGGATGCCAATAATTTGTGCTGTTACAAACTGGGTTTTAGTGCCTTTTAGGGTTGAAATTAAAAAGATAAAAACAGACATCAGCAAAAGAAAGAAGAAACCAAAATTCGAGCGAACCCAAAGCAAAGTACTTACAAACAATGCGACACTTGTAAGCAAAAGTAGTAATCGTGTGCGATTTTTGTTTTTGGTCGAGGTCAGAAAAACATATCCCAAAATCGGTGGTAGAAGAGGACCGCTCAAAGCAATCAGTGCATTGCCAATATTTCCAAGATAGTTTTTTGTCGAAAGATGCGCAATTCCACTACCATTGGAAAAAATTTCGATTTTTGATATTTCCCCGCCAAGAATCAAGGCAGTAATCCCATGCCCCATTTCGTGGAACCAGGTACTGATTATAATGAAAGGGTATAAAAATATGTTTAAAATCGAAAAATGTAAGAAAACAATGTTGATGAAAATTAGTATAATTGCAAGCCTTAAATTTTTCTTTCTCATAATTTGCTCGCATTTATTTCTGCAATCAATTTTTTTGCATTTTCTATTGCAAATTCTGAAATAACCTCTCCGCTCAAAAGTCGCGCAATCTCAAAGATTCTCTCCTTTTCGTCGAGTTTTTTGGCGGTGATTTGGAATCTGCCCTTGCTTTCCTTTTTCTCAATAAGTATTATATTCTCGGCTGCAGAAGCTATTTGAGGTAGATGTGTGATTGCAATAATTTGATGATTTTTTGCTATGTTTTTCATCAATTGGCCGGTCATAGAAGCGATTTTCCCGCTAATGCCTACATCTATTTCGTCGAAAATCATTGTTGGAAATTGGTATCGTTGGGCTGCGATACTTTTTAAGGCAAGCATTAGTCTTGAAAGTTCTCCACCAGATGTTATGGTGCTCAATGGAAGTGGCTTTGTACCGGGGCTGGTAGAAATTAGAAATTCTATCCTGTCAATGCCATTTGGAAGCAATTTTATTATTTCCCCATTCAATTCAATAGTCAAGTCTGTTATTTCGTATTTTTCCATTTCGTCGAAATTGTGTGCAACTTTGAAAACGACATTTTTCATTCCAAGTTTTTCGATTATTTCTGGTATTTTGTTTTCCAAAAGTTCTATGCCCTTTAATCTTTGATTGTGAATCTGAAGTGCAACTTCTTTTAGTGTGTCTTTAACTTGTGAAATTTTAGCTTTATAATGCTTTATATTTTCCTCCAGAGAATAAGAAGAGAGAACAAGATTTTGAAGTCGTTCTTTTTCGCTGAAAATATTGTCGTAAGTCAGATATTTTTTTTCAAGGTATTTTAATTCCGCAAGCCTTGTCCTTAGATTTTCAATGTATTCTGGCTCAAAATCAATTTCGATGAACTTTTTTTGTATTTCGTTGGAAACTTCTGAAATATTCTCCAACGTGATTTCAAGTTGGTGGATCAACTCTTCGAACGAAGAGTCATATTTGAGCAAACTTCCAAGTCTCTTTATTGAAAAAGAAATGCTGTCAATTACAGATCTATCGGATTTGTAAAGAATTTCATAAATTTCGTTCAAAGTTGAGTTGATTAACTCTTGATTCTCAAGCTTTTTCAACTGGGTTTCGATTGCTGTCAATTCATTTGGTTGAGGGTTGATGCGTAATAATTCCTGCAAGTCGAAGCTGATTTTTTCATTTTCCTTGTACAAATGCATTAAATCATCTTCAGTTTTGCGAAGTAAACCAATGGTTTCTTCTAAATGTTTTCTTAGATCTCGGTAATTTTGTAAGAGTTTTTCCGTGTCGGAAACACTGTCGAGAAGTTCAATTTGAAACTTTGGAGATAGAAGTTGCTGATGGCTGTGTTGCCCGTGAAAATCGACAAGATATTCGCCAATTTCTTTGATTACATTCAGTGGATATGGTGTGTCATTTAAAAAGCATCGCGTGGTACCTTTGGAAAAGATTTCTCTGCGCAGAATGAGGAGGTTGTTCACAGTGTTTTCCGGATCGTTTAAAATTGAATTAATTATTTGAGGGTCATCAACCGAAAATGTTGCTTCGACAACAGCTTTCATTTCGCCACTTTTAACGAATTCGGGTGATGTCCTTTCCCCAAGTGTTGCCATAAGTGCGTCGATTACAATTGATTTCCCAGCACCAGTCTCGCCCAAAACTATATTCAAACCGTTCTGGAAGTCAATATGGATTTCATCGATTAGGGCAAAGTTTTTTATATACAAACTCTGAAGCATATTATAAAGAGAAATTATTTTAACTTACAAATTTAATAAAAGTTATCGTTGACTATGGCTTTTTCGTTTTTCTTTCGCGACCATTTTGTTTTGGAGCGACTTGCCGAACTCGTGGCGAAAGAAGCGCTTGAACAAAGGGAAATCAAGATTTGGGATGCGGGTTGTGCTCTTGGGCAGGAACCTTTTACATTTGCCATTCTTCTGGCTGAAAAAGTTGGATATTTTACATTTAAGAAAGTGAAAATCTTTGCATCGGATATCGACGAAACAGGTGAATTCCAAAAGACAATTACAAGCGGAATATATCCTTACAGAGACCTCTCGAGAATTCCCCAAAGTATTTTCGAAAAGTATTTTGCTAAGGTTGATAAGGATAGGTATAAAATTGTTCCTGAAATTCATACGAGAATTGTATTCGTCAAACACAATTTGCTACAGTTTTCTCCATTCGAAACTGGATTTACAGCAATAATTTGCAAGAATGTGCTTCTCCACTTTTCCTATCTCGAAAGGATAAAAGTACTTGAAATGTTCTACCATGCTTTGCGGGATGGGGGATTCATTGCTTTGGAGCAAACTCAGAAAATTCCATCTGAACTCGAACAAAAATTTGTTCAAATTTTTAATAATGTTTCAATCTATAGGAAAGTATTATGAGAATTGTTGCTTTGCCATTAAATCCTGTAAAATACTCTTGTAATGTTTATTATATTCTTGGAGATTGGAATAGAATTGATGATTTAAACACTTTGATTGATGTTGGCACTGATGATTACATTATACCATACCTTGAGGAAGTGCCTACGGGAATTGGACAAAAGAAAGTTTCGCAAGTAATTATCACACACGAACATTTCGATCACAAAGGCGGACTGGCATTTGTGAAAAAGAAATTCAATCCAAAAGTTTTTGCATACAACAAGAATAATTTTGTTGACGTTATAGTGCAAGATGGGATGGAAATTTGTGTTGGAGACCGAAAAGCAATTTTAATACATACTCCCGGTCATTCCAATGATTCAATCAGCATATTTGTTCCCGACGAAGGAGTTTTATTTTCTGGAGATTTGCCCTTTGGTATGGTTTCTCGTTCCGATACATATACATTAACTTATCTGAACACTATTAGGAAGTTATCGCAGCTTGAGATAAAAGATATCTATCCGGGCCATGGTAATCCAATCATTGGCACTGGTTCGGAAATCATTAAACGAACACTTGAAATTGTTGAACACTCAAAAATCATTGAATAGAACTTTGTTGCTGTTCTTCGCCAAAATCAATTTTAAGAGTAAGTTCCTCTTTTTTGTTTTTTGTTTCTACCAACGCGCGTATTTCGTCCAGATTTGGCAACTCATTAAGGTTGTTAAGACCGAATGTTTTTAGGAATTCGATGGTGGTTGCATACATAAATGGGCGCCCTATTGTTTCCTTTCTTCCAACGATTTTAATTAGATTTCTTTCCAACAAGACGTTAAGAATATCGCTGGAATTAGTTCCGCGAATTTCCTCAATTTCTGGTCGGGTGATAGGTTGTTTGTATGCAATAATTGCCAGTGTTTCAAGCATAGCTTTGGAAAATCTTTTCTTATGTCTGAATTGGGGTAATGAACCAAGAATCTTGCCAAATTCGTTTTTTGTTGCAAAAGTAAATCCGTTTGCAACATTAATAATTTGGTAAGGTCGATTGCTCGATTCCAAGTCGTGATTGATTTCTTCAATTAATCCAAGCAAATATTCCCCCAAATGTATTGTTTCTGCAATTGAAAAATTTGATGTAGGAAAGTCGGAGAATTCAAGTTTATTTTCAATAATATCAGCAATTTCGTCGAGTGTGATTGGTTGTTCGCTTGCAAAAATCAATGTCTCGAGTATTTGTTTTTGTGTTTCTCTATCCAAATTGAAGAAAACTTTTTGCATAGTTAATTTCTCGGTAAATTTGATGTGAGAAATAAGAAGATATCTTCCTCGTAGTCTGATTGATAAGCATATAACTTTTTTTGTTTGATTAATTCTAATATTGCCACAAAGTAAAGAACTAAAATTTGTCTTGATGTAGTAGCACAAAGTTTACGAAATGAAATTTGTCGTTCGAATTGCAACACTTGTAGAATGTTTGAGATTGCATCTTCAAGTTTGTATTCTGTCATTCTAATCTCGTGAAACCCGTCCTTTTGATTTTTTGTAATAAGATTGTAGAATGACTTTGCAAGGTCGTAAACAGTTGCAGGTTTGTAAGTTTTATAATTCGAGGATATTTCGGCAATTTCGCTTTCGTAGATTCCACGGAAAAATAAATTATGCGTTTGGCGTAAGTTAGCCTCTAAATAGTTGCTTACTTCCTTATAGATTTGATATTCAAGAAGTTGTTGGACAAGTTCGCGTCTTGGATCATCGATTTCTGTTCCCTCTGGTTGCTTTTCAGAGGGTAGCAACATTTTTGCCTTAATTTCCATTAATGTGGATGCCATCACAAGAAATTCGCTTGCAATTTCGATGTCCAGTTCCTGTAGCATATTCAAATAGTTAAGGAATTCGTCGGTAATCCTTGCAATGGGAATATCGTAGATATTAATTTCATCTCGCTTGATGAAGTATAACAACAAATCCAGCGGCCCCTCGAAAATCGGAAGAACTATTTTGTACATCACGACCTCGTTGCAAATACAAATTTACGAAACAAAAACTTTTCCAGTTTGTTTTAAATTTTACAAAACAATAATTTTTTTGTTAATTTCGTTATTTTATAAGTAAAAATTTTGTAAAAAATGAAACGAGTTATATTTGGGCTGTTATTAATATTTGCTTTCTTAAGTCTTTATGCTATTGATACTTGTATCGAAAGCATAAATGCTACTTCTAATGGAAAAGATATTACTGTTGAATTCAAAACTTTGAATGAAAAGAATGTGTCTCTTTTCGAAATTGAACGTTCAGTTAATAATGGAAATTTTAAAAAGATTACATCTTTTATCCCAAAGGGATATCCATCGACTTATAAATATGTTGACCAAGAGGCTTTTTTAAAAGATGGCGAAGAAGATAAAACCTCGGCAAATACTTATTCTTATCGGGTGAAAGTTATCTTCAAGGACAATACATATTCTTACTCAAATTCCGTAAATGTTGCTCACAAAGTGAATGGCATTTATCGAACTTGGGGAATGATTAAAGAAATGTTTAGGTAAAAAATTCTTTTATGATTGTCCGAATTCTTTTTCTACTTTGCATTTTGTTTTCTCTTCAATATACATTTACATATGCTGATGATGAAATTAAATGTCTGACCTTCCCAATCCGTAAAAGCGAAAAATTAAAAGACAAAGTTCTTGGAGTTGTTTATTTCGATTCCACCGGCAGACCCAAAAATCAATGTGTTGCGTTCTCGCCAAATAGACTTTTCGCCGTCCATTACGATACTACTGGTGCAAACAAAGTTCCGTCTTTAGACTCTAATCGAAATGGTATTCCCGATTATGTGGATTCTGCATTGTCTTACCTCGAGCAGGCATATTATTTGTATGTCAATGAAATGGGTTTCGACCCGCCGCCAAAAGATAGTGGACGCGGCGGAGGCGATGAATATGACTTCTACTTATGGGATATTGGTAATGGTTATTACGAAGAAGTTGCCTATGGTTGGACTGTTGCAGACATAGAAATAAAATCGCCTTTTGTCTATCCCCGTTATGCCTGTTTCTCTGTTATCGATAATGATTTCAGCCCTTTTGATACCACTTTTTTTGCATCCGGCAACAAACGACCGACCTACCGAGAAACTGGTTATCTTGGACTGAAAATTACGACTGCCCACGAATTGCATCATTTGTTTCAATTTGGCTATGGCGACCCGCTTTTCCCCTCGATTAATGAAATGACAAGCACTTTTATGGAATGGCGTGTCTATCCAGAAACCAAGGACTATTTACAATTTGTAAAAAGTTTGTTCAACGACTTTTCGAAATATATACTTGCGGATCCTACTTACTACGTCGGTTATCGGTATGCAATTTTTCTTCAATATCTTTACAAAAGGTTTGGCGATTTTCCTATAGTTGAGCTCTGGCGCAATGTTGGTCGTGGAAATAATCCTTTGCTATCGCTCGATTTGGCATTAAAAGAGAAAGGTAGTTCTTTTTCGGATGTGATTGCAAACTTCTTGCCTTATTTGTTTTACACTGGTTCAAACTTCCGCCCAAACCTATTGCCAAATGCGGAACTTTTCCCTCCGATTAAGTATAACTATGAAACTACTTTCAGCAACTCTTTAATGCTTTTGCATCGATTAAAGCCTTTTGAATTGCGTCCAGTAAGAATTTTTTTACCCTCCGAAAGTCCCGAAACGCTCGACGATACCCTTATTGTGTTTCTTGCCAATCTCGATACTAAGAGTGCAATTAATCAGAATCTGGACTCATCGAGAGAATGTACTATTGTTCTATCAAAAAGCAATACTAATGGAATCCAACTTTATCCAAGAGAAATATATTACGATTTCATAGGCGACCGCAACCTTATTGCCGATTCCTTGTTCTTGACTTTTGGATTTAGAACATTTTCAGTTTCTTACCCGTTTCCAAATCCTTGTAAAATCTCGAAAGAACCTATTAATTTTCCAGTACCCTATAATGCAACGGTGCGTAGTGTTGTTGAATTAAGAATTTTTGATTCATTTATGAAGGAAATTCCTTTACCAAAAAATGACTTCAATGTTTCGATTTACGAAAAGCGCCGAGTAATCCATTTCGAAAGATTCCCCGTTGAACTTCCTTCAGGTGTCTATTTTTTTAAGATTACATCTGGTGGAAACGATATTTTAGGTAAATTCACAGTTGTCGACTGATTCAATTCTCTTTTAAATGCTAATTTTGTAATTTTGTTTTTTTGTTTGGGAAAATGATAACTTTAAATGTTAATGTAGACCATATTGCGACAATAAGACAAGCGCGACGAGGAAACGAGCCCGACCCAGTTGCTGCTGCTGTGATTTGCGAACTTGCTGGTGCAAATGGAATTGTATGCCATTTGCGTGAAGACCGTCGGCACATTCAAGATAGGGATGTTGAATTACTACGTCAGATTGTTACCACAAAACTCGACCTTGAAATGGCTGCTGTCGATGAAATTATAAACATTGCATTGCATATCAAACCCGACCTCGTAACAATAGTTCCCGAAAAAAGGCTGGAATTGACCACCGAAGGAGGGCTTGATGTGGCTCGTGATGTACCTCGTTTCACTGAGTTGGTTAAAACTATGCACGGAAGTGGAATCGAAGTAAGTTTTTTCGTCGAACCAGAAATCGAACAAATTGATGCGGTACTTCACACTGGTGCCGAAATTGTCGAACTTCATACTGGAGTTTATGCAAATCTAAGAGATGAGAAAATGGTGAAAATCGAGCTTGAACGTATCCGAAAAGCTGCCGATTATGCAAAAAATTCGGGGTTGAAAGTTGTTGCGGGCCACGGTCTCAATTATCGCAATGTGGTTGAAATTTGCAGAATCGGTGCAATCGACGAATTAAGCATTGGCCATTCGATAGTCTCCCGTGCAGCTTTTGTTGGATTGGAGCGAGCTGTTCGGGAAATGATTGAAATGATAAACTTTTCCTCTCTTTCAAGGAAATTTTGATGTGCGGTATTGTCGGAGCACTTTCATTTAACCAAGCCTATACAAACAAAATTGTCGATCCCGATTTGCTTAAAAAAATGTCCGAGGTGATTTACCATCGTGGACCCGATAGCAATGGTATCTGGCTATCTCGAGAAAAGAAATGTGGTTTTGCTTTTCGAAGGCTGTCGATTATTGATCTGACTCCAGCGGGCAATCAACCAATGCTTACAAATGATGGAAGCGTTGCAATAGTTTTCAATGGTGAAATCTACAATTACTTGCAAATCCGTGAAGAATTAATTCAAAAAGGCTATTCTTTTCGTTCCCGAACGGATACAGAGGTGATTCTTTACGGCTATAAGGAATGGGGTACAGATGTTGTCGAACGGCTTTCTGGTATGTTTGCTTTTGTACTTTGGGACGAGGAGCGAAAAATACTTTTCGGAGCACGTGATAGAGTTGGGAAAAAGCCTTTGTATTATTATTTGGGAAAAGATTGTTTCGTTTTTGCCTCCGAAATTAAATCTATCTTACTCCATCCTTGCGTTGCAAAGATTTTAAACATCGAGGAAATTAGCAATTACTTGAATTTTGGTGCCAGTTCGAATTCTTCGACTTTGTTTGAAAATATAAAAAAAATTCCGTCGGCACACTACTTTATTATCGACTCCAATGGAAATTTCACGCTGAAGCGATATTGGAACCCTTTGGGCAAAGGTATAAA
The DNA here is from genome assembly GCA_039793965.1 of Kapaibacterium sp. (SeqCode). GTDB lineage: Bacteria > Bacteroidota > Ignavibacteria > Kapaibacteriales > UBA2268 > Naka2016. Next base: position 55,149 of record JBAMMD010000052.1, on the reverse strand, counting down.
CAACGATATTACCGAGCACGAGGCAACGCGTCAAATAATCGACCTTCTTCGCATTGCTATAAAAGACCGGATGATGAGTGATGTACCTTTTGGGGTGTTTCTTAGTGGTGGTATTGATTCGAGCTTGAATGTTGCATTGATGTCCGAGTTGATGAATAGGCCAGTGGATACATTTACTGTAGGGTTTAAGGAACTACAAAAGTACAACGAATTGGAATATGCCAGGAAGATAGTGGAAATTTTCGGAACAAACCACCACGAAATACTAATCGACAGCAAAGATGCCTTCGAAGTACTTTATGATTTAGTTTGGTACGAAGACGAACCAAACGCCGACCCTGTTTGTATACCTTTGTTTTTTTTGAGCAAGCTAACTCGTGACTCCGGGACAATTGTGGTACAAGTTGGAGAAGGTAGCGACGAGCAATTTGTAGGTTACAATTGGTTGCTTCGTGATTATAAATTTTACTATTCTTTTTGGAAATTATTTACTTCGTTTCCAAAATCAATACAAAATGTAACATATTTAACATCGAAGCCTTTTTTAAAGGCTATTCATCAGTATTTGCCGCTCGATTTCATTCGAAGAGCTACCGTTGGCGAGCAATACTATTGGAGCGGTGTTTCGATTTTTCCTCCCTCCGAAATGGATATATTTTTCAAAGAAAATTTTCACAGTTTAATTGAAATCCCATGGAATTATGTGAAGACTTTGTACGAGTCTGCGAAAAAATTGAGCAGTGGTAAAATGGATTTTCTACAATGGGTATTGTTTGTTGAAATTTCCCAACGCTTGCCCGAGCTTCTTTTGATGCGTGTCGATAAGATGGGAATGGCAAATAGCATTGAGGCGAGAGTTCCTTTTCTCGACTACCGCATTATTGAATTTTCTATGTCTCTTCCCGAGAAAATTAAAGTACCAGATAGAAAAACTACAAAATATTTACTGAAAAAAGCAATCGAAGGAATTCTGCCGCCGGAGATAATTCATCGAAAGAAACAAGGGTTCTGGGCTCCAATCAATGAATGGTTGCGGAAGGAATGGTTCGATTTTGCATATGCAAGAATTAATAATTCCAATCTTTTCAAGTATATTTTCAACAACGATTATTTGAATTTCATATTACAACAGCATCGAAAAGGAAAAGGGAAATATGGCTTCAGAATTTTTACTCTTCTCAATCTTGCACTTTGGTACGAAAGATATTTTGATAATGAAAAAGTTGAATAATTGACTCAGAATGCTAATCCGAGCATCGAGAAGAAATATTTAACAATATCTGGAAAAAGAATTGCAGTAAGAACCAAGCCCCAAACAGCTCCCCAGAAATGTGCATCGTGGTTGATTTTTGTTTCAGGATTCTTTCCAGCATAATAACAATAAGCAAGATAAAGCATGGCGAAAATTGGTGCTGGAATCCCAATCGGAATGAAAAATATGTAAATTCTGGAAGTAGGGAAGAAAAGGATATAACTGAATACCACGCCCGATATTGCACCCGAAGCTCCAAGCGAATAGTAGCTTGGATTGTCTTTTTGCTTTATTATTGAAGGCAAAGAAGCAACTATGCCAGATGTGAGGAAAATCAATAAAAGCAGATCGCCCCCAATTATGAATTCGAGGTGAGGTGCAAAAAAGTAGAAAGTCAATCCATTAAATAATAAATGGGCAAAATCAAGATGTATGAATATATGTGTGACTATCTGGTAAAATTGTTTAGAGTGGACAACTGAAAAGGGATTTAGTGAAAATTTTTGTAAAACGATATCTTTCGAAGCTAAACTGATTAAGTAAAATAAAGCCAAAAGAACAAGAATTACAATTGAAACCGGTGAATCGACTATTGTCATTGGATTTAATTTTTAGTTTAAAATAAATTTAACACTTATGTAAATTTCTATGCATAATTCTTCGCGATTCAATCAGGCGTTCTTCTTCTGGCAAAGAAATTAAACGCGAGTTCAAATCCTTGTCGTTTTCGGCAAGTAAGTAATTAGCATAGTAGTCGATAACAGAAGGCGGGAAAATGCTATCGCGTTCGTAATGACTTCTTTTTTGTAGGAGTTTTTCTGCCGATTCAACACAGCTTTTTCCCAATACTTCCAAATCTTTTGAAATTAAATCTGATTCGTTTTCCACTTTGTAATGTTCAGCGATTTGCAAGGAACGATTGGGATTGCTAAGTCCCCATTCAACTGCAAGAAGAAGTCCGGATAGAATAAGATGGATCAATGCGCTTCCGTCGGGACTTCTGAATTCTATTGTTTGACGAGTATCTTCGTATTCAAATAATTCATTTTCTTGGGGATTAACTTTTTTTGCGAGGTTGTTTGTGTTTGACCAAGCAAGTGGAATACGAATGAGGGAACTTCTGTTCGAGTCGCTCCAGCAAACTTTTGTTGGGGCTTCCTGCCCGGGTACAAGTCGCAAATACGAGGCAGCAACAGTGTTCCCAAATGCAGTGAGGCTTGGAGCGTAATGGCAAAGTCCTCCGATTGCCATTAAAGCCTTCGGCGAAAGATTTCCTTTATTGTCAAGAATAATATTTACCCCATTTTTAGTTAAAGCAAGATGAAAATGCAAGCCATTGCCAGCATGTCCTGGGTCGATTTTTGGGAAAAAAGTTGCTATACAATTGTTTTGATATGCAACATTTCGGATAACCCAAGCAGAAAGCACTAAATAATTTGCCAAGTCATCGATGTCAGTCAATTGGAATTCAATTTCGACCTGTTCAGCCGATTTTCCGTTCAGCTCGGGAATTTCACTCTGTAAGTTTTCAACGTAACCAACTTCGTTATGGCTGTATTTGACCGAGTTTGTAATTTTGGCAATAATTGTAGACATTTCATTTACAATAGTTGTTGTTTTTGCATATGGTGGGCTACTATGGTAGCCTTGCTGTTTGCCTAAAATGTACATCTTTTTGGGCATATCGTAGATTAGATAGAATTCCAATTCACCCAATGCTTTCATTTCCAATCCTGTTCGGTCGGTGAAATATTTTTTTGCATTTGCAAGGATTCCGTCGGGTGTGAAATTTGCTGGATTTCCATCCTTGTCGAAAAATCGACAAAAGAAATCAAGACTTTTGTTGTCGAATGGATTTAGAAAAGCGCTTTTGTAGATTGGGACAACGTAGAGGTCGGAAGACCCCACTGGAACAATACCTTTGAATAAAGATGAACCATCGACGCGCTCTCCATCGGCAAGTAATGATTCGATTTGCTTTTTGTTTTGAATTGGGATTTGCATTTGGCGTGGTTTACCATCGATTGCAACATAATGGAACGTAATCCTTTCAAGGTTTAGAGTATGAATAAGACTGATGAAATCCTTTCTCGTCCAATCGTTCTTGTCTTTTTTGGTTAGCGTTGATATTGGATTTTCAAGTGCAAAGTTTAAATTTGTATTTTCCATAACCAATGAAAAAATATTGTTCTACATAAAAAAGCAACTTATATAAAAAAGAGGATATGGGAGAATTTAAATTATGGATTTGTTACAGTTGCGTGATTATTGTCTTGCTAAGCCATTTGTAACAGAGGAGTTTCCTTTTGATGATGAAACACTTGTGTTCAAAGTTTTTGGGAAAATGTTTGCGCTTTTAGATATTTACTCTGTACCACCATGGCTAAATTTAAAAGCAAATCCTTTCGATGTGGTCTCTCTTGTCGAAACCTATGAATTTGTTTCCCCGGGTTATCATATGAACAAAAAATACTGGATTACAGTTCAACTCGTCGATAATATTGAAAATAATTTAATATATCGCTTAATCGATAATTCATATTTTGAGGTTGTGAAGAAACTTCCAAAGTATATGCAGAAGTTAATCTTAAAAGATGATTGATATGGAAAATCAGAGTGAAAAAGAATATTTTGCTGAAAAGATAAAAGAACTACTTGGGTGGAAGGTAAATCCAGCGCGCATTAAAATTTTTACCGATACTACTGATTGGATGCGTATCAATCGCGGAGATATACTGCGATTGACTTGTGGCGATTATCTTGTCAAAGGGAATGTACGAGAACCTCGTTTCGGCATCGACGACCAGCCCAAATATTGGGTTTTCAACACAATAAGTTTAGCAGATAATTCAGAAAAAATTATAAAAACAGTTTTCCACGAAGAATTCTACGCCCACATTGGGTTTTTAAGAATTCGATGTTATCGCAATCCAATCAAAGAAGGGCAGGTTTTAGAACTAGTACGAGGAGACAAAAGATTTATGCAAGGATTTGTTTGCTTCGACGAAAAGGGAAACGCTGTCCGAATTATAGATTTCATCCGAGGGAAATCGTTTTTTCAGTATATACCAATGATTGAAAAAAGCCACGAAGCATATTTTTTCGAGGATTTGCCAAAGATTCTTTGGAAGTTGAAGGGATCTTTCGAAGCTATAAGTTTTTTGCATGATAATAAGTTTTGCCACGGCGATATTCGAAATGACCATATTATAATTGAAAGCGAAACCGGGAACTATCGCTGGATTGATTTCGACTTGATGCAAGATGTATCGGACTTTGATTTATGGAGTTGTGGGAATATTTTATCATATGCTGTTGCAAAAGGATTAAAAACTTTCGACCAGGTGCTGAAAGGGAATGAATTTCCATATCAAGTTAAAATGAGTTTAACACAAAATGATGCCTCGGCTTTCTACAACTACAGGATTATGAATTTGGGGAAGTTATATCCATATATTCCAATAAAATTGAATAAAATACTTCTTCATTTTACGGTGAGACCAGTTGCATATTACAATAGCATTGAAGAATTTATTGAAGATTATACCGAAATGCTCGAAGCGGAATTTCCTCTTGAAAGCAAAACGGAAATAATTAAACTTGAAACAAAATGAATGCAATAATTATTGGTGGTGGAAAGGGTTGTTATGCAATTTTGAAATTGCTTCGCGAGAAGCCTATCAAAGAACTAAATTTAAAAGTTGTTGCTGTTGTTGATATTAATCCCGAAGCCGAAGGCCTTGTATTTGCAAAGCAATTGGGTTTGCAAACATTTTCGGATTACAAGGAAGCATTGGAACTTCTTGATGTTGGGGTTGTTATCGAGTTGACTGGTAATGATGATTTTGTTAAAAGGTTGAAACTGGAATTAAAACCCGAAATTAAACTTATTGAGCATTCGATTGCACATATTTTTTGGGATTTGATGTTTGCCCACGAGGAACTCGACAAAAAGATATCCGACTTGCAGAAACTTGAAAAAATTATTGAAGAAGACAATGTATTTTTGAAATCAATTTTCGATAGCTTTCAAGATTTAACTGTGGTAATGGACTTAGACCAAACAATTACGCGTGCAAATAAGTCTTTTTGTGAATTTGTTGGTTTAAACGAAGAAGAAATAATTGGTCAAAAATGTTATCAATTGCTTGAAATAGCTGAAATAAACTGCGATAGGAAAGGTCTCGAGGAAATTATCAATTACATACGAAAGACAAAGAAATCCCATACGATGGTCCACTACTCACCGCCACCAAATGAGTCTTACTGGGAAGTGAACCGCTCTCCAATTTTTGACTCCCAGGGAAATGTTAAATACATTCTTTCTAATTGGCACAAAATAACAGAGCTTGTCTATTTGAGGCGCGAAGTTGAAACATTGGAGCAAAAACTGAAAAGTTTTATCAATAATGCTCAAGATTGGATAAGTATGAAAAATTTAAATGGGGAATACATTCTTGTAAATCCAGTGATTGCTCGAGCCTTTGGAAAGGCTCCGGAAGATTTTATTGGCAAGAAGCCCGAGGATGTTCTGCCTCCAAAACTTGCGCAAACCGTTAAAGCCCACGATCTTGAAGTTCTTCGAACGGGCAAATCTTTAGAGTACAATGAAACAATTATACTTAACGGCGAGGAACATTATTTTCGGATGCTACGATTTCCGCTTACCGATTCACAAGGTAAAATTATTGGTACTTGTACAATCGGACGCGATGCTACCAACGAGGTTCATTTGATGGAAAAATTGGTACAGAGCGAAAAACTTGTTGCACTGGGCAAACTTGCCGCAGGCGTCGCCCACGAGATTAATAATCCACTGACCGGAATTCTATCTTATGCTGAAAGTATTTCAGAAGAATTGGACAAAGACCATCCATTGCAAGAAGATATTGCAGTTATTATTCGCGAAACTTTGCGTTGTCGGGACATAGTTAGAAATCTTTTGGACTTTGCAAAGCAAAGTACACCAAAATTTGAAATTGTCGACCCAAATCTAATAATTAAACATTCGTTGAGTCTTGTTGATCGACTTCCTCAATTCAAGGATATTGAAATCAATGTTCAATTGGAAGAAAAAATCCCAAAAATCAAAGCCGATGCAAAACAGATACAACAAGTTATTCTGAATTTATTAATAAATGCTGCCGATGCAATGAAATACAAAGGTAAAATTTGGATAACAAGCGAATATTACCGCCAGCAAAAAAAGTGTATTATTTCAATTGAAGACACAGGACCGGGAATACCCGAAAATTTGATTGACAAAATTTTTGAGCCCTTCTTTTCAACCAAAAGCACAAGCGGACTGGGTTTGGCAGTTAGTTGGGGGATTATAGAACGCCACCATGGAACCATTGAAGTCGACACTGCGCCAAATGGAGGGGCAATTTTTAGAATTTTGCTACCGGCTTATTTTGAAGTAGAAAATTTTGCTTAGGGTTAGTTATGGACAACAATAAAATACGCATATTGGTAATCGACGATGAACAAATTGTTCTTGATAGCATCAAGCGCCTTTTGAAGAAAGATGAAAACTTTGAAGTGCAGACAGCGATATCCGCCCTCGAAGGTTTGAAAAAAGTAAATGAGTTCAAGCCTCATATTATACTAACCGATTTAATGATGCCGGAAATAGACGGCTTAGAATTGCTTAAAAAAGTGAAAGAAATAGACGAGAAGATTTTTGTTATAATGATAACTGGTTACGCAACAATCAATACTGCCTTGCAAGCAATGCAACTTGGGGCTTTCGATTACATTGCCAAACCATTTACTCGCGAAGAATTGCGCAAGGTGATTGACAGAGCAGCCAGTCTTGTCGATGCTCCAAGTAAAGTTGCTGTTAAATCTCCTTTGCAAAACGAAATTATTGGAAATATCCAAGGAATTGGTCAATATTCTTGGTTGATGATGAATGATGAAGGCCTTGTGGTTCTTGGTGTTGAAAGAGCTGTTTTGTACACAGTAGGAAAAATTCAAACCGTTTATCTACCATCTGTTGGCGACGAGATTCGGCAAGGAAGTGTGTATTTTCAAATTTTCTCTTCTGATTTAAGAACACAACCAATATTTTCCCCGCTCTCGGGTATAGTGGTAGAGGTTAACGAGGAAGTATTGAAAAACCCCGAGATCGCTGTTCTCGACCCATATGGCGAGGGCTGGCTAATCAAGATTAAACCAAGCAATTTTGAAGAAGATATGAAAACTTTAGGTTTGCTTTGATTTTATGAAAGAAGCCTTGCTTTATCAAGTCATAGATGAAAATACCAAGGAAGTTGTTTGTAATCTTTGCAGTCATTATTGCAAGATTAAAAATAATCGTGGTGGTATCTGTCGGGTTCGTTTTAATCAAGACGGTGTCTTGCAGTCGTATACATATGGCAAAGTCGATGGGGTTGCTGTAGATCCTATTGAAAAAAAACCTTTTTATCATTTCAAACCGAAAGCGCGGGTTTTATCTTTTGGTACGCCCGGATGCAATTTCAAGTGTGCAAACTGCCAAAATAGTTATCTTTCACAATCCATTAAATTAAAGCCAGAATATCTTCTGCTTCAAGATATTGTTCCCCCAGAAAGAATTGTTGAACTTGCTATAAAATACCGGGTCGACGGGATTTCATACACTTATTCCGAGCCAACAATTTTTTTTGAATATGCAAGGGATATTATTTTGAAGGCAAAAGAAAATCCCTTGACACAAGATTTGGTGCATCTTTTCGTATCTAACGGATATTTTAGCAAGGAGATGCTTCAAATCGTTATAGAAGAAAAACTTCTCGACGCTATTAATATAGATTTGAAATTTTTTGATGACCAGAAATATTTAAAAATCACAGGCGGGCATTTGAAACCTGTATTGGAAAACATTGAGCGGGTTTTCCTTTCGAAAATTCATATGGAAATTATTAACCTTGTTATACCGGGGGAGAATGATAGCGATGAATGTTTTGCAAAAGTTTCACAATTCGTTGCAAATTTATCGAGAGATATCCCATTGCATTTTAGTAGATTTTATCCGCAATATAAAATGAAAGAAAAGCCTCCAACTTCCTACCATACACTAGTTCGTGCCCGTGAAATTGCAAAGTCGTATGGTTTAAATTTCGTTTACGTAGGCAACACCGACATACCGGATGCTGAGAATACCTATTGTCCGAAATGCAATTATTTGGTTGTCGAACGTGAAAGATATTTTACCAAAGTTAATTATTTGAAAAAGGATGGCAAAGCAATATGTCCAGGTTGCGAGGAAAAACTACCAATAGTAGTGTAAAAATCTCTTTAATTATAGTTTTTCTGGTTCTTACCAGTAGATATATATTTGCTCAATGGCCCTCGATGAAAACTGACGCTGATAGTCTTGTGCGTCTTGGAGCCGATTATATCTACAATTTGGAATTCGAGAGTGCAGAGAAGTGCTTCCAACAAGTCATCGAAAGATATCCAGACCTTCCTGCGGGGTATTTTCTTCGAGCTATGGTGGATTGGTGGAAAATTGTTGCTTTTCGCAACTCCAGAGACTTCGATAAGTCCTTTCTTGAGAAAATAGAAAGGACCATTGAAGTTTGCGATAAAATTTTGGATACAAACGAATATGAACTAAGCGCTTTGTTTTTCAAAGGTGGCGCTATTGGCTATCGTGGACGCTACAACGTTTTGCGTGAAAATTGGTTTCGCGCTGCAAACGATGGTTATTCTGGGTTCAAAATATTGATGAAGTGCCTTGAAATTGCGCCAAACAATTATGATATTATGCTTGGCACTGGTGTTTATAATTATTTTGCAGAAGTTTTGCCCCAAGAGAACCCTGCGCTCAAACCTTTGATGCTGTTCCTTCCCAAAGGCGACAAGCGCCTTGGAATTCTTCAACTAAATGCTTCAGCAAAATATGCTCGGTATGCAAGCATCGAAGCAAAGTTGGTTTTATTACAAATATATTACGACTTTGAAAAAGATTTCTATTCTGCCTATAACATTGCAAAAGAGTTGGTTGAAAAATATCCAAATAATCCCGTCTTCCAACGCTATTATGGTCGGACACTTGTTTCTCTTTACTATCTCGATGAATGGGAACAACATTGGAAAAAAATACTGCAATGGTGTAACCAGAATAAGCCCGGCTTTGATTTTCAAACTGCACGAGAAGCGCTCTATTATATTGGAAGTGCCTTGTTTGAACTGGAGCGCTACGAAGAGGCTCTCGACTTTTTCTACAAATGCGACGAATATTCAAGAAAATTGGACAAGAACGGACCTTCCGCTTTTATGATTTACTTAAATTTGAAAGTTGGCAAAATTTTCGATCTACAAGGAAAACGCAAATATGCAATTATGCAGTACAACAAGGTATTGTCTTGGAAAAATTATCGCGATTCTCACGAACAAGCACAAAAATACCTTCAAACTCCCTATACACGTTAGATTTTCTTAATTTTGAAATTTTCAAATTTTTAATTCGATGGCAAGATATTTACTTTGCTTGGTTATAGTTTCGTATTTTTGTCAAACTTTGGTTTTCACAAAAGAGTTTGCCCAATCGAAAATCCTTTTAGGTATTGATGTTTTAATAAAAGATGATTTCAAAATTCTCAATGGTAAAAAAGTCGGTCTGTTAACTAATTCTGCGAGCCGTTCCTCTACAAAAAAAATGACCGTTGAATATTTTGTCAACAATCCCAAATTTACATTAAGTGCAATTTTCACTCCCGAGCATGGCTTCTTTACGACGGTGCCCGCTGGTAAAATGGTTCCAGACGACAGTTTGTATGGGGTTCCGATTTTTTCATTATATGGTAACAATCGAAAGCCTACGCCCTTTCAGATGTCCTTAGTTGATGTCGTTGTTGTGGATTTACAGGATATAGGCGTTCGCTCATACACTTTTATCAGCACACTCTACAAAGTGATGGAAGCCTGTGCGGATGCAAATGTACCATTAATCGTTCTCGATAGACCAAATCCTTTAGGAGGAAATATTGTCGATGGAAATGTTGTCGAGCCAAAATGGACCTCGTTTGTTGGGATTATTCCCGTTCCATACATACATGGTTGTACAATAGGTGAGATTGCAATGATGATAAACGAGGAAGGTTGGTTGAAATCGAATGGTAATGCAAGAAAATGTGATTTGACCATTGTAAAAATGGAGAATTGGAAGCGTCAGATGGTTTGGGAAGATACTGGATTAGAATGGTTCCAGACATCACCAAATATTAAAAACCCGGGTGCAATACGTGGTATTGCTATGTTTGGGGTTTTGGGAGAGCTGCATCTTTTTAATCTTGGAGTTGGGACTGATAAACCTTTTCAAGTTTTTTCTATCAAAGGTGTTAATTCAAGTAAATTGGAACATATTATCTCGAATTTAAAATTTGATGGAGTTTTTTTCATCAAAAAGAGTAGACCGGGAAAACATAGCCATTTTCAAGTTCGATTCGACATTGGGAAAGAATGTAAATATTACAGCTGCGGAATGAGACTACTTTTCGAATTACGAAAACATTTTCCACATTTATTTTCAAAAGAAAAGCTCAAGCCGTATTCAATTGAAATGTTTAAAAAAGTAACGGGTAACGATATCTTATTTCAAAGTTTAATCGAAGGCAGCGAGAATTTGTTTATGAATAATCTTAATAAAGGAGTGGATTACTTTTTAAAACTTCGCTCGAAATATCTTTTATATAAATAGGATTTGAATTGGCAAAACTCTGGCAAATTACAAGAGTTCCGTTGAAGATTACTTTTAACAAAGCCAAAGAAATTCTTCATAGAAAGTTTGTTGGCGATATAGAAGAAAATTTTATTCAAAAGTTTTATTTTACACAGCAATCTTTTGAATCTTTTGGTCGTTTGAGGTCTGGATATTTTCAAATTTTTAATGATGAGATTCTTTATGAAAAGCGAGAACTGCTGGAATTCTTGGGTGGTCAGTTTTTAGAACATAATTTCAATTTGCTTGGCACAGGCTGGATAAACCGAAATCATAGTCTTTCTGTCGAAGAAATTATCAATAAACTTCCTTCCTTCTTTCAAGCAAAGGCTCGGGGTATTTTTGAGGTTCTCTTTTCGGGAAATTATAAACCAATTAATTTTTGGAATGACCCGAAAAGTGGCTATATTTGGGAACCACAGTTCTATCGGAGTTTGAAAATAACATTGGGAAAAGATGTAAAACAGCCGTGGGAACTCGGAAGAATGCAACATCTTCCCGTTTTAGCATATTGTTACCATTTAGCCCGCAAAGAAGGCAATCCAAATTCCCAAAGATTTGTCGATGAGTTTGAAAATGAAATTCTCGATTTTGTCGCAACAAATCCTGTGGGTTATTCTGTGCAATGGGTTTCGTCGATGGATGTATCAATTCGTCTTGCCAATTGGTTATTTGCTTTCGACTTGTTTGTTAATTTAGGTACGACGTTCAGAGAAAAGTTTTCTCAAATATTCATTCAAAGCATTTATGAACACATCTATTTTATTATTGAAAATCTTGAATGGTCTGGTGGGTTGCGTGGCAATCATTATTTTGCAAATATTGTTTCATTGATTTTTGCTGGCTTCTATCTTCCAGAAAGTGAATTATCGATAAGTATTCTTGCTTTTGCTATAAACGAGTTAATTTCTGAGACTCTTTTTCAATTCCTCCCAGATGGTGGAAATTTCGAGGCTTCGACATATTACCATATTCAAGTTGCTGAAATGCTTCTTTTAGCATTGTACATACTAAATTTCTTCCAGAAGGAAAGTTTGGTTAATTTGAGTAAATATCTCCCAAAAAAAAGGCATCTAAAGATTGGCACGAGATTTATCAAACCCGCCTCTTTTTCGGTTGATTTACACCATATTAGATTGGCATTTCCAAAGGAGTTCCTCGAAAGAATATACAAAATAGTTAAATTCACACTCAAAATGCGTAAATCGAATGAAGAAATTGATTCTTTTGGCGATAATGATAGTGGCTTTTTCATTCGTCCATATTATTTCTTTGAAAATTTCAACTGGAATGGAACGCTTTATGAAAATGTGCTTAAACGAAATTTTGTTTATCATCTCATCGAAACTTTAAGTGAAAACGGGGGCGTGCGAAATCAATTTATTTTGAAGAAAAATTCCGAAAGATGCTTCAATTTGCCGAAGCAAGAAATAGTCTTATTTCCTAAGCTATTTGCATTCGATGATTTCGGGCTTTATATCGTTAAATCTGTTGACTATGAGTTAAGCCTTCGCTGTGGAGATATTGGTCAGCAAGGGAAAGGAGGACATTCGCACAACGACCAGTTGTCTTTTACATTGTGTGTTCGCGGAGTTGATTTCTTTGTTGATCCTGGCTTATTTTGTTACACTTGCTCAGAAGTAGAACGGAACAAGTATCGCTCTGCCCATTCACATAATACTCTTGTTCCCGCGGGAGAGGAACAAAATCTTTGGCAGTGTGGAGATGTTGAAAATCTCTTTTGGATTTGGAAACATAGGACAAGAGCAAATGTTATTCGGAAAGCCGATAATTCAATAATTATGGAGCACTATGCTTTTAAAAGACCACACCGCAGGATTGTTCACTTCAACTTTCAAAGTATTACATTTGAAGATAGGCTTGAGATCGATGATTTAAAAATTATCTATTTTCACTTACATCCGGAAGTTTTAATTGAAGTAAAACCGGATGGTTTTACTTTACGAAGGGCTGGAATTCTACTCGAGTTGAAGACTCCAAACTGCAAGTTTGAAATCCAAAGCTATGAATATTCCCCCCAATACGGAGTGAAAATACCAGCACAAAGAATTCTTCTACTAAGCACACAAAAACAGTTTATTTGGAGCATAGACTTGGTATAAAATACGTAAGCCCACCCGAAGGTGGGCTTTGGAATTTCATCACAAGTACTAGTATATTATACCCAGCCACGAAGTCTTACTGCCTCTGCAACGCGGGAAATGGCAATCATATATGCTGCATCGCGCATATAGACCCCTTTGTTGTTAGAAAGTTCAAGCACAGAATGGTATGCGCTGGTCATCTTTTGGTCGAGTTTGCTGAGAACTTCTTCTTTACTCCAGTAGTAATTCATATTGCACTGAACCTGTTCGAAATAAGAGCAAGTTACTCCACCGGCATTGCATAAAAAGTCTGGTATGAGGTGAATTTTCCTTTCTTTGATAACTTCATCAGCTTCGGGAGTTGTGGGACCATTGGCACCCTCGGCGATGATTTTAACAGTTGGTTTAATCATCTGAACAGTATCTTTGTTGATTTGGTTTTCAAGTGCAGCGGGGACAAGAATGTCAACTTCCTGTTCGATCCAAGCAATGCCGGGAAGAAGTTCGTATCCCAACTCTCGGGCTTTGTCTTTGTCGATTTCTCCAAATTTGTTTGTAATTCCAATAAGTTCCTCAAATTGTATTCCATCTTTCTTTCTGAAAGTTATTGCGGTTTGTTCTTTGGGATCCCAAGTTGAAACAGCAATAGCTTTTCCGCCCATCTTCGTGTAAAGTTGAAGTGCGTATTGACTCACATTTCCAAATCCTTGGAAGCTTGCTGTTGTGTTACTAATATCAATACCAAGGAACTTCAACGCTTCGCGAACGGTGAACATTACCCCGTAGCCAGTGGCTTCGGTTCTTCCAAGAGAACCACCGAGGCCCAAGGGTTTTCCAGTGATGAAGCCTGGAGCTTTGATTCCAGTTATTTTTTCATATTCATCGAGCATCCAAATCATATGTTGGCTTGTGGTCATTACGTCGGGGGCTGGAACATCTTGAAAAGGCCCAACATTGCGAGCAATTTGTCGAACCCAGCCTCGGCAAATCAATTCTTGTTCTCGAAGTGAAAGATGGTGTGGGTCACAAACGACGCCACCTTTACCTCCCCCGAGAGGAATGTCGACAACAGCCGTTTTCCAAGTCATCCACATTGCAAGAGCTCTAACTGTGTCGATTGTTTCATTTGGATGGAATCGAATCCCACCTTTAGCTGGTCCACGGGCATCGTTGTGTTGAACACGAAAGCCTCGAAATACTCGATATGAACCGTCATCCATTCGAATTGGGATGTTAAATTGATATTCTCTTTCAGGCCAGCGGAGTAGCTCCCGGGTAGCTTGGTCTAAACTTAATTTTTCAGCAACAGCGTCAAATTGCTGCTGTGCCATTTTGAACGGATTGAAACCCTCTGTTGACATCGTAATTTCTCCATTATTGTTGTTAATACAAAAAATAAACTTTGAATATATCAAAGTTTCGAAATTGCAAATTATGAAAAATAATCCTCCTCGAAAGCAAAACACAGCAAAGATTAATTTTTTGTATATATTTGTTAATGTTAATGTTGTTGTGCTTTCCGCTATAAATTGTTTTGGAAAATCATTCTTTGAAAAAATTTTTTATTTTTATTTCAACAATTTTGAACACAAATTTGATGTTTAGTTCTCTCTTTGATATTTTTTTCGTAAAATTACATTTCTTAAATATTCCGATGGTGAAAAAATGGGAATTAGTATTGAAAGAGCAACTAAAACCCGTTACGAATCAATCGATTGGAAAAATCTTGGCTTTGGTCGTTTTTTTTCCGATCATATGTTCATAAGTGTATTCAAGGATAACCAATGGGACGAAGGTAAAATTGTTCCCTATGGTCCAATTTGTTTTGAACCTGCAATGATGACTTTGCATTATGGTCAAACCATTTTCGAAGGATTGAAAGCATATTACGATGTTAATGGTGGAGTGAATCTTTTTCGTCCCGATATGAATGCAAAGCGTTTAAATTCATCTGCAGAACGGTTGTGCATTCCAAAATTTGACGAGAAAAAGTTTGTCGAAGCAATAATTGAGTTGGTGAAGCTCGACCATAAGTTTGTTCCCAAAGTTGTTGGAGAGTCTTTGTATATTCGTCCAGTTTGCTTTGGTAGCAGTTGTGTTCTTGGTGTTCACCCTTCGAGCGAATATACTTTCATCATTATGACTTCTCCCGTTGCATCTTACTATCCCGAAGGTTTAAATCCGGTTAAGATTTTGATTGAAGACCAGTTTGTCCGGGCTGTTCGTGGTGGACTTGGCAATGCGAAAACCGCTGCTAACTATGCTGCATCACTTTACGCTGGACAAAAAGCCAAGGAAAAAGGTTTTTCCCAGGTGCTCTGGCTCGATGGTATTCAGCATGAATTTGTCGACGAAGTCGGAGCAACGAACATAATGTTTGTTATCGATGATATTTTGATTACGCCGCCACTTTCCCAAGGCTCGATTCTTCCGGGAGTTACTCGCGACTCGGTGTTGCAATTAGCTCGCGAAATGAATATCAAAGTGCAAGAACGTTCGATAAAAATTCAAGAAGTGCTCGAAGCATATCAAAGAGGGACATTGCAGGAAGTCTTTGGAACGGGCACTGCAGCAACGATTTCGCCCGTTGGTAAATTGTATTATCGTGACCAGGAGATGATTATAAACAACAATCAGATTGGACCAATAGCACGAAAGATGTACGATACTCTGACGGGTATTCAACACGGGCTGATTAAAGATACTCGTAACTGGATAGTTCATATTGATGTTTGAAGTTACAATTAAAGTTTTTTTTGTTCGATTATCTATTTTAACAAAGTGGTGAAAATATGAAAAGGAATCTCGCTTCCTTCGAAAATCCTTCGCTTGCACTTGCACTTCAAGATTACATCCGCAAGACATACTTGTGGATGGTTGCTGGATTGGCTGTCTCGGGTGTAACCGCATTGTTTACTTTTAATACTCCATTATTTGTCTTTTTTGCTGCCAATCCGTTTTCTTTGTTTATTTTGTTCTTTGTCGAATTGGGACTGGTCTTCTATCTTTCGGCTCGCGTAATGGATTTACAAACCTCAACTGCTGGCTTTTTGTTCCTTCTTTATTCTTTCTTAAATGGGCTCACCCTCTCATTGATTTTTGCTGTCTATGCAAGCGCAACCATTCAAAATGTTTTCTTTACAACTGCTGCCTTGTTTGCCGCGATGAGTTTCTATGGTTATACCACAAAACGCGATTTGACCAGTTGGGGCAGTTTCTTGTTTATGGGCTTGATTGGGATTATCATTGCAACCTTGATAAACATTTTTCTTGCAAGCTCAGCTCTCGATTTTGCTATTTCAATAATTGGGGTATTTGTTTTCGTTGGCTTGACTGCTTACGACACTCAGAAAATTAAACAAATGTTTTATGAATTGAGCGAGAATAGCACTGCTTTGGGCAGATATTCAATTCTTGCAGCTCTCACTTTATACCTCGATTTTATCAATCTCTTTTTATTCTTGCTTCGCTTGTTTGGCAGAAGAGATTAACGATGGAGAATTTTGATGATCCAATTAGTTTGATAGACCGGGCAAATTCCGAGTTTATTACAGGCAACATTGACAGTGTTATTGAAATTTTGCAAGAGGGAATTCAAAAGTATGATGAATTCCCTCTACTTTTTATACTTCTCGTTCGTGCTTATTTACAAATTAATGATTTCGAGAAGGCGAAGAGAACACTTGAATTAGGAATTGAGAAATTCCCATATAATCGAAGTTTGCAACAATTAGAAAAGGAGATAAACATTAGAATTCGACAATTTGCCTCAAGCCAATCGGATTTGCTTAGAGCAAATCTTTTATTCTTTCCATTCCAAAGAAATTTTTCCAAAATTCTTGGAAGAAGAATAAATTTTGTTAATGACTTTCTTTCGATTTCTTGATTTTTTCCCCTAAACAAAACCCTTATATTCCTATTAGTGTGTTAAATTTGTGTTTTTTTATGCTCGAAAATGAAAATAATTGTCTGCTGTTTGAAGTACGAATATGGCGACCCGGCGCGTGGATTGAGTTTCGAGTATTACAACTTCCTCGATACTTTAATTAAAATGGATAATGGTGCCAACACTATTATTCATTTTCCATTTGATGAGTTATATAAAAGGTATGGCAGAAAAGAAATGAATAATAAATTGGTTGGGCTCGTCAAAGAAAGCAAGCCGGATTTGGTATTCTTCTTTCTTTTTAACGACGAGTTTGAAAAGGAAGCCCTTTTATATATTCGAGACGAATTGAAGGTTACCACGTTCAATTGGTTTGCCGATGACCATTGGCGTTTTTTCAATTTCAGTCGATTTTGGGCACCGCTTTTTTCTTTTGTGTCGACAACTGATTCGAAAGCTTTGAAAAAATATCACCAATATGGAATTTACAATGTAATTAAAACTCAATGGGGATTTAACCACTTTGTCTATAATCTACCAACCGGGTTTGATTTCAATAGCCCAACCAACTTTTCGGTAACTTTTGTTGGGCAAAAACATAGCAACAGAGCAAGTTATGTAAATTTTTTGCAAAGCAAGGGTATTGACATAAAGTGTTTCGGGCGAGGATGGAAAAACGGCAGAGTTTCGTTCGATGAGATGCTAAACATATTTCGCACTTCCAAAATTAATTTAAATTTTAGCAATTCTTCTGGGAGTCTTCGGTTGCGAAATCTCGCAACGCTTTTTTTTACAAGAAGAATTGATATGAAATTGCGATTTTATCCTTTTTGGATGTTTTATTTTAATGCTCAAGCTTTATTCAATCGATTTACTCGTAGGCAAATCAAGGGACGCGTGTTTGAAATTCCTGGCTCTGGTGGTTTTCTCCTGACGCAAAACGCAGATAATCTTTCAGATTATTTTCTCGACGGCAAAGAAATTGCAATTTTTGAAAACAAAAGAGATTTGCTCGAAAAAGTTAAATTCTATCTCGAAAAAGAGGACTTTCGAAAAGAAGTTGCATACAATGGATACCTGCGGGCAATTCGAGAACATACTTATGAAGCAAGGTTCAAAGATATTTTTAAGAAAATTGGTTTAACATTTTAATTGTGAGTTATGAAAATTCATCTTGGATGTGGCAACAAATATCTCGATGGATATGTTAATATCGACCTTCCCCCGAGCGAGCATACAGTTATGCAAGTTAAAGCAGATATGTATGCGGATATTCGAACACTTGATTTCCCAGATAATTCAATCGAAGAAATTCGTTTGCACCACCTTTTTGAACATTTCAACCGAGTCGAGGCATTGCATCTACTTGTCAGATGGCGTAAATGGTTGAAAGTCGGGGGTATTTTGCACATTCAAACTCCCGATTTTGCATCTAGCTGCTTAAAATATTTATTTGCACCAATGAAGTTTCGCATGCAACTTGGTCGCCATATCTTTGGTTCACAAGAGGCTCGATGGGCAAACCATCTTGATTTCTGGGATAGGAAAAAGTTTAAATTTGTCTTGAAAAAATTAGGGTTTGATATAGTTAAAGTCAGGTATTACTTTAATTCTTTTCATAAGCATTATCCGAGAGTTCCTTTTGCTGCAATTATCGGCGAGTTGATCCCAGAAAAGTTTTACCAAAAGTATGGCGGATATAAGCTGCCAGATATTGTTGTTTTTGCACGAAAAAACGATAAAGAAATCGATTACGATTCTGCTGTCGAGGAAATTCTTAAAAATTATCTTATTGGGACAGAGGGCAAAGATTTACTTAATGTTTGGATAAAAGAGTATAAAAACTTGTAAACCCTTTTCAACTTTTTTTAAGTTTGGTCGATAATATAAACTGATCGTTATGATGAAAATATGGAATTATCCTTAGAATTCGAGATAAAGTATTCCAAAGCGGTAATATATAATAACATAGTTCAACAAGCAAATAATTCTGGCGAAGAGCAAAAAAAGGGAACAGACAAAGTCGACATTAACGATGTTTGGGATGCAGTCGATAGTCTATTCGATTTTGGAGATTCCAATTTCTTTAGCTGGCTACGGCTAAACGCCGAGGAACAAAATAAATTCTGGGAAATTGTTAGTAAACTAATTAAGGCTGGAATTATTGGCTATCGTTACTACGAAGTAAACGGTCATTTAGAAAGACATTTTATCGAATGGGAGATTGCAAATCCACGATTGAAAGATGCAAAAATTAAATACATTGATAAAAGGCAATATGGAAGAGATTGGTTCGTTTAAAATTACTTAAAATTTTTTGTAAAGTTGAAAAGTTTTCTTGCTGTTGCTTACAAGGATTTGCAAATTGAATTTAGGAACCGTTATACGATAACTACTACTATTCTTTTCACTCTTGTCTCGACTACAATTGTAAATTTTAGTATCCCAACGCAATTGATTCAAACTCCTGTTTACTCGGGTATGCTCTGGATTGTTATTTTCTTTGCATCGATGACTGGAATGATGCGTGTCTTTGTCAGCGAAGAAGAAAAAGGGACTACCTTGCTGTTGAAAATGCTGTCGACACCCTATGCAGTCTTTTTTGGAAAATTTGCATTCAATTTCTTGATTTCCATTCTTGTCAATTTGACTTCGATACTGATGTTTCTACTTTTTTTCGATAAAATAGCAATAAAGTATTTCCATCTTTTTTCGCTTACACTTTTCACCTCTGGTATAGGTATTGCTGGGTGTTCAACAATTATTGGTGCGATAGTCTCGCGTGCAAATGTCAAAGGTGCATTGTTCCCAATTCTTTCCTTACCAATTTTAATACCTTTACTTATGGTTGGTATCGAAGCAACACAATTGGCTATTATGGGAAAGGATGTGGGCTTGGTTCTTCAAGATAATGTATTAATTGTGTCTTATTCAGGCCTTTTAATCACACTCTCGTCTTTAATTTTTGATTTTGTTTGGAAAGAATAATCTTAAAGATTTAATTTTGCAAGTTTTTAAAATAATTTATTTATAGCAATGAGAAAATGGAGAATTGAAGATTCAATTGAACTTTACAACATAAAAGGTTGGGGGCAAAACTATTTCGACATAAATGAAAAAGGCAATCTTGTTGTAATTCCATCGAAAAATGGCGTAAAAATCGATTTGAAAGAACTTATTGATGAGTTGGTTTTGCGCGATGTTTCTTTGCCAGTTCTGATTCGCTTCCCAGATATTCTCGATGACCGTATTGAGACAATTACTCGCTGTTTCGAAGACGCCTCGCGGGAATATGGTTTCAAAGGGAAATATTATAATGTTTATCCAATTAAAGTCAATCAGGTTCGCCCTGTTGTCGAAGAAATAATGCGATATGGCAAAAAATATAATATTGGTTTGGAGGCTGGTTCTAAACCTGAACTCCACGTAGTGCTTGCTGTTGCAAGTTCTCCTGATTCATTGGTTATTTGTAATGGCTACAAAGACGAAAGTTTTATCGAATTGGCTTTGTTAGCACAAAAGATGGGTAGAAAAATATTTGTAGTTGCCGAAAAGTTCAACGAACTAAAATTACTAATCTCAATTTCCAAAAGATTGAAAATCAAGCCAAATATAGGCATTAGGATTAAACTTTCAACACAGGGTAGTGGGAAGTGGGAAGATTCCGCTGGCGACAAAAGTAAATTTGGATTGACTTCCAGTGAATTGATTGAGGCAATAGATTATATAAAATCCCATAAACTCCTCGATGCTTTCAAACTTATTCATTTCCATATTGGAAGCCAGGTGACAAACATTCGGATGATCAAGAATGCGCTTCGTGAATGTGCTCAATTCTATGTTCAATTACGCAAACTTGGTTGCAATGTGGAATATGTCGACATTGGTGGTGGATTGGGTGTCGATTACGATGGCACACGTTCTTTTAGTCCAAGCAGCATAAACTATACGATCAAAGAATATGTCGACGATGCTGTATATATGCTCAAAGAAGCTTGCGACAAGAATAATTTGCCACACCCAAGCATCATTACCGAGTCGGGGCGTTCCTTGACAGCGCATCATTCTGTTCTAATTTTTGATGTACTTGAAACTGCGTCAAATCCACGTTGGGATTTCGAAAACGATGAAATTCTTGACACAGATCATGAAAATGTGAAAGAACTATTTAATTTACTTGAAAATGTGAATTCCGCAAACATACTCGAAACTTGGCACGACGCCCAGCAAATTCGAGAAGACTCGCTCGATTTGTTTAGTCTTGGGCTTTTAGACCTTCAAACTCGCGCAAAGGTTGAAAAGCTATTTTGGACAGTTACCTCGGAAATTTATCAAATTGGGCTCGAGATGAAGCATATGCCCGACGAACTTCGACCTTTGTCTCGAATGCTTGCCGATAAATATTTTTGCAATTTTTCACTTTTTCAATCTTTGCCCGATTCTTGGGCTATTGACCAAGTTTTTCCGATAGTACCAATCCACAGATTGAACGAAAGGCCTTCTCGCTTTGCAACAATCCACGATATTACTTGCGATTCGGATGGGAAAATTGAAAATTTCATCGGTACAAAAAATTATTCTCATTACCTACCAGTCCACGAATTGAAACCTAACGAACCTTATTATATCGGTGTTTTTCTTGTCGGAGCCTATCAAGAAATACTCGGAGATCTACACAATCTTTTTGGCGATACAAATGCTGTCCACGTTGTTGTTGAAGACGATAGTTACAAAATTGTTCAAGTAATTGATGGCGAAACTGTTGCCGAGGTTCTCGACTATGTTCAATATGATGCTAAAAGACTTGTGAGGACAATTGAAACTTGGGTTACTTCTTCTGTCAAAGAAGGAAAAATCTCGCCACAAGAAGGGAAAGAATTTCTTTCAAATTATCGTTCTGGATTATATGGTTACACATATCTGGAATAGAAATGAATGGTAAAATACCAACCCGAAACGAGGCTTTGGGACTTCTTTTGAAATATAACAAAAGCGATTCTTTGATAAAACATGCCAAAGCTGTCGAAGCAGTTATGCGTCATATAGCGCGTATCCTCGGTGAAGATGAGGAATTATGGGGAATCGTTGGATTGGTACACGATCTCGACTATGAAATGTATCCTGAACAACATTGTCAAATGACCAAAAAGATTCTTGAAGAGCAAGGATGGCATCCAACGATAATCAGGGCTGTTCTTTCCCACGCTTGGGGCTTTTGCACCGATGTTCAACCTCAATCACTTCTTGAGAAATATCTTTATGCAATTGATGAATTAACTGGGTTAATCACCGCAGTTGCTCTTGTGCGTCCTTCCAAAAGTATTTCTGATGTCGAGGTTAAATCGGTTAAGAAAAAGTGGAAGGAGAAAAATTTTGCCGCCGGAGCAAATAGAGAAGTGATCCAGAAAGGAGCCGAAATGTTAGGTATTTCTCTCGACGAGTTGATTCAGATGACAATCGATGGGATGAAAACTGTTGCAAAAGATATAGGTCTGTAAGCCTGTCCGTGCTAACAATTCGAGGATTTATGATAGTAACAAAATTTGGTGGCACATCTGTTGCAAATGCAGAAGCAATAAAAAAAGTTAAGACTATTTTAGAAGGTAAAGATGAACCTACATTTGTTGTTGTTTCAGCTTTCTCGGGCATTACCGATAGCCTTCTCCAAGTAGTATCTCAACTTCAGAGGCGCAATTTTTCTTCTCTTGAATCAAATGTCGGAGAATTATTCGAAAAACATCTAAAAGTTGTCGAAGAGTTGAATTTAAACCACCAAGCCAGAGACTTCGTTGAGGCGAGGAGGTACGAATTTCTTTTAATTGTTAATGCATTAAAAGTATTGGGCGAGGTATCACCACGGTCGATGGATTTAATTTTAAGCTATGGAGAAATCCTTTCATCATATATAATTTATATTTTTTTAAAGTCGCAAGGTTTTGATGTTAACTATGTCGACCCACGTGCGATTGTTAAAACTGATTCCAATTTCACCTCTGCAGAGATAGATTTTGCTGAAACAAAGAAGGCTTTGCATTCATACCTACAGCAGAATTCTAATTATAAATATCATATAACTGGCGGTTATATAGCTTCGACAAAAGATGGTTTTACAACTACTTTGGGGCGTGGTGGTTCCGATTATTCCGCATCCGTAATTGCTTCTTTGATTGATGCAAAAGAACTCGAGATTTGGACAGATGTTGATGGAATAATGACTTGCGACCCGAATCTTGTTTCAAGTGCTAAATTGTTAGAAATGGTTACTTATAGAGAAGCCTCGGAAATGGCAATTTTTGGTGCAAAAGTTTTACATCCTAAAACCATTTTCCCGGCAATTCGTCTAGGCATTCCAGTATATGTTAAAAATACTTTCAATCCCGAAAACAAAGGAACTTTTATTTCTTTCAAAGCAACAAAAGAAAAAAAAGCAAAAGCAATTGCCTTTCGAAAAAATGTAACAGTTATTAATATTATTTCGAGCCAAATGCTCGGTACTTATGGGTTTCTATCAAAAGTTTTTGACATATTTAAGCAATATGAAACAGAAGTTGATCTTGTGTCCACGTCTGAAGTAAGCATTTCATTGACAATAGAAGATTTAAGCAATTTGGCTAACATTGTTAAGTCTTTGAAATTATTTGCTGATGTAGAGGTTATCCACCAATGTGTAATTGTAGCTGTTATTGGCGAGGGTTTAAGAAATTCGACCAGTATTGCTCGAAGAATCTTTAATGCAATTTCTGGGTTCAAGGTTCTGATGGTCAGTATGGGGGCTTCCGATATAAACTTTAGCATTGTGGTTAAAGAGAAAGATTTTGTCGATGTTGTTAAACTTTTGCATAAAGAATTTTTTGAATAGTTGAGAGATTAGCTATGAAAACTATTGGAAATTTTGATATAAGGCTTCTGGCAGAAAAGTTTGGCACTCCATTGTATGTTTACGATAAAGAGAAAATAGTCAATAACTACAAAAAATTGTTCAATTCGTTTTCAAAGTATTTTGAAAATTTTCAAATACACTTTTCAGTAAAGTCAAATTCAAACATTCATATTTTAAAGTTATTCAAAGAACTTGGTAGTGGGGTTGATTGCTCCTCACCCTTTGAGTTGCAATTGTCTTTAAAAGCAGGCTTTGAACCGCAAAAAATTGTTTACACAGGAAACTACGAAAGTGACGAAGATTTTGCTTTTATTTCAAGCTATGACATACGAGTTAATCTTGATGATATTAGTTCATATGATAGATTGTGTAGATATCGTAAACCGGAAGTTGTAAGTTTCCGAGTTAACCCTGGAATCGGGAAAGGTGGATTCGAAGGCATTACAACTGGCGGTGCTGATGCTAAATTTGGTGTACCCTATGAACTTCTGTCGCAAGCCTATTCGAAAGCATTGCAAAATGGATCAAAAAGATTCGGTATCCATATTATGACTGGTTCAAACATACTCGAGCCAATTTATTTTGCAGAAATAGTTGAAAAATTGTTTAGAATCGCCGGGAAAATATTCAAAGAACTTGGAATAAAACCAGAATATATCGATATTGGTGGAGGCTTTGGTATTCCTTATTCTGATGATGAACAAGAATTGAATATCGAAGAAACAGCTCGACTAATTTCAGAGGTTTACAACGAATTTTGCGAGAAATATGAACTTGGCGAACCCGAATTGAAACTCGAACCCGGGCGTTATCTTGTTGGAAATGCAGGTTTTTTAGTAGCAAAAGTCACAGGAATAAAAAATAGTTACAAAAAGTTTGTTGGAATTGATGCTGGAATGAACACATTAATACGGCCAGCATTATATGGTGCTCGCCATCGAGTTGTCGTTTATGGGAAAGATGAATATACCCATCTTGTTCAAATTTGCGGTCAGATCTGCGAAAACTCCGACATCTTGTTGAGAAATGTTCCTTTCCCAGAAGTCCAAGAAGGCGATTTGTGTGTTATAACCGATGTTGGAGCCTATGGTTTTTCGATGGCTTCTAACTACAATTCGAGACCTTTACCAGCCGAGATTCTGGTCGATGGCGAGAATGCTAAATTAATTCGCAAACGACAAACATTTGAAGATTTATTCCGAACAATGGCTATCGACTGAATAATCAATTGCTAACAAGTATATCTTTTGCTTTTTCAATAATTCTTTGTTTGACACTATCAAAGTTGGAATTGTGGAATCGGCAGCCAGCGGCATTGATATGTCCCCCACCGCCAAAATGCAATGCTAATTCCCGGGCAGAAAAATCTCCCTTGGAACGAATCGATACCCGTATTTCGTTGCGTTCGACAATTTCCATCATCAGGATACTCATAATGACCCCATCGATCGAAAGAATTGATTCAACAAAACCTTCGGTGTCGTCTTCCTTAGAATTGGTATCGAGGAAATCTTTGTGATAGATTGGCATCAAGACAAGTTTACCGTCGTAATAACTTTCCAGTCGTGCATATCCAATGCCCATCAACTTTGCCGCGTTGAATGGAATTTTGTTGTAAACTTCGTTGTAAAGCCTTACGGGGTCTACGCCATAGTCTATCAAGTCTGCTACGATACGATGGACTTCAGCATCTGTTCTTTCGAATCGGAAATTTCCAGTATCGGTCATAATAGCAACGTAAAGATTTTCGGCAATGTCGAGTTCCCATTTAATTTCTTTGTCTTTAGAAAGTAGTTTATAGAGAATTTCGCCGGTTGAGCTTGCCGTTGTATCGACAAGATAGTAGTCTGCAAAGTTTTTAGGTTCTTGGTGGTGGTCGACGACAACTTTAATGGCGAGGGAATTTTCGATTTGGTCTTGTATTTCTTTCAAACGAGTTATGTCGTTCAAATCTAAAATAAATATCGCATCAAGATTTTGGGGTATATGTATATCTACTGGGTTTTTAATAATTTGTATTTTGTCTATTCCACTTAAAAATTGTAAATTTGTTGGGATTGAACTAAGAAGAAGTATTGAGACTTGTTTATTTTTTTGAACAAGGTAGTGGAATAGTGCTAAACTCGAACCAATTGCATCGCCGTCTGGATTTGTATGGGTTAGAATCAAACAATTATTGGCGTAATTTATGACATTCAAAATGTTCAATGCCGAGTTTTCAAAATCCGGGATAGTTGCAAGTTTTGAGTTTTCTTTTGTTTTTGTTTCTGTATCCATAGTTTTTTAGAATTTTTAAGTTATTTTGACGAAAAGAAAAAAAATTATTTTTATAAAAATGGAGTGATTATGAGAAAATTTTGGATCCTACTTATTTTGCTTTTGCCAATTTGGCTTTATTCGCAAACAATCTCGTATATCTCGCTTCCTAAAAATTCTTTCAAACTTGGTGAAAGGTTCAATCTTGCTTTAAAAACAAGCAGTGCTTTCGCTTCGAACAATGTTTTCACTGTCCAACTTTCAGATAGGTTCGGAAGTTTTGCTAGTTTTACTGAAATTGGCAAAATTAATGCTCGAATAGATACGACAATTCAATGCCAAATACCCGATACTATTCCAGTTGGCAATCAATATAAAATTCGTGTTGCTGCTTCAAATCCTGCATATACTTCAAATTCACATCCCGACGCAATAATTATATTTTTTGGCAGAAAATTTTATGTTGCTACGAATGGCGACGACAGCAATCCCGGCACAAACGATTTTCCTTTTAAAACAATACAAAAGGCTATTGATACTGCTTGGTACTACGATACGATTCTTGTTAAGCCGGGAACCTATCAGGAAAATATTGTTTTTCGAGGATTTGACCTGGCTTTGATTTCAATTAATGGAGCTGAACAAACAATTATCGACGGTCAAAAGAATGGCAATCCTGTTGTTACATTGGAAAACGGCGAAGGTCCGGGCACAATTATCCAAGGTTTCACTATCCAAAATGGCGTAAACTACCAGATGGACAATGGTCCGGGTATTACAATCAAGTATCAAAACACTTCTCCAGTCCTCAAGAACTTGATAATCAAAGATAACGAAGCCTGGGCTTTTGGTGGAGGAATTTTCTGTTATAATGCTGGAAAGGTAAAAATTGTAAATTGTACGATAGAAAACAATAAAGCTAAATATTTTGGTGCTGGAATCTACACAGACCAAACAATTCTTGATATTGATGGTTGCATAATTAGAAAAAATTCATCAGGCGGGGTTTACAATTGGCGTTCCTATTCCAACATTCGGAACTCCTTGATTTATTGGAATAACTCAAACGAGGTTACTTTCTTCTCCGACCTTGGAGTACAAATGAAACCCAAAATTGTTAATTCTACAATTATATCCAGAAACAAATACTATGGTTTGCTCATTTCTGGAAGATTCATTGGGGAAATCCTAAATTCAATTTTCTATTGCCAAGATTCATCTATTGCAATAGAAGGGAACCGATACGACACTTTAAAGATTGATTATAGCATTGTTTACAATTATCCCAAAACATTTTACCACGATAATGTCGTTTTAAAAAGGGGGAATACCTTCTATTCCGATGACCCCTTGTTTGTAGCTCCCGCTTCAGAGAATTTTACTCCCGACTCCTGCAGTCCGGCTCTTGGCAATGCTCTCAAAAGTGTAGCTCCACCAACTGATGTTTATGGAAATAAACGGCCCGTCGATTTGCAAGAAGAGGATAATCCAGATATTGGCGCGATCGAAAGTCTACAATCCCAGCGTTCAAACATTGTTTCCATCACTCGGGTGAGCAAAACTAAATTTTGCAAGGGCGGCTCTTTCACTTTAGATTATACGACCGGAGGTTGTCCTTTTTATTTGGATAATGAATTTATTGCGGAACTTTCAAATTCAAATGGTGAATTCAATCCTTCGTATGAATTGGGTAGAGTGAAGTCTGTTAATTCTGGTTCGATTAATTGTACTATCCCGCGCGGTATTCCAAGCGGAAGCAATTATAAAGTTCGGATCAGAGCTACAAATGTTCTTTATCGTTCGAAGCCATATCCCGAGAACATTGCAATTTTTGATAATCCAAATGTGAAAATCCTTGGGCAATCTCTCGTTTGCTCTTCCCGGGAATATGAATATTGGACTGATTCGAGCGAATTTCCAACGAACAGATGGATAATAAAAAATGGTTATTCGTACAATAATTTGACTGAAAATAGAATAAAAGTAATTTGGTACGACTCTACAAATGGTAAAATTAAGCTAATCCAAACCAACATTGCTGGTTGTGTCGATTCAACAGAATTAAATGTGACAATTTTACCCACTCCTTCAAAGCCTTCGATACAACAGACTTCCGATGGACAACTTGTCTCAAGTTATCCCAGTTGGAACCAGTGGTATCTTAACGGCATGCCAATTCAAGGTGCTACTGGTAGAATATACAAGCCAACTAAAAATGGGTACTATTCGGTAAAGATTGTTCCCCCAACTGGTTGCGAATCCGAAATGTCGGATAGTATTTATGTTGTTGTTTCCAGTGTAGATAAAGAAAGCGAAGATGAATTTGTTTTATACATATTTGACAACTCAATAAAAATCAAAGGATTAAAAAATAATATAAAAAATTTTAGTATTTTTGATTTGTTAGGAAATGAAATTTGGACAGATAGGATAAATGTTGAGAATGGAGAGGCAACGATAATTTTAAATGAATTTCGAGAAGGAGTATACTTCGTGGTTTTTCGCTCTGCAGATTTTGTTAGAGTTTTTAAACTGGTTTTATTAAAATAAAAATGCGGAGACTATTACATAATGAAATTTTAAAAGAACGGTTAAGTATAGAACAAGCAAAAAAAACTGTACGACATCCAGTTTCTTTACTGCTTCATAACATTAGAAGTTTATATAATGTTGGTTCTATTTTTCGTACCTGCGACTCTGCTTTGTGCAAGGAGCTGATACTTAGCGGGTTTACATCCCATCCACCGAGGCGAGAAATTGAAAAGACAGCCCTTGGTGCTGTCGACACAGTGCCTTGGCGTTATTTCAAAGATACTTCCGACGCAATCCATACACTGAAAGGCGAAGGGAACAAGGTTTTTGCACTTGAAATTACCGATAGAAAGCGATATTATACTTCTTTGCAAAAGGACGAGTTTCCCTTGGTCATTGTGCTTGGGAATGAACTTGTCGGAATTGACCAAGATGTTCTGGAATTATGTGATGACGCTATTGAAATTCCAATGTTTGGTGTGAAACATTCTTTAAATGTTGCTGTTGCAGCGGGTATTGTTTTGTTCGAAACCGTTCGTTTATATCGCAGATATTATATGGGAGAGGTATGGTAAAATATTATTTTGCTTCTGTACCGCTTTTCATTTATTTACAATATATTGCATATAGTGAAACAGCAAACTCTAAGGAAGCGGATACAATTGAAAGAATTTTAGTAATTGGGAAAGGAGATTTGTCTCTGGTTTTCACTGTAATTTTCTTTTTGGTTTTGATTACAGCAATTTCTTTGTTTTTATATTTAAATACTTTAAAAAGAAAAAATAAAGAACTTCAATTTTTATACGAAGAGAACGAAAAACAACGTAAAATTTTCGACACTTTGTTCCAGATTTCTCCTGTTGGCATTGTTGTTACAGATTTAAGCGGGAAAATTTTCACATACAATCAAGAATTCGTTGAACTTTTTAAACTTGAAAAGTCGAGAAATTATAATGGAATATTTGTTCAGGACTTGCTTCAGGATAGAGAGTTTAGAAAGTGTTTCGAGGAAATCTATGCCAAGATCGAAGAAAAATCCAAGTTTTTCAACAAATTCAACATCGTGCTTTCCGATGGATCAATTCGATATTTCCGCCATATTTGTAATTTTGTTGAAAGCAAGGATGTAACTAATTATCTATTAATAAATGTTTTTGTTGATATAACCGAACAAGAACTTTTTGAGATAAAGATACGAAAAGCTGAAGAAAAATACCGAAGTTTTATTGAACTTTCTACTGATGCAATTTATTGTTTTGAATGGAAAGAGCCGATTTCAGTCGACTTGCCCGTTGAAGAACAGATTGAATTATTCTTTCAAAACGGTTTCCTTTCCGAATGTAATTTGTCTTTTGCAAAGTTCTATGGTTTCAGCAACGTTCAGGATGCAATAGGAACTCCACTTTCCAAAATAATAAGTCCGGCTAATCCATCGAAAATGGCTTTGCTCTTGAATTTCATATCAAACAATTATTCTGTTGACGGTTTCATTACTAATATCCCCGATGAAATTGGAAATTTAAAATATGTTCAAAACTCAATGTTTGGGGTTGTTGAAAATGGTCAATTAATTCGAGTTTGGGGAAGTTTCCAGGATATTACTGAACTTATTAATTTACAAAAACAATATCAAGAAACTGCTTTGAAATATGAAAATTTAATTGAAAATGCCAATAGCATTATTCTTCATTTGGATGTGAATGGTAATATTTTGTTTATAAATAATTATGGATTAGAATTCTTTGGTTATACGAAAGATGAACTACTTGGAAAGTCTGTTATTGGCACAATAGTTCCAGAGGTTGAAAGCATTACTGGCCGTGATCTTACCGATTTGATAAAAGAAATTGTTGCCAATCCTAAAAAGTTTGAATACAATGAGAACGAAAATGTAAAAAAGGATGGTACTCGGGTTTGGATTCATTGGAAAAACACACCAATTTTGGACTCGACGGGCAAATGCGTAGAAATTTTGAGTGTTGGAATCGATATGACAGAACGACGCAAGAAAGAACTTGAGTTGCAAAGGACCTGGAATTTCGTTTTTTCAATGTTTGATGCACTTCCCGACGCGATATGTTTAAAGGATGGAGATGGCAAGTGGTTTTATGCCAATAAAACTATGCTCGAAATTTTCAATCTGGTTGGTAAGGAAATTGTTGGGAAAACCGATTTAGATTTAATTGAATACGATGAGTACTTCCGCGAAGCACTTGAATATTTTGTTGTTACCGACGATCTTGCTTGGAAAAGCAAGGTCCCCGTTCGTAGCGAAGAGATTATAAAGACAAAGGATGGAAAAACAGTGATATTTGATGTGATTAAAGTTCCTTCGTTTAACAGCGATGGCACAAGGATGGGAATCGTTGTTGTTGGGCGAGATGTTACAAAACAAAAGGAAATGGAAAACATCCTTGTTGAAAGTGAGCAGAAACATAAAGAAATTTTAAATGCACTTCCGCTGCCAAGCTTCGTTGTATCCAATGGCAAAGTTGTTTTTGCAAATACCTATGCTAAAAAATTATTTGAAGAGTTGAATAAAAACGAGGAAATTGAATTTGCTTTGCTACGAAAATACTTTAAAGATGAAGATTTCAATAAATTGATTGAACTTTCATCAAGTCGAAAAGGGTATGAAAAGGTTTCATTTAATGTTGAATCCTTTGATGGTGGAAAAATATTTGCTTTTTCTTATGTTCCAGTACTTTTCGAAAAAAACTATTCGAGTATGTTCGTTTTGAATGATGTTACAGAACAAGTTCTTTATTCTTCATATCTCGAGCGAGTCCAAAAAGAACTTATTTATCAAAAATATGAACTGGAAAGAATAAACAAAGAACTCAATGAAAAGAACAAGGAACTTGCTGAATTAAATGCTACCAAAGATAAGTTCTTTTCTATCATTGCCCACGATATAAAGAACCCTGTCTATGGAATCAAAAACTTAACCGATGAATTTCTACGCTCTTTCGACGAGTTGAAGTTCGATGAAATGCGCGAATTTGTTCTCGCACTTAACTCTTCAAGTTCAAAACTTGCAGATTTGGTCGAGGACTTGCTCCTTTGGGCAAGGACACAGACCAAAACAATTAACTATAATCCTACTGAAATCAATTTAAAGTACATTGTCGACAATACGCTTTCTTTTTATCTGGAAACAGCCAAGCAGAAAAACATAGTTCTATTGAACAGAATCGAAGAGAATACCTATGTCTACGCCGATGCAAATTGCCTTTCTACAATTCTTCGAAATTTGATTTCAAATGCAATTAAGTTTACAAACGAAGGGGGCGTCGTAAGAATTTTTTCAACCGAAATCGAAGAATTTGGTAGTTTGTACGAAAAAATTTCTGTTCAAGACAACGGAATTGGTATTCCCTATGAAATTCAGGATAAACTTCTGCAACTCGATTTCCATTATTCTGGGCTTGGGACAAGAAACGAGCGTGGAACAGGGTTAGGTTTAAGCATTACTAATGAACTTGTACAATTAAATGGTGGGCGCCTCTGGTTCGAAAGCACTCCCAAAATAGGAACAACATTTCATTTTACTTTGCCAAAGAATAAAAGGATTGAGTAGATGAAAAATCGAATTACCAAATATTTACCGTTCATCTTTATTTTTCTTTTAGTCTTTGGTTATTTGGGTTATGTTGTTGTGCGTCTTTATAATGAAACATAACAAGTAGCCGAGGATTTTTTAATTTCCCAAAGCTCCGCAGTTAATAATAATTTCAAACGCTGGCTCGAAGAAAGAACTGCCGATTTGTCATTCATTTCCCAATTTATATTTCAATCGCAGTTTTCACCCTCGAAAAAAATATTATTCGAAAGAAAGGATTCATTAATTTTGAATCAGGTTGTTCAAAAAATTGCTTATTCACATAATTTCACAAATTTCTGGTTAATTGATGACAATGGAAACATATTGTTTTCTCTAAATAAAAACCTAAATTTTCCCGAAAAATTTTTGGATGATATTCCTTCGAGAAAGAAGATTAAGGTTTCGTGGAGGGAAATGAATTCTCCATTTGTTGAAATTGCAGTTGGGAAAAGATCGCAGTCTCTTTTATTTCTGGTTTATAAGGTTAATACGGAATATTTCGGAAGCGGATGTTATTTAGTTGGATCTTTCGACTTCGGTTTGATTGTCAAACATTTAATAACACTGTTTTTTTCCAGATTTGATATAGTCCAGTATACTTTTGCTTATCCATTGAAAGATTCTGTTTTGGTGATTTAGAATTTTCCCGAAACAATTGATACTATTGTTAAATTCCCAAGGACAAACAAATTTATTATTTCTGCCACAAGTTTTCCTCGAGATAATATCTTTGAAGGGGTATCTTTTAATCGAAAAGAAAAAGTGATTGGCTATGTCGACAGTTTATACAAAACCAATTTGGTATTTGCTGTGAAGATATTCAAATCGAAAGTTTTTTCTGGCTTTGTATTTCTTGTAGTGTTGTTCTCTATTTCTGTTTTACTTTTTGGTGTGGTTGTATTTTTGGGAATTAGGTATATTAG
>JBAMMD010000052.1:0-21902 GCA_039793965.1 Kapaibacterium sp. (SeqCode) | reverse complement strand
CATAAAACCCCCGAGATTTTACAATTGGTGGAATACAAAATAAATTCTGTGGTGATAATACCAATACTACATAATGATGTTCTTTTTGGTTTGTTTATTCTTTCTTCGAAACATAGAAACCTAGTAGATTTCGAGTCTTTGAGTATCCTTGAAGAAATGCAAAGCGACATTAGTTTCGCTGTTGAAGGTTATTTTAAAGATATAAGACTTACGGAATCCGAATTTAAAAAGAAATTGTTTTTCGACCGCTCTTCAAACGGTTTCCTGCTTCTTGATGTAAATGGTAGAGTAGATGATGCAAATACTGGTTTCACAGAACTTGTTGGGCTTTCCCGTGACGAACTTTTAAATATGACAATTTACGATTTGTTTCCACAAAACAAAAAAGAATTAAGCCAAGTTCTTTCCTTACTTCTCGATGGTGGAATTGAAAAACTTGAAATCCCATTCGATAAAAATGGAGAGAAATTATGGTACTTAATGATCGGTGAATTTATCAAAGAATTGGATTTATATCTGTTAACTTTTACAAACATTACAGAGGAAAAACGGTACCAAGATGAGCTTGAAAAACAAAAGCAAAAAGCCATAGAATTGGAACAACTTAAAACTAACATTTTGCAGAACATAAGTCACGAATTCCGAACCCCATTGAACGGAATTCTCGGATTTTCGAAATATTTAAAATCGACAATAGAAGATAATGAAATCAAGGAATTTTGTGATTTAATCTACAAATCTGCATTTCGTTTGTATCGTAGTTTGGAGTCCTTGATATTTTCCTCTGAAATTGTTAGTGGTATTGTAAATCCTCGCAAAGAGGTTATCGACCTAAAAATGGTTTTGTCGGATTATTTCGAAGAATTGAAATCTTCGCTTGAGAAAGAAAATGTGCAATTAAATCTGGAATTTGATTGTGACGAATGCCTGGCTTTGACGGACAAGGAGATTATTAAAGCAATAATATATTCCCTTGTTAACAACGCGATGAAGTTTACTAAGGAAGGGAATGTGACTATCAAAGTAAAAAAAATCTGTGAGGATGTGCAAGGTTGTCTGCTTATTGAAATCAGTGATACAGGAATTGGTATTCAACCCGAGATGAAAGATAAAATTTTCGAACTATTCCGCCAAGGAAGCGAAGGGCTTTCCCGCAATTTCGAAGGGCTTGGCGTTGGACTTTACAATGCTAAAATGCTTGTTGAACTTTTGGGTGGCTCATTGGATTTTGAAACTGGAGTTGGCAAAGGAACCACTTTCAAGATAAGAATTTAATCTTTGAACTCTTTTATGGTTCGAAACAGAAACTGGCGAAAGATACCACGGATTTGTTCGCAGAGTCGTCCCAATAATCATATGCGAGGAAATGTCCTTTTGTTGGTCGAACCACTGATAGAAGAGAATAAATTGGCGATAACCCACAAATTTTAAATCTATCTTTAACTTTCGAGACTTCTGTGAAAAATCCATCTGGATTGCATTTTTGAATGTGTTCAATCAATTTTTGGTCGTGAAGTTGAATTGAATCGATATGTTCCATTGCGTCGAAGGGGTCGTTGAATTTTCGCCCAAAATGAGTAAAATCGACGCTTGCAACGAACAAGGGGTTTTTGAACTTTTCGAAAATTTTAGTTCGCAATCCATTGATAAATGAGTTAATCCTTTCGTTCGAAATTGGAAGGGAATTTTCGTAGATAAATTCATGAAATGGTCCCACAAGAATTGGAACAACTTTAATTTTAGGGTTTTTAAAAGTATGTTGTAATAAAACGATTTGAAATTCGATTGAATGTTCGAATCTGTGTGCCTGCTCGTCGAAAGTGATATCGAGTGGGAGAAAGCTGGAAAGCTCGGCAATAAACTCGCGCTCGGTTTCGGCTATTCCAAATGGCGTCTCGAAATCTTTATTTGTAAACATAAAATAGTCCGAATTGCCGTAATGCGAAGTTCCGAAAATAATGAATGCATCGTAGTTGTTCTTTTCTATTGTTTTATAGGCTTTGGCATAGACGTGATGGGCTGGTTTTCCTATTGCAAAATCTATATGCGGGACGATGATTGCATTGACATTCTTGTTTGGAGTGTATTTTTCTGCAGAATTGAGTAGGTTAGCCAAAAAGCTTTCGAGTTCGCCTTTTTCGCTTGGATAGGAGTTGCCAATGCAAACTGGAGGTCGAATGGGAGAATTTTGATATGAAATGAAGTCGTCGCGGATTTTCTGGTAGTAAGGGGTTTCGAGATAACAAAGAATATTTAAGTCTTCTACCAGAATTTCAAGATTTTCAAGGAATTGTGTGGTATCGCCCGGGTAATTCTGTGCGATTATTTTTTCGAGTTGTCCAAAAGTGGTTTTGCCATCAAAAAATTGAAGTATTGATGCAAATTCAATAGGAAATATTAATGGCTGGTTTGCAATTTTACTTTCGTCGTAAAGCAAAATGTTTTTTTCTGTGCCGTTTTCAAGGACGCGAAAAACTATATCCCCACGCAATTTCGGAATAATCCTATTTTTGTCCATTGTCATTTGAATATTTGTTTAACTTCACTGATAAATAAATTATTGCTAACATTGAGACAAAGTTTATTAAACTAGCTGTTAAAAACCAATAGTTTTTTGTCAGAATGAATGGAACGAAAAACAATATGAAAACTACAAAATTTGTTACGGCAAGAATTATCAAACCCTTTTTTTGTGAATCTTGCATAATCACCTCAGAAGCTGCTCAAGTGTGGATTTTGCATCGGTTTTTTCGTCGCGATATTTAATGATTAATGGTGTGTAAATTGAAAGTCCATACTCTTTTGCAAATTCTGTGGTTATAGACCTCGAGCCAGCAACAACCACAGCATTTTCTGGAATTTCCAATGGTTTGCTCGGAGTGGACTGGTAAATTTTGTTGTTGACGATATCGAAAACTTTGGTCGAAGAAGTGAGAATAACCCCAGCAGCAATCACAGCGCGTTTGCGGATGCGAACTCCTTCGTATATGCCACAATTCCCTCCAATAAACACATCGTCTTCGACTATAACAGGTTGTGCTCCAATTGGTTCAAGTACTCCACCGATTTGGGAACCTGCGCTCAGATGTACCCGTTTTCCAATTTGAGCGCACGAGCCAACCAAAGTGTGGGAATCGAGTAAGGTACCTTCGTCGACGAAAGCACCTATGTTGACATAGCTGGGGGGCATTATGATTACGTCCTTTGCAATGTAACTTCCGCTGCGAATTGATGTTCCGCCGGGAACAATTCTTACCCCATAGTCGATTTTCATTGGTTTCAATGGAAGTGTTTTCTTATCGAAAAAGTTGAAATGGTCGAGTGAAACATCTGAAATTTTTCCATATTTGAATAGCAAGAGTATGCCTTCTTTGACCCAAGTATTAACCTTCCAGGAACCATTGTCGTGTGGTTCGGCAGCACGAATTTTACCTTTGTTCAATGAATCGAGAAATTCCGAAACGAAAGATTCAAAAGTCGATTCGTCGTATTCATTTTTTAGTTTTTCTACTTTTAGAATTAGATTTTCCATTTTCCTTACTTGAGTTAATTTTATTCCCATTCCAATTTGCCAAAGCAATAGGCAATGCCTCGGAAATGTGTTTTACTGGGATAATGTTTAATCCCTTTTTGACATAATCATTGACATCAACTAAATCGGGCTCGTTTTCTTTCGGAATAATCACTGTGTTAATACCAACTCGTTTAGCAGCAAGAAGCTTTTCATTCAGTCCACCAATGGGAAGTATATTCCCTCGAAGAGTAATTTCACCCGTCATTGCGACATCGCCGCGAACGGGGATTCCGCTTGCAGCGGAGATGAGAGCCATTGCTATTGTTATTCCAGCGGATGGTCCATCTTTTGGTATAGCGCCTTCCGGGACGTGAATGTGGATTTCCTTGCGGTGGAAGAAGTTCTTGGGGACCTTCAACTCTTGGTAATTTGCACGAATGAAAGATAGTGCAGCTTTTGCCGATTCCTTCATAACATCTCCAAGTTGACCTGTCAGCGTCAATTTTTCCTGTCCGGGCATTATTGCCACTTCAATTGGCATTGTATCGCCGCCGACGCTTGTCCAGGCAAGTCCGATTGCAACTCCAACCTTTGGAGCGAGGTCTTCTTTCTTAAACTTAAACTTTGGTACTTTCAAGTATTCTTCGACTTCCTTTTCGTCGATAACAAATTTCTTGCGCTGAATGAACTTTTTAAATTTAGGATTTTCCCGCAATGCTTGCTTAAAATCCTTTTCCGAGTCGAGTTTTTCTTTTCTCTCGAACTCGAGAATTATGTCTTTTATTTTCTTCCTGAAAATAGAAGACAATTCACGTTCGAGATTTCGCACTCCGGCTTCGCGCGTGTACTCTCGAATAATTTTAACTATTGCATTATCTGTTATATCGATTTTTATATCGCTTATGCCAAATTCATCTTTTATTTTGGGTATAATGTGACGTTTTGCTATTTGGAGTTTTTCGGGCTCGAGGTAACTCGAAAGTTCTATTATTTCCATTCTATCGAGCAATGGCAATGGAATTTCATATTTCACATTTGCTGTTGTTATGAAAAGAACATTAGAAAGGTCGTATTCCACCTCAATGTAATGGTCCTGGAATGAAACATTTTGTTCGGGGTCGAGGACTTCCAACAATGCAGCGGAAGGGTCGCCGCGGAAATCCATCGACATCTTGTCGATTTCGTCCAAAAGGATTACAGGATTGATTGTACCAGCCTTTTTCATAGCCTGGATGATTTTGCCGGGCATAGCGCCGACGTATGTTCGACGGTGTCCGCGGATTTCTGCTTCGTCGCGAACACCACCAAGAGAAAATCGGACAAATTTTCGTCCCAAGGCACGAGCAATCGAGCGTGCAAGAGAAGTTTTCCCAACACCGGGCGGACCGACAAAGCAAAGTATTTGCCGTTTCAAACTTCCCGCAACGTTGAGAACTGCTATGTATTCAAGTATTCTTTCCTTAGGCTTTTCGAGATTGTAGTGATCCTCGTCGAGAATTTTCTTTACGTGCTCGATGCTGAAATTATCCTCGGTTTTAGTGGACCAAGGTAAGGAGACGAGCCATTCTAAATAGGTTCGATTTACGGAATATTCTGGCGACATTGTTGGTGTTTTCTTCAATCGTTCCAATTCTTCGAGCGCTTTCTTGTATGCATACTCTGGCATTTGAGCCTTTTCGACTGCTTCTTTCAACTGGGCAATTTCGGGAATTGCCTCCTCTTCTTCTTCGAGTTCTTTTTGTAGTGCACGAATTTGCTCTTGTATATAATATTTCTTCTGCGTTTTTTGCAACTGGCTTTGAACTTTTGAATCTATTTCTTCTTCAATTTTCAAAATTTCCAATTCAGAAGTCAAAATGGCGTTTAATTCAAAGTATTGCTCTTTGAGCGTTGTTTTTTCCAAAATTCTTTGTTTGACTTGAACAGATTGGTGGATGTTTGCTGCTGCAAAATAAAGTTTTCGAACTGGGTCTTTTATATTTTCGAATGCAGAATAGACATCGGGCGAAAGAAGTCGATTGGACCTAACGTAGCTGTAAAACAATTCACTAGCCCTTCGGATTAAGGCTGTAAGCTCAGTATCGTTTTCGTCGAAGCTAACTTGAATTGGGAGAATTTTGGCTAATAGATACTCATCTTTTTTTAAAGGTTCTACGATTTTAGAATGATATAAACCCTCGACTAATACTTTTAACAAATTATTAGGAAGTTTTACGACTTGGAGAATTTTCGCAGTTGTGCCATATTCATAAATGTCATTAAAATCGGGCTCGTCGATTGTGGGGTCTTTCTGCGCTGTAAGAAATATAAACTTATCTTTTTCCATCGCTTCGGTGATTGCCTGAATGGAACTTGCTCGCCCGATTAACACAGGGTAAATCATAAAAGGGTAAATTACGATGTCTCGCAAAGGAAGTATGGTTAGTTCCGCAGGTATAGTTAAATTGCTTTCGTTAACATTTTGACTCTCACTGTCTTTTGTTTTGTTTCTGCCCATAAAGAGTATTTTTTTTATAATTTAATATTAACGAATTTGCTTAAATTACATTTGATTTAATTTGCATTTAAGATGATAGTTAGTGATCAAATTGGGAATAAAATTGAATTGAAAAGAAAGCCCAAGCGAATAGTCTCGTTGGTACCTTCTTTAACAGAGACGATTTTCGATTTAGGAATGGGTGAATATTTGGTCGGTGCGACCAGATTTTGTGTCGAGCCAAAAGGGCTTGTAGAGAAAGTTCCAAAGGTGGGTGGTACAAAGAAAATTAACATCGAATTTATATTGGATTTGCAGCCCGATATAGTTATTGCAAACAAGGAAGAGAACGACAAAGAACAAGTTGAAAATTTACAAAAATTTGTTCCCGTATGGGTTAGCAATGTGATTGCGATTGAGGATTCGTTTGATTTAATTCAAAAATTGGGTGAAATTTTCGGCAAATTCGAAACGGCAAAAGATATTCTTGAAAAAATCAAGACAAAAATAGAGGTGTTTTCTAAACAAATAAGAGATTCTGCCTATTTCAGTAAAAAGGTTCTGTATTTTATATGGAAAAAGCCATATATGGTAGTGGGTAAAGATACATTTATCAATTCAATGCTTAATTTGTGTTCTTTAAATAACCTTGGCACAACGATTTTTTCAAATTCGAGGTATCCAGTCGTAGCAAAAGATGAACTTACCCAACTAACGCCAGATTTGGTTTACTTGTCGACAGAACCCTATCCTTTCTCAGAAAAACATCTTACAGAATTTAAAGAGTTGTTTCCAAATTCAGAAATAAGAGTTGTTCGTGGGGACTACTTTTCATGGTATGGTTCACGAATTTTAAAGGCGATTGATTATTTTGGTGAACTTTTCGAACTGGATTTCCATAGATATTAGTATTGCTTCGCTTATTTGCTTTTGTAAGCCAAGGAAAATTGAAGTTTTGATAACTTTAAATCTTTAATTAATGGAGCTGGGTAGTTTGAAATTCTATTATTAAAGATATACTCTTGATTGTGTATCTTTGATGGAGGAATTTTCCTTAATTGTGGAAGAAACATATATATGTATTTGCATTCTGGGTCGAATTTTTGTGATTGTAGGAAAGGATTGAAAATTCTCGTTGCCGAGCGCGGGTCTGTTCCCACCCCAGCAACCCACTGCCAATTGCCAACATTCGATGACAACTCGTAGTCGAACAGGTATTTGGAAAAAAATTCTTCTCCTAAACGCCAATCTACCAACAAATTTTTAGTCAGAAAACTTGCAACTATCATTCTTACTCTGTTATGCATATATCCAGTTTCAATCAATTCTCGAATTCCAGCATCAACAATTGGAATACCCGTTTCACCATTTTTCCATCTTTCATAGTGTTCCTTGTTGTTTTGCCAGCGGATGTTGACTTTTTTATTTAAATTTTTGCTGATTGTCTCTGGGAAATGATATAGGAGGTAGTTGAAAAACTCTCGCCAAATTAGTTCCGATACAAAGGAATGGTAATTGTTTCGAGTTGCCCATCGAAAAAGTTCTCGGATTGAAATTGTGCCGAAGCGCAAGTGGACGCTTAGTAACGAAGTACCACGAATTGAAGGAATGTTGCGGACTCGATCGTAGTCAATTACTATTTTAGAAAATTCCTCGAGAAGTTGCTGTGGTGATTTCAAGGCGCCTTCGAAGCAGATTTTCTCTTTTTTGAATCCAAGGGAGGCAATATCAAATTCTTTCTTTGTTGCAATTTGATTTTCAATTTCCAATATTCTGTCGTAATGTTCATATTTTGCAAGCTTTAATTCAGAAGCGGGGGTTAAAGTCGCATAGTTACTATAGGATTCAATTTTCGGACTTACTGCATTTCTAAAATGTGTGAAAATTGTGTAGGGTTTGCCTTCTTTGGTTCTGATATTCTCTGGCTCTACAACGAAATTATCTTGTACAAAGTTTAAATTGAATGCATTTTTGATTTGATTGTCTCGTTGGTTTGAATATGGGTCGTTGTCGGTGCTGGCGTAAATTTTATCAATTTCAAACTGAGTATTCAAATAATCGAAGACGCTCGTTGGTTCTGCATAGAAAACAGCAAGATCAAGACCAATTGACATTAATTTGTGTTTTAAATTTATGATTTGTTCGAAAAGGAATGTTATTCTTCTATCGTTTAAAGGTAATTTTTTAAGAATATTTTTATCGAAAATGAAAATTGGTAAAACGGGATAGGGTTGGCAAATTGCCAACAACGGATTGTCCTCTGTTCTTAAATCCCGACGGAACCAAATAACAATAATTTTTTCCATAGCAGATTTGATATAAAAGAATTTTGGAAGTTTTTGTCAATTTTTTATTTTATATTTTTGTTTTTGTTTAAGGGATTAGTTTATGAAATTTCCTAAAGTTATGGGTATTATAAATGTTACGCCAGATTCATTTTCGGACGGTGGGTTGTTTGTCAATCCCGATGCTGCAATTGCTTGGGGTTTGAAACTATTGGAGGATGGTGCAGACATTCTTGACATTGGCGGCGAAAGCACCCGACCAGGGTCCGAACCAGTGGAAATAACAGAAGAATTACGAAGAGTTTTGCCAGTCATCGAAGGAATAAAAAAGGTTCGACCCGATGCAGTGATTTCAATCGATACAATGAAATATGAAGTTGCAACTCGTGCGGTCGAGGCAGGGGCAACGATTATCAACGACGTTAGTGGATTGCAAAATGATATACGGCTTGCAACCCTTGCAGCCGAAAAGAATTGTACTCTTGTCATTATGCATATGCTTGGGACGCCCAAGACAATGCAAATTAATCCAACTTACCAGAATGTTGTAGAGGATATTTTTAATTTTCTTCAAAGCAAAATTGAAATAGCTCGCCAATTAGGTGTGAAAACAATCGTGGCTGATGTTGGGATTGGCTTTGGGAAAACTGTTGAACATAATTGGGAACTAATTCGCAACATACCGCGTTTCTACGATTTGAGAGTGCCTTTGATGATTGGTATTTCACGAAAATCTTTCTTAGGGAAAACATTACAAATCGAAAATCCAATCGACCGCGATTTACCGACTTTATTGCTGCATTCATTGTTGCTCAACTTCAATATTGATTTTATTCGTGTTCACAATGTGAAGCAATTTCAATTGCTTCGTACATTATATCAAAAATTATATGAAAATTAGTAGAACATTTGTTTTGATTGTCCCATTGTTTTTGTTGATTTATTATGCTCGCGCTGAAATTCAATGGGCATCCTATGTTGTTGCATATTCCTCTGAACTTGGAGTTAAGCAATTTTCCATCGAACAAGCTCTTGGAGAGCCCAGCGTATTGCCAGATTTTGGTTTCACCCCCTGCGCTTGGACACCCAGATATATCCGTAGCAAGGAATTAGAATACATCCATCTTGGTTTTGCACGGCCGCAACAGGTTAAAACTATTATTGTAAATCTTAACAACTCTCAAGATTGTGTTTATCAAATTTATCTTTTTGATGAAAATGGAAATAAGTTTCTCGTTTACAATAGGACTGTTTTCGAGATAAAAGGTTCCAAAGGTGTTCTTTTTAAGTTAAAAATCGAGAAGACAAGTTATAAAGCCAAATCTATCCAAATTTTCTTTAAAACAAACAACTTAAATGATTTTTTACAAGTCGATGCTGTTGGAATATCTTCCGACGATGAAAGTAATTTTTATATAAAAATAAACGAAGTTGAAATTCCACCTATTGAAAAATTATCGCCAGTGAATTTGGGTGCAAATGTTAATTCCCCGTATCAGGAACTCGCTCCAATTATCACACCCGATGGAAGGCGACTTTATTTTACACGCGAGGGACATCCTGCAAATTTTGGTCCAAGCAAAAAACAAGACATTTGGTTTTCCGACATTGATTCACTTGGGAACTTTTCGCCTGCGGTAATTTTGCCGAAGCCAATTAATAATGATAATCATAATTTTGCATTTGGGACAACCCCGGATGGTTTATCTTTAGTTGTTGGCAATGTATACAACCGCGATGGCTCGATGCGCAAGGGCGTATCAATTGCAAAATTCAACGGTTATGATTGGGATTTTCCCCAAGAAATTGTAATTCATGATTTTGAAAATTTAAATGAAAAAACTGCTTATTTCTTAGCATTAAATGGAAGGATTTTGATTTCATCTATTGAGGCAAAGGACTCTTACGGTGGGTTGGACCTTTACGTGAGTTTTCGCCTTGAAGATGGCACCTTTTCGAAACCAGTTAATTTAGGTCCAG
Organism: Kapaibacterium sp. (SeqCode); assembly: GCA_039793965.1. Lineage (GTDB taxonomy): Bacteria > Bacteroidota > Ignavibacteria > Kapaibacteriales > UBA2268 > Naka2016. Next base: position 11,647 of record JBAMMD010000052.1, on the reverse strand, counting down.
ATATCAACACAGCCGACGACGACACTTCTCCGTTCCTTGCCTTTGATGATGAGACTTTATATTTTTCTTCATCGGGATATCCCGGCTACGGTAGCTTGGACATTTTTATGGCAAGGCGTCTCGATTCAACTTGGCGAAGATGGTCGAAGCCAATCAATCTTGGTAAAATTGTCAATACCGACTCTTGGGATGCTTACTTTACTATTCCTGCCTCTGGCGATTATGCTTATTTTGTTTCAACAACGAATTCATTTGGCAAAGAGGATATTTTCAAAGTTTTACTTCCCAAGGTTTTGAGACCAAAGCCTGTGGTAATTGTTTCCGGGAAAGTTTTGAATAAGAAAACTAATGAACCTTTGAAAGCAAAAATCCAATACGAATCGCTTGTGGACGGTAAAATTGTTGGTATTGCAGAATCCAACCCTGTTACTGGAGAATACAAGATCGTACTTCCCGGTGGTTCCCATTATGGTTTTCTTGCCCAGGCGGATAGTTTCCTTTCTGTCAATGAGAACATTGATATTCGTTTGGATCGTCGTTATCAAGAAATCCATAGGGATCTATTTCTTGTGCCAATTGAAGTTGGTGAAAGCATTCGCTTAAATAATATATTTTTCGATTATAATGATTATAAACTTCGAAGTGAATCCTTCCTTGAACTCAACAGATTGGTCAAATTGATGAAAGAAAAGCCCGATTTGGTTGTCGAGATTTCGGGACATACAGACAATATAGGTTCCAATGCTTACAATTTAAATCTTTCATTGATGCGGGCAAAATCTGTTGCAGAATATTTAATTGCTAATGGTGTGGAACCCAAAAGACTTCAAGTTCGTGGTTATGGTTCTAAATTTCCCATTGATTCGAATGACACGGAAGAAGGACGCCAGAAAAACCGTCGAGTAGAATTTAAAATTTTGAAAAAGTAATTTTTAATTTTGTAATTTTGTAGTAGGCTCAAAATGGACTGTGCGGTGAAAAGTGCTAAATCTTTTTCAGATGAGGAATTGAAGAGGTTGTCTCAGATTTTCAAAATATTGTCAGGGATGTCGCGCTTGAAGATACTTCGCTGTTTGATGGATGGCGAAAAATGTGTAACCGACATTATTAATGCTACCGGATTAATGCAAGCCAATGTTTCGAAACAAATAAAAATTATGCAAGAGGCAGGAATTCTTCAATGTAGACCTGCGGGATTGCAACGATTCTATCGTATTGTCGACCCCTCGATTATTGATATTTGTGAAACTGTTTGCAAACATCGAAATTGAAACGCTTTTTCGATTTCGTTTCTTTCCCTTTTAGGCTTCTCTTTGTTATTTTGATTACAATTTTTGATTCTATCTTGGGACTATTGGGGATGTATTCCCTCGGGAAGCGGTACTATAAAATGGGACACTATCGTTCTTGGGCTAAAAGATTGCTGTTTTTTGCTGGTGTCAAAGTTCAAGCCATAGGTTTGGAAAACATCGACAAGAATAAATCGTACGTTTTTGTAGCAAACCATTCGAGTTATTTCGATATACCCTCGGTTTTCGTCGCATTGCCCAACAATGTGAGGATAATGTATAAAAAGGAACTGGAGAAAATCCCAGTTTTTGGTTGGTTTTTAAAGAAATCCGATTTTATCGCCATCGAACGAGAAGAAGCTTCAACAGCCAGAACAAGTTTGAACAAGGCTTTGGAACTAATTAGGAAAGAAATTTCTGTTCTAATCTTTCCCGAAGGAACCCGTTCGGCAGATGGAAAACTTCAAGAATTTAAAAAAGGAGCAATGTTCCTTGCAATTCGTAGCGGGAAACCAATTGTTCCAGTTGCAATCGTTGGAGCCTATGATATACTTCCACGCGGTAGTTTCTTTTTTAAAAGAGGCATAGTAAAAGTTATTGTTGGGAAACCCTTGGAAGTGTCCTCGAATGTAAGTAAATCTGAAATATTGGAGCTCACCCAAAGCCTTGCTACTGCCATTGATTCATTGCTTATCAAAAATAGTTAATTTTAAACACGGGGTTATTTCTTGTAAATAAAGTGTCTATTATGCCAAAATGCTTTGCCAGTTGTTTACTAATTTGATTGATAAATTCCAACGGCTTTGGTTCAGCTTAGGAAAATATAAAAGGGAAGGTAAATTTAGAAATCCTAATTTTAAAAAGTAGACTTCAAAGAGTATTTACTCGAACTTATGTTAAACTAGATTTTAATACCAATATTCAAACCAAGGAAAAAGCCGCCGAAATCCTTGATGGGTTTATCTTTGATGCTCTCCAAGCCTTTCCCGCCAAATGGTATCCAATAGTGCCTTGCAGATGCGCCAAAGTAAGATTTATCGGTTATTGGAATGTTAATCCCAGCGCCAATGAAGCCTCCAAAGCGAATATACATTCGGGCATAACCTATTGAAGTAAAGAATTCCTTCTCGTAAGGCGTTGAAACAATAAATGTCGGTCCAAGACCAAGATTGAAAAAAGGAGTAAAGTTTGTTCCTAAAACTTCTGTAAGAAAGGACTGTGAAATTCCAAATGTTAATGGGAACATATACAACCGATTCACTTTACCTGGAATGAAAATTTCTCCGGTGAATGGGTCGTAGTATTCGAATTCGTCAGTGTTTCGAGCACCGGAAAGATAAAGATTAACAAACATACTGGTATTTTTTGAAAGGTACATTTCATAGAATCCGCCAAATCCGAAGCCACTATTCGAAAGAATTATGTTTAAACCCCAAAACTTTGGTTTTGACAAGTTATTGATATTATTCGTGAGCAGCGGCCTGGGGCTTTTAAATACGATAGTAGAGTCGAAACTATCCCGATAAATATTTGCAATAGTGTTTGGTTCTTGTCCGAAGGAGGGAAAATTGTAAAAATATAAAAACGACATTAAAAAAAGGAATGAAATGAAAACCCTTTTAAGCATTTTTCAACCTTAATTTCAAAAAAGATAAACGAAAATCTAATAAAAAATTGTATAAGATCATAATGTTTAGTAATTTTGTAGACCATATAAATTGGATTTGTAAAAATTTAATGGAAATTGAAGAATTTGTCGAGCGAATAAATCAGTTTATTCCGTTTCAGGTTGGTTTCGAAGAGGATAAATTAGGAATACAAATACACACAAATCGGGCGAATATCGAAAAAGTTCTCATCGCATACGAAGTAACATTGGATGTAGTTACCGAAGCAATTCAACTCGACGCTAATTTAATTGTTTCATTCCATCCTTTAATATATAATCCTCTCGAGACAATTATTGCCGACAATCGAGTGGGCATTATTGTTTCTGAATTGATAAGAAATTCAATTTCCCTTGTGGTTTGCCATACTAATTTCGATGCTTTCAAAGGAGGAACCAGCTGGCTTTTTGCTGAAAGATTAGGATTGGCTAATCTTGATTTCCTTGTACCTAACGATAAATATCCAGGTTTCGGGTTTGGGGTTATTGGCAATTTCGAATCACCGATTAATGAGTTGGAAATGCTGGAGAAAGTTCAAGAGTTGACATATTCACCCTTGCGTTGGTGCAAAGGTCGAACTGATGAATTGCGAAAGGTTGCCATTGTTGGGGGAAGCGGAATGAGTTTTGCCAAGAATGCCTTTGATAGCAAATCAGATGTGTTCATTACTGCGGATATAAAATACCATAGTTTTCACGAATACAATGGAAGGATGATGTTAATCGACCCGGGGCATTGGGAAATGGAGTATTTGGTTCCTTGGGGTTTGAGGAATCTATTTTTGGAGATTTTTAAACAAGAAGTAAAGATTTTCGTCTCTAACGTATATACAAATCCTATAAAATATTTTTTAAAAGGAAATGTTATTGAAACGCAAAGAATGTTGGTTTTAAATAAAGAGGGTGGAAGATGAAATATCCGTTGCAGTATCTTGTTGCACTTTCGCTTGTCGATCGTAGGCAAGACGACCTTGAGGACGAATTTGGCGATTTGCCCGAAAGAATTAAAAGCAAGAAGGAGAGATACAACGAATTGGAATCATATGTCAAGGAAACTCAAAAAGTTCTTGATGAGGTACGCGACTTTATTGTGAAGTCGAAAAAAGCTCTCGAAGAATTGAAAGCGCGTGAGGAAAAATTGTCGAAGCAACAGTTTTTGGTTCGAAACAACAAAGAATTCGATGCCATAACTCGAGAGATTGAATTTGCAAGGAGCGAATTCAATAGAATTTCTCAAGAATTGCAAGTTACAAGCTTGAAAGAAGAAAACCTTGTCAATGTCCTTGACCAGCAAAAGCAAGAAGCAGCTGAATCGTTGAAAGAATTGCAAGAACTCGAACGGGACTATGAACTTATTGCTACAAACCAAAACGAGGAACTTAAAGAAATTCAAGCAGCCCGAGCGAAAATTGTTGAAAAATTGGACAAGCATACACTGGAATTTTATCAAAGAATTCGGAATACTCACAAAGATGCAATTGTTAAAGTTAAACGAAACAGTTGTACTGGGTGTTTCAGTCATATACCACCGCAAAAGATTATTGAAATACGGAATAATTTGGATAAAATATTTACTTGTGAAAATTGTGGTAGAATCCTCTATCCCGAGGATTTGGAAATCGATAGCGAGTATATTTTGTAAATTTGTAAATTTGAAAGGATAGAGTCGTTCTTTGATGGAAGGGTGGGCAGTCGCAAGAGCCGGTTGGGCTCTTGAGGAAAGTCCGAACTCCACGGAGCAGCCCGCTTCCTAACGGGAAGGCGGTAAGCCCAGTGCAGGGCGAGCCGACGGAAAGTGCCACAGAGAATAGACTGCCAATCCGGCTTGCCTTTTGGCAAGCGTCACGGAGGCGATGGTGAAACGGTGGGGTAAGAGCCCACCAGCACTCTGGGTGACCAGAGTGGCTCGGTAAACCCCGGGCGGAGCAAGGTCAAATAGGGTAGTATTGGGTTTGTCCCAGCCGCCAGCTCCAGCGGTTAGCCTAATTGGGCTAATGCTACCGGGTAGACCGCTTGAGAGCATTGGTGACAATGCTCCGAGATAAATGACTGCCTCCATCAGTTCTACTGATGCAGACAGAATTCGGCTTACAACCCTTTCATCTGGACGATTCTATCCGTTTTTGGATAATAATTTGGTGTGTGTTATGAAGTTATCTGAAGATCCTTTCGTAAGAGAATTGCTACCCGAATTTGTCGAGAATTGGCTCGATGACATTGATACAAAATTTGATCAATTAGTTGAAACTCAGAATTCTGAAGATTTGTATCGTTTTGCCCACACATTGAAAGGCTCTTGCTTCCAGTTTGGATTGGACCACATTGCCCAACTGGGAATCCAGTTGATGGGATATGCCAAGGAAAAGAATTGGGAAAGTGCTCGTTCGATGAAAGACACAATACGCAAATCTTTTGTTGAAGTGCAAGAATACTTGAAAAATAATCCTTTGTGATTATATGTAGTTTGGGAGTTGAATATGAAAAAATTATTCCCATTAGTTCTGGTTCTTCTTTTTCTTTTAGTTCCTTTAATTTTTTCCCAACTTCGTATTGCTGTACTTCCTTTTCAAAATATGGATGGCGACTTGAGTTTGAATTTATTAAGCTATCGCCTCCAGGATAGTGTTGCACATCTTCTTCGTAGTTACGATTCGACAAAGAAGCATTTTGTTGTTATTCCTTCCGATTCCATTGATTATCTTGTGAGCCAATTCAATCTTGACCCAACAAATCCACAATACCCAACGGATATGTGGAAGGCTGTAAAAATTTTGAATGCTGATGCGGTAATAAGTGGTACTTTTAATCGAAAGGCAGAACGGATTTTAATTAATGCTTATATTTACGATGTAAATACCAAACTTGCATATCCAGATTATCAAGCTCGAGACATTTTCAAGCCCGAGGACAAGGTGATGGAAGCAGTTCCAATTATTGTAAAAAAATTACTGCCTGGATTAATACAATAGTTATTTGAAAAAGATTGCAAGCCAAATTGTTTCCATATCGGATGCGGTCTCCTCGACTCGATGCTTTTGGTGTGGTCCTATTAGCAAATAATCGCCGGGATTAAGATTTACAACTTCATCTTCGTCGTAAAATCTAAGTTTTGCGTTACCTTGAATCAGAAGAACCCATTCGTAAACGTCCTGGTCATACCAAAAACCTGGTGGTGAAGAGTGACCTTCAGAAACAATTCTTTCAATTTTGATGATTTGATTTTGATACAGAGTTTGGAAAAATTCTTCTTTCTCATTGAAAACATAATTCCCAGAGGAAAAGATATTGCCTCGGCTGTCTATCATAGAAATTTATCAATGCGTTGCTAATGATTGTAGCGCATAGGGGATTCGAACCCCTGCCGCGGCCTTGAGAGGGCCGTGTCCTAACCACTAGACGAATGCGCCTTCGAATGCAAAATTAATAAAAATAATTTTACCTCTTATTGTCGATGTGCTAATATTATTTGACCTGTGTTATTACAAATATTAAATATGTTGAAAACAAAGGGTTCCCTTTCATAGGATTCTTTTGTCATTTTTTTTGTTTGTTAGTTAAATCAACTCATTTTGTGAAAGGAATGTATTTATCAAAATAAATTTAGTTCCAAATCGCCAACAAATTATAATATGAAATAAATTTTTGTTTAATTTTGATTTTACATTAGGAATTTTTTGTTATTTTGTTTTAAGAAAAAGAAATTTTTTAAAATTATTTCAATTTTATTGTTAATAATTTTTCCGTTTTCCACCCTTGGATTAGTTTGCAAAATACATAAATGTTATACTACTGGAAAACTTTACATTAGTTTTTATTTTATAAATTACACGTCCAATAAGTCGGAAGATGCTTATTGCTGCAAACAAAATCCCAATTTTCTATTGGCAAACACTAGATTGTGTTGTAATCAAAAAGATAGCGAACAGACTAGCTTACACTTTTTACCACATTGTATTGATAAAGTTCAATCAAGTTTGAATACGAAATTTGGCTTCGAATGCTGTAATATCCAAAACTATTTTTATGCTATTAAAAGCATTTTTCTTCCTGTTGAAAAAACCCTTTTAACTTTTTTCATTCATTATTTGTTCACTCTTCCGTCGAAAGAACTCAATATTGTTGCCGACCAAAAATTACACTATTCTGCTTCTCCTGTAAATTATCCAATCAAAGAACTGTTATTTAATATCATTAGCACCATCGAAGCCACCACAAGTACATAGTAACCCACACGTCGATTTATTGATTTCTTTTTGTCAATACAAAAAATGGGATTACTATGAGAAAATTCAATTATCTAAAGGCATTGGTGTTTGTAATTGTTGGTCTTTTAGCGTTGTCGTGTGAGAAAGATGAGCAACCAATAGCATACCAAACGTGTGATACGAGTGTTGTCTCGTATCAGAAGGATATATTGCCAATCATTTCATCTTGTATTTATTGTCATAATAGTACAACAAAAGCTGGCGGAGTAATATTAGAGGATTATTTATCCATAAGAAATTCAACGCTCAATGGTGAATTGTTTCGAAGTATAAACACGACTATGAAGAAATACTTTTATGGTACTTATTGTGATATTTTAAAAATCAAAGCCTGGATGAACCAGGGATTTAAAAACTAATAATAATATTTGGAGGTAAAAATGAGAACAAAGCAATTTTTTAAGTTTTTCATATTTGCGGTTACAAGCAGTATTTTTTTAAGTTGCCAGAATATGATGAATGAACACAGTCCGAGCGAGATTGTTTTAAGTTTTCTTAGAATATATCCTGAAAACGATGCAAATAATGTTCCACTCAATGTATCCATTGAAATGGAATTCGCCTTGCCGGTAGATACCTCGATACTTGAAGAGGATTTCTTTTTGATAAGCCAAAGTGAACTTGAGAACCAACAATGTATTGATAATTTCGGAGGTGAACATAAGGACTTGCATAAAGCTTCTAAAAATAATATGTTAATCAACCATATTAAAGAAATGCATAAAATACATGGTAAATTTTTTTGGGATTCTTTGCACACAAAATGTGAATTCCTACCCGAGAGAAATTTGAAGCCAGGAACCGATTACTATGTTTTTTTGGGACCCAAAATGTTTGAACATATGAAAAAGATTATGCAGTCATATGATATGATGAGGGCTTTTATGCAAATGACAAATTGTAGTTGCTGTAACAGAAATAATTCCAACGACGAATCAATAATTTTCCATTTCAAGACTGGTAATAATTATTAATTATTTATGTTAAACAATTATTTAGGAGACTAAAATGAAACAACAAAAGAAAAAGGCGCTTTTTCAAACCATAACTATTGCTTTTATTCTGATTTTCGGTATTATCCCTTTATTATCTCAATGCAACAAACATAGACAACATAAACACGATACACACATTGAAGATACAGGAAGGACAAAACAGACAATTGATTCAACATTTATTAGAACTGGTGTCATTGATTTATTGAGTATTGACAAAAATAAAGATGGATTTGTCTATCAAGATGAGATGCACTGGAATGTTATTTCTGATGAAGAAGGGACTTGTCCTTTCCCAGAATGCCAGATGCCTTTAAAAAAGGTTACCATCGAAGAAGCGAAGAATAATCTTCTGGAAAATGGATTTAAAGTCAAAAAATAGTTTAAGCGCATAGACAATAAAGGGCGGTAGGAGCGTTAAGCCCTATCGTCCTCTTGAAATTATCATAGATAAAATATGGAGAATTTAGATGAGAAAGTTTTTTGTTGCTTTGCCCTTGTTATTTCTTATTTTCCTTTTTAGTGTACGAAGCGAAAGTCAATCTTTAGATTCTCTGATTGTTGAGGCATTAGAAAATAATCCACAACTAAAGGCAGCTCAAAGTCAATTTCTAAGTACTCAGAAAAAGATAAAGCAAGTTACAGCCTGGGATGCACCGCAGGTTGGAATTGAATTTTTCCAAGTTCCAATTCAATCTTTTCCAAATCCATTAAAAAATAATATGGAAACGGATTATTTCATTCAACAAATGATCCCCTTCCCCGGTAAATTAAAAGCAATGGGACTTTCTGCAACTTATAATTCTAATATGTATGAAGAGCAGTTCAATGCACTAAAGAATAAAATAATCAGAGATTTAAAAAGTGCTTACTACGAACTTTATCTTGTTCAACGCAAAATCGAAATAAACAAAGAAAATCAGGAATTATTAAAGCAATTTATTGAAATAGCCACCAAACAATATGAAGTTGGAATGGGCAAGCAGCCCGACATTATTCGTGCCCAAACCGAACTTTCTTCATTGATTAACGATGAAGTTAATCTTTACAAGGAGAAAAGAGATGTTGAAACGATGCTCAATACAATTTTAAATCGTCCGCCTTATCAGCCTTTTAACAAGATTGAAAGTATATACGAAGATGTTCCACAATTTGAATATCAGAAACTTCTTCCACTTGCTTTAGAATATAGACCTGAATTGAAAGGAATGAAATTCAACATTGAAATGTATAAAAGTGAATTGAGAGCATCAAAGCTGGAATTCTATCCAGATATTATGGTGAAAGTAATGTATAAAAATATGGTTGATACAAAAAATGATTTTTGGTCTGCTATGGTAGGTGTAAATGTTCCGATTGCATTTTGGTCGAAAGATAAGTACAGCGGAAAGGTTGAAGAAAATCAGTTGAATATCAAAACAGCGGAGGAACAATTCAACGCCATGAAAAATATGATTTCTTACGAAGTTCAAAATGCAATTGTCAAATTAGAAACAAACAGAAATTTATATAACCTCAATAAAAATACTGTGATACCGCAAGCCGAACAAACACTTCAATCAACCCTGGCAGCATATAAAACCGGCAAGACTGAGTTCTTAATGTTAATCGATGCATACAGAATGCTTTTTATGGCAAAATTGGATTTTTATATGAGCGAAATGAATTTAATGTTAGCAAAAGCACAATTGGAACAAGCTGTTGGTTTATCAATCAATCAAATCATTGAAAAATATAAATAAGAAACTAAAGGAGACTTCGTAATGAGAAAAATAATTATAACTGCAATTGTCTTCCTTATCGTCGGATTAGGTATTGGATGGCTCGTCTTTAAATCAAGTACTTCTTCTGTTCAACAAAAACAAAGAAAGATTTTATATTATCGTAACCCAATGGATCCAACTCAAACTTCTCCTACACCTAAGAAAGCACCCGATGGAATGGATTATGTCCCTGTTTATGCCGACGAAGAAACTAAAAGTGGTGAAAAGAAAATTCTTTATTACAAAGACCCAATGCATCCCTGGTATACATCGGATAAACCGGGAATTGCACCAGACTGCGGAATGGAATTAGTTCCGGTCTATGAAGGCGAAAGTGATGTACAAGGAATTAAAATCGATCCAGTTGTAGTTCAAAATATTGGTGTTCGCGTTGAAACAGTAAAAAGACAAAAAATGCATAAAATAATTCGAACTACTGGTAAAATTGATTACGATGAAACAAAGGTTACAACTATCACAACAAAAATTATGGGCTGGGTTGAAAAACTATATGTTGATTACACAGGCAAATATATCAGTAAAGGTCTACCGCTGTTTGAAATTTACAGCCCCGAACTTGTAAGCACTCAAGAAGAATATCTTCAGGCAATTCGATATCTAAAAAAAGTATCTCAAAGTTCGAGTGATGTAAAAGAAGGAGCTCAAGAATTGGTTAACAGCGCTAAAAGAAGATTGCTTTACTGGGATATTTCCGAGAAAGATATTGAAGAAATTGAAAGAAATAATGTTCCTAAAAAAACTCTTACTATTTATTCGCCAGTCAATGGAATTGTTGTTGAAAAGATGGTTTATCAGGGTCAACAAATTATGGCTGGAATGCCCTTATATAAAGTTGCCGACCTTTCGACTGTCTGGGTTATGGCTGATATTTATCAGATAGATTTACCCTGGATTAAATTAGGTCAAAATGTTGAATTTGAATTGTCTTACTTACCGGGCAAAACTTATCAAGGAAAAGTTACTTACATTTATCCTTTTTTAAACGAAGAAACTAAAACTGTAAAAGTACGAACGGAAGTAAAGAACACATCAAATTATGATTTTAAACCTGGAATGTTTGCTACTGTAAAATTTGTTTCGCCTGTTTCGCTTGATGCTATCGTTGTTCCAAACCAGGCAATTATTCGTACTGGTGAAAGAAACATAGCAGTAATTTCATTGGGCGGCGGTTACTTCGAGCCAAGAGAAGTTAAATTGGGTGTTGAATCAGATGGATTTGTTCAGGTACTTGAAGGTATTCAAGAAGGTGAAAAAATTGTTGTCTCTTCTCAATTCCTGATTGATTCGGAAAGCAATCTTAAAGCCGCAATTCAGCAAATGAGCGGTCATCAAGGAATGGATATGAGTAAGCCTATGGAACAACAAAAACCTTTGGAAGATCATAGCAACATGGATATGGGCGATAAAGAGAAACAAAAGAATGATGGAAAATCAAAAAAGTCTGATAAACTTCATGAAGAACATAGCGAGAGTTCTATAATTCGCAAAGGAGTAATTGACTTAAATGCAATTGATGAAAATAAGGATGGAAAACTTTTTCAGGATATTATGGATTGGAATGTAATTTCTGATAAGCCAGGTAAATGCCCAATCTGTGGAATGAAACTAAAAGAATTTACAATTGAAGAAGTTAAAGCAAATCTTTAAA
>JBAMMD010000051.1:0-3069 GCA_039793965.1 Kapaibacterium sp. (SeqCode) | reverse complement strand
AACGCTCCGATATAGATGCAGAAGGAAGAAGAAAGCATCGGGCGCTTGCGTCCGTTCTGCCCGCCCACCACCACAATGTACTTCGGAACTAATCGTAGCCGCCTTCGTTCTTTGAACATTTTGTGCAAAATCATTCCTACTTTCGAATTTTAATTTTAATTTTTATTAAATTTGTTAAACAATAGAGTGGAAATAAAGATGAAAAAAATATATTTTGTATTGTTGTTTGTTCTTCTTTCTGGCTTGTTGTCGTGGAACAAAGCCAAGGCAGAGTGTCCACCGGGTTGGTTTGAGCATCAAAATTATATTACATATACCTATGAAAAATTTGGTGTGCAATTTATTTGCCAAGCAAAAGTTACATTTTGTTGTAGATGGAATCCTTATACACAACAAACAGAAGTGATACTAAAAAGCGTTTATGCTGCTGACAGTGCTTATAGGGACTGTTTATGGTTTATAGCACAAAATTCAGCCCTTTACAATGGGTTTCTTTTAGAGTTATATAAAGAAGTTGCTTTGTTTGCAAAACAAGACCCAAACTGTTCTCCAGTTTGTCCGCCTTGTGGCGAAGATACTACCTTCTTTGTAAAATTAAAGATATATAATTGTGTTAAATGGATTAGCAAACCAACCATTGTTACGAATACTGGGCAGATTCTTGAGTGGGGTTGGGGTCTTGAATATTGTGATGTAAATAGTTTTTGCCTTTACACTTATGGTTGTTGTAGCGATTGGAATGAATCTCCGCCAGAGACCCATACCTGGCTTGTTTCTGTTGAGGAAATTGGAACACCCGAGTGCCCATTTGTAGAACCCCAAGTTCCGCCCGAAGGAAAAGATTGGGACGAGCCTTGGGAAACTGAATGTTTTGCAGTACCGTGCTCAAGACGATAATTGACGATTGGCGACTCCGTATTTTTATACAAGTAAAGTTGTTATGTATCAAAAAAATGGAGATTTAAATATGAAAGCATTAAAAAATATTACAGGATTAGTTCTGTTTTTCGTTCTCACAATAGGTTTGCACTGTGAGGTAAACTTTCTAAAAGGAATGGAGAAAAAGTTAATATCTTATAAATTGGTGGGAGCCGCAAGTAGTGGGAGATCTATACTTGTTTGGGGCAATACCGAGGAGGTACTCCGAACAACAGATTTTGGGAAAACTTGGGAACGAAAAGTTATATTAGAAGAAAATCCAATAGTTTGGATAGAATATATTGGAAGTGGGAAATATCGTGGTTTTCTGAAAAGTAATTTTGGAATAATATCCAATGATGATGGGAAGACGTGGAGTTTAGTTGTTTTGAACGAATCTGAAACTATTTTGCGGGGTTATTGGTACCAAAACAATCTATTTTATATGACACCAACAAAATTCAAAATGCTCGACCAAGATTTTAATTTCATAAAAGAATTTAGTTATTCTACAAAAGCCGACTTCTATGAATTTGTTGTTGCAAACAATACTATAGTTTTCCCTTCGGATAGCGGTCAAATCACCTTGATTAATACCCAAAATTCACAGTCAACTATTCTGGATTTAAAAAAAGCAAATTTATGTAGCAACTGTCCTTTTCCAAATCACTTTCTTTCCGAAGGAATTGACTTTTATTTTTTACTAAATAATTTCTTTTATCGTTATAATTTTTCGAATAATTCCTTTCAGACTTCCCAAAAATATGTGGGTGGATTAACATCTGCATTCGCAATTTGGAAAAATAATATTTATGAAATTTTTTCTAGGATATCTCCCCTTACGCCCAAGGATTCCCTTTTTTTCTTCAAACTGACTTCAGGAAGAAAACAAATCAACATATCTAATTTTGATAGAAGAATTATAAATCCGGTTTTTACATTCATTAAGTTTTTTAATGATAGTCTAATAATTGCGGTTGGAGACAACAAACTTATTTGTCTTAGCAATAATGGAGGTAAAGATTGGTCAGTCCTTTCTTTTGTTAATATGGTGGTAAGTCCTGAACAGCTTTTTATTCTGGATACTTTGAATTTAAGATTGATTGATAAGTACCATAATTTTTATTTCTCCACTAACGGTGGGATTAGCTGGCTTCCTACAAAAAAATATCCTGATAAATTACTTTTTCTAGGGGATCTTGAACTCAAATATCAAAATTTTCATTATTTTTTCGACAGCTTAAATGGTTTATCGGTCTATAGATTAGAAGAACTTTCAACCGATTCACACGTAGTTTACACAAAGGATAGAGGTGAAACATTAAAGCTGAATTTAATACCAGGCTTTAGTCGCCTTAACGACAATTATCAGACACTTCCATTGGAAAATAAATTATTAGTATTTGCCAATAATAAAATGTCTGGTTACGGAATTTGGTTTCTAACTTGGGAAGTTGATAGTAGTTTTAAATTTATTAGAAAATCATTTATGAATTACCGACAAATATTTGGTCCATCCTTGATTAACAATAAGATTGTAGCTTTTTCCCATTCTTTGCCTCCTAAACAAGTCACTGGAGAATACTCTTATTGGATTATCACATCCAGTGATGGCGGAACAACATGGGATTCTGTTTTGCTTGATTTTAAATCGGTTGTTCCAAATATGGGAAATTTCAACTCTGTTGACTTTTCAGATAGCTGGGCAATCGATAACAAAGTCTATTTTTACCTCTCTTTTTTAGATCAATTGGATCAAGTGGGGAAAGGTTTATTTTGCTTCGACCCAGAAACTAACTTGTTCTCGCTTGTGGATCCACTAACTGAACCAGGTTATACACCACTTAAAATTTTCAAAATTGGAAATAAAACTTATTATATAAAATATTATTTTACAACTGTTAGTGCTAATTTTAAATTTTATTTGCTTGACAACTCAAACAAATTGCAGGAGCTTGACATTTCTGGCGAGAAGTTCATACCAATTTCATTTGTCAGGTCAAATTTTAACCCTGACTTGTTTGCCGTATTATTATTCAACATCGACAATCAAGAAAACAATAAAATTTACCTTGTCAAAGACAACCATTTGACTAAAGTTGAAGACGAAGTGGAGAAGCGGTACTACACAACGAAGTTTTGGGCGAGCGA
>JBAMMD010000050.1:0-3134 GCA_039793965.1 Kapaibacterium sp. (SeqCode) | reverse complement strand
GTGCCTTTGTGCTCACCCCTGCGTGCGGACACTCACAGGCGGGCAAATTTTTGCTTCGCAAAAACTTCTTTTATGCTGGAAACGTTAGGCGAAATTTTGGAACGAACCAAAGATATGAAAATCAAGATTATCAACATTACAGAGGAAAATTTAAAAGATGCTCCAGATAGCTGTAAGCATTGCATCTATTGGGAATTTCCAGATGAATATGTAAACTCGGTTAAAGACAAAAAAGAGAAAATGATACAAAAGAAATTGAAATGGCTGAGGGATACAAACAGATTATTTGGTAACTGCGGGAAGATGCTTTATGTTGATGGGAAGGCTGTGGGCTATAGCCAGTATGCACCCCCTAAATTTCTACCATGTTCAGCTGGTTACCAGGCAGGTCCACCAAGTAAAAATGCGGTGCTCATTTCATGTTTGTTTGTCTCTAAGAGGCAAGTTAGAAGATCAGGGCTGGGTAGCAAGCTTCTTCAAAGCATAATCGATGATTTGAAAGAAAGGAGAATAAAAGCGGTTGAAACCTTTGCGGGGAAGGACAATGTAAATAACCCATCTGGACCCGTTGAGTTCTATTTGAGAAATAGGTTTAGAATATATAAAGACGACAAAGAGTTTCCCTTGATGAGGTTAGAACTATGAGTGCAATAACACTATTTACAAAACTTCGCCTAACAGCGGATAAAAGGCTCCGCTACACTTCACCCAAATTGCCTTCGGCAACTTCTTTTATCCGCAAAGCGTAAGCAGCAAAGATTTTATGAGGATAAAAACCCTTTGGACCAAATTTGACAAGGAAGTATGAAATGATATCATGGTCCCGAGGTCCATCCCTGGCGCCGGGGACTGAAACTCTTACACCTTCTTGTCAGTTTGGACAAAAGGGGATTCTAAGGTATAATTGTAATGTGGAATCTGCCATCCCCGATTATATTTCCCGCCTCTGCTGGGATGGACATTAACTATTATCATATCCTGAAGAGCCTTGTTTACTTTGATGACGCAGAGAATGAACCGGAAATTGACCTGCTACTGCCGTTTAACTGGGAGGAGGTCAAAAATTTCTTCATCAAAAATATTCAGGAGCTTGAAAAATACCTCTTGTCCTGAACCAATTCAGTATAAAAACAAGGCTTTATTACTAGGGATGAAAAGAAAAAAACACCCCCGCCCGAATAACCCGGATATTTTCATTAACTTTAAAATTGACTTTTCAAAAATTTTATTATAGTTTGGTATGGAAAATGTTAAAAAGGAGGAAAAATTGTGCGATAGAATCATAAGGATGAAGATATTAGCGAGTTTTTCAGTTTGGTACGCTCCAGTAGCTAACCCTGATTGGGTGGAAAAAATCCGCACGAATGAAAAAGAGGCTTTGAAATTTTTCTTGAACGCTTATGCTTATGGTGGAAGGGCAGGTACTCCAAAAAGTTTTTCTATCATCGCAACTCATTGTGTTGAGGAGAACTGGACTCAAAATGCAAACATCATCTGGGAAAGATTCCAAGAGTTGGTACCCAGACCAAATCAAAATACAAACCCTCTTTATCCAGGCGGTAATGGCGGTAATAAAGTTTCAGCAATAGGACATTTTAATTTCCAACAACAAATCCTTGAAAATTTACAAAATGGGGACCCCCAAAGTGCACATGAGCATTTAACGCAAATCAGGGGAGTAGGTCGGAAAATCGCATCATTTTTCTTGAGAGATATTGCATACTTCTTTAAGATTAACACGGCTGATTGGGATCAAGACAAATTCAAGTGGCTCCAGCCCATAGACCGGTGGGTAGGGAAGGTTAGTGAGATTCTTGGGATAGATGGAGGTCAAGACCTCCCCACAAATATTTGTAGTGTCTGCATAAGAAATGGGATAAGTCCTCTTAAGTTCAACCAAGGTGCATGGTATTTTTCAAGTGCAATCGCAGGAACGGATGAGTATTTGCTGGTGTTATTAGAAGGACCGCCAGAAAATATGATAAGGAGTGCACTCCATCTTGCCTCGTTTTTGCCTTCTGATTATCCCGATAAATTAAGGCAGGAACTAAAAAACAACGGCGTGGACCGATATTTTATTTAATATTGTGATATTCAACAAGCGATTTGAAGATATAACAATTGATGATATTAACCAACTGGTAAACAGTAAAGAAAGAGAAAGCCAGAAATTGGACTACAAGTCTGAAATCGACCCTTCTGACCGGGGTAAAAAAGAGTTTGCCAAGGATTTATGCGGTTTTGCCAATGCTGATGGCGGATATATAATTATCGGAGTTAAGGAAGAAAACGGTCAACCAGAAGCGATTACCGGGGTTGAACCTAAAATCGGTGAGCAGAAAATAGAGGATTGGATTGGCAATGTGATTTACTCCAGAATAACTCCACCCATCCGTTATACACCAAAACTGCTCGAACTTCCGACCGGAAAAGCACTCATTTTACTTTATATCCCGCAAAGCGAGCGTAAACCCCATATGGTAATCCCGGAATGTAGATATTACATCAGGCACAATACCTCGGTTAATCCTGCCGGACACGCGGAAGTAATTGCGCTGTTTGAGTATTCAAGACACAGCCGCGAAATGTTTGAAGAATTTCTCAGACTGAGAAACCTACTTGACGAAAACAACGAAAAGTTTGGCGTAAACCGATACACAGCAAAATTAACCCCAGGGATTCCCTTCGAGGGGACTGCTAATGAAATTCCCGGGGAAAAGAAGCCTTATATTATCTTTTCCTTTGTTCCCCGATATCTTGACGAAAATAGAGTTTATACCGCTGATAGGCAATTTCTTGACTGGGTAAAGCACTCGGTGAGCACGATATTAGATATTAATGACCGAATTGTAAATCATAACGGCATTCTCTTCTATACTAGATATAATGATAGATGGCTCGCTTACATTGAATTCCTTGACAACGCCTTCCTTGAATACTCAACCGCTCGTTATTTTTCAAAGAAAGAAGGAATCCCAATACTATATTTCCCCTCGGATATAATTAAAGCACTGCTGGAGTTTGCCCGTATTTATTATGCTCGGATAAAATATTATGATGAGGTTAGATTCCAGATAAGCATTCTTAATGCCGCCGGGTATAGGCTTTTCCTGCCCCGACAAAACTTGTATTTT
>JBAMMD010000049.1:0-3229 GCA_039793965.1 Kapaibacterium sp. (SeqCode) | reverse complement strand
GCTACGAGCTTGCCGAGAATAATCTTATAGATAATTTCAAAGAAGCTCTTGAGAAATCAAGTTTTGGGAAAAGTGAGTAAGGAAGTCCTCAGGACTAAGAAGGCTCTCTTAATATATTTTTTCGACATACTATTTGCATTGTACCAAACAAGTGTCAATATTGAGTGTATCTTTGGCCATAAATACGGTAAGCAGTTTCAATAATGTGCTGTGCAATGGAAGCCCTCTTTTCCTGAAAATTCCTCTTGATAAAAAGTTTCTCGTCTTCTTTTACGCCAGCAAAATTTGTTGAAGATACTTTCAAAAGACTGAATATTATATCAGTTCGGAGTTGTTTCTGTTTGGGGGAACTGTCCCAAAAATCAATAATTTTGATATTTTCCTATACCAAACCAATAATTTCTTTTGTCAGATTTGCAATTAACTGAATTTCTTCATCGCTTAGTTCATCCAAACTCTTTTTCTCGTAAACTTCACTTAATAGGATACCAAAAAATGGCATTTCCTTTTGCTTGTCAAGTCCAATATATCTTTCGTTTTGTCTTCCTTCTCGAGCAAAACTACATTGTGGCCTCTTAAGGTCAATACTCTCGATGCTTCCAGCCCTGCAGGCCCTGCTCCGACAACAATAACTTTCTTCTTATTTAAGGAAGGAATAAGATTTGCGTAAGACTCGCTCTTGCCAACATTTGGATTGACACTGCACCTGATTGCTGTACCGAGAACATGTCTCGACATAATGCACTCTGAACAGCCAATGCATTTTCTGATTGATTCAACTTTTCCGTACATCGCTTTGATAGGCCAATCAGGGTCAGCAATTAGAGTCCTACCAAGAGCAACTATGTCTGAAACACCATTCACAAGTAGCTGTTCAGCAAAGTCAGGCTCTCTTATGACACCGACTGCTGCAACAGGGATTTTTAAGCCTTTGTCCTTCAGAGCTTTAGCAAGTCCTGAACGCCAGCCTTGAGCATAGGACATAGGTTCAAGGCGCTTTTCTTTGTCTCCCAATCCAACGTCAGCATGCACATATGTATAACCGTATTCCTCAAATTTCTTAGCAATGAGGGCTCCTTCTCCTTCGGGAGTAATGCCTCCTGTAATAGATTCCATCACACCAACACGTGCGGAAACGGTAAAATCTCTCCCACATAATTCTTTTATCCTGTCTATTAGGAGTTTTGCAAAGCGTGTCCTGTTATCAAGTGAGCCACCAAAATCATCGGTCCTTGTATTTGTAAGAGGTGATAAAAATTGTTCAACAAGAAGTCCATGAGCGGCTTCTATTTCAACGCCATCAAAACCTGATTTTTTTTGCAATTAAAGCTGCATTAGCGAATTTCATTCCAATAGCTTCAATTTCTTCAGAGTTTAGTACGTGCGGTTTAAGTAGATCGCCTCGCAAGGGTACGTCGGATGGTGCAAAGACAGGAAAATTGGTTCCGTAGAGTCCTTGATGAGTGAGTTCTATGAATGCGAATGCTCCATATTTGTGTATTTCTTCTGTAACTCTGCTTAGACCTGTATGTATTCATCTTTGTCAAGCCTTGGTTGTGTTGCGCCCTCCATAGTAGTTGGATAATCGATGCAAGCATTTTCAACGGTGACTGTAGCAGATCCTCCTTTTGCACGCATAGCATAGTGATAAATAAAATCGTCTGTAACTTCACCTGTTACTGATGCAAGATTAGTAGAAACGGGTACAAATATAATCCTATTCCTTAGGACTAAGTTGCCTACCCTGATTGGAGAAAAAAGTTTTTCAAATTCCATTTTTTTAGCCTCTCTTTCATTTATAACTTATCCAGTTACTTATTATAGCGCTAATTGGCCAAAAATAAATTCATTTTGCAATTTCCCGTTGCAAAGTTGTGTATATGTTGCAAATAATCTGAAATAGAATAGCGACCGCCGAAGGAAACTATTTCCGACCAATAACTTGACAGATTAAGAAAAAAGTTTAAAATTCCATTGTGGATAAAAATAAAAAGTACATCATGCTAATGGTTATATTTAGATTGTTCCGAAGCCTTTCTGCTGGAATGATTGCAATTGCTTTCCCTTACAGGATTCTTGTTGACCTTAAGTACAGCACTTCCACACTTGGTTTGATTTACACGGCGGCAACTATTGCTACCGCGATTTTTGGTTTATTATTTGGTTTCTTAGCAGATATCTATAGCAAGAAGATTACTCTCCTGATGGCTGCGGTGCTCTTACCGTTGAGTGCCATCTTAATATTTTCATCAAATAACTTGTTTCTGCTTTTTGTTGCAGCAATGCTTGGAGGAATATCTGCGACAGGGTCAACATCGGGAGGAGGAGTAGGTGGAGCAGCTGCGCCAATACAGAACGCCATTATTACAGATTTGACAAGACCTCAAGAGAGAACGTTTTATTTTTCATTGCTAATGTTCCTTGGTAGCATTATCGCTGCATTAGGTTCTTTGGCAGCAAAATTCCTTTCGAACAAAGACATATTCTTGTTGGCGGCTTTATTATCGCTATGTTCTGCTTTAGTAATAGCTCCAATAAAGCTCACAAGAACGGCGAACCACGAAAATAAATTCGCTCTTAAAAGCGCTCTCACAATAGGTAAATTCACCTTAACTGGAATGCTTAATGGTTTGAGCCAGGGACTGGTAGCACCATTCCTAATTCCTTTTTTCGTTATCACGTTCAATATAAGCGAATCTGTAATGGCTAATTACGCTTTCATTAGCGGAATTATTGCTTCATTTGCGCTCTTAGCTGCGCCATACCTAAAAAGGCGTTTTGGTTTCCTTAGAAGCATTATTATAACAAGGGGACTCGGGACAACGCTAGCTGTAATTATGCCGATATTCAGGATATTGCCAGTTTCTCTGTTCATATATTTTTCAATGCCAGCATTAAGAGTAATGGCTCTGCCTGTGCAACAGTCTGCTATGACTGATATGGTTGATTCTGAAGAGGTTGGCAGGGCATTGGGCGTGAATCAAGTTACACGTCTTGTTTCGTCTTCTTTAGGGACTCTGTTCTCTGGTTATATGTTTGACATTTCGGAGATAGGTTTGCCGTTTTATACATACGGGGCAGTTATGGGAATCAACATTTTTCTCTATTACAAATTTTTTAAGGACTCAAAAGAATAGTCAAATAAAATAGTCTTTGAAAACGGCTCTGAAGTGTTAAAATATTGTTATGGAAGCTATAAAAATTTATTTTGGTATTTTTGGCTATCTGT
>JBAMMD010000048.1:0-92103 GCA_039793965.1 Kapaibacterium sp. (SeqCode) | reverse complement strand
CACCGTATATGGGCTGAAGATTTTCATCGTGCGAAATCCTTGCGTTACTAAGAGTATAAAAACCTTTTTTGGAAAATGCAAATGGGTTTAGTAAATTTAATAGAGTTTGATCGCTGTGTTTTTGTTAATCAACAAAAAATATACAAAACATTCTTTGATAAACTAATCTAATTTAAATCAATGCTAAATTAGTTATGGTTTATATGAAAATTTGAATGGAATTTGTTGAATTTATAAGAAAAAATAGGTCGAGATTAGTTGATGAATGGTTCGAATGGATGATACAACACTATCCTGAGCCATCCAGAAAGTATTTGCTGAAGCGGGAAGAAGCATTTACAAACCCGGTTGGTTATAATATCTTCAAGAATATTGAGAAGTTACTCCAATTCATTGGAAATGGCGAACATTTGTCTTCTGATTTTGAAAATAGTATAGGCGAAATAATTAAGATTCGTTCGATCCAAGGATTAGAGAGTTGGTTTGCGTTGAACATTTTCGATTTTCTGTGGCAAAGGTACGCTGAAAATCTTGATGGAAAGACGGAAGCGCGAGATCTTCTCGAATCGATTGGATACTACCACCGGCTGGTTTCGATTTGCGTACGAAAGTATGTCGAGATTAAAGAAATGATCGCAGAAATTCAAAAGAATGAAATGAAGAATCGATATGGGAAAATTTTAGACCGATTGAATGAGAAGTATTTATTAATAAAAGATAGAAATGATGATGAACTATAGAGGTTTGTAACTATGGGTATAGGAATTTCGTTGCTCTATTTTGTAATTATTTTGGGACTGGGGTGGATTGCAGGTTTTTTGCCTTTTTTGAAAGCAATTGTAGGGACTGTCCTACCATATTTTGCATTAGCTTTATTCATTGTTGGCATTATTGCTCGTGTGATAAAGTGGGCTCGTTCGCCAGTGCCATTCCGTATTACAACAACTTGCGGACAGGAAAAGTCGCTTCCTTGGATACGACAGAACAAATTAGACAACCCGAGTAGTGCTCTTGGAACATTGGGAAGGATGTTGCTCGAGGTACTTTTCTTTCGCTCGCTATTTCGTAATACACGAGCGGAATTCAAGGGAGGCGACCGGCTTGTTTATTCGGTGGATAAATGGCTATGGTTTTTCAGTCTCGCTTTTCATTGGTCTTTTCTCATTATATTTCTTCGTCATTTTAGATTCTTTACCGAACCAATCCCAGGTTTTGTAACATTTTTGCAGAATATTGATGGTTTCTTCCAAGTTGGCTTGCCGATAATATATATCACTGATATTCTAATTCTTGCTGGTTTGACATATCTTTTTCTAAGAAGAATTTTTGATACAAAAGTAAAGATAATTTCTCTACCATCGGATTATTTCCCTTTGCTATTAATTCTTGGTATTGCAGTTACTGGAGTTTTGATGAGATATTTCTTTAAAACCGATTTAGTCGCTGTGAAAGAATTTACAATTTCAATACTTTCGTTCCAGCCCGTTAGTTCTGAACTATTGAACAAATTAAGCCCATTGTTTATAATTCATTTTTCGTTTGTTTGTGCATTATTGATATACTTTCCATTTAGCAAGTTGGTTCATCTCGGAGGAATCTTTCTAAGTCCTACAAGGAATTTGGCAAACAACAATAGAATGAAGCGTCATATTAATCCATGGAATTATGATGTTCCAGTTCATACATACGAAGAATACGAAGAAGAGTTCCGCGACAAAATGATTGCAGCAGGTATACCAGTTGAAAAGGAGGAATGATATGTCGACAAAATTCAAACCAAATGAACTCCTTCAAACAATAAACTTAAAGCCGAAGTATAAGAACTGGATGGAAGTCCCGGTGGAATATCGGAAGGGGACTTTCAATTATGCAGGTAGCGAGGAAGCTTTGATATACCTCGACCAGCCGAATCCAAGGAAATGGCAACCGACCGATCTGGATTGGAAATTGCCAGAGAATTGGCAGGAGATAATACTCGACGGGCTAAGGGAAAGGCTTGAAAAATATCGTTCGTTGAAGATATTTATGGATATTTGTGTTCGTTGCGGTGCTTGTGCCGATAAATGCCATTTCTTTTTGGGTTCTGGGGACCCAAAGAATATGCCAGTTCTTCGTGCGGAATTGTTGCGTTCTGTATACAGGAGGGAATTCACAACTGCTGGAAAATTGATGGGGAAGATGGTTGGTGCTCGCGACTTAACTTTCGATGTTCTCCGCGAGTGGTTCTACTATTTTTACCAATGTACACAATGTCGTCGTTGTTCTGTATTTTGTCCCTACGGTATAGACACTGCCGAGATAACATTTCTTGTTCGCGAATTGATGAATCTCATTGGAGTGAATATCGATTGGATTATGACCCCGGTGAAAAACAGTTATCGCACGGGAAACCATCTTGGTGTTCAGCCACACGGTATGAAAGATAGTTTGGAGATGGCTGCTGCAGACATCGAGGAGATAACTGGGATACACATCGATGTGCCAATTAACAAGAAAGGTGCTGAAATTCTTTTTGTTACACCTTCGGCTGATTATTTTGCCACTCCACATTATTACACACTGATGGGCTATATTATGTTGTTCCATGAAATCGGACTGGACTATACTTTTAGTACTTATGCATCCGAAGGTGGAAACTTTGGTTCGTTCGTTTCCCACGAATTAATGAAAAGATTGAATCATAAAATATATTCCGAAGCTAAAAGGTTGAAAGTCAAATGGATTCTCGGCGGGGAATGCGGTCATATGTGGCGTGTCATCCACCAATATATGGATACAATGAATGGACCAGCAGACTTCCTTGAAATACCCCGTTCACCAATAACAGGGACTGTTTTCGAGAACGCGAAATCGACAAAAATGGTACACATTTGCGAGTTTACAGCCGATTTGATATATCACGGAAAAATCAAACTCGACCCGAGACGAAACGACCATTGGCATGCAACTTTTCACGATTCCTGCAATCCATCGCGTGGGATGGGATTGCTCGAAGAACCCCGCTATATAATAAGGAATGTTATGCGTAATTTTACAGAAATGCCCGACAATACAATACGCGAACAAACTTTCTGCTGTGGAAGTGGTGCTGGAATTGGCACTGACGAGAATTTCGAAATGCGAATGCGTGGCGGTTTTCCCCGTGCAAATGCCGCTAAATATGTCCGCGATAAATATGGTGTGAATATTTGTTTGTGTATTTGCGCAATCGACAAGGCAAATCTTCCACCGCTATTTGAATTCTGGGTTCCGGGTCTGGAAGTCGGCGGTGTGCATGAAATGGTTGGAAATGCCTTGGTTATGACTGGGGAAAAGCCTCGCGAAGTCGACCTTCGCCTTCAACCGTTAAACATTGAGGAGGATAAATTATGAAACTTTACGATGGCTGGAAAATAATTACTGGGTTGATTGTTTTTGCAGCTTTTTTCACTTTGCCGATTTGGTTAAATCTCTTCTCGGCGCAAAGCAAAGTGAAGCCGAGACTTGTTTATCCCATAGATGCCCGTCAATGTGTTGAAGATAAAGACTATATGAACCACTACCATATGGATTTGCTGAATTTCTGGCGCGATAGCGTCGTGCGAATGAATATTAGATATATTGTTCGAAATGGGAACTTTCTAACACATAACGGAGAAAAGTTAGAAATGAGTTTGACACGGGCTTGTCTGAAATGTCACAGCAATAAGGCAGAGTTCTGCGACCAATGCCATAATTATCTTGATGTAAAACCATATTGCTGGGATTGTCACGTTGAACAAAAAGGGAGCTTAAAATGATAGACAGAAGGAACTTTTTGAAGATAGTTAGTTTTGGTGGCGGAATTTATCTGGCAAGCAAATGGACAAGCAATTTAATTTCACAGAACGAGACACAAAAGGTTCCACAAAGTGGTTTGACTGCCAAACGCTGGGCTATGGCTATTGATGTGCAAAAGTGCGAACAAACCCCTAATTGCAAGGAATGTATTCTTGCTTGCCACTCTTATCATAATGTACCTGAATTCAATAATCCAAAGGATGAAATCAAATGGATTTGGAAGGATAAATTTCACAACGCGTTCATAACGCAAGAGAATCAATATCTACCCAAAGGGCTGAATCATCAAACAGTACTTCTTTTATGTAATCATTGCGACAATCCCCCTTGTACAAATGTTTGTCCAACAAAAGCAACATGGAAACGCGAAGATGGTATTGTTATGATGGACTGGCATAGGTGCATTGGCTGTCGGTACTGTGTTGCTGCCTGTCCTTATGGTTCACGAAGTTTCAATTGGCGCGACCCCCGTCCATTTATCAAAAAAATTAATCCTGAGTTTCCAACAAGAACTCGGGGCGTCGTTGAAAAATGTACTTTCTGTGCGGAACGTCTTGCGCGCGGTGAAATGCCAGCCTGCGTCGAGGCTTGCCCTTCGAAAGCACTGATCTTTGGTGATTTGGAGGACCCGGGCTCGGAGATACGCCAGATACTCGCAGAAAGGTTTTCAATTCGACGGAAACCAGAGCTCAGTACAAGCCCAGAGGTTTACTATCTGGTATAAATTTTTATTTCGATTTTGTTCTTTGCTCGCAATACAGTTAGGATTCATTTGTTGTATTTAAACATTTTTTGCTCTGAGTGGCGAAGGATGTATTCCCAAAAGTATTCCGCACCGAGCTTATGGGAGGGTAGTGGTACAATCGAAATGAATTCGCTTAAATCGAACCAGCCATAGCCTTCGTGCTCCGAAGATATTTTAATTTGCTCGACGAAATCGACAAGCGCTCCAAAAACTGGAACTGCATTTATTGCATTTTTGTATGGGTCGAAAAACACACCAACGTAAGGAATAGTCCAGATTTGTTTTGGAGTAAGCCCAGTTTCTTCCTTGATTTCTCGAATTGCACATTCAATAGCTGTTTCGTCATTTTCAATTGTTCCAGTTATCGCTTGCCAGATTCCGGGATAAATAGGATCCTTGCTTGACCTCTTTAATGCAAGATATTTAAAACATTTGATTTGCTCATTATATGCTGCAATGTGTACCTGTACTGTATTTGAAACAAAATCAACCATACAAAACCGTTTCCAAAAATCTAATTAATTTTTTCTCGTCGACTTCCCAATTGTATTTCTTCCGTGAATGTTTGATTGCATTCTGGCTCATTTCATTCCAATTGTACTTATCAATTGTGGCAAAGAACTGGCATAGATTTTCACGTTCAATTGGTATTGAAACCCCAGCATTGGTTTCAAAAACTAATCTTTTTAAAGGCTTTGCTTCGGATACTAAAATTGGGATTCCAGCGGCAAGGTAATCGAAAACTTTGTTATGCAAGGTATGGTTGTTGAAGTCGTTGGGTGGATATGGAATTACCCCGATGTCGGCATTTTGAAGAATGTATGGTAATTGCTCGAAATCGTAATAACCAGTGAAAATTACATTTTTTGCTTCTTTTTGCTCGACGATTTTTTTTAGTCTCGGTATGCAATCACCAGCGCCAGCAATAATAAATTTAAAACCCTTCTCTTCGAGAGCGCAATCAATGAAATATTCGAGAAACTTATCAATTGGTTTTTCGCTTGTGTGGAAGCCGTGGTGGATGAACACTCTTGGCGAGCTTTTTTGCCGTCTTTCTATTCTTGCAAATTGATTTAACTCGGGGGTATTGTATACAATCTCTATCTTATTTTCTGGGTATGAATATTGAGCAACAAGCCTTTCTTTTTGCTCATCGCAAACTGTGATTATAGCATCGGAATTGCCTACACATTCGGCTTCCCATTTGTCGATAAGTTTCAGATTGTTAATAAGGAATTTTGCAACAGGATTTCTTTTGTACTTTTCCCACTCACGCATCGCCGAGGGATAATGTTCAGCCATATCTATGACAATTGGGATTGAATTGCTTGCAAGAGCCTTTCTTGTTGCCTTGACAAGGAAAAAGTCGCGAACAATAATCAAATCTGGATTAAATTCCGAAAAAATTTTTTTTAAATCTGATATCCAGAATGGATTGTTAGGATATGGCGTAGACAATATTGTTGGGATCGAAGCACAAGCATACCAAATCTTCAAGTTGTTCCATTGGCGAGTTCGGTTTTGATTGTTTTTTGCTCGAGCGACGACAAGCACTTCGTTGCCAGCCTTTTGCAATGAGGTACAAATTTTTACTAACCGCCCGTCCCAAGGAAATTTTCCTTTGAAAAGGTAAATAACGCGAGCCACTTTGTTAAATAATATATTTTATAACCACAAAACCACCAATCAAAAGAAGCAAAAATGCCAAGGTAAGTTTTTCAAAATATTTATCAATAAAGGACTTGACTGGCGGACCTAAAAAATAGAATAAAGTTGCAACAAGGAAAAAGCGAAGACCTCGACCAATAACCGAGATTATTACAAACGGGATGAA
This sequence comes from Kapaibacterium sp. (SeqCode), assembly GCA_039793965.1. Classification (GTDB taxonomy): domain Bacteria; phylum Bacteroidota; class Ignavibacteria; order Kapaibacteriales; family UBA2268; genus Naka2016. Next base: position 85,705 of record JBAMMD010000048.1, on the reverse strand, counting down.
GCTTTGGTGGGTTGCACCAGCAGCGATAGTTGCAACTTTGTAAGGAATTGGTGTAAACGCTGCACCTGCAAGAAACCAATAGCCGACATCACTATTGAAAGTAGCAACGACTTTAGACCAAGTTTCGTGGAAATTATAAAAATCGATAATTTTTATCCCGATGACTTCCATTAGAGCATAGCCTATGTAGTAGCCAAAAATTCCTCCAAGCGAAGAGCCTATTGTACACCACAAAGCAGATATGTAGGAGCGTTTTGGGAATGAAAGTGAAATAGCAATTAAAAGGACATCCGGCGGAATTGGGAAAAATGAAGCCTCGGCAAAAGCAAAAGCAAATAGTGCCAATAACGCATACTTTGTTTGAGCGAAACTTTCCATCCACTGTGCGATTCGTTTCAAGAAATTATTGATGTGTTTAATCATAATTCTTTCCAAACCCCTTGACTGTAGAATTTTTCTTTTCTCATTTTTACTAATGTATCAATGTCATATTGTAAAAGATTATCAAGTTCCTCTGCAAGAGCCGAACGCAATATTTCATACATAGTTTTCGGGTCTTTGTGTGCCCCGCCCAATGGCTCGGGAATAACCCTATCAATTACTTTAAGTTCGATAAGGTCTCGAGCCGTAAGCTTCAATGCTTCTGCAGCCTGTTCCTTGTAGTCCCAACTACGCCAAAGTATGCTCGAACAAGATTCTGGCGATATTACGCTATACCAAGCATTTTCAAGCATTAGAATGCGATCGCCGACTCCAATGCCAATTGCTCCGCCACTGGCACCTTCGCCAATGATGACAACAATAATCGGAACTCTCAGTTTTGCCATAAGAAAGAGATTGCGGGCAATTGCTTCCGCCTGACCTCGCTCTTCGGCTTCCATACCAGGAAAGGCTCCCGGGGTGTCGAGAAATGTGATTATAGGTTTGTTGAACTTTTCTGCAAGAAGGAACAATCTGTGGGCTTTCCGATATCCTTCGGGATTTGGCATCCCAAAATTTCTATAAAGATTGCTTTTAGTGTCGCGACCTTTTTGATGTCCGACAACCATAATAGATTTGCCATTGAATTTGGCTATACCACCTACTATTGCTGGGTCGTCGCGAACAAGTCTATCTCCGTGGAGTTCAACGAAATCTGTGAAAATATTATTAATATAATCGAGTGTATAGGGGCGCTCGGGATGCCGAGCAATTTGAACCCTTTGCCAACGAGTCAGTTGGTTATAAATTTGTACTTTTAGTTCATTAATTTTGTTTTGCAATGTTGCTATTTCTTCGTCGATATTAATAACCTCGCCAAGTGATTTCATTTCTTCGATTTTTTGTTCCAACTCCCAAATTGGCTTTTCAAAATCAAGAAGATATTTGGGTTGTGCTTTTCCCATGATTGTCTCTCTTATATTTAAACAAAATTTCTAAGTCGAGCAATGGTGAGTAGTTTTGAAGATAAAAATTGTTCAATTTTTCCTTCATTCTTTTTGAAAAAATAATCCCACGGTTAGCATCGGATATCGTTACGATCGGTTCTTTGCTATAGATTTGCCTGAATTCTTTGTCCAATCCAACAAATGTCATTTTACCAGTTAATATATTCAACAAGTATTTCATTTTCCTTTTGCTTTTGTCGAAAAACAAAAATAAGAATGGAATTCCAATTGTAAGCAAGAAGACAAGCAAAACAAGGTCGAAGACTCTTTTGTAGAAGCGATAACGAAATTTTGAAAGTTTGTAAAAGTCGAGCAAGTTTTCCTCTTTTGTCAACGAAGCAATAAATTCCGAGGCAACCATATCTTCGTATCCTTGGGCATAGTAAATTTTTATTTTCTTTCCCTCAGCCTTTTGTAAAAGTTCAAGCATTTGGATTCTGGAAATCCTTTCGTCAGTGACAATGATTTCGTTAATTCTTTTTAATTCAATTGCTTCAAGAAATTTGTCTATGTTTCCTAATATCGATATTCGAGTAGGGATTTCCACATTTTCATCCAAAAGGAAAATCCCGACGAGTTCAATATTAGTTGAATTGGTCTTTTCAAGCGATTCGATTATGGCTTCGGTATTTCTGTTGTAACCAAAAAAAGCAATTCGTCTGGGAGTGTCGATTTGTTTTTTTAAGTTTAATATAATTCGGGATAAATTTGTGAACACAAGAGTTAACCCAATTGTAAGGAGCAGAACGCCACGACTGAATGCAAATTCTTTGAAGAAATAAGTTAATGACGAAAGGACAAAAAAAGAAATTAGCAAGGCAAAAGATGTGGTCCAGATGCTGTGGCGAAATTCAAAATATTCGCCAGTAGAAACCATTGAAAGAAAAACCACAAGGCTAAGTACTATAAACACAGTTGGATAGGCATAATCGGGGAAGCTAAACATATTTCCAAAGCGTATCCAACTGGCAACAAAAAGCGAAAGATTGGCAAATAACAAGTCGAGCACAACGAAGACTATTTCAGATTTATATTTCGAAATTTTTTCAAGAAGTTGTCGGAGAAGAATTCCAATTTTTATGAAAGCGAGAAAAAGTTTCGATTTTCCGAAATGTTTTCGGGTGAAAATTTCCATTGATTTAAAAAAATGATAAGTATTGTCGAAATAGCCGCGTTTAGTGCTTTGCCCTTTGTAGTGGATGATCGAGGTTTTAGGGAAGTAGGCAATTTTCCAGTTGTTTTGTTTTGCGCGTAGACAAAAGTCAAGATCTTCGCCGTACATAAAGAAATTTGGATCGAAACCTCCAAGTTGTTCGTATACTTCTCGACGAACGAACATAAATGAACCGCTGATAGCATCGACATAAGCAAAATCGTCTGGGGGTAAATATGTTAGATTGTACTGTCCAAACAGTTTACTTTTTGGGAAAAGCGATTGCAAACCGAAAAGCTTTGTAAATGCGACCCAAGGTGTTGGAATCCCGCGTCGACAGGCAAGCTGAAGGGTTCCATTTGGATTTAATACTTTGCAGCCCGAGATTCCAACATCTTTTTTTTGCTCCATAAAGTCGTACATTGCTTGCAGAGTATCCTCTTGCAAGACAGTGTCTGGATTGAGCAAGAGCAAATACCTGCCTTTTGCAATTTCAAAGGCTTTGTTGTTTGCCACTCCAAAGCCAAGGTTTTTGCTCGAAGCAAGAAGTATTACAGAAGGATAGTTATTTTTAATAAATTCGACAGAACCATCGGTGGAATTATTATCGACAACTATCACTTCAATGGTGAAATTAGTAATAGATGCAAAAATTGAATTCAAACATTGAGAAAGATAATCCTTGACATTATAGTTGACAATAATAATAGAGAGGTCAACACTTTGATCCATCGCAAATCAAAGACATTTGAAAATTTTGAACAGTTTCAATTTCCAAACAAGGAGAACAGCCTCGAGAATAATTTTTTTGTTCATTTTTGAAACGCCGTTCATACGGTCGACAAAAACAATAGGAATTTCCTTCACTTTAAAGCCTTTTGCCCATATTCTGAAGTTCATTTCTATTTGGAAACCATAGCCGTTTGTCTTAATATTGTCGAGGTTGATTTGCCTTAATGCGCTTGCTCGAAAGCACTTAAATCCTCCAGTAGCGTCTTTGATTGGCATTCCTGTTATAATACGCGTATAAATATTAGCAAAGTAGCTCAAAATCAATCGACGGAGTGGCCAATTAATAACATTTACACCAGTTAAATATCGAGAACCAATAACAAGGTCTGCGTCTTGGAGCGCTTCGAGAAAGCGAGGTAAATCCTCGGGATTGTGAGAAAAGTCGGCATCCATCTCAAAAATTGCTTCGAAGCCTTTTGAAAGAGCATACTTAAATCCATCGATATATGCGGTGCCAAGTCCCATTTTCCCGGGCCGTTTGATCAAATGCAATCGTGGGTCGTTTTGCATAATTTTTTCGACAATTGCGGCTGTGCCATCGGGCGAGTTGTCATCGACAATCAAAATGTTGATGTCGGGAATTATAGAAAAAATTTTGTTGATCAATTTTTCAATATTCTCAGCTTCGTTGTACGTTGGGATAATAACAATTGCTTTCATATGATTATCCAATGTCGAGAAAATCTCGGACTTGGTCGGAGGTTTCAAAAGTCAAAGCTTTTTCTAATATTTCTCTTGAATTATTTGAATCTATTTCAGAGATCCACTTTTTAACGAGAAGTATATTTTGAGTTGAGACACTTATAGAATCAAATCCAAGCCCAATAAGAATTGTAGTTGCTGCTGGATGCGAAGCGAGTTCACCGCAGATACCAACCGTTTTCCCATGCGCTTTTGCTCTGTCTATTGAATATTTCATCAGAGCCAGAACAGATGGATGGAATGGAGAAAAATATGAACTGACTCGGGAGTTTTCCCTATCGGCGACGAGCGTATACTGGGTGAGATCGTTTGTCCCAATACTAAAGAAATCAACGTATTTTGCCAGAACACCAGTCTGTAGCGCAGCCGCCGGCGTTTCAATCATAATTCCGAATTTCAAATTGTGGTCGAATTCAAATCCATCTCGTTTCAATTCTTGTTTGCATTCATTCAGCAGTTTCAAAGAGTCGAGAACTTCTTCGACTGTGGTTATCATCGGGATCATAATTTGGACATTCTTTTCAATCGATGCTTTTAAGAATGCACGAAGTTGAGCCTTGAAGAAGTCTGGATTTGCAAGTAGGTATCGGATGCCGCGAAATCCGAGCATTGGGTTGGTTTCGTTCAACGCAAAGAGCCCGGGGAATTTATCGCCTCCGAGGTCGAATGCACGAAAAGTAACAATCTTAGGAAACATCTTTAAAGCAACTTCGTGATAGATTTCATATTGGAGTTGCTCGAATTCCGAGAGTGTTAAACCTTTGTTGTAGAATTCATAAATTGGAATGAGATGTTCGGTTCGAACCAAGCCAATTCCATCGGTATAATACAATTCAGGGTCGTCGAGCTCGAAGCGGTAGTTTAAATTGGCGTGCAATTCGATGCGACGTCCGTCTCGGGTTTGTGTTGGTTGGTATATGACTTCGCCGAGTTCTCTCAAGAGTTGGCTTTCGTCCTCGATCTTGGACTTGAATTCAACAAGAGTTTTTCGTTTTGGATTAGCTACGATAATTCCTTTGTACCCATCGATGAGAATTCGTTCGCCATTGTTCAGCATTTTTGTTGCATTGGCAACTCCGATAACCATTGGAATTCGAAAAGAGCGGGCAAGAATCGAGCAATGGGTTGTTATCCCGCCCATTTCTGTTATCAAACCGGCAATGTTCTTTTCTTTGAAAGCAATAACCTGGTCTGCTGAAAGAGTGGTTGCTACAACAATTGTATCTTTGGGAATAGAAGTTGATACTTTTTTATTTATTAGCAATTCGAGGAATTTATTTCTTATTTGGCTCAACTCGAGGGCTCGTTCGCGAATAAGTTTATTTTGAACTGAAAGCAAAGCATTTTCATACTTTTGGTAAGTTTTCAAGACGGCGTATTCAGCAGATTTCCCTTCATTAATTATTTTTTTTACGCTTTCGATGATTTCTGGATCGTGCAAAATCAGTTTAATTGATTCGAGGATTTCAACAGCGAGGAGATTCTCCTTCCCAATGTTTTTTGTGTATTTTTCGAGTTCGTTTTCATATTCTTCGATGGTCTGAAGGAATCTTTTTAGTTCATCTTCTGTCGAAATATTGTCGCCACTGTTTATGGGATTGATTGTAAAATCTCGAATTATGAATGCATTTCCGATTGCATAGCCTTTCGAGGCGGGTATGCCTTTGAGAATTGTTTCTGTGTTTCGTCGGATTTTTTTAGTTACTTCCATAAGTGTTAAATTTCGTCGAAACCTCTTTCAAAAAGTTCTTTAAGAGCTTTTAAGGCAATTTCTTCGTCGTCGCCGTCGGCAACAATTTTAACTTTTGTTCCTTGGGGTGCGGGAAGTGTCATCAATCCGATAATACTTTTACCATTGACAGAGTAGCCGTCGACTTCCAGAATAATTTTGGATTTGAACTTCGAGGCGGTTTTAACGATTTCAGCCGCTGGTCGTGTGTGCATTCCCGCAGGATTAATTACCTCAACATAATCAGCTATCATTTCGTTTGCATCTTTCTGGATTACAAAATTACATAAATTTTTGAAAATTCAATAATTGTACCAAATAAAAGAAATTTCAAAAAATAATAAAAGTTTTTTTACGAATTCTTGTTGTTTGTATTGTATTTTAGAATTCTATTGGTGCTTTTCTTATCAGAATGTAAATTGATTTTCGAAAAATTTAATAGAAAAAGGGACAGAATTGCTCCGTCCCTCGTGATTTCAATATAAAGAAGATTTTATTTAACAATCGAAAGCTGCTTTGTGAAAGAAACTCCCGTGTTGGTGTTCAATTTGTAGTAATATGCGCCACTAGTCAAATCGCTTGTTTTCAACATTACAGCGTGGACGCCAGCAGAGGCAAAGCCTTCGTACATTGTTTTAACTTTGTTACCAAGTGCATCGAAAAGTTCAAGTTTTATATTCATTGGTTTGTCGAGAACAAAACCAATTTCTGTGTAATTGCCGGCAGCTGGGTTTGGTTGTGCTTCTTTGAGATATAAGTTTTGTGATGTGGGTTGTTCAACTTTTGAAGGACTCCCAATCAGGTCGACAGAAGTAAAAAGAACATCTTGCTGGGCATCGATGATTAATTGCTGAACAAAGTTTGGATACGACAATCTTGGATTGTTGGGATTATTGGATTGAATTGGCCGAGTACGTTCCATAATCAAAGGTATTTGGGAGAGAGATGGAATAATTTGGGGTATCCAGGTTACTCTGTTGTAGACGGTGTCGTTGGTTACATTAGTTGGTGCAGACCAGATGGATTGGGTCCTTTCGCGGAAAGCAAAGAAAATGTCGTTTGTAGGAAGGGTATCAAGAACTTGCGCCCCTTCAGAGATTGTAACGGGAGGATTGATAACAACAGGTTGATTAATATAATCCAACCATTTAAGGACAATATATTTGCCGTCTTCTGTTTTGGCTGCCTGCATTTCCATTCCCATAAAGCTTCTGTAAAGAGAATCTTTCACAACGTCGGGATTTGAAGCCACATCGGAGATAATAATTGGGGAAAGCCCACTCCAATCTGCTACTTTGTTGACCGACCACAGTCCCCCACTATAATTTACTTCAACTATATGTGCTGCAATTAAATTATTGTCATTTATAATTCCTACCCGTGTGAAAATGCTGTATTCGTCTGGTCCCATCACAACAAATGGGTTGGGGTCGTAGGGAGCAGCAATAAATGTGTTTGTGCCACCCCAAGTTGCAGCGTAATCATTCAGTGTACTAACGGGCATAGGTTGGAAATCGGTCCAAGTTACGCCGTAGTCTTCAGATTTTGAGACGCCCGGAACTCGGTCTTGGTCGCCGACATTCGGTTGGAAAAAATTGCAAACTGCTGCATAAACGGTGCCTTGGTTGTCAACATCCAACATAATGTTGGAATTATATGTTGTGTTCAATTGGTTTGATGTTCTGAATTTTGAAAGAGCCCAAGCAGTTGGGCATCCTTGGAACAAGAAATCGTAATCATTTAAACTGAAAGCAGAGAATCCATATTGACCATATTGAGTATTTTCAGAATTAACCAACATTCCAACATTGTATGCAAAACTGCCATCGTTTGTTGTATGCGAAGTTGCTCTTGTTGTCCACCATCGATATCCGGCAAGATTGCCTGGATATAAAAAGTCTATACTTTCATTCCCGTTAGGTGTCGAGATTGTATATAATCCACCAGCCCAAGGATAATCGCCAGCAAGATTCTTACGAGCAAATGGAGAGAACACTACATAGGAAAGAGAATTGACATTGGTTGCCTTATTTGGATTCAATATCGCAAGAGAGGGAAGAACTGGAACTTCGCCAAGACGTGAAAAAACTCCTTTAGTTGTCCAACTCTGCCCATAATTTGTAGAGATGTAAAGAGTTATTGTTCCTAACAAGTCGTTCCCCGAGGTGCCAAAGTTTGAAATAGCAATTACAGTCGCTTTGCTGTAAGGGTCGTATACAATGGGAGTTATCATTCCAAAAAGGGACCATTGGGCAGAAACAACTGAAATTAGAACACGAAAAGAAAGATTGGGTTCATCGCTGTTTGTTTTGGTTTCGTAAATTAACCCATCTTGAAGTTTGATGGTTTTAATGGGTCGTGGGAATTCTGTTTGTGAATAGGATTTTGTAATATTCTCTAATTGAGAATGTGCCAACAAAGGCATCACAAACAATAGTGCAATTAGTGTTGTTAACTTTTTCATTATACCTCCTAAAGATTACTTAAAAAAAAACAAAAATAACAAAACTATGTGCAAATTCATTGAACTATAAAGATATTTTAAACACAAAGGTTCTATCGGTCGACACCACTTTAAGGAAATAAAGCCCGCTGGACAAATGTTTGCAAGGGATCGAAATTGTTTGACCATCATTAGTATTCATTTCGAAAGCGATTCTTCCGTAAATGTCAAACATTTGGATTCTTGCCGATGTAATTTGTTTTTCGGGGGATGTTAAAATTAAAGTCTTTTCAATTGGGTTGTAAGTAACAATGAATATGGATGCACCCTCTTCGACTTTGGAAACCATAGTCTTGAACCACCAGGTATCGGACCAAGGAGTCGAGCCGGCGGGGTTATAACCTCGAACGTGCCAGAAGTATTTAGTTTCATATTCCAAACCTGTCAAATATTTGTTTGTTTGTAAAATTGTACTGTCGTTTACAACCAAACTTGTTTCAATGAAGTTTTCGTCTGTTGCAACTTGCAGATGATACATTTCTGCGTACTGGACTGGAGCCCAAATCAAACTCAAAGCAACGTCGACTCCAATGGATTCGTTTGGAGGAATCGAAAGGTAAACCGGTCCGTTGGGTATTGGTGGTTGCGTGCGGAATCGCCAGATTGTGGACCAAGGGCTCGACACAGAGTCGTTGTAAGCTAATACACGCCAGAAATATTCATTCAATGGCTTCAAATCGATAATTTGATAAGTAGTATCGTTGATGTTCAGTATATCGTAGATTATTTGTTTGAATTGTAAATCTTGTGCAAGTTGAAGTTGGTAAAATCTTGCTCTTGGGACAGAGGACCAAATAAATGTCAGTGTAATTGGTTGATTCTCTGAATTGTTGATTGGGTAAATCAAAGTGGGTATCTCGAGAGGATTTGGTCCAGTAGTGAAACGAAAGATATTCGACCATTGGCTTGTGTCTTGAGCGTTAATAGCACGCACCCTCCAATAAAAAGTAGTATTAGGTTCTAAATCTTCAATAGTTACAGAGTTTGTAATTAATCCGGTCCTACCTTTATAAATTGTATTGAATTGCGGGTCTTTTGAAATATGTATTTCAAATCGTTCCCATCCTTCGGGCTTGTCCCATTCAAATGTAACCTGCAAAGGCATTTTGTTTGAATTGTTGGGCGGAAATGTTGGATTTGGTTTTTGCAATTTAGTTATGAAATACCAAGGTTGCGACCAATCGGATGCACAATAAGCATCGGAAGCTCTCAAACGCCACCAGTATTTTTTTCGGAAATTCGGAAGTTTTAGCGTTATTGTATCGGTGGTTAATCCTTTCAGGTCGTAGATTCTATGCAAAATTAAATTGAAATTGTTTGTGTCGGAAATTTGCAATTCGAAAGTGCTTGTGGGTATGTCGCGTCTCCAGGCAAACTTGACTGTTAGTGGGGTTTCTTGACCATTGGAGGGGCTTAGGTGAACTGGCGGAGCATAGGTTGTCTGGAATCGCATCGTTTGGGACCAAAGTCCAGTGTTTTGATTGTCCTCGGCGCGGACACGCCAGGTATAATATTGCAAACTTTTACTTAAATAATATGAAAATTGGCGGGCATTGATAAGGGTGTCGATTACAAGTTTTGTTAAATCAAAGGAATCTGCTTCGGAAACTTGGAGTCTGTATCGTGAGGCTCCTGGAACAGCATCCCATTGGAATTGCACATTATTGGAATAGCAAAATGTGTCCAACGGGGGGTAAAGGTTTGTTGGCGGTGCGTAAGCAGTTAAAAATGTTCGAGCCCGAGAGAATTCGGTTTCACAATCTGTATAGACTGCCTTTACACGCCAGTAAAATCTTGTATTGTAGTCCGTTATGGTTTTATTCAGATTTTGATTTGAAACAATATCGTCGTAAAGTATAATATTGAAAGTTGGATCTGTAGTTATTTGTAAGTTGTATGAATTAGCATTGTTGGGCACATTCCATTCGAAATCAATTTGACCCCAAAGCGAGGAGGCAGAATCTGCTGGTTGAACTAAATTTGGTGGCGTTCTGTTTGTCTTGAAGGAATCGACATTCGAATAGAGGGTTGTGCAACCATAGTTGGTTGTTGCCGAGACGCGCCAGAAGTATTTTGTATTCCAGTTTGGTACGCTTATATCAGCCTGCGTTGATGAAACAATTGTATCTTTAGTTAATGTTAAGAAAAGATTGGTAGTTGAAATCTGGACGCGGTAGTTCAATGCATTGTTAATCGGCGACCATCTAAAATGCACTTTAAGTGGGGTACAACTCGCATTGCTCGAAGGTTCTATCGGCGTCGGTGGCGCCGGCATAGTTGTAAATGTCCAGATGTCAGATGAATCTAATTGAAGAGGACTTGGATTTACTACAACAAGAACACGCCAGTAGTATTGTACATTTGAACCGGGAAGTTTAATTGTTACTGTGGTTGTTGTGATATTTGATGTGTCGACTATTGGATTTGACAAATCGGAGTAGGCGGAAACTTTCAATGCATAAGTGCGATTATTTCCGGGATAGGGTTCCCACACGAAATCGACTGTATTGCTCTGGCATCTGTAATTATTTTGAGGCGACACCAAATTTACCGCAGCGAATGATAATTGAGCAATAATCAAAAAAATCAAGCTAAAAAAAATAGATCCACGCATAATTTTCCCTAATCTAAAACATTAATAAATTAAACTTACTAAATTATGAAAATTTAAGTTAATATAACAAAATTTAATTAAAAAAAGTTACAAGGAAAGGAATTTAAACAACTATCATAATTATTTTAAACCTTTTTATTCTTAATTTTGCATTGTTATGAATAGTCTGAAAATTGTAGCCAGCGGCTTATCGAAATCCTACAATGGAATCGATTTTGTTTTTCAGAACATATCGTTTGAAATACACAATGGTAGTGTGTTTGGTATTTTCGGTCTAAACGGAAGTGGAAAGTCAACTCTTTTGAAAATTCTTGCGAAAATATTAATACCAACAGAAGGGAAAGTTTCTGTTTTTTGTAATAATTCAGAATGCATACCAGAAAAGCAAAGATTGATTCAGGGACTGGTTGCTCCATATCTTGTCTTGTTCGAGGAATTCAACCCACTTGAACATATAGAGATAAATTCAAGGATTCTCGGGAAAAAGTACAGGAAAGAATTTGCGGAGGAACTTATTGAAGAATTTGGCTTGACCAAAGCAGTGGGCAAGCATATTAAAGAGTTTTCTTCGGGAATGAAACAAAGAATGAAATATATTCTTGCTTTGCTGTTCGAACCAGAAATTCTTTTTCTGGATGAGCCGTTCACGAATTTGGATGAAAATGGGATCCAGCGAGTGGAAGATTTCATTCGAGAGTACCAAACGAACGGGAAAATTGTCGTGATAGCAACGAACGATAAGCGGGAAGCCTCGTTTTGCAATCGGTCGATACGACTTGGTGAACTATTGGCGGACGAAGTAGATCTCAACTCTACGATTTAGCGCGCGCCCTTCTTCTGTTTCGTTCGTAGCAACAGGAAGGGAGGCTCCAAAACCAAAGACTGAAATCCGTTCTATGGAAATACCCTTTGAAACAAGATAGTTACGAACCGATTCAGCTCTTTTTCGCGAAAGTTGTAGGTTGTATTCTTCGGTTCCTATGCTGTCGGTGTGCCCTTCGATATGTATTTTGAAGTCAGGATTGTCTTCGAGAATTTTTACAACTCTGTCGAGCTCTGGATATGATTCGGGTTTTAATTCATATTTATCGAAGTCAAAGAAAATGTTGTTCAATCGAACTTTTTTTTGCTTGTCAACAAGAAAATCAATAGGATAGAGAACAATATTAAAAGTAATGTTGGTATCTTTTGAAAAACCTCGTAAGTCGAGATTATTGGATATAGGGAAAAAGCCACTTTTTTCGGCATAGTACCCGTAGTTTTTGCCTAAAGGTAAAACAATTAAGAAGGATCCATCGTCGGGATTGCTTGAAAGTGTTCCGAGCTTTTTTCTTGTTTGTAAATCTTCAATATTAATTTGTGCCGAAAGAGGCACACCGAACGGGTCGGTTATTTTTCCTCGTACGGTGGCAAATTTTTGTGGTTTTGCAAATTTTGGCAAAGAAACAGAGTATAGGTCCCAACCACCGTAACCATCTGTTCGCCAGTGGCTTGCGAAAAAGGCGCTATCACCACGAAGTGAAACTTTATAGCCCCAATCATCGAGAATGGTATTGATTTCTTTGCCCAAATTCACCGGCTCGCTCCATTCTGTCCAGGAATCCTCGCGCAGACGAACTGTTTTAAATACATCGAGGCGGCCTAATCCTGGATGACCATCACTGCTGAAATACAAGGTCCTCCCGTCTGGATGTAAATATGGCGAGCGTTCGGCATAAGGAGTGTTAATTGTTGGGCCAAGGTTTATTGGCGGGCTCCACCCGCTATCGGTTTTGAATGAAACATACAAATCCATATTTCCCATTATATTTCCATGGTAGAGTACTCCATAAGGGTGGAATTCTCCGATTCCGCCGGGTCTATCGGATGTAAAAATTAGTACCTTTCCGTCGGCGGAAAGACAGGCTCCCTCGTCAACATATTGGGTGTTTATTGGATAGGGTAAATGTTGCAAAGGTCCCCATCCGTTTTCATCTCTTTTGATATAATAAATATCGAATTGTCCAAAAGTGCCTTGGAATGTTCCAGATAGCCAAATTCCGTTGCCATCCGCATCGATGTTGTCGATTGTCTCGTCATTTTTGCCATTAATTTTAGGACCAACGTTTTGAGCTTTCTGCCATATTCCGTTTTCGTTTTTTGCAAAGTAGACATCAGAGTTACCGTAACTATCGGGCTTACCTCGAGTTGAAAAAAAAATATAAGAGCCGTCGGGGGTTGGGCAAGGATCCCATTCGTCTGCACTTGAATTTATATTAGGACCCAGATTCCTTATTGTTAATCCTTCGGTCGGGGCAAGAAATATTTCGACTAATTTGTCGATGTATTGTTTCTTTTCCGGAAATAGATGCTGGAATTTTCGTAGGATAGCAACAGCAGAATCCCACTTTCGGTAGTTTAATAAATTTTCCGTTCTCCTTTGTAGCGCAACGAAAGCATACTCATCGGGAGCGAAATCTTGGATAAATTCTTCAAGGATCGAGTAATCTTCTTCCTTAGGCGTGGGGTATATTGCTATTTCTTTGATATTATTCAAGTGCCTTTGAAGTATTTCTTTATTATTTGGGAAAAATTCTGCAAAATCTTTCCAAATTTTGTAAGCCTTCAATCCTCGGTTTGTATTTAAGTGCGAATTAATCAAATAGTTAAAAACACGCCAAGCGCTATCGCTTGGTGCATAAGTTGTTATATAATTTGCCCAATCTTTATAAGTCGAATCGTTGAAGGGCTTTCTAAATATAGATTGCGAAAATAAAATTGTTGGAATAAAGGCGAAAAGAATGCAAAATTTTTTCATTTTGCAAAGATAATAGGAGTGCAACCACATTTAGCCTGCACGACCGACTTTTCTGCTTCTGCTTTTTCTCGAGTGGGATAATCGCCAATAACTACTGCATACATCGTAATGTTATCAATTTGCTTGGTGAAAATGTCTGCGCGTAGTCGCATTGCTTTGAAACGTTCGACCTCTGCACGAGCCGATTCTATTGTCGAATATAAGCCTACTTGAAGTCCAAATGTACCTTTCTTTGGTGTTTCTACTTTTGTTGTTTCCTTTTGTGTGTCTTTCAACGATTCTTTTGTCGGTTCCTTTGCTGTCTCATCCTTTTTGTTCCCTTTTAAACGCGAAGGATTTTGTTTTGCGATGTTAATTGCGGTTCGGACAAGGTCGGACGCAGGCGAGATAAAAACAGAGTTTGGAAATGCTTTTTTGTAGTTTTCTAATTCACGGCTGGCTCGTTCGATATCTCCTTTCAAAGTGTAATATTGAATTATATGCCAATAACACTCGTCGGCATATTCGCTTTGGGGGAAGGTGCGAATAATCTTTTCGTATATTTCCACTGCTTTTGTAGCATCTTCGAGAACCGAAGCGTGGAGAAATTGAACTCCCGGGTCGTTTGGATATTCGGCGAGCAAATCCGGTAGAATAAGTTTGACTTCTGTGATTTTGCCTTCGTCGACCATCTTCAAATATTCTTTAATCTTTTCCGATTGTCCTAACGCAGAAAAAGTTGAGAAAACAATTAAGAATAAAATCGAAATTTTCGATTTCATTTTTGCCCCACTTGTGTAAAAAGCAAAAATACAAAAAGATTAACAAAATTGCCCAATAAAATTGAAAATGATATAATTAGACAGATTTTAATTTTTTAATTTTGTTTTTTACTGTTTTTTCTTTTTAATTTAGAGGTTTTTATGAAAATTCAACGCGAAGAAGCACTCGAATACCATTCTGCTGGTAGAAAAGGGAAAATTGAAGTTATTATTACAAAACCGTGCGTAACCCAACGCGATCTTTCTCTTGCCTACACTCCCGGTGTTGCCGAACCTTGTCGGGAAATTCACAAAGATATCGAAAAAGTTTACGAGTACACTGCAAAAGGGAATCTTGTGGCTGTGATTTCAAATGGCACAGCAGTACTTGGTCTTGGAAATATCGGACCCGAGGCTGGGAAGCCAGTTATGGAAGGAAAAGGTGTGCTCTTCAAGGCTTTTGCCGACATCGATGTCTTCGACCTTGAACTTCGAACAGAAGACCCGGAGGAAGTTGTTCGAGTCTGTCAGATTCTCGAACCGACTTTTGGCGGAATAAATCTCGAGGACATTAAAGCTCCGGAATGTTTCTACATAGAAGAAAAATTGAAAGAAACACTGAAGATTCCTGTATTCCACGACGACCAGCACGGCACAGCAATAATTTCTGGTGCTGCTCTTTTGAACGCACTTGAAATAGCAGGTAAAAAGATAGACGAGGTCAAAGTTGTTTACAATGGTGCTGGGGCTTCGGGCATAGCCTGTGCAAAGTTTCACATCTCGCTCGGAGTGAGAAAAGAAAATGTTATAATGTGCGACACTCACGGGGTGATTTACAAAGGTCGAACAAAGGGAATGAATCCCTACAAGGAATATTTTGCAGTCGAGACAGACAAACGAACGCTCGAAGAGGCTCTTGTTGGTGCCGATGTTTTTGTTGGACTTTCTGTGGCTGGTGTGTTGACGAAAGAAATGGTTCGATCGATGGCACCAAATCCAATAATTTTTGCAATGGCGAATCCAGATCCCGAGATTACCTACGAGGATGCACTCGATGCCCGCTCCGATGTAATAATGGCTACTGGTCGTTCGGATTACCCCAATCAAGTGAATAATGTGCTTGGTTTTCCTTTTATTTTTCGCGGTGCTCTCGATGTTCGAGCTACAACAATCAACGAGGAGATGAAGAAAGCTGCTGCTTACGCTCTTGCCCAACTTGCCAAAGAAGAAGTGCCAGAGATTGTTAAAAGAGCCTATGGTGTGAAAGAATTGAAATTTGGGCGGGAGTATATTATTCCTAAGCCATTTGACCCGCGAGTTCTTACCTGGGTGGCTCCGGCAGTTGCCAAGGCTGCAATGGATAGCGGAGTTGCACGCAAACCAATTGAAAACTTCGAGGAATATAAAAGAGAACTTGATATTCGGATGGGTCGTGCTCAGCTAATTATGACACCAATTTTCCACAAGGCTGCATCCAATCCAAAAAGAATTGTTTTCCCCGAAGGAACAGAACCAAAAATCATTCGAGCTGCTATTCTTGCCTTGCAAGAAGGTATTGCAAAACCAATACTTCTTGGCAAAAAAGAAGTCATAGAAAAAGTTGCTGAAAGCAATGATTACGACCTTTCTGGTATTGAAATAGTCGACCCCGAGACTTATCCAAAGTTAAATCTTTACATCGAGGAATACTTCCGTTTGCGGCAACGCAAGGGTGTTACATACGAAGCAGCGGAAAGCGATATGAAATATCGTCGCAACTACTTCGGTTCGATGATGGTTCGTATGGGTGATGTTGACGGTATGATTTCCGGGTTGACGAAGCATTATCCAGAAACAATTAGACCCGCTTTGCAAATTATAGGTCGCGACCCAAGATATTCAAAAGTTTCTGGATTATACATACTTTCGTTTAAAAATTCAGTATATTTTCTAAGCGATACAACAGTCAATCTCAATCCCACTCCCGAAGATATTTGTGATATTACATTGCAAGCAGCAGAATTCGTTAAGAATTTCGACATTCAACCCAAAATTGCTTTACTTTCCTATAGTAATTTCGGATCTGCCGAAGGTGAAATACCAGAGAAGATGCGTAACGCATTGCAATTAATCAAACAAAAGAGACCCGATTTGATTGTCGATGGCGAAATGCAAGCCGATACTGCTGTTGTCCCTGAAATAATCGATGAAACTTATCCATTCAGTGAATTGAAGGGTGGAGCGAATGTTTTGATTTTCCCCGACCTCGATAGCGGTAATATTGCATACAAATTGCTTTCCCGCCTTGGTGGCGCCCATCCCATTGGACCAATTCTTCTTGGTATGAGTAAAAGCGTTCACGTATTGCAACGAGGTGCAACTGTTAATGAAATTCTTGAAATGATTGCGATTGCTGTTGTCGACGCTCAAAATAAGGAAAAGACTAACTTGCAATAGTGTTTTTATTTTTCTAAAAAGGGGTGTTTTTTCACGAAACAACACCCCTTTGAGTTTTCTCTTAAAATAGATTAAAAACTTTGATTTGAACTTTTAGTCACTTCTACTTCAAAGATATAAGGCCAAAATTTGCCAGTAAGGTAAATGGCTTTGGTTTTGCTATCGTAAGCAATTCCGTTGAGCACATCTATATTGGAGTTTGGGGCGATGTAGTTTCTTAATGGACTTGCATCGACGAAGTATTTAACTTTTCCAGTTGCCTTGTCAATGACAGCGATGGAATCGCTCATCCAGATGTTAGCCCAGATATCTGCTTCGATATTTTCCAATTCGTTCAAATTTGGGAGTGGATTTTGGTTTGCAAATACTGGGATAGTGTAGATTATTTTCAAATTGATAGGCTCGAGCACTTTCAAAATGTTGGTTCCATCGCTTTGGATCAGGAATTTTTGGTCGAAGTTAGTCAAACCCCAACCTTCCCCGGCTAAAGGAAGCAATTTTTCTTTTTTGAATGTAATGATGTTGTAAACAAAGCAAACGTTGTTCTGCCAAGTTAGCATATAAATCTTGTTGTTGAAAAGTGCAATTCCTTCGCAAAAATATTCAGGCTCGATATCAACAATTTTCTCAACTTTCCCATTGAAGACATTAATCCGGCGAAGCGATGAATGTCCATATTGTCCTGTACTTTCGTATAAATAACCATTGTGGAAAAGCAAGCCTTGTGTGAAAGCAAGAGTGTCGTGTGGAATTGTTCGAATTACTTTAATCGAATAAACGGGGATTTGGTTAACCTGGTTTTCTTTTTTGATCGAACTTTCGACATTTGGTTTTGTATTGTAGGTTTCTTTTTTATTATTTGTACAGAAGAGCAAAATTAAGTTCAAGACAATGAAAACACAATGAAGAAGTTTCACTTTTCGCCGATTAATATTGTTGAACCATAAGAAGTTTTATGGATTTTGATGTCGGAGAACCAGGCTTCTTTCATTAGCAAAAGAACCTCGGTTTCGGTGAGCAAGTCGCCTTCGTTGGTCAAAAGCAAAAGACGAAGGGAATCGAAAGCCGCAAAGGCTGGGGAAGTACGGTCGTCTCCTATTAATGTCTCCTGAACCACGACTTTCCCTTTTCTTTTCAAAGCGTCAAAAATTTTGTTCAGTATTTTCAAGGAATTTTTGAAAGAGAAGTAGTGTAGAACATTGGAAACTATAACAAGGTCGTAATCTTTTCCAATATCAGAAGTTACCAAGTCTCCTGAAATAATTTTTGGGAAGCCAGAAAAACCTTTGCGTTCGACAAACTTTTCAGTGAAAGGGACAATCTCGGGGTAATCGAAAAGTACTAATTCAATGTTTATGTTGATTTTCAAAAGTTCGAGCCCGAAGGAACCAGAGCCACAACCAAAGTCGAGTGCTTTCATCACTTTGGTTAAATCGAGTATACTAACAAGTTCTGGGGCTTGCCTATTGGCTCGCCAATTCATTAGAAAAATCAAACCTTCGATTTCTTCGGTTGAAAGGTCGGAAAGTTTCAATGTTGGATTTGGCTTTCCATTAATAATACATTCTTTTATTGTTTGCCACCTTTTTAGAATAAATCTTAAAGCGCGTAGGTCGCCAAGATAGTTTGGCGCGCCACGAACAAGATAGGCTTTTGCCTCGTTTGTATTGAAATATTTCTGACCAAATTTTTTCATTAGACCAGTTGCAACGAGAGCATTCAAGAGTCTTTGCGTGCCACGTGTCGAGGCGCCAATCTTACTTGCAACTTCTTCGACTGTTTTGTAGTCCTCGCCGATTGCGGTAAAAACATCGAGTTCGACAGCGGTGAGAAAAGCAAGACTACTTTCGAAACCCAGCCCAAGTTGGATGAAATTTTCGGCTACTGGATCGAAGCTAAAAGGCGTTGCTTCTTTTTTCATTGATATATTCGATTAAGTTAATATAAATATTTATTTCTCAAGAATATTTTTTAGTTCTTTGACGACAACGAAGATTTCAAAAGTATCGGGTTCGTTTGTTTCTGTTACATTTCCACTTTGGTAGATGGGTACGACCGAAAGCCTTCCTTTCCCACGCGGGATTTCTTCGACAATTTGCCGGATAATTGGTGTTCGACTGTCGACGAGTTCTTTGATTTTGTCAGATGGTGGTTCTTCGATTGATGTTACAGTTTCGGTAATCGTTCTTTTCTTCTTCTTTTCTGTAACAACTTTTTGAATTGTTTTGGCTTGCTTTATTTTGATGTATGTATCGAATGCTGTGACTTGGATTTCGAATTTAACATTGCGATTAAATCGCAAAACTTCGTCGAGCGAGAGGAGTTTTTCTTTGCAATCGGGCAGAAGATTGGCCCTTCCACGTTCGAAGCAATCAAATCGGTATGCAACAAGTCCTGGTTTCAGCCTTTTTACTTTAAAGTTTTGTTCTATTTCTGCGAACTTGTTGGTGTCGGGTAGTTCGATATTGAATTTTCCTCGAACAAGGTCCCAATCATAAATAATCACTTCGATTTTTTCTCCGCTATTAAAAACTTGCGAATATTCCCCAGAGATGGAATCGGATTTGATTTTGAATTTTTTCCCTTTATCGGTGCGAAATTCAATAATTGCTCCCACAGGGTCGCCAGTGTATTCGTCAACAACTTTGCCTTTGAGTATTAGCTGAATAGAGGTATTGTTTAAAAATTGTGCGCCGAGGCACACTGGTAACAAACCAAGTAAAAATCCGATTAAAACAACCTTTCTCATTTTCACAGAAAACAAAAAAAGTAATTTATTAAAAGAATTATAAATTACAAAATGACTATTAATAAAAATTTATAAAATTTAAAGCCAAGATGCTTACTTTACGGATTGGTAATTTTTACTAAATTTTAATATCCTTCGTTATATTCATTTTTATTCTGTAATAGATGAGTAAATACTTGTTTACATTTGGAATTTCTGGCTGGGTAATTATTGGTTCAATTTTAACCAGTTTTGTGCTTACCTATTTTTATTATCGAAAGACAAATCCCCCTATTGAATTGCGAAAGAAATTGTTCCTTGGTGGAACGAGGTTTCTCGCGTTGCTATTCCTTTTTTTCTTTTTTGCCGAGCCAGTTTTGAATCTCGTTTCAACCAAAATTGTTAAGCCAAAAGTTGCAGTTTTGATTGATAATTCAATTTCAATGAAGTTAAAATGGTCCAACAACGATAAATATTCCCAGACTAAAAATGCAATCTTTAGCTCAGGTTTATTGAATTTTACCAAATATCCTGTCAATTTTTATCGATTTGACGCCGGAATAAAGTTTTTCGAACAATTTAATTTTGATTCACTGAAATTTGATGGTGAGGAAACAAATCTTGCTCTGCCCTTGGGTAGAATCTATGATTTGAAATCGAGCGAAAACATACAAAGTGTTGTTTTAGTGACTGATGGAATATATAATTCTGGGTCGAACCCAATCTATCTTGCTGAAAGGCTGGGAATACCAATTTACACAATTGGTATTGGTGATACAATTCCACCAAAGGATGTTCTAATATCTTCGATTACAACCAACGAAGTTGGTTACGTAGATAAACCGCTGCCAGTAAAAGTGAGCATAAAATTTTTTGGATATGGAAACCAGGCTCTATCGGTACAACTTTTTGATGGGCAATCGCTTGTCGGCGAGCAAAAACTTGAACTTAGGAGCGGTGTCGAAGATTACACTGTACTTTTTGAGTTTACTCCAAAAGCCGAGGGGTTTGCAAAATTGACAGCAAAGATTCAATCGCTTCCCGATGAGTTTTCCACAGAAAACAATCAGCAATCACAAATAGTAAAGATTATTAAGAGCAAGAAGAAGTATATAATTCTTTCTGGTTATCCCAATCCCGATATTTCATATCTGAAATCTTTAATTTTACAAGAGGCTGGAACAGAAGTTGTTACATTCATACAAAAATTTGGAAGTGAGTTTTACGACCCGAAGCCAACCCGAAAAGATTTCGACGAAGCCCAGATAATAATTCTTTTGGGTTATCCAATTGCATCGAGTAGTACTCAACCTCTTGATTGGACGCTCGAAGAATGGTTGAAAGGCAAGTCTGTACTTTTCGTCTCACAGCTTGAGACCGATTATCGTAAGTTGAAGTCCTACGAAGATATTTTGCCATTTAACTTTACAAGCAACACCCCGAAGGAATACACCTTTGTGGGAAACTTCGAACCGACCCAATCGGGAAATCCACTTTTGAACGTTGTTTCTGGCGAAGACAATTTGAAATTGCTGAATCAGTTGCCCCCATTATTTCGAACAGAGTTGTTCGTACGGGCAAAACCCGAAAGCGAAGTCCTTGCTACAGTCAAGGTAAACAACGTCGTGATGCGTGAACCTTTTATACTTCTGAATACATTTCAAAACAGAAAATCTGCGGCGATACTTGGTTATGGGCTTTATCGATGGCGATTGCTTGGTAATTCCTTACAAGAATTAATTGGTAATGGGAAGCCAATCGACATTGGGTCGGAGTTTTTAACCAAATTGTTTCAATGGTTGACTGTTAGCGACGAGTTAGCAAAAATTCGGATTAAGCCAATAAAGAATAAATTTCTTAAAACAGAGAAAGTTGTTTTCACTGGGCAAATTTATGATGAATCGCTAAATCCAATTGACAACGCAAAAGTTATTGTAAGGATTAACAAAGGGAAGGATGTGTTTGATGTGCAATTGCAACCTGTATCGAGCGGGTTATATTCCTCCGAAGTAGGATATTTTGCCGAGGGTGATTATTCATACATTGGCGAGGCATTTCTTGACAATCGCAGTTTGGGAAAGGTTGCTGGACGGTTCACAGTCGAGAAAAGTAATCTTGAATTGGTCGACTTTAAGTCTCGTTTCGATTTTTTGCGATACATTTCAAAAACTACCGGTGGAAAGTTCTATTTTTGGAATGAAATGGATAGGTTCAAAGCAGACCTGGGCAATCTAATTTTGGAAGAAAGGGTTTCAACTGTTAGGAAGGAAATAAATCTGTGGAACTGGCTCCCATTGCTTTTTATGTCGATCGTTTTATTTGCTTTCGAATGGTATATTCGTAGACGAAACGGACTACTCTGATAGTTCCCTGTTTTTTTTGAACACTCTGACAAAGCAAAAAACAAACAATGAAATAATTACCCCATAGGCAAAAGCCAGAAAAACTATTCCTTCTGGGCGAAGACCGTTCATAGTTCATACCTCGGTTTGTTCAACTTCCAAGCCTTGTGAACAAGATAGCAAAGCAAGGCAAATACAATTGCCATAAATGCTCTGGCGCCCCATCGATATGGTAATTGCTCGGATGGAATGTTCTCCATCAACAATGTTGGAATTGCGTCTGTAATACCCCAATAAACAAGAATTATAAGAATATATAATGGAGTTATATATTTAATTACATATTTGAAGAGAACAGGAACTTTGATGTCGGCGCCGCGAGTGATTTCTTCCCAGCCTTTGTCGATACCCCAAATCCAAGCAAAAATAATAACTTCGAGAAAGCCAATTAACACGAGGAAAAATGTTCCAGCCCAATAGTCGAGTTCGTCTAAAAATCCAAATTTTAAGAAGAAAACAACAAGGTGGGCCGATAGAAATGTACCTATAAAAACATAAGTAGTGGCTTTGTTGTGTGAAATTTTAAATTGTTCTTCGAGGAATGCAATCAAAGGTTGGACCATTGCAACCGAGGAAGTTATGCCAGCAATGAAAAGAAGGAAAAACCAGATGCACCCAAAGAATTCTCCAAATGGTAATTTCTGGAAAATCAAAGGCATCGAAACGAAACCCAGATTAAACGCCCCACCTTTGGCAATTTCCAGCGTGGCTGGAATTCCAAAGAAAGCCACTGCGACAGGGATCGCTATTGAACCGCCAAGGATAACTTCGACGAATTCGTTTGTCGATGCCGTAGAAAGAGCATTCAAGGCTATGTCGTCTTTTTCGCGAAGGTAGCTTGCGTATGCTTCGAGAGTTCCCATTCCAACGCTTAATGTAAAGAAAATCTGGCCTGCAGCAGCAAGCCAAATTTTGGCGTTCGCAAGTGCCTCGAAGTTGGGATTCCAAATAAAAGCGAAGCCGTTTTCAACATTTCGTTCTGGGAAATTCACGGGGTCGGGTGTCCCAATAGTAACCACTCGAATTGCAAGTGCAACGGCAAGAATGATCAACAATGGCATTCCAATTTTAGCAAGTAATTCAATTCCTTTTGATATTCCCCGCTTTAGAATATAAAAGTTAAATCCAAGAGTAATAAGAAGAAAGATATAAGCAAGAAGAATTGAGGAAAAGTATCCTTTCTGAGTTCCCTGGTAACTTTTCAGAAATGAAGTCATCGATTCGAAATCGGTCATTCCAAAATAAGTTTTGGTAATAGAAAAGAAGCTAAAAGCAAGGGTCCATGATTCAATATAGCAATAGTAAATCATAATAATCGACGACACGAAAATGCCTAAGACCCCAATATATTTGGCAATGGGATTCCGCCAAATTACATCGAACATTCCCGGAAGGTGTCCGTGTCCATATTTACCCCCATAGCGCCCAATTGCCCATTCGACCCACATAAGCGGTATTCCAAGCAAAAGAAACGCAATGAAATAGGGTATCATAAAAGCGCCGCCACCATTTTGTGCGGCTTGAACTGGGAACCGAAGAAAGTTTCCAAGCCCGACTGCATTACCAGCAGCAGCCAGTATTAATCCGATTCTTGTAGCCCATCTTTCTCTATTGCTCATATTTATATAACTTTTGTATTAACTTAATTTTTTCTGATAAATTCTGTATGTTTTGTAAACTCTGGCACTCATTGTTGAAGTCAATCCTTTGTTCATCATTTCATTATCTTCGAGTACCCAAGATGCTTCGCCAAAACGATAACCAAGTTGGATACCGCGGGTGCCAAGCTCGTAATAAAGCACAGAGTCGATGCCAGTCTTTTGGAATTCAGGCTTTATTCCAAGAGCGATTATCCGAACAAATTGTATTCTTTTCTTTTTGGTAAGTATGTGGTATAGCGCGCCAAGAGTCGAACCACTCCGGTTGTAAATTAAACATTCATTTATGTTTGGCAATGCCAAACCAAAGCCGGCGACTTTTCCTTTCGATTCTGCAATCAAAGCAAGTTTCGGCTCGGCAATAAGCTTCAAATCTTTTGCGATGTAATTAAATTCTTCGTCTGTCCATTTTACAAAGCCCCAGTTTGGTACCCAAGCAGAATTGTAAATGTCCTTCAAAATTTCGACATCCCTCCAAAAATTCCTTTTATTGCTAAAATCTACTTCCCGAATTGTAACTTCGTATCTTTTGCGAACGATTTCTTGCAGTCGAAGCATTTTTTCGGATGTAAATGTATGTGGCTCGAGCAAATAGGCATATAAATCCTTTGCCTTTGAATATCCAGAGGCTTCAATAAGGTCGATATAATACTTTGGGTTGTAGGTCATCATCAAAACTGGCGGTGAGTCGAATCCGTCGATTAACAAGCCAACTTCGTCATTCATTGAAGGATTGGCTGGACCAAGCACTGTGTCGAACCCTTTTAAGTATAACCAATTCTCTACAACTTCGAACAATTTTTTTGCAACATCAGTATTATTAATACATTCAAAGAAACCAAAGAAACCTGCTTTGTCGTTATGTGTTTTGTTGTGATTATAATTTATAATACCAGCGATGCGCCCAAGAATATTTCCATCAGAATCATAAGCCATAAATAGTTTAAGTTCGGAATGTTTGTAGAATGGATTTTTTTCGGTGTCAATTAGTTTGTATCTATCGCTGATGACTGGAGGGACAAAGTTTTTGTCGCCTTTGTAAAATAAAAATTGCGACTTGATAAATTTAATTTTGTCGCTCTTGTTAGTTATTTCTTTAATTGCAATATTCATAATTCAAGCCCTTTTAATCTTTTATAATAATATTTTCTCCTTTTATAATCCAATCGGGTGGAGTTTTCTTCAAAAGGAAAGTGTCGAAAAATTCTTTGATTTTAATAGCATAATCTAATTTGTTTGGGAATTTCTCGGGCCAATGCTTTTCTTTGTGATACTGTAAAAAGAAAGCTGTTTTATTCAATCGCCTTAAGGCTAAATAAAGTTCAATGCCTTGTTGCCAAGGGACAGCCTGGTCTTCGTCGCCAAACATTAGAAGCAAAGGTGTGGTTGCAGTCTGTGCTTTAAAGATTGGTGAATTGTTGATGTAATTTGCAAGCGAGTCCCAAAGATTGCCTCCTATTCTACTCTGGTAACGTTCATACTGGAATTGCCGAGCCAAGCCAGATTCAAGACGAATTCCACTGTAGGCACTTGTCATATTTCCGACTGGAGCGCCCGCTACAGCTGCAGAAAACATCTTTGTTTGTGTAATTATATATGCTGTTTGGTATCCACTCCAAGAATGACCCATTATTCCGATAGCTGTCGTGTCGATAAATCCACGAGCAATAAGGCTTTTCACTCCAGAGGTGATACAATCCAGTGCTGAATTTCCCGGACTTCCAATTTGATACTTTATATCGGGCAAAAAGAATATATAATCGTCGCTGTTATAAATTTGTATGCAAGGTCTGTGGCCAATATAGGGGAATGAAAAGTTGTACATTAATTGAGAAAAGCGTTCGTAAAAATAGACAATTAGCGGGTATTTTTTCTTCGGGTCGAAGTTTGCAGGTTTTACAATGAACCCATCAAGAGTGTCACCGTGCGAGTTGGTCCAACGAACCAACTCTGTTGTTCCCCATAAATATTTTGATAATAGTTCTTCTGTGTGATTAGTTATCCTTTTAATATTATTCATAGCAAAATTGCCAACCCAAAGGTCGGGGAATTCCTCGTAACTCTCGCATGAAAATAAAACTTTGTCAGCGTTGCGAGCTTTTTGGAGCAACTTGAAATTTTTTGGCTTTTCGAGCAATGACACTGGACCAAGTATCTTAAATTCAAGCAAATAAATTGAAGTATATTTTAACTTATTATGATATGCTGAAATTAGAACTGTGTCTGTGTTTCTGAAGAATTTTTTGTTCTTATCGAGATTGACAATTCTATATGTTTGTTGCAAATCCCGTCCAAAAACAACAGTCTGGCAAACATAGCCGTAGTTTTCTGAAAAGAATTTCCAAATATCATATTTATCGTAGAGCAAAAATGCATTGTCGTTTTCAAACCAGCCGGCGAATCCATAACTTGGCGGGGGAGAGGGCATATCGTAGTCTTCGTCGTAGAAGGCATACTTCATTTTGCTTGTTAGATTCACAAGAGTATCGAGTTGCGGGTCGTAAAGGTGCCAATTTTTGTCTTTGTAAAACACAAGGTATTTCCCTTGCGGCGAAAGATGTGCCTTTTCGTTCAATCTTTTAGCTACTAATTTTCGTTCACCAGTGTTCAAATTTACCAAGTATAGGTCGAAGTATTCTCCCTCCCAGGTTGCTTCTTTTAGATAGGGATTTGGGTCGTAGCCTATTGTGTATTTGGGATTTTCAACGAATTCAACTTCTGGCAAATTCAAGTCGGATATTTGAATGATTTGTTTTATGGTTGAGTTGTAAACGCATAAGAATGTTCTGTCTTTGTTTTTCTCCCACCAGTTTTTTTCGTTCGTTTTAACTCTCGGGTCGTTCCAGTGCCAAAGTGTGTATTCAGCTTTCTTTAAAATAGTGGGGATATCGAAAAAATTTGTATCGTTGAACTTGATTTTTTCTTTTGTAACGCTTGTATCCATCTTAGGTTTGATTCCAAAGAACAAACGCTCGCCGTCTTCGCTCCATTGTAATTTGTTCTTTAGTGGGATATACCATTCGTTTGGTATTCGAGTTTCTTCGACAAGAACTTGCGGAACCATTAAAACAGTTGGAAGATTGCATACCATTGCGGAGTCGATTTTAGTATTTTTCCGCTCGTAGGATTTTACGTAGCTTAATGTTTGCTTTGCCTTGTTCCAAGCAAGAGATGTAATATGGACACCGGAGTCGACGTCGGCTTTGATGGGAAGGGCAAATTCTCCTTTAAGCGAGATAACATACAAACCATTTTTTTTCCCTTCCGGCTCGCTGACAACATAAGCAAAAAATTGTGATAGTGTGTCGAAGGAGAATTCTGTTACATATTGCAAATCGAGTTGGTTTTTTGAAGCAAGTTGGAACAAAGTTACAGCCGTGCCGAATTCTTTTCCCTCGCCATCTTTTTCTTTACTCTCGGTTCCTTTGAATTGTATTGCAAGCCACCGAGAATCCTCGGAAAAAACAAACTGCTTGGTCTTTTCAAATGTTATGCGAGTCTGTTGGTTTAAATTGAATAGTAACAATCCTTCCGATGGCTTCTCTTTTTCAGCGTTTTCGATTTCAACGGCTTTTGGCATTAATTTTAAAATTACCCATTCGGAATTAGGCGAAAAAACTGGCTTCAAAGTACGCTCGAAAGTAAAGCGAGACTCTGTTTCTGTTGAAACAATATAAGAAGTAGGGTCGCCTCGCTCGGGAACGAGCGAATAGGCGACCCAACGACCGTCGTCAGAAATTGTTTGGTGTTGAATTCGTGGGAATTTCATTGCATCGATAAAAATGAATTTTTGCTTTTCTGCCGAAAATATGTTGAGTAAGCAGAGAGTCGATAAAATTATTAACAAAAGAAATCTTTTGCTCATCATAATTATGTTAGTGATTTTGTTTCGACAAATGTTCGGAAAGCCAACGTTCGGCGTCGATAGCAGCAATGCAACCGCTGCCTGCGGCACTTACAGCTTGGCGATAGGTTGGGTCTTGGCAATCGCCGCAAGCGAAAACGCCAGGAATGTTTGTGTAAGAACTTTTACCTTTTGTTATAATATAACCATTGGCGTCGGTTTCGATAAAAGGCTTAAAAATTTTGGTGTTGGGGGTGTGCCCAATTGCAAAGAATACGCCGTCGGCAGGAAGAATTTGCTCTTCGTTGGTGACTACGTTGCGAACTCGAATATGAGTTAATTTTTTCATTCCCATTTTGTTTTGCCCAAGGAACTCTTCGACTACAGTATAGAGCAAGAAATTGATTTTAGGATTTTCCTTTGCTCGTTGAACCATTATTTTCGAAGCACGAAATTCTTTCCTGCGATGTATAATTGTAACGCTGGAGGCAAAGTGGGTCAAATAAATGGCTTCTTCCATTGCAGAATCACCCCCGCCGATAACATATACCTTCTGGTTTTTGAAAAAGAAGCCATCGCAAGTGGCACAAGCAGAAATCCCAAATCCCCAGTATTCGTCTTCTCCTTTTGCATGCAATCGTTTTGCCGAGGCTCCTGTTGCGATAATTACTGCATCTGCGGTGTATTCTTTATCGCCCTCGGTCCAAAGATGGAATGGGTGGTTTGTGAAATCAACTTTCTTAACTGTCTCGAAACGTGTTACTGTACCAAATTTTTGGGCTTGTTTGCGAAAGAGTTCCATTAGTTCCGGTCCGTGAATGCCTTCGGGGAAGCCCGGATAGTTTTCAACTTCGGTTGTAATGGTTAGCTGTCCCCCGGGTTGCATCCCTTCGAAAATGATAGTAGAAAGCAATGCTCTGCTTGAATAAATTGCAGCAGTAAATCCAGCAGGACCCGATCCGACAATTGCAACTTTATAATGTTCCATAGTTATAATTTTTAAATGTTTTAAAAAATATAAAATGTAATATTACTAAAAAAGTTTGAAACTTAAAAGGAAATCCAAATTGAAAGTATCTAAGTGCCTGCAAATTAATGATGTCTCAAAGGTTTGAAATATATCTCGGAGTTTATAAAGAATATTTCTATAGACTTATTTGTTCATCAAATAGAGTTTCGTTTTGAAAATATTAATAAATGATTTTGTAATTTTAAAAATATATCATCGGGTTTATGAATTGTTGAGATTTTTTATAATTTTGTATTTCAGACTTTAAAGTCGTATTATGGTTTTAAAGTTTTTTGCGAGTTTATTAATCGTATTAATTCTGTTTTCCAACAACAAAGGATTGGTATATTGGCTTGAATACAAACTGAATTATGAATACATTGTTAAAAATCTTTGCGTTGAAAGGGAAACCCGCAGAACAGTTGCAAAGGATGCTGCCATTTGAAGTCCAATCTGGAAAAGAACACCGAGGAAACAAATGAACATAAGCCTGTCCCTTTACCAATTAAGAACAAATTGAGCGAGAATTTTCAAATTTTTTTTGAATTTTCTT
Source organism: Kapaibacterium sp. (SeqCode) (assembly GCA_039793965.1). GTDB lineage: Bacteria > Bacteroidota > Ignavibacteria > Kapaibacteriales > UBA2268 > Naka2016. The sequence continues at coordinate 56,618 of JBAMMD010000048.1, read as the reverse complement.
CTTTCAAAGTGGTAACAAATATTTCTTTGTTACCGATTCTGTTTTATACAACCAAACTTTTACTCGAGCGGAAAGAACCTTTGTCTCCTCCTCCAAGATATTTTCGATTTTGAAGATTGTCGAATAAAACATTTTTCCGAGGAAATTTCGAATATTGATTTTTTGAAAATCTTTTAAATTCATTTAAAATTACTAACAAAAGGAGGAGATATGGAAAGATTTGTTGTGTCAATTATTTTGTTTTTACTTTATAGTTCTATTTTTGCAAGCGAAAAAGATACATTAAAGGAATACAAGCTGGGTGGTGTAGAAGTTGTTAAAAGTCGTTATATCCCCTTTGAAAAAATATATCAATACAACCCAGATTATCAAAGCGATATTTTCTCGAAGGAAGGATTGAATCTTATTCGACGTGGAGGCGTTTTAACTCAAGACGTCTATTTCGATGGATTCAAGCGAAACGAAATTGCAATTGCAATCGATGGAGAATTGGTGCAATGTGCTTGTCCAAATCGAATGGACGCGCCAATCACCCGAATCAACATTGTGGAGATGGATGGCATCAAAATTTCCAAAACAACAAGCACAACAAATTCGGGTTTGTACGGGAAAATAGATTTTGCCCGCACAAGTTTGTCGAAAGAATTCAAAATTCGTTCGATTCTTACCGGGAATATCCTTGCGCGAAACGACTACGATTTCCAAATTTTTGGCGAAGGATTAAACACTGGAGTGGTTTTGCGTTATTCATACGGAAGTCCCTTTAAAAGGGCAGATGGTGTTGGATTTGATTCTTTGTATGGGTATTCGCCAGCTCCGCCCAACTTTCGATATTTCACTGCTTCATTCAGGCATAAATTGGATCTTGTGGAAATAGGCGCTGGATTTAGCTTCTCGAAAGATGTTCTCTTTCCTTATTTGAAAATGGATGAAAGGAAAACCACTTTCTTCACTGGTTTTTTAAGTTACAAAGAGAACAAACTTTACATTAATTATACTTCGCATCTTATGAACAATGCACTTCGAAAGACTTTTTCGACGATGGAAATGGAAACAGACGCCAAAAATCTTACTATTGGTTTGACTGGAAAGTATTATGACGTTGTTGTTCGAAAGTGGGATGCCGATAACTATATTTTTAGCAAAATGATGAATAAGAAATTTGCCAACAGTGCGCTTCCGGGAATATTGGACATTTCTGCGTCTGGTAATTATGAATCGGATTTAAAATTTGTGAATGCGAAGTTCAGAGTTGGCATTGCCAACATTTCAATTTCCGAGGACTCTGCATTGACGATACAAAAGAATTATGACCCAAATGCAAAAAAGTCGAGATTATTTATTATCGGGGCGTTGAATCTTTTTAAGTCGTTTGAATTGGCTAAAGACTTCAATGCCGACATAATGGGGGAATTTTCAACAGTTAGCCCAACTCCAGAGCAATTGTATATTACTATTCGTAGACCACAACAAAACTGGATTGGAAATTCAACCTTGAAGCAAACTACCAAAGCGAATCTTTCTGTTGGATTTAATTTCAACAAGATGTTTACTATCGGGTTGTCGGGGAATTATCTCTGGAATTACATTTTGCCAGCCCCAGATACTGTTCAAAGCCAACTCCCTCGAGTTACATATAAAAACGTCAATGCAATCATTTTCAGCGGTTTCTTTAAGTTGGATTTGGAATGGTTGACGACCGAGCTAAACTTCTTCTGGGGCGAAAATCAGGATACCAAAAAACCCTTGCCGGAAATTTCACCTTTAGTTGTTACCAACACGGTTACATTGCCCGAATTTTGGAATATTACAATTTCTTTCAATCATCGATGGGAAAATTCGCAAAAACGCATCGTAGCTGCTTTGAATGAACAACCTTCTTCGGCTTGGAACACAATTGGTTTAAGCATTGCTTACGATTACAAGCCATTCCGTTTTGTTATCGATGTTGATAATCTTCTGAACCACAGGTATGCTCGATATTTATCGTTTGCGCGCGACCCTTATTCTGCTGGGGTACTTGTATTCGATCCGGGTAGAACAATAAGTTTCAGAATACTTTTGGACAAGAATTTGTGAGAGTAAAGAACCAGAGATTTTTGGGGGCAATTTGCCCCCTTTTTGTTTTTGTAAAAAAAAATTTATAATTTGAACTGATTTATTTTGATTATTTGGGGATTTTTAAATGAAAAATACAACGCTTGATTATCACATTAAAAGCGTTATCGAAGGTCAAAGGCGATTTGAAAATGTATTTCAATCCATTACTCGAATGATTCTTGGAGATCCTTCGAAGATTGCAAAAGTCATTGTCAATGGACGACCCACTTATGATTTTCTTGTCTTCCGTGAAGGGAAGAAACACCTTGTAGGAATGTTCGACGAGATTAATAGCCTTGTTTCCTTCGTCAAAGATGCTGCCGAGGGCGGTTCCTCTGCCGAAATGGCTTTTGTATTGATTGGAGAACCTGGCAATGGTAAAACATTTTTTGTTGATTTTTTGATGCAACTTTATAGAAATTTTATCTCGAAGCCCGAAAACCGAAGGTATTCGTTTAAGTTCAAAAATGTTAATCAATTGGGTAGATATGGTAAGATCATCGAAATCGAGTCTCAAACTTTCGAAGACCCGATGATTCTTGCAATGAATCTGTATGATGAAAAAGAAAAAAATATTGAATATTTAAAGCAACTCGGAGCAAACAACAATCAAATTGCGGAATTTTACAAGCTTTATCGACCGCTGGGGGCTTGCACTTACTACATTTGGAATCAAATACGCGAGCATTGCGATGGCGATCTTCAAAAGATGCTTGAATTTGTTGAAGTTTTTCCTGTCCCGGTTTCCGAATCTCGCGGAACACTGACGGGCAAATACGCAGCCAAGGATAAAATAACATCTTCTGCTGTGGATTTGATTGGCGAGGAATCAATCACTCGTTTGCTAAACATTGCCGACACAGACAATCCCTACCGATTCGATTTGCGCCGCGGTGCATTAGCCCGCGTTGCTGGCGGTGGAATCCATTTTGCCGACGAAATATTTAAGAACAAAAAGGATTTGATTCAGGTTTATCTTGGAGTAATTCAGAATAGAACTATCGAGATAGAAGGTTTTAAATGGCCACTCGATACTTTAATCATTGCTACAAGCAACAACAACGAGTTTGCACGATTTCTCGAAGAAAAAGAGCAAGCCCCGATTGTCGACCGGTGCAGGATTTGTTATATGTCGCACAATACCAATTACAAACTGCAAATGGAGTTGACTCGTTATGCGATTGGTAGTTGGGAGAAAACAACTTTCGCCGGGGAAAAGTTGCATATCGATCCAAATCTTGTCTACACTGCCTCGGTAGCAGTCATCTTGACCCGTATGCCTCGTTCCGATAAACTTACCCCGATCGAGATGATGAAACTTGCTGCTGGCGAAGTTGCCGGCGAAAAATCGCTTAAAACTTTAAGCGAGGTTATAAACGAATTGAACGCCGACCCTGATATTACAAAACGATTTGGACAGAAAGGACTTGGCCACAGAAACCTTGGGCGGGCAATTCAAATACTTCTTGAGAGAACCGAAACACAAGAAGGAAAATGTATGTATGCGGGAGATATTTTCCCAGCTTTGGAAACTGTTATTCTCGATTATGTTCAAGACCCAAACGACAGAATAAAATATTTTAACGATTTAAAACTTGCAAAGCAGCTTTATCGTCAAAATGTTTTGACTTCGATTTTCAATGCATATATGGACGAACCCGATGCAATTGAACGCGATGTTATGAATTATGTTAATATGATTATTGGGATAGATGCAAAGAATCTTGGTGCCGACAAAATTTGGACATATCGCGATCCCCGCACTGGCAAACTTGTTTCTTTGAAAATAGATGAGTCGTTTATTAATAGTGTTGAAGAAAGGATGGGATTAAAAACGCGCGAGCAAAAACAAAGTTTTCGGACAACAATCATTAAAATCTATGGACAAAGGATTGTGAAAGACCCAAATTACAACTTTATGGACAATGCCGAGTTGGTGAAGGCAGTTACCGACGTACGCTTGAAATCGGATATATCTGGTGCTGGAAGTCTTGTTGGTGCGCTTTCCAATCGTACAAATGAAGAAAACCAGAGGCTTTACAATCGAATGATTGATACTATGATAAATAAACTTGGCTATTGCAAAACTTGTGCCGAGAAAACGATCGAATATTTCTGTACACAAGAAGATGCTTCATAGGAGATGGAAGAGAAAGAAATTAACACCAACGAGCCACAAAAGAGAAAGCGGATTAAGAAATTTGAAATTGTATACCAATCGACCCAAGATGTTAAAATAGAAATAACCGACAGAAAAGTTCTCAAAATCAAAGAACTTGCAGATAAGCATAATTTCCAAGTCTATCTTGTTGGAGGCTATGTTCGCGACTACTTTTTGAATCGTCCAACACAAGATGCCGATTTCACAGTCGTTGGCGATGCTATTGAATTCGCCAAAATAGTTGCAGAGCATTTCCATTCTAAAGTTGTTGCCTACCCACGTTTTTTTACTGCAATGGTTCCAATTGGTGACGTTGAATATGAATTTGTTGGAACACGCAAAGAGTTCTATTTAACTAAAAGTCGCAAGCCGATAGTTTCAATTGGTACACTCGAGGACGACCTCCGTCGAAGGGATTTTACAATTAATGCCCTTGCCGTGTCATTGAGCAATGATTCTTTTGGTAAAGTTATCGATTTATTCGATGGATACAAAGACATTCAAAATAAAATCATTAGAACTCCGCTCGACCCACGCGCAACATTCGACGATGACCCATTGCGAATGTTGCGCGCTATTCGTTTCGCCTCGCAATTGGATTTTACAATCGAAGATAACACATTTCAAGCTATCAAAGAAATGTGCGAAAGGATACGGATTGTTTCTCAAGAAAGAATTACAAACGAATTGCTGAAAATTATCGATTCAACGAATCCCGGCAAAGGCTTTACTTTGTTATATGATTCAAATTTGCTTGAAATAATTTTCCCCGAATTATATGCTCTTGCAGGTGTTGAAACTAAAGAAGAAAACGGAATTGTCTACTCCCATAAAGATGTTTTTTTCCACAGTTTGAAGGTGCTCGACAAAGTTGCCCAAAATACAGATAATACATATTTGCGACTTGCTGCCTTGCTCCACGACATTGGAAAAGCAAAGACGAAGCGATTCATCCCCGGAGTTGGCTGGTCGTACCACGGGCACGAGGAAGTTGGCGCAAGAATGGTTGCAAATATTTTTCGCAGGCTCAAACTTCCGCTCGATCGAATTGAATATGTCGAGAAGTTGGTGCGATTGCATCAAAGACCAATGGCACTCGTCGACGATGGTGTAACCGATTCAGCAATACGAAGGCTTGCTGCCTATGCTGGCGATGCGCTCGAAGATTTGTTTTTGCTATGTCGTTGTGATATCACAACCAACAATCCAAATTTAAGCAAGAAATATTTGAACAATTATCAGAAGGTTTGGAACAAGGTATTAAAAGTGCAAGAAAAGGACAAATTGCGCGAGTTTCAATCCCCGGTTCGAGGCGAGGAAATTATGGAAATCTTTGGCTTGCAACCATCGCCAGAGGTTGGAGTGATTAAGACCGCAATAGAAGAAGCGATTCTCGACGGAATCATACCAAATGAGTACGAGAAAGCCTTGCAATTTGTTCTCGAACGAAAGGAAAATTGGGAAAATATTTTGAAGACTGTCGATGCTAGAGAAATCAAAAAGGACAAGGACTTGATAAAAAAAGTATTTGTTTATTCTAAATAAAAAGAAAAAAAATCCAAAACAAAAACCTACCCAAATTTTAGAAGCGATAATTATTTAAAAAAAAATTATTAATTTTGAATGCTCCTTTAGCTCAGTTGGCCAGAGCAGCTGACTCTTAATCAGCGGGTCGGGGGTTCGAGTCCCCCAAGGAGCACTGTAATTTTATTAATTTGGATAATTGGGCCGCTTTACTGCTAAAGTAATTAAGGCAATGAATGAAAAGAAAAGCACCTTACGACACAAAGTTTTATGAAGAAAGAATAGACTCATTAAAATCTGCCAAACAAATTGTGCCCTATCTTATTGAACTTTTTAATCCCCAAAGTGTTGTTGATGTCGGGTGTGGAACTGGGGAGTTTTTAAGCGTGTTTTTTGATTACGGTATTACGAATATCAAAGGGATTGATGGTGAGTGGGTGAAAGGTCAAAAATTAAGAATTCCCGAGGATAAATTTATAGTTATGGATTTGGAAAACCCCACTTTTTTAACCGATAGATTTGATCTTGTCATTTCTTTGGAAGTTGCAGAACATCTTCAATATACTGCTGCTAATAATTTTATTAAATTTTTATCTTCTTTAGGAAATTTGATAGTTTTTTCTGCTGCTATACCTTTTCAAGGAGGGCTACACCATATCAACGAACAATGGCCAGATTTTTGGTTTAAGCAATTTTCAGACTGTGGATATTACCCAATCGATTGCTTTAGAAGCAATTTTTGGGACAATGATGAGGTTGCTTTTTGGTATTCTCAAAATATGTTCCTTTTTGTTAAAGACGGTATATTGGAACCTCATCACAAAGTTTTTCAATATAAATCTGATAAATTACCCATAAGAATTGTCCATCCGAAATTATATCAAAAAAAGGTAGAGGAGCTTTCGAAATTCCAAAAATTAATTCCAAAATCCATTTTGAATGGCTATTCCTACTTCAAAAGAATTATCAAAAAATAAATATTTTTTTAATCTAAACATAGTATTTTGAGCGGATGGAAGCTTTTATGCGGCTTAAGATTTAGAAAATAAGTTCCAAAAGCTAGTTTCTCTCTGACTTTTATTTTAATATGATTTGGGCAGACTTTGATTATCAAAGATTCTGTAAAATTTCTTCCCAAGAAGTCAACAAATGAAAAAGTATAAGTATCATTGGCAAGATTGTCAAAGTTTAATGGGATGACTAAATCTTCGTTTTGATTAAGGACTAAAAAAAAAGATTTTTAGAATTGTTTGAAAGATGTTCTGTCTCTTGTAGCGATGAATACAATTTCCAGGATTTAGTGCAAAATGTCCAAGCAAGTATATCCTGGTTTTCAAAAGAGTTACCCGTTGCAGATGTAAATCCAATGTAGACACCTTCCCATTCGTCTAAATTCAGCAACTCTGAAAAGTCGATGCCATTGACCTCGAGGACTGGATTTACTAAGTTTTCAGTTGTATCCATCCAGATTGTAAACTTTCTCTCGTCTTTGCTATATACAATCTTTGCGTAGTATATAGTTCCGTCGGTTCGGATTGGCAATATATTTGTCGTTTGCCTACGAATGTAGGGAGGTAGGTGTTTCGAGGAGTTTTTCCCTATACCATTGGATAGAATAGCAATGAGGTTGTTGTTTGGGTCGTTGAAATTTTGGATTTGAGTGGAATCGTTGGCATAAGTGTCGAATTCGATTTCAAGGGAATTTGGAATACCGTCGTAACCGATGCTACCACTGAAATTGCCAAGAGCAAAAGAAGAGGCATTTTGAATTACGAAAGCAAGACCATCGGCACCGGGGAAATGTTCTTCGAGATGATCTGGATTCCGACCATCGGTAATGCGAAATTTAAAAGTAGTTTCAAAACCATTTGCGACTGGCACGAGATGGGAAGTCCAAACTGCACCAATTTGATTAGGTGATGAGGATGAAAGCCGAATGAATTTGTCAATAAGTCGAGCGTTGTTAATAAGACGAAGATTTGGGATGCTATCGAATTTATCGAAAGCAAAAGACATTGGCCCGCACGATTGTCATTAAAGAGCAATTTCAGCTTCCGATAGGGCACGTAGGTAAATTTTGACCTCGTCGATTGCACCAGTGAATCGGGCACAAGTTCGTTCTTCTCCATCGTAAAACCACCAAGACCTACAAAATGCAAAATTTTCCAATGAGTAATAAATTTTTGTTTGAATGCTCCCTACTAAATTACCATTTACATATGCTTTTAATAAATTATTTTCGAAAACCATTGAGTAGCACACCCAATTATACCTTAAATTTAAATTAAAAGGGAAAAAGGGCACATTGATATTATGTCGATAGCCATTTGTGGCAAATTGGAGTAAAGCTGATATACATTATTGTATTGGTCGTAATGGTTTTGAATTCCAAGCCAATATCTTTCATCGTGGACAAAAAAACATAAGCATCCCCATATGGATTTGAAAACCCTTCTTCAAAAACCCAAAGTGTGATGGTAAATTCTTTCAAGCCGTGGAGATTGATTGGCGGAAGGAGGACGTGCGAGCCGATTTGTGTAATATCCCCGTCGGTGGGGATGTAGTTCCCTTTTCCCTGAAAATGTAGAGCATTGCCGACAACTCCTGGAACAACAGTGGGATTGTTGACCAGTGTGCCGTCGTAGCCATTGCCTGTGACGTCTCGGGTTGTTCCATCGTCGAAACTCTAGTGTGCAAGCAAATCTTGCGAATAAATAAATTTACAGTTGATGGTGATTAAAAGGAATATCATTAAAAGCTAGGGAAAGCAATGTTGCCCTCCTAATTAAAGTATAAAGCTACAAAAACGTTAACATTTTAAAAATTAAAATTTAAAATTTAATTACTATAATGACATACAATTTGAAATCTTTTTTTAAATTGTTTTTTTATCTCGTTGAAAAATATTATAATGCATTTCGCATAACGAGGAATTTCAAATTTCTTATTTGGCTGGTTATGGGGGTGGAAAATTCATTTAAGATTTTGAAAAAACTCGGCATCAAAGGGCTGGTTCTCGCGGCTTGTGTTTTCGTTGGGTTGGTCCTGATTCTAATCGTACCCACTTTCCCAATGAAATTACTTGGTATCGGAATAGTAATTCTTTCGATGATTGGTTTGATCCTTTCATTTTACCAAAGTGGTTATGTTACTGGCAAAGTTGATATAGTAGAAGAGCGAAAACCGTCGACACCACTTCCAAAAAATCTCAAAATCGACGAGATTAAAACCGATAAAGGGAAAATTAAATCTTTTGAAAATGTCGAGACTGAGTTACCGATTGAAATCGGCACTGAAAGAAGTTCAACGAAATCGGCGAAGAAAAGATTTGGCTTACTGCAGGGATTTATTAACTTTGTGGCAAAGTCGGAAGAAAAGCCTTACTTTCCTCCGAAGAAAAAAGAAATGCAAAAACAAATTGAAACACCAGCGACTACGCAAATGGATTTATCCAGCGAGACTTCCGAATTTGATGGTAGTTTCAAAATCCTTCGAAAGGGGAAATCAATTTCAAAAAGAGAACCCTCTGGTGAAGATTCAAGTGTTCAACCGAAGACAGAAGTAAGTGTTTTAGATGAAGCTGAAAAAGTCGGCTACGAAGGGATGCACTCTGATAAATTAACAATTGAGGCAAAGGAGGAATTTTCCGCTTTGGATTCAAACGAAGCTCCGGCTGGTGTCCATACCGAAAAAACCGAAGAACGAGTTGATAAGCAGGATGCAATCAAAGTTAATTTTGAACCAGGGTATCAAAATCGAAGCCTAAAAATAGAGACTCGCGATTTCGATATTGATGCAAATCTTGTCAAAGGCGAGCCGATAAAGGAAATGAAAATTCTTTTCGAACGTTTGTTAAATGTTATCGGAACAGTTTCAAAGGCAACAACCTCGGCTTTCTATCTTGTCAATCGTTTAAAAGGCGAACTTGTCTTGCAAGCAATTGTTTCCCAGGTCCCAAACTCTTTGAGAAAGGATAGAAAAATACCTTTGGACGGAGACCTTGTTAGCCAGATAGTCAGCAAAGGCAAAGCACAGATAATTGATTTCAACTCGTCAGCATCTGAACTTGATTTGCTTCCGTATTACAATAAACCAGTTGGCGCCAAAACATTTATAGGTGTACCATTAAAATTGAAAGGGAACATTATTGGTGTGCTTTGTGCCGATTCGATTGCACCAGAAGCATTCGACGACTACACAATGAACTTTTTTTTGCACTATTCTTCTATCTTTTCGTTCTTTTTGGAAAGTTACACAGAAAAATACGAACTACTCCTGGAATCCCGTATAGTTGAACTTATCGACGAGTTGAAAAAAAGTTATTTCACAAACGTTGCAAAGAGTAAAGAATCGTTTAAAAATATACTTCAATCAATTCAAAAACTTTTTGACTTTAACACAGTTGGGCTTTGCTTGTATGATTTCGATTCAAAGTTCTATAGAGTATTTTATATTTTTTCCAGAAACAATATTGAACAAGAGTTGAAGAACAAGCGCGTCGATTTGAAAAGAACACTTTTGGGTAAAGCTCTAACCGAACGGAGAACGGTTTTAGCTGAATTTGATGAACAAACAAAAAGAGTACACTATTTGGAAGCAAAACTAAAAAAAGGAAATTTTGTTGCTGTTCCAATTAAAACAAACCTCGGAGTCTATGGTGCAATTTTTGGTTGGACAGACGAGTTGAATCCAGTTGTAAATCATACTATAAGACTTTTGGAAAATTTGGCTTTTACTTTTGGGTTGTTCTATGAAAACGATTATCTACATTTTTTGAACCGAGGCTCTTCCAAAGAAGAAACCAAAGTCGAGGAGAATGTTTTTGTGAAAAAAATTGATGAAGAATGGAAAAGAGCAATAGAATTTGGGATACCATTTTCAGTTTGCAAAATTGCAATCGACAATTATTTGATGGATACCAATCTCGTTGAGGAATTCTATGTGAAAAGCAAGAGTGCTGTGCTCGACAATTTGAAAAAATTAACCAAAGATTTCGACTTCGTATGTGAATTGGAGGATAAGACAATTGGAGCTGTTTTTGTCGGTCGAACTGGCAAAGATACAAAATTGCTTCTCGAAATGCTGAGGAAAAATGTTGCACAAACCAATTTAAGGATTAATAATGATAATATTTTCTTTACTGTCTCAATTGGTGTTGCCCAATTTTCAAAGGATATAAGCGTCTATAAATTAATTGAAAATGTTGACAAGGCTTTAGAAATTTCTTGTTCAAGAAAGAACACAGTAACTCTTTATTAATTTATTTTTATGGATATAACGAAGATTGAACAAAAAATCATCTCGGTTTTACGAGATAGCGGTCGTCCAATGCGTTTGCAAGAACTTTATCGACGAATTAACATTATGCCGAAAACAACAGAGTTTAAAAATTTTCTGACCGCTATCGAGTCTCTTTTGCATTCGAATGTAATTGTAAAATCAACTCGAAGAAAATACCACTTGCAAGAATATCTTCACGATACTTTGGTAACTGGATTGTTGAGAATCGAGCATGGCAAAGGTATTGTTTTTTCCCAAGATTTTAAAAAGCCAATAACGATTAAACGCAAAAACTTATTCACAGCCTTCGATGGCGATAAAGTCCTGGTTAAACTTTTGGGAGTCAAGAATGACGACCGACAATATGGCGAAGTAATTGAAATTGTCCAACGCGCCGAGCATAAAATAATTGGGAAGATCGAAAAAGATGCTGGCTTGTATTTTCTTGTCCCTTCCGACGAAAAATATTACATTGATTTTGTTATACCCGAGAAGAAATTAAAAAAAGCGAAACACGGCGATCACGTCCTTGCTCGGCTTGTGGAATGGAACGACCCAAACAAAAGTCCTATTGCCGAAGTTATTCAAATCCTCGGTCGTGCTGGCGATATTGGTTCGGAAACTGAAAGGATACTTTATGAATTCAAATTGCCAAAGGAGTTTCCTGCGGCTGTTGAAAAGGAAACCGCACTAATCCCTTCGAAAATCCCCAGAAGTGAATTGGCGCGGCGATTGGATTTACGCAATAAACTTATCATTACTATAGACCCGGTCGATGCAAAAGATTTCGATGATGCTGTTTCTTTGGAGCGGCTTCCCAACGGGAACTTTTTGCTCGGGGTCCACATTGCCGATGTTAGTTTTTATGTTAAAGAGAAAACTGAAATCGACAAAGAAGCTTTCCGACGAGGAACAAGCGTCTATCTTGTCGACCAAGTGATACCAATGCTTCCCGAGAAGTTGTCGAACGAACTATGTTCTTTGCGTCCCAATCGGATACGCTTGGCATACAGTGTGATGATGGAGTTCGACCAAAAGTTGAATATTGTTGATTATAAAATTGTCGAAAGTGTCATCAAAAGTAAAAAGCGTTTGAATTACGACGAAGTTTACGAGTTTTTAAAATCTGGTAGAGAACCAAAGAATGAAATTGAAAAATTGGTAAAAGATTTAAATGAATTTGCACAGCGTTTGCGCCAGAAAAGATTCTTGCAAGGAGGCATTAATTTCGAAACTGTCGAGGTTCGATTTATTCTCGACGAACATAAGAATCCTATAAATGCGTATCTTAAAGAAAGTAACATTGCTACTCAATTGATCGAAGAATGTATGCTTGTAGCAAATAGGACAGTTGCCGAGCATATCCAGAAGTTAAAAGTAAAGCGTAAACTCAAATCAGAATTGCCTTTTATCTATCGTATACACGAGGAGCCAGAGATTCAGAAAATCAAAGGGGTTGTAAATTTCTTCAAAATGCTGTCGATTGATGCAAAAAATCTAACAAGTGCACGGGCAATCAATAAATTTTTGTCACTATTCGAAGGTAAGCCAGAAAAACCAATTGTTCACCAATTGTTGATTCGTGCAATGCAAAAAGCCGTTTACTCGCCAGATAACATCGGACATTATGGACTTGGATTTCGCTACTATACTCATTTCACTTCGCCAATAAGGCGTTATCCCGATCTGGTTGTTCATCGTTTATTAAAACTTTATTCGAAAGGACTTCCAGATGACCAAGAATTAAGCCGAATAAGTAAAATCGTAGATATTGCAAGCGACCAAAGCACTGAACGCGAAATTGTTGCAATGGAGGCGGAACGTGAAAGTATCAAATTGATGTTGACAATTCTTGCAAGCGAGAACGTAGGCAAAGATTACACCGGAACAATTTCCGGTGTTACCAATTTTGGTTTGTTTGTTGTTCTCGATTCGATTTACACAGAAGGTCTTGTTCCGGTCCGCGACCTTTTGGATGACTATTACATATACGACGAAAAAAAAATTGCTTTAATTGGTCGAAGGAAAGGAAAAATCTACAAGTTCGGCGACCGGGTTGCTGCCCGAATTGTCGAAGTCGATATTGAAAAACGAAAGGTTTGGTTGAAATTGGTTGACTATTTATCGTAATTTCACTATGGTAACACCGGCACCGCCTTCTTCGATAGTTCCCTCGCTAAAAGATTCAACTTGCGGATGGCTCTTGAAGAATTCGTGCAAGCTTTGACGCAATGCTCCCGTTCCCTTGCCATGAATGATGGTAATTGTATCAACGTTGCTTAAAATTGCTTCGGATATGAATTTGTCGACTTGCTGAATTGCTTCGTTTGCCCGAAGACCGCGAACGTCGAGCTTTGTGTTTGCAGTAAATTTGATGTAATTTTGTGGCGATGGTTTCCACTCTGTTTCTTTACGAACAATTTTGTGCAACTTGTTCAACTTGGTTTTAAATTTCAAACCGTTTAGTTCAACAAGTGCTTCGTTGGTTTTTTCATAAATTTTTAAAATTTGTCCGACATTTGAGGGTTCGTCGATGTAAACATAATCACCTTCGAGCAAAATATCGAGCGTTTTTTCGGTTTGTTCCAACGATGTAAAAACTTTTTTCGCCTCGTCTTCGACTTCCCTTTTCTTTTGGATAAAGTCTTTCTTAATTGTTGAAATGCTTTTTTGTTGTTCTCGTATTTCTTTTATTGTATTCTCAACCAAAGCATTTGCTTTGCGAATGATTTCGTATGCCTCGACTTTTGCATTGTCAAGCAGTTCTTTTCTTTTCGCTTTCAGTTCTTTCAAAAGATTCTCGTATTCCATTCGCAGTTTTTCGTATTTAAGTTTTTCCGCTTCAAGTTCTGCTTTTAATTTTTCTGCTTGAATTTTCAACTGGTAGACTATTTTCAATTGCTCTTCGATTTCGTTTTCAGTTTTGGAAAGATAGGAGCGTGCACGCTCGATGATATGCTTTGGTAAGCCAAGAATTGAAGCGAGTTCAAAAGCATAACTGTTGCCGGGAACACCTTGCAAAAACTTGTATGTTGGTTTCAAGTTAATTTCATCAAACTCAAGGGAATCGTTTTCAACTTCATCCCGGGTGAGGGAAAATACTTTAAGATATGATTGGTGGGTTGTTACGGCAAATAAAAGATTCATATTTATGAAGCTATCGATAATCGACGCAGCAAGCAAAGAACCTTCGTGCGGGTCGGTTCCCGATACAATTTCATCAATAAGAACAAGTGAATCCACATCGGCATTTTCAAGAATGCTTTTTATTCGGATTATCTGTGAACTAAATGTACTTAAATCTTGCTCGATAGATTGCAAATCCCCTATTGATGTGTAGATTTTGAAATAATTTGTTTTGCAATAGCCATGTGTGTAAAATCCCGAGAGAGCCAATGCAAGATTCAAGCCAATGCTTTTTAGTGAAACAGTCTTTCCGCCTGCGTTTGGACCAGAAATTACGTGGCCACGCTTCTTTTCTGTGAAAGAAATTGTCAAAGGTACGACATTTTTGAACCCGCGAGTATGGACCAGTATTGGATGTCGAATATCTTGAAGAAAGATTTCTTTTGAATTCCAGAAATGTGGTTTCTGGCAATTATATTGCAAAGCATACTTTGCTTTTGCAAGGAGTACATCAAGATGAATAAGAATATCGGCAGAGTAAAGCAAATTAACGGCAACGGCACCAATTTCTTCAGTAAGATTTTTTAATATTCTGAAGATCTCCCTTCGTTCTTCGTTTTCCAGAAGCGATAGTTCATTGTTCATTTCGATGACTTCAGCCGGCTCGACGAAGCAGGTTTGCCCGCTTTGTGAAACACCGTGGATTATCCCCGATAGTTTGTTTTTGTATTCAATTTTAATTGGCAAAACAAATCTTCCCTCGCGAATCGTTATAAATTCGTCTTGCGCAAGGTCTTCTTGGGATATATGGCGCAGGATTTTCTCGAGCCTTCGTCGAAGTTTTGCCGACTTTTCGATTATTTCATTGCGAATTCGTAGAAGTTCTTTGCTTGCTGTATCGCGAATATTCCCCGTCTCGTCTATTGTATCGCGAATGTGTTTCTCGATAATTCTGTTTTCATATAGCGGAGCAACAAGCTCGGCAAGCTCTGGGAAATCCTCGCTTTTCGAAAGAATGAATGAGCGAATGTTCCTTGAAATTTGAAGGAAGTTCAAAACATCGAGAATTTCCCCGGTCGAGAGCACGGCATTTTCAATTTGCGATTTGTAGATTCTTGCGCGGATATCGCCAAAATTTTCAAAAGGAATGTTTTCGTACTGGTTGACAAGATTTATCGTCTGTTCAATAAGCGATATCTCCTTTGTTAGTGTTTCGAGATTACTTTCTGGCAAAGAATTAAGAATTTGATTTCTACCATACTCAGTTGTTGCAAACTTTGAAATTTTTTCAAGGACATTGAAAAATTCCAATTGTTTCAGCGAGTCGATGATAAGATTGTCGATTTCTTCCATTGTTATACTTTCGATTGTGATAAAAGTTCGCGTGCAATCGATTGAACAAGATTTCCGTCTGCTTTCCCTTTCAACTCTTTCATTGCACGACCCATAACTCTTCCTACATCGGAAGTTGATGTTGCATTCACTTCACGTATAATTGAAAGAAGTACTTTGCGTATCTCCTCTTCGGAGATTTGTTCTGGAAGGAAGGATGTGATGATTTCGAGTTCCTTCTTTTCTTTTTCAGCAAGATCTTTTCGACCTGCTTTTTCATAAATTTCAATTGCATCTTTTCTTTTTTTGGCGAGAGAGTTTAATATTTTAATCTCATCATCTGGGCCCATATCTCGTTGAATCCCGCTTTTTTTGAATTCAAGGATGGCAGCGCGAATCGACCGCAATGCGTCCATTTGAATCTGGTCGCCCATTTTTATCGCTTTTTTCAATTCTTCTGCAACTTTTTGCTCTAAATTCATTGTTTAACCATTTATTTTTTAAGTAAGCAAAATTACAAGGATTTTACCAAACAATTGTTTTCTTATCATAGAATTAGGTAAATTTGTAGTTTTTAAATTTTTGTCAAATGCAAGTTTGGTTGAGAAAATTAGTTGTTGTTGTTCTTGTTGTCTTGTTCTTCTCTGCTCAACATAGTGGTATTTGGTTGAATTCTGCTACCAAGAAAAAGCCGATTGCCACAAAAAAGATAAGCCAAAGCAAATCAAAAACAACCCAGAGTAAATCAGCAAAAATTAGAAAGAAAAAATCGAAAAGAAAAGCTCGAATTATTGTTCGAAAAGTTGCCCTCAACTTTGTAAAAGAACTGGAAAGCGAAGTTTTGGGCAATGGGGTTGTCTACAAAAAAATCCAGTTTGGAAAGGATCAACTTCGTATTTTAGTACACGTTGTTGCGGTCGACATAGATTCAACGCCAAATGCTATAAAAGTGTTGAAAGCAAGAAATTCAATCGATGGTCTCGACTATCTTAAGAATATTTACGACGATCACAATTTTGAATTGACAAGGGTTTATGGCGGTGAATTGCTTGCACTTGCAAATGCAAACTTTTGGTCCGCTTTTTTGAATTATCCAATAGGAATTCTTGTTGCCGACGGCGAAGTTATTTCAATGAAGAAATATAAGGAATGGAGCAGTATTTTTTTCGACGAGGACAATCGGCCTTATATCGATAATTTTGACCTCAGTTGCCAATTGATACTTCCGACTAGCAATAGAATTGAAATCGACAATGTCAACAAGCGAACGAATGAAGATCGAGTGGTGCTCTACAATAAATACTATGGGGATACTATCCCGAAGCTTCACATTAAAGACTTTGATAAAATTTTGCAAGAGACTATCTCGTCAATCGTTAGTAATCTTGATTACACTGATTCATCTGAGATTGAAATCGACACGAACGAAATACGAAATCAGATAATGCTTACGAAAATGGAGGAATCGAAGGAGTTTGCTACAAAAAAGTTGCTGTTCCGATACTTAGAAAGTCCAGCAATTAATGAAAAAGTCAAAGTTGAATTTTTGCGAGCAGACACTGGAATTATCCAGATACCATCGGATGGTTTTGTATTAACTTTACCAACGGAAAACAACTATGGACTCAATCTGAAAAAAGGGGACCAATGCCATTTGATTTTTACCACTAATAAATTTAGTTATATAAAGTTTATGAATGCTGTTTCGGGGACACCGCGACTTGTAAGAAAAGGTGTAGCAAAACACGAGGCATATCAGGAAGGGTCGCGTGGTTATCGTTTCATTGGCTCAAATTTGCCTCGCACAGCTATTGGAACAAATATGTCGAAGACACGCATATATCTTTTTGTTGTCGAATCGAGTAGAGCGAACAATAGCGTTGGAGCAAACTTGACACAATTGGCTCATATTGCCAAAAAGATTGGTTGTTACGATGCAATGAATCTCGACGGGGGCGGTTCTTCCATATTGATAGTTAAAGGCAAGCGTGTCAATAGAACCGAAGGTAGCAACGGAAGGAAGATTTCTGTTGCTATTGGCATCTCGACAAAAAAACAATAAGTGTAAAAAGAAATTAAATTGTAACTATTTTAAATTATAAATTGTCTATGTTTTCGGATGTGGAGTGTAAAGTTTGAAAAGATTTGAAGAACATAAGCTTAATGAAGAACAATTGCAAGAGGCAACGGAGGATTTTCGCCGAGGAAGTGCCGAGGCTTTCCACATCCTTTATTCACATTATAGTCAAAAAGTATATAGATTTTGCTTACGAATGCTTGGGAATAAAGAGAAAGCCGAAGACGCTTTTCAAGAGACATTCATTAAAGTGTTCGAGAATGCAAAGAATTTTAGGAGCAATAATTTTGGTGCATGGGTTTTTACGATAGCGCGCCATATTTGTTTAAATCTATTAAGAATGGAAAAACCTTTTCAGGAAGTAGACGATAATTCAATTAAATTGTCTTATGTTAGTCGCGAAGATTTTGGTTTGAAGGACTTTGTTCAGCGGTCAATAATGCAATTGCCAATCAGTTTGCGCGAATCGCTTTTGCTTCGCGAATACGAGGAATGCACATACGAGGAGATTGCCCAAATACTTGGGATAACCGTTTCGCTGGCGAAAGTTCGTGTGCATCGTGCTCGCTTGCTTTTGAAGAAAATGTTAGAACCAATTGCAAAGGAATACTATGGGGATCGATAAGTTCATTAATGACTATTTGGATGGCAATTTAAATCCAGAAGATGATAAGGAGTTTCGAGATCTTCTGGAAAATGACGTCTCTGCACGCGAAGAATTCGACTTGATGATGTCAATTCATACCATTTTGAAAGAAGATGCTGAAAGCATAACTCTACCAAAATATCTTGAGGAAAAAGTTGAAGAACGCTTGTTGGCAAACTACCTTAAGGTTGTTTCTTCGGCTTCGCCTTTGCGAAGTCGCAAATTTGCCTATTCTGTACTTACTTTTATATTAATTTTTTTCTTTTCTATTAATAATATAAATGATGGGAAACTTCCGTTCAACATATCGTTCTTTTTGTCTGAAGTGTTGCGACAGAGAGAACTTTTACAAAATCAAGTGTTTGCTTTGGCCGAAAATGATTTGCCCTCTAACAAAAAATCGGTTTTCTTGAATTCGTCGTTTGCAAAAGAAAAACAAACAAAAAGTGCCAAATTAGCAAACAATATTGTTTCTATTGAACTTTCGGATAAATTTATCGAAAGAAACAATTTTATTGAAATTTCGAGAACTGCAGCTAAGCAAATCAACACTTATCCCCTTGAAAATGAGGTAAATAAAGAACTATTCTCCACAAAGCCACGGGCGCAAAATATTTATTCCACTTATATATCAACCATCAACCCTCGTGTTGTTAATTCGTTCAATACAGGTGTTTTGTTTAATAATATAAATGAAATTACAACAAAAGCAGTTGTTTTTACTGGATTCTCTACTTTTCCATTGATGAAATTTGGATATTCTGAAAAAAATTTAAAATTCTATTCAATTTACTCGCAAAGCATAGGATACAAAGTTGCCGACAAATTTCGGCTTGGACTGGAATTCGGCTTTTTTGACTTTGATTACCAAAGTATGACAACCATCTTGGTTCCTGCACTCGAAGGGGCAGATTTTGGCAAGGAAAGCCATAATAAAAATATTAAGGACAAAGGAAATGATGCTATAATACTCACAAACGAGTACGATAACCAAAACCCAAGGTTTATTCAAGTTACTGTGCCGATAGAACGCAAATATCAGCATTACTGGGGCAGTGTCTTCCTCGACTATGAAATGCCCGTTACAAAGTATCTTTCTGTTGTTGGTAGAATAAATGTGGGTGCAACAAGCGAGGGATTCCTTGGTGGAATAGTCTTATTTACTGAGCTTCAACCGATAAATGGGGTTGCAATGCATTTGGGGGTAGAGAACAAATCCTATTGGAGCAGTATCCCGATGGACCGAAGTTCGTTGAAAACCCTAATTGGATTGGTTTACGGTGTGAGCATAAAGTTTAATTTCGATAATTATTAAAAATCTTAAAAAGTGTTAGCATTTTTGGAAAAATTAAATTAATTTTGCTTGATTATGTGTGGAAATTTTTACAATATTTGGAGGTACAAATGAGAAAGAATATTTACACTTGGACTTTTGTCCTTGTTGCAGTAGCCAATTTCGTTCTTTTCGCAACTGAACAAATAGAAACTACGAAACAGTTCGCAAAAAGTTTCAAAGGCAAAGAAATAGTACCCTCGCTTCCACCATATCTTGCCGAAAAATATGGAGACAAGCCCCAGGAAGTGAATTTCTTGATTCTTGATTCATTGGCAAATGCATATTCGTATTTCAGTGATTCGCAACAACCATTTGTATATATACCAGAAATTGGGCAATTAATTACAATCAAACGAGGCTTTTGGGACATTGACCGGTATCCCGAATATACTGGGGACAACACGAAAAACAACTTGTTCATTCGATATTCTACAGATTGGGGGCAGTTTTGGAGCGCTCCAATTCTGGTATACAAAGTGCCATCCGGTACACAATATTCCAATTGGTTTGCTCGCTATCCAAGTGTTTATGCTTTTGATTATGAAGGGGACGTTGCATATGTTTATACCTCGCCTTGTACGAATGGTTCTGGGTGGATAGGCTTTGTCAATGGATTATTTTACCAGGGAAGTTACTTCAGTTCGTTCTCGAAGTTATTTACCTGGCAGGATGGAAATCGGTATAATTGGGGCGGCACCGACAGTAGAATTGTTGGCGGAATGGACAATGGCGAGCCCTATGCTATGGCTGTTGGTACGATTATGATTGAAGGAGGCTTGCCACTTTCATTGACAAGCCATCTTGGTTACCGTCGTACAAACGACTTCGATAAATGGGTTGAGGTTATTCCTCCACAATGGGAGGCAAGCAAATTTAAAACTCCTACATCGACTCAGGATAGTGTGAGAACTTCTTTCATTTCTGGTTTCAAATTTGCAAACGATGGGAAATTGTATATGGCTGCGTATGCAAATTTTGCTGCATCACCATTAGATAGGCTCTTTTTCGGCGTATCGAAATCCGAAGACCTTGGAAAAACTTGGTCAGATTTCGACATCGCACCAATAGATTTATTTGATTCTTACTTACAAGCTTACGGTCTTTCGACTAATTTAATTTCTTGGTCTTTGCCGCAATTTGTGCCACTTGGAAATGACAATTATAGTTTTCTTCTAAACATTAATGAAGATACAACAAAAACTTTTAGGCTTTGGGACCAAGCATTGCACCAATTGGTCGAAGTTTACAAGCAAAATGGAGCTTGGGGTGTTCGCAAAGTTGCAGATTTGAGTGGTTACGTTCTTGCATACGTTTCTCCGACTAATTCAAACCAACTTGGTGAAGAGGCGCAACTTTCGATAACAGTTGATGGGAAATATCTTCTTGCAAAGTGGGTTGATTTTGTTGATGTTGTTGTTAACGATACCCTCTATCCCAGAGCAACAAATGATATATTTGTGGCAGCCAGACGAGTTGATTTTCCCCAATGGTCACAAGTTAAGAATATTACACAAAGCTTTGATTATGATAGAATTACTTGGATTCCCGACAAATTGCCAAACAATCTTAAAGATATTCCTATATTGAAACTGATTTCTATTCCAATTCCTGGGCAAACGCCGAATGAAGATAGAATTCGTCAAAGGTCGCTGGATACCGTCCCACAATATCTCGTAATTGGATATTTCGACGCTGAGGATCTTGTTGTATTGGGGGCCCCTGAACAATCGGCTTCCGCCTTAAGTTTGAACAATGTAAAAGTTTATCCTAATCCCACATTTGATTTTGGTTTTGTTGAATTTAATACCAATTTACCAGAACATATTACGATAGAATTGTATGATGTCTACGGCAGAAAAGTTGCTAATCTTTTTGATGGGGTTACATCTTCTGGTGTCCAAGGTATTTCTTTCAAAACAAGTGGAATTGCAGCTGGTATTTATAATGTTGTAATTTCCGCAAAAGGAGAAAAAATTTCAAAAACAATTAATATCGTGAAGTAAAACACAAAGGAGTTGGTTATGAAGAGGATTATTTCATATTTAATTCTGCTTTTGACTATGGCCTTGCTTCCTTTAACTGTGGAAGCAAGTAATTATGGTACATTGAAAGGGAAAGTAGTCGACCAGGACGGCAACCCTGTTGTTGGAGCTTCGGTTAGAATTCTTGGAACTCGTTTGGGTGGAATTGTAAAAGCCGATGGTAGATTCATCATAGTTAGTATTCCCGTTGGTTCTTATACTGTTAAAATTACTGCCGTTGGCTATACACCATACGAAGCTAACGTCAGGATCTCTGCTGACGATGAGACTGAAATTAATGTTGTATTGAAAGAAGAAGGCAAAGTAACCGAAGAAGTTGTTGTTGTTGCTGAGAAATTGGTTTCACACAAAGATATTGGTGTGAAGCGACAGTTTGAAAACCAACAGCTGACAACAATAGCACGCGAAGGTTTGCAAGCCATTATTGGGCTAAGTGCGGGAGTTTTTAATGCTGGTGGCGGTTGGATAATTCGCGGTAGTCGTACAAACGAAAGTCAAATTAGAATCGATGGTATCGACGTAAGCGACAAGTTCACTGGTGGATTTGGTATCGTTGGTGCAACTTATTATCCAATGGTTAGTGCATTTGCTACCGAGGAAGTACAAGTTTTGACTGGTGGTTTCTCGGCTGAATATGGAAATGTCCTTGGTGGTTTCGTTAATACGACATTGAAGACAGGACGCACCGACCGTTACGAAGGATATGTTCGCTGGCGGACAGATGTCCCGGCATTGTTTGGTCGCCAGCCTCACGACTTGAAACTTATTCGAGAGGGCGACCGCTACAAAGCAATAGATTGGGGCGAAGGACGAAAGTTGCAAGGTACAAAAGAACATACATTCGAATTTGGTATTGGTGGTCCAATTCCATTGTGGAATAAAGCGACTTTTTTCATTGCTGGCAACTATTTCTATGAAAAATATCGTTCTGCAAGTTACGACATTTACGACCCCTTGCACGTTAATAATTTAGGGAAAATAGAACAGAACAATTTAGGTCAGATTCCAAATAATCAATCTTGGAAGAAAAGTTTTCAAGTAAAATTGAAATTTCCAATCACACAGGATATTGATTTGATAACCTTCTACAACTTTGGGTTGACGAATCTCGAAACGCTTGACTGGAGTTGGCTCTACGCAATAGAACCAGGTGCAATTCCCGGTTTACCTTCCTACGGCGTTGAAGAGCGAAGAGCAAAATCCCCAGTTTATAACCAATTTGCTAACAGCGGTTATGTTCAAATCCAACATCGATTGGCCTCGAACAGTTTTTATGAAATTAAAATTTCCAATACCTCTAATAATAGTGATGCCTCACGAAGAAAAACTTTCGACGACCCCGGCTTTTTCACGGGTTTCGAGGTTTGGTATCCACAGGATAACTACGCCGTATCGATTGGTAAGTTGGAACCGGGAAGAGATAAAATACTCGACCAGTACACCCCAGTAACCCAGATAAAAAATTCTAAAGACGGATTTATCAAGATGGATATGCCAATAGTTAATCCATTAACTGGGTACATTGAAGGAAGTTCGAGTACGCAACACGCACAAAATGCTTATGGCTTGACTGGAATTTTCGATTTGCACGGCAACGAGCGAACTTTTGAATTCCGACGGAGCAACTATTGGCAAGTCGATGGTAATTACACTCTTGCAATAGAGGGGGAGTTCAGTCATATGTTCAAAACTGGCTTTGAAGTGCAATTTTATCAACTTCGAAGACATATGAATAGTTTGCCTTGGGACGCAAACCCCTTCTTCGATGTTTATACAGATGAGTGGGGCGGAAATCTTTATGCAGACAATCAAAAAGTTTTCGACAAGACAAGTAAACCATATAAACCAATTACTGGCGGTTTTTACATTCAAGACCAGATTACATATAAAGGCTTGATAATTACTCCGGGCTTACGCTTTGATTTCTATATTCCAAATTCAGATTATCGAACCGTCGTTGAATATTTTGTTCCAATAACTTCCGATACGGGCTTTACAAAAGCTACAACAAAAACACAACTTAGCCCACGCATCAATGTTACTTATCCCATAACTGATAGGTCTAATATTTCTATTGCTTATGGTGTTTTGTTCCAGATGCCGCCAATGCAATATCTTTACGATGCTTTTGCTGTCGACCAGTTGCGCGGTAATTCCATCCTTGGCAATCCAAATATGAAGCCGCAGAAATCAAATATGTATCAGGTAACTTACAACAACCAATTGACAGACGATTTTGCTCTTGATATTGCTGCATATTACAAGGACAACTACAACCAAGTGGGGCTTGTTTATGTGGCTGCTGTTCCAACACCATATTATATGTATACAGTTTCTGAGTATGGTAGTGCTCGAGGCATTGAATTTACCTTGAGAAAGAGACCAACAAATCATATTCAATTGAACTTAAATTATAACTTATCTTTTGCAACTACAACTGGCTCTTCCCCGGGTTCGAACTATCTTGTTGCTGTCGATCCATTTACGGGCAAACAGGCATTCCCTCTTGCTGAGTTTCCTTTTTCTGCCGATAGAACACATCGTGTAAATGCAATTATTGACTTTATCTGGGGCTATAAACAAGGACCTTCGATTGCTGGTATTTATCCTTTGGAAAACGTTGTTATCAACCTTACTGGCTTTTTCCAAACCGGCACGCCATACACAAGGCTTGACCGTGCGGGTAATGCTATTGGAGAGTTTAACGCCGAACGACAGCCTTCTATTTGGAGTGCTAATATGCGTATACAAAAAGGTTTCTTCCTGCGAGACTGGTTCGGCGATATGGCTGGAAACGCTCGACTCGAATTCTTTTTCGATATAAATAATGTTTTTAATTTGACCAGTGTTGCGGGAGTTTTCGCCCGAACAGGCGATCCCATCGACGATGGAGTAAATTTCTATCGTCCTGAAACCGATTTCAGCGCCATTGTTTATTACCGCGAAGCCGATTATGCTCGCGCTGAATCGTTCTCAACCGACCAATATACAATTTATGGTGACCGTTTCTACAATGTTAATGCCGACTTCGATAGAAATGGTATCGTTACACGAACCGAAAAATTTATGGCATTTACCAAATATCTCGAAGATGTTCGCCGATTCCGCGGTAACTTCCTGGCTCCGAGAACTGTTTACGCTGGGATTATGTTTAGATTCTAAATCTGGAATGTATGTTAATTATGGGTGAATATATGAAAATAACAACAAGGATTATTGCAATAATTTCGCTTTTTATAATGCCGGTTCTTTCTTTTTCACTGCCCAAAGACTATGAAAAGGATCGAAAGGGGGGCGACGAGCCGCAAAGAACTTACAACCAACTTTTCGACTTGCAACAAAATACCGTTAGTAATATTCAATTCTATACCACTAACTACGGGATTTTTGGTTTGAATGTTGCCCAGAATCGGGGTGGTGGGTATTGGCCACGAGGGTCAAACAATCAGTATATCTTTGGCGGAGGACTTTGGATTGGTGCTGTGAAACGCCGCCCCGATACAAATGCTACTAAAAAATATGTCGAGGTTACTTATAATCCGAACAATGGTCGTTCTTGGATGGTGCCCGGCAGAATTACTGACGGCGATAGCAAAGATGTTTCTGATTTGAAGAAGTATCGTACATATTTTTCTACCGATTTTCGTAAAGGCGACGGTACACCACTTAATCCCGACGACGGACCTAATTGGCCTATCTGGGATACTAATCCTAACGATACTTTGAAGTATAACCGATACTACGGCTATTACGTCGATGATATAAATAATAGAAATAACAC
Source organism: Kapaibacterium sp. (SeqCode) (assembly GCA_039793965.1). Taxonomy (GTDB): domain Bacteria; phylum Bacteroidota; class Ignavibacteria; order Kapaibacteriales; family UBA2268; genus Naka2016. The sequence continues at coordinate 31,213 of JBAMMD010000048.1, read as the reverse complement.
TTTCTATCCGAAAGGACCTGCGTTCATTTCTGGTGAAGATATCTTCTGTACATACAAAGATACGGACCTAAATGAATTCGATGGCGGAGCTGGGTTGAGAAAAAGCCAGGGATATCCGCTACGCCTCCAGTTTGAACAAATGATTTACTCTTGGGGCTTTGGCGATTACAAAGACTTTATTTTTATTAAATACGACGTTATCAACTTTAGCAAGGATACATTGCGGGATGTATGGCTTGGTTCTGTGATGGATATCGACATTGCGCGCGCTCCAAATTTGAACAATGGCGCCCGCAACGACAGGGCTCGCTTCTATAACGAGGATACAACCTTGAACCTTGGCGTTCAGTGGACAAATACTGACCAAGGCGAAAAAGGTTTCGGCTTTGGTTATCTTGGCTTCGACTTCCTCGAAAGTCCAGCAGTTGTTAAATCCGACAGAAGCGAGGTAACTTTTGAACTTCAAGGAAACGATACTTTGTTTCATATCGTTGAATATATGTGTTACGATAAACAGATATTTAAGATTGAGATTCGCGATTCTTTGGGTAATGTTATTGGCTACAAAGATTCAGTTGCTTGCTTAAAGGAGGAAGTTGTCAAACGATGGAGTTCGCTGCACAAGCAGACAAGCCAAGGTATTGAAGAAATTAACACGATTGAATATGATATAACTGGATTCATTCGCAAAGACAAAAGAGTATATGAAACTGCGGAACAGTTGGGTTTAAAAACTTTCCGCAATTGGCATATTGATGACGATAAAAACGATGACGATGAAAGATACAACTTTATGTCTTCTGGTATTCGCGATGGTGACTTTGGGCCAGGCGACCGCCGTTTGATGATGGCAACAGGACCGTTTAATATGCTTCCTGGTGATACTGCCCGATTGGTTGTGGCTTTGATTTGCGCACCAACAGCAGTCCGCGAAGATGCCGACGGTTCAACCGAGGACCTTGCCGAACTTGTTCGAAAGGATAAGTTTGCTCAACAGGTTTACGACGACAATTTCCGTGCTCCATCCCCACCAGAAAGGGCTAATTTTGTCAGCTGGACACCAATTAACAATGGTTTTATAGTAAAATGGGATAGCACTTCGGAAATTTCCAAAGACTTTTATGAAAAAGGGATGGATTTCCTTGGCTATAGGCTCTATCGGGCAAGGAGAACAGACCTTGATACCTTCGATGTTGATAATATTTCGCCCACTTTGCAATATCCTTCGGGCAAAGGACCTTTTGGATGGAAACAGATTGCCCAGTGGGAATTACCAACCCCATTCTACAAATCTGTCTATCGAGCGGGAAATAGCAATTCTTCTAATATGCCTTTTATAGATTCATTGCGAATTGTTGGACCATATCTTGAAAATCGAGGTGGCCAAGTTGTAATCGATTCCTTTGCGATTCGAGTGTTGCGTGTAGGGCGTGGTATTAAGTTGAATCCAAGCAATCGATGGGTTATCCAAAATATAACTTCAGGCAGTGGGAACATTTTCCCAGTTATTTGCGGTGTCGATACTGCATTTCTGTCCAAACCTTGGGGACCTTATTGGTACTCGAAAATAAATATGGCTGCACGCGAGTTGCCAATTTATTACGACCCATATAATTATTTGAATCCTCGCCGTCATTTCCTTCTCGATAGCGTAATGCTTGGTGTTGTTAAATTGAATAGGCTCTTCTTGCCCTATAATCCATTGCTTTGGAGAAAAGAGACTATTAACATTAATCCGAGCGACACAGTTGGTTTGCCCAATAGAACTGGACCAAACCTTGATACTATCTATCTAAAGAATTCTTATCGTAGGGCGGTTGTTGATGGCAAGAGTGTTTTGCTCATCGACCGTATGGTACCATTAAATATTAATATGGTGCTTCGCGATTCTGTCCATATTGCCCAAGCACTTGATTCCATTTATAAATACATTCAAACCGGTTTGGCAAAAGCCGAATTCCCAGAATTCGAACAATCGGACGAAGCATTGTACAAAGTGGTAGTTCCATATATGGATAGTATAACAAACCACAGAACATTTATCGACTTCGGCGACGACAACAAAGATATGATTATTAAATATAATGATAACCCAACAAAGACAGAAAAAATTATCAACAATGTGGATTACTATTACAAAATTCTATCCTACGACGAGGGCGACTATTTGCAACAAACACCCCAAAAACTGAACGATGCTTCACCCGGTTTGCCCAATATGGTGAATGTTTTTGCTCGTTCAGCTCCAGTTGGAAAACCAGTCGAATTTAAAGTTACATATATCGACTCGGCACGAATTGGTGGGTTGTATAACTTTAAACTTTTTGCTGTCGACTACGACCGCGCAGTTCAACTGTTTGCTGGTCATGAATTGGAGCTCGAATTCAATCCATATTGGGAACTCGAGCAATTAACTTTTCCCGGAAGAAGCACGCCACTTCGTTTTGGAATGTACTGGCGTCGTATGACTTTGAAAGATTTAACGACAAATACACTTCTTTTTAATAGTTTGACGCTTTTGGAAGAAAATTCGGGCTCCTTGCGCTATTCAGGTTCACCAACAGAAAACTCTGCTTCATACATTTTAAGCGATACTGCAATAGTCGACCCAATTACCGGAAAACGAAACGAATTTGGTTTGCCGTTTAACAACGAAGTTAAAACTCGTTCTGGAAAGATAACCACTGGCGATTTTACCATCGAAAACTATTATTACAGTTGGGGTTATATGACAAACTTTGCGAACCCGGGTCCGGCGTTTGGAGTTCTTGGTTTTAGTTTCGATTATACAATACAGCAGTACGGTGGTATTTTGCGTCCCGATTCTTCTTCAATTCGAATGGAACCAAATAAGACCCCAATTAACATTATAACTGATGTATCGAAAATTTATACAACACAACAAGTCGACTTTATGACTTTACGGCAGGAATTCCTCGGATATACTGCCGATAGGATGCCTGTTTACCAGGGTTATGGACAGCCAATTTATGGTAGTTTCAACAATGGACCGGGAGACTTCGAGGTCACATTTATGCCCGGCGGCGAAGAAACGATGGAACTTGTTTGGGGACCCTCATCTAACCGACAGCGAAAAACTTTCCGAGTGAAATATCTTACACTAAAAGTTCGCAACCTATTAAGTTACAAAAGACCTTCGGAAGACGGCAAAGATTCTGTCGTTGTTTCCTACCCGCTCGAACTTGAGCATATGGCAATCGATACTATACCGGGCGTCAATCAAATTCCTGTTCCAACAAATCTTGGTTCCCGAAACAACGAATTTATCAACAAATTCAATTTGAGTGCCTACGGATGGGTTAATGGGCGAGGGAATAACTCTGCAATTCGAATGCGCGAACAACAAGCCAACCCATCGTGGAATACTGGTACAACGTCGGTAAATACTTACATTGGAACACAAGGACGTTATTATCTTTCTGCTGTTAGTGAGGATGGCAAAGATACGCTCGATTTCACACACATATTGATTATTGGGGGTTGCCAGTTTGCACTTGATTATGCCAACAAGGGAAGACGCTTTGGAAATGCCGAGTGGGAATACATACCAACAAATCAATATCAGTATGGACAAGACTTCAAGGAAGGCGATAAAATTGTTTTGAAGATTCGCGGTGGAGCCTTTGGTTTGCCTCTTCCCGGAGCAAAAGTTCGTTTCCGTATCTCAGATTTCAAGCCCGAAAACGAAAACTACACAGATGAAATGCTTGAGAAGTTCAAGGTAGTTCCGAACCCGTATTATATTTCACATCAAGGGCAAAAAACTCCCTACGATGCAAAGATCTACTTTACCAAATTGCCACCACGCTGTACAATCGAAATTTACACGCTCGCTGGCGACCTTGTTCGCACAATTGAACACGACGAAACAAGCTCCGATGGACCCGATAAAAACTCTGTCGAGATTTGGGACTTGCTCTCAAAGAATGGCTTGCGAGTAACAAGCCAGACATTTATTGCAGTTTTGAAGACGCCAAACGGAGCGCAAGCTGTTCAAAAGTTCTCGGTTGTAGTTGGTGGATTTAGATTAATTCAAAGTGGACAATAATTAATCAAGCCCTCTGCGATTTTGCAGGGGGCTGTAATTCCAATGGAAAATAAAGGAGTGTGATATGAAAAAGGTTATTTTAACAGTTGTTTTAGTCGGTATAATTGGATATTTTAAAGCTTTTGCAATTGGAGGCGCTATTTCTGGTTCGACAACCGGAGAGACATTTGTAAAAGTTGGTGCTGCAGGCGCACAGTTTTTAAAGATTCCCATTGGCGCAAGAGCAAATGGGCTTGCCGGTGCTTATTCTTCTTTGTGCAGCGACCTGACATCTATCTACTGGAACCCTGCGGGACTTGCAGATGTGAAATACATATCAGCGGACTTTTCCTACACCCAATGGTTTGCTGGGTTCCAGCATAGCTTCGGGGCTTTTGCTCTCCCAATAGGAAGGAATTTTACATCTGCAATTTCTCTTGTTGCTCTCAATAGTGGAAATATTGAAATTACGACACTCGAAAAACCGAACGGAACTGGTTTGAGTTACCAGGTTAACGATGTTGCTATTGCATTTACTTTCTCCGGCTATTTAACCGACCAGTTTTCCTTTGGTTTGACTGCAAAATATGTGAACAACTCAATATCCAATCTCTCGAGCCGTGGGATTGCATTCGATGTTGGAACAATGTACGAAACTGGCATTCAAGGGATTCGTCTTGGATTTTCAATCCACAATCTCGGTGTCAAGCAAGCATATAGTGGGCAAGATTTGAATTCTTCTAAGAAATTATACGATGCTCTGAACGCTGCACCTCTCGATATTGCCTATATTGCAAGTAGTTATTCTCTGCCTTTAATTTTCCGCGCCGGAATTTCATCTGAAATTTGGAAAACCGAAGACCACCGCGTGGTGGCAGCTGCCGATTTTATTACTCTTTCCGACACTCCCGAGCATTATGCTCTTGGAGCCGAGTATACGTTCAAGGATTTCCTTGCCTTGCGTGCTGGTTATCAATTTGGAACCGATGTTTTTGGTCTCTCTGGTGGCGTCGGCTTGAAGTATTTCGCAGGTGGGTTCGAAGGAGAATTCGACTATTCTATAACTCCAACTAAGAATATCGGGCTGGTGAACCGTTTGAGCATAAAGGTCGCCGTCAAATAGTTTGTCTGTTTGAATTTTGGAACAAAATTTGTAACTCTTTAGGGGCTTTTGCCCCTTTTTTATTCTATTAATTGGTATTTTTGCTTTTATGAAAATATATTGCTTAAAAAATTTAAAGCAGCATTCAACAGTCTTCTTTGCGAAGATGGTGGTTTTTTTTCTTTCTGCTACAGTAATGTTGTCTTTATTTGCTTTTGGCAAAAATTTACCAATTTTTGTCGACTACTGTGTCTTCAAAAAAAATGAGAAACAGAATATTGTTGAAATTTATTATGGTTTCATCGACAATCAATTGCAATACTATAAGCAAAGAAATGACTTTGTTGCCGAACTCATTTTTGAATTGAGATTTTTTGAAATCGACTCGTTGCTCGAAACATACGAATGGACCGTTTACCATAAAAAGGAAAAACTCGACACTAACAGTGAATTACAAAACCTTCTCGTTGGGCAAAAAAATTTTTTAATTAGAAGTGGTATCCCAACCAGATTTGAACTTTTTTGCTTCGACGCGAAAGACTCCACATTTCGATTTCGCTGGACTTTCGATGTCGAAAATCCCGATTTTGCAAAATCCGAATGGACAATTAGCGACATACAGATTGCTCAATTCGTCGAACGCTCCGATACAACCTCTTTCCTTTGGCAACAAGAATTCTTGAAGGGTAGCTATTACGTTGTTCCTAATCCCACGCTTGAAGTTATTGGCTCGGCATCGATTGGTCCGCGATTGTATACATATTTTGAATATTATCTATCTGGGGCAACATCCACTAAACAACTTAAGATTGAATACAGAATTTTCAACACATTACAAGAAGAAGTATTCTATTCGAACAAAATTGTAAAAACTGTTGCGGTTTCGCAATTCGATATCAATGGTTTTGCGCTCGATGCATTGACATCTGGCACTTATTTTTTTGAAGCAAGAATTCTCGATCCTCAAGGTAAAATGCTGGCTCGATCCAAGAGGAAGAAATTCTACCTTTTAAATCCCGAACTACCCCCAGAACCAATCCGTAAATACGCAGAATCAGAACTTTTTGAAAAAAGTGCATTTGCCAGTATGAACGATTCTGCTCTTAATGTAGAATTTGAAAGAGCAAGTTATATTGCAAGTGATTACGAAAAAGAATTGTTCAAAAATTTGACCACGACCGAGGCAAAGCGCCGTTTCCTCTTTCAGTTCTGGAAGCGAAGGAATCCCGATTCAACGCTCGTATACAACAAAGCATACGACGAATTTCTTCAAAAAGTAAACTATGCCAATCGCTTTTTCTCTGTTGGTAATAAATTAGAAGGATGGAAAACCGATCGCGGACGCGTGCTCATACAATATGGCGAACCAACTACACGCGAGTACCATCCTCGAGAAGCAGATAAACGAAGTTACGAGATTTGGTTTTATAGTGAAATTCAAGGTGGGGCATTTTTCTATTTTGTAGATTTGTTTGGCAATGGAAATTATTTCCTTGTCCATTCCACTGCAATGAATGAGATTTATAATGAAAATTGGTATTCCGACTTTGTTACTGGCACCAATACCGAGCGTATTCAAAAAATGTTTTTGAACAGATGAAAAAAGTTCGTTTTTATCTCGAGACTTTCCTCGTTGTTGTACTGGGCAGGTTTTCGAGCCTCTTGTCTCCCACTTCAAGATTGAGGTTTGGCAAATGTCTTGGAAAATTACTTCTTTTGATTCAGCCTCGGCGAATGCGCATCGCTCGCGAAAATTTGAAAAACGCTTTTCCCGAGAAAGATGAACGGTGGTACAAACAAACTGCTCGGAAGGTTTTTGAAAATATGGGTATTGTCTTCTCAGAATTCATCGCTTTGGGTTGGCTAAGTGATGATATAATCAAAGATTATATCCGTTTTGAAAATGTGGAGATAATTCGCAAAAAGAATGAGGAGGGCAAAGGTGTGCTTTTATTATCCGGACATTATGGGAACTGGGAATTCCTTGCCTACGCAGTCAAAGTATATCTTAATCTACCTGTTTTGATTGTTGTTAAACCCCTATCAAATAACATACTGGATAAAGTCGTTAACAAATTTCGAACCCAGCGTGGAAACAGTGTCGTTTCGATGTACGAGTCTGCTTTGAAGATTGTTCGAACTCTTCGAAATGGTGGCGTTGTGGCTTTACTTGCAGACCAAAGTGCCACCCGCGACAAAGACATATTTGTCGACTTTTTTGGCCGCAAGGCAGCAACTTTCGATTCGCCAGCATATTTTGCCTTGAAATACAATGTTCCCGTTATCCTTGGTTTTGCAAAAAGGCAAGGATATTACTACAATGTTCGTCTTGTGGAACTCGACCATAGTGACCTTATTTTCGACGAGGAGGGAATATATACTTTCACAAATAGATATTTGCGCTTGTTAGAAGATGCAATCCGGGAACAACCCGAATTGTGGCTTTGGACCCATCGGCGTTGGAAACACACTCCTAATTGACATTTGAATTTTAGTTTTGGATTTGGCTTAACTCGAGCAAAACAAGTTTATGTCTAATTCCAAGTTGAAATGAAGTGAATGTCGGAATTTTAAATTTTGTGTATCGTGTAAACTTTATTTTTAAATTTTATAAAATAAATACCTGCGGGAAGATTCCCAAAAATTATTTTAGTTGGTCCCGGAAGTTGAAATTCTTGTACAATTTCGCCCATTGGGTTGAATAATTGACATTTTTCCGCAAAATTGGATTCAAAAGGAACAATTTGAACAGTTTCTTCGAATGGATTAGGAAAGATTTTCAATTCTTGCGTTGGGTTATTGCTTTGGTCTACTTCGAGAGGAAGTTTGGGATTCAATTTTGCGAGGAAAATGTTCGAATAGCCAAAATTGTAAATGCTTGTCTTATTGAAAAATATCTCTCGGGATTCGAAATTACCAGTTTGATAGACATTACCGTTGTTGTCGACTGCAATGGCAAAACTTTGGTCTTCGCCCTTCCCGCCGGCACTTTGTATCCAAAGAGGTTTCAAGTCGGGGTCGAATTTAGCAACGAAAATATCGGAAAAAGAATCGGATGCCGAATTGGAAGCAGTTAAGTCGTCGAGCGAAAGTGTGCTACTTGCAAAATAGCCACCAATCAAAATATTCCCGTTTTTGTCTTGAACGATTTTTTTTGCATACTCATCGGAATAATTGCCAAAGGAACGAGCCTTGATAATATTTCCGTTCGTATCCAACTTGATTATAAAGAAGTCGTAGCTTCCTTGATTAGTAAAAGAATTGTCACGAAACCTTAGGACGTCGCTTTGGAATTCGCCAGTAATGTAAATATAATTGTCGTTCGAAAGCAATATCGATGCGGGATACTCTTTGTCTGTGCCGCTAATTTCTATTTGCCAAATATACTTGTTGTTCTTTTGGTCATATTTTACAAGGAAGATGTCTGAATAGCCTTTATTATACATCGTATCGACGAAAACCATTCTGTTGCTGTTGTATGTGCCATACAAATAGACCATTCCTTCGCTGTCGACAACACAAGCATTTAGTCTGTCGTTCCCAACACCTCCAAATCCTTTTGCAAACAGTGGATTACCCTCGGGTGAATATTTTACAAGAAAGCCATCGGACATACCTTTGTAAGGCGTTCCGTAATTGAAGTTTTTGACGGTGTCTGCACCAAACACAATATATCCCCCAGAAAATTCGCCAGCAATGTAAAGATTGTTGTTCTGGTCTACGAAGATATAGGTAGGCTCGTCGTAGCCATCGCCCCCAAAGGTTTTCAGTTGCAAGAGGCTACCATCGGATGAGTTCAAAACAGCAACGAAAACGTCGGAACCCAAGGTAGCCGAAATTGTATAGTTCCCAAATTTTGCTTGTTGACTTTCGAAATAGCCGCCGACTATTAGGAAATTACCGAGAATTGTAATACAGGTGGCTCGGTCGTTTTCTTCTCCGCCAAAATCCAAAGTCCAAAGACAATTTCCCTGTGGGTCGAATTTTGCTACAAATATGTCTTCTTTTCCCCGGTTGGCAATAGTTTTTGTGCCGAAGGAAAGATTAGCACTTTGAAAGTAGCCAGCAATGTACACATTTCCCGAATTGTCGACAACAATTGCATTCGAGTAGTCGAAACTATCATAGCCTTTGCCGCCGATTGCCCATTCCCAGTTCTGTGATATTGCATTTGAACATACTAAAAGAAATAAAAAGAACACAGATTTGAGAAAATTGTAATACTTCATAGTTTGACTCTTTTAATTCCCATTTGCCCAAACACAGAATAAGTCTTGCGGGTTTACAAGAAATGGATGGTTTGGCATAACTCGAACTGTAAAGCCCTGTTGTCCAGTTCCGGAACAGAAGTATGAACCTTCGTAGATGTAGGTGTCGCCATCAATGTGTGAAAGCAGTAGAACTTCCCAAGCTGTATTAAACAATTCACCGTGGGGATCGACCGAACCATAAAAAACGTGAACCACAACATCTTCGGGACGCAGGTTGCCAAGTTTGATTTTGGCTATAACTTTTACAGGCTTGCCAACATAGAATTCACCGTCGTCTTTGTATTCAACATCAAGAATCTTGATATTTTGCCATTCTCTGCGGATGTAATCTTTCCAATCCTTGAATTCTGTGGCGGGTCGTGCGTTGTTCTCGGTTAATTTATAGAAATTCTGCAATGCTGGTATGTAGAATCTCAAGGTGTAGTCTTTAACCATACGAGAACAAGAAAATTGCCCAGCCACAGTTTTGATAGAATTTCGCATAATCTCGACCCATTTTTCGGGGATTCTGCTAATTTTCGAGCGTTCGTAAAACAATGGTACAATCTCTTGCTCGAGAATGTCATACATAGAATTCGACTCGATTATTTCCTGTTCTTCCCAATTGGAGTATTCTTCGCCGTGACCTATGGCAAAACCGTTGGAGCCATCGAATGCTTCGTCCCACCAGCCATCAAGTATACTGAAGTTAATAGTTCCGTTCAATGCTGCTTTCATCCCGCTTGTTCCGCTTGCTTCAAGTGGACGTATTGGTGTGTTCAACCAAACGTCACAACCTTTTACCATTAAGCGAGCAATTACCATATCGTAGTCTTCGAGGAAAACAACGTAGCGTTCGAGCCCGTATGCCCGAACTTTGTGTATTATTGTTTGAATCATTTCTTTGCCTTGGGTGTCTTGGGGATGTGCCTTCCCGGCTATAATGATTTGGACTGGCTTCTCTGGGTTCGTTAATATTGCTTTCAATCTGTCCATATCGCGAAAAAGAAGAGTTGCTCGCTTGTATGGGGCAAAGCGTCTGGCAAAACCAATCGTCAATGCATCGGGGTTGAGGTATTCGTTGATTTTATTCAATTGCTCGGGGGAAAGAAAACCTTTCTGCCGTTGCTTGAGATAATTTCTGGCGAAAAGAACTAAACGAACACGTCTGCGTTGTTTCTCTCGCCAGAGTTCGTCGGAAGATATCATTTCGATTTGTTCCCAAAGTTCTTGGTTGTCTGGTTCAATACGCCAACGAGGGGTAAGATAACGGTCGTACAATTCGGCAAATTCACGTGCAACCCAGGTCATTGTGTGAACACCGTTTGTGATATGAGTGATGGGCACTTCGTCGACAGGGATGTTTTTCCACAAATCCTGCCACATATTTCGGGCAACTTTTCCGTGTAGTCTACTGACTCCGTTTCGATACGACGAGAGTTTCAACCCAAGCACAGTCATCGAGAAGCCTTCTGTTGTATTGTATGGATTGATCTGTCCAAGGGAGAGAAGCTCTTCCATCGAAATACCTAATTCTTTGATGTATTCAGAAAAGTACTTTCGTACAAGGTCTTGGTCGAAAACCTCGTTCCCGGCTGGAACTGGGGTGTGAGAGGTAAAAACTGAAGATGCAATAACTATCTGCTTTGCAGAACGGAAGTCGATATGGTATTTCTTCATCAGAAGGCGAATTCTTTCGAAAAGCGAGAAAGCCGCGTGTCCTTCGTTCAAATGCAGCACTTCGGGCTCGATACCAATTGCTTTTAAAGCACGGATGCCGCCAATGCCTAAAATAATCTCCTGCTGAATGCGAGTTTCTCGAGTTCCGCCGTAAAGTTGGTCGGTTATGTCCCGATAGACTGGGTTTGTATTATTATCAATATTTGTATCAAGCAAAAAAAGATGGATTTTCCCAATTTCCATTCTCCATACTTGTGCATAGACTTTTCCTTCCGGAAAGTCGATATCTATGATAAGGGGGTCGCCGTTTTTATCTCGTTGAATGAACAAAGGAAGGGAGTAAAAGTCGTTAGGTATGTAGAGTTCATTCTGCCAACCGCTTTGAGTTAATTTCTGCCGGAAATAACCCTGTTGATAGAGCAACCCAATCCCAACGAGAGGGAGCCCGAGGTCGCTGGCGGTTTTCAAATGGTCGCCCGATAGAACCCCCAGACCGCCTGAATAGTTGGGGAAGCTTTCGTTGATTCCATATTCTGGACTTAAATATGCAATTGTTCCAACCTGGTTGACACCGAGCGTGTCGTACCATCCTTCCGATTCGAGATAGTTGCGGAAGCGCTCGTAAACTGAATCGAGGAAGGCAACGAATTCTTTCTGGGATGCAAGTTCTTCCAACTCTTCTTGTGTTAACTTGTTGATGAGCAAAACTGGATTGTGGTTCACCTCGTCCCAAAGCTTGTTGTTGACTCGAATGAATAATTCCTTGGCGTCGTAATTCCAACACCACCAGTAGTTGTAGGCGAGCTCTTTCAACTTGGCAATTTTCTGCGGAAGTTTTGCTGTAACTATAAATGATTGTACTGGCTTTCTTCCCATATTCAACTCGTTTGAATTTTCTTTTAAATTAAAAGTTTTAAATTAGTAAAATAAGTTGAATTACAAAAAGAATTGTAAAAATGGGAATCGAAGTTGCAATTGAAATATTGAAAAAAGGTGGGGTTATTGGTTTCCCTACGGAAACAGTATATGGTATCGGTTGCGATATTAACAATTTGGCAGCAGTGAACAAAATATTCGAATTGAAAGGAAGAGAAAGAACTAAACCTCTTGCAGCGCACGTTGGCTCCTTCGAGCAAATCGAAATGGTTGCTGAAACGAACATTAAATTTTTCGAGAAGTTGAGCAAAGAATTTCTTCCCGGACCTCTCGCATTGATTCTACCAAAAAAGCCAATTGTGGATAATGTGGTTACTTGTGGTTTCAACACAATTTCAATTCGTTTTCCCGATTGCAAAGAAGCAATTGCGCTTGCGCTGGGCTTGGGTCGACCAATTGCAGCAACCTCGGCAAATCTTTCGAGCAAGCCATCGGCAATTCACCATAATGAGGTAAAAAATTATTTTGGCGATGCCCTTGATTATATAATTGAAGCTGGAGTGACGAAATATCGCAAAGAGTCGACTATAATAGATTTATGTGCAGACCCACCAAAGGTCTTGCGTGTCGGCGCAATACCGGTTGAGAGGATTGAAAAAGTTATTGGAATTGAATTATAACTTTTTGCTTTAAATAAGACTTGTAGAATATTCTAATTGATTGTTGTAATTATTGGATAATTTTTGGAATAATTTTTGTAATTTACACTGCTTAATTATTTGAGATTTAATTTGTTATAATGGAACAGATAGAAACACTTTCGAGCATTGAAGGGAGGAAGTTGCTATATAGGATTTTCCAGGAACTTCGTTACAAGAAACAAATGTCGAACTTTGCTATATTGTCGCTAACTTGGAGAATATGCACAACAGAGCGCGAAATATCTCGCTATACGAACGAAGATGTGCAGGTTTTGCACCCTTTGGGGTATTTCCGCGGAACTGCATTGTGGATGGAGGAAATTGTCAACCGCTTTTATTTCTCGACAATTAACTCATTTGTTTATCTTGGGGCTGCGATTTTGCTTGTTTTGATAGGAATTCGAAGGTTTTCGACAACAGTGAGTGATACAATAGTTATTGCGGGTGTAGCCTTTGAAGCGCTGATGTTATTGTTTATGTTTATAGTAATGCTTTTTACACCGAGCGAGGATGCTTTACCAATAAATAATGCCGAGGATGTGCAAGAAAATGAACTGTTGGTTGAAATTGGAGAAATTGCAACTGATTTCGCTACCGCTGTTGCTAAGTTGGAGAGTTTAGGCGATAACATCAAGAATCTGCTTATTCAACAATCTGAAATTTTAACTTTGCTTCGAGAATCGAACGAAATGACTCGCCAAATTATTTCTCCAAGCCCGAAATTGTTGGAAATAATGGAGGAAACGAACAAATCACTTGAAGAATTTAATGAAACTCTCGAGAAATTGAATCAAAGCGCCACCCAATTGCGGCAAGATGAGATTGAGATTGCTGTCCGGAGAGAGCTTGAAAAGTTTTTCGCAAATATGATTAACAATCGTAATGCAAAGTAGCAAAAGAAAACGTCGAATAGTTGAAATTTACTTTATACTATACCTTGCTGCGTTGGTTTTTATTCTTCCCGAAAGCAGTTTTAAGCCCGGCGGGGGCAATGGACCCGATGTGATTGGGGATTTCCAGAGCGGGTTTATTTTGATTCCCGAGAAATCTGCGCTCGTTTGCAATGTTGTTGTCGAACCAAATGGATATAGAATAACCAAAATCGATTCCACAAATGTGATTTTCTACACTGGGGACTTCGAGGATATCCAATTTGAATTTACCATAGAAGACCAGGCAACCTCTCGTTCCATTACTTTACGCCCCGACAAAAGCTACTCTGCAAAATACTTTCGTGTTGTCGAAGTTCCCGAAAAAAAGGCTGCTGTATTCTACTGGCGTCCACAATATCTTGAAAATTTTAATACAACTTATCTTGTCAAAGTAACTGCTACAGCAAAAAGCAAGAGGGTATTTGGCACAAAATATCCCGAGCGATTTACCTACAAAGCAACTGCACAGTTCACTCTCTTGATTGTTATGATGAATGCAATTACCGGTGAACAGACTATTGGTCAGGGCAGGCCTTCCCCCCAACAATTTCCTTTCAACATATTTGAACAGCAACAGCAAATTCCTACTGGCTTTGGAATTGGCAAGATTTCGATAAATGCAACTTCTGCAAATGTATCGCAGCTGGCATACCAGCAATGGGCAAATACAATCAACGCAACAAATATCAATCTTGCAACTGACGCGAAGGTGGAATTAATAGTTCGCCCTGAGCCAGAAAATAACGGTGGAACTGCACAGATCTCTGAAATTAAGCCAGATTATCTCGTTATTCGCGGAAAAACGCCCGCCTATGGGAAATTGAATGTCGAAGTTGCAGTGAAACGTAAATTCGACGGTCAAGAAGCACGCACTTCGTTCTTTGTTGTGCCACAACAAATAGAGCGACCTGTGTTCAAAGAATATTTATATCCAGGTCAAACGGATACAATCGATCCACGTTTGCCCTTGATTGCTGGGGAATTGAAGACATTGGTCAAGGAAGACACTAAAATCCGAGCTTCGAGTATCGGCGGGGCTCCAATTTATTTCACTCCGGAACTTGCCGATACTGGCAAGCGGTTTACATTGGAACGCTATGTCGACAATAATTTGCTCGGCCAAATCTATACTATTTATGTGCTTGGCTTTCCTTTGCCAAAGATTGTGGATGTAATTAATTCTGGCAACCGTGTCGTTAAAATCGTTACCCAAGCTTATGGTATTTTTAATCGTGAAAGGAATGAAATTGTCAGCCTTGAGCTCGACGGCAATGTTTCCCAACGGTATCTCGACCTTCGCGGTGAATTACAGGATTTTTCTGGCAATCCACCTTATCGTAAGCAATATTTTCAATTGAAACCAAAAGACTTAGATAAACCGTTTGTTTTCACTGTTGTAGCAATAGACAAGTATGGACGACGCTCTGCCCCGCGGCGAATTGTCGCAGATTAAAATCTTCATAATAAAACCATTCTTGATATAAATCGTCTATTATTTGGATAATAAGTTAATTGAAAAAAGACTGATAGTATTTCTTAATTTTGTAATTAAAATTTTGGCTGAGTTATGGAAAACGAGGAAGTAATCAAAGATATTTCATACAACGAACAGGAACAAAATTATACAGAAGAAAGTATTCGGGTGCTCGAGGGGCTCGAGGCAGTGAGAATGCGCCCCGCAATGTATATCGGTGATATTGGCGAACGTGGGTTGCATCATCTTGTGCACGAGGTTGTCGATAATTCTATCGACGAGGCGCTTGCTGGATTTTGCAAAAACATTAATGTAACAATACACAACGATGGTTCTTGCACTGTCGAAGATGATGGGCGAGGCATTCCCGTTGGGATCCATCCGATTAAGCAAATATCAACACTTGAAGTTGTGATGTGTACTCTTCACGCTGGTGGTAAGTTCGATAAAACTTCGTATAAAGTTTCTGGTGGACTTCACGGAGTTGGTGTATCTTGTGTCAATGCACTTTCTGTTGAAATGACCGTTGTTGTCCACCGCGATGGAAAAATCTATAGACAGAAATATTCTCGAGGTGTACCAGTCACACCCGTCGAAGAAATTGGAGATACAAATCGGACGGGAACCATTGTGACATTCAAACCGGACCCTGAAATTTTTAAAACGACCACTTTTAAGTTCGAACGAATTTCACAAAGGTTGCAGGAACTTGCTTTTTTGAATCCTTCTGTTGTGATTACCCTGCTCGACGAAAGAACCAATGTTAAAGAAACTTATCATTATAAAGGAGGGCTTACAGATTTTGTCAAATATATCGATGCGCTTGAAAATCCTTTAATAAAGCCAATTTACATAAGTGGAGTAGTCAATTCCGAAGCAAGTGGCGAAGTCAAGGTTGAAGTTTGTTTCGAATACAACACTGGGTACAACGAAAACTTGCTGTCGTATGTAAATAACATTAATACAATCGAAGGTGGAACCCATGTTTCTGGCTTTCGTTCAGCATTGACAAGAACATTGAATTCTTATGCAACTGCGAATAAACTTGCAAAAGAGCAACTTATCGGCGATGATTTTCGCGAGGGCCTAACAGCAATAATTTCTGTTATGGTTCCCGAACCTCAGTTCGAAGGACAAACGAAGACGAAATTGGGAAATGGCGAAGTTGAAGGAATTGTGCGTTCCATCGTCAACGAAAAGCTTTCAATCTTTCTTGAAAGCAATCCTTCTGTTGCAAAAAAGATTATTGAAAAAGCAAATCTTGCAGCCGAAGCTCGAATCGCAGCACGCAAGAGCCGAGAACTTGTTCGAAGGAAGAATGCTCTTGAATCGGGCTCTCTGCCGGGGAAACTAGCCGATTGTTCGCTACGCGACCCCGAAAAGACAGAACTTTTCATTGTCGAAGGCGATAGCGCTGGTGGTTCTGCAAAACAAGGTCGCGACCGCCGATTCCAAGCTATTTTGCCCTTGAAGGGGAAAATCTTAAATGTACAAAAGTCGAGACTTTCAAAAATTCTCGAAAACGAAGAAATTCGTTCGATTTTCCTTGCTATCGGTGCGGGTTTAAATCGTAGTAATGGGAATAGCTCTGAACGTGAAAATGGTAATGGCGAAAATCAAGAAGATACTTTTTCGCTTAACAAAATTCGTTATGGGAAAATTATCTTGATGGCAGATGCAGACGTCGACGGTAGCCACATTCGTACATTACTGTTGACATTGTTCTATTTGTATATGCGCGATATAATTCTTGATGGAAGATTATTTATTGCGCAACCACCGCTTTATAAAATAAAGAAAGGAAAACAGGAATTCTATGCCTACAGCGATGCTGAACGCGACGAAATCCTGAACCGATTGAAGAAAACCTCGCCAAATGCAGAGATAGTCCAAGAAGGTGATGTTGAACAGGAGAAATCATCTTCTGGAAATGGGATTGTAGTTTCGCGTTTCAAAGGACTTGGCGAAATGAATCCGGAACAATTGTGGCAAACCACGATGAATCCAGAAACTCGTACCTTGTTAAAAGTAACAATAGAAAATGCCAAGGAATCGTTAAGGATAATTGAAACACTTATGGGGGAAAAAGTCGAACCCAGAAGGAAATTCATCGAAGAAAACGCTCAATTTGTAAGAAATCTGGATATATAACAACATAAACTTTGGAATATTGATTTGAGTACTATCTTTAATGAATCTGGGGTATTGTTGTATCTAATTACTTTTTTTTTCACAATGTCAAGTTTATTAATGTTTCATTTCAAAACGAAAGTAACAAACTTGAATATTTAATGACAACGATTGATGAACTTTATCAAAGATTGAAATCCTGTGACATTTGTCCCCATTCTTGTAATGTGAACCGTTTCGATGGCGAAACTGGCACTTGCGGTATGACTTCTCAAATTGTTGTTGCTTCCTACGGTCCCCATTTTGGGGAAGAGCCAGAATTGGTTGGATACTTGGGTTCTGGGACAATTTTCCTTTCTGGATGCAATTTGCTTTGTGTTTTCTGTCAGAATTATTCTATTAGTCATTGCAAAGAAGGCCGGGTTTACGAAATACACGAACTAGTCGATGTTATGTTGAAACTTCAAGATATTGGCTGCCACAATATTAATTTTGTCACCCCAACACATTTCGCCCCCCAAATAGCAAAAGCAATCGTTGAAGCGAAAAGTCTTGGCTTGGCGATTCCAATTGTTTATAATTCAAGTGGTTACGAAAAGGTCGATACTTTGAAGTCGCTCGAAGGTTTAATCGACATTTATATGCCAGACATTAAGTTCAAAGACCCCAAAAAAAGTGAAATCTACACCGAAGCTCCGGATTATTTTATCTATGCTTCAACTGCACTTGTGGAAATGTATAGACAAGTAGGAAACCTTGTCGTTCGCAACGGTGTTGCAAAACGGGGTTTGATTATTCGACATCTTATTCTCCCAGACAATCAATCCGACACGATTGAAATTATCGACTTTATAGCAGAGGAACTTGGCACCGATGTGTATTTGAATCTTATGGACCAATACTACCCTCGCTTTTATGCTTATCAATATCCAAAAATAAGCCGAAGCCTTATACCCGAGGAATATAGATACTATGTAGAATATGCGAAGGAGCGTGGGTTTTGGAATCCGCCATATATCTTTTCTCACGTATAATGTCGTTCCCCGAAAATTGCTGTTCCTATCCTTAGTATCGTTGCGCCTTCCTCGACAGCAATTAAATAATCGTGTGTCATTCCCATCGAAAGTTCAGTTAGATTGAGTTCTGGGAACGAACGCTTCGCATCCTCAAGCAGTTTTGCAAGCAAACCAAATTCTTTTCTGATGACCTGTTCGTCTGTCGAAAAACTTCCGATTGTCATCAGCCCCTTTACGTGCAGATGTGGAAAATTTTTTATTGCATCGATTATTTGTAAAGTTGCTTCAGGTTCGCATCCATACTTTGAGGCCTCGCCCGATGTATTCACTTGGACAAGAACATCGATAATGCGGTTGTTTTTGCTTGCTTGCTTTTCAATTTCTTCTGCAAGATGGATAGAATCGACCGAATGAATCAAGGCGACAAATGGAGCGATATATTTGACTTTATTAGTCTGGAGATGGCCTATGAAATGCCAATTTGGTTGTGATTTACTAACAAGTTTGATTTGTTCGTATTTTGATTTCATTTCCTGAGCATAGTTTTCGCCAAAATCTGTTATGCCAACACTTATTGCATTGAGAATTGCCTCGATGGGATGTGTTTTGCTTACTGCCACAATTTTGATCTGCCTCTGTATCCCGAGTTCTCGCTTTTTTTTCTCAATGTTGTTCAATATCTGACGGTATCTTTCAGAAAGATTTGTTACTGAATAATACTCCATTTTTCATATGTATTGAATTGTTTTTCATATCTTTGCTTTTTTTAAAAAGGTAAATTTATGGAATTTGTTAATATTCCAGTTTATGCAAATCTACCATTTGTTTTTATGTTACTTGCGATTGCGGTTTTGCCACTTCTTACTCCTCATTTTTGGGAAAGCAACAAAAACAAATTGATGGTTAGTTTGGTTTTGGGGATTCCGACTGCTATTTGGCTTTTATCTCAAAACCTTTCGGATGTTTTGATTCATTCTATATTTTTTGATTATATCCCATTTATTATTCTTCTTGGTGCTCTATTTATAATCTCCGGCGGGATTTATCTCGATGGAGACCTCGAGGCAAAGCCAAAAGTAAATTTGGTTTTTCTTTTAATCGGCGCAATTCTTGCTTCGCTTATGGGAACAACTGGTGCAGCAATGCTTTTGATTCGTCCTCTTCTTAAAACAAATCAACGAAGGAAACACAAAGCCCACATTGTTATGTTTTTTATTGCAATAGTGGCAAATTGCGGTGGTTTGCTAACTCCTCTTGGCGACCCACCATTGTTTATCCTGTACCTGCGTGGTGTCCCTTTCTTTTGGTTTTTGAATTTAGTCAAAGAATGGGCTCTTTGCAATGGGCTCGTGCTAACAATTTTTTATTTTGTGGAGAAACATTACTATAAAAAAGAAAAGAAAGAAGATCTCCTTTTAGATTTGGAAGAATACAAACCATTGAGAATCAGAGGAAAAATTAATTTTTTGTTCCTTTTAGGGGTTGTTTTTGCGGTTGCTTTTATAAATCCTTTATATATCCCTTTTATGAAACCACACCACGTAAGTTTATTCCTACGCGAAATTGTAATTGTTGCAATGGCGGTTCTATCTATGATCTTCACTAAGGAAGAAGTACGCAAAGCGAATAGTTTCAATTGGCATCCAATCGAAGAAGTTGCCTATTTGTTCTTTGGCATTTTCATTACGATGACTCCTGCATTGTTATATCTTGAAACTCATGCTCGAGAATTCGGTTTCACAACCATCCAGGCATTTTATTATGCCAGCGGTGCTTTAAGTTCTTTCCTCGATAACACACCTACTGCAGTTACATTTTATTCCCTTGCAAAAGGGCTTGTCACCCAACAGCCCCATCTCTTTAACGATCCAGTGATTGTTGGGGGTATACCAGAACATTTACTCGAGGGGATTGCAACTGCTTGTGTATTCTTTGGCTCGATGACTTACATTGGAAACGGACCAAATTTTATGGTTAAAGCAATCGCTGAGTACGAAAAAGTTCCAATGCCACACTTTTTTGAATATATGTACAAATTTTCTTTAATTATTTTACTCCCGATATTTATTATTGTCCAATTATTATTAATTCATTAATTTGACTTTTTGTAACTTTTGATGTTTAAAATATGGGCAACGAAATCCCCATTCCTTCTCCCAACAAAAAGCATCGCTACATTTTTATCGATGCACTGCGGGGACTTGCTGTTCTTTGGATGATTGAAACTCATGTGGTGGATGTCGTTCTTGCTCGATCGTTTAAAACAGGTTGGCTTTACAACTTGATAAACATTTCAAACGGATTTGTCGCTGTTACTTTTCTTTTTTGCGCTGGCGCCGGATTTTGGATTGCTGCCACAAGAAAAGCATTGGATTTTCGCAAATTTGCACCGCCTTTGTGGCAATATCTTCGACGCCTTGGTTTAATTTTGTTGGTTGCCTATTGGCTTCATTTTCCGACAATCTCGTATCAACGATTATGGAATTTGAAATGGGAACACTGGCTTTCTTTCTTCCAGATTGATATTCTTCAAACAATTGTTTACTCCTCATTCTTTGCGCTTATTCTACTATTACTATTTAAAAATCTCAACGTATTAAAGTGGCTTTATGGAATTATTGCTCTTGTCGTTATGCTATCAACTTCGTTTGTTTGGCAAATAGATTCCTTTGCTATATTCCATCCATTCTTTGCCTCCTGGATTGCACCTTTCCCGATTTCGAAATTTCCTTTGTTCCCGTGGAGTTCCTACTTCTTTGCTGGTGCATTTTTCACGGCTCTTTTCTTCCAAGCCGAAGATAAGATTAAACTTTCGAAATTTTTGTTCTTTTTTGGAACATTATTAATGCTTCTGCTTTTCTACACAAGGAATTTAACCGATTTCTATCCAGGATACAAAGGATGGTGGTTAGTCTCTCCGTTCTATATTTTGTTTAGAATTTCTGGAACCGTTGCTGCTTTTGCTCTTTTATATCTTTTGGAGAATTTATATCGGGAAAAACTTATTGGTCGAGTTTTACAACTTTTCGGCCAAGAATCATTGTACGTTTATGTTTCCCACCTTTTGCTTGTTTACGGGTCGGTTGCTAATTTAGGAATGAGGTATTATGTTGGTTCGAGGCTCACCCCTTTTGCTACTATTCTTCTTATAATTGGTATCTGGGTTCTTATGTACTTTACTGCGTTGGGATGGCATCAAATGAAAGCCCAAAACATTAAAACCGCTCGCTGGGTTATGGCAGCCACTTTTGGGTTGTTTTTCCTTGTATTCTTGCTTAATCCAGCTTGATTGCTAATAGATTAGATTGGTAAATTTATCTTTTCATCGCAAAACTGTGTTTCTCCACAAGTCTTGTGATTTTCTGTGCAATTCCTCTGGGGTCGAGTTCATTAGATGCAAGCAATTCCTCTTGCGTGCCGTGCTCGATGAATTTATCCGGGATACCGTGGATTGTCAACTCATTTTTCAAATTGTTTCTGGCGAGGAATTCTGCTACAGCCGAGCCAAAGCCTCCAACAACGGTCCCTTCTTCGATAGTAATAATATATTCATACTTGTTGGCGATTTGATGCAACATTTCCTCGTCCAATGGTTTAATAAAGCGTGCATTTACAATTGCAGGAGTAATCCCTTTCGTCAACAACAAATCGCGAGCAAGAATAGAATTTACGACCATCTTCCCGACAGCAAGTATTGCAACATCATCACCATCGAATAAAAATTCCCATTTCCCGAAAGGAATTGCTTCGAAGTCGCTAAATGGAACACCGAGTGCTTTACCGCGAGGATATCGAATGGAAACTGGTCCGGGGTAATGGTATATCGCTGAATAAAGTAAGTTGCGAAGTTCTTGTTCATCTTTTGGTGCCGTAACAATCATATTTGGGACAATTCTCAAATAGGCAAGGTCAAAAACTCCATGGTGGGTTGGACCATCTTCGCCAACCAAACCTGCACGGTCGAGAGCAAACACGACGTGAAGATTTTGCAATGCGCAATCATGAATAATTTGGTCGAATGCGCGTTGCAAAAAAGTTGAATAAATTGCACATATTGGGAGCATACCTTGAGTTGCCATTCCAGCGGCGTAAGTAACTGCGTGTTCTTCTGCAATTCCAACATCAATCACCCTCTCGGGGAACTTTTGAGAAACTGGTAATAATCCGGTACCACTCAGCATTGCCGCCGATATTGCTACAATACGGCGATCCTTTTCCATCAATTCGGAAACTGCTTTTCCGAAAACATCGGAATACGAAGGCACCTTTGGTTTTATATCTATCTTTTCTAAGGTTTCGCTACTTTTTTTCTCTTTCTTTCCGATTGCATGCAACTTTGTCGAGTCGTTTTCTGCGGGAGGGAATCCTTTCCCCTTTTCTGTCATTATATGCAAAAGAATAGGACCTTTGAGACGTTTGATTTGCGACAATATTCGAATTAGCTTGTAGATATTGTGTCCATTAATAGGACCGAAGTAATTGAAACCAAGCGCTTCGAATAGCATACCGGGTGTGACAATAGATTTCAACCCGCCCTCAAGTCGACTTAAGAATTCTTTTAATCTATCGCCAAGACTTGGTATTTTGTCGGTGGCATTCCAAATCTTATCCCGAAGTTTCGTCACTGTTCTCGAAGAAAACAATTCATTGAAATATGTTGAAATAGCAGAAACATTGGGGTCGATTGAAATGCCATTGTCATTGAAGATGACGATAATATCGCGTTTTTGGAAGCCACAATTATTCATAGCTTCGAAAGCCATACCTCCGGTTAAAGCTCCATCGCCTATAACAGCGATTACTTGATAATTCTCGCCTAGTATGTCGCGCGCCGTTGCAATGCCAAGCGCAGCAGATAGACTTGTGCTGGCATGTCCAGCACCAAACACGTCGTATTGACTTTCACTACGTTTTAAAAAGCCACTTATCCCACCAAACTGTCGTATCGTTGGCAAAAGGTCGCGACGGCCTGTCAAAACTTTGTGGGGGTAACCTTGGTGACCCGTGTCCCAAACAATTTTATCGCGAGGAGTCTCGAAAACATAATGCAACGCCACAGTCAACTCGACAACGCCCAGATTGGCTCCGAAGTGGCCACCAACTTGGGTGATAACATCGATGATATAGTTCCGCAATTCTTCAGAAAGAATTTCAAGCTTCTCGGCTTCGAGTTTCCTCAAATCCGCTGGGCTCTCTATATTTTTTAGCAACTTATATTTTTCCCAATTTATTTCCAATTTTACTAATCTATTTTTATTTTTTTATTTTAATTAAGACAATAAAATTTTTAAAAAATTGTATCTAAGGCGATGCTTTTCTGAATAAAATTAAAATTTCAAGTTTACTCGAAAAATAATTGGATATTTTGTTCTTTTTTTGTAAAATGCATTTTGGTTAACAAATTATTTAGCAAAAATGAAAAGTGAAAACGAGCAAATAGAACAGACAAGCGAAAATGTTTGCCTTGTGTGTGGGAATGATATTATTCCTTTGAGCCAACCAGCCGAGTTGGTTTGTTCATTCTGTGGCAAATCTTCTATTGCTACGGAAGTGTGCATCGAAAACCATTTTGTTTGCGATGAGTGTTCACATTTAGATGCAAAGCAAATTGTAAAGGCAATTTGCTTGAAATCGGATAAAACAGACCCAATCGACCTTGCCAAGGAAATAATGGCTTCCCCAGCCATCCGAATGCACGGACCCGAACACCATTTTATCACGCCTGCTGTTCTATTGACAGCAATGGCAAACCTAATGGGTGAAAAACAAAACCTTTCACAAAATATTGAGCTTGCTGAAAACCTTGCAATCAAAGTTGCACCGACTTGCTCTTGGCATCTTGGAACTTGTGGAGCGGCTCTTGGCGCATCGATTTTTGTTATGATTTGGAGGAAGCTCGACCCTGCAAAGTCTTCTTCTTGGGACGAAGGTAATATTATCGTTGCCAACAGTTTGAAACGCATTGCACAATTGGGAAGCCCGCGTTGTTGCAAACGCGACACTTATATTGCTATTGAAGAGACAATTGCGTATCTACGAGAGAAATACAATATTGATTTGCCTGTCTCGGAAGCTAAATGCGACTTCTCGCTGCGAAATCGTTCTTGCAAGCGCGAAGATTGCATTTATTTCAATTTGAAGTTTGCCCTTGTTTAAATTTAGCTTTTTGTTGATCTTGTTTGCTTTTGAAGCAAATTTTGATTTTTTTTAAAATTTGTTTTGTCATTAATTTTTTTCTTCGTATTTTTGTAACTCTTTAATTTTAATTTTTTTTAAGAGGAGCGATGAATTATACTGGACCAAAAGTAAAACTGTCGCGAAAACTTGGGCTGAACCTTACCCCAAAGGCTGGGAAATACACAGCGAAGAAGCCATATCCTCCAGGACAGCACGGAAAACTGAAACGACGCGCAAAAATGTCCGACTATGCCCGTCAGTTGCTGGAAAAGCAGAAACTTCGCTTCCAGTACAATGTGTCCGAACGCCAGATGAAAAACTATTTCGAGCGTGCATCGCGACGGGTTGGAAATACAGGCGAGTTCCTTTTGCAATTGCTTGAATCTCGTCTCGACGCTCTTGTCTACCGAGCAGGCTTAGCCCCAACAATCTATGCAGCTCGACAATTGGTAGCCCACGGGCATATTCTTGTAAATGGGAAACGGGTTAATGTGCCTTCGTATTTGGTTCGACCCAATTCTGTCGTTTCTTTGAAAGAATCCAGTAGAAAAATACCAATGATTTTGGATTCGATTCGCAGTGTTCAACCGCCTCCGTATATCGATTTGGTAAAAGCCGATTTCACTTTCAAATATCTTTATGTTCCGCCAAAGGAAGAGATACCCGTTCAAGTCGAGTTGCCACAAGTGGTTGAATATTACGCAAGATAAAAACTTTTGAATGAATTTATAAGGTGTTAAGATGGACATAGAAAATTTGGGAAAAATCACACGCTCGGCTAAAGAATCCGAGGTCGAAAAAAAATGGTGGGTCGTTGATGCGAGCGGGCAAACGCTTGGTCGGCTTGCCTCTCAAATAGCGCGACTTATTCGCGGGAAACATAAACCCTATTTCACTCCACACATCGACTGTGGCGACTTTGTGATTGTTATTAATGCCGAAAAAGTCCAAGTCGAAGGTAAACGCATCGAAAAAAAGGAATATTTCCATTACACTGGCTATCCCGGCGGAGAAGTGTTTCGTAAATTTAAAGATTTGGTTAAAACTAAACCAGAATTTGTTATTAGGCATGCAGTATGGGGAATGTTGCCAAAGAACCGACTTGGACGCAGATTGATTAACAAACTTAAAGTATATCGTGGGGAAATCCATCCACACTCTGCACAAAAGCCAGAAAAGTATGTTTTGCCTTATTGATAATAATGAAGGGATTGTTTAAATGAAAGAAGCAATGGCAACAGGACGAAGGAAAACATCCGTAGCCCAAGTTCGACTTATTCCCGGCACTGGTAAAATTATTGTGAACGACAGACCTTTCGAGGATTACTTCCCAGTCGAATACCACAGAATTCAAGTTCTTAAGCCACTCGAAGTTACCAAAACTCTTGGTAAGTTCGATATTCTTGCTAAAACCAACGGCGGTGGAATTAGTGGCCAAGCAGGGGCAATCCAACTCGGCATTGCACGCGCACTTGTCGACTTCGAGGAATCCTTCAAGCATATACTTAAAGAATTTGGTTTGTTGACACGCGATCCGAGAATGGTCGAACGCAAGAAATACGGACAAAAGAAAGCAAGAAAAAGATTTCAATTTTCTAAACGATAGTTTTTTAAACTACCATGTTTCGGGATTGCTTGTGTGTGGAGGCTTTTTGCCTTTGAGCAAGCAAGATGAACGAAACAGATGTTCAACACAAAAAAGGAGATATTATGTCACATTATGTTTCTATCGAACAGCTTCTCGAATGCGGTGCCCACTTTGGACATCTTACACGTCGATGGAATCCCAAGATGGAGAAGTTTATTTTCGGCGAAAAGAATGGGATTCACATCATAGACCTTCGCAAGACACAGTTGTTAATCGACATAGCTCGCGATTTTATATTCAATCTTGCAACACAGGGTAAACACATCCTTTTCGTCGGGACAAAACCCCAAGCGAAAGCAACCATCGAACGCGAGGCTAAAAGATGCAATTCTTTTTACGTCGTCGAGCGCTGGCTTGGGGGTATGCTAACCAATTTTACTACTATCCGCAAAAGTATCAAAAGACTGAACACTATCGACAAAATGGAGTTGGACGGCACCTTCGAGAAATTGACAAAAAAAGAGCGTTTGCTTCTTTCTCGCGAGCGAGAAAGGCTTCGCAAAGTGTTTGGCGGTATCGAAGAAATGATGACCTTGCCAGCAGCTTTGTTCATCATCGACATTAAAAAAGAACACATCGCAGTCAAGGAATCCCGTTTGCTTGGTATTCCAACCGTTGCAATAGTCGATACCAACTGCGATCCCGAACTTGTCGACTATCCAATTCCAGCCAATGACGATTCGAAAATGACTATCGAACTAATAACAAAAGTTATGGCAGACGCAATAATCGAAGCTCGCCAAGTTTATGCAGAAAAAACTCGTGAATTTATTGCCGAGCCAAAAATTGCTGAAGTCGAAGAACTTCCCGCAGACGCTCCACCAATAAAAACTAAACTTCGACCACGCAAAACCAAAAAAGGCGACGTTGGAGTCGGCGTTGGTGGTAAAACTCCAAAAATCGAATCCTTAGAAGAAGAGCAAGGTTCTTAAATTTTTTTATTGTTTTAAAATAAAAGGAAAAGTATGGCTGAAATAACAACGAAAATGGTTGTTGAACTGCGAGAGAAAACCGGCGCAGGAATGGGCGATTGCAAAAAGGCATTGCAAGAAGCTAATGGCGATTTCCAACTTGCCATTGAAATTCTTCGTAAAAAAGGTGCTGCTTCGGCAGAAAAACGCGCAGGTCGCGAAGCAAAGGAAGGGATTATTACCACAGCAGTTTCCGACGATAACAAAATTGGCGTTATCGTTGAGATCAATTGCGAAACCGATTTCGTGGCAAGAAATGAAAATTTTGTTAAATATGCCGATATTGTTGCCCACACTTTGCTGGTAAATGATGTGAACTCTCTCGAAGAATTAATGCAATGTCGCACCAATGGCGACATCTTGCAAGGTATTCACAATGAAATTCTTGCTAAATTCCAAGAAAATATCCGAATTCGTAGATTCAAAAGGATTGTTACCAATGGTTATATCTCGCACTATGTCCACGCAGGTAGCAAACTCGGTGTCCTTGTTGTTTATGAATTCGAAAAGCAAGTGAATTTGGGGGAATGGGAAAAGCAGGCATTGCGCGACATTGCAATGCAAGTTGCAGCGATGAACCCAACCTTTATCGACAAGGATTCTGTTCCGCAAGATGTGATTAACAAGGAAATCGAAATCTACAAGGAACAAGCATTGAACGAGGGAAAAAAGCCCGAAATTGCAGACAAAATTGCCCAAGGTCGGCTTTCCAGATTCTTCACAGAGCAATGCCTTTTGGAACAAACTTTCATCAAAGATGGGAATCTTTCCGTTCGGGATGTTTTGACCAAAGTTCAAAATTCTCTTGGTTGTAAGATTATAATTTCGCAATTTGTAAGGTACTATCTTGGTGAAGTTGAATAAGTTTTATGGAAGTTGAACCGAAATACAAACGGATTCTTTTAAAATTAAGTGGCGAGGCTTTGATGGGCGAAGGGAGTTTTGGAATCGACCCCTCCGCCCTTAAGTTTTTTGCAAACGAAGTCCACGAAATCCATCGCCTTGGTGTCGAAATTGCTATTGTTATCGGCGGTGGGAATATCTTTCGTGGCTTGCAATCTGCTGCAAAAGGTATCGACAAAGTGGCGGGCGATTATATGGGTATGCTTGCCACGATTATTAATTGCCTTGCATTCCAATGTGCTCTCGAAGAACTCGGGCTCGAGACTCGTTTGCAGACTGCTATTACTATGACTTCTGTTGCCGAACCTTACATTCGACGCAAAGCAATTCGCCATCTCGAAAAAGGCAGGATCGTCCTGTTTGGTGGGGGCACGGGTTTGCCGAATTTTACCACCGACACAACCGCTGTCCTGCGTGCCATCGACATTGGCGCCGACATTATAATTAAAGGCACCAAAGTCGACGGTATCTTCGATTCCGACCCAATGAAAAATCCCGAGGCTAAACTTCTCAAACTTCTTACTTATAATGATGCAATTCTACATAATCTTTCTGTGATGGACCAAACCGCCTTCACTCTTTGTCGCGAACACAATATCCCCATTGTTGTTCTCAACATAAACAAAAAAGGTAATCTTCTTCGCCTTGTCCAGGGTGAAAATGTTGGTTCTCTTGTTACAAGTAAATAATTTAGGGGGTAATATGGACCTGAATGAAATTATCGAAAAAACCAAAGAAAATATGAACAAATCGCTTGAACATTATAAACAACAGTTGGCAAAAGTTCGAACTGGGCGCGCAAACGCTTCCATCCTCGACAATGTTAAAGTCGACTACTACGGCACACCGACACCTATTACCCAGGTGGCTACCATCAATGTCCCCGATGCAAAAACTATTATCGTCCAGCCTTGGGACTCTTCCACCATTAATGCCATCGAAAAGGCTATCAAGCAATCGGAACTTGGTTTCAATCCCGTCAACGATGGTAGAATTTTGAGAATACCGGTTCCTCCTTTGACCGAAGAACGACGACGCGAGATAGTTAAGTTTTGTAAAAAACTGACGGAAGAGGCTAAGATTGCAATTCGAAATATCCGCCGCGACCAAATTGAAATCATTCGAAAAGCCGAAAAGGACAAAGAACTTACCGAAGACGACCGCAAACTTGGCGAGGAAAAAGTTCAAAAAGTAACCGACGAGTTTATCAAAAAAGTAGACGAACTGTTTGCTGCAAAAGAAAAAGAAATTCTCGAAGCATAGCCAAAAAACTTTGAAAACCACATCCCAATTCTTTGGGATATTCATTTCGAAGATTTCGGTTTTTTGATGGATAAAACCTCTGCAAAATTTGTTGTTCAAAATCTCCTCGAAAAGTATAATCAGCTCCTTGAAAGAGACAAAATCAAACGATACAACGAGGAGATGACCAAAAAGGATTTTATCCTTCCTTTGTTTCGTGCACTTGGTTGGGATACAGAAGATTCCAACGAAGTTTCTGCCGAAGAGAAAATCTCGAAAAAGCGCGTCGACTAGGGCTTCAAGCTCAACGGCATACCAAAGTTCTTTCTCGAAGCCAAGTCGTTGCGGGAAAACCTCGATAAACCCCAATATGTCGAGCAGGCTATTAGTTATGCTTGGCATAAAGGTTGTACTTGGGCTGTACTTACAAATTTTGCAAGCATTAGAATCTTTAACGCAGAATGGCAGACCGACAGCCTTTTGCAAAGCCATTTTAAAACTTTGGAATGCACAGATTTTCTCCAACATTTCGACGAACTTTGGCTTCTTTCCAAGGAAAGCTTCGAGCAAGGTCGGCTCGACACTCTTGCCGAGCGTTGGGGCAAAAAGGCAAAGAAAATTCCTATCGATAAGCAACTTCTCGTAGATTTTACTCAATTGCGTGAAATCCTTTCTAAAAACATTACCAAATTGAACCAAAATAAAAACATCTCCGAAGATGAACTCGACGAGGCTGTCCAAAGAATTCTCGATAGATTGATTTTTATCAGAAACTGCGAAGACCGCGAGCTCGAACCTAAACATTTGCTTCCTCTTCTCAACGAATATTCCCAATTATCCTCGGCAAGAACAAAAGGATTTTTGGCTGATCGTTTGAGAAAAGTTTTCGATGATTTCAATACCCAATATAACAGCAAAATCTTTGATCTCCACCTTTGCGATTCTTTGGAAATAGATAACAATGTCCTTGCCAATGTTATCGAACGTCTTTACTATTCTAATGCAAAGACTGTTGCTTACGACTTCTCTGCCATCGAAGCCGATGTTCTTGGCAGTATCTACGAGCAATACCTTGGACATATTTTAAAGAAAACTCCAACTCGCGCCACACTTACCGAAAGCTATGCCCATCGCAAACAGCAAGGTATTTACTACACACCTACGAACATTGTCGACTACATCGTTCGTTGTACACTTGGCGATTTGTTGTCGAAAGCCAAGCCAAAAGACGCCGAGTGTTTTCGTGTGCTCGACCCAGCTTGTGGCTCCGGTTCCTTCCTTATCAAAGCCTTCGATATCTTCTACGAGTACTTTTCAAACCACGACCGCAACTTTGACCAAGCAGAAATCGATTTTGCCACTGGTTTATCCTACGACCGAAAATTGAAGATTTTGAAAAATAATATTTTCGGCGTCGATTTGGACCGCCAAGCAGTAGAAATCGCTCAATTGAACCTTTTGCTCAAAGTTGCCGAAAAAAGCCAACGCCTTCCTTTGTTGCAAGAGAATATTAAATGTGGCAATTCGCTCGTCGACGACCCCGCAATCGCTGGCGACAAAGCCTTCGTTTGGCAAGATGAGTTCAAAGAAATTTTCGACGCCGGCGGCTTCGATGTCGTCATTGGCAATCCTCCTTATATTCGACAGGAAAGATTGAAGGAGTTTAAGCCCACTTTCAAAAATAAGTTTCAAATTTTCAATTCAACTTCCGATATTTATACATATTTTTTCGAACTTGCTTATCGAGTTCTGAAACAGGGCGGAATTTGTGGTTTCATTACCAGCAACAAATTTATGCGGGCTCGCTATGGCGAAAATCTACGAAAATTTTTGAAAGAAAAAACCACTATCTTGCAAATTATCGACTTCGGCGGGGCAAAAGTTTTCGAAGAAGCTACCGTTGACACTTCAATTGTTATATTCAAAAAGGAATCTCCACCCCCAGACCATAAAATCAAATATCGGATTATAAAAGAAAACAATATACTTCTCAATCAGGATTTGGATTTTGGGTTTATCGAACAAGTAAAACTTTCCGACAATGCATGGACACTGGCAGATGA
>JBAMMD010000047.1:0-3399 GCA_039793965.1 Kapaibacterium sp. (SeqCode) | reverse complement strand
ATCAAGTAATGTCACCCTGAATTCATTTCAGGGTCTAATTCTTTATTCTGTTTTTTAAAATATGAGATGCTGAACAAAGACATTTCAGCATGACAAAGAGAAAGATCCCGGAATAATCCTGAGATAAATTCAGGACTGAAAATTCACTGGAATGACAAAAGAGGAGAGATGCTGAATAACGACACTTCAGCATGAGAAGAAAGCAATAATATTGAAACAATCCCGAAACAAGTCCAGGACTAAAGGTTCACCAGCACGAAACTTTATTCTATTTCAGACTTTTTTAGAGAACTTGTTTTATGAAATCTCTTTTGTCTCATCATAGTTCTGATTTACTGAAAAATGGTAATCTTATTAGATCGAAATTATATTTGTAAATATAGCGTGTTAGCTATAATATTTAGATAAGGTCAAAAAAAATGGCAAGGGCAAAAGTAAATTTACATGGAGAAATTAGAGAAAAGGTGGAAAAACTTATTCTAGATGTGAATCTTGAGCAAGGTTTGAGCAATGATTTAGCAAAAGAAAAGTTAGAAAAGTATGGTCCAAATAAACTTCCTGAGGCTCCCAGGCCTTCTTTGCTCGCTCAGTTCATTGAGCAGTTTAAGAACTTGTTGATAGTTATACTACTTGTGGCTGCTGTTATTTCTGCATTTTTTGGAGAAGTAATGGATACCCTTGCAATATTAGGGATAACAATTCTTAATGCAGTACTTGGTGTAGCGCAGGAGAGGCGTGCCGAAAAAGCTCTTGAGGCAGTAAAAAAGCTTTCAAATCCTCAAAGCAAAGTAGTGAGAGATGGAGAAGTTCTTGTTATTCCTTCAGAAGAAGTTGTACCTGAGGATGTTCTCTTTCTCGAAGCCGGAGATAAAGTAACTTGTGACGGCATTATTTTAGAAGAAAGAGGATTGATGATTGATGAATCAACGCTTACTGGCGAGTCCGTGTCAGTTGCAAAGGCAAGTTTTAGGAAAGATAGTGAATTAAAAGATGAGAACAAAGCTTTCATGGGAACTGTAGTGACAAAAGGAAAAGCCAGGATGTATGTCATGGAAACAGGCATAAATACAAGATTAGGGAAGATCGCAACTCAAATAAGGGAAGCAAAAAAGGAAAAAACGCCTCTCGAAATAGAACTCAATTATCTTGGGAAAATTTTAGGAATTGTGTTTGTTGCTGTTTGTGCAGTTGTATTTATATCAGGATTATTTAGAGGCATGCCCCTGCAGGAGATGCTTTTGATAAGCATAAGTCTTGCAGTGGCTGCAATTCCTGAAGGTCTTCCAGCAGTGGTTACCATAGTTCTTGCCTTAGGCGTACTTGAAATGGCTCATAGGAATGCTGTCGTTAAAAATTTACCTGCAGTTGAGACGCTTGGTGCAGTAACTCATATATGCACAGATAAAACAGGCACTCTCACAGAGAATAAGATGAAACTTGTTAAGGTTTATACTGAAAAAATGAAAATCGAGGAAGATTTATTTCAGAGCTCTTTGCCGGATGAAGTAAAAAGGACGATGATTCTTTGTAATGATGCAACCAGAAAAATGGGTGACCCAACTGAAATTGCCCTCATTGATTGGGCGGATGATAGAGATATAGGAGAGTTGAGACATAAGTATCAGAGGCTCTATGAAATTCCTTTTACTTCAGAAAGTAAAAGAATGACAACTGCTCATCATTTTGGAGGTAAATATCTTATAGTAACCAAAGGTGCATCGGAAATCATTTTAGGTTTGTGTAATAGAGAGTTTATTGGGAAAAATGTTGTTGAGCCACTCACAGAAGTGAGAAAGAAAGAAATTCTTAAAACAGTAGAAAATTTTGCATCCGATGGGTTAAGAGTACTTGCAATTGCCGAAAGAACAATCGATTCTCTTCCAGACAAGGACGAAGAAATTGAAAAAGACCTGACTTTCCTCGGACTTGTATGCCTCAAAGATCCATTAAGGGAGGAGGCGAAAAAGGCTGTTGAAGAATGCAGAAAGGCCGGTATCAGACCGGTAATGATTACAGGATACCATCAGGTAACCGCTTATTCAATAGCCACAGAACTTGGCTTCCCTGAGGGAGAAATTATAACAAGTGCTGACATGAATGAAATGACCGATGAGAAACTTACCGATGTTATTGAGGATATAAGCATTTTTGCAAGAATTAACCCGCTTGATAAATTAAGGATTGTAGAGGCTTTTCAGAAAAAAGGGGAAATTGTTGCGATGACTGGAGACGGAGTAAATGATGCTCCCGCTCTTAAAAAGTCAGACATAGGCGTTTCAATGGGGAAAATAGGTACCGAGGTTGCAAAAGAAGCAAGCGATATGGTCCTTATGGATGATAATTTTGCAACTCTTGTGCATGCAGTTTTCCAGGGCAGAATAATTTATGAGAATATGAGAAAATTTATTGTTTACCTTCTTTCATGTAATATTGCAGAGGTACTCGTTATGTTCATTTCGATAATTTCAGGATACCCTCCACCACTTCTTCCGCTTCAACTTCTCTGGCTTAATCTTGTAACTGACAGTTTTCCTGCACTTGCAATTGGAATGGAACCCGGCGAAAAAACTGTTATAAACAAGCCTCCAAGAAGGAAAAATGAGCCAATTCTTACAAAATATCACTATGGTATTATTACTCAAAGCATTGCTATAACTATGGTAACGCTTGGTGCATTTTTTATTGCCATTAGAAGAGTACCTCTTCAAGAAGCGCGAACCATTGCATATTTTACCCTGGTTCTTTCAGAGTTATTCAGATCATTCACGGCAAGGTCATTCGAAACGTCGATTTTTAAATTGAAGGTATTTTCAAACAAATTTCTGACATATTCAACTGCTTTAATGATTTTATTATTGCTCACGTCAATTTATTTGACGCCTTTTGCAAAACTTTTTGGGAATGTAAGACCGACTGCAACCGAGTTTACATATATTATATTGCTATCGATTATACCGTCGATAGTATCAGAAATTGCAAAAATAATAAGACCACAGGATTAGGAGGAGAAAAAAGATGGGTAGAATAATAAAAGCTCCACGTGGGAGCGAACTCCACTCTAAAGGGTGGGGGCAGGAAGCAGCAATGAGAATGCTTATGAATAATCTGGACCCTGAAGTTGCAGGAGATCCAGAGCATCTCATCGTTTACGGTGGCACGGGTAAAGCTGCAAGAAATTGGGAAAGTTTTGATGCAATAGTAAAAAGCCTGCAGGAATTAGAAAATAATGAGACGCTTCTTGTCCAGTCCGGGAAACCGGTGGGCATTTTTAAAACGACTGAAGATGCTCCCAGAGTCCTCATTTCAAATGCGGTAATTGTCCCAAAATGGGCCGACTGGGATTAATTTTATATGCTTGAGGAGAAAGGCCTCACAATGTACGGACAGATGACTGCAGGA
>JBAMMD010000046.1:0-3421 GCA_039793965.1 Kapaibacterium sp. (SeqCode) | reverse complement strand
TCCGTCCCATCGAGTCGTACACTCCCTCGATTGCCTCCCGTAGGTCGAAACTACCATCCCACGCTACTCGACTTTTTACTCGCACACTCGCAGGCAGATTTATTTTAATACCAAAAATGGTATGAGGAGACTTTTCGAAGAAGTCTTTACTGATATTGCATACGTCCCATTTGATAAATGACTACAATCGATTCTGATTATCCCAGAATATTCATTCATTGATAGAAATTCAATTGCAGGGGGTAAAATCATATTACCAAAAATATCAAAAATTTCTATTTTTAATTCGTTCTTAAAAAGAGGTTTATCCCAAAGAAGGTGTACTTCAACAATATTTTCTGCTGGATTTGGGTAAGGTGGATAGTTGAAAAGATAAACCCCATTCTCACTTTTTACTGACTCGACTGGCAAAAATCTTGGTGTTTCGTATACAATTTTTCCTAGATTTAGATCGTAGTAAGTTGCAAACAAACCAGAACCTACCCTTTTCAAAAGATGAAAGAATGAAATGTCCCCATCATTTGTTAATTTATCCACGAATGAACCATCGTTACTAAGCAAAGGTGCAACATCAATCGAGTCATACAATGACATATTTTCAATTCCGTAGGGGAAGTAATACAAAATTGGGGTATCATAGGATCTTCCATATATTGTGTCTTTGAAAACGAAGAACATCAATGGGAGAGGACTTAACTCGACACTGTCCATTTTGAAATTATTTAAATTGAAAATAAGTAATTTATACTGGTATTTATTAGGTTGAGTATTTTTTGTGTTAAGAATTAGCAAATAATTGCGATATTGAAAATAAAACGAATTGTAGTCGCTAAGATTTGAGTACAATGTGTCCCATAATCGTCCGGCAGTTCTACCACGAATAATAAACGAATTAGAAATCAGATAAATAACTGTATCTTCAATGATGTATTTCCTTGAAAATTTTTCAAAATTGATTTTTCGTAAGACAATAGAGTCAATTATATTAAATGACTTATCGAAAAAATATATGTAACTATCGGGGATTGTATCGCTGGTTTTATTTAAACTTCCACCAAAAGTAGTTAAGATTTTCTCATCAAATATTTTGAGAGCGATTAAATCAAAATCAAAAGTATCATTACTAAAAATAAAATCTCTTTTAAATGTAAATTTTGAAAAAGTATTTCCAAGATCTTTTGTATAGAAAAATTCGAACTTTGTAGAGTCGTACACAGTTCTATAAGTGTAGTTGTCAATTTTGACCGAACGAGAAAAAATTCTCTTTGAAGCAAAGAAGAAAAAACCATCTTTCCCGAGGGAAAAATTGCCTGCTTCAGGGAAATTATCGATAAATCTTTTGGGAGGCAAGAAAGTTGCTCCCCCATCAATAGATAGAAAATAGTAAGGTCTTATATCGACTAAAACCAGAATAGTGTCCTTTCCCAAAAATCTAATTTCATTATTAGACTTCACCAAGGGCTTGAAGTAGCTGAGCAAATTCCAGTTTAAGCCCTTATTTTTCGACATCAGTATAGTTTTATTTGGTCCAACTGCGATAAGTTTTCCATAGTCGATGTGTATAAACATATTAACCCCAAAAGTATTAGGTACCGATAAGTCATTGAGTCCACCAGTGTAAACATCAATTCTTCTATCAAGAACTTCATTGGGGTTAATTTCAATTTCCAAACCTGTTGAATCAACTGTGTAGTATCTTATGGAATAGGAAAAATAATTATCTTCTTTATTGATAATTGGTGTCTGGGTTAGAAAATAAACAGTATCATTTAACACCTGATATTCCTTTGTTAAACGTATATTTTTTGTAACTATACTCCAGCTTTCACCAAAATCTGTGGTTCTCAAAAGGGTATGCCGAATATTAGAATGTGAATTAATTGGTGTAGCATAAAGAGGATGATTTTGGTAAGCACTCTCGGCTAATAAATAGATATTCGAGTTGTAAACTTTAATTCGAGAAAGTTCTCTTACATCATTATTGTCTTTTAGAATTGAATTGTGTAAATCAAAAGTTCTAACTTCAAGGGTTGCAATGTTTATTCTATAAAGAAAATATTTACTATCGATACAAAATAGATAGTTTTGCAAAAAAACAATCTCGTTGAGAGATGAAAATTCAAATTGATAAAGGGTTTCGGGAAATTGGGAAAGTTCAACGTCTATTCTGAAAACAGCCCTACTGCTTATGGCAAAGAAAAATTTACCATCAGTAGTAAAGTCTTTAAATGTCGGTTCATCAAAAAACTTCCTTTGCTTCCAGTGTAATCCATTATCAGTGCTTTTCAAAATTGAATATGGTGTCAATGCATAGAAAACTGTATCAACATTAATAATTTTCAACAATTCCAGACTATCTCCCAAACATAATTGTTTCCAACTTTCTCCCTTGTCTGTTGAATATGTAATTACTCCATACTTACCATAAGCGAGAATGTTCTTTCCGTTATAGGCTATTCCATTATAATCCGTGCTTATCCTTTCAATGAAAAAACTGGGCTTGCCATTTGCTATTGACAACAGAAACCCTTCAAAGAGAAACACCATAATCAATATTAAATTTTTAACCTTTCCCGTTCCCATTTCTATTACATAAACTCCTTCATTTACCATAAAATTAATTCACAGAGGCAAAAGCCCCTGTTTATTATTCTGGACAATTACATCCATTTGCAATATAACACTCGGATTCGTACCTCCGTGGCGGAAGTGGTGGTTGTACTGGTAAACATCTATTTGGATCTCCAAAAATCTCAAAACCTATACACTCAGATTCATATTGCTTGGTAGCCAAGTTATAACAAACTTCCGTTATGAATTGACAATAAACATCAAGATTGCAAGGAGTTGTGAAATACAAATTTTCGCTAACTCTTATTATCTTTTGGCAAATAGGATATTCCTCAACTACTCTTAATTTTCCTTCAAAACAGGTTGGAATCCTGCACAAATTATAAAAACTTTGCCGGATTGCCTCCCAAACAATCTCGAACGGTATTTCTCCAATACAATCAGGATCTTGAGGATTCTCCCAACCATAAAAAGTTATCTTGATGTTTGATGGATCGGCTCCCGTAACACCACACTTGTAGCAATAATTAATGCGAATTCGACAGTCGCCAATGTATGGTTGAATTATTTCGACCTCGCTCCAACCAGGTGGACATTCTGCATTGGCTTTGTTCCACGACAACAAGCCAGAAAGTAGGGCAAACAACAATGCAAAATATATTTTTTTCATCTTTATTTCCACTCTATTGTTTAACAAATTTAATAAAAATTAAAATTAAAATTCGAAAGTAGGAATGATTTTGCACAAAATGTTCAAAGAACGAAGGCGGCTACGATTAGTTCCGAAGTACACCTTGGTGGTGGGCGGGCAGAACGGACGCAAGCGCCCGATGATTTCTTCTTCCTTCTG
>JBAMMD010000045.1:0-3612 GCA_039793965.1 Kapaibacterium sp. (SeqCode) | reverse complement strand
CGTCAAGTCCAATCCAAAAAAATGCCTCCTTATTAAGTCTGCACCAGCCCCCATTAATTATTAATTAAACCGGTAATTGCTGAGATCCAACTTCATTCGCTGTTAGAAGAAGAGATTGTATTATTTCAACAACACTGCTTTTCTCAAAAGGCACTTATTATTTGATACAAGTTCGTAGAAATAGATTCCAGCCGGGACCTTTTTACCCTCGTTATCTTTACGATTCCAGTTCGCTGTGTAATTACCAGGTTTAACCATATTGTCAACTAGTGTCTTTATTAATCTGCCAGAACCATCGTAAATTTTCAGGCTAACCCTTGATTCTATCGGTATTTCATAGCAGATAGTCATTATACCTTTTGTCGGATTTGGGCAATTTTGATAAAGATTTAGTCTCTTAGGAAGATGCGAGGAATAAGACCCATCATTTATGCCGGTTTTTCCGACTCGAACCATGAAAATTGAACGATTGTCCGAGCTTCGGTCATTTTGTTCACCATTCATTTCATAGACAATTATGCCAGCAAGAGAATTAATGTCAGGATTCTCCCTTACCGCTTTACCTTGGGTAAGCACGGTTTCGGTAGCGGATTGAGTCTCATACTTACAGATATGACTTTCGTCACCTTGCACCCACTTCACATAAGTAATCCAATTGCCATCCAATGAAATTTTTGGACTCTCATGGTCACAAGCTTCGTTTGTCAAAGCGGTTTCTTCACCTCCAGAAGAGGAAATCTTATAGATTTGACGATAACCATTCTCGTCAACTTTTTCATAAGCTATCCAACTACCATCAGGTGATACACAAGGATTAGTATTGTCATTGACATCATTAGTTAATTGGCCTTCTTCGCCCGAGGCGATTGACATCTTGCAGATTTGATAGGTTCCATTTACAAGTTTCTGATAAACTATCCATTCTCCATCCGGTGACCATTGAGGAAATCTTATGTCGCAATTATCCGTGGACAATTGTTCCTCAAAACTACCATTAGCATCAACTATGTATAGCCTGTGATTCCCATCCCATTTAGTAAATATTATGAACTCGCCATCCGCTGACCACTGGGGATTGGCACAGATACCAGTCGCTAAAACCGCCCCCTCTGTCCCGTCATTTCTCATTGCATAAATTTCGCCATCCCGCAAACTGACAATGAATTCTCCATCTGGTGACCATTTGGGATTTGTATAACTGAAGCTATCGTTTGTCAATCGAATTTCTTCGCCACCTTCTGTTCTGATTTTATATAACTGATAACAACCCATGGTATCTAATTTCTGATAGCTAACCCAATTGCCATCAGGTGAAATTACCGGATGCGCATTGTCCGAAAAATCAAGAACAATTCCTATTTCGTCTCCAGCGAGTGTTATCCCGGGACCTTCTTTTTTGGAAGAGTCCGGCGGATTCCCTTCAAAGTCGCCACCAACCGGCAAAGCATAATTCCAGAAGTCACGTTCATTACTGCCTCGCATGCCGAATATACTGCCATTATAGTAAGTTAGGGCACCGCCACCTCCAACCGGCTGTGGCGCACTGTTTCGGCAGAGCCAAGAATTGGACCCAGGGTTATAGGCCCAGAACTGATTGGCTTCTTTACCACGAAACGCAAAAATCATATTATTGACTGTGTCATATGCTAAACTGCCGCCTTTGCCGACGCTTGCCGGGGTCGAGGCTCTTGTCGTCCAGCTGTTATTATCTATTTGATAGCGGTAAAAGGACTGTTCGTTACTTCCTCTCAATGCATAGATGTAATTACCGCGATCCCAAGCTAATGCACCACCCCAACCTACCTTTGCCGGCGTCTCAGCCATACAATCCCAGGAATTCGTAGATATTCGATAACGATAGAACGATTTCGTTTCACCGCCTCTTAATGCATAAATGTAATCGCCACCGGTCCAGGCTAACGCACCCCCTCTGCCAATTTTACCCGGTGTGTTCGCCAAATTTACCCATCTGTTTCTCTTTATATTGTAACGATAGAATCCTTTACTTGCTCCGCCTTTTAACATATAGACAAAACTATCGCCAGCCCAAGCCAAAGCAGCTCCCTCGCCAGCATCGCCTGGGGGTGATGCCATACGACGCCATTGATTGAGAACTGGGTGGTAGCGCATGAAACTCATGTTTGGGTAACCGGTCAAGGCATAGATTTTATTCTCTCCGGCTGTAACTAGTGCACCTCCGCGTCTAATTTTTTGCAATGTTCTTTCTTTAATCAGCCAGGTATTGGCTACAACTTGGAAAGTGCTAACTACCGTATCGTTTGCACGATTATTATCATTTACTAATGTCGCATATGCCCGAATCGTGTGGTTGCCAAGTGTTGCCAACCATTCATCAAAATATATAAAGTAAGAAGAACCCTGTTGCAAAGTAAATGATACCGAATCAGTGTAAGTTTCATCAATTTTACAGACTACTTTGACCGTTTCTATGTTATTACCGAAATTACTGATTAAAACCTTAGGTTTTAGCCGGGTATTTAATGGTATTTGTCCTCTCGGCGTTATTATCTCGGTCACTGCTACATCGTGTTCATAGCCTGGAAATCCAACAACCCTAACATTGTCCAATGCCCAGAAATCAATTTTATTGACACCTCCGATATAAACCCAGGCAAAACGCACTCTTGATTGCCCGGCAGCCCAACTCGTGATGTTAAACGATTCAGCCCCTGGTCCAAAGTCGCTTCCTGCATAGTCTTTAATTAGATAAGGATAAGTAGCACCGCCATCAATTGAACCAACCAGTTTCGCAGTGTAACCATTACGTTTATGGTCAAAATAAGTGCTGCAGCAAAGAGTCGCGGTTGTGCAATTGGCTAAGCTTACCACCGGACTAATTAAAGATTCTATAACAGTCCCGCTAGTGAAATCCCAATCCAACAACATATAATGGGTCGGATTAGCAGTCCACGGGGTTCCGGTTTTCCAATGCCAGCAGGTAGGAAAACTTCCGATTGAAAAGTATCTTCTCCAGCCTACCGGTGGCAAAGGAGGGTTGTCTCCTGATTGGCATATGCAGCAGCCATTACAATTACCTGGCGTGCAAATACAGCAACCAGTACAACTTCCTGGACTACACCAACAACATCCGTCATGGTCGCAACTAGGCCCACTTCCTCTACGTGGGTCGAAGGAATTGTCACTTCTTGTCCCGGGTGGTGGGCTGCCACCCGAATCTACAAAGAAAATACTGCATGCCGTATCATTACTACGAACTTCATCATAAGATAAATTAGTGTAACATTTAGCGGTGCAAGCACCAATGGATGACGGGGTCCAGGAACCAAATTCGAGCGGTTTTGATTGACCAGGATTAACAGCAACCCTATCTTTAACGGATTGATAGAGTGGATTTCCATTCCGGTAAATTTCAAAATGCACTGAGACCGTCTCTGGTCGTGTTCCAAAGTTCTCAACGGTTGCTTGAGGAGTAATGCAGTTCCCAATTGAATAACGCCTACCGTTTTGCGGATGAAGTATTTGAGTTACTCCAACATCGCGGCGATTGGAGACCCTCACCGTTATTGAAGCCTCCCCAACTCTTTCTCTAACATCATAAGCCCGCACTTTGAGGGTGTGAGGACCATTAGA
>JBAMMD010000044.1:0-95281 GCA_039793965.1 Kapaibacterium sp. (SeqCode) | reverse complement strand
GATGTCGAGCGAACACTTCCGCCAGAAACAAGAATTTATCCTAATGAAGTAATAAGCCGTATCAAACAATCAAAAAGGGTCGAGAATATCGACCCTTTTTGCTTTTTAACCAGTAATAATATTATTATTCTTTTTCGGGAATGTTTTTCAAAACTTCGAGCAAGAATTTCCAAATGTTGTTAACAGAAGAAATCTGAACTTTTTCAGCCGGGGAGTGGACATCTTTTAGATTTGGGCCAAAAGAAATCATATCCATACCGGGATATTTCTCGCCAATCAACCCGCATTCCAAACCAGCATGAATTACTTCAATCTTTGGGTCGACACCAAACATTTTTGCATAAGTTTGCTTTGCTACTTGGAGAATAGGCGAATTAACATTCGGTTGCCAACTCGGATAACCTTCGCCTTGGTATGGCAAAGCCCCAGCCAGTTCAAACGACAGTTTCACCTGGTTTGCTATATCGAATTTTTCTGTTTCTATCGAGCTTCTTTGACTGGTTAAGACAAAAATTTCATTTGAACTCGTTTTAATAACTGCAAGATTTGTTGAGGTCTGGACAAGCCCTTTAACATCGGGGCTGAATCGAATAACTCCATGGGGCAAAACGTACAACCCACTGAACAATTTTTTCTGGATTTCACGGCTTAAAACAAAATCTGGGAGTTCGACTCTTTCGTAGATTAAATTAATTTCTGGCTCTTTCGATTTCCATTCTTTCAGAAGGATTTGTCGAAAATTATCGGCAAATGAATGAAACTTGGTTTCATTTTTTTGGTTGAAAGTGATTGTTGCAAAGGCTT
This sequence comes from Kapaibacterium sp. (SeqCode), assembly GCA_039793965.1. Classification (GTDB taxonomy): domain Bacteria; phylum Bacteroidota; class Ignavibacteria; order Kapaibacteriales; family UBA2268; genus Naka2016. The sequence continues at coordinate 94,477 of JBAMMD010000044.1, read as the reverse complement.
CTCTTGGGATAGCATTGTGGGCATTTCCGCCGTTGAAGTCCGACAGTCTGAAATCGACAGATTTCGATAAAGACCAAAGAAATCTGTTCATCAATTTGATCGCATTCCCTCGCCCATCGTTGATTTCCAAGCCAGAGTGCCCACCTTTTAGCCCTTTCAATGAAATTTTGTAGGCAATGTGATTGGATGGGACAGGTTCCGCATCATAATAAAATCTACCAGAAGTATTCAATCCACCAGCACAACCAATGATAAACACCCCTTCTTCCTCGGAATCAAGATTAATTAAAATCTTATTTTCGAGCAAATCGGTTGCAAGCTGTTGAGCACCAGTAAGCCCAGTTTCTTCGTCGAGCGTTAAAAGAACTTCCAAATTGGGATGGGCTACATCTTTTGAAGCGAGCACCGCAAGAGCCATTGCAACTCCTATCCCATTGTCGGCACCAAGAGTTGTGCCTTTCGCTTTAACCCAATCGCCATCAACATAAGGTTTTATTGGGTCATTCAAAAAATCGTGTTCCACATCTGCATTTTTTTCGCAAACCATATCGAGATGTCCTTGCAAAACAACTCCCTTGCGATTTTCCATCCCGGGCGTCGCTGGCTTTTTGATTACAACATTCCCCAGCTTGTCTTGCCGATACTCTAATCCGTTCTTTTTAGCAAACTCAATCACATATGCCACAATTTTCTCTTCTCGCTTCGAAGGACGGGGGACTTGTGTGATTTCTTCGAAAATGTCCCAAACTATTTTGGGCTCGAGATTGCCAAGAATATTTCCCATATTAACTCCTTTTAGTTAATTCATAAAAATCAATGAACCCTGCTTTATAAAGTTGAGTCAGAAACAACAAAACTCTTTCAGTTGCTGGTTCCACGCGCTCACCGAACTTTGCAACCATCTTTTCAATTAAATCTGAGACAGAAGTTTTGCCATCTATTTGCACCCAGAGATAACTTCCAAATTCATCAAGATTTGCACGAATGTATGGATTTTTCAATTTCGGTAAAACATATTTCCTTGCAAATTTACTTGTAAACCGAGGCACAAGTACATCAATAAGTTCCGAGTTCCGAAACTCGTACTCATAAATCCTATATGGATGCATATCTAAATAATTCAAACTTTTTTCTTTCCTTCCTAACAAAGCCATAAATTACAAAGTTAATACCTTTTCATTGGATGCTAAAACTTCTTTATAAGCCTTTAAAATATCGGGAAATGGAGAAAGCACTCGTTCCAACACACCCTGGCATTTTGAAATTAAAATTCCATAATTGGTAATTGGAATCCCCTGCGCCCTTGCTTTTTCGATCCTAATAAGTTTTTCTCTACGAGTTAACATACAAGAACCGCAATGAATAATCAATTTGTACTTTTTCAAATCCTCGGGGAAATCTCGTCCAGCAAAGACATCGAAATTCAATTTTCTCCCGAGATATTCATGTAGCCAACGAGGTATTTTCACTCTACCAATATCATCCTGCAAAGGATGATGGCTGCAAGCTTCGGCAATTAACACATTGTCGCCATCTTCTAAAAAATCGGCATAGGCAGAACCAAGAACTTCTGTCATCAAATCCCCCTTGTATCGACAAAAAAGTATAGAAAATGTTGTACATTTCACATCCTCGGGTGTCTCGGCAACCATTTTGTGAACCACCTGTGAATCGCAAACAACAAGGTCGGGTTTCCTGGCTAGGCTTGTCAAGTATTGTTTATACTCACTGTCCTTTACAACCAAAACTGCACAATTGTTGTCCAGCACATCACGAATTGCTTGCACCTGGGGCAGAATCAATCTCCCTTTGGGCGCTTCGCTATCGATTGGAACTATAAACACAACGAGTGCATTGTTTGGAAGCAAATCCCCAAGCAACGAAATTTCTCTATCTTTGATATTCTCACTAACTTTGAAAAGCAACTTTTTGAATTCTTCCAGTGTCCTATCGTACGATGACTTGTTCAAACAAGATACGGACAAAACATTTTCTGTATACTCTTTTATTTTATCAATGAAATTTTCTTTAGGCTCCTCTAAATCTACTTTATTGATAACAACAATAAGTGGTAGATTTTGTTTCTTTGCCGATTCTGCCAAATTCTTTTCAAAATCGGTCCAAATATTTGGCTCGACAACAAGGGTAACGACATCGGCTCGCTCGAAAATCTTTTGTGTTCTCTGAATTCGCTTGTTCGCAAGAATAGACGAGTCGTCGACTCCTCCGGTGTCTAAAAAATTCACAGGACCAAAAGGCAAAAGTTCTATTGGCTTTTCAACTACATCGGTGGTTGTCCCGGGAATAGGTGAAACAATCGCTATATCCTGGTTTGTCACAAAGTTTAGAAAACTGGACTTGCCGACGTTCGTCCTACCAACCAGGGCTATTTGCAACCTAAGTCCTTTTGGAGTACTCAACATATTCAAGATAAATTTTAAAATGATTATGACGAAATCATTGTAGGTTTACTTTATTTCTTTGGTTATCAAACAATACCAAGCGAAATACCAGCATAAAGTTCAATGTTGATTTTGAACTGTTTAGAGACATCTCGCCCATCAATACCAATTTGTTCATATTCTTGAAAAATGAGAAATGGGGTAAATGTTGCCCGAAAGAGTAAACCGCCATTTTTCGGTTGATATCGATAGCCCAGTGCAAGACAAGGAACAACTGATCTTGCAGTTGCAGTGGAACCAAATAAGGGTAATGGACCAATTTGAACAAGAGTAAGTCCGACACCACATTCAAAATGGTGATTCGATTGTGGGTCTGAAATAAAATATAATGATAAAGGATAACCTACGCCGAAAATGAAGTGGGCTGCTCCAATTCTAAAAGCAAAGTGCTTGTCGAAGCGATATTCCAAATTCAGAGAAATTAGAAGCCCTTGTCCAAGCAATTCAAGATAAATAGCAAATTTTTTAAAATCTTCTTCTTTCTTTGAAATTCCCTTTAAAGAGTTGAACAATGACTTGCTATGTACCCAAAACAAGTTTGAACCATTATCTCCAAAAATAGAATGTTCTAAATGTCCTTGATATCTGATATTGGGAACAGAATCTCCAGATTCTTTAGATATTCCATCGGTAGGAGGACATAAAAGGAAAAGTAAGATGGCAATTAGAATAAATTTAAAATTCAATATCTCCATAACAAAATAAGCTTTTCAAGAAAAAAATTTTAACTATGCAAAAATTAATAAAATACTACAAAATATTTTAAAAATTCAAAAAATTTATGTTGGAATCTAAAATACGGAACAAAGTGCAAATTTTTTTTCACATAGTGATTTTTTTTAACACAATGGAATTTGTTAAATTGTAAGTTCTGAAATATAAAGAAAAATGATTTTTTATAAAATAAAATTTGTTTTTTTCATTTTTGCTGTCTCTTTGTTGGGGACAGTGGCGGTGCGCTCCCAAGGTCCAGTATTGATTTTTAACGAGTATACTGCCAGCGACACTGTGGATATGGGAATGTGTGTGGTTGGGGATTCTCTTGAAACACTTTTCAATATTACCAACTACAGCGGCCGTGTGTTGAAAATTGGCGGGAATGATTACACATTCCTCATCGGGCGCGCAATCGACGATCCAAACAATCTGGACTTCTTCGAATTCTTTGGACCGCGAGATTTGCCCCGAACTATTGATACAAATGCAAGTTCTTTATTTTCAATCAAATACATACCATTTTCGCCATCTATTCAATTCCCACCGGGAAAGAAAATAGTAAAACTATGGCTTGGTCTTTTCGACCCAAAAGTAAACGACCCACCAGGCTCCTTGAATGAAATCGTCAAAGGACGCGAGTTTATCTTAATTGCAAGGAAAAGTGTCGAAGAGCTCGACGTTTTCGAAACAGTCATCGATTTCGATTCTGTTTGGGTCAATCCAAAAGACACAATTTATCGGATTCTCACTGTTCAAAACAATACACGTAGTAAACTTACAGTCGACAGCATAATCTTTCTTCGCAGTTTAAATGCGGAAATTCGATTGGAACGAAAACCAACTCCAATAACATTCGACGAGTACCGCTCTGGCGACGAGCGGAATAGTTGGCGATTATCCTACTACCCAATAAATCTTGGTCGGGATACTGCTGTACTGCGTTTTCAATACCACTCTCCGAGCAACCCCGATTCGGTAAAATATGTACAAACAATAATTCGTGGCGTTGGCGTTACGCAAAAAGTTAAACTTCAAAAGGTCGAAAACGCACAAATTGTTGAGAATTTTATCGATTTGGGCGACGTTCCTATCGATACCACAAAAATAGTAAAAATATATATTCAAAATACCGGAAATTTACCCTTTGGCATTTTAAAACAAGAAATTTTAAATTATTTCACAAACACTCCGTCGAATGGATTCAAATTCCTTGATACCCTTTCGACTGAGAAGAGTTTGCTTCCCACTCAAATCGATTCATTTACCGTTCTGTTCACTCCAACCCAACGCGATACTTTCCTTGCAAAAATTAGATTCACAAGCAATATCACCCAAAGGCAAATTGTTGGCTATCCAGAAAGCGCAAAAGAAATTGTTTTCAATATCCGTGGAGTTGGTCTCGCCCCGAAACTCACTGCCGAAGCCGATTCTATCGATTTCGGAAACATTATCGTAAACCAATCAGAAGGTTGCCCTACTATTCGCGACACAAACATTCGAATTACAAATTCTGGGAATTTCGTACTTCGTGTTCAAAATGCAAGGATTGAACCACCTTATCCCCAGACCCCATTCAAAATTTTAGAGGAAAATTTTGAAATCCCGGCATATTCAAATAAATTATTGAAAATCCTTTTCGATTCGACAGCCAGAAACATCGGTCCCTACAATGCAACTTTGATCTTGACCTCAAGTTTCTCCCGACTTCGCGATACTTTGCGCATCAAATTGAAAGCAAATGGTGTTTTGCCCGATCCAATCAAATTGACAATCCCAGAAACGATTCGTTTCAAGCCCGGTTCGGTGCTATCCATTCCAATACTTGTTCAAAAAGAAAAAATTACAAGAGCAAAAGAATACCAAGACACTTTGCAATACAACCCCGATATCCTAAGATTTCGAAATGCAACAATAATTGGTACTTCAGCCGAACGAATAACTCAATTGAACGTCAAAGAGCAACAACCCGGGTTGCTTTCGATTTTTATTGCAACAAAGTGGAACGAGTTTCTATTGCCTTCCGATACATTGATACTTCTCAACTTCGACACATTTCTCGGCGAATCGATGGAAACACAATTCGACTTCCTTTCGCCTCGATTTGGAGATGGCGTCTGTTCGCGAGCATTATCCCCAATTGTTCAATCGGGCTTCATCAGAGTCGATTCTCTTTGTGGGCTCCCATACAAACTTTTCGACGGCAATCGGGGGTTTTTCCGACTTGAAACACCAAAGCCAAACCCAGTCGAAGCACAACTCAATTTCGAGTTCGAGGTGGCGTTTGAAACCCACACAAAACTTCTTTTATACGATTCCTACGGTAACATTATCGATACATTTTTCGACGAAGTTTTGAAGCCGGGAGTCTATCGAGTCGACAAAGATGTTTCGAAACTTCCAACCGGGGTTTATTTCATTCAAATTACTTCAGGTATCTTCAATGAAGTCCAACATTTTGTAAGAACAGAATGAAGCCTTTGATTTATACATTATTTTTCCTCGTAGTTGGATTTGGCAAAATGTTCACACAAGGATTCGACTGGGAAATATCGCCGAGATTACCTTTTGCTATTCCCAAATTCTACGCTGGGATATCGAGTAACGCATCCAAAAATTATTTAAATGGTTCTCTTACTCTTTACGAAAACTACTTTTCGTGTGCAAAATTCAACATTGGCAGTGGCAAATCCAATTCTTTTGGTTTTAAAGCAGAATATTGGTACAAGCCCGAAATTGCCTTCAACGCAAGCATACTTTACCAATTGAACAAAGCTAATTTTGTCGCCGATGGCGATTCCTTCCCAGTTCAAATAAAAGGAATCCCGAAAATAGTCAAAGTCGAAAACGAACTTTCTATGAATTACAATTGTGTCGTTGTAGATTTTGGCGCAAAATATCGCCTCGCCTCGACCAACTTTTACGCTGCTTTCAACCTCGAGCTTGGTGTGAAACTTTCCTCCCAATACGATTTATACGAACAAGTTAAATCCCCGCCAGAATATCATTTCATTGACAACACACAACGAAGAAAACTTGTCGACGGCAAACTGTCCGATTTAACTCTACTGTTCATTATTCCGAAAATATCAATTGGATACGACGCCACGATTTTCCCCGGAATCTATGCCAGCCCAAATGTTGCCGTCCAACTTCCCTTGTTCAATTTATCGCGGGAAGGTAACTTACGATTATTTTCAATTCTACTGTCGATTTCATTTATGCGCGGAATTTGGTAAATGTACAATCTATTTCAACTGCTTGTCTCTCCGGGAAAAAAGTTGCCTTTATATTTCAACAAAACCAACGAAACATTAGTCTGCGGCGAAGGCGAATTTCAAATCCTCGATGGAATTCCAATATTGCTACCAAAGCAAAAAACAAACTATATCGAACACTATCAGAAAGATGCCGAACTTTTCGACTATTTTGAGCCGCGGTTGAAGGAAACTGAAAGCGAAGAAGAGCGTCTCGCCCAATACATCTTGTGGCGCATTCCGCCGAAAGCTAAACTCATTGCCGATGTTGGTTGTGGGAAAGGCTGGCTCGCCCGCCGACTATTGCGTCTCGATAGAATTGTTGTTTCAATTGATCTCTCGTACACAAATGTTTCTAAGGTTTTGAAACTTTATCCCGACGAGAACCATTTCGGCGTCGTTGCCGACGGGTACAATCTCCCCTTCAAAGACGAAGCTTTCGATTGCGTTGTTGCTTCCGAAGTAATTGAACACCTTGAATCGCCAAATAGTTTCATCTCCGAACTGGTTCGAATTGTCAAGCAAAATGGAAAAATAATTATCACAACACCTTATCGTGAAAAAATTCGTTACACCTTGTGCGTCCATTGCAACAAACCAACCCCGTGGAACGCCCATCTACATTCCTTCGACGAGTTTTCGCTGAACCAAATCCTAACCAATTCGAGTCCGCTAATCCACTGGCGTTTCTACAAATTTGGCAATTCTCTTATACAATATCTTCGATTATACCGTGCATTGAAGTTACTTCCTTTTTGGCTGTGGCGACTGCTCGACTCTTTTCTTAACTTATTTTCTAAACCAAAGCATATTTTAGTGGAAATAACTAAGGAGTGAATATGGAAGGCTACGTTCAAACAGAAGTTCAAAATAATATTGGGGCGATTACTTTTTTCCATCCTAAAGGCAATTCGCTTCCGGGCTATCTTCTTTCGCAAATGGAAAAAGCAGTACAAGAACTGTCTGAAGCCGATAACGCCAAAATTATACTTTTAAAAAGCGATGGCAAGGGGGCATTTTGCGCAGGTGCGTCTTTCGACGAACTCGCCAATTTAAAGGATTACGAACAAGCCAAAGCATTTTTCTCGGGTTTCGGCAAAGTAATTAACGCCATCCGCAAATCCCCGAAGCTTGTTGTCTGCCGTGTACATGGAAAAATCGTTGGAGGTGGGGTAGGGTTGGTTTCTGCTTGCGACTATGTTGTCGCAATCCGGGACGCCTCCGTCCGATTGAGCGAATTTTCAATTGCTATCGGTCCGTTCGTTATCAGCCACGCGGTCGAAAGAAAAATCGGCAAATCTGCATTTATGCAATTGACAATTGATACCGATTGGTACAATGCCCAATGGTGCTACGAAAAGGGCTTGTTCAATCGTTTGTTCGACACGATCGAAGAAATGGACAGTTTTCTCGACACATTCTTGAAAAAACTCGCAGAAAGAAGTTCTAAAACACAATCGGAACTCAAAAGACTCTTCTGGGAAGGAACAGAAAATTGGGATGCAATGCTCGAAGCAAAGGCTGAAATTACCGCTACTTTGGCTTTGGACCAATCTGCTCGAGAGATAATTAATTCATTGCTTAAAAAAGGTTAATTAGAAAGAATTTTTCCCTTTGCCTTTTGCAAATTAAATTTTTTAAAACTCAACAGAACTAGATTTTTTGTATCGGAAAAGTAACAGGGCAAAGTTGTTGGTCGAAAATAAGAAACCCAATCCCTGAGATGATTCCTTGTGTATTTATAAACCTTTCCTTCGCAATAACTTATACGGGGCAGAAATTTGAAACAATCTGAAAACAAAACCTTTATCAAAAGCATTGTGTCGAACAAATGAATAAACATTTCATCGTTCAATCTTCACTCTTTGTCAATGTTTAACTTCTAAACATTCGACAAAATCGTTGCAAATACAAACACTTACTGATTATATAATCTGAAATCTACTTTTACGATGTGGATTGGAGAATTAAAATTTAAGCTTTTAATTTAAATCCTTCTTGGTTTCGATGTTTTTGGTATCGAGGAATTTTAATTTCTTGCCATCGACGATTACCGACAAAACGAAAAGGAATAGCATAATAAAAGCAAAAAACAAGGCAAAAATATCGAGGATTGTAAACTTTTCACTTAAAAATGGAATTTCGCCAGCACCAAAAAAATATACAAGTGTGTTACCTATAGCAATAAAAACGCGGGCTTCCGTCGGTCCAAAACCAAAATATATGATGTTGAAAACTCCCAATATCATTGTCTTGATGTAAACAAATATTGACATAAGCAAATAGCCCACGAGCGCAAAAAGCACGAAATCCAGTCGAGCGTATGGGGAAAGCCCAACCCCAACGCCAATAAGAACCATACTTATAGAATCGAGCGTATGGTCGATAAAAAAGCCATACTTCGGACGCTCTATGCGCCGATAGCGCGCAAGACTACCGTCGAGGCTGTCACCAAACCAATTTATAAACAAACCAGCGGTCGCGAGCCAGAGAAAATCTTTGTTGTAAAAGGTCAGTGCATACCCAAGCCCAGTCATCAAAGCCCCAACAACTCCAATTGCGGTCAATGTGTCCGGGGTTACATATTTTGGCAATCTTGCAACAAACCAATTTATTAACGGCTTTTCTATAAATGATAATACAGATTTGGTTTCTCTTTTGTGATTTTCTAGAACTCCATTCATTGATATTGAAATAAAAAAATTCAAATTAAGAATTTAATAAAAATTAATAATCAAGGATGATTTCGACTGTTCTAGAATAAAACCGTCCTTCGGGAAGTTTGTTTTCGAAAATTGGGTTGGTTTCGCCATAGTATATTTTGGACAAAATCGACCCTGTAGATGCTTCGATTTGGTCCAAAGAATCAAATCGACGGAAATAGTTAACTTTTTTCAAATATTCAGCAATAGATTCAACGCGTAACTTCGACAAGGAATAATTGAATTCCCTGCTTCCAATGATATCTGTGTGTCCAACAAGAGTAATTTTCTTGGCTTTTTCTAATATAGTCCTATAGTTTTGAAGATATTCAATCTGCTCCCTTTTAAGAAGACTTGAATTGAAATCGAACGGCGGAAGAATGATTTTCTCTTTGGAAGAATATTCTTTTTTTACTTGTAAATATTTTATTGGGAAGGAAATAACTTTCTCTTGGCTTTTATTAGAACTTGTCTGTGAAACAAAATGCAAATGGATGTCGAAAAATGGAATTTTTCTCGAAACGTTGCCAATTATATTTTGCAAAGATATGTCAACAGAATCTATTGATGAAATTAGCTTGCTATATTCCTTGAATAACTTTTCTGATGTATCGTCGGGAAACCGAATTGAAACAACCAAATTCAAAGAATCGAGTCCAAAATTACATCTTGCGTAAAATCGAATGGATTGTGGATGAATCTCTCGCAAGGTATCGACAAGCACCAAAGGAGCAAGAATTTCATCGTCATTGGAAAATAATTCAACTCGCTGATTTTCGTTGCATCCTTCGGGCACGTTTGGATTCGACGGACGCTCGGGAAGATTTCGCGCTTCGATTTTTATCCTTTTGGGTTCGATATCCCAAACTTCCAACAAATATTTTGCAACTTCGCTTGCCCTTTGTTTTGAAAGCTCAAGATTTGCAAATTCTTCGCCAAGGTTGGAATTGCAACCGACAAGGATAATCTTCGAATCAGGTTTTTGCCTTAATCTATAGCCAATTATGTTTAAAATATCATAATATACTTCGATTATTCCTTTAAACATCAATGATTGAAAGTTAAATTCTGCGGGTGAACGAATCTTATGGTATCGAGCGGGTATTTCACTTTTCGTATACTCAAAGAAAATCATATTCAACAAAGGAACTTCCGACTCGTAGATTATTTCTCTCCAATTTACATCGGCTGGAACATATTTCTCATTGCCGTCAAATCTCTCGACACCAACAAAATCGACACTTATACTATCGCTTTCCAACTTTCGCGCAAAAGTATCAATTGGTGGTGGCTTTGGAGGAAGCGGAAGTAAATCTTCTACTGGTGGAAATTTGATTTGTTCAACTGGCTTTTTCTTCGAAGGTATCCTTTCTGGAAAAATGAAAATATTTATTCCAAAACTGGAAACATCGGCAACGAAATCGCTTGCAACATTGGTAAAACCAAAAGAAAAATAGGGCGCAACACCAAGTCGGAACAACCCAGCAATATTTTCGGGCAAGATATAGCAAGAGCCAAAATCAAATGTGGCTGTAAGGGGTACTTTATGTTTGCCCTCGGTTTGCAAATCCTGTTTGATTTCAACAAAGGAACTACCTTTTGTAAATGATTTTTCGTAATAGGAAACAAGCTTGGGATAGTAAAGTTCATAACCAACAGAAAAACCAGCAAAAGCATATAAAGAATTGAAGATTTGAACACGCAAGCTTGGCGAATATGACAAGCGCAGGGAACGAAGCCGAAAGTTTGCATCCATCGAAAGAATATATCTATCCACAACCTTGTTCGAATCGAAAAAAAGAGATAAATCTCTGTTTGCATTTAAAATAGTTGATGAATATCTAATCGAAATGGCGTTTGCAAGTGATATCCTTTTGAAAAGTGGAACATTCCAAAATCCACCGACGCCAAGACTAAATGAATTACCATTTCCTATGAAAGGAATCGAATCTTGAATAGCTTTAAATTGGCGAAAATCGCCTTCGAATTGGTTAAAGCCAAAACCAAAGTTTAAACCATAATTTTGTGTGTAAGCAATAAATGATGCACCAAACAACAACAAAATCCAAATGAAAAAACTCCTAATCATCGATGGGAATCTTTATTTCTCCTTGATTACCTTGACATAATTCACAACTTTATTGTTTTCAGGGGTAAATCCTTCGAAACGAATCAGATAAGTCCCTTTTGCAATGTCTGGCATTTCAAGCAAGAAATAATTATTCCCCAATTGATGAGGACAATTTTCAATCTTTGTGATAAAGGCACCATCGATGGTATAAATATATGCATCAAGTTTACTTATATCTTGGGATATCACATAAGAAACCGATGTGAAGAAATCGAACGGGTTTGGCTGAACTTTTACTTTTCGCATCCAGTCGGGACCAATTAATTCCACAGGGAACTGTGCAACATTATTATTTTTACAGATTTCTTCAATCGCATTTTCCCTGTCGACTACAATTTTAAATTCAAGGAAGTACAGGCTATCGGGCAATGTAAAACTTGTTGAACCCTTGAAAGATTGAAGCAAATCGAGTTTTGGTAGTGTATCTTCGAATATCAAAAGCGTATCTTTTAAGTTCAAAATTGCATAGACACTAATTTTCAGATTCTTTGGCAAGGGCAAAATGCCATTTCCTGCCTCCCAGAACAAATTCAAGGTCTCGCCAGCTTTGACTTCTCGAACCGCTGGCTTGAAGTATTTTATAAACACATCATAAGAAGGCACATCCAATGGCGTTTCATCTAGATAAGAGAAGGTTTCTTTCTTCGTGGCAAACTTGCTCCGTGGACCATTGTACATAATTTCTACATTGTCGACAACTAAAGTATTATCATACCAATTCATACAAATCTGGTCAGTTGGATTGAGCAGAACCTTGACTTCTTTCATTTCCCCTGGAACAAGCAATCCAATTGGTATCTGATATTTTGCGTCGGAAATTTTCAGAATGTTCTGTTGCGAATTGTCGATGTTAAAGTATTTACCTATTTCAAATGAAAGATTGGCATTTTCGGCAATATCACTTCCAATATTAATCACATAAAAACTAACTCCTATCTGGCGTGTGCCCGAGTTCAACAGAATAGAGGCATTCTCGGGAACCAACTGTCCATCGAGCGTTGAAATCCGCTTAAAGTGGATGAGCCGAGGTCCAACACTACTCAATGTTAAATTTTTGTCCGAGACAACATAATTCCCATATGGTTGAACTTCATAGAGCAGATTTTCAGCTTTCGTAAGGTCGAATTTATCGGGTAGATTTGAACTATTTACCTCGACTTTTTCGAGAACATAAAATTTAGTGAAGTCTTTTGTTGGAAACGACTTAAAAGAACTTAAATCTATCGATTCAATGCGGGTGTTTTTGTCGTAAACGACATTAAGTGTTCGTTTCAAAGTGTCAAAATCGAGATAAGTAATTGGTAAATCAGACCATTTTGCCAGACCCAAGCCATTAAAAGGCTGGTTACCCTGAATGTCGATTCGCTTTAGCTCTGATTGCCCAATTACAAATTTCTGATATTCTGCAATCGTCTTGTCAAACTTTTTCTTTGATATACTAAATTGAGCAAAAGGAACTTCATAGTTGAAAAGCCCCATCTTTTGGCTTGAATATGAAATAAACTCGCCGGCAGACGTGAAATTGATTGTATAAACAGATTGTGGCAAGGTTGAATCTATTTTAAAGAGAAATATAAAATATGCACGGCGACCAGCTTGAAGGAGATTCAATGTGTTTCCCAAAGTTACAAGCATTTCACCATCAGGTTGATTGAAACGCCACCCGGTTCTCAATGTGCCAAAATCGTCGCCACCTTGGATGATCTTACCCGTAGTTGGGTCGAACTTTGCTGGCACCAATGGACGCGGGTATAAAACATAAGCAAACTCTAATCTGGTGTTTTTCAAACTGGACGAAAGTACGGGGTCGACCTTCAAGTTGCAAATATTGAAATCGGTACTATTGTTAATTTCAACACGCACTTCGAGAAACGACCCATCGACAGTTTTAGGATAGCCTTTTAAAGCTGGGTTTGTTGAATCCGCCATTGGAAGAATCGTCAGTCGATATGAATCTACTTTGGGGTCAATAATCGTGGGCATAATAGAGTTTGGAGCAATCAAATTGCTTGGATCGCGTCCGCCAGCATAAGTTGTAATCGTCACCTCGCCATATCCATAGGAAAGATGGAAAGGATCGAAATTGATGTTAAAATAGTGAGGTTCGCCAACATCTTCGATTGTGTGAAGAACGAATGTAGTGTCAATACCATATCGAACACTTGTGGGTTGAACACGAGAAGTAAGTTTCAGATTTGAACCAATTGCAAAGCCAGAAAGAGTGTGCGAAGTGATTACCCAAGGAGAGCCGCCAAAAATTTCTTCGACGACGAGCCAACCTCCTTTGCTAATTTCCACATTTCCTTCTTTGCCAAGCCCTTCGTAGATTGCCTGGATTTCGATTCGAGTTTTACCCAATTTCTCGAACTTGTCATCACCGTAGGTTCTATCTTCGCCGGGATACCATCCAGAAGTTACCATTCCGTAAATATCATCTTGGAATGGCACTTTAGGCCAGTCTTTGTAGTCCTCTCCATTGCCAAGCATAAATGCATCGTGGAGAAACCCCGTCGAAGATTGGAATCGGTCGCCACGGTCGTCAATCCAATCGTCGACACCGTCGTTGTTGTCGTCGTCAAGTGCTGGCGGAATTAAGATTTGGGGTATGTAAACGTGATATTCAAATGGGTCCTCGAGAATTTCCACTTGGTTCTTGGTGTTTTTATTGTCCAGCCACTTTTGAAATGGTTTCCCATCGATTTTAACTATTTTGTCGATATCATAACTTCCATCATTTTTCTTTGGCAGGCTAATTCTATAACCACCAATACCTTTGGGAATATCATAAATTAGATACCCGAAAACGCCATCGCCAAGAGATTCAACACCTTCGATTTTCCCCGATGGGTCGTTGTAATCGACATCGTGACCAGCATTGCGAATCCAGTAGTAGGAATATTCTGTCGAAGCATCAATTGTAAATTTCAAAAGAGCTTTCCCAAACATTGGAAGGGTCTTGTACCTAACAGTTCCGCCAGTATCAAGTATCTCGAAGCTATTAGTCAAATATTCAAATTGTAAAGGATTTGGCAAAGGAGCCCAATAGGTATAAGTTGTTCGAATTGGGGTGGTTCTGGTTTCATTAAATATAGTCTTGTATGTTAAGTTTGAATATCTGGAAGAAGTGGTTACCGGAGAATTCATATCGATGTCGCGACCGCCCAGCGAAAGAACCGCAATGAATTCCCGATGTGGTTGTGGAACAGTTCCGACGCAATGGTCGGTTGGTTTCAATCTGTAATTTTCTTTCATCGTGTCAATAAAGGTAAATCCCTCGTAATTGTGTATCTTCTGGTAAATGAATTGCTTCCAGAGTGGGTTGCCATCCTTGTCGGTTTCCATCCAATACTTCCAGCGTTGGTCGTTCTTGTCGGCTTTGATGATGTCCTTAGCATAGGGATAGAACATCCCCGGGACATCTTCGTCGAGTGTTCCGTAAACTTTTCCAACACCAGCAGAAAGTTTGACAAGGTCGGGCGGGTCCAACCAAATCTCGTAATAGCAATACGGGTCGAAATATTCATAGCCAGCGATTTTGCCAATGTCCCAAGTTACTTTCCATACACGGATTTTGTCTCCGGGCTCTTCAATGTCGACAATACCGTCGCCATCGACGTCAATTGCTCTTTTTCCATCATGATCAATATCCTCGTAAAACAAAGAATCGCCACTTCTGTAGTATTCCCACGGATTGAGCCAATAGACTTCCGTTTCTTCAATACTATATCCTTTTGGATAAATAGAAGCTGTATCGAGCCATACATCCGGATAGCCATCGCTGTCCATATCGTATTCGGGTTTGTTCTTGTCGTTGCTACCATATAAAACATCAACAAATTTCCCGCCTGGGGTCTTTAAAATGGGAATATCGATTGAATTGTCTGTCCAGTAAAATGGCACATCTTTGGGAATGTATTGTACATATTTGGTTTCGATTGCGGGGGTTCTTTCCTTGTTTTCTATTATAGTAAAGACTTTAAATGGTTGGAAATCGAGATAAAGTATGTTCTTCCAGTTCAAATCCGTGTCGGCAATCAAACGTGCAGAAAACATTAAGTCGGCGTAGTTTCGAAACTTAGCAAAATATTCAAGCCCGTTGTCACTTTCATTTTTGACTTCACAATAGGAGACATATACATAATTTGCCCACGAGATATATTTATTTACTTCATCGTGAATTTTACTGTTTGGGTCGGGCGTAGAAATTAAAATCACAATTTCCTTTTCCTCGAAAGGATTCAAAGCAATGTTGTTCAAAGTAACTTTGTTTCCTGATATCTGAAATGAAATGTTTGTGTTTTGAACACCAATAATTTGGAAATAGTCGCGAACCCATTCAGTTACGGTCACATTCAACATTGGATAGGCAGATAGATTTCTAATTTTGATTCTAAGTTCGAAAGTGTCGAGCCTATCGTATGAAATAGCATTTACTCCAGCAGTAATTTCTGGTGGAAGATTATTGTAAATAGAACGAGTGACATCAATTTCCGAGCAAAAAGCAGAAAAGATTGCGTTCAAAGTCCATTCGAGCTGGCGACTTCCCTTGTTCAACTCATTGAAGCCGCCAATGGTTGGCAATCCAGTGTTGACAACAATCTTTCCGCCGTTGGCGTTTTTACCTCGAAGAAGAAATACAACCGGGTTTTGTGTTCCTTGCAAATAGGCAACAACTTCTGCTTTGTTTGTATTTATTTTGGGGAACGAACCCCCATACAATTTTTTACCAACCGAAAGTCGGGTGAATGCAAGAGGATGGTTGATATTAGTAAAGTCGACAGAAATAATGTTCCCTTCGTTTGTAAAGTTGTAACTATTTGCAAAGTCGACAGATTTGTTTTCCAGATAACCCAATTTTTCAAGAAAATAAACCGCATTTCCTTCCGCGTAGATAGTTCCACCACGAGCGAGAAACTCATCGAATCTTCGCTTAATGTTCGGATATTTTGCAAAAATTTTATCGATGTAGTATTTATCATCATCAGAAAATTTTCTAAATGGTGGAATAATCAGCAGACGACAAGCACCCGAAATCCCTATGCTATCAATCGTCTTTTCATTCGCAAAATAATACATATTGTCGTAAAAGGTTAAGTCGAAAAGATTTTTATAATAGAACGAAGCCCACGTAACAGTAGCATTGTTCTGCTTCATTTCGCTTTGGAATATGCAAACCAACTGCGAGTTAAGTTTAATCTGCAATGAAAAGTGCTGGCTATTTCGCCACTCATACTGTGGATATTCAAATTTTGTAAGATTTGAAAAATCTTTGGGTAAAACATCCGGATAGACAAAAGAACCGGTGCCTTCGCCCTCGGCAATCCAATAAATAGAATATTCCCCAAACTTTGGGAATAGAAGGCTATCCATAGTTGCGTTAGTGAATCGATAATCGACGTGGGAATATTGAAGTGCAAATTTATAGGCACGAAGAAAATCGTTTTGCGCCGAGTCGGTTGGAATAACACTTACCTTTGAAAATGCACCAATTGAACTTCCCACAAGGAAGAACAAGAGAAGAAGAAACTTTTTCATATTTCCCTCGAAAAATTCATTTTAATTTAACAAAAATTTTAATAGTTTGTTACGAAAAATTAAATTTTTTTTCGAGAGCCATTATTCGCTGCTTCGAATATCATCAATCATTTTTTTTACAGCCTCGAGTAGAAACATTGGATTGGAATAGTGGATGTTTTTATCCGAGTTTTCCGCTATAAGGAACTTTCCGAAGGGCGACAATCGCGACAACTGTTGCTGTCCTTCGAGCCAATAAGTTTCAATTTGGCGTGCTTCTTCGGCTGGAATTCCAATGCTGATAGATAGATTTTCCATCACCTTTGGGTCATGGGCAACAACAAGGAGAGGTATCGCAGGAAAGGCATTGCCGTTTTCAACCTCTTTGAGGCTATCTGTTAGTGCTTCCATTTCTTTGACTGCTGTTTGAAAGAAGCGCTTTTCGGTTTGATATGTGACAAGAGGAACTCGATATTCGTCGGGAAAATTTGAATATAATTCCTCAATTAAAGGCACAATTCTTTGTTTAAAAGTTTCGTTGTCCATATCGGCAAGTTTAGATAAATTTTCAATCCTTGTTCGATACGAAGCAATTTCATTATATCCCGGATAATCCTCGGTTTCAAGAGCAAAATAACCAGGGAAAAGAGAGTCGACCAAGATCAAGCCAGCAACGTAATGGTGGAAAAGTCGGGCAAAATGCTGCGCATACAAACCACCTTCCAAATGCCCCAATAGTATGTATGGATGCTCAACATCGGAATTGAACAACAGGTTGAAAAGTTCATTGGCAATGTTGTAGCTTGTTCTTGGTTGTTTAGATGTGGGACTTTCCCCATAGCCCGCACGGTCGTATGTAACAACTGTTGTAATCTTTGCCAATTCTTTTTGAAGAAAGTACCATTCAACAGAAAGCCCGCCTATTGCTGGTTCGATAACAATTGGTGGATTGCCTGTTCCTTGCACTTTAATGTACAAATCAATATCGCCAGCGTCGAGAAAAACACCATCAATCAAATCCATATTTACCTCAAAAAATGCAAAATAACCAAAAATCGCTTAAATTTTGCAAAAATTTAATATTCTCATTCTTGGGATTGAAGCCCACGAGATATATTTTCCACAAGTATCACAAATTCAATTTCTCTCGATTCAAATTTTCCTTCCGTTTGTTTCATCTTTATTATTTTTGTATTCGGTTAACTTTGAAATAGATATGAATATACCAGATTTCACAAAAATTGATTTAAACTTTGGTGCAAAAAATTTCGACTTCGAACTCTGGAAAAAAGAATTTGAAAAGCACACCGGTAAATCATTTAAAGAATTAGTTATCCATACACTCGAAGGGATAGATATTTACCCTCTTTATACTTTTGAGGACTATAAAAAATTTGAGCATCTCGATTTCACTGCTGGTATCCCACCTTTCCTACGAGGTCCGTATCCGACAATGTATATTCAGCAACCTTGGACAATACGCCAATATGCTGGTTTTTCCACTGCCGAAGAAAGCAATGCATTTTATCGACGGAATCTTGCCGCTGGGCAAAAAGGTTTGTCCGTTGCATTCGATTTGGCAACCCATCGCGGCTACGATTCCGACAACCCACGTGTCGTTGGCGATGTCGGTAAGGCTGGCGTCGCAATCGACACTGTCGAGGATATGAAGATACTTTTCGACGGTATACCATTGGACAAAATCTCCGTTTCAATGACAATGAACGGTGCAGTCCTACCCGTAATGGCTTTCTACATTGTTGCAGCAGAAGAATCTGGCGTTGCCCAACATCAACTTTCCGGAACAATTCAAAACGATATATTAAAAGAATTTATGGTACGCAACACATACATTTATCCCCCAGCCCCGTCGATGAGAATCATCACAGATATTTTTATCTACACTTCCAAAAATATGCCAAAGTTCAATTCAATATCGATTTCTGGATATCACATTCAGGAAGCGGGCGCCAGCGCAGACCTCGAATTGGGATACACTCTTGCCGACGGGCTCGAATACCTGCGTGCAGCAATAAATTCCGGTTTGAATGTCGATGAATTCGCACCAAGATTCTCCTTTTTCTTCGGTATCGGGAAGAATTTCTTTATGGAAGTTGCAAAATTGCGTGCTGCTCGCCTACTTTGGGCTAAAATTGTAAAACAATTCAATCCCAAAAATCCAAAATCGCTCGCTCTACGAACTCATTGCCAAACTTCCGGTTGGAGTTTAACCGAACAAGACCCTTTTAACAACGTTATACGAACTTTCATCGAGGCACTTGCCGCTGTACTTGGGCATACACAATCACTCCACACAAATTCGCTCGACGAAGCAATTGCACTTCCCACAGACTTCTCCGCCCGAATTGCAAGAAACACCCAACTTTTCTTGCAATACGAAACCGGGATATGCAGAACCATCGACCCCTTGGGCGGTTCCTACTATCTTGAATACTTAACCCATTCTCTTGCCCACAAAGCCTGGGAACATATTCAGGAAATCGAATCCATTGGCGGTATGGTTAAAGCAATTGAAACAGGCTTGCCAAAAATGAAAATCGAAGAAATAGCAGCTCGACGCCAAGCACTCATAGATTCTGGGCAAGAAATAATTATTGGTGTGAACAAAAATAGAATTGAAGACGAGCCTCCGATACCAATTCTCGAAGTGGACAATACAGCCGTCCGCGAAAAGCAAATCCAAAGGATAAAAGAAGTCAAAGCAAAACGAGACAATTCACTTGTCGAAGAAAAATTGAATGCTTTAACAAAATGTGCAGAAACTGGAGAGGGGAATTTACTTCAACTGTCCATCGAAGCGGCTCGTGCCCGGGCAACTTTGGGCGAAATTTCTTATGCTTTGGAAAAAGTTTGGGGTCGCCACCAAGCCCTCGTTCGCTCCTTCGCGGGTGTATATAGTTCCTCATACGCAAAGAAGGAGGAAATCGAAGAAGTTCGTAGACTTGCCGACGAGTTTGAAAAAATTGCAGGACGTCGTCCGCGTATCCTCGTTGCTAAAATGGGGCAAGACGGTCACGACCGTGGTGCTAAAGTTATTGCAACCTCGTTCGCAGATATGGGCTTCGATGTCGATATTGGACCACTCTTCCAAACACCCGATGAAACTGCCCGTCAAGCAGTCGAAAACGATGTCCACATCGTCGGGGTTAGCTCGCTGGCTGGAGGACACAAAACTCTTGTCCCACAATTAATTGAAGAACTAAAAAAATATGGACGCAATGATATAATAGTAGTCGTCGGTGGGGTTATCCCGCCACAGGATTACGAGTTTCTTTACAAAGCCGGGGTCGACGAAATTTTCGGACCGGGGACAATCATTCCAGAATCCGCAAAAAGGATTTTAAATATACTACTCGAAAGTTACAAAGAATTAGAAAGTAATTAATAACAAAATAATCCCTTTCGGCTTGTTTTTTCTATTTTTGAAATACTAATTTTCTTAAAACTTAAATAACTATGAACGAAAAAGAAGATGGAAAGAAAAAGATTTACCTAATCGATGGGATGTCCGTTGTTTTCAGAGCATATCATGCTATGAGTCGGTCGGGATTGAAATCCCCAATCACAAACGAACCCACCTATGCAGTTTTTGCTTTTGCGAATATATTGACAAGCTTGCTCGAAAGGGAAAAGCCCGAATACATCGCTGTTCTTTTCGACAGCCGTGAACCAACTTTCCGTCACGAATTGTACAAAGAGTACAAAGCCAATCGCGAAGCATTTCCCGAGGACCTTGTTCCTCAACTTTCTAGAATAAAGGAACTGCTCGATGCTTTTAATATCAAGCGCATTGAAATCCCCGGTCTCGAAGCCGACGACATTATTGGAACAATTGCCAAAAAACTCTCCGCCCAAGGTTGGGATGTCGTTTGCATTACCAACGACAAAGACTACTATCAACTAGTCGACGACAATATTGTACTATACAAAACTGGTAAAAATCTTTCAGATGGATTTGAATTGGTAACGAAAGAAAAGGTTGTAGAAAAGTTCGGAGTTCCCCCAGAAAAAGTTACCGATGTGCTTGCTATCGTGGGCGACGCAGTAGACAACATTCCCGGTGTCAAAGGGATTGGCGAGAAAACTGCAATTCCGCTGATTCAACAATTTGGAAGTTTAGAAAATCTTTACAATCAACTTGAATCAATACCAAAGGAGTCGTTAAAACAAAAATTGCAAGAATACAAAGACGAAGCCTTTCTTTCAAAACGATTGGTAACCATCGAAACTAATGCCAATTTCTCCTTTTCGCCCGAAGAACTAAAGTTTCAAAACCCAAATTTTGAACATTTGGACAAACTATTTCACCTGCTCGATTTCAAAGCCCTTCGTGAACGAATTGCAAAACTTTTTGGTGTTAAAACAGAAGAAACTTCAACACTACAGCAAACACAAAACCAGATTTTGTCTTTCAAAGCCGACAATGTCAAATACACATTAGTCGATAGCATAGATAAGCTTGAAAACCTTTTGGAAAAATTAAAAAAGATTAACTCATTCGCAATAGATACAGAAACAAGTTCCCTCGACAAATTAAATTGCGAACTCGTTGGCATCAGCATTTGCTTCGATGAAGGCGAAGCATTTTACATTCCAGTCTTTGGCACAGAAGAAGAACTTCATCGCAAACCAGAAAATACTAATGATACAACCGAGTGGACCTTGTTTACAGAACCCCAAACAAATATTACCAACATCGACGAAGACACAGCTCCTAACTACGACCCCAAACTGGGCTTCCCCGCAAAATTTGTTATTTATCGATTAAAACCGATTCTGGAGGACTCGAATATAGAAAAATATGGCCAAAATATTAAGTTCGACTCGTTTATCTTGAAGCGCTATGGGGTCGACCTACAGCCTATGAGTTTCGACACAATGGTTGCAAGCTACGTACTAAATCCCGACGACCAACACAACCTTGACTCGCTGGCAAAAAAATGGTTGAACTACACACCAATTTCAATTTCTTCGCTCATCGGCGAAAAAAAGAGCAATCAAATATCGATGCGCGAACTCTCCCCAGAAGAAGTGTACAACTATGCCTGCGAAGATGCAGATCTTGCTTTTCGCTTAACCAAAATTTTAAAGAATGAACTTGTCAAAGAAAATCTAATTAAACTTGCTGAAGAAATTGAATTCCCGTTAATCGAAGTGCTCCGCGATATTGAATACAACGGCGTTTTTGTCAGCACCGAAATCCTATCTTCAATAGCTACAACATTGAACGAGCAAGTTGTAGATTTGAAAGAAAAAATTTTCGAAGAGGCTGGCGTCCGATTCAATCTCGATTCACCCAAACAACTTGGTCAAATTCTTTTTGAAAAATTGCAATTGCCCGTCATTGCTAAAACCAAGACAGGATATAGCACCGACGTTAGCGTTCTTAGCCAACTTGCCGAAAGTTACCCCATCGCTGGCGACATACTTGAATATCGTCAACGCACAAAACTTCTATCTACCTATGTCTCGGCTCTGCCAGAACTAATCAATTCGAAAACCGGGCGAATTCATTCGACATTCAACCAAACCATAACAAGCACAGGGCGATTGTCGTCGACCGACCCAAACTTGCAAAACATACCCATACGCGGAGAATTTGGCAAAGAAATTCGTAAGGCTTTTGTGCCTCAAAGAAAAAACTGGAAGATCCTTTCAGCCGATTATTCACAAATCGAACTTCGTATAATTGCTTTCATCTCGGGCGACCAAAACCTTATCAACGCATTCAAGAAAGGACTCGACATCCATTCCGCAACTGCAGCTTTGCTTTTCAATAAGCCAATAGAAAATGTTAATAGCGACGAGCGAAGAGTTGCAAAAACCGTTAACTTTGGCATTCTCTATGGACTCGGTGCCTATGGATTATCCCAACGACTCGGAATCGGCAGAACCGAAGCCCAAGCAATAATTGATAACTACTTGAGCAAATATCCAGGCATCAAAAAATATGTCGAGGATACTATAGCAGCCACACAAAAGAAAGGGTTTGCCGAAACTTTGTGTGGTCGTAGAAGATATTTCCCAAATATTAATAGCCAAAACAAGAACTTGCGTAGCGCCGACGAACGCGCAGCAATAAATCTTCCAATTCAAGGAACAGCAGCCGATATGATGAAAATCGCTATGATAAACATACACAAAAAATTGAAAGAATACAAACTCAAGACTATGATGATTCTTCAAATTCACGACGAACTGTTGTTCGAGGTTCCCGACGAAGAACTCGACATCGCCGCCGAAATTGTCCGGGAAAAAATGCAAAACTCATTGCCTTTGGGCGAAGTTCCCGTCGTTGTCGATATTGGTGTTGGCGAAAGCTGGTTCGATGCCCATTAGAACCATAAGTTATGCTTGAATAAAAATTAATTTTTGTATAAAATTTGTTTCAATTTGTCTCAAAAAATTTTACTACATTGTAATTCGTTTTTTGTATTTTTTTGGAGTAGTTAAATGGAGATTAAAAAGGTTTTTGTTCTTGGTGCTGGAACAATGGGCAATGGAATAGCACACACATTTGCCCAATATGGCTTTAATGTAATCCTTTGCGATGCCTTTGAACCAGCATTGAAAAATGGAATTGCCACGATTGAAAAGAATTTAAGTCGCCAAGTGAAAAAGGGAACTATAACAGAAGAACAAATGAAAGGAACTCTTGCAAGGATCGCACCCACAACAAATTTTAATGATGGTGCAGACGCCGACTTTGTCGTCGAAGCAGTAAGCGAAAACAAAGAACTTAAGTTCAAAATTTTCGCTGACCTCGATGCAATGGTGCGTCCCGAAGTTATTCTTGCAACAAACACTTCTACAATCTCGATAACTGAAATTGCATCGAAAACCAAAAAGCCCGAAAAGGTAATTGGAATGCACTTTATGAATCCAGTGCCTATGATGAAACTAGTCGAAGTTATCCGAGGACTTTCGACAAGCGACGAAACCTACGAGACAGTAAAGTCGCTTGCAGAACAACTTGGGAAAGTCCCCGTCCTTGCGAATGATTACCCCGGCTTCATTGCAAATCGAATACTTATGCCTTTTATCAACGAGGCTATATGGGCATTAATGGAACACATAGGCACAGTCGAAGGTATCGACGAGGTAGCTAAACTTGGTTTTTCCCATCCTATGGGACCGCTTGCTCTTGCCGACTTAATCGGATTGGACACTACATTAGCAATTATGAATGTATTGCACCAAGACCTTGGCGACCCAAGATTCAGACCAGCCCCATTGTTGAAGAAACTCGTCGCCGCTGGACATCTTGGGCGAAAAAGTGGGCGTGGATTTTACGATTATTCAGGCGAGAAACCAGTTCCACTAAAATTTTAGAGGTGAACTATGAGTGAATTCCAAAGATTTGATTCCGACGACCCCGATATCCTTGCAGCCTACCAGGCTGAAACAGAGGGGCAGTATCTTAAAGCAATAGAGTACTATAAAAAGGTAATCGAGCGCGACCCACAGCGCGGAATTGTCTACAAGCATTGCGGAAATGTTTATTATAGAATCGGAAATCTCCACGAAGCTGTGAAATATCTGGAAAAAGCAGTCGAACTTCTGCCCAATTTTCCCACAGCCCGTTTCGAACTTGCGCTTGCATATTACCGTCAGGTGCGCATTCGTAAAGCAATCGATATGATGAAAACAGTATTGGAACTCGACGAAAATTTCCTTGTTGCCCGTTATTGGCTTGGCATTTTAAACTATCATTATGGACATTTGCGCGAAGCCCGCGAACATTACAAAATGGTTATCGAAAAGAATCCAAATTTCAACATCGCATACCATCACCTTGGCGTTACAAACCTACGACTCGGTTATTACGAAGAAGCAGTCGAGAATTTCACCAAAATCATTGAAAAAAGCCCCGATTCTGCTGCCGCATATGCTCTTCTTGGTGATGCTTATTTATACCTTGGCAAAAAATACGAAGCAAAACTTGCATATCGCAAGGCTTTAGAGCTCGACCCACTCGACCGCAAAGCCCAACGACAACTTGAACTGCTCGACGAATTCAAAGATGTAACTTTTTGATTTGGGTTTTATTCATAAATTTTGCAACAGCACATGCTTTGAAACGAACAATTAAGTGTTTCTGTCAAACGTAATTTTTTAATAATCCCTTAAATAGATATTCTAGTCTGCAACTTCTCTATTGTTTAGATTACTTCTACAAACCAAAAAATTCTATCTTAAATTATTGAAATCCATTATTCCTTCGATTCGGTAATAACAACAATTTTCCAAATTCTTAAGACAATTTAAAAGGGGAATATCGAAGAAAAGTTTGATTAAATTCTTAAAAATTATTAATTTTGTTGTCTATTTTTTTCGGGTTTCTTTATGTTCGAATCGTTTCCAGAAAAATACAATTTTTCGGAATTAGAGCACCAAATACTTGAATTTTGGGAGAAAAACAAAATTTTTGAAAAATCTCTCGAATTAAGAAAAAATGCTCCTTTCTTCAGTTTTTACGAAGGTCCGCCAACCGTTAACGGAAAGCCGGGGCTCCACCACCTTATGGCAAGGACAATTAAAGATACAGTCTGCCGATACAAAACAATGCAAGGCTATTATGTCCGACGCCAAGCAGGATGGGACACCCACGGGCTCCCTGTCGAACTTGCTGTCGAACAACTTTTGGGGTTCAAAGTTAAGTCTGACATCGAAAAATATGGTATCGACAAATTCAATCAGAAGTGCAAAGAATTTGTCTATTACAACATCGAAATGAATCAAGGCTGGCGAGATCTAACAAAACGAATGGGCTACTGGCTCGACCTCGACAAAGCATACATCACTTGTACAAACGAATATATCGAATCACTCTGGTGGGCTTTAAAACAATTTTTTGACAAAGGCTTGATATATAAAGGATTCAAAGTCGTTCCCCAATCACCAACGATCGAGACCCCGCTTAGCAGTCACGAACTTTCTCTTGGCTACAAAGAAGTTAGAGACCCCAATCTTTTCATTATTCCTAAAATTGTGAATTCACCAATTAAAGAACTCGTCGGTGCCCATCTTCTCGTATGGACAACAACTCCTTGGACACTTCTTGCAAATGTTGCAATGGCTGTTGGCGAGGACATAGATTATGTTTTCGTTGAAAATAAACGCAAGTTCAAAGACCAAGAGGAAACCGTTCGTTTAGTCCTTGCCGAAAGCAGAATTGCTGTGCTGGATGGGGAAACAACCGTTTTATTGAAATTCAAAGGGAAGGATCTGGTTGGAACCGAATACGAGCAAATTTTCCCGTATGCAAAAATCGACAAGGTAAAATATCCGCAAGCACTGACAGTATTGCCGGGTGATTTTGTTTCGACCGAGGAAGGTAGCGGAATTGTACACATTGCTCCCGCTTTTGGCGAAGATGATTATGAAATGCATAAAAAATTTAAGATACCATTCCTCCAACCGGTAACGCCAAACGGTCATTTCACCGAAGATATGGGCGAATTTGCTGGCAGAGCAATAAAAGATTTTGTCTATCCAGACCGAAAAGAAGAAGGCGCCGACAAAGATATCATTCGAGCTTTGAAACTTGCGGGGAAAGTCTACAAAGCATCGTTCGATTACGTCCACAGTTACCCGCATTGCTGGCGAACTGGGAATCCAATTATGTACTATGCTCGCGAGTCTTGGTTCATAAAGTCGCCAGAATACCGCGAACTTATGATTGAACTGAACAAGCAAATCAATTGGCAACCCCCAGAAATTGGAACCGGTCGGTTTGGCAACTGGCTTGCAGAAGTTAAAGATTGGTCCTTATCACGCGACCGCTATTGGGGAACACCCTTGCCAATCTGGGTTTCCGAGGATGGGTTTGAAAGTTTTGCCATTGGTTCTATTTCGGAACTCAAGGAAGGATTCTTCCTCGACGAAAATGGCAACAGAGTATATCTTAAAGATGCCGATATCGAAATAGATCTTCATCGCCCATTTGTCGACAAAATATATTTCGAACGCAACGGAAAATTGTTCAAGCGAGTCTCGGAAGTCATCGATGTTTGGTTCGATTCCGGAGCAATGCCATTTGCCCAGTTCCACTATCCATTTGAAAATCAAGAACTCTTTGAAAAAAGCTTCCCGGCTGATTTTATTGCCGAAGGAGTCGACCAAACGCGCGGCTGGTTCTATACACTACACAATATTGCTGCGGCAATCTTTGGGAAACCTGCTTTTAAAAATATTGTTGTAAACGAACTGATACTCGACAAAAAAGGCGAAAAAATGTCGAAATCGAAGGGAAATGTAATCGACCCCTTCGAAGTGATGGAAAAATATAGTGCCGACTCCGTTCGCTGGTATCTTTTGGTAAATAATCCACCTTGGAAGGCAACTCTTTTCAACGAAGAAGATATCGAGAAGACTATACTTTCCGACTTTTTCCGCTCGCTTGTCAACTCCTATTCATTCTTTGCATTGTATGCAAACATCGACAAATACACCGGCGAAGAACCCCAAATTCCCATCGAAAAAAGACTGGAAATCGACCGATGGATTATTTCTCGTTTGAATTCTTTGATTCGAGATTTTCGCAATAATATGGATCAATTCGAATTAACCCGAGCATTCCGTTTGATTCAAGCTTTTGTAATCGACGAACTTTCGAACTGGTACATACGAAGAAATCGAAGAAGATTTTGGAAAGGCGAAAACGACGAGGAAAAGCTGTCAGCCTATCAAACTTTGCACTATGTTTTGCTTAATGTTGTAACATTGATGGCGCCAGCAGCTCCATTCCTTTCCGAGATTCTTTATCAAAGACTTCGAAGAAACGGCCAGCCGGAATCTGTCCATCTTCTCGATTTACCAAAAGAAGACCCTTCGCTAATCAATAAAGAACTCGAGGAACGTATGGGATTGGCGCAGACAATCGTCCGCATCGTTCGTGCTTTGCGCGAAAAGGTGAAGATTCGCACTCGACAACCACTTTCAAGGATTCTCATCCCAGTTATCAACCCACAACAAAGGCGCAACATCCAATATTTTGAAAATATTATCAAAGAGGAGATTAACGTCAAAGAAATTGACTATGTTTCTGCAGAGACAGAAGTTGTTAAGAAAAAAGCTAAACCTAATTTCAAAGTTATTGGAAAAAAATTCGGCAAATTAACTCAACCTGTTGCAGATGCTATCAAGCAATTGACCCATAACCAAATTGTCCAGCTTGAAAATACTGGCAAACTCGAAATTGATGTGCTTGGAAGTGTACAAACATTGCATCCCGAAGACATTGAAATTTACACCGATACGCTCGAAGGTTGGCTCGTTGGCACCGAAGACAATATAACAGTTGCACTCGATACCCACATCACCGAAGAATTGCGAAACGAAGGCATCGCCCGCGAATTCATCAATCGCATCCAGAAACTTAGAAAAGATTCGAACTTCGAAGTTACCGATAGAATCGAAATCTTTGCCACTGTGCCAGAAGATTTCGTTGCACCATTGAAAGCAATGAGCGAATACATCAAATTGGAAACACTTGCTGAAAGACTGGAATTCAAGGAATTAATCGACGAAGGAAACCAAATCGACATAGATGGAAAAATTCTTAAAGTTAAACTTAACAAAATATAATAGTTGTTAGTAAACTTAATTTTTATATATTGTAGTTTTTCGAGGAGTTAGTATGCCAGCAAAAAAAGTAAAAAAAGAAGAAAAGACTAAGTCCACTACCGGCGGCGAAACAAAACCAAAGCGGATTTGCAAACCACGAAAGAAATCCTCCGAGGGTATGCCAGAAAAGGAACATAAAACCGTTGAACTTTCGGCAAAAACCACAAAGGAAACCAAAGTCGAACAGAAACCTAAAAGAGTTTGTAAACCACGCAAAAAGACGGAAAATATCAATTTAGAGGAAAAAGAAAAGACAACTTCTAAACTTAGTACAAAAAGCAAAGAAACTAAAATCGAAACAAAATCGAAAGCAAAAGATACTCCAGAAAAAATAAAAGGTAAAACAAAACAAGCCACAAAAGAATTAAAAGACCAAGAAACCCAAACTTCTGCACAAACAAAAAAGAAAGTAGAAAAAGAAGCTGCAAAATCGAAATCGACAAAAAGCACAAAAGCCAAAGGCACAGATAAAACGAAGGTAGAAGAAAAAAAATCTACTACGATAGTTAAAACACCCAACGAAGACACAAAAACCAAGGCAAGAAAATCGAAAACCGAATCCGAAGAAGTTGTTGTGAAAGTGGCAAAAAAAACACCAAGACTAACCGAGGAGGAGAGAAAAAAATATGAACAGCAATTGGAAGAAGAGAAAGCAGCAGAAAAAGCCAAGAAAACACAGCCCAAGCCACAAGTGCGATATTCCGACGAGGATTTGGAAATTTTCCGCAAACGAATTCTTGAAGTGAAAAAAGAAGCACTCGAAGAATTAAATATGCTTCGCGAAAGATTGGAAGACTTGAACGCTTACGATTTAGCCGAAGAAGGTTCAATCTATTCTATGCATATGGCGGAGCAAGGCTCTGAAATATTTGAAAAAGAAAAAGTTTACGCACAAATTCAGCGAATCAACGAATACATCAAGAAACTCGACGAGGCTTTGAAAAGGATCGACGACAAAACCTATGGTATCTGCCGTGTCTGCGGAATTTTGATTGCAAAGGAACGATTGCTTGCTGTGCCAATTACAACGCTTTCTGCATCGTATAAAATTCACAAAAAGTGCCCCGAAGATGGCATCGACCGCATCGAACCAGTGAAATAAATGAAGATTACCAAAAATTTGCACATTGAAATAGATTTTAAAATTATTCCAACTTTTGACAAATTAAAATTCTATTCAAATTTTTACAGGTCCAACGCCGACAATCTCCTACATTTTGTAAAACAAACGAATAAAAATAAACTATGAGGAAAAGCACCAAAATTGTTTTCATCTTTGTCTTCCTTTTAATTTTGCTCGACCAAACCACGAAATTTCTCGTCTACGAGTATTTCAAAGTTAAACACATCGGGAATGAATACTACACAGTTTCACCCGACCGGAATGAAATCTCTATTCTCGGCGAAATTGTAAAATTTGTTTACGTTGAAAATGCCGGGATGGCTTTCGGTATTCAATTTGGCGAACTCAAAATCTTTTTGAGTCTATTTTCTCTATTTGCAAGTATTGTCCTCGCCTATGTTATTCTGAAAATACCTGATTATCCATTTGCAGTCCAATTTGCCTTTGGTTTAATTCTTGCTGGTGCTATTGGAAATTTAATCGACAGAGTGTTCTACGGACTGATTTTTGGCTATGCCCCAATCTTCTACGGCAGAGTAATCGACTTCATACAGGTCGACATACCGGACATCCGCATTGGGAATACGATTAACTATACGCATTGGCCTGTGTTTAATGTTGCGGATTCTTGCGTGAGTATTGGCGTTGTCCTTCTCATAATTTTCAATAAACATATCCCAAATTTGAACGTTATTTTCAAAAAGAAGAACCAGAGTCAATCTGCCGATGGAACAAACTGAAAAACTTGTAAGTTCCAATGGCGAATTTTTCATTGTTGAACATCAAATAGTCGTTCCGCCGGGGAAAACGCCTGAACGCATCGATACGTTCCTTGCACGCCATTTGCGAAACGTTTCGCGTACGAAAGTCAGCAAAGCAATAGAAAACCACGATGTTCTTGTTAATGGGAAACCTGTTAAAGCAAACCACAAAGTCAAACCAAATGACATCATTGTATGTAAATTAAAAAGACTCCCACCGTTAAAACTTATCCCAGAGAACATTCCGCTCGAGATTGTCTACGAGGACGACTTCCTTATGGTAGTAAACAAACCTGCTGGTATGGTGACCCACCCCGGCTACGGTAATCGAACTGGGACACTTGTAAATGCTGTTCTCTACCATTTGGGCTATCGCGAAGAAATTGAACTCTCGGGCGACGAACTCGAAGAAATCGACGATAGCTTGGACGAAGGTGAAATCTTTGCAAGCCAAGTGATTCGCCCGGGGATTGTACATCGTCTTGACAAAAATACGACGGGCTTGTTGCTCGTTTCCAAAGACCCGAACATCCACCAACAACTTGCCGAGCAATTTTCACAACGAACCGTCGAAAGATACTACTATGCATTGGTCTGGGGCGAATTCGACTACGACGAAGGCACATTCGAAGGCGACATTGGCCGCTCGCCTCGCGACAGGAAACTTTTTGCTGTAGTGCGAAAGGACGGAAAACCCGCAATTACAGACTTTTGGGTTGTCGAGCGTTTCGAATATCTTACTCTTGTTAAAATAAAATTAAGAACTGGAAGAACCCACCAAATTCGTGTACACTTTTCACACAATAAACACCCTGTCTTCGGCGACCCATCTTATGGTGGCGACAGAATTGTCTACGGTGGACACAATGTTCGCTTCAAGCAATTTGTCGCCGAATTACTCAAAACTATAAACCGACAAATGCTCCACGCAAAAACACTTGGCTTCTACCATCCTATTCTCAAAAAGAAAGTACATTTCGAAGCAGATTTCCCAAAAGATTTCAAATTTGTTTTAGATAAACTGAAAGAACAATCCAATCAAAAAACGATTCAAAATCTAAAACATTAGGCCCTTTCTATTGATATTCCAACAACCACACGAACTTAAAAAATAATCCAAAGGAATATAAAAATTATTCTATTATAAAAATAATCTATGTGGTTATTTATCAGATATAATTCTTAATTTTGTAAAATTTTATTTGACAAATGAGGAGAAAATGTTTGAAGACGAAAAGATTATTGGCGAGGCTTTAACATACGATGATGTTTTAATTGTACCCAGATACTCCGAGGTCCTTCCACGCGAAACCGACCTAAGAACAAAACTAACACAAACAATCTGGTTGAACATTCCCATCCTTAGCGCTGCAATGGATACAGTGACCGAGGCGCCGATGGCAATAGCAATAGCACGCGAAGGTGGGCTTGGAGTAATCCACAAAAATATGTCAATTGAAATACAAGTCGACCAAGTCGACCGCGTCAAACGCTCCGAAAGTGGGATGATAATGAATCCAATCACGCTTGGACCACAAAATACGATACGCGATGCATTGGAGTTGATGGCTAAATTTCATATTTCCGGTATACCAATTGTCGACAATACCAAAAAATTGATAGGAATTGTAACAAACCGCGACCTGCGATTCAATCCCGCGTTGGATACCCCAATCGAAGAAGTAATGACAAAGGAAAATTTGATAACTGTTCCCGAAGGAACAACATTAGAACAAGCAGAAAGGATATTGCAGGAAAACAGAATAGAAAAGCTTCCCGTTGTCGACAAGAATTTTATCCTTAAAGGTCTAATCACGGTGAAAGATATCCAGAAAAAGAAGATGCATCCGAACGCCTGCAAAGACGAAATGGGAAGATTGCGCGTTGGTGCAGCAGTTGGCGTCTCTTCTGAAACAATCGAACGAGTTGCAGAACTCAAAAAAGTTGGAGTCGACGCGATTTTCATAGATACCGCCCATGCCCACACCCGTGGGGTAATTGAAATGATAAAAAAGATAAAATCTAAGTTCCCGGAAATACAACTAATTGCAGGCAACATTGCCACAAGCGAGGCAGCGGAAGATTTGGTGCGAACGGGAGTCGACGGAATAAAAGTTGGGATTGGACCAGGCTCGATATGCACAACGAGGGTAATCGCAGGGGTTGGCGTTCCGCAACTTACAGCAATTTTCAACGTAGCAAAAGTTGCACAAAGGGCGGGTATACCAATCATTGCCGATGGAGGAATCAAACAAACTGGCGACATTGCAAAAGCAATAGCCGCAGGTGCCGATTCAGTTATGATTGGGAATCTTCTTGCTGGTCACGAAGAAAGCCCGGGAGACAAGATATTGTACGAAGGTCGTGCATACAAAATTTACCGCGGGATGGGTTCGCTCGAAGCAATGAAAAAAGGCTCTGCCGACAGATACTTCCAGGATGTGGAAGACGAAATAACAAAGCTCGTCCCCGAAGGAATCGAAGGCAGAGTGCCATACAAAGGTAATGTTGCCGACACGATATTCCAGCTGGTGGGTGGTTTGCGTTCTGCTCTTGGGTATTGTGGCTGCCGAAATCTCGATGAGTTGAGAAAGTATGCGAAATTCGTCAGGATCACAGATGCAGGTTTGCGAGAATCACATCCCCACGATGTTAGCATCACAAAGGAATCTCCCAATTATTTTGTTAAATAATTTTTTTGGAAATATTATGGGGAAAAAATCTACCGGTTCAAAGGAAATCACGAAAGAAGAAAGAAAATATCCCGAAAAAATCGATCAGCGTCTTCAACAGATACGATTCAGAATAGAAGAGGAAAAAGCCGATGGCCTTTTCATTAATTACCTCCCAAGCATTCGTTATCTAACCAACTTTTCCGGTTCATCTGCCTTCTTGATTATATTGCTCGACGAAATCTGGTTTTTTACCGACGACCGATACGAGGAGCAAATCCAAACCGAACTCTACGCATTACCAAATTTAAAAACATTTATAACACGCGACGTATGGGGTTACTCCGTAAAAAAGAAATTGTTTAAATCTGTCTCCACTATTGTTTTTGAATCCGATAAGGTGAGTTATCAAGATGTAATCAATATTCGTAATCTTATTCGCCCAGTGAAATTCAAACCTGCAACGGCTATCGTCGAACCTTTTATGATGCCCAAAGCCCCCGAAGAACTGGATAACATACGAAAAGCTTGCGAAATAAGCGAAAAAGTCTTCGAAGAAGTCCTTAAATCATTTAAAGAAGGTATGAGCGAAAAGGAACTCGCTGCAGAGATTGTCTACCGCAGTAGACTTCACGGCTCCGAAGGCGAACCCTTTCCAACAATAGTTGTTAGCGGGAAACGGAGCTCGCTTGTTCACGGCAGTCCATCAAAGAAACCCATTAAAAGCGGGGAAATTGTATTAGTTGATTTCGGTTGCATAGTTAATGGCTTTTGCAGCGACATAACAAGGGTTTTTGCTATTGGAAAGTCGACAAAAGAGCAACGCGCTATATACAGCCTACTTATCAAAGCAAAAGACACTGCAATCGCTTCAATTCGACCCTTTGTGAACGGAAAACTTGTCGATAATGCTGCGCGTTCGCTTATTGAAAAGGCTGGCTATGGCAATAACTTCCAGCACTCTCTTGGTCACGGGCTGGGGATATCCCCACACGAGCCCCCTTTATTAACTTTTCGCAAGGAGGATGAAATCATCCCAGAAAGCTGTGTCCTTGCAATTGAACCCGGAGTTTATATTCCCGATAAATATGGTCTCCGCGTCGAAGACAATGTATATGTCAACCGAGAAGGAGCAAAATATCTGACAAAAGCACCAACAGAGCTTATTGTTATTTAATCTTTATAAACTCAATTTGAATTATGGACAGACGAAACGTTCTGGTAATAGCCTATTACTTTCCACCAATGGGACTAAGCGGTGTGCAACGCACATTGAAGTTTGTAAAGTATCTCCCAGAAATTGGATGGAATCCAATAATCTTAACAACCCATCCCAAATCGTATTATGCCTTCGACGAAGAACTCCAAAGAGAAATAGACGAAAATATCATAAAAGTCTACAGAACAGGAGAACCAGGCAAAAAGAAACTAAAAAGCTTTCCTTCGAATGTGTTATTTCAAAATACTATTCGATACATTGCTAGTATCTTTCTACAGCCCGATACAAAAGTCTTATGGAAAAAGAAGGCAATAGAACTCGGTCGGAAAATTCTCTCGGAAGAGAAAATCGATGTGATTTTCGCCACAGCCC
The DNA here is from genome assembly GCA_039793965.1 of Kapaibacterium sp. (SeqCode). GTDB lineage: Bacteria > Bacteroidota > Ignavibacteria > Kapaibacteriales > UBA2268 > Naka2016. Next base: position 59,901 of record JBAMMD010000044.1, on the reverse strand, counting down.
CACCATTTACAGACTTTCTCGTTGCTCGCGACTTGTCGAAAGAATTCAATATCCCTTTTGTTGTGGACTATCGAGACATATGGTTCGACAACCCCTTCCATTTCTACCCCACCTTGTTCCACAAACTTTACGTCAGTAAACTTGAAGAAACCATTTTAAAAGAAGCTAGCAGAATTATTGTGACTTTTCGCGGAACAAAAGATGTACTTCTTAGCCGATATCCTTTTCTCAAAAGCGACGAAGTTGTGATTATCCCCCACGGATTCGACAGCAGGGACTTCGAAGCTGTCAAAGGTGTCCAACCCAACCCCAAAAAATTTGTCATTACTCATTCTGGTTTGTTCCAAGATAATCGGAATCCTAAATACTTTTTGAAAGCTTTTGCAAGGTTTGTCCATTCCCGAAACGACGAAATCCCAAAAGAAGCTTGGTTTGTTGGTATTATGAGGAAATCCCACTTGCGATACATACGAAAATATAAGCTCGAAACAAAAGTGAAACTTTTTGGCTATCAACCCCATAACGAGGTAATTCGATTGTTGAAAATGTCCAACGTACTTTGGTTAATGTATGAGGACAATGTTCGTTCTCCGGGAAAACTTTACGAATACTTTGGAGCCCGCAAACCAATCCTAATCTGCGCCCCCGAGGGATATATGAAAAGTTTGGCTCTGGAATCGGAATGTGCAATAGGAGTTGAGCCACGCGATGTCGAAGGTATCTACCGCGCATTGAACACATTCTACGACCTATGGAAAAACGACGCACTGCCGGCTCCAGCCGAAAGTTTCTTGCAGCGTTTCGACAGAAAATCCTTGACGGAAGCACTTGGGTACCAACTTGCTCTTGCTTGTAAAATTTGAAATAAAAAAAGTGCAATCTCGTTTATTTTTTTTTATGTTTCACAATACTAAGGTGTAAACTATGCGATTCAAATCTATGCTATTGCTCTCAAGTTTTTTGCTTGCAATACTTATTTTTACAGCTTGCGACAACACAACCGACACAACCGAGCCAAACCCAACTGTTGCTGGTCCAGATAGTATGAAGGCGACTTCCCTAAACGAAACAACCGTTCGACTTCGCTGGAAACTTTCTCCCGACGAAAGCAAAACTTATTTCAAAGACTACGTACTTTACATTTCGCCCGGTGCCTTTGCTCCAAGGGTGATTTCCAAAGGGACAAACACTATAGACATCTCTGGCTTAAGCGATGGAACAATTTACACATTTGAACTTCGCGCTCGAAATACCGACGACAAGGAAAGTGTCGGTAGCGCCAAAATTCAATGGTCCCCTGCTTTTCGATTCTCTAAAAACATCAATGACGAACCCATACGCGTCTACGAGACTGCTTCCCAATTTGGTAGTGGTCTTCAACTTTACGACCCAACAAGCGGAAAACCAAGAACTTTAAAAGTTGCAAGTGGAGAATTTTGGAACCTCGGTGTTTATACAAAGGGCGAATCAAGTTTGTATTCTGCAAATTATATCTCGGATAACAATCTCTATAATTTCCCAACGCAACCCAGTTATACTACAGAAATAAGCGAAGACATATTCCTCACAAATACTCTGGACAATGTATTCGACAGCCAGGCATTGAATGCTCGCAACTTCTCTAAAAATTATTACATCGACCTTGCTGACCCCGATTACAAAAATGGCGTTGTTATCATTGTACGAACAAAAGCCCCGGGAGCCACAGATTGGAATTATGCTAAAGTATTGATTAAACCCGGAACAAGCGGATTATTGCAAGGGACTCCCGACAACCGCTATATCGAATGTGAAATTTCATATCAAAAGAAAACTGGTGTTCCATATGCTAAACCAATAAATTAAGGAGGGGGCAATGAGGAAATTGGCAATATCAATAGTTGCATTAGTAGTTGTTTTTGGCTTAACCTTTGCTTTGGCGCAAGAAGAAGCCGCAAAGAAAAAAGCAATGCCCAAAGCAAAAGAAACAAAAATTGAACAGAAAGAAACAACAAAAGCTGGGCTACAGCAAACCACCGCAACTCCAAAGAAATCATCGAAGCCTTTGAAAGGCAAAGTAATCTCGCTCGCAAAGTTTATTCTCGACGGGAAAGGTGCGGTGGATAAAGTTGAAGCAACAAAGGAAGCCGACGAAGGCAAACCAATCGTTTTCCTTGTTGGCGAAGGGAAAAAGGCAAAAATATATTTTGTATTCAACGAAGATGGTTCGTTTGCCAGTAAAAAACTTGCCAAGTATGCCGATAACAAATTCGTTGGCATCGTTGGCAAGACCAAAGTCGTCAATGGGCTCAATATTATCATTGCCGAAATGATTGAATCGATGGACTAACGACTATGCAATTATTCTATTTAAATCCTTTCCTTTTTTACAATTTTATTCGATGTTTTTTGAACAGGGGGCAGAAAGCCCCTTGTTCACTTGTTAAATCTTTTCATTTTATTTAATTTGATAATTGGATTTGTAGAATTTTGAAAAGATGAAAGAATTTTCTCCAGAAGATATAACAAAGTTTTTAGAAGTTGCTCCCGAAGTAAGTTCAAATTGTTCGACTTGGAAACTGTTCGACCCAGAAACACGTAACTTTTTATTCCTTTCTGTTTACACAAATATTGACTTCAATGGTACAAAGAACACTCTTGTCTCTGTCCAAACAAATTTTGGTTACTTCGAGTTGCACAACTTCAATTCTGTTTATTTTCTCGAGCCAAACGAGATTGCGTTTATACAATTTGACAGCGAAATAATCAATTGTTTGGTCGTCGGGAAAAATTGCACTTGCTCCCTATTTTCAAATATCGATAGGAAGCTTGTTCGTTCCAAAATTGCAGAGCTAGACCCTGCATTTCTTTTGTCTGCACTCCAACTTGCGCTTCTCGAAGAAATTTTGCCTTGATTTTGGTACACTCTTTGCTTATCCTTTCTGTCTGTTTTTATAAAATAATTAGATGGAAATCCAAATTTTCAACGAAACAAATAGGAAAAGGATACCAAGGTCGAAAATAATTAAATCAATTGCAAATGTTTTTGAACATTTTGGGGAAGATGCCTCAATCAATGTGGTTCTTTTGACAGAAGAAGAGATTCGCAAGATGAACAAAGAATACCTTGGCCACGATTACGTTACCGATGTCATAAGTTTCAATCTTTCCGACGGCGAAAGCTTGTTTGGAGAAGTGTATATCTGTTTGGAACAAGCAGAACGACAAGCCCGAGAATACAGCGTAACTTTTGAAAACGAGCTGATTCGTTTGGCTATTCACGGTGTTTTACATATTTTAGGTTTCGACGATGATACTTTGGAAAAAAGAAACGAAATGCATAAATTAGAGGATATGTTTTTAAATAAAATAGAATGAGATGGAACGATTGGTCGAAATTTTAGTTTACTTTGCAACAGAACTTTCGAAAAAGAAACAAATCGACGAACTTGATGTAAAGTTTCTATTGAACAAAGGGTATACAAAATCGGAAATATCTATTGCTTTGAGTTGGATTTTCGAACGGCTCGATGACGGAAAATCCACTTTATTCCATAATATTCAATCCGAAGGGAAATCCTTCCGCTATTTGCACGAAGCAGAGCGTGATTTATTCACAGTCGATGGATGGCAAGAATTGACACAACTATATTATTTGGGATTAATTTCGCTTGAACTTCTGGAATTGTTTATCGACAGGGCAATGATGATGGGATTACGAAATATAAATAGCGAACAAGTGAAAAAATTTGTTGGTAATTTACTTTTCGACACCACCGGTGGCGATAGTTTTTATGGATTGGCAAGAGACGAAATTATCAATTAAAGTTTTTATTTTGAACTGCAACCAATATGTTATCTACTTTCTTAAAGCTTGAAATTTGCTTCCTACTCACTAGTTTATTTATCCAAAATGTTTTTTGCAAAGAACTCAACGTTGTTGGAAAAGTTTTCGACAAAGAAACACAAAAACCAATCGCCGGCGTTCGTGTCCAAATCTTCAACACAAACCGAGGGACATACACCAGCCCTTCAGGTTTCTTTAAGTTGCCCGATATTCAAGTCGGTAGCACGATTGTTTTAAAATCGATTGGCTACCAAACCAAAACTCTCGTTGTAAACAAAACGAGCGACACCATCTTCGTATATCTCGAACCAAATCCAATAAAGTTGCAAGAAGTTGAAAAGGTCGGGGAAATCGAAGCCGAAGAGATCATCCGACGAGCCATCCAAAGAAAACGAGAGAGCCTTGCTAAGCTTAAAACTTTGCAAGGGAAGTTATACTCGAAGCTATTCCTCGAACTTGGCGGAGAGCCATTTGAAACAAGATTCGACACAACAAAAACCAGTAGAACTATAACATTTACTACTCGAACGTCGAAGCCCCAGGATTCTCTTATGCTCGAGTTTGTAAAAAATTTTATACTTGAGACATTTTCAAATATTTATATTGACTATGAAAAGAAAATCAATTATTCGGAAATAACTCAAAGGCGTCAAACCGCAAACATCCCCAAGGAATTTAATCAGATTATTCTTACCAATTTCTTGAATTTTTACAACGAAACCGTAAAGATAGTTAATACTGAATTTGTCGCTCCGCTTGCCGACGATGCTTTTAAATACTATCGTTTTGAATTGCTTGGCAAAGAATTGTATGGGGATTTGTATGTATACAATATAAAAATTATACCAATTACAAAAATTTTCCCTGCTTTTTCTGGTACAATGAAAATTCTCGAGAAGAATTACAATCTTTTGGAAATCGATGTAACACCAAGCGAAAAAACCACTATTCAATTTCTCGACAGCATTCGCTACATTCAAAAGTTTACAACATTGAACGAAACCTACTGGCATCCAACCTTTCTCGAATTCGTTGGGAAAATAAATCTTGGCATTGCAAAAGGTATCCTCGATTTCAATATGCATTTGCGCGGAGTTAGCATTATCTCCGATGCCGTCGTCAACCAATCGCTTCCAGATAGCATAATTTCAAAAGCAAAACAAAACCCTATCGTTGTCGACCCAAAGGCGGATTCTACTAACTTCGAATTTTGGGATAATAATTCTCTCGTTGAAACTACGGAAAAAGAAAAAGAAATTTACAAAAAAGTCGAAAATATCTCGAAGAAAATAGATACTACGCAACTTGATCTTTTTGCTCCAGACAAAAAATTTAAGTGGGGCTTTTCTCCCGATTTAGATGCAATTGCCGGGTACAATCGTGTGACAGGTTATTCTCTTTCTCTCTCGCCATATCTCGAATACCAAAGATTCAAAGTGCTTCTCTCTCCGATTTATTCCTTTGCTCAAAAGAAGTTCTATCACGATTTGAACATTTCATACATATTCAAAAACACTTTTGGCACATCAAATTCGAGTTTCATGGTTTCAATATTTTCAAAACCTTCGATTACCTCGCTTGAACAGAATATGGCATTATGGCTGAGTAATATTCTTTCATATTTTTTCCACTGGGATTATTATGATCTTTATCAAAAGCAAGGCTTTAAAGTCGAATATACAGCAAAGAACACGCAAATTAAACCATACACGAAGTTCTCGATTAATTTTGAACATTCGAAACAAACATCGCTTTCGAAGAAAACCGACAAAAGCCTATTTTCAAACAAAATTTGGCGCGAAAATCCACCTATTGCCGAGGGGACATACAATGTAGTCGGTTTAAATTTGGATATCAGCTCGAAACCAGAAATTTTTGGCTTCGAAATTTCCAATGAGTTTTTCAGTTATCGTATATCAGTCGATCTATTATACGGAGCAAGAGCAAATGGTTCTCCATTTGGAGGAATGATTTCAAAAATTGATTTTCAAATCCCCACATTTTATACTGGTTACAATCCTATGAGCCTTCGTCTCTTGCTCGAAATTGGAGTTGAAACAAAAGAAACACCACCGCAATATTCTTTCAGATTGCCCACCGCTTGGGGTTTTGGGAACTTCCAGAGTGCTCGCACTGGTCTATTTGGCGGAACAAAATATTACGCAATCCATTTACAGCATAACTTCTCCGATCTTCTCTGGCGCGCTATTGGCTTGCCCACATATAAAGGCAGGGGATTGGAACTTTCCGTGTTAGCTTCTTTGTGCAACTACTATAATTATGGAGAGATTCAAATTTACCAACCTACAAAAAAGATTTTCTATGAAATCGGTTTCGGAGTATCGAGAATTCCAACATTCATAAGTGACTTTCTTTACCTTGGCGCCGATTTTAAGTTCAGCCCAAAACAACCTATATCCAAAGGGTTTGGGTTCGGATTGGGGCTTTCGCTCCCGTTTTAGTTATCTTCGCTCTGATACCAAAGCAGATAAGCCTTGATAAATTCATCGATATCTCCATCCATTACAGCTTGGATGTCTCCTTTTTTGGTTTCAGTGCGATGGTCGTTGACAAGAGTGTATGGTTGGAAGATGTAAGATCGAATTTGGCTACCCCATTCAATCTTTTTCTTTTTGCTTTCGATTTCCGCTTTTTGCCTTTCCTCTTCTTCAAGCTTCAACTGATAGAGTCGTGCTTTAAGCATTTTCATTGCTCGTTCGCGATTTTGAAATTGCGAACGTTCTTGCTGGCAGGAGACCACAATTCCAGTTGGTTTGTGGCGAAGCCGGACAGCAGTTTCAACTTTATTTACATTCTGTCCACCTTTACCGCCAGAACGAAAAGTTTCCATTTCGATGTCCTCGGGGTTGAGTTCTATTTCAACATCTTCGTCGACAACGGGATAGACAAACACTGATGCAAATGATGTGTGTCTTCGAGCGTTAGCATCGAATGGTGAAATTCTAACAAGCCGATGCACACCGTTCTCCGATTTCAAAAAACCATAAGCATATTTGCCTTTGATTTCAATAGTAGCGGACTTAATGCCGGCGCCATCTCCTTCTTGTCTATCGACAAGCGAAACCTCGTAGCCGTGTCTTTCTGCCCAACGAACATACATTCGCAAAAGCATTTCCGCCCAATCTTGTGCTTCTGTGCCTCCTGCTCCGGGATGAATTGTAAGCAAAGCATCGCGATGGTCATCCTTCCCCGAAAGTAACTTTTGTAGTTCAAGCTCAGACAATTTATTTTCCAACTTGTCCAATTCTGCTGAAACTTCAGATAAAAGAGATTCGTCGTCGCTTTCTTCGACGAGGCTCAGCAGTTCTTCGGCGCCAAGAATCTCTTTATTCAGTTCATTCCATTCTTGAACAATAGATTTCAAATCAGCAATTTCTTGCATAATCCTTTGGGCTTCAGTAGGGTTGTCCCAGAAGTTCGGTTCAGAAGTTTTCCTTTCAAGTTCAGTTATTCGAAGTTCTTTGTTGGAGATGTCAAAGATACCTCCGAAGTTCTTCGGAGCGTTTTTTAAAATCTTCTAATTTATTCTTGTAGGGCTCTAATATCATTTTCCGAAATTTATGATTGTTTTAAAACTTCGAGTTGTGCTTTGATTTCGCTAATTTTAAAAGAGATTTCGTTCTTTTCCTTTTCCGACTTTGCTTCTTTAAGCTGGTTATTCAAAATTTTAAGTTTACTCTCCAAATCAACTTTGTCAATTTCGTCTTTAGTAAAAGCTTTTTCAACAAATATCGAGACCTTGTTCTGTTGGACTGTTACAAAGCCTTTGCTCACAGCAAAAAAAAGATTGTTATTTCCATCGTTAATAGCAACAATACCGGGTTCGAGATTTGAAACAATCGGGGCGTGATTGTAAAGTATTTGGAATGGCGAAAGTTCGCCCGGTACACGCACCGCCTGTGCATTACCTTTAAATACAGGTTTCTGTGGGGTAACTACCTCTACATACAAAAGTTTCTCCATAAGCGCTCAATATTTAACTAAATTCCTTGTTTTTTGGCTCGGTCGAACACTTCGTCGATTGTCCCAGCATATGCAAACAAAGGCTCTGGGATATGGTCACACTCTCCTTCAAGTATTGCTTTGAACCCAGCAATAGTGTCTGCAATTTTTACGTATCTTCCCTCGTAACCAGTAAATTGTTCTGCAACAAAGAAAGGTTGAGAGAAGAATTTTTGTATCTTCCTTGCTCTGTAAACGGTCAGTTTATCTTCATCGCTAAGTTCATCCATACCAAGAATATTTATAATATCTTGCAAATCTTTGTATGTTTGCAAAACACGACGAACCTCCATTGCAACATTGTAATGCTCATCGCCAATGATGAGTGGGTCCATTATTCTCGAGGTAGAATCCAACGGGTCGACAGCGGGATAGATACCCAATTCAGCAATCTGACGAGAAAGCACTGTTTTTGCATCGAGGTGCGTAAATGTATTGGCTGGGGCTGGGTCTGTTAAGTCGTCGGCAGGAACATATACTGCTTGCACAGAAGTAATCGAACCTTTATCCGTCGAAGCAATTCGTTCTTCCAATATACCAAGCTCTGTTGCAAGCGTTGGCTGGTAGCCAACTGCCGAAGGCATTCGTCCAAGAAGTGCAGAAACCTCGGAGCCAGCCTGTATGAAACGGAAAATATTGTCGATAAAGAGAAGCACGTCGCGGCCCTCCTCGTCACGGAAATATTCTGCCATCGTCAAAGCACTCAATCCAACACGTGAACGAGCTCCGGGCGGTTCGTTCATCTGCCCAAAAACGAGTACTGCCTTGTTGATAACACCAGAGTGATTCATCTCAAGATAAAGGTCGTTCCCTTCGCGGGTTCGTTCGCCAACTCCCGCAAAAACGGAATAGCCTCCGTGATGAACTGCAATATTATGTATTAATTCTTGAATGATAACAGTTTTACCGACACCAGCACCACCGAAAAGACCTGTTTTCCCGCCTTTTGTGAATGGCTCGATCAAATCAATCACCTTGATACCAGTTTCAAACATTTCTTTCTTTGTCGAAAGCGAGGAAAAAGCGGGCGAAGGGCGGTGGATAGGCCATCGTAGTTTTGTGTTGACCTGCGGTTTCCCGTCGATAGGCCTTCCAAGAAGGTTGAACATTCTGCCAAGGATTTCTGGTCCAACAGGAACTGAGATTGGAGCCTCGGTGTCGTAGACTTTCATACCTCGAACAAGACCGTCGGTCGTATCCAAAGCAACCGAACGAACGCGATTTTCACCCAAATCTTGTTGAACTTCACAAACCAATACATCGTCCTCACCAGTTTCAGGATGTTTGCGCGGGATCTCAAGAGCATTCAAAACAGACGGAATATGCCCATCATAGAATTCAACATCGACAACTGGTCCTATAACTTGAACAATTTTCCCTTCTTTCATTTTATCAACCTTAAATAATAAAATTAAAATCTTGCTAAAAGTAAAAATTCAAAAATAGTGATATTTTAATAGATTGACAAAAATTAAGTTAAATCTTTCCCACTTTTTGAAAGTTTGTAATAATTTTGTTTTTGATTTTGAATTATTTATTGCAACATCATTTAAATTAATTCTTACAATTTTAGATATTTTCATCGTCTTTGTTGTTACACAACAAGAGTTAAAAGGGAAAATGGTAGATTTAAATTCAGCATACGAAGCAGAATTATATTTAAAATATCTCGAAAATCCAAACAAAGTTTCGAAAGAATGGCAAGACTACTTTCGGAAAAAGTATGGCGATATGTCTGTGCGATTTGACCCCATTGTTGAATCATATATTGAACAAATTAATGGGAATAGGGAGTCACCACCGTTAAATATCGACGAAATAAAAAGCAGTGATAATGATGTCCTCGAACCAATCAGTTCCGTACAAGAACGAATCGCCGACAATATGGAGCTTAGTTTGTCGGTACCAACAGCAACCTCGGTACGGACAATCCCAGTTAAAGTGCTCGACGAAAACAGAAGGATCATCAATAAATACCTCGAGAAATTCAAACTAAATAAAATAACATTCACACACTTGATAACATGGGCAATCATACAAGCATTAAAAAAGTTCCCACAAATGAATGATACGATTATTCGAAAGGATGGGAAAACCTACCGTTTGCGCCGAAAGTCGATAAATCTTGGGTTTGCTGTCGATTTAGTTCGCAAAAATGGTTCAAGAATGCTTATGGTTCCAAATATCAAAGGCATTGAAAATTTGAGATTCGAGGAATTTGTTAAAAAATATGACGACTTGATAGCAAGAACCAGAGCTGGCAAAATTTCGGTCGACGAACTGCTGAACACCACAATTTCAATAACCAACCCTGGTATGATTGGAACAACAATGTCCAATCCTCGATTAATGCGAGGGCAATCCTTGATAATTGCAATTGGAGCAATTGACTACCCGACAGAATTCAAAGCAGTCAAGCCCGAGGTTTTGACATCGCTTGCCATTTCAAAAGTTGTAACAATCACAAATACATACGACCATAGAATTATCCAAGGTGCCGAATCGGCAGAGTTTCTTTCATATATCCAGGAATTGCTCCTTGGCGGCGAGCAGTTCTACGACTCGATTTTCGCTACGCTCCAAATACCATTCGAACCCGTTCGCTGGGAAGTGGATTCCACACCGGTTAACAAATTTGGACACATCGACGAAGAAGAGATCATCGAAAAGAGCGCCCACGTCGAATTGATGATAAACGCTTACCGCGTCCGTGGTCATTTGCTTGCTTCGACAAATCCACTTGGGCACACCTCGTACTATTATCCCGAACTCGACCCAGCCTACTATGGATTTACCATTTGGGATTTAGATAGAATATTCCATGCTGAAGACCTTTGGGAAAAAAATAATTTGCCCCTACGGGATATAATCGAAAGGCTCCGAGACACCTACTGCGGTAGCATAGGCTACGAATTTATGCACATCCAAGACCCAGTAAAAAAAGACTGGGTGAAGAAACGACTCGAACTCCAAGGTTTCCCCGAATTTACTAATGATGAAAAAATTCGTTTCCTTAAAAAGTTGATTGAAGGAGAAGAATTTGAAAACTTCTTGCATACAAAATACATTGGTCACAAAAGATTTTCGCTCGAAGGGGGAGAATCCGCAATTGTTTTCATTGACAAAGTGTTCCAGCTTGCCGCCAATGTTGGCATCTATAGTATAGTTGTTGGGATGGCACACCGCGGACGATTGAATCTCCTTGCAAATGAGATTGGCAAGCCAGTCGAGGAAATCTTGAAAGAGTTCGAAGGCGACGTCGACCCTGATTCATTCTCAGGTAGCGGCGACGTAAAATACCATCTTGGCGGCGAAGGAACCTATCGTTCACCCGAGGGTAGAGAAGTAACAGTGATTTTATCGCCAAACCCAAGTCATCTGGAATTTGTCGATCCAGTCGTCGAAGGCATCGCTCGGGCTCTTATAAATAACTTTAATGACAAAACACATTCTAAAGTGTTGCCAATTCTAATCCACGGTGATAGTGCTTTTGCTGGCCAAGGTGTTGTTGCTGAAACTTTAAATCTCTCCCAACTTCATGGTTATAGAACTGGTGGCACAATTCATCTTGTAATCAATAATCAATTAGGTTTTACCACCCCTGCTACCGAAGCGCGTTCTTCATACTACGCCACCGACATTGCCAAAGGCATTCAAGTACCAATCTTGCACGTCAATGGCAACGACCCCGAAGCTGTTGCTCGAGCAGCGATTTTTGCTTTCGAGTACCGGCAAACTTTCAACACTGATGTAATAATCGACTTGCTCTGCTATCGAAAATATGGACACAACGAAGCCGACGAACCGACTTACACCCAACCTTTGCTTTATAAAAAAATTCGCTCGTTACCGCCAATCAGCGACATATACAAAGAAAAACTGATTCGACAAGGTATCATCCGAGAGGAAAGAGCCCTTTCTTTCGTCCGGGAATATCAAGAAAGTTTACAAAATTCTTTTATTAGGCTTAAAACAAACAAGGAATTGCAACCCAGTAGCGAAATAATTGCCGACTTCAATCCTTTTGAGAATTTCCAAACTTCTGTCCAATTTGAAGAAATCCAAAAGGTAGGCAAAGCTTTGACATCACTTCCTGATGGATTCCATATAAATCCCAAATTACTAAACCTACTCAACAAGAGGAAGAAATTAATCGACGACCCCAACGCGGAAATAGATTGGGCTTTTGCCGAAGCCCTGGCTTTCGGAACAATTCTGCTCGATGGTTACAATATCCGGTTCTCGGGGCAAGATTCTCGTCGCGGTACTTTTAGCCAGCGCCACTCCGTCTTAGTCGATTACGAAACAGAGGAAGAATACATCCCACTTAATCATATTGCAGAAGAACAAGGCAAATTGCGTATTTTCGATAGCCCGCTTTCTGAAACAGCAATTCTTGGTTTTGAATATGGTTATAGCCTCGTTGCAAATCGAAGTCTTGTCTTTTGGGAAGCACAATTTGGCGATTTTGCCAATGTCGCCCAACCTATAATCGACCAATTTATTGCAGCAGGCGAAAAGAAATGGGGCAAGACAACAAATCTGTGTATGCTTCTTCCCCATAGTTACGACGGGCAAGGACCCGAACATTCAAGCGCCCGTTTGGAGCGCTTCCTACAATTGTGTGCCGAAAATAATATGATTGTCGCAAATCTTACAACTCCAGCAAACTACTTCCACATCTTGCGCCGCCAGATGTTCATTCGAAAACCCTTGATTTTAATGACGCCCAAAAGTATGTTGCGCCATCCTCTTGCTGTTTCGCCCATCTTTGAACTCACCAATGGCGCCTTTTATCCAATTTATGATGACAATTCCATAGAGCCCCAAAATGTCGATAAAGTAATTTTGCTATCGGGGAAGATTTATTGGGACTTGATTTCGTACATAAATGAGAAGAATATCGACCGAAAAAACATCGCAATCATTAGAATTGAACAACTGTATCCTCTCGACAAAGCAAGTTTGCATTCTATTTTTTCAAAATACATTAATTGCAACAAATTTATCTGGTGCCAAGAAGAACCTCAAAATATGGGGGCATGGTCATACATTCTACAAGAAACAGCCGATGTTATACCCCAAAACAAGCCATTAAATTACATCGGGCGACCCTCGAGTGCATCGCCTGCAACTGGTTCTTTTTCCTTACACAATCGCGAACAAATTGAAATTTTGGAAAATGCTCTGAACTTTTAAACCTGTACCCTTGTTGGAAGTAAAATGGTGAAAATTGTGCCATTTTCCAGCGAACTTTCAACTTCGATAATGCCTTTTAGCGCATCGACAGCCTTTTTGACGATGGCAAGACCGATGCCGTAGCCTTTGGTCGACGAAGCATTTCTCCCTCGGTAAAACAAATTGAATAATTTGGGAATTTCGTCCAAAGGTATCGGCTCACCAAAGTTTTGTATCTGGATTTTTAAGTACCCATCAACAAGTTTGGATTTGATGTAGATTGGAGTGTCAAATTGGCTGTATTTAAAAGCGTTCCCAATTAAGTTGTTCAAAATCAAACCAAACAGAACCTCGTCGGTTTCTATTTCAACTTCATCAAGTACTTGCAAGATTATAGGATTTTTGCTGTTATAAAATGTCTCATTCCGCTTTACAATATCTTTTAAATAACTTTGCAAACAAATCTTAGTCGGCTGAATTACGAAATCTTCGCTGGCAAGTTTCTCCAGATGCATCGAGTTTTCAATCATTTTTGTCATTATTTGAATAGACTCACGGATCCTTTCAAAATGTTTTTCCTTTTCATCTCGGGACAACTTATCGCCAAACCTTTGCAGCAAATCGACAGAAAGCATAATACCGGAAAGTGGCGTCCGGAGCTCGTGAGAAATTAGAGAAATGAAACGATTTTTAAGTACTTGCAACTCCTGTTCCTTTTGAATTAACGAAATAATCTCGCGATTTGCTTGATTAATTAATGAAACATCGCCAACTATTAACAAAAACCAGGGTTCTTGGTCTAAATACTTAACATACACGATGTGAAGAACAACATCAATAGACTTTCCACTCTTCAAATTGCATTTTTCTTCGACTTGGTGGACAATGCCATATTCTTTGGCAATTGCAAAGTATGACTTTATTTTTTCTTTGTCCTTGCACAACTCCAATTCAAATATTGGCTTGTAAAGAATTTGGTCGAGTTCAAGATTGAATAAGTTCAAAAAAAAGGGATTTACATTAATTATTGCAAAATCGTTTTCGCGGACTACTAAAACGCCTAAAGGCAAATGCTCGAAAACATTTTGGAAGAAAACTTCTGTGTCGCGCAAAATTTCGTCCGCTCTATGCTCGTTTGTAGTTTTGTTATATATATCAATAATATAATCAATTTCATCGCCCGAGGGTGGAAAATGTGGAAGCTTTTTAATTTCAAAAATTTCATTTTGCTCGCCGACTTTCATAGAAAGTGTAGTGCGAATGCTTTTCCCGCTTGCAAGAAGTTTCTCGTCGAGTTCGATCAAACTTTTTGCTAAGCTACCTTCGAAAAGTTCATCACAACTTTTACCAATAATGCTATCTTTCGGCTTTCCAACAAATTCCTCGAAAGCTTCGTTTACATACACAAATTTGCAGGAACCCGCTTCTTTGATACTTATTGGCTCCGGCAAAGTATCAAAAATCTCCCGAAAAATCTCTTTTTGCAATTTCACAGTATCCATAAAATTCAAAATTATTTATTATAACACGATTGTTTTATAACCTTTTAAATTTTGTAACCTTCAAAAAGCTTTGAGTATAGACGAATCTTTTTAATTTGCATTTTTTTATTCCAAGTATGCAACAAAAAATTGTTTTGCCAAATTACAAAAAGGATTCGATTTTCAATCGAAACAGCCCAATTTTTGTTGCACGTCTTTCCTTCCTTGTTTCTGTCCTAATTGCTTTTGCCACTTTAATTCTTGGCTGGTTGGAAGATTCTCTTTTTTACAGAACAAATGGCTTGGTTGCAATCACCGACATAGTTAACTCCACTATTCTTTTAACCGCAGTCTCCCATAGCAACCGTGAACCAGATTCGTTTTTTAATTATGGCTACGGCAAATACGAAAGTTTTGGAATATTCGTTAGTTCTTCAATAATTACGATAATTACGATTTACACCCTCTACGAAGCATTCCTTTCTTTTGGCAAAATTGTCCCCATTGGCAATTTTTTGCTTTTGATTATCTTCTCGATCTTCTCTTCGATTACTATGTACTGGATGCACAAAATATTGATGCGATATTATTATAACTTCCAATTGCCAATTTTGCGCTTTGATGCCGAACTGTGGAAATACGACTCGTTTATCGAAATTGGTGTGATTCTAACCTTGCTCGTCTGTTTGGTGCTCGACAAGCTTGGTTTCACTTCTACCGCAAGAGTTGTAGACTCGGTCGGGGCACTCGTCTTCGTTGGAATTGCTATGCGAATCCCGATTAAATTTGGGAAAAAGTCTATCGAGCAATTACTCGATAGAACTTTACCCGAAAAATTCCATTATGACATTCTCTCTGTTATTGCAGAAAACTTTAAAAGCCTTTGCGAATTCAAAAATATTTATGCAAGACAATCGGGCAAAGACATTTTCGTAGAGATCGACGCTGTGCTACCATACGACTTCACACTTACCGAAGCTTATGAGATTGAAAAGAAAATCGTTAGCGAGATTAAAGAGTTGTATCCAAACGCAATTCCAAGGCTATACTTTTTACCTTGCAATAAAGATTGTATATACAACGATATAAATCACTGCCCTATAAAAAAATGGAAAAAGGATACAGGTTGAAAAATGAACAAAGAGGAACATAACCGAGGTATTTTGTCTGCAACGAAACGTGACGAGGAATTGGATGCAACGCTGAGACCAAGGAGTTTTTCAGAATTCACAGGCCAGCGCAAGATTGTCGAAAATCTAAAAATTTTCATACAAGCAGCGAAAGTGCGTGGCGAACCACTCGACCATATCCTGTTCACAGGACCACCTGGTTTGGGAAAAACAACCTTGTCGATAATCATCGCCAACGAAATGCAAACCAAAATCAGAATCACATCCGGTCCAGTAATTGAAAAGCCAGGCGATCTTGCTGGAATTCTCACAAATTTGCAAGACGGCGAAATCTTATTTATCGACGAAATACACCGACTTTCCTCAATAGTCGAGGAATATCTTTATTCTGCTATGGAAGAATTTCGACTCGATATTGTTATCGACTCGGGTCCCGCAGCAAGAACAATACAAATAGCCTTGCCTCGCTTTACATTAATTGGGGCAACAACGCGTGCGGGTCTTCTGACCGCTCCTTTGCGTTCGCGTTTTGGGATACTCAACCGATTGGACTACTATCCGCCAGAAGATTTGACTGAAATTGTAATTCGCTCGGCGAAACTCCTCAACGTACCTATCGAACAAGATGGGGCGATAGAAATTGCTCGACGCGCTCGGGGAACCCCGCGTATTGCAAATCGACTGTTGAAACGAACACGCGATTTTGCACAAGTTCTTGGCAACGGTGTTATTACATTACCAATTGTCCTTAAAGCACTCGAAGCTCTCGAGGTCGACGAATTTGGCCTCGACGAGATGGACAAGCGAATTCTGTTAACAATTATCGAAAAATTCAATGGCGGACCAGTTGGAATAAATACAATTGCCATATCCGTCGGCGAAGAACCCGGGACAATTGAAGAAGTTTACGAACCTTTCCTTATCCAGAATGGATTTTTACAACGAACACCGCGAGGCAGAGTTGCAACTCCCTTTTGCTACAAATACTTTAAGTTGAATTTCCCCAAAGAAAACCTTCAACTTTTTGACAATGAAAATTCAATTTAGGCAATTCGAAAAATATTTAATAAAAAAACCAGTACTTTGGCTCTTTGTCCTAACTCTATTGGTAAATCTTCCGGCTGTCTTCTTTGCCCGCGGCTACGGAATGCACGATGATCACTTCGGTCCTATTGAACAGCCCTGGGCAGTAATCCACAATCCAGACCTATGGCATTCGCGTACCACTCCACACGCACATAGTATATTTTATCCCCTTCTTCATTATATCTTATTTAAGATTTTATATGCCCTTGGAATTACCGACCCCCAAGAGGTAATGCTTGTTGTTCGTTTTCTCCATTCGCTTTATTCAACAATCACAATAATCTTTTTGTACAAAATACTATCCGTGAACTTCGAGCAAAAAATTGCCCTTAGGTCTGTCCTTTTTCTTGTTGTTCTTTGGATTATGCCTTTCCTCTGCGTTAGGAATTTGATTGAAATGGTTTGTATTCCCCCTCTTGCAGTCGGTTTCTACTTACTTGTAAAACCAAACACCAATTGGAAAAATTTAGCACTTTCTGCTCTTTTTTTTGCACTTGCTTTTGCTTTTCGTTATCAAACGCTAATGATGTCTGGCACAGTTCTGTTAATTCTCGTTTTCAAAAAACAATTTAAAGATGCAATAGTTTTTGGTGGGTCACTTTTGTTGTTTGCACTTTTGATTCAAGGTTCGGTCGATGTTTTTGCCTGGGGCTATCCCTTTGCTTCCTTCGCTGAGTATGTTTGGTACAATTTTACACACCGAGGGGACTACACAACCGGACCAATTTATCGCTATTTCCTACTTTTGTTGGGAATTTTCATACCACCATTAAGTTTCTTTATCATCAAATATTTCTTCACAAGCTTTAACAAACACATATACATCGTTCTTCCTATCCTGGTCTTCTTTGTTTTCCATTCAATATTCCCTAATAAACAAGAACGATTCATACTTCCTATAGTTCCATTTGTGTTTACAATTGGAATGGCAAACTTTATCGCTTCGGTAGAAAATGGGGAAATTTTTGCAAAAAGAAGGAAATATTATAATCTTGTTCTAATCTTGTTCTGGCTTTTCAACATACCCTTGTTTGTTGCGCTTTCTTTCAATTACGGTAAAAAGACCCGATGCGAGTCATTGTACTTCCTTTCGAAGCAGCACGATGTGCGTGGCGTTTTCCAGATTACTGGGAAACTTGGACCATTTAAACCCCCGGAATTCTATTTAAACAAATATGGTACCCCTGTGGTAGAAATTCCTCGAATTGATAGTCTGGGAAAGTTCACAGCAGATAAGCCACAACCAAACTATGCTGTAATTTATGGAGAAGCTGTCGAGATCGATAGTTTGAAAATCTCTGCTGAAAAAATTTTAGGTAGAAAAATGGTTTTCCTGGCAGAAATCAAACCATCGCTCGTAGATTGGATTGTCTATAAATTAAACCCAAAGTACAATAAAAACCAAACAGCACGAATCTACAAAATTGCGGATAGAAACAAACCATTTTAAAATCGTTTACGAAAGGACAGGCTAAAATTTACTCACCGAGTCAATACTCCGGGGCGTAGCCCATATTTCGAATCCAGGTTCGAACTTTCTCGGCAAGACGGTCTTCCTTGCGGTACAAGCGGAGGAATTCATTGAAATCGGCAGCAGCATAGGAGAATATATTATCGGAACGATATGCTATAGCGCGATTCAAGTAAGGTATTGGGTTGTTTGGTTCAAGCTCGATAGCAGTGGTGAAATCTTCCAGTGCCTTTTTCAAATGTTTCATTTTAAGATAAACATTTCCGCGAGCAATGTGTGCATTGACAAAATCGGGCTTCAATGCAATTGCTTTGGAGTAGTCTCGAAGAGCATCGCGCCATTGTTCAAGGGCATAGTTGGCGTTGCCACGTCCATAGAAGGCATAAGCATAATTGGGGTCGATCGTTATTGCTTTGTCGTAATCAATGATGGCTTCGACATAGTTTTTGAGTTGTAAATTTGCATTGCCACGATTGAAATATATCGTTGCGGACTTAGGGTTCCTTTCTATTGCTTTGTCGAAATATTCTATTGCTTTCTCGAATTGCTTCAACCCAACATAAGCAATTCCCATATTGTTGTATACATCGGCAAAATCGCTTTTCAATAGAATCACTTTTTCGAAATCTTCTACTGCAAGTTCGTATTGTTTCATCTGGTTAAGACAATAACCACGATAATTGTATGCAAGATAATTTTTATCGTCAATAGATATTGCAATCGTGAAGTCGCCAATTGCTTCTTTGTATTGTCCTAATCGAAGATTTACAACACCACGCGAAATGAACACCTTTGGGTCGCTCGGGTCGAGTTCGATCGCCTTGTCGTAATCGGCAATTGCCTCCTGGCTTTTCGTTAAGTGGAAAAAACAATTCCCTCGGTAGATATAGGCTTGGGCATAATTGGGGTCTAATTCTATTGCTTTTGTAAAATCTTGAATCGCTTCCTCAAATTTTTTGACTATGTAAAGACAATAGCCTCGGCGAAAATAGGCAAGTGCAAAGTTTGGATTGAGCTCTATTGCAGTGGTAAAATCTTTCATCGCATCGTTAATTTGCAACAGTTCAAGATGGCA
Source organism: Kapaibacterium sp. (SeqCode) (assembly GCA_039793965.1). Classification (GTDB taxonomy): domain Bacteria; phylum Bacteroidota; class Ignavibacteria; order Kapaibacteriales; family UBA2268; genus Naka2016. Next base: position 40,631 of record JBAMMD010000044.1, on the reverse strand, counting down.
AAGCCCTTTCTTGTAATAAGCAAATGAAAAAGTAGGGTCTAAAGTTATTGTGCCGATATAGTATTTAATCGCTTCATTCCATCTTTTCAAAAGCGAGAGTGCATTGCCGGCTTTGAAATATGCAAAAGGTGAACTGGAATTCTCTGCTATTGCATTTTTGTAATACTGGAAAGCAGTTTCATAATCTCCTTTGTTGAATGCTTCGTCGCCAAATTCAAGCCATTCCTCTGCTGTTCTTTTAATTATCGACGACTTTTTTTCCATAAAAATATATATTAAAAGACTTCGTTATCTCTTTTTTAAATAACAAAAATAATTAAAAGTTATCAAAGTTAGTTATGTTGAAATTTTTTCGTCTTTCACTTCTAACAGATGATTTGTTCAAAAAGTTTGTCGAAAAAGAACTAAACCTCAACGACCAACTTGCCGCTATTCGTTCAATTCTTGCAAGCGAAAGAACATTTCTTGCCTATCAAAGAACCGCGCTCGCAACACTTGCCGCTGGGTTGACCCTATTACAATTTTTCCAAAATATCTGGTTCCAACTTGTAGGTTGGGCTTTAATACCTATTGCTATCATCACCGTTTCTATAGGCTTCGTCCGTTACCGTAAGACTCGGCGCTACATCTTCCAACTCGAAAAAGATTTCGTACGCGAAGCAAGATGCTACAATTCCCACAACTAATTATCTTTTTGTTCATCTGGTTTTTTCGGCTGGACAAAGACCACACTTTCGCGCATTAAAATAACTGTACCTTTTTCCCCACGTCGGGGTTTTCTGATGTTCTTTCTTTGAGTGTATGATACTGGGACAAAGTCTGAATTTCGTGCTTTTGAAAAATATGCAGCAATTTGTGCAGATTTCTCAATAATCTCCATTGGTGGCTCTTTCCCTTTGGAATATTTAAGAACGCAATGGCTTCCGCCGACATTTCTGGCGTGGAACCAAAAATCGTTTGGTTTTGCAAATCCAAATGTTAGTTCTTCGTTGTTTTTTGCATTTTTCCCCACGAATAGCACAGCGCCTTCTCCAAGATTGAAACGGCGGAACCTCGATATGAATTCTTCTGCTGTGGATGTTTTTTCGATATTTAATAGTACATCGGAAAATTCCTTTTCAAAACCATTAATTTTCAAATAGTTGTCTAAACTTTTAAGCGATTGGAAAGCCTGTTCAAGTTTTGCAAAGCGCCTTATTGTTTCTTCAATGTTCGTTCGGGAAGCCGATAGGCTTGATTTCAACTTCTTTGCTTTTTGGTAGTAATACTCGGCATTCTGTTTTAAATTCAATTCGGGTTTCAACGGTATTTGAATTTCCGCCCCATCGTAATCGACAAGTTTAATTGTTGTCAATCCTTTCATCGACAAATTTTGTTGTGACAATAATAAATCGGCAAATTTTTGGTATTCCTCGACTCTTCTCTCAAACTTTTCTTGCTGATTTAAATTTTCAATTTTACTTTTCAAATATTTGTATTCATTAGAAAGCTTTTTCTCGATTTCCTTATATTTTTCTTTGGCACGAAGGTATGAAATAGACTTTACATAGCAAAAGTAAATTGCTTCGGAAATGCTTGTGAACTTTTTAACAAATTGAAACTCATCCAGAAATATCATTGAAACGAAGTATTTATGGTCGTTAAAGAAAACATAATACTCATTGGCAAGCGCAAGTTCCGTCGCCATTTGTTTTGCCGACTCTTCAACCATTTCAAACTCGCTCGGAGTCAATTTTTGAAATCTGCTGCTACAATCCAATTTTATTCTTTTACACAAAAGCTCGGCAATTTCCTTTGTGAAATATTTGGTGCGATGAAGATAATCTTGAATTGTTGTAATTTCTTGGCCTGCTTTGACTTTAAGTATCGTATCGGTATTTTCCCCCACATAAACTCCAGGATTTAAAAAACTATTTCGGATTCTGCCAGTTCTGTCAATCACATAAGCATTTGTTTTCGCTCCACCAAAAAGAACAAACCATAATTCAAGTTCACCAAAGTCGAAGACAATAATTCTTTCGTTTCCAAAGAGCCGAACCTCTTTACACTTTGCACCGATAATTTCGGGTAACAAGTCCACAGAATTCATACGGGCTCGCTCAAAATTCCTACGCAAAAAAACCGATTCCAATCCCGTTTCGCAGGAAAATTGTAAAGTTTGGAGTCTTTCACCATTGTAAAACTCCACGAATAGCGAATTTCGTTCTTGAGTGAAGCATTCGACAACCACAAAATCTTTCAATATTTGAAATTCCTCGACTAAATGGAGTAGTGTGTAATAGTCTTTCATTTTCAAAAGACTTACTTTACAATTGAAATGGTTTTAAAATTAACAATGTCTCCAACTTTACAACTAACAAAGTATATGCCAGAGGAAATTTTCTCTAATTTAAACCTAAATTTTCCATCTGAAAATTCACTTTCATTTCCAGAATAAACTTTTCGACCAAATACATCAAGGATGCTTACTTCTATCTGCTCCGAAGGCAAATCAGCATACTCAATGACTATATCCCCGCTGTTGAAATCAAAACGAAGATTGAACCTAAAATACCCAAACGCAAAAGATGGTACAGAATTTAATAAATCGCAAATACTTCCGGTTCTATGAGCATTGTTTTGGAAGACAAGCCAATCTGGTCCATTCCCATAACCTAAAGAAACTAAATATGCCCTACCGTAGTTAGCTGTAAAATTTGGATATTCCGTTTTTCCACCAACTACGAAGGCATCGACTTTACCATCACGATTAAAATCGGAAATCAACGGGCAATGGTCGATTGAAAATTCTTTGCCAATATGTTCTTGCAAATCTATTGTTGCAATATTTACCCCATTTGTTCCTTTCAAAGCAATCACTTTCCCCTTGGATGTTCCGAAAACAACGTCTGGCAAATTGTCATTATCAAGGTCGGAAAGTGCCACTCCTCGAAACGACGGACTTTCGTTGTTCAATTGATAGGACCAAAGAATGTTTCCATCCTTGGTCATCGCAACAATATGGAACGCTGTCGAAAACAAAAGTTCGCAAAAACCGTCGCCATCGACATCAGCAATAGATATTGGGCTACCAATATAATACCAATTCGGAATAGAGTAAGTCCATTTTGTCGAGCCATCTTCTGCATTCAAAACATAAAGAACGCCATCGTAGTCGCCAAAAATAAGTTCGAATTTACCATCACGATCAATGTCTGCAACCGAAGTCCCATGATAAACAGTTGCGCTTATATCCTTTCTCCAGAGCAATTTCTGATCGTAACCGCGAAACGCATAAACTCGATTTGTGTCGGATTTCGACAAGCACCAGGTTGCCACAACAAAGTCCAGCAAGCCATCCCCATCGATATCGACAAGTGTTGGGGCTGTTTGAATCCAAGTGTTTGGCTGAACAAGAAGTTCCCATTTTCTATTGCCAGTTTTCGCATCAAAGCAAATAACATAGCCAAGGAATTCCCCGTGCAAGATTTCAAACTCGTTGTCGCCGTCGATATCTCCAATTGTTGGCGGGGAATCGCTTCCCCTCGTTGGAGCGGTCCATTTAAGCGATCCATCAACTCCATTAAAACAAAATGTTGTTGGATTGCAAGAACTTGGAACAATAACCTCTTTGGTTCCGTCGCCATCTACATCATAAATCAATGGAGCCACATCGTTACAGCCCTCGACTCGACCATCCGAAGTGTTGAACTTCCAAAGCAGCGAGCCATCCTCGGCATTCAAAACATAGACTGAGCTGTCATTTCGGTAGCAACCAAAAACAATTTCAATTTTGCCGTCGCCATCCAAATCGCCTCCGCAAGCTTGCCCAAAAGCCGAATCTTTCAGTTCATACCACCATAAAATTTCTTGCGACATCAAAACTGATGCTGAAACCAAAACCATAGCAATGGCAATTAATGTTTTCATAAGTAAATACTTTTGTTAAAATCTTCCATCTCCAGTGACAACAAAATCAGAAATCCTCTAAAATGATAGAATAAAAATCTAATTTAAGTATTTATTTACAAAAACCTTTAATGCAAAACAAAACAAATAACAAAAACCTTCCTACTTAACTCTTTCGAACAAAAATAAATTTAATAGATTATTTAATTATTTATAAATTTGATGTTACCAAAAGATAGGAGATAAAAATGGTATTGGTGGAATTCGCAATGTTTCCAACAGACAAAGGCGAAAGCGTCAGCCAATATGTATCGCAAATCATCGACCACATCGACAAAAGCGGATTGAACTATCGATTGACACCAATGGGAACGATACTCGAAGGTACCTGGGAGGAAGTATTCAATGTCATCGGCGAATGCTTCAAGATACTCGAATCCCAAGCGAATCGAATCTATTCTGTGATCAAAGTCGATTACCGACGAGGCGAGCAAAGCAGAATGCAGTCAAAAGTGGAAAAAATTAAGACGATATTGCAAAAGGATATTAAAACATAATTAACAAATTTTCTGTTAAATAAAAATAAATTTAAAGCAAAATCGAATAATAATTTTTAGATTTCTTTGAAAATGTAAATTATTTTGGTAAATTTGACTTTTACAAAAGAGACAAGGATTAAGTAAAAGGTATTTTGTAGGTTTTTATATTATTAAGAGGTAACGAGATGGCAGGAAGAAGTCTAAACAAAGCACAATTAATCGGAAATGTAGGAAAAGACCCAGAGTTGCGAAAAACACCGCAAGGCAATAGCGTTTGCACTTTGCGCGTCGCGACGACCGAATTCTATCGTGGGAAGAATGGCGAGCGCCGAGAAATTACCGATTGGCATAGCGTTGTTTTGTGGGACCGGCTCGCTGAAATTGCTGTGCAGAAAATTAAAAAGAGCGACAAAATCTATGTGGAAGGCAAGTTACGCACACGCTCGTTCGAAAAAGATGGAATAACCAAATTTGTTACAGAAATTATTGCCCAAAACATTATAATATTAAGCAGAAAACAACCTCGCACCGACGAGACACATTCGTCCCAATCGGACGACAGTTTCACCATCAATTATCCAAACGACTACAATCCAGAAGCATCTGGTAGTTAATAAACCCCCCGAGAAAGCCTCTCGGGGCAGTTTCAATTTTTAACAACGAGGTCGCTATGCCATTTACTATGAACAAAGTAATCCTCATAGGCCGATTGGGAGCAGACCCAGAGTTCAGAACTTCGCCCCAAGGTATTAATGTTTGCCGCTTTCGTGTTGCAACAAACGAACGATACCTCGACCGAAGCTCTGGCACTTGGAAAGAAGAAACCGATTGGCACACAGTTGTTGTATTTGGCAATCTTGCCGAAACAGCAAATAAATTGCTGAAAAAAGGGCACAGAGTTGGTATCGAAGGAAGGAACAAAACACGCCAGTATGAAAAGAACGGTGTTACACATTACATAACGGAAGTAATTGCTCGCTCAATAGTATTTCTCGAAACACGCAGTGAACGCGATGTTGTCGATGCATCTGCATACGACAATGAATTTGCCGATCCCACTTCGTTCTATATCAACGATATACAAAACGATACTTTCCCGCAAGAGGAAATAAAAACGTCTGAGGAAGAAGACGACCTTCCTTTTTAAAATGAAGCCGATTCTTGTCCTTTTCGACATTGATGGCACTATACTAAAAGTTGAAGATGGTTTATCGAAAAGTATTTTCCAAAAAGTTTTTTGCGATTTTTTCAATTTGAAAGAATACTCAGCTGATTTTGATTTCGACTTTTCTGGTTTGACCGACCTCGAAATTCTTTTTAGACTTTCTCAAATATACAACATTGATTTTCAACTAGTTATTGAAAATCAATCTCAACTTTGGCAGAAACTTTTGGACGAATTCAAGATGCACTGCAAAAAAGATAAAATATTTATCTATGAAAATGTGATGGAGTTCATTTCTGAACTAAACGAAAGGGACAATGTAACACTTGGGCTTCTTACTGGCAACTTCCAAGAATGCGCCTATTACAAACTCGAGTTGGTTGGCTTGAAAAAATATTTCCCCTTTGGTGCTTTCGGCAATGAAAGCCTCGAACGAAGCAAATTGCATAGAATTGCAATAACAAGAGGAAATACATTCATCGGTAAAGAAATCTTCTTCAATTACAACACATTTGTTATTGGCGATTCCATTGCAGATATTCTTGCATCGAAAGCAAACGATATAAAAGTTATTGCAGTTGCAACTGGAAAAACACCATACGAGATTTTAGCAGAACGCCAGCCAAACCTACTTGTCCACAGCTTTTCGGAAGAGGAGAATATATTTAATTTCCTTGGACTATGAAGAAAATTATTATTGCGATCGATGGACCTGCTGGTTCGGGCAAAAGTACTACAGCCAAATTGCTTGCACAAATGCTAGGATACAATTACATCGACACGGGCGCAATGTATCGAGCAGTGACCCTTTATTGGTTACGCCAAAATTTGCCATTAAAGGAACGAGAAGTCTGCCGTTTGCTTTCTGAAATTTCCATTGATTTCAAATATGAAAATGGCTCATTGAAAATTTTTTTAAACAATGAAGATGTTTCCGAGGCGATACGCTTGCCAGAAGTTACTAAATTTGTTAGCCCAATCAGCACATACAAGTGTGTACGGGAATTTCTTGTTGCCCAACAAAGAAAAATTGGCGCCAACGGTGGTATTGTTATGGATGGTCGCGATATTGGTACAGTTGTTTTCCCCAATGCAGAATTGAAAATTTACTTAATTGCAAGCGTCGAAGAAAGAGTCCGAAGACGACTTCTGGAATTGCAACAAAATGGAATCGAAGTTTCACCCGAAGAGGTACGAACCCAAATTGTCGAACGAGACAAAATCGATTCGACCCGCCAGCATAGTCCACTGCAAAAGGCAGACGATGCAATTGAAATCGACACAACCAACTTGACAATTCAAGAACAAGTCGAAAAAATTTATAAACTTGCAATCGAAAAGATAAATAATCTTTGAAATTTATCGTCCCTAATTTTTAATTTTGTCTATTAAAATTAGCATAAAATGAAAGTTACAATAGATGAAAATTCCGGCTATTGCTGGGGCGTTGTTCGGACAATTGAAATTGCCGAGAAAACACTTTCGGAAAATAAAAACGGAGAAGTTTATATCCTTGGACAGATTATCCACAATCCAAAGGAAGTAGAGCGGTTGGAAAAAGTGGGTTTAAAAACAATCTACCACGAGCAGTTGCAAGATTTGAAAGACAAAAATGTAAAAGTGTTAATTCGCGCCCACGGCGAGCCACCAAGAACTTACGAAAAAGCAAAGGAGCTCGGCATTGAATTAATTGATGCTACCTGCCCATTGGTGACCGCTTTGCAAAATCGTGTCCATAAGTTTTACACCGAAGGTTATCAGATTGTGATTTTCGGCAAACCACAACACCCCGAGGTAATTGGGTTGCGCGGTGTTTGCAATGACGAATGTATTGTCATACAAACCGAAACGGAGGCCCTCGAAAAAGTAGATTTCACAAAGAAAACTCTGTTCCTCTCGCAAACGACGATGGATAAGCATCTATTCCACAAAATTCGCCAAGTGCTCGAATCAAAAGTCAAAGAACTCCAAGCCTACGACAACTACCGTGAACAACTCGTTGTGAAAGATACGCTTTGCCGTGCTGTAACTGGACGCGAAGAAAACCTTCAACGCTTTGCTCGAGAAAATGACGTTATAATCTTCGTTGCAGGGCGAAACTCATCCAACGGTAAAAGCCTTTTCAAGATTTGCGTCGAAACCAACCCAAATTCCTATTTCATCGAAGACATTAATGAATTGCAGCCAATGTGGTTCGTGAATGCTCAATCGGTCGGAATTACTGGTGCAACGAGCACTCCACGTTGGTATATGGAACAAGTCAAACAGGCTATAGAGAAGATAGAAACCGCAAACAAACAAACCACTTTAAATCCTTCAAAATAAATTCCCTTACTTTTAAAATTACATTTGAAAAACAAAAAAAGGCGAACAAAAATGTTCGCCTTAACGTAAAAATTGTCTCGTCAAATAGACAAAGTTTTTTCGCTTTGAGATTCGAGCAACCGAACAAGTTCTGTAAGATACAAACCAGCAAGCATTCCATCAATCACTCTATGATCGTAAGTCAAGGAAACATATGCCATATAGCGAACAACGATTACGTCCTCGCCATCGATTGTCCTCACCACGGGACGCTTTTGAATTGCGCCAACACCAAGAATTGCAGTCTGCGGCTGGTTGATGACTGGTGTGCCGAAAAGTGTTCCAAATGTACCGACATTTGTCAAAGTAAAAGTTCCACCTTGGATATCCTCTGGGTTGAGTTTTTTACTCCTTGCTCTTGATGAGAGGTCGAAAATTGCTCTGGCAAGCCCGGGTAAGCTCAACGAGTCGGCATTTTTAACAACCGGAACAATTAGATTCCCATCTTCGAGCGCTGTTGCAATTCCAAGATGTATTCTCTTGTGTTGAATAATATTCGTTCCATCAACGCTAACATTGACACGCGGATAAGCACGAATTGCCTCGACTGCTGCTTTTGCAAAAAATGGTGTATAAGTTAATTTGAATCCTTCCCGCCTTTCGAACTCATCTTTGAATTTCTCGCGAAAACGGACAATCCCAGTAACGTCTGCTTCGTGGACGCTTGTAACGTGGGCAGATGTCTGTTTTGAATATACCATATGCTGGGCTATGATTTGCCGGACACGGTCCATCGGAATAATTTCAACATCTGGACCATATGTGGTAATAGTCGGGGCAGGTGCAATCGGTGGAACAATCTTTGCCTCCGGAACTTTTTCCTGTTCGACTTTCGCTACTTGTTGAGAAGCAACTTTCTTTGATTTTTTCTCCTCAATATATTTTAGCAAATCATTTTTCGTTACTCTGCCTTCGAGTCCACTTCCTTTTATTGTCATCAATTCTTCATCGCTAATTCCTTCTTGTTTGGCAATCTCCTTTACAACGGGAGAGAAGAAATTGCGACCTTCGCGCTGTTTGGGCTTTTTCCCATCTTCTTTTTGCTGTTCGATATCTGGTTGGACGCGCTCTACAGTGGATTCTTTTTTAACTTCTTGAACCTTTGTTTTCTCTGGTTGTTTTTCAACGATTGTCCCTTCGCCAGTGGAGATTCTTGCGATGACAGCCCCGACGGGCACAGTTTCGTTCTCATTGGCAAGAATCTCAACAATAACACCAGAAACAGGCGATGGGACTTCGGTATCGACCTTGTCCGTCGAAATTTCTAATATCATCTCGTCTCGTTCGACGCGGTCGCCAACTTTCTTCAACCAGCGTAAAATCGTTCCTTCCTGCAATGATTCGCCCATTTTGGGCATTACAACATCGACTAAGCTGTCATTCCGTGTCTCGTCCTTTTCCACAAATTCTTTGGTGGGTTCGGAAGTAGCCACTTCTGGTTGTTGAAACTCGACTTTTGGGGGTTCTTCAACCTTGGTTTCCGTAACAGTTTCGACAGATTCAGTTTCAATTCTTGCGATGACAGCCCCGACGGGCACAGTTTCGTTCTCATTGGCAAGAATCTCAACAATAACACCAGAAACAGGCGATGGGACTTCGGTATCGACCTTGTCCGTCGAAATTTCTAATATCATCTCGTCTCGTTCGACGCGGTCGCCAACTTTCTTCAACCAGCGTAAAATCGTTCCTTCCTGCAATGATTCGCCCATTTTGGGCATTACAACATCGACTTTCATATTGTACCTTAAAATATTTTCAACATCACAAAGCAACTACAAAGATAAAAAAATCACTTTTTTAAGATAAACAAATCTCTTTCAATATCACTATTTATATTAATGTTAACTATATATAACAAAGTTCGTTTCTTTTCATTTGCAAAAACTTCAATCTGGCGCGGAATTGCAAATCCCATATAAGAAAAAAGAAGTTTCGGAATAATTTTAAAATAATATGGGGAATGGTAAAATCGAACTATACGATAAGAATCGGAAAAGTCTTTTTTGTGGAAAAAGTAGTAAGTAGTGTCTAATGTAGAATTGATTACTTCGAAAGAGACATAATTAGTGTCGGGATTTGCAACGTTGCGTGCGCGAACAGAATCCAAAACATTTGGGTCGAGAAAACCAAAAAGATTCAAGATATTCGATTTGATTCGTTGGACTTCGTCGCGCAATAATTCCTTGGGTTCGAAAATCTTACGAGTCGGGTCGACAATCCACCCAGTTTCCGCTGTAATAACGGTGATAGCATAAGTATCGCCAAAACGAACTTGCAATCGAATTGTATCGGGGAAAATACGATGGAGCACAAATTCGAGCGAATCATTCCTATCGCTGACCAAGACACCAACAATTTGCAAAGTCTTCAATTTTTGGATTGAACCGGGTTTAGCAACAAAAGCTTTATAGCGAACGAATAGAGAATCGCTCGCAAAGCAACTCGTTGTAAAATATAGACATATGGCAAACGCTACACAAAAAAGTTTCATTTTTCAAGATTAAAAAAAGTATAGTCGAAAAAGAAAATAAAATAGTGAAAAAAAAAGAATTATTGTTATTCATAGGATTTTTCTTAATTTTGTAACTCATTTTATTTCAAAAAGCAATAGAGGTTGGAAATGAAACGAACGTATCAACCAAGCAGAAGGCACAGATTGAACACGCATGGGTTTCGGGCTCGGATGGCAACCAAAAACGGACGCAAGGTGCTGGCTCGCCGTCGCGCCAAGGGTCGCCATAAGTTAACCGTTTCCGACGAAAAAAAGAAATACTAAGCTAAATTGTGAACTATAAACTTGAAACCATCAAAAGAAAAAAGGTGTTTGAGTTACTTTTCGCAAATGGCAAGAGATTTTCCATCGGTAGTTTGCGCCTTGTTGTATTGCCCCGAGGTAGGGGTGAACCCGAAGCCGAGTTAAATAAAATTTTCTATGCAGTACAAGTTTCAAAAAAAGCAACCAAAAAAGCAGTCGTCAGAAACCGTATCAAACGACTATTGCGCGAATCTCTTCGGTATTTGGCAAGAAGTGGTATGAAAGAAAAATTGCACAGTTTTAAATACATCTTTCTTGGATGGGTGGACGCTCCGCAACGAGCCTGTGAAATAAGTTTGAAAGATATCTTGCCTATTGTCGAAAAAGGTTTGACTGTTGCCAGCGAAATGCTTGTTGAAAAAGGGAAGGAGAAGAGTTGAAGTATTTCTTGATTTACCTTGTAAAATTTTACCAATGGTTCGTTTCACCTTTGTTTCCTTCGAGTTGTAGATTTTATCCATCTTGTTCCAACTATTCTATTGAAGCATTGAAAAAGTATGGGGCAATAAAAGGCTTGTGGCTTTCTGTACGCCGTATTGCTCGCTGCAATCCATTTAATCCAGGCGGTTACGACCCTGTTCCTTAACAAAAATAGGTGTTTACTATGGATAAGAAATCAATTATTGCAATTTTGTTAATCACAATTATACTTACAATCTGGACTTTTTACATTTCAATCAAACAAGTTCCGCCTCCGAAAAAAAATGAAAATCGTGACACAACCCAGGTGGTCGAAACCAAGTCAAAAGTCGACACGGCAAAGAGCGAGCTTCCCGATTCAGTGAAAATAATAAACAAATTTGGTCAAAGTTTTGCCCCATTTATTGGCGGCACAGAAAGAATTATTATCGTTGAGAATGATTTGGTGAAAGCTTATATTTCTTCCAAAGGTGCAACAATCTTGAGGTGGTACTTAAAAAAATTCAAATCTTGGAATGCTTATCCAACACAGTTAATTTGGGCAAAAGGTGGGACACCATCGCTTTTCCTCTACACCCGCGATAATATCCAACTCGATGATAGAAATTTAAATTATAAATTCTATATCAATAACGATTATATTAAAATTTCGGGTACGGACTCGGTCGAAATCCTTGCAGAAATTGACTTTGGAAATGGGAAAAAATTAACGAAAAGGTTAGTTTTTTATGGCAACAAGTACCATTTCCACAATGATATTGTTTTCAACAATTTGGACGAATATATTACGCCAAGAGGATATAATCTACAATGGACACACGGGCTTCGCTACCAAGAAATGAATTCAATAGATGAATCGGCAGAAGCAAAAGCCATTGTATCTCTCAATGGAGAGATCGAAGAAGCCGATGCATCGAGCAACGAGCCAGTTCAGATTGCACCTGCCGGTAAATTGGATTTTGTTGCCTGCAAAATCAAATATTTCACTGCGGCAATTATACCAACCCCAAAGGGTTCTATCGAACCAACTGTTTATGTTAATGGTTATCGCGAACACGTTGAAAACGATGGGGTAATTGAAAAATACAACATTGCAATAAACATTCCGTACAGAGGAGGACAGCAAACTCGCTCGTTCGATATTTACATTGGCCCAATCGATTATTCTATTGTCAAGGACTATGGCATATCCGCTGTTGTCAATTTTGGTTGGCGTTTGCTTGTCCGCCCGATTGGTGAATTCTTTATGTTACCAATTTTCAAATTCATTTACAGTATTATTGGAAATTATGGAATCAGCATAATCATTTTTGCCCTTTTGATGAAAATACTTCTCCACCCATTGACAATTTCACAGATGCGGTCGGCACAAAGGATGCAACTCCTTGCGCCAGAAATGCAAAAGATTCGAGACAAATACAAAGACGACCCTCAACAACAACAAAAAGAGATAATGAAACTCTACTCGGAATATGGTATCAACCCGATGGGCGGCTGTCTTCCGCTACTACTTCAATTACCTATTCTATATGCCTTGTGGGCAGTCTTGCGAACCGCAATCGATTTGCGCCAAGCTCCTTTTGTTCTCTGGATTACAGATTTGTCCCTTCCCGACTATATCGTCAATTTCCCGTTTTCAATTCTTGGAATTAAACACATATCGGGATTAGCGATTCTGATGGGCATCACGCTTTTCTTGCAACAGAAGCTCACCATCACCGACCCACGTCAGAAAGCTATGATTTATATTTTCCCTATACTGTTTGTGTTTTTATTCTCTTCATTTCCTTCTGGTTTAAATTTGTATTACTTTATGTTCAACCTTTTTAGCATTGCACATCAAACATATTTAAACAAATTTTCCAAAAAGAAACTTACACTTGAAGATTTAAAGAAAGCACCCAAAAAGGAAGGATGGTTCCAGCGCAAACTTCGCGAGGCTCAAGAAATAGCCGAGTCGCAAGGCAAACGGCTTCCTGGCGTCCCGCCAACGCAACAAAGAAAAGTTCCTTCACGAAAGAAAAAGAAATAATAACGCGTTTTGAACAAACAAGACCGATCGACGGCTCAAAAATCTTTTGTTGCAAAGCGATTTCGCATCTCTGTTACTTCTTTTGCCAATCAGAAAAAATAAAGTATATAAATAAAATTTTATTGTCTTATTTAAAATTAATAATTTTAAATTTGCTTTTTGATTTTGAAAATAGCTTTTAAATGAAGATTCAAATCACAAGGTTGTCCGATAGATTTAGCGACATTCCTTTGCCCGAATACCAATCGGAGGGATCTGCCGGTATGGATATTCGAGCAGCAATCGACGAACCGATAGTTGTTCCTGCCGGTGGAATAGTTCTTGTTCCTACGAATCTTGCCATCGAGCTACCAAATGGATACGAATGTCAAGTGCGAACACGCAGCGGGCTTGCACTCCGACACGGAATTTTTGCTTTGAATTCGCCAGGCACCATCGACAGCGATTACCGAGGCGAAATAAAAATCATACTTGCTAACTTCTCCAAAGAACCTTATGTTATTAATCGTGGCGACAGAATTGCACAACTTGTAGTTGCAAAATACGAACGCATTGATTGGGTTGAATCCAATAAACTTTCCGAAACTACTCGCGGAGAGGGTGGTTTCGGAAGCACTGGAATATAAACAACAAATTGGAGGGTCTGCTATGAATCAAAGGAAACCTCTACTAAGCGAAGATTGGTTGTCGCTATGGTTAGGGCTTTTTATTTTCCTTCTTTCTCTCGGTGTTATCTTCAACATCGACTTGCTTGGATGGGGTGTTAAAACCTCGACCTGGGTTAATCTTTCTTCTGCTTTTACAACTGTTTCCAAAACTTACTCTGCGCTTAGCCCCTTTTTTTCCATACTCTTTACCTATTTGTTTATGTTGATATTTATTGGAATTGGCAATTGGCTTCTCGGGGGACATCCAGCAAAGTTTTTCTATTCTTTTACCATCATTTTTATCATTAGTTTCTGCTGTTGGGCTTTGGGCAACCATGCAAACATTGCCGCTACAACACCCACCGAATTTCAAAAATTCGGAATTAATTGGTCTTTGAAATTAACTGGCGAGGCAGGATTTATCATTGCCTTGCTTGTTGGTTTGTTAATCAGCAACTTTCTCCCAAAGTTTGCCGAAAGTTTGAAACCTGCTGTATCGCCGGAACTTTACGTAAAGACTGCGATTGTAATTATGGGCGCTGGTGTCGGAATCAAAGCCATAGAAAATTCGAGCCTCGCTTTTTCGATTGTCTTTCTTGGTTTATGCTCAATACTTGCAGCATATTTGATTTTTTGGGCGGTGGTTTACTTTCTGGCAAGGAAATACTTCAAATTCAGTCCGGAGTGGGCAGCGCCTCTTGCCTCGGGGATTTCCATCTGTGGGGTAAGTGCAGCAATTGCAACAGGCGCAGCCATTCGGGCTCGCCCAGTTGTTCCGATTATGGTCTCTTCTCTTGTAGTAATATTTGCTGTTGTCGAGTTGTTGATACTACCTTTCCTTGCTCAACAATTTCTTTGGAAGGACCCACTTGTTGCAGGAGCGTGGATGGGCCTTGCAGTGAAGACCGACGGAGCCGCAGCCGCAAGCGGCGCTATTGCCGATGCCTTAATACTGGCAAAAGCCGCTGAAAACGGTGTTCTCTATCAAAAAGACTGGATTCTCAACACGGCAACAAATGTCAAAGTATTTATCGATGTGTTTATTGGTATCTGGGCATTCGTCCTTGCATATATTTGGACAAGATATATTGAAAATCGTGGAATGGAAACCCAAAAAGTGCCTGCCCGTCAAATTTGGGAACGTTTTCCAAAATTCGTTATTGGCTATATTTTAACTTTCTTGATCTTCCTCATAATTGGTTTGTCAAATCCAGAATTTGTTAAAAAAACCGTCGTTGAAACAAAGCAAATCGAAAAATACGACGCCACAGGAAAGGTTGAATTAGTCACTGTTTCGAAAGAAACCAAAACTTTTCCCGGGGTTGGTTCGATTTCAACAAACCAAGCAAATGTCTTTCGGACTCTGTTTTTTGTTTTGACATTCTTCACAATTGGTTTAGTTTCAAACTTCCGTAAGTTGTGGGAGGAAGGCATTGGCAAACTTGCTGCAATTTACGTTTTGGCATTATTTGGGTTTATTATTTGGGTTGCTTTGCTTATCTCTTGGCTATTTTTCCATAATGTTTTACCACCAACTATCTCAAGTTAATTTAAAAGGTGTAATATGCAAGAAAATACCAAAATTTCAGATGAAATTAAAAAAATCGAATTCGAACCGCTTCTACCAATAGAAAAAAAGCTTATCACTTGGAGCATCGTTATTGGAATTGGGCTTATTGTGGTGCTTTATTTAATAAGCAGGCTTGTTATAAATTAGTGACTGAAAATTGAACAAAAGTTTGATTACAATCCCTTTTCGAAGGGAAGTATCCTAATGTTTTTTTATTGGCCAAAAGATTAAAAAATATTACTTTTGATTAATCGTTTTTAATATTTTTATTGTTGGTGAATATGGTAGATGTAAAAGTCCAGTACTTCCGAGGTTGCCCAAATTCAGAGGAGATGATTCGTCGAGAGAAAGAAGCAATAAAGGATTTACCCGAAGTAGTCTATTCTGAAGAGCTTATAGAAACCGAGGAATTAGCGCGTGAAGTTGGTTTTCGAGGTTCTCCCACACTTCTTATCAATGGAAAGGATTTCGAAGGGCTTCCTATGCCACCGATAGCTTCTCTTTCTTGTCGAGTGTACCTTAAAGGGTTACCCCGTATTGACGAAATTCGCAACAGAATTATCGAATCAATAAATTCTGAAAAATGAAAAAGGCGCTTGTCCTATTTTTGCTTCTTATCGTTGCCTGCACAAAGCAAGAAAATAATTCTAAAGAACTTATTTTCACTTCTAACTATCCACTAAAATTAATCATACAAGGAATCGTTGGCGACAGTTCAATCGTTTTTAGCATTGTTCCACCTAATGTTTCCGAACATACATTCGAACCAAAAGTCTCTGACGTTAATAAACTTGATAATGCTAAAATCGTTTTTTATGTTGCGGACAATTTAGACAAGTGGGCTACCAAATCAATATCCAATAAAATTCAAGTGCTTAAACTACTTCCAGAAAATGAAATATATCTTTTCGAAGATGGTAAAACCCCGGACCCGCATTTCTGGACTTCCCCAAAAACAGTACTTTCTATTTTGGACACTCTAACTACTTTGCTTGTTGAAAAATTGCCAGAATACAAACAAAAAATTCTGGAGAGTTCCCGCAAATTCAAATCTCGTTTATTTGCGTTGGACGACACGATTAAAAAAATTCTATCTCCACTTCGTGGTAAATATGTTTTTACTTTTCATCCTTCATTTCGCTATTTTCTGCGCGATTATGGCCTAATTTATGGCGGAAGCATCGAAGAAACCCCGGGGGCAGAGCCAACGCTTTCCCATCTGAACAACATTATCCAAAAAATAAAACAGACGCAAACAAAAGCAATTTTCACTGAGCCTCAGCTAAATCCACACTCTGCCGAAGTCATTGCAAATAGTACTGGCGTTCGCCTTTTCGAACTCGACCCTATTGGGAACCCGAAAATTACAACCTACGATGAATTTGTGCTGAAAAATGTAAAAACAATTTTATTTGCATTACAATGACCACCACGGCAGTCGAAATTCGAAATCTTTATGTTTTCTTTGGAAAATACTGCGTTCTTAAGGATATAAACTTCTCCGTAAAAGAAACTGAATTTTTGGCAATTGTCGGACCTAACGGGGGCGGAAAAACCACCTTGATAAAGACAATCCTTGGACTTGTCGAGCCAAGCAAAGGAACTGTAAAAGTATTTGGTACCCCCCCCAAAGAACTCTCGTATCAAGACATAGGCTATGTTCCCCAAATTAAAACAATCGATAGAAATTTCCCAGCAAAAGTCTACGAAGTCGTTGCCACAGGTTTGAGTGGCAAATGGCTTTTTCGCTATCCCATCCAGATGCGTCAACAAGTGCTACAAGTTCTTGAAAAATGTGGGCTGGGGCATCTTGCATATCGACAGATTAACAGACTTTCTGGCGGGGAGTTACAAAGAGTCTTTCTTGCCCGCAGTATCATTCGTCGACCCCGAATCCTTCTCCTCGACGAACCAGCTACTGGAATAGACACGATATCGGAAACTGATTTCAGTCAAATCCTTGAAAATCTACAGAAAGAAAATCGAACTACAATAATTATGGTTACACATGATTGGGAGTATGCATATTTCCATTCAACTAATGTACTGCTTCTGAACAAATCTATAATTGCATTTGGCGAGCCTAAGAAGATTTTTACCGAAGATAATTTGCAGAAAACTTTTGGACATCTTGGCCATGACCATAAGATGGAATTTATAATAGAGAAATAATGTTTGAGCTTCTTAAACATAATTTTGTAACTAATGCAATACTGGCTGGATTTATTGTCGGTTTCCTTGGCTCATACTATGGCACTTTCATTGTTCAGCGGCGAATGAGTTTTATGGGCGATGGGCTTGCCCATGTCGCTTTTGGCGGAATTGCGCTTGGCTTGCTTCTACAAACAGAGCCATTTTGGACAGCAATACCTTTCACAGTTCTTGTAGCAATTGCATTAACCCATTTAAAAGAAAAAACATCAATCGAAATCGACACTGCAATTGGGATTCTCTTTGCTGTTAGCGTCGCTCTTGGTGTTCTTTTCATCTCAATAAACAAAAGATACATCTCCGATGCCTTTTCATACATCTTTGGCTCAATTTTGCTTGTAAATTTCGAGGATTTAATTTATTCTTATTCTTTTGGATTTCTCACTCTTATCCTTTCAATTTTTTTCTGGAGCCGATGGACCTATGCTTCGTTCGATTCCGAACTTGCAAAGGTCGACAAGTTAAATGTTGGCTTAGACAATTATATTCTTTCGGTTCTGATTGCTTTGTCGATAGTTATTTCAGTAAAACTGGTCGGAATATTCCTTGTTGCCTCTTTTCTTGTCATTCCCTCGGCAACAGCAAAATTAATCAGCAAAACATTTAGCCAGATGACTTACCTTTCAATAATCTTTGGCATTATTAGCTCTGAAATAGGAATACTTCTTTCGATACTGTTTGATTTGCCAACTGGCTCGACCATCATCCTTCTCCAAGCTTGCCTTTTCGCTTTGATGCTTATTTTTGGGCAATTTTTCAAAGAATAACCGTTGTTTGTTCTCTTAAAAATATCAAAACAAAAATTTGAAATATTATCTTCTGGAAGGTATAAAAAAAGCCACCCTGGCGGGTGGCAGTTGGGGGTTGCTTTGTTAAATAATGGTTGTGGAAGAAACTTATTTCTTTGTGCTATCTCGGTTTTCGCTTTTGTTAGTGGTCTCCTTTGAAGCTCGCTTTTCAACAACGACTGGGTAGCCCATCGATTCCACTACGAAACGAATCATCCCTTCTTCAATCTGGCTCGGGTCGTACTTCACTTCGAGTTTCTTTGTGCTCAAATTTAATTCTGCTTCGTTTACACCTTTCAACATACTTACGACCGTTTCGATTTTCACTTTTGCACTTTTGTCCTTCGTATCCACTTTAAAAGTTGCTTTAGACAATTCATCGGCAGAAAAAGTTACAGCGCTTATGAAAAACATTCCAAAAAGAGCCAAAACAATTGACTTCACAAAATTCTGTTGCATAGTACCTCCTCGATATAGTTCTTAAAAAGTAAACTACGGATTTAAATTGAAAAGGTTTCATATTTACTGGAGGAAATACAAAGTTATATGAATTATAACTTGAGCTTTTTGTAATTTTAAATTTTTATTTCGAGCAAAAATGGAAGAGATGCAAATTGCAAGATTGTCGATCAAGGGGGCACAATTTTACGCTTACCATGGTGTCAAGCAGGAAGAAAAGGAGCTTGGCGGTCGCTACGAAGTCGATTTGGATATGTGGTACGACGCATCGCAGGCAATCGTCAAAGACAGTGTTGCATACGCTTTAAATTATGAAGAAGCGATGAATTGCATCGAAGAAGCAATTGCCGACGATTCATTCAACTTGATTGAAACTATTGCAAGTACGATTCTCGATACGGTGTTCGATAAATTCCCAAATCTCATCAAAGCAACAATTCGTATTAGAAAAATGAACGTACCTATCCACAACGTTGTTTCTTACATCGAAACTGAACTAACAAAGGAAAGCGAATAGCACAATGCAAAGCACGGAAGTATTGTTATCGCTTGGCTCGAATATTGGGGATAGGATAGAAAACATTAAGCGTGCAATTGATTTGCTGGTTACAAATAAAATTGTCGAAAATATCACGGTTTCCTCATTCTACGAAACCGAGCCAGTCGGATACAAAAATCAACCATACTTTATAAATGCTGCAATACGAGGGAGGACTTCGCTCTCGCCATACAAATTGCTTTCTGCTTGCAAAGAAATTGAACAAAGCATTGGACGGAAACCAAGACCTAAATGGCACGAACGTGAAATCGACTTGGACATTATCCTCTACGGCTCGAATGTCGTAGCAACCGAAGACCTTCGGATTCCCCACCCACAAATCCACCAAAGGCTTTTCGTTTTAATCCCGGCAAACGAAATAGCCAGCCAATGGCTTGTCCCACAATTTAACAAAACTATTGGTGAAATGCTTCAAGAATGTAAGGACCAATCGAGTGTCGACCTTGCAAATGAAATTTAAATTTTCTCCAAATCATCAAAAGAATCTTGCAACTCGATGTCGTCGCCAAAGTGAAAATAATCGTTAACCTCTTTTTGTTTGGGATCTTTCTTGCCATCCAAAAGGAGGATATTTTCAGCAACAATTTCAATTTTTTGAACTTTCTCGCCACTTCGAAACTTAATGTCGCGGCTCCGCAAGACCCCTTCGACAAAGACTTTTGCCCCCTTTCGAACAATTTTACGGGAAATATCTGCAAGATTGCGCCAAGTTACAATCGAAAACCAATCAGTTCGATCGACGATTCTTCCGTCCACTGTCTTGAACGACTCGGTTGTCTTTAATCGAAAAATTAAATTTGAAACTCCCCCTGGGGATTTTTTAAATTCTGGTTCAGAAGCAACAAATCCGATTAAAATAACTTTGTTGAAGCATCTGGACATAAAAAAAACCCTCGCTTGTATTGAAATATGTGTTTTCGATATTGAAGTCAGGACAAATTTATAAAAAGTTTTAAAAAATAAAAACACAAATGCTATAAAAATTTTGTGTTTGCATTGTTGAAAATCTCAGCACGATTTTGAACGCTTATACAGAAATACATAAAAGATTAAAAGAGGCTAATAAAAATAAATTTTGTAAAATAATTGTTGTTTATTAATTTAGTTTTTTTAAAGGGATAGGAATGAGACACAATGACAATATAACCTGCATATATTGCAAAAGTAGCAAGGTAATCCGCCACGGTAAAACTTCCACAGGGAATCGCCGTTATCGTTGTAGAAATTGCGGTAAAACTTGGGTAATGGAAAAAGCCCAAACAATCCGTCCCGATATCGTTAGCTTAACGGAAGCATATCTAAGCGGTCGAACATTTCGCGACCTTGTTGAAATATATAAAAGTTCGCCATTACGTATCAACAAAAAAGTGCGCGAATTTCTCGAAGGCTGTCCCCATTGGGAAGAGTACCTTGACCTTTGTGTTCCCAAACACAATGTCCAGCTTATCTATCTTATTGGAAGAACTTTCGCTGCTGCAACAGTCGAGAACCCCAAGCATACTATGTACATTGCAATGGCAGTCGATTCGCTTTCTAACGTAATATTGGGCTTTGAACTATCGGATAAAGACGACTTCAAAACTTGGTTTCAATTGCTTGGGCGTATGCGAAATCGTGGGGTCATACCCTCAACTTTTATGACTAATGGTTCTATTCATATCGAAGACGCTGTTAATACGATTTACCCAAATTCTACTGTAAAATTGTTTTACCATAGATTCTATCGCGACAAAGAAGTGCAGTGCTGCCTAACGCGTGCACCAATGAACATAAAACTTATCAACGACGCAATATATGCGTACGAAGTTTGTAACAATCATAATCTTTCGCGCTATTTGAAAATAACAAACGATAAGTTTTTCCATGAAGTTTTAAAATCATCACCCGATTATTTTTGTAATAGGCTGCGAGAGCGACTGGATAATAAACCAAAAATCAGAATCGAGGGCTTGTCCAATGCATTTCAAGCTCGTTTTGAAAAATTCCATATGCTAAAAAGCGATCCGTTTCCGCTTGTCAATGGCTGGATTGCACGCTGGATGTTGCAACCGTTGGATATTGGCTTCTCCCGGCTGGCAATCTATATGCAACTTCCAGTAATTACAAGTTTCCGACAATTTTCCTGTGGGCAACTACCAAATTTGAACATATTGTCGGTCGATAGTCCACGATTGAAAACATTTATTGTTGAAATTGCTGCCCGCGCACTTCAAATTCCAATTTTTTACAATCGCTGCGAGATGAAACTCGACAAGTGTAGTTTGTATTAGTCTATTTTTATTCCTACTATTTATTTTTTTATTAATTTTGTATTTCGAATGCACCCGTAGCTCAATTGGATAGAGCATCTGACTACGGATCAGAAGGTTGGGGGTTCGAGTCCCTCCGGGTGTGCAAAACCTGCACCCGTAGCTCAGCTGGATAGAGCATCAGATTCCGGATCTGAGGGTCGTGGGTTCGAATCCCGCCGGGTGTGCTGATTCTATTCCCTTTTGTATTCATTACTATTTTCTAATGAATCACAAACTTTTTTGACAATCTCCCAATCGAAACCCTTATTGTATAAATATTGCGCTACTCTTTGAATGGGTTTATCCTTCTCTTGCTTTTCGAGTTGTTTTAATTTCTTCAACGCAAGTTCCAAGGCGTTCTCGTATTCATCCTCTTCATTGGTAAATTCTTTCAAAACCTCATCAATCAATCCTTTCTCCAATCCTTTCCTTAAAAGTACTTGTTTAATCCGAGCCAAACTATACTTTTTTATATCGAGTGCATATTTTGTGTAATTTTTTGCAAACTCGCGGTCGTCGATATAACCAAAATCTTCAAGAAATTGTGTCGCAAGTTGAATTTCGTCGACGAAAAAATGCTTTTCTTTTAATTTCTGTACGACTTCGTGTTTTGTTCTTTTCCGATAGGAAACAAAATTCAAAGCAAGATTCTTTGCTTCGAATACCCTTTGCTCTTTTAATATTTCACCAAGTCTCTCGGTATCAAGTATTCGCCCTTTTGCCAACTTATGTTTTGCAACAAGGTCGAGAGAGAGTTCAATCTGCTCGTCAGTATCAAACTCGACAATGCAATAATTTTGTCGCTTGCTTTTTTTAATAGATTGTATTTTAGTGAAACTCATTTCAAAGGCGGAAGATTCAATACTTCGCGTGCTTTGATTTCAAGCTCACGATAAACATCGGGATGGTCGAGCAAATACTTTCGCAAACCTTCGCGTCCTTGGATTCTTTCGTCGTTAATTGTAAACCAGGAACCAGCCTTCGTAATCAAGTCATTGTTTATTGCAATTTCAATGATATCATTGACTTTAGAAATTCCCTCGTTGTAGAGTATATCAAATTCCACTTCTTTAAATGGGGGCGCAACTTTGTTTTTAACTATTTTTGCGCGAACACGATTTCCGACAATGTCCTGCCCGTCTTTAATAACATCCTTTCGACGAATATCAATTCGAACCGAGGCATAGAATTTCAAAGCATTCCCTCCAGTTGTAGTCTCTGGATTGCCAAACATTACACCGAGTCGGCTACGCAATTGGTTTGTGAAAATAACACAGGTGTTCGATTTGGCAATCACAGCATTGAGCTTTCGCATAGCTTGCGACATAAGACGCGCTTGGACTCCCATTTGTGGGTCGCCCATATCTCCCTCGATTTCTACTCTTGGGGTCAAAGCAGCAACCGAATCGATTACAATTACATCGATGGCATTGCTGCGAGCAAGGGTTTCGACAATTTCAAGTGCTTGTTCGCCAAATTCTGGCTGTGAAAGCAAAAGAGTGGTGAGGTCCACTCCCAGTTTTTGCGCATAATTAACATCGAGGGCGTGTTCCGTATCGATAAAAGCAGCCAAACCGCCCGCCTTCTGTGCTTCTGCGATAATTTGCAGACACACCGTTGTTTTGCCCGAGGATTCCGGTCCGAAAATTTCTGTGATTCGTCCACGCGGCACACCGCCAATCCCAATTGCAGCGTCGAGCGAAAGGCATCCAGTCGAAATTGCATCGACCTGGACAACATTTGAATCGCTCAACCGCATAATTGAACCTTTGCCATATTGGCGTTCGATTTGGTCAATTGCCAATTTCACCGCCTTTAATTTTTCTTCCACAATTCTGGAAGTTTCTTGTTTTTGGTCCTTTGTTTGTGCCATATTTATCCCTTTAAAGAAAAAATTTTTTGCTTTTTATAATTTAGCAAAATATAAAAAAATAGGGAAATTCTAAATACAATTTTTGTAGTTTTAATTTGTTAATTTTGAATGGTATGGGAAAGGATGTTTTAATTGTAATTTCTTTGTTCGTTGCGTTTGCCCTTGCGCTCGACGCCTTTTCGGTCGCAGTTAGTGCAGGCGTATTCTACAAAAAGGCTTCGCGAGGTCAGAAGTTCCGGCTTTCTTTCCATTTTGGCTTATTCCAATTCCTTATGCCAATTATTGGCTGGTTCATTGGTGAGAAAACGATAGGAATATTCAAGGACTTCGACCATTGGATTGCTTTTGCTATTCTATTTTTGCTAGGCATCAAAATTATCATTGAATCGAAAAAAAACGAAAAAAAACAAGTGCATACCGACATCTCTCGGGGTTGGAAACTAATCGGCTTGTCTCTTGCAACCAGTCTGGATGCCCTTGCTATTGGGTTTAGCCTTTCTTTGCTCGACGGGCAAATATTCTTTATTTCGTTAATAATCGGGATAGTCGCCGCCTCGATGACCTACTTGGGAATCTTGCTCGGCGAACGACTTTCAACAGGTTTCGAAAGAATTGCAGGATTTATTAGTGGGGTATTTCTTATTTTGATTGGAATTCAAATAGTTCTTAACCATTTAGAGGTGATATAAATGAAAAAGATTGTCTTTTACCTATTATCGCTTCTTCTTATGGCTAAAGCCGCTCCGACGCCGGAGTTGGCAAAAAGTTTCCTTCAAGGAATTCGTGTTTACGACGTTGCCAACATTGCTACTGTTGAAATTATACCAAAATTTAAATTTTTGCTCTATACTATTCCCGATAGTGTTTGGAATCATTACGCGCAGATATACGATTCAGCCTCTTTGGCAAGAATAATTGAGGAAGAATTCCTATATTCTTTCCAGAAAGAAGATTATTCACAGTTGAAACAACTTGCGGAACAATTGTTAAAAGATTACCAATCCGACGAGGTTTCTGCTTTCGAATATTTCACAAGCAAGATGGATTCTTTGTCTTTATTGGTCAAACGAGCAGATTCATTGTTGGATCTATCGAACCCAAATCCAAAAGAACTTTCCCAGAAAGACCACCCAAAGGTGGAAATTATCGTCGCCGACAAAGACACATTCAAAATTGCATTTGATTCTCTCTCGGAGTTTTACCGCTATTTTGCAGATTCAATTCTGGCAAGGAATCCCAGTTTTTCGGTTCCCCCAGATACGGTGTTCTACAACTTGCGCCAGGAGGCACAAAGAATTTACCGGTTAATCGATTCAATATATAAACACATAGAGGCTAAAAATTATTTCAAAGAATTTGAGCTCTCGCTTCGCAATTTTAGCGAATATCTCAACTTGCTTTCACGAGGGATAAATTTGTATAAAGAATACTTTGAAAAATACAGTAAACTTTGGAAAGAATATCTCGATTTATACAAGGAATACTTGAACGAGCACACACCGGAAGGAAAAGACCAAAGAAAAAGCTTGGAGAAAAAGTATAAACTCAAGATGGAAGAATTGGAAAAAGAATTCAACAAAATGCAACAGCGCATAAACAAGGATTTGAAAGAATTAGAACAAGAGATGGAAAAATTAAAAAAGAGAAACCAAAGCCAATTGAAACAAAATAAAGAGAAGGTTTTTGATGATACAACAGACAAAGAAAGTCTCAATTATCATAATCTTGCACAATTGGTTGAAAAATATAACAAATTCGTAAACAAGCTGATCTATATGAAGAAACAAATCGAGATGGAAATTCTCAAAGATTTACAAGAGAAAGGATACATAAATGTTGAAGTCCCACAAAATTGAGATTGACAATGGAAAAAGACCCTGCGATGCTAATCCAGGATTACTGGGTATTTGGTGAATATGGGGGCGTCAATCCATCAATCGAAGACGCCTCTACTTTTACCTTTCTTTCAGCAGAAAAAATGCAAGAACTATTCCAACACGAAGTTGAAGGCTGTTTCCTCTACTCGCGCCACTTGAATCCAACAGTTCACTATCTTGCTCAATCGCTTGCATTGCTCGAAGGAACCGAGTATGCTCAAATCACAGCCTCGGGTATGGCTGCTATCAGTTGCGCAATCCTTCAAATTTGTTCTTCGGGCGACGAAATCATATCCAGCCGCACAATCTATGGGGGAACTTACGCTTTGTTCAAAAACTTTTTTCCGAGATTCAACATTAAAACACACTTTGTAAACATACTCGACCTCGAAGCAATACGAAAAAAGATTACGCCAAAAACAAAAGTTCTTTACACTGAATCGATAAGCAATCCTCTGCTCGAAGTGGCAAACATCCCCGAATTAAGCAAACTTGCAAAGGAACACAACCTAACACTCATCGTCGACAACACCTTCAGCCCAATGATTTTACAACCACACAAATACGGAGCAGATATTGTTGTCCACAGCCTGACAAAATTTATCAACGGAGCCAGTGATTGCGTCGGCGGCGCAATTTGCGCAAAACACGATTTTATAACGAGTCTAAAAGATGTCCACTCGGGTGCAGCTATGTTGCTGGGTCCGACGATGGATTCAATTCGTGCAGCGGGGATACTAAAAAATCTTCGGACATTGCACATTAGAATGAAACAGCACAGTAGAAATGCAAAGTTTATCGCCGAAAAATTGCAAGAAATTGGTTTTCGTGTCTTTTATCCCGGACTTCCCAACCATCCCCAACACGAATTGATGAAACAAATGATGAACCAAGAATATGGCTTCGGTGGTATGGTTACTTTTGATTGTAGAACTCCAGAATCTGCAAACGCATTAATGTTGAAAATGCAAGAGAACAAAGTAGGTTATTTTGCAGTCAGTTTAGGGTTCTACAAAACATTGTTCAGCGCGCCGGGTTTAAGTACTTCGAGCGAAATTCCTCCAGAAGAGCAAGAGCAAATGGGATTATCACCGGGGTTGGTTCGTGTGTCTGTTGGCATAGACAATCACATAGAAGAAACTTGGGAGCGCATAGTCAAGTCGATAAAAGAAGTATGTCCGAACTTCATTCTTGCCTGATTCTTCGAGTGGAAAATGAAGGTAATTATCGAAGCGCGTGGCATAAAAAAATCATACCAAAAGGACAAAAAGGGGAGTATTGAAGTTTTGCGTGGTGTCGACCTCGATGTGTTTCGTGGAGAGTATCTTTGTATTATGGGACCTTCGGGCGTCGGCAAAACAACACTGCTTTATGTACTCAGCTCGCTCGACAAGCCAGACGAAGGAAGCGTTTGTTATTATCTAAACGGGGAATCAATTGCGATCCAAAATAAGACTAACGACGAACTTGCACGAATCCGTAACAAGAAGATTGGCTTTGTGTTTCAATTTCATCATCTTTTGCCCGAATTCACAGCCCTCGAAAACGTTGCTTTACCTTCAATAATCGGAGGCGAGAAAGAAAAATCGGCTTTTGCAAAAGCAAAGGAACTCTTGCAACGACTTGGACTCGACGATCGACTGAACAACAAACCTGCAGAACTTTCTGGCGGAGAACAGCAACGAATTGCTATCGCTCGGGCTTTGATCAATCGCCCCGAAATTGTATTTGCCGACGAACCAACTGGAAACCTCGATACAAATACCGCAAAATCTGTGTTGGAGCTTTTGTATTCTTTGCAAAAAGAAATGGGAGCAACCTTTGTTGTTGCAACCCACAGCAACGAAGTGGCAAGTTATGGCAATAGAATTGCCATTATGAAAGATGGTAAAATTGTTGGAATAATGAAGAAAGAATAGTTTTATAATTAAATTTGCAATTTATAAAATGTTAATTTTTTGTAAAGATGCGAAAAAAAGTTTTGCTCGTGCTCCATCGTGTTCCTTTCCCTCCGATCGGTGGCGACAGTTTAACCAATTATAATCTCGTTAGAATATTATATGAGCATTTCGACCTCGACATTGTTACTGTCACTTACGAGGATTATACCAAAGAGGCTGAGGAATTTCTCGAAGCACACTCACGCTCGAGCAAAATATTTAAATTCCACAAAAATCGTTTCATTATAAATGCAATTAAATCTTTCTTTAATTTCAAGCCTTTGCAAATTAATTTTTTCTATTTTCCAGAGGTTCAAAAATATATTAATTCAAAAGTCAAAGATACCGACTTGTTATTTGCTGGCATAGTTAGAATAGCCGACTACTTGTGGAATTTCAATAAGCCAAAAATTTTGAATATGGCAGACAGCATAGGATTGAACTATAAACATTCGTTTCGAAGAACAAGTTCCTTGTTTTGGCGATTTGTCTATCTTTTCGAATATCCATTGATGCTTCGATATGAAAGGCAAATGATTGATAATTTCGATAGAACCTTGATGTTTAATCGTCGCGAGATCGAGTTCTTCAACTCGCCAAAAATCGTCCAAATACCCCAAAGCGTTAAACCCGAACTCTTGAATTATGATGCGGCCGACGAGCAATATAAAAAATACATTTCATTCTTTGGTAAAATGAATTATCGACCTAATGTGGACGCCGTTAAATGGTTCGTAGAAAAAGTTTTCCCACACCTTCCCAAAGAAATTCATTTTCAAATTATTGGAGCCAATCCAGTTCCAGAAATATTAAAGTTGGAAAAGGAAAACTCAAGGATTGTGGTTCGTGGCTTTGTCGAAGATCCTTATCTGATGTTAAAATCCAGCCTTTGTGTTGTAGCCCCAATGCAAACCGGTGGAGGTATTCAAAACAAAATACTTGAAACTATGGCACTTGGAACAATTGTAATAACCACACCATATTCTGCTTTCCCAATCGCAAGCAAAGAAGACAATGCTTTGCTCATTGCAGATAAGCCAGGAGAATGGGTTGAAACCATCAAAGACATTTACCAAAACTCAGAAAAATATTCACATTTTAAAAAGAACTCGCGCAAGTATATCAAATCGCATTTTACTTTTGAAAAATTCTCTCAAAAATTACTCGAAGTTATCGACGAGGTAATTTCAGCGAAGAATTAAAAATGCCGAGCCAAAAGTTAGAGGGGCACCGAATCTGTGCCCCTTTTCCATTTGGTGATTATCAAAAAATGTTAAGCGTCCATATTTTCAATGATAGCAGAGCCAAATTCCGAGGTTTTAAGCAAAGTGGCTCCTTCCATTAATCGATGGAAGTCATAAGTAACTCGCTTTTGTTTAATTGTCGTCTCCAAGCCCTTTATGATTAAGTCCGCTGCTTCTTGCCAGCCCAGATATTCTAGCATCATCACACCGGAAAGAATTACAGAACCAGGATTTACTTTGTCTTGGTTAGCATAGCGAGGAGCTGTGCCGTGGGTTGCTTCGAAAATGGCATGTCCAGTTATGAAATTGATATTTGCGCCCGGCGCTATACCAATTCCGCCAACAACGGCAGCGGCAGCATCGGAGATGTAATCGCCGTTAAGGTTGAGTGTACAAATAACAGAATATTCGTTTGGTCGGGTCAATATTTGTTGCAAGAATGCATCGGCAATGAAATCCTTGACAAGGAGTTTGCCTTTGGCAAGTTCCTCATTTTGTATGCGGTTTGCTTCTTCCTCGCCTCGCTCTTCTTTTATCTTATCATACTGTCGCCAAGTGAACACTTTGTCGCCGTATTCTTGCTCGGCAACATCGTAGCCCCAATTTTTGAAAGCTCCTTCGGTGAACTTCATAATGTTTCCTTTGTGGACAAATGTAACCGATGGCAACTTGCGTTTAAGGGCGTATTCAATCGCAGCTCGGGCAATTCGCTTCGAACCCTCTTCTGATACTGGCTTAATTCCAATAGATGATGTCTCTGGAAAACGAATTTTTGTCACACCCATTTCCTCTTGTAAAAATTTAATTACTTTTTTCACCTCGGGTGTCCCAGCCATCCATTCAATCCCAGCGTAAATGTCTTCGGAATTCTCTCGGAAAATAACCATATTCATAAGTTCCGGTCGTTTCACTGGCGAAGGCACACCCTCGAAATAGCGAACTGGCCGCAAGCAAACATATAAATCGAGAAGTTGGCGCAAAGCAACGTTCAACGAACGAATTCCCCCACCCACCGGCGTTGTCAATGGACCTTTTATTCCTACAATATACTCTTTAAAAGTATCGAGGGTTTCCTGTGGCAACCATTCCCCCTTCAATTTGTAGGCTTTCTCTCCAGCATAGACTTCGAACCAATGGATTTTTCTCTTCCCTTTGTATGCTTTTTCAACTGCAGCATCGAATACCCGAACACTTGCCCGCCAGATGTCGGGTCCTGTGCCATCTCCTTCGATAAATGGAATTATTGGCTCATCGGGAACAATAAGTTTCCCATCCTTCATAGTGATTTTTGAACCAGCCATTGTAAAACTCATATTTAATTCTACATGCGAAATTGCAATTTACTAAATATTTAAAAGAAAAAAATTTAAGTGAAATAATTTTACAACACTTTTTGGTTACAAAATTGTTTTATTATTTGATTATACTTGTAAAATGCACATTGAAAAAGCAATTGGAATATCAAAAATTCTTTTCGTTTATATCTATGTTTGTTTCCGAAAATATTTTAAATTAAACTTTTTCAATTTTGTACAAGTAAAATTAATTATGATAAAAAAAGTACTTGTTGCAAATCGAAGTGAAATTGCGTGTAGGATTATCAAAGCTTGCAAAGAGCTTGGTATTCGCACTGTCGCAATTTATTCCGACGTCGACCGCCACGCTCTCCATACTCTTCTTGCCGACGAGGCAGTTTACGTTGGCGAATCGCCTCCGTTGAAATCTTATTTGAATATGGAAGCAATCATAGAAGCAGCAAAGAAAACAAATTGCGATGCGATTCATCCCGGGTACGGATTTCTTTCCGAAAGGGCAGAATTCAACCGAATGGTTCGCGACTCTGGTTTGATATTCATTGGTTCTTCCCCCGAGTCGATGGAACTTCTTGGTTCGAAGGTTCGGTCCCGCCAGACAATGATGAATTCCGGCGTACCTGTGATACCGGGGATGAAATCTGCTTCAAAAGACATATCCGAGTTTCAATCTGTTGCACAAGAACTTGGCTATCCAGTTTTGGTAAAAGCCTCGGACGGAGGAGGCGGAAAAGGAATGCGAATCGTCCATTCAAAAGCAGAACTCGAAGATGCAATAAATTCCGCGATGCGCGAATCGATTTCCGCATTCAAAAGCGACGCCATTTACCTTGAAAAATATATTGAATCTCCCAGACACATCGAATTTCAAGTGGCAGCCGACAACTTTGGCAACGCAGTCTACCTTTTTGAACGCGAATGTTCAATACAACGACGACACCAAAAAATTATCGAAGAAACTCCGTCGGTCGCTTTAACTCCAGAATTACGAAAAAAAATGGGCGAAGCCGCCGTTCGTGCCGTCAAGGCTGCGGGTTATACAAATCTCGGAACCGTCGAATTCCTTTTAGACAAGGATGGTAATTTCTATTTCCTCGAGGTCAATGCTCGAATCCAGGTCGAACATCCCATTACCGAACTTACAACTGGAGTCGACCTCGTGAAATTGCAAATTCATATCGCAAACGGTGGCGAACTACCTTTTGCACAAGAAGATCTTCAGCAAAATGGTCATGCCATAGAGTGTCGAATTTATGCCGAGGACGCCGAGCGAAACTTCTTGCCTTCGAGCGGGAAAATACTCTACTTGCGCGAACCCACCGGACCCGGCATTCGATTTGATTCCGGTATCTACATTGGTTCAGAAGTCCCAATTTTCTACGATCCAATCCTTGCTAAACTTATAGTTTGGGGGAAAGATCGCGAAGAAGCTCGCAGAAGAATGATAAATGCCTTGAAAAATACTATTATCCTTGGAACTAAAACTTCTATTGGCTTTATGATTAAAGTCCTTGAGCATCCAGAATGGATTGCTGGCAACACATTTACAAATTTCATTGAAAAGAATTTTGCTAGTAGTTACTCAGCAAGCGAAGACCTTTTGATATTTGCCCTTGCAGCAGCTGAATTTTCATTCAAAAATCAGAAGAAAATCCAAATTTCTGCAAAAACGAAAGAAGAAATTCCTTCCCCTTGGCTTACAATTGGCAGATGGGAACTTTCGATGAGCAAACATTAGGAGGCAATATGATTCTTTCTTATAAAGGAAAGTCTTTCGAAATCGAAACTAATGAAAACTCAATCAAAATCAATGGGGTTACATATCCTTTCAGTCTCGAGAAATGTAGCGACAATATATTGAAAATAAACATAAATGGCAACGAACGGGTTGTCTATTTTGCCAACGATGGTATGATTTCACACATTTTTATCGATGGCGAACAATACCTTGTCCAAAAAACGGACGACTCGAGCGGAATACAAGAAACAGAAAATAACGAGAACAAAAGCGAAGAGCAAATCAAACCGCCTATGCCAGGAAGTGTCGTAAAATTGCTTGTCCAACAAGGACAAAAAGTCGACGAAGGAGCTCCAATAATTGTTGTCGAAGCAATGAAAATGGAAATTACTTTGTATTCATCAATTAGCGGTACTGTTACGGAAATCAACGCCGAGGCGGGCCAACAAGTTGATGCCGACAGAGTGCTTGTTGTAATCAAACGTAACGAAAATGATTAATTTTGTTTTTTTTTGTAGAATAAAATTCTTAGAATTATGAAAATTCACGAATATCAAGCAAAGGAACTTTTAAGGAAATTCAACGTGCCAGTCCCATTTGGACGCGTTGTTTTCACATCCGAAGAAGCTGGGCGCGTCGCCTACAATGATTTTGAATCGAAAGGGAAAAATGTTGTTGTTGTCAAGGCACAAGTCTTTGCCGGGGGGCGCGGCAAAGGCATCGTCCACGACCACGAAACAAACCAACCAATGTATCTTTTCGAAAAGGAAGTCCGTGGTGTCAATGTCGTCACTGGCGAAAATCTTGCCGACAAGGTCTATCAATATGCTGTCAAAATGCTTGGAAAGAAACTTGTAACTGTCCAAACTGGCGAGGCTGGCACAATCATTCGAAAAATTTATCTCGAAGAAGGTTCGTCGATAGCAAAGGAATATTACGCCGGTATTGTTCTTGATAGAAATGTGGGAAGAAACACAATAATGGTTTCGACCGAAGGTGGTGTCGAAATTGAAAAAGTTGCCGAAGAGACACCGGAAAAGATATTGAAAGAATGGATTAATCCGGCTATCGGGTTCCAATCGTACCAAGCGCGACGTCTTGCCTTTGGGCTCGGTTTGACTGGCGAAGCATTCAAGAGCTTCGTTTACTTCATCACTCAACTTGTCGAAGCCTACGAACAACTCGATTGTAGTTTACTCGAGATAAACCCACTTGTATTAACCACAGATGGCAAGATGATTGCGCTCGACGCAAAGATTAATTTCGACGACAATGCTTTGTTCCGCCATCCCGAGTATGCAGAACTCCGCGATATCTCCGAAGAAGATCCTCTCGAAGTGGAAGCCTCGAAATACGACTTGAACTACATCAAGTTGGACGGAAATGTCGGCTGTATGGTAAACGGCGCTGGATTGGCAATGGCAACTATGGATCTGATACAACTTTCCGGTGGCAAACCAGCAAACTTTCTCGACGTTGGCGGTGGTGCTAACGTCGAAAGAATTGCAAATGCATTTAGAATAATGGTTTCCGACCCCAACGTGAAAGCCGTTTTGATAAACATTTTCGGTGGTATCGTTCGCTGCGACAAAGTTGCCAACGGCATTGTAGAAGCATTGAATAATGTTGAAGTGAAAGTTCCCGTCATAGTACGATTGGACGGAACAAATGCCGAGGAAGGCTTGGAAATTTTGCGTAACTCACACTTGCAATTTCGTGTTGCAAAAACATTCGAAGAAGCTGCACGTACGGTTACCGAAGTTGTTGCGAGTTTATAGCATTTTCAAAACACATCCCCACGATAAATTCGTGGGGATTTTTTATGCTTGTGTCTCTTACCTTTTATTTATTTTTATTTCTTGGAACATATAAATTTGAATTTTTTGAATCATCATCATCTCAACCCATTGGTCGAAAAATAAAATGCTAACAATAATTTTGTGATTATTATCAGATTTCTATTTTCAAGGAAGACTTTTTCCATTGTTTTAAGATTTGCAAAAATTATTAATTTCAATTTTTTTGGAATAGACTCGTTTTTAAAAATTTAATTTCGAGGTCTTTATGGAAAAAGTGATCGAAGGAATACTCGATGGAAGTGGTAAGAAGTTTGCCATCGTTGTTTCGCGTTGGAATCAGTTTATAGTGGGGAAAATGCTCGAAGGAGCGCTCGACGGATTAAAGCGACATAAAGTTAGCGAAGAAAACATAACAATAGTTTATTGTCCTGGCTCGTTCGAAATACCCCTCGTTTGTAAACGGCTTGCCTTGACCAAACAATACGATGCAATAATTGCCCTTGGTGCGGTGATTCGCGGCGCTACACCCCATTTCGACTATATCGCAAGCGAAGTAGCCAAAGGCGTTGCCCAAGTGAACCTTGAAACAGGAATTCCCGTGGTCTTTGGCGTTTTGACCACCGACACAATTGAACAAGCAATTGAACGGGCAGGAAGCAAAGGAGGCAACAAAGGTTTCGACGCTGCGCTTGCGGCTATTGAATTGGTTTCTCTTTTTGATAAAATTTAAACTTTTATGCAAAAATTCTTTTCTTTGTTCACAATTTGCATCATATTGCTTTCGTTTGAGCTTTTCTCTCAAAATTCCATTTCACTTACTAATTGGAAAGTTTTCTCCTCCCAAGTTAACATTCTTTCTGGTGATATTGACAACGAAGGCAATTTGTGGTGTGCGACAAACGGCGGTGTCTTCCATTTCAATCCTAAAACTAACGCAAATTTCACAAGTTTCAATTCACTCAACGGCTTGTATTCAATCGATTCAAAATTTTTAACTTTCAATCGTCTTTCAAATGAAATATATATGGGCACTTTCGACGGCGTTCTAAGCATATATTCTCCATCAAGTGGTTGGGAAAACATTCTCGACATCAAAAATTCCCAATTTACTAATGTGGAAATCAATCATATTCTTTTCCAAGATACTATTGCATATATTTCCGGCGGCTTTGGATTTACGTCTTTCGACACGCGCAAAAAAGTGTTTCTTAAAACTCCATCTCGGCTTGGAAATTTTCCTTCGGGGACACGCTGTAACTACTCTATTTCCTTTAACAATTACCTTTGGATTGCAACCGAAATCGGAATTGCACGCATCCGCATAGGAGAGAAAATTACTAATCCTAATGCTTGGGAGAATTTCACCGAAACCTCCGGCTTGACCAAACCATATATTTATTTCCTTGCAGTCGATGATACTATATTGTATGCTTTTGGACAAAATATTATTTACAAATTTGTTGCAAATTCGTTCACCACCTTCCTAACTTTAGAAACTTACGAAAAAATCCTTAATGTTCAGGTATTTAATGGAAAAATTTACTTTGCAACCCAAAACTTCGTTGCAGATTTAAACCTTAACCGAATTTATTTCATTAATGAATCACCAATGGAAGCAAAAATCAATGGTTTTGTTTTCTTGAACGACAATGAGGTTGCAATATTTCTTAACAAAAGTGGGCTCGTTATCAAGAATTTGAAAACCAGCAAACTCGACTACTTTCTTCCAAAAACCCCAATTTCCAATCAATTCAAATACTTCGATATCGACGCTTCCGGTGGGTTTTGGTCGGCGACAAGTCCCGACCCAAGCGGCGAAGGATTAATGTATATGAAAGATGGCAACTGGATTAATTTCACAACTTTTTTGAACCCAGCTATCAAGACCAACAATTTAACGAAGGTAACTTGCGTTGGCGATACAGCCTTTGTTAGCTCGTGGGGTAGCGGGCTTTATGCGATTTATCCTTCTTCCGATACTTTTGTTATTAAGCAATATGATAACAATAACAGCCTGCTTACCGGTATACCTGCAAATCCAAATTATGTCGTCGTCGAGCAGACTGCTTACGACAATCGTTATTCATTGCTTTGGATTGTAAACTATTCCGACGCAAAGATGGGCTATCTTTTGGTTGCCAAAGACAGAAACGGCAAATTCCACGGCTTCATTCCAACTCCATTGCGAAAATACCACAACATTTTGATTGACGAGTTTGGAACTAAATGGATTTCCTCCAAAGATGGCACTGGCTTTTACTTTTTCAATGAACGCGGGACTCTCGAAGACACCACAGACGACGTTTACGGCAACCTAATCTGGAGCATCAATCTTCCATCGAATACTATTTACACTATGGCTTACGATTTCAATGGCTACATTTGGTGCGGTACTGGAAACGGTATTTTTCTTATCCTCAATCCCAATGCAGTACTGAACAATTCGACCCCAGTTGTAAAAAAATTGAAGATGCTCGAAGATTATTCAATCAATTGCATATATATCGACCCGCTGAATTATAAATGGATAGCTACAAACAAAGGTGTTTTCGTTGTCTCGCCCGATGGTTCGGACATACTTCTGACACTTACAAAAGATAATTCCCCTTTGCTTTCGAACGATGTTCAATACATCACATCCAATCCATTTACGGGCGATTTTTACTTTGGCACTACAAAAGGGTTGGTTATTGCCTCGTCGATGAATGTCCAACCTTTGGATAAGTATGAAATTTCTGTTTTCCCCCAGCCATTGTTTTTACCAAAGCAACAGCAACTTCTCATCGATGGGCTTGCGATGGACAGCGAAATCAAGATTTTGACTATCGATGGCGAAATTGTAAGAACTTTTACCACTCATAGCAAGCGAACCTTCTGGGACGGCAAAGATTACAATGGAAATTTTGTTTCCACCGGTGTCTACATCATCGTTGCAAAATCCCAATCAACCAAAGAATCCGCAGTCCACAAGATCGCTGTTATTAAAGAATAAAATGAAAACCAAAAGTGCATTTCTTTCCCTTGTTTTTATCCTTTTTCTCAACTTCTTTGTCTGGTTCAAATCTCTTACCCTCGATTTTTATAACGACGACTACCAGATGCTTGGCTTTGCACAAGAGAATTTCTCGGCATACCCTTTAAATGTCTTTCTTATAAAAGATGTTTCGAATTACTACTTCCGACCAATCCCCAATTTATTAATCACATTATTTTTCAATGCTTTCGGATTCCATCCGCTTCCCTTCCGCCTGCTCAATTTTCTTCTCTATTTGTCTCTTATTTTTACTATTTTTTTCTTCTTTCTTAGATTATTTCAAAACGAAAGGACAGCATTCCTTTCAACAATTCTGTTTTCTTTGTTGCCTTCCCACGACTTATACCTAGTTTGGATTGCTTCCATTGGTGATATCCTTGCGACTTTGTTCCTTTTGCTTGCTTTCCACTTTATTCTTTTTTCGAAAAAAACAAGTTCTTTGATGTTTGCCATCTTATTCTTTGTTTTATCCTGTTTGTCGAAAGAAAGCACCCTCCCCTTACCTTTTCTTGCCGTTTCTCTTGCTTTTTTATATCCCGAGAAGAAAGAAACTTTATGTCGCTTCGCCTTTGTTTCGATTTCTGTCCTTGCACTTCTTTTTCTCTTCAGACAATTTGTCTTGGGCATCAACATCTTTGCTTCGCCGAATGTGCAAAATTTTGACCTCCCGACTTCACTCCTTAACTTTTTTCTCTATCCCTTTGTTCTTGTGATACCTACATTCGCCTTTTCGAGCGAAAACTCTTTGGGCATCATTTTGAATTTCATTTTCTTCATTTCATTATCTACAATTTTCCTCTTCTATGCCTTGAACATTAAAGAAAAAAATTGGAAGACTATTTGGCTTGGGTTACTTTGGTATTTCTGGTTAATACTTCCCGCACTTCCGCTATTTATGCGTTGGTATATTCTACTACCCTCAATAGGTTTATTTATTATTATAACCGAAATGCTCCAGCATATCAAAATCAAATACTTCGTTTCATTTCTAACGCCGATTCTTATCATCTTGCTTGTCGTCGATTACTATTCAATTTCTGGCTGGAAAAAAGCCAACAATTTTGCCCAAAAAATTTTACTCGAAACTTCTCTTCTCAAAACCTACCCCCAACGAAAAATCCTTCTCTGGTTTTTTCCTCAATACTACAACAACTATCCAATCCTTCGTTCGGGAATCCAGCAAGCAATAAACTTCAATCGCAACGAGAAGTTCGAAGAAGTACTCTTGCCAATTTCGATTGTTTTTGCTCAAAACTCGAAAATCGAACTTGTCCAAACAGACAATAACAGTTTCACATTTAAAGTTTTTGCTCCTCGGGTGTTTCTCGCTGCTCGAAACGAATCAATTTCCAATGAAAAAGTAACAGTAAATGATTACTATCGCTTGCGAATTGCCCCAACCACGAATCCAAAAGAATATCTTGTCTTTGTGCAATTTTTACGAGACAAAGCAGAATATAAAAACTTTTATTTCGACGGAACCAATTTTCGCAAATTGGAATATTAAAATTTAAAAATTAGTTTAAAAAAAGTTTTGTTTTTCATTTTGTTTTCATTAATTTAGTTATGTTACTTTAAAAGAGTTGTAAAAAATTGTTTAAAATTATGAAAAAGTGGAGCAATTTATGAATGAATTTAAGCCAGTAGGGACTTTTACTGCTCTTATAACTCCATTCAACAATAAAGGCGAAGTCGATTTCAAGGCTTTAAAAAAACTTATCGACTTCCAAATTGAAAATGGCGTCGACGGCGTCGTTGTTTGCGCTACAACCGGAGAAAGTGCCACCCTTTCCTTAAAAGAAAAACAGGCTATTATTATCAAATCTGTCGAATTTGCAAAAGACCGAATTCCTATTATTGCTGGAACAGGCACCAACGAAACTGAACTAACTTTGGATTTGACAATCTTTGCTAAAGAACACGGTGCTTCCGCTTGTCTTCTCGTGGCTCCCTACTATAATAAACCAAACCAAGATGGTTTGTACGAACATTTTCGGCTTGTTGCCACTACAGTCGATATTCCAATCATTCTTTATAATGTGCCTTCTCGAACAGGCGTAAATATCTCCGATTCTACGCAAATTCGCCTTGCCAAAGATTGTCCAAACATCGTTGCAACAAAAGAAGCATCTGGAAACCTCGAACAAATTATGAACATCATTGCCGACGCCCCTGCGAATTTCTCTGTCCTTTCTGGCGACGATTCATTAACTCTTCCAATCCTTGCTCTCGGGGGAAAAGGTGTTGTATCGGTAATCTCCAATTACGCACCACGTCAATTCTCCGAAATGGTTAGGCTTGCTTTGCAGAACAAAATTGAGGAAGCCCGAGCAATCCACTACAACTTGCTTGAACTTATGAAATTGAACTTCATCGAACCCAACCCAATTCCCGTCAAATATATTATGTCCCTCCTCGGTTTCACAAAAGAAATGTACAGACTGCCGCTTTTGCCACTCTCCAACCAAGTAAAGAACAAAATAAAAGATAAATTGAAGTTTGCTAAAATTATTTAAAAAATTTTTAAAAAATTTGGTTTTTTAATTTTTTTTTATACTTTTGTAAGTAAGAAACTTTAATAAGTTAAAATTTTGTTTTATATAGATTTTTTATGTTTCTGTTATGTTTTTTTAACTTAAAGGTGTTTTTATGTTAAAAAAATTCTACCTTTTTGCACTTTCTCTTTTCTGTGCAGTTCCTTTGTTTGCACAATCGCCATACGGATTAATTTTGATTCGCGACCACAATAACGCTTTACGGTGGAGTGATATCGGAACCGTGATATCAAACTACCTAACCTACCATCCCGGGTCAAGCTTTCCCGCTTGGCTTACGCAGGGTAACCTCTTGAATCCGGGCGACCGCCTTGGTTCAACAAACAACCAACCAGTTGTAATCATCACCAACAACAACGACCGCTTCCGACTAACAACAAAAGGACAAATCGAAGTGCTAAACAGTGCACGAAGTGTATTCCTTGGCGAAGGCGCCGGAAATAGTCAAGACAACTCATCGAACCGTTACAATGTTTTTCTCGGTTATCAAGCAGGATATTCCAACACAACTGGCGACTATAATACCGCAAGCGGGTACCAGGCGCTTTTTTCCAACACAGATGGCTACAATAATACCGCAAGCGGTGCCGGGGCGCTTTATTACAACACAACAGGCAGCGAGAATACCGCAAGCGGTGCCTATGCGCTTTTTTCCAACACAACAGGCTCCGATAATACCGCAAGCGGTGCCGGGGCGCTTAATTCCAACACATCAGGCGTCAATAATACCGCAAGCGGTGCCTTTGCGCTTCGCTCCAACACAACAGGCTCCGAAAATACCGCAAGCGGTGCCTGGGCGCTTTATTTCAACAAAACTGGCTACGAAAATACCGCAAGCGGGCACGCTGCGCTTAATTCCAACACAATAGGCAACCGAAATACCGCAAGCGGTGCCTGGGCGCTTTATAACAACACAACCGCAAGTCGAAATGTGGCAATTGGTGTGAACGCTTTGTATACTCAATCTTATGATAATGGCGGAACGGCTTGGAATAGCGACAATGTCGCAATTGGCTACGAGGCGCTTTATTCAAACCAGCCTACATCAACATTTAATGGTATTCAAAATACTGCAGTAGGAACCTTTGCTCTTCGCTCCAACACAACAGGCTCCGCAAATACCGCAAGCGGGTACCAGGCGCTTTATTCCAACACAACTGGCTACAATAATACCGCAAGCGGTGCCTGGGCGCTTTATTCCAACACAACAGGCGCCTGGAATACCGCAAGCGGTGCCTATGCGCTTCGCTTCAACACAACTGGCGACGAGAATACCGCAAGCGGTGCCTATGCGCTTTATTCCAACACAACAGGCAGCGAGAATACCGCAAGCGGGTTCGAGGCGCTTTCTTCCAACACAACGGGCGACTATAATACCGCAAGCGGTGTCTATGCGCTTTATTCCAACACAACGGGCTACTATAATACCGCAAGCGGTGCCTATGCGCTTTATTCCAACACAACGGGCTACGAGAATACCGCAAGCGGTGTCGATGCGCTTTCTTCCAAC
>JBAMMD010000043.1:0-3855 GCA_039793965.1 Kapaibacterium sp. (SeqCode) | reverse complement strand
TTCCAAAAACTTATTTTACCCTCTTGACAAATTTCTAAATGTTATTCTTTATATGTAAATAAATTATATATATGGAGATTATATAAATGTACAGAAGAAGTTGTAGAAGAGAAGTAGGAAGTTGCTTTAGTGATATTGGAATTAGCCAGAATTTCTGGGCGAGAGCCTGGTTTCTTGCATTACTTTCGAAAGGCAAAACCTATGGTTATGAACTAATGAAGAGCATTTCAAGGGTTATGCCTGCTGCAGAAGTGCAATCTTCAAGTATTGCTGGAAATTATTATCGAATTTTAAGAGCGCTTGAGAGAGATGGCTTGATAACCTCCGAATGGGACACTTCAGGAAGCGGTCCTGCAAGGAGAATATACAGTATCACTGAACACGGTAAGAAAGAGTTAAACTCAATTGTAAAATACATTGAACAAACAGAACAATTTGTAAAAAACTTTTTAAGTAATATTACACGAGAGGAGGTGAAATAATATGTTTTATATCAGAAGAATGCATAATGCTTACGGCTGGGAACCCTATTGTGGAAGAGGTTATGGCTATGGTTTGAGAAGAGGTTATGGTTACAGGCATTTCTACGAAGACGACAAAGCACATCTTGAATTTGCGAAAAAGGAACTTGAACTTCGTTTGGAATATCTTTCTAAATAACTTGAAGCACATCCAGATGATGCTGACCTCAACTTTGCAAAGCGCGATATCGAGAATAGGATTTCCTACATTAACGATTTAATTGCCAAAGCTACAAAGTAATTAAAAGGTCTTCCAAAAGACAGGATATTTGTTGATTCATTTGGATTAGTAGGTTAAACAGAATTGAGCTTTCGCTTAGGAGGTGAAAAATGAGTAGAAATTATACAGAGATTGCAAAGGCAATTTCAGAGCCAATTGGGCTCACAAAACATTTAGTAGCAGTAAAGTTTTTTGACGATTTAAGCAAGGTCCCAGAAGGTTTACCGAGACCAGAGAGTAAGATCTATTATTGTGGTGCAGTCGGAAAAGTAATGAGCGAAGAAAAGACTTTGCTTTTACTTGCTGAAGACCATGGCTGCGACAGAGGAGCTTACATGTTGGGGGTTAAAGAACCTCCGGAAACGGTTGTTAATGGAGAAATGTATGCAAAATCCCATATGGTGGAAACACCGCGTGCCGGCAAAAGACTTATCGACTAGGCTCCAAAAATTCCAGTGGGAAAAACTGCAGCAATTTTACTTACTCCCCTTGAAGAAGCAACTTTTGACCCCGATGTAGTGCTTGTTTCGGCCAACCCTCACCAATCACTGGTGATACTCAATGCGACTAATTACAAAAATGGTCTTGAAATTCCTCTGAGGTTCCAGATTTTAACTTCTTTCTGCGCTTATGCAACAGTATTGCCATTCAAGTATGGTAAGCCTGAAGCAACAATACCTCAGGAACAGGCAAGAATGCGTTCACAGTTCACTAATGAGGAAATGCTTATTGGAATCCCTGGCGAAATGCTTGAGGAAGTTGCAGACGTCCTTTCAGGACTTTGCTGTGTTCCTAAACCTGCGGTCTAAGGGTTAATGTAGGCTTAAATTATCTAAGGACAGATAATTACTTTAAAAAATAGTCTAGGAGGATAATATGAATAGTTATATTGGTTATATCTATCTTGCCGCTGCTGCAGCGCTAATGTTACTTTCTTACTTCAAGGATAAGAATAAAACTAAAAAAGCTTTGATGACTACTGGAAAAGATAGCTTTGAATGTCTTGCCTGTGTTGTTTTTTATCTTCATCCTAATGGGTGTCATACAAATATTTGTTACAAAGGAGTTGGTAGCTAAACTACTTGGTACAGAGAGCGGAATATGGGGAATACTCATTGGCGAAATAGTGGGAGCTGTCGCACTAATTGAGCCAGCTGCTGTGTTTCCTTTCTCTGGCTCGCTTATTTCAAAAGGCGCAACGTATGGAGTTATATACGCATTCACATCTACTGCAGTCCTTATTGGCATTGCGACGCTTCCAGCTGAAATTACCTTCATGGGTAAAAAGTTCACTGTTGTGAGAAATATTCTGACATTCGTTTTGATATTTCTCATAGCCCTAACCTGGAAATTAATGATGTAGGAGGCGAACAGATATGAAGAGATTAGTAAAAGATGCAGTGATGTATATAGTGCTTGGGCTGGTTATTTGGGGAATTGTTGCGGTGTTTTCGGTTTCAAAAAGCACACAAGTTGCAAAGATTGCATATAAAGCTTTCGCCAACGCATTCTGGATTATAGTCTCAGTGTTCTTTTTCATCGGTTTGATCCAGGCTTGGGTTACTCCC
Source organism: Kapaibacterium sp. (SeqCode) (assembly GCA_039793965.1). Classification (GTDB taxonomy): domain Bacteria; phylum Bacteroidota; class Ignavibacteria; order Kapaibacteriales; family UBA2268; genus Naka2016. Next base: position 1,546 of record JBAMMD010000043.1, on the reverse strand, counting down.
GATCAGATGTCCAAATATTTGGGTAAAACTGCTGGCTGGAAGAAGTTTGCATTTGCATCAACAGTGCCAATACTTCTTGGAGGTTCCCTTTTCACTATGCTTCCGCTTACTAAATCCCTAAAGGAAAAAGGGGCGTCCAATGGCGCAATTTTGGCATTTCTGACAGCATGGAGTGGAAAAGCTCCTTTGATACCACTTGAAGCCCAATTTTTGGGATGGAAATTCACTATCATAAGAACTCTGTTGATCATTCCAACTGCTATTGTAATTGGGATTGTGGGAGAAGTTATCCTTGATAAATGGGAAGGCGTGCCGGTCAAAGTAGACCTTGGGAAGATGGCTGAAGGCGAAGTGCTTATTGGAGAAAGCATCGTAGAAGAACTAAACCACGAATTCAACCTTAGAGAGACAGAAGTCAAAACAATTGTTTCCGGAGCCAAGCACCGTGTAGAGTTCAATATTCTGGGAGATATCCTTGAGAAAAATATCCCGTTAAAACTAGCTGAGCTTGCTTCTAAGTACGATTATGAACTTGTCAAACTTGAAGTTTATACTCCTTCGCTAAACTTTAGCACAGACGAGAAAAAATTCCCATCTAAAGCAACATTTGTCCTTGCATCCAAATCCAAAGAAGATGTTTCAGAGCACATAGACGCCATACGCAGAATTCTTGAAGATAATGATATTAAAATCGTTAAGGAAAGAGAATTCTGACACTGAAGTGATAATTATGCCCAAAGGCTTTTCCGAAAAAAGGAAGGCTCTTTGGGCAATTTAAAAAAGCAATGGACACTAAAATTCTGCTATTTGCAATAATTGCTTATTTGGTAGGTTCTATAAACCCTGCAACACTTTTTACTTATTTTCATCTCAAAAGGGATATCAGAGAATTTGGTGACGGAAACCCTGGAGCAACTAATGTTTTTTTACACGTAAACAGATTAAGCGGGATAATAGTTTTCCTGCTCGATGTGTCAAAAAGCTTTCTCATGCTCTGGTTTGCAGGGAGATATGGTATTACTGGAGGACAATTAGCAATTATTGGGACTTTTGTAATTGTTGGACACAATTTTCCGATTTTTCACAAGTTCAAAGGAGGGACGGGTATCTCCTCGTTCATTGGAGGGCTTTTATTTATGTCAACAACGTTAGCCATTCAGGTATTTGTGTTTGCTTTAACTTTAATCCTCATTATGTATATCATTAAGACAAAATTGCATTCAAATTACTCTGCTCTCGAGATATGAGAAGTAGTTGGCTTTCTTGTAATTCTTTACTTTGCACACATTAGTCAGGATTACACGTTTGAATCATACGTTTTCCTTTCTACTGCTGTAGTCGTGATTAAAAGATTCAACAAAATCAACTATTTTGCAAAGAAAATCCTGGCAAAATTAAAAACGATTTGACCAAGAGCTAATGTCAAAAAGAATCTCCTCTTTTAGTCCCCCCTAAAAGGGAAAGCCTATCCTTCTAGCTAAAGCCTTCCAAGATGACAAGAAACAACTGACAAAGAGACGGCGGAGATCCCTCAGAAAAACTTTTC
>JBAMMD010000042.1:0-3876 GCA_039793965.1 Kapaibacterium sp. (SeqCode) | reverse complement strand
CTTCTATTTAGAAAATAAATAAAGGTTTGCTTGGTTTAGGAGGTGCCTTATGGCAAATTGCAGGATTTGTGGGAAGAGGTTGCCTCTGTTTTATAGAGACACTGTTTGCAGAGAATGCAGGACAAAGCTACAACTTGAGCTTGCAGACATTACAAGGTATGCTCTGACTAATAAGGATATAACTAACGAGCAAATCGGTAAATTGAAAAATCAAGATAGGACTGACATTATTAAGCTTTATAATTCTCTTTTTCAGCATTTTTCAAGCGACAAGGAAGTGGATGCTCAAGAGATTACAACTCTGCAGAAATTACAAAATGGTTTGTTCTTATCTGATGCAGAGGTAAAGTTTGACGAACAGCTGAAGCCGTATATTTATATTCAGGCTATAAGAAACAAAACTCTCCCTGAAGTTGAGCTCAAAAATGCTCAAGGGATTGTTTTTAAAAAAGATGAGAAAGTGCATTTTGTTGACGGAGCAATCCTCAAGGAAACAAAATCTGTAAGCATTGGTTACAGCGGAGGCTCGCAAGGAGTGAGCATCAGAATAGCAAGTGGAGTGTATTACAGGGTGGGTGGCACTCGCGGACACATAATGAGAGAGGACAGGCTCACAGAAACTTCAAGAGGCATCTTCGTCATAACAAATCAAAGAGCAATGCTAAACCCAACATCAATTGGAAGCAAATCTTTGGATATTCCTCTAAGCAAAATATTTTCGTATAGTTGTTATGAGAATGGAGTAGAAATATACAAAGAAGGGCACGAAAAAGGATATTTCTTGGAATTCCTTAATAAATCCTCTGCAGAAATTGTCGGCATGCTACTGGGGTTTCTCACTTCAAGGCAAAGCTAGCAACCAAAACTTTGGAATCATACTCCATAAATTATGCCAAATCTATGGAGTGCCATTCCACAAATTAGGGAAATTTACGAAACCTCACAATTTCTTTGATTTTGCACCGAGCTTCCGATAGGCAATCTTTAAATTAATTTCAAAAGCAGATTATCTTGATTTTGTCATTTGAGTTCGAAAATTGCAATCCTTTTACAATCAGCAAGAGCTATGAAAAGTGCTCGATAACAAAAACTCAGAAAAATAAAAGGGCTGTCAACCCCCAATCATCGAGTGACAACCCCTTGAAATCCTATCTGTTTAAATTGAGTTAAAGGCTACTCAATAGGCTTTGTATTTTACCCAGCCTTTCATCTCTTGAGAGGCTCTGAGTGTATAGATTCCTGCCCTTCAGAAGTTCATCGTCGTAGGTAGGTTTGTCAATGTCATAAAATATCCCTAAGGGTATCTTGTCTTTTATCGCAGCCAACTCATCTGCCTCTTCAAAAGATTCAGCCTTTTTGTCGATGAAGAATGTGTTCTTGTTGTAGAGATCATATGTATCGTTAAAGGAAACGCACGGTTGAAGAACCTCTACAAACGAAAAGCCTTTATGAAGCATTGCTTTGAGGAAAATATCTGAAAGTTCTTTCACTTTGGCAGAGTAAGCCCGTGCAACAAATGTAGCTCCAACGTTGAGCATAATTCGCACAGGGTTAAGTGGCTCTTCAAGACTCCCCTGAGGAGTAGAAGGCCCTTTGAAGCCTTTCGGAGAAACTGGAGTGAACTGTCCTGTCGTGAGGCCATAGACTCCGTTGTTATGCATAAACACTGTGATATTCGTGTTCCTCTTTGCCGCAAAAATCAGGTGAGAGATACCTTCTCCCATTGCATCTCCATCACCCACAAATGCAACAACTGTGAGTTCTGGGTTGCCAATTCTCATCCCTTGAGCAGTGGCGATAGCCCTTCCGTGAAGTGAATATATTCCTGATATGTCAAGATAATCGAAAATCTTTGCATGGCAGCCGATGCCAGCTGTAATTGCTATTTTTGATTTGGGCATGCCAAGAGCTTCGATTGACTTTATAGCAGTTTTGAAAGCGTTAAATATACCGAAGTTGCCGCAACCAGGGCACCAGGTGTTTTCTTCATAAGTTGTCAAGGAATCCTTTACGCTCATCTTGACACCTCCTTTAATTGTGCTGCAAGCTCATCGACTTCAAATGCCCTTCCGTCGTATTTTCTGATGTGGTTATCTGTTTTGATTTGAGCTTTCTCCATTAGCAGTTGCTCAAACGAGCCCCTTACGCTTTGTTCCACCACAATTGTTTTTCTCTCTTTGTATTTTTGAAGCTCCCATTCTGGGAAAGGTTCAAGATATATTGGCTGCACAACGGTTGCAGGAATCCCCGCAAATCTCACAGCTTCAAGCACAGACATTGTGGTTGAACCATAAGTAAATATTATAGGTGAAGTTTCACCTGTGTCGTTTTCGTTAAAGACGTTAACAGTTTTCATCGTCCGCAGTTTTGATACAAGGCTCTGTTCCTTTCTGAATCTTTTTTCGTGCATTTTTGAAATCATATCAGGGTCTTCAGTCGAAAGACCATACTCATCGTGTTCATAACTTGAGAATTTAACTACTTCATCTGTTGGCGGGAAGAGCAAAGGGGATATACCATCATCGGTAATTTTATAGCGTAGGTACTTACCTTCAGTATGCTTAAGATACTCTGCAAATTTTGTCTTCGAAAAATCAATTTCAAAGGTTTTTCTGCTTTCCGAAAGGTGTTTCTCTGTGAGAAGTATGGCGACTGTTTGAAATTCCCATGCAAGCGCTAAAAGCTCTGCTGTGATATAGAATGATTCCTCATGCGTTGAAGGGGATGCAACAATCCTTGGGAATTCTCCATGCCCCTGATTAATGGCAAAATAAAGGTCTCCCTGTTCGGTGTATGTTGGCACGCCAGTTGAAGGGCCAGGCCTCGAAGAAAGCACTGCTAATACAGGAACTTCTGTCATTCCCGCAAGAGAAAGAGCCTCTTCCATAAGAGCAAATCCTCCTCCAGAGGAAGCTACCATTGTCTTAAGTCCAACAGATGAAGCCCCTATTGCCATATTGATAACTGCTATTTCATTTTCAGGATGCACCACTCCAATTCCAAATTCGTCATTATGCGCCGCCAAGAAATGCAGAATTGAAGAAGCAGGAGTCATTGGATAGGCAAAGAATAAATCTACGCCTCCTGCAACTCCTCCGAGAGCAATCGCCTCGTTGCCCGATAATACAGCTTTTTGCGATTGGCCTCTCTCAAGCACAAATTTGTGATCAAGCTTTGCCTCAAGATAATCATAAATCTCAAAAGCGTATTTTACATTATTGTCAACGTCCCTGTACTGCTCGCCAATAATGGTTTTGAGTTCGTCTTTAGTCGTATTCGTTGCCACGGCAAGAGCGGCTATTGCTCCGATGCCAAGCCTTAATTCAACATTTGGATATGGCTTTGCAAAAGTTGTAAGAGGAACTCCGATGTGTGAGGCCGCGGGATTTTTTACTGTGTCAGAGTTGTATATGAGTATGCCACCCTGAGCTAGCTCTCCCTTATGCTTAATGTAGCTTCTATCGTCAAGCGCCACGATAACATCAGCCTTAGAATAATGGCTTAGAATTGGACTTAAAGAGGTTGAAACAGAACAGAAATTATGTCCGCCCTTGATAAGGCTTTGATAGTCTTCCATTTAGAAAACATGCCGACCCCATTTACTGAAGACGTAGCTTGCAACTGAGCCTACCTTTTTCACTCCGTTCCCAGCAGAACCGCCAGTAAGAAGAGTAAAGGTTTCTTTTTTGATTTCGTTCAAAATTGCACCTACTATTACAGTACACTTTATTATAGCATTTTTCTCCAATTAAGAATCATTTTAATAAACACATCTTTTATAAGCGAAATTTCTGTTTCAATATGGCCTTCTGAAAAGCCTTAGATTAAAAAGACATTTTGAAGAGAACTTGCCACAATATGGTATAATATGCCAAA
>JBAMMD010000041.1:16657-29248 GCA_039793965.1 Kapaibacterium sp. (SeqCode) | reverse complement strand
CGGCTTCTCCAAATCTGCCAGCGCAGCAGATGTCGGATAGCCATAGGAATCGTAAGAGTCATAACCATAGGAATAACAAGCAAATGGTTTTTTAGCGCGAATCTTAAAAACACCATCCTTTGGAAGTTGGATTACTTTGAAAGCATATTTTTTTCCCGCTACATCATACCTATAAAGATCGTCGACACCAGGGAAAAGGACATTTACTTTCCTCCATACAAATTGTCCGCTTTTGACTTCGGCAAATTCAAGATCGTCGGGTGTCATTCCCAATTCGTCAGTCTGGTAGACAAGACCAAGATAATTTTCAGCAAATCTTTGTCCACCAAAAGTAGCGGGCGTACAAAAAGTAATTTCTTTCTGATACTGTTGATATGGGGTCATCGCCATAACATACGGGTCACTATTGGGTGGAGGATATCCATCCTCTTCAACACCCGTATTGTACAAAGTAACTGATATAGGTTTATTACCAGATATAACAACTGGGTAACTTTGATAGTCCGGGACTCCGACATTCATTCTTGTTTCAAGCCATCCATCTCCTTCAAAGCCAGTGTTGGCTTTCAGGTAGGCAAATTCCTTACCATCTCGATAAAGAGTGGTGCTGCGTTCTTTCGCAAAAATTCTTATTATTGGGGGCCTTTTCCGTCGTGGGAGCTTTGCAACATTTGGGACATGATAGTCATATCCCCAAGTAAAAGTGGGCAAATCCATTTCAACTGTGTAGTCGCACCAACGATTCCCATTTGGTATGTTTGTACATTGGTTGCCTGTAACCACTGCAACTGGCTTATTTGCGATAATTTTGGTTCCGGTGAGGTCCGAAGCTTGTCCTTGAGTTGATATTAAATAAACATCGCCACGATTTAAAACTTTTTGAACAGTTTGTCCAGCCCGCAAACCACCTGCCGTCCTTGTAAAGGCATTGCCACCAATTGTTACTCGTACGGTTGTTTGGTCGAAAGCTCCAACAATCCCAACATAACCCGGAATATAAACTCCGCCAGCTTCAAACATCGGGTCCACTGGATAACCAGCAGCAATATATTCCTTTCCCAAAGAAGAAACTGGTATGGCAAGAAAGCCATCGCTTGTATATCGATATCTTACAACAGCGTAGACAACTATGGGGTCGTTCGATACAACGTGTATACCATAGCCAATGAATACCTCATCAGGATATTCCTTTGTGAAATAGGAACGAGTGTAACATTGGGCAACAGTTGGGGTAAGATTAAATTCGATGACATCATTAGGAATCGTCATTTTTGTTTGGGTAAAGGATCTTACCGGTACTTCGACTGTTACAGCTGTTCTGTATGGTGAAGTAACGTATATTTTCACAAAATTCGCATAGCCATAGCTCTCGTCCTCAAGGCACGGCGGAATAGTAAACCAGAATTCCTTCCCGACGTTGTTAGCCCCGAGCATTTTTGGTAGCATCGATTTAATATCTTCATCGGAATAGACATCGCCAGCGTGCAAAGAAACCCAAAAACACAAGTAAAGCAAAAAAAGCAGAAAAAGTTTTAAATAATTTTTCATAGTACCTCCCTATTTTTCCTTTACTAAATATTCTAAATGTTCAATACAAATTACAAATTTTTTACAAAACTAATAACAAATTAATAACAAATATTTGTAAAATTTGTTACGAACAAACAGATTCTTTCTTCTACTACAAATTTGTGTTTTAAATTAACCCTAATTCACGACCGACTTTTGCGAAAACGTCGAGAATTATGTCCAAATGTTCGTCATTGTGGGTTGCCATATACGATGTACGCATCATACTCATATTGGGAGGTACTGCGGGCGGAATAAAAGCATTGACAAAAACCCCATTGTCAAATAATTTCCGCCAGAAAAGAAAAGACAGCTCGACATCGCCAATAATAACTGGTATGATTGCCGTTTCGTTTTCCACTATCTTGAACCCAAGTTCTTTAAATCCTTTCCTCATTTTATCAGAATTTCGTCGCAATTTTTCGACCAATTCAGGTTCTTGTTCAAGAATATCAAGAGCAGCAAGAGCAGCGGCGCAAGATGCTGGTGTTGGACTTGCGCTAAAAATTATTGCGGGGGAATGGTGTTTTAAATAATTAATCACTCTTTCTGGTCCACACACAAAGCCACCGAGAGAAGCAAAAGTTTTCGAAAATGTCCCCATCGTTAAATCGACATCCTCGATTTTATTCCAATAGTGAGCAGTGCCTTTGCCTCCCGGACCGATGACACCGACAGCATGTGCATCGTCGACCAATACGCGTGCATTATACTTTTTCGTTACATCCAACAACTTTGGTAAATCGACAATTTCGCCAGTAACTGAGAAAACCCCATCGGTAACAACCAATTTCCCAGCATCCTCGGGAATTTGCGACAGAACCTTCTCGAGCTCTTCTATATCAGCGTGTTTATAGCGAACGAATTCAGCATAACTTCCTTTGGCAAGCAAACACCCTGTGATAATACTTGCGTGGTTTTCTTTATCCGAAATGACATAATCACCTTTCTGCACAAGAGTTGCAATCACACCAAGACTAGTTTGAAAGCCTGTAGAGAAAAGCAGGCATGCTTCGTAGCCCAAAAATTTTGCTAACCGTTCTTCTAATTCGATGTGCAAATCAAGTGTTCCAGTTAGATATCGAGAGCCAGAACAGCCAGTTCCATACTTTTTTATCGCATTAATTGCTGCTTCCTTCACTTTCGGGTGGGCTGTCAATCCAAGATAGTTGTTGGAACCAGCCATAATGATTTTTCTACCTTCAATTTGAACAACCGGTCCTTCGTTGTCCTCGATTGGTCGAAAATACGGATAGAGCCCCATCTTTTTCACTTCATCTGCACGAGTAAAGGCATAGCATTTGTAAAATAAATCATTTTCTTTAAACATCTTTAAATTTTATTTATTTAAAAAAAACAATTTTCAAAATTAAGAAAAATTTTCATTTAATTGTTTTGCCAATTCTGTTCCAGCGAATGGATTTAATTTTGTCGACAATGTTGTACAAAGGGATATTTGTATCCCAAGACATATAAACTATCAAAGGCGCACCAACCACATTTTCATAAGGTACAAATCCCCAATATCTGCTGTCGGAACTATGGTCGCGATTGTCACCCATTGCAAAACAATAGTCTCTTTCTACAATATATTTATCAACAGGTTTGCCATCAACAGTAATTGTTACACCGTCGAAAAAAATATCGTGTCCTTCTTTTCGTATGAAATATTCCCATTCTCGCCAATTCTTTCCATCAAGGTAGATTGTGTCTCCTTTTTTGGGAATTCTAATCGGTCCATAATTGTCGCGAGTAAAACCTTTCCCCGGGGGAAATGTTTCCCATTTGTTATAGGGTGATAGTGGTTCGCTAAAATCAAATTTTCCTGTTGGGGGTAATGGATATTCTTTGCCGTTGACAAATACTTTTTTGTTGATAATTTGAAGAGTATCTCCAGCAATTGCTATGCATCGTTTTAAATAATACTGAAACTCGCGTGGTTTCACCTCGTCTCGTTCCCCAGGAAAAACAAAAACAATAACATCGCCACGCTGAGGGGTTTTCGGTCCCGGAAACTTAATGTACGGCAAAGGGATGTTCAAGAAAGGAATAATTTGTGGTGTTGTCGGACCGTAGATAAATTTATTGACAAAAAGAAAATCCCCAGTCATCACAGTATTTTCCATCGAACCAGTTGGTACAACAAACGATGCAACAAGAAATCCGTTAATAAACATCACAATAATTAGAGCCCCAACAATAGTCTTTACCCAAGAAAATAAAGCCTCGCCAAAAGTCTGAGGTTTCTTTTTCTTTTCTTTAATTTTTCTTCTTCTTTCTCGATACCAATTCCACCATTTCTTTAGAAAAAAAACACTTCCTTTTTTAACTTGTTCTTTTTTAGAATCTTTCATAAAAAACCTTTTAACAAACAATAAAAAAATATTAATTCTCTTGGTCGATGGACAATACAGCTAAGAAAGCTTCTTGTGGAACTTCAACCTTGCCAATTTGCTTCATTCTTTTCTTTCCTTCCTTTTGTTTTTCGAGTAGTTTCCGCTTCCGAGTTACGTCGCCACCATAGCATTTTGCAAGCACATTTTTTCGCAATGGTTTGACGGATGCGCGTGCAATAATTTTCGAACCAATTCCCGCTTGGATAACAACTTCGAACAACTGCCTTGGTATCAAATCTCGGAGTTTCGAACACATTTTCTGACCCCATCGGTAAGCCTTCGAGCGATGTACAATTGTCGAAAGTGCATCAACTGGTTCTCCATTTAAAAATATATCTAACTTAACCAAATCTTCAGTCCGGTATTCAAGAAATTCATAGTCAAACGAAGCATAACCGCGAGAAACAGATTTCAATTTGTCGAAAAAATCAAAAATCACTTCCGAAAGTGGTAATTCAAATTCCAAATCCACACGAGTTTGCGAAAGATAAGTTGTGTTAATATGCTTACCTCGCCTTTCCATACACAACTGCATAATTGGACCGAGGTATTCATCGGGAGAAATTATTTGTGCTTTGATAAATGGTTCTTGAATTTCTCGGATTTGTACTGGTGGAGGTAATTGTGCTGGATTTTCAATGAAAATTTCTTCTCCGTTGGTTTTTATAACTTTATATCTTACATTTGGTACAGTAGTAACAATACTTTGGTTGAATTCGCGTTCAAGTCGTTCTTGCACAATTTCCATATGGAGTAAGCCAAGAAAACCACAACGAAATCCAAAGCCCAAAGCCGAAGAAGTCTCGGGTTCATAACTAATCGCAGCATCATTTAGAGACAATTTTGCAAGTGCCTCGCGCAAGTCCTCGAAATCGTCCGGGTCCGAAGGATAGATGCCGCTAAACACCATTGGCTTGACAATTCTAAAGCCACTAATTGGTTCTGAGCAAGGATTATTTAAATGGGTTACCGTATCGCCCACTTTCGTATCTTGCACATTACGGATATTGGCAATGAAATAACCAACATTTCCCGCTTCGAGTTGCCCTGTGCGATTTCTTTTTAAATATAACACTCCAACCTCTTCGACTTCATACGCTTGTTGTGTAGCCACCATTAATATTTTATCGCCTTCTTTAAGCAAACCATCGAAAATTCTAACATTAACAATAACACCACGATAGTTATCAAAAATGGAATCAAAAATCAAAGCACGCAATGGCTTGTTGATGTCGCCCTTTGGAGCAGGTATTCGATTGACTATTGCTTCGAGAATTTCGTCGATTCCTATGCCTAATTTAGCTGAACAAAACAATATTTCTTCCTTTTTGCAACCTATTAAATCAATTATTTGGGTTATGACATTATCAAGATTTGTCTGAGCGCTTGGCAAATCAATTTTGTTAATAACCGGAATAATTTCAATATCTGATTCAATCGCAAGATAAAGATTGCTGATTGTCTGTGCTTCGACTCCCTGGGTGGCGTCAACAACAAGAAGCGCACCTTCGCAAGCAGCAAGTGAACGAGAGACCTCGTACGAAAAATCAACATGGCCAGGTGTATCAATTAAATTTAAAAGATATTTTTTGCCATCCTTTGCGATATAATCCATTTGAATCGCATGCAATTTAATAGTGATTCCTCGTTCTTGCTCGAGCGGATTATCGTCCAAAATTTGGTCGACAACCATTTCGCGCATCGTTACCCGACCGGTGCGCTCTAACAATCTATCGGCAAGCGTGGACTTGCCGTGGTCTATATGTGCTATTATGCAAAAATTCCTTATGTTGTTCATTTAATGAAATAAAGTAATTACAAAATTACCAAAGTTTAAATTTAAAATTATCAGATGATTGATTTAAGAATTTAAGTTTTTAAGGACGAAATAACATTCAGATTATTCCATTAAAGATTTAATACTTTGAAATATTACTTCTGGAGTGATATCACTATACCCATTAGAGCATTCTGAATAGTGACACACAAACTTTGAAAGACTCGGCTGCCACTCTTTCATATATGAATCTTTTTTATAATACATCATAACTAAGGGTTTCCCAAAGGCATTGGCAAAATGGACAATTGATGTGTCTGGAGTAAACACTATATCAGCAAAACTAATCAATGCTATTGCATCATAAAATGAACTTCCGGTTGTAAATGAAAATGCATTTTCGTTTTCTCCAGCAAGAATCATTTCCAGTATATAGTAATCAGTGGGATGGGCAATAAATATAATGCTCAAATCTTTTATACTTTTATTAACCAAAGAAATCAATCTCTTGTAATTCTGTACCTCCCATTTTCTCCTTGCTGAAATGTTGATAAGTAAAATTTTTCTATGAGGTATTTTCTTTAAAAAATCTCTTGCTCTTGCATAACTTTCTTCAGGAATGTTAAAATTATACTGTTTCAAAAATTCAGGTTTGAATTGCATTCCAAATATCCAGCAAATGTAATGACAAAGGAACTCGGCCATGGGCAACTCCCCGCGAAGTGCAATGGGATATAACACATTGAATAATTTAGAATAAATCTTATCTCTAACATTATGTCCAATATTAATTTTTATGGCTTTCGGATTAATGAAATTCGCAATTAATCCAGCCTTGGTAGTTCGATAGAAGACATAATTTATTATCACATCAAATTTTTGCTTTCGAAGAGAAAATAAAGTTTTTAGTTTAAGAAAGAAATTTTTTGGAAAAACAGCCACATTGTCAACAACTTGATAATTATTCAAAAGAAAGGAGTTTACCTCGGAAGCAAGGACCCAAATTTCAGCTTCGGGGAAATGCGCTCTTAGCAATTCGAAACTTGGAAATGAGACAACCATATCTCCAATTTTGTCGTATCGGAAAATAAGTATCTTCGCCTTGCTGTTCAACTTGATTGGTACAGCAACAGATTGATTTTTAAATACATTTCCTAAAATGGAGTAAGCAATCTTGCGGATAATTTCACTCATTACTTTTTGCTACCCTTTTCAATCTCCCACAAAAAAACATATTTTAAAAAAGTTGCCACAAGAGAACTTACCCCCGCAATAAAACCCCGCAAACCATCGACAAAACCCAAATTCAAAAAATACAACTTAATAAACGCAAACAAGGGGTTGAAACAAATCTTAAAAAGATTCGCTCTTAGTCCAAGTTTGTAATATGCATCGGCGGAAATTTTCGCATACTTTATTGTCTTTTGAAAATGTTGATATAAATCACGATAAGGATAGTGAATCAATGAGCCTTTTATTTTTTTTACTGGTGAATCAACAACGAGGACATCGTGTGGTTCAATTCCCTCCCAACGTGGATTGCAATCCCTTCGAACCAGCCGCAATTTCCAATCGGGTTGCCATGCCCTCTTCATCAACTTGCCAAGATAGAATGTTTTTCGTTGAATCAAATATCCAATCCTTTCGTTCTTTTCTATAACATTAGAAATTGCATTAATTAAAACTTCGTCCGGAACCTCGTCGCAATCAAGAGCCAAAATCCAAGACTGAGTTGATTTACGCAATGCAGAATTCTTTTGCTCTACGTATCCTTTCCAATCCTCTTTAAAAATTTTTGCGCCAAAACTTTCTGCAATTTCAACAGTTCTGTCGGTTGAAAAAGAATCGACAAGGATAATCTCGCTTGAAATATTGGCAACCGATTGCAATGTCCGACCAATATTCGATTCTTCGTTATAAGATATCAAAACAACCGATAATGGCAATTTGTTAGTAGTCATTATAATGAACAAAAAATGCAAAATTACCTCAATTTTTATTACTGTTGAAATTTAAAAACTTTTTTGTTAGATTTGAAATTTGATTAACAATTTATTTTACAATTGAGTTATTTTGTTTTCAAAAAATAATGCAGAAACTTTATTACACAATTAGCGAAGTTTCGAAAATCGTCGGCGAACCGCAATATGTGCTCCGTTATTGGGAAAAGGAATTCCCTTTGCTCAAGCCAAAAAAGAACCGAGCTGGAAATCGCATCTACTCCGACAAAGACATTGAAATTGTACGCACGATAAAAACTATGTTGCGTGAACAAAAACTTTCGAGCAAAGGCGCACTCGAAGAATTAAATCGAATGTACAATCCAACGAAAAAAATCTCGGGGAAAACACCAAAAGAAAAATCCAAGCCCAAACCGGAGAACATTCAAATGGTCAATACTTTGTTCAATGAATCTTACGAATATAAAATAATTTTGAAAGAAATTCGAAATACATTAAAGTCGTTAATGGATATCGCAAAAAATCTATGATAGTGCAATCTATTTTAATATGAGGTTTTGTATGGGAATTCTTTTTGTCCTGTTGCTTTTTTACTGGTTAGAATTACCGGCTTATTCACAAGCCACTTTAAATTACGAAATGCGAATAGTTGGAAAACACGATGACGAGGTTCTTGGGGTGTTTGTCAACGAAGCAAATACAATGGTTGCAACCTGTAGTCTTGATGAAACAATTAAAATTTGGAGCCTCCCTAACGGCGAAGAGCTTAAAACATTACGAGGACACCTTGGACAAGTTAACAATATTTCCTTCTCAGGCAATGACTTGTGGCTGGCGTCTGCTTCGACCGACCGAACAGTTCGAATTTGGGATGTCAACACTGGAGAACTCCTAAAAGTGCTTCGCGGGCACACCGACCAAGTGATTGGTGTTTATTTCAGCCAAGACGACAGTGCTCGCTTTGTTGCCAGTACAAGTTTTGATAATACTATAAAGCTTTGGGACTGGCGTCAAGGAATTGAAGTCAAAACCTTGCGGGGGCACAAAGCACCAATTAATAATGTGGCTTATAGCTACGATGGTAAAACAATTGCTTCTTGCAGTGATGATAAAACAATTATGATTTGGTCAACAGATTTGACTACCCAAGAGCCGCTATTAACACTTGTCGGGCACAGTGCACCCGTTCTCAGTGTTATTTATTCCTTCGACTCGAAAAAACTTGCATCTTGCGACCAATCGGGCGAGATTATAATCTGGGAATTGCCAAAAGGGAAAATCTTACGAAAAATCAAAGCCCACAAAGATTTAATCCAAGATATATCGTTTGCCGAAGACAACAGTACTCTTGTAAGTGCCAGTCTCGATCGATTCGTAAAACTTTGGAATACCGACACTGGCGCAAACCTTATGTCTTTTGATACTGGCGTCGAGGTTTGGTCTGTCGACCTTGTTTCCGATGCATCAATTATCATCATAGGCTGTGCCGATGGGACTGTTCGATTTTTAACTAAAACCAATGCAAAACCACAGGAACAAAAACGAAAGGGAGGGAAAAAATGAAAAAAATACTTTCTTTAATAATATTAGTTATTATTTTGCTAAGACTTAATTCAATAGCACAATTTACCTCGACAGTTGTTTCCATAAGTGGTACTGTTAAAAATGCCATAACCAAAGAGCCAATGACCGTTTATATAACCGCATACGACCAACAAGGCAAAAAGGTAAACACGGCAAGAAGCAATTCCTCGGACAATGGTTATTACTTTCTCACAGGACTTAAACCCGGCGAAACTTATCAAATCGTTGTGGACCAACCGGGTTTTCTCAAAGAAGTCTATGAACTTAATATCCCAAAAGTTTCGCAATATGCCGAATATTCAAAAGATTTTGCACTAATTCCATTTACCGAAGGTAGCACTATTCCAGTTCCTGTTCCTCCTTTCGAACTCAATAAAACAAAAATTCGCTTTGGGGCTGAAATGTATCTTGAACCTTTCGCTAAAGCATTCTCTTCGAACAAAAATGCAAAGTTTGAAATCATTTGCTATCCAGACAAAGTCGGTGATAGAAAAGAAAATCAAAGACTTACCGAAGAACGGTCCAAATCAATTATGGCATACTTCGTTGCCAATGGAATCGAACCCGATAGGATACGCATTCGCGGCAATGCAGACCCAGACCCTCAGAATCCCCCTCCCATTGAAAAGCGCGCTAAAGGCAAAAGATATATTGGTACCACTTACATAAAGATACTTAGCCTGAAATGATTTTTAAGCTTTCTCTGCAATTATACGAAAATAGGGCTTGTTTCTTTGCAGGCAACTAATTTCTTTATTGGTTTTAGGTAAATCCCAGTCATAATTAAACGGGAGTTCACTATATTTCAACTTATTCTTTTGGGTTAACATTTCAATATGATAATTATGGATTTCCCAAATATCCGTTGCAAAATATATTTTACCAGAAGGTATCAGCTTTAAGGACAATTCATTCAAAACCTCTTGGTTCATTGCTCTTCGTTTGGAATGTCTCGATTTAGGCCAGGGATCGGGAAAAAGATAGAATATCGCTTCGAGTGATTCATTCTCGATAAAACTCAAGCCATTCAAAACATTATACCAAAGAATTCCAGCATTTTCAAATTTTTCCCCGGAAATCACCGATTCGAGCCATTCGACGCAGTTGCGACGAATTTCTATTCCAAGAATGTTCTTTTTGGGATTTTTCAATGCAAACTCCAACAGAAATTTACCTCGCCCACTTCCAATATCCAGAAAGTTTGGTGGCTTCCCATTCATAAAAACAACATTCCAATCAATTTTCTCGACTGGTCGAGGGTAATTAACTGGTATCACTTTAAGATTAGAAAAAGGAACATAAAGATATGGAGCGACATGGTGCCTTGGCCTTTTTTCTGGAAATGGATATTTCTTTGTCAACTCAATAAAATCAAATCCCATATCAGAACACTAAACCAAATAAAGCGTCAATAATTAAAATACTTGCGGCTGAAATTGTATATGCTCGCACCGTGCTATTCCCCACCCCCTCGGCTCCACCTTTTGTATTGAAGCCACAATAACAAGAAATAATGGCACTTACCGTCCCAAAAACCATCGATTTGCTTAAGCCAATAAATATTTCACTTGCTCGAAAATAATTCTGAACTGAATCGAAAAACATATAGCTTGTGAAATCATATTTAATTATCATTAAAACCAAGCCACCCAATAGAGCGACCAAAATCGAAAATATTGTTAGAACTGGCATCATCAGGAAAAACGCAACGACCCTCGGCATTGCAAGATATCGAACTTTATCGATCGCCATCATCTCCAGAGCGTCGATTTGCTCCGAGATTTTCATTGTCCCAATTTGTGCAGCCATCGCACCCCCAACTCGCCCAGCTATGACCAGAGCAGTCAAAACAGGAGCAAGTTCGGTAAAAACTGAAGTTGCAATCGACGAACCTATAAAAGGACGGGCTATTCCAATAAAATTGAACTTGGTGAACAAACTTGTTGCCTGCAATGCAGTAATTGCACCGGTAAACGAACCAATTAGAATAACTAGTGGCAAAGAATCGCTACCTACAATTGACATCTGATAGACAACTAGTCGCCAATCCTTAAGTATCCGAGGCAAATAGCCAATAACTTTGAACAACAGATAGAAAACAGCACCAAATTCATAGATAAAACCAAGAATTTTCCTCCCTAAGTAACTGAAAAATTTTTCAAACATTGTCTTTGAAAAAAAACAAAAATAATTTGAAATATGAAATTAATTTACCTTTTTAGACTTTATTATATTTTTTATTGTAAATTAGAATGAATATTGAAGTGAAATCTTCTAATTAAAAATTTATTAATCTTTAAACATATCCAGAAACTCCGAATCATTCCTTATCACATTTTACAATTTACAATTCGTGTTCCCGAAAACTTAACAAAGATTGAAATAGTTAAAAATTTTTGGCAACAAGAAGAAAATGTTCCCGAAGAAATTGCCAATGTTTTAGATTCACAAAAAGAAAGGTTAATTGAAGCACAAAAGATATTTGGTGATTATATACCCCCCGATAATTCCGAAGTAGTAATGGATGTGAAGATGACTTAAATTTTTTCTAAAACCCAAACCTACAAGTTTGAATTTCAGACCTGGCTTATGCTATTTTAGATAAAAAATTGAATTGCAAAAAAATAAGAAAAAATTTCGGCAACAAAAGAATTTAGGGTAGACTTTCAAACAGAGCATAGCCGCAATTCCTATTCGAAAATTAGAATTTTGTTAATTTGCGGATTTGTTATTGTCATTGACAAAATTATGAATAGTTATGGATGCTATTATTTATTCGGAGACGGAGTTTATCCAAATTTACGAAATCTGCTAACCATATATTGGTACATCTATAGAAAGGATGTATGCCTTGTATAACGCAGTAGAGTACATAGTAAAATCGGGTATAACGGGCGATTTTGTAGAATGTGGCGTATGGAAAGGTGGGAGCACAATGTTAATGGCTCTGACGCTTCTTAAAATGAAAGAAACAAATAGAAAAATTTATCTTTACGATACCTTTGAAGGAATGACCCAACCCACAGAGCTGGATTATGAGGTTTCAAATAATAATGCCCGAGCAATTGACGTTTGGGAGAAATATCAGAAAAATGATTTCAACGAATGGTGTTTTGCTTCTTTGCCGGAAGTCAAAAACAATATGAAATTGACTGGATATCCAGAAAACAATTTAGTTTTTGTTAAAGGAAGAGTTGAAGAGACTATTCCTAAAACTATCCCGTTCGAAATTGCCTTATTAAGATTGGACACTGATTGGTATGAGTCTACAAAGCATGAATTGCTTTATTTGTACCCATTATTA
>JBAMMD010000041.1:0-16557 GCA_039793965.1 Kapaibacterium sp. (SeqCode) | reverse complement strand
ATTACGGGCATTGGGCAGGTGCAAAAAAAGCCGTCGACGAATACTTTTACAATAAACCTATACTTTTAAATAGAATAGACTATACAGGAAGAATTGCAATTAAAACTTTCTAACAACCAATCAAAATCATTGCAAAACATCTATCTATACTTTTCATTATAGGATGCAAAAGGCAGTTTTGTTAATTCTGCGCATCCAACTTGACTTGTTGTGACACTTATTTAAAGCAAAAAACCAAGATTTTATCTTATCATAAAAATTAAGAATCTATATCTTTATCGATGTTAAATAAAATATCCAACCTTACCAAACTCTAAGATATAATAACGAAGTTCACCAAATCCTAATTGGACAACGTTTTCAAATTTAACTAAACTTGAAAATGCCTACTTGACTTTTGTATAATCAATCTCGGAACCCAAAACACTATGCGGTATTAAATACACTGCTATCATAACAATACTTGCGATAATGGGCCATTTATAGTCGGTCGGATTTTTCCTCAAGCGCCAGATTGCAACTGCCCAGAAAATTAGTGAAACAAGAGTCTTATTGTCGGTAAGGTCGTGTCCAAAGGGCCAACCCGACCAAAACACTCCAAATGTATAATGCTGGACGATTGGTCCAAGTATTGCTCCACCTATAAAAAGCAAAATAAATGTCCAAAGCGAAATTTTGTACACATCCTTTTTCAAAAAAATGGATTCAAAAAAAGCACGAATTCCAAACACCATTGAAAAAAACATAAAGAAAATATGTGGAATAAGCACAAAATCGGGCACACTTCCCTTGAAACGAATAATGACTGGTTCGTCTGATGGGACCCGGTATTCATTGCCTTTGCCATCATTCAAAAAGATTTGATACATAATTTTTCCTGCGGGAGGCTGTTGTGGGATTACTGCAATCAAGGTATCGTTCCTACGCAGCAAATCTTTTGTACTCCAGTCATCGTAGCTTGGATGGCGACGGAATTTCAAAAACCCCGTGATATTTTGGTTAGGCACTACAATTTTGACGTAAGCATCGCTGTTCTCGCCCCAAGAGCGTATCAGTTTATATTTAATAACATTGTTCTCAATTTTAAACGATCCAGATTTAGGATACGTTGGTCCCGTCGTTCGTTGATAAACTACAAGTGCAAGCATAATCAAAAGAGACAAAATCCAAAATATAATATTTTTTCCCATAATTCCCTCTATTGTTTAACCATTTTTTCTGATTCAACTCTCAATTCTCTTACTTTTTGTAAAATTTTATCTTTTTGAATAACAACAGAATAATAACCGATATCGCCAAACAAAATGTAACCGAGTGTACCTTTCAATTCTAATAATATTTTTTCATATTCATTTGTGAAGTAATTATCCAAAAAAGCGTTCCTTTGAATTAAGTATTGCTTGAAAGAAGCCACTGCGTTATCTACAATTTCAAAATTATGAACAAATTTCGAAAAAGAAAGTCTCTTCAGTGTCTGAAAAGTTTTGTTGTCTTCGATAAAGTAGCGTAAAACGAAATCGTTGACAAAGCCGTTAGACTTCAATTTTTTTAAATATGGCGGAGTTGTGTCGGAAATGAATATGAAATCGGGAAAAACCCCACCGCCACCCAGTAAAGTCCTTCCTTTTTTTGTTGTATAAACTGGAAGATTATTTGTAACCCCAAAATTTTTTATCAATGCTTCGATATTTTCTTTTTGTTGATTTGGCAAAGTTAAATCGGCCAGACCTCCCAATTCAACTTTTTCAACCGTCTCTTTTTGAATATTTCGTCCCAGCGGAGTCAGATATTCACCAGTAGTTATCCGAAATGCTGAACCATCTTTGAATTCCCAATTCTTTTGTATGAGACCTTTCCCATAAGTTCTTTCACCGAGAACAATCGAGCGGTCGTTGTCTTGGAAAGTCGATGCGAATATTTCAGCAGCGGAAGCAGTGTTCTCGTCGACCAAAACAATAAATGGCAACTTGCAGTACTTTCCATCACTTTCGCAATAATAAACTCTATGGTTATCGCCTTTGCCAGAGACGATTACAACTGTATCACCCTTTTTTAAAAACAACTTTGCTATCGATATTACTTCGTCGAGATATCCACCTGTGTTGCCGCGCAAATCGAAGACAAAAAATTTACAGGATTCTTTCATCAAACTGTCTATCGAACTGGTCAACTCTTTCATTGTAGATAGAGCAAAGCGATTAAATCGAATGTAACCGATGTCTCTGTCAAACTTGGTTTTCGCAATCACGGATGGGATTTCTATTTCCTTCAATGGAATAGCAAATTCTTTTAGAGCACCATCCTTTTTGACTGTGATAATTGCAATTTCATTTGGTGATCCTTGAATTTTTTTATTAGCAAAGTTAGCATCTTTCCCAATACAATATTCGTGGTTAATATAAATAATTTTGTCTCCGGGTTGCAAACCAACAGAATCTGCTGGACTTCCTTTGACAACGTTGAAAACCATCAAAGAATCGCCGCGACGAAAAAATTGGACACCTATCCCAAGAGTTGAACCCTTGTATGAGTCCTTGTATGCTTTATACTGTGGCGCAGAAAAATATTGAGAAAATTTGTCAAGCGATTGAAGTAATGTATTAAATGCATTTTCGGATATGCCAACAAAATCTACATCCTTTTTATAATAGTTTTCTTTGACTACTTCCAGAATATTCCTGAACTTTTGCACTTGAACTTCTATTACACTATTCAACGAATCATTTGATAAAAGCGACTCGGTTGAATATAATATGATTAGAAGCGAAAGCAGAAATCGGCCCATATCAAATATTCTCTTCAATAACTTTTCGAAACGATTTTTGCCATTTTTCAATTTTTTCACTCCCTTCGTACTCACCAATTGAAAAGTTGTGGGTAATCCTTTTATGGTTCAATATACTTGACAATTCTTTTGCCTGTTCGATTGCAATAGAATTGTCAGCATCGTTAAGCGCAATAATATGCACTTGTTTTTTCGCTCGAAGATGTATAAGCCAGTATTCCTCTTCTAAATTCTTCAAGAAATGAATTGGGGAATTAAAATAACAATTGTCATCCCAATTATCAAAGCCAGACAAAAATCGAATATCATAGTAAGCATCGATAGCAATTGTACCATAGAATATATCAGGATGACGAAAGTATGTGTTCGCAGCAAAGTACCCAGATTCTCCACATCCAAAAGTAATTATTGGCGAGGGGCTACCAGCCAAACGAAACACATTTGGCAAAACCTCGTTGATGAGAAAATTGTTGTACCGCATATGCAGTTCAGAACGAAGTTTCCAAGCCATCGAGTTCTTCCAGATTCGGTTCTCCACCGTTGGAACATAGACAATTCGAAATAATCCATTGACAAGAAAACTTTTCACAGATTCAACGAATATGTTGTCGACTTTCTCATTGTATTCGTCGGAAACACACGGAAAAGCAAGAATTGTGAAACCGTATTTACCAAAAACTTTCAAATCGAGTTCTTTCCCCAATTCATTGCTCTTAATAGTTAAAGTTTTCGTTAAATTTTCCATACTAATACCCTTACATTAATAGGGTTGTTGATAAAATTGTTGTAAAACTGAACTAGGATTTTCATTCTTAATATTCTTTATATAATTTACAACATATTTTCCGATTATGTCAAATTCCAGATTCACAGTATCTCCAACTTTTCTATACTTCAAAATAGTATTTTCAATCGTGAAAGGAATAATGCTAACAGAAAACAAATTATTTTCGATATCGACAACTGTCAGACTTATTCCATCGACAGAAATTGACCCTTTAGGTACTATATAAACATTATAATTCGATGGAAATGAAATATAAAACAACTTTGATAGTTGGACAGGCTGTATCTTTTCTATTTTTCCCGTCGTATCAATATGCCCTTGTACTATGTGACCATCTAAGCGATCAACAAATTTTCGAGCTTTTTCAAGATTAACGTGGCTTCCATAGGTTAAATTTCCTAAATTAGTTCTTCGAAGAGTTTCTTCGACAACGTCAACTTCGAAAAAGTCTTTTCCAGACTTTACAACTGTTAAACAAGCACCATTTACACTAACCGAATCACCCTCTTTTAGTCCTTCTGCAAGATTTTTTACAGAAATGCGAATTCTCTTACCATTGCCAATGTTTGCAACATTTGAAATCTTTCCAATTTCCTCGATTATTCCAGTAAACATTTTATCCTACTCAAGTGTATAAATATCCTTCAAATTCCTGCCAAACTCGGCGTAATCGAGTCCAAAGCCAATAACAAATTTCCCGGGTATTTCAAATCCGCAGTATTTGACCCGTAAATTACATTTAAGATTTGATGGTTTCATAAGCAAAGTCGCTATCTCAATGGAATTTGGTTTAAATTTTCCCAACTCCTCGACGACAGTCAACATTGTAAGCCCAGTATCGATAATATCCTCGACAATAATTAAATCCTTTCCTTCCAATTCT
This sequence comes from Kapaibacterium sp. (SeqCode), assembly GCA_039793965.1. Lineage (GTDB taxonomy): Bacteria > Bacteroidota > Ignavibacteria > Kapaibacteriales > UBA2268 > Naka2016. Next base: position 12,102 of record JBAMMD010000041.1, on the reverse strand, counting down.
TCGCAAGTTAGAAACAATTGGACTCTACCCGAAGTTTGCATCTCATTTCCATAACTTTTGGCTTTCAATGTTTCAACACGAAGTGGCATTGGTAGATGTCTCATTAATTCTGTTGCAAAGAAAATCCCTCCTTTCAATACGACGACAAGCACAGGTATTCTGCCCTTGTAATCATTCCGAATTTGATGAGCAATCTCTTTTGCCCTTTTCTTAATATTTCTGTAAGAGATAAACGGGACAAATTTGCTGCTGTTGATTAAAATATAATTTTTTTTAAACTCAACATTTTTTTCCATATCAACTAATTTCTGTTATTTTCCCTTTCAATATTCTTTTAGTATTCTTCGTAACTTTGAACTTATCGGAAATTCTTATGCCTCCGACCCAGAAAATTTCATTGTTTGTTACAAAAATTGGCAAATTCTCCTTTTTATACAATGGAACCTTTTCGTCAATTAAAAAGTCGCTTAACTTTTTTGCTTTTTTCATTCCAAGAGGGACAAATCTATCGCCTTCCTTCCAAGTCCGAACCAGTATTTCTTCGCCAATTTTCTCATAATCGAAAAATTCAACAGTAGGGTCGTCGAGCATTTGAAAATCTTCTTTTCTCACTTCCTCGAATTCAATAAAATAGTTTCTCCAAACAATATGTCCCACTTTTTGTAAACGAACAACAAGTTTCTCACTTTTTACTTTTTCCTTTTTAATAAAACATAACTTTTGACGATTTTTGAAAACAAAAATTTCTTTCGAAATCTTAAAATATTTCCCAGTGTCAGCATTAGTTAATTTACGAATTTCATCAATTTGATTGTAATTGAGCGTATATTGAAAATAGTTGCTCGCAATAAATTGTATAATATCTGGGAAAATTGAACTGTCGTATAGTTTAAAACTTTCAAGGTCGAATATTACCTCGTTTTTGTTTTTGACAGTAACAACATTATCTACGAATTTTCTCAAATAGTTTGACACAATTTTGAAAGAATTTTGGGCTATTTGAGAAAGTTTCGCAAGGTTGCCAACAATCTGGGGATTGAACTCAGACTCGAGGAGTGGGATCAATTTATGCCGAATCCTATTCCTTGTGTATTCAAGCAAAACATTACTCGAGTCCTCCCTCCACTGAAGCTGTCTTTCAATGGCATACTGCTCTATCTCTGTGCGAGAAAAAGCCAAAAAAGGTCGGATGAGAAAAATATTTTTTTGAATTTCCATCTTCTTTGCGATACCACGCAAGCCCGCAATCCCTGTCCCACGAATTATATTCAATAGCACTGTTTCCGCTTGGTCATTCAGATTATGCGCAGTTGCAATGAAATTTGCAGCGAAGGATTGTCCAGCTCGTCGAAGAAAATCATATCTGGCTTTTCGCGCTGCTTCTTCAATCGTCAAAGAATGTTTTGATGCAAGCTCTTTCACATCAATTCTTTGCAAGAGAAAGGGAACACCATACTTTTCAGCCAACATTTGTACAAAAGCTTCATCCTGGTCTGCCTCTTCGCCACGCAATTTATGATTCAAATGGGCAACTGCAAGATGGAAAGAAAATATAATCTTCGCACAAGCAAATGCATCGAGCAATGCAACAGAGTCGATTCCGCCACTGACTGCAATCAAAATTTTCGCATTAGCATCGACAAACAATTCTTTTGTTAAAACATCTTTAAATTTCGAAAGAAAATTCTTGGAGTAGATCCCTAAAACTGGGTATATGGTGGAAATATTTTCCCCTTTAGGAATTATCTTGATAATTTGATTTTTGGTATCTTTTGTGGTTTTCGAATTCTTCAATAGAAAATATAATTCTTATTTCACAATATTAATTGGGAGAAATTTCATACTTCCCGACGAGACAACCTTGAGAAGGTATGTTCCAGAGAGCAAGTCTTTGCAATCTAAGTCAAATTGATATTTTCCAGCATTGACATAGTACTTCTCCACAAACTTTTTTACAACGTCGCCATAAAGATCCAAAAGCTGAATCTCAATCACCGAAGGTTTCGATGCGAGGAGTTCCAATTTAGCTTCGTTTGACATAGGATTTGGAAAAACTTTTGTCTCGAGAATATTGTGTGAACTTACTAACTCATCGACTTTGCTCACACTATTGTCCAACCTCAAATTATCGATATACCAGCCATCCTTGTTTTTAAGCGGATTCGATACTAATGTGAATTTCACAAATATTGTATCATTTTCATAATCAGCAAGGCTTCGACTTTCAGTAAGCCATTTGCTTTCAGCAACATTATCCTTGAAATCGGGGGAGCGTCGCATATCAATCCAAGCAATGTCCTTCCAAGTATTTCCAAAATCACTCGAAATACTTATAACTCCAACATCTCCAGAACTATCTATGATTGCAATTTCTTCGAAACTCAAGGAAAGATTAGGCGTTTTTGGAACAACCGGAGCAAAAATGATATAATTATCCGATTTGGGTTTGTAATCCCCAAAAGGCGAGTCGGTAATTGAATTTGGTGGAGAATATGATGCTCTATTAGTTATACCCCAAATCCCCGTTGTACCATTGGAATAAAATGGTGTTATTTGGGTTGTATCGTCGAAATTTTCGTATAATGCGGTCAATGGAGCACCAGAATATGCAAGAACTTGATTTGAAAACTCGCTTGGGGTAAGCTTAGTTCCTCGTTTGCCAATAGCGCGAATTTTTAATTCATAAAATTTTTGGGTTGCTAACGGTATCAACATCGTTTGTTCTTTACCAGTAAGGAGGTTCGTTTTCTCAATTGTAAACACTTTTTGCACGCCAGAGAAAATTTCCAAACTTTCATAATCATGGAAGTATGAACTATCAATGTGAAGTCCGGGATTCCTCCAACTTAACTCAACACCATTTTCATTAGGCTTTGCAACTAATATCTCTGGTGGTAGTGGTTGAAGGGCACCCCCTGCAACACCGGATATTGTAACCAATGGACTTTCAAGTCCCAAAGTGTCTATGGTTTTGAGACCGAAGGTAAATGTTTCTCCGTCGACGAGCCCAACGTATGTATACTCTTGTACGCCTTTGGACACTTCCGCTATCTTTTCAATTCCTTTATAAATAGCAATCCTAAAATTAGAAAGTGTCCCGCCAAGTTGATTTTCAACAGGGTCTTTCCATTTCAAGACAATTTTCGTAGGCTCTTCATAAGTATTAATATAAGTAACATTTTCAGGTGGTTTTGGGGCTGTTGTCAAAATTGCAATATATGCATTATTGGAAAAGAAAGTACCTCTTGGACCATTTGGCATCCAAAAGCAAGGAATTATTTTACCATTTGAAGCAGTTATAGATAAATAATCTCCCCAATATCTGCCAAGAGATGCTCCACCTGCATCTATAACTGCATTCGAATGGTCTAAATACCAAGATGTCGGAGTCACTCGAATGCTTTTCCAAGTATTACCTTCATCGAAAGAAACCGACACAAATAAGTCGACTGCTTTGTTTTCTGGATCCATTTGCGAGGAATAATATGCAACTGCAAGAATTTTAGAGCTTGGGTCGTATGCTATTGCTGGAAAGAACATATCATTTCCATATGGGTTGTCGTCGACACGAATACGGCTTGTCCAACTTTCCCCAGCATTTGTAGATTTTGCAAAATAAACCCTGTAATTACCATTCTCGTCGCGCCCTGCCTGGACAAGGAACAATTTGTTTGGCGTATCTCCAAGACATACATACGGATGTGAAGATACTCGCATATTACCCTTGTTGGGCAATGCCATACGAAGATTTACTTTTTCACCAATTGTCCTAACTATTTGAGCAACTTTAGGACTAGACCAAGCCCAAGAAGTGCCACCATTTGTCGATTTCTGAACATAAATAGTGGTTTGATTATTATTCTTGCTTTCCCAGAAAACATATAAAGTTCCATCGGAAGCAACAACTGGCATTGGCGATTGAACACTTCCCAAACCAATACTTCCGGGAACTTTAGTAGTTGGCGAGAACTCCTCTCCATTTATAGAATATGAGAAACCAATACAAGGTCCCGATGTAGGAGAAATAAGAAACCAAACTACATAAATTCTATCCCGGTATTGCGAATTTGGATTAGCATCACAAGCAATCAATGGTTTGTCGTGAGCATCTTGTGAGCTTCCGCCACCAACAGAATAGGAAACTGGGACGGGATCGCCCCAGGTTTTACCTCCGTCGGTTGATTTATTGATAAAAATGCCACCATCTTCAATATTACCTTCGTTACTTACTTGAGCAACCAAATAACAATAATACACATTGCCTTTCGAATCAAAGGCAAGTCCGGGGTCAACATTTGTCAATCCCCCATTTGATGGAGTTGGTATAAACACATCAGCATTTCGGGGGGTGAGAGAAATTGCCCAAGTTTTACCGCCATCGGTGGAGTAATATGCCGCCATTCTGTATCCAGCAGAGCTTGTATTGTATCTCATATCATTTGCAGCAGCAACAATGTTATTGGGATTCAGCGGGTTGGCGGTTATAAAAGTTTCTGATTGTCCTCCGCCCGAATTCACTATGTTAATTATTTCTATACCACTTGGGGTTAATATCCTTTCGGGTCCTTTTTCAAGTTTATCGGCTGGAGGAATTTCTTTCGGACGAACAACATCCTGCCAACGAAGTTTTTGAGAATATTCAGCATCGAGTAAAGGCGGAAAATTACGAACCTCGAGTTGCGACAAGATAGGCGAAACCACAATCAATACAAAAAATACGACTAATTTTTTCATCTTTAGCCTAATTGAAACACCAAAAGGCAAAATTACAAAAAAAGAGATATTTTTAGCAGTTAAAGTGAAAAGTGGTAAAATTACATATCGAAATCGAGCTCCTGAGCGGGGATTTGAACCCCGGACCCCCTGATTAACAGTCAGGTGCTCTGACCAGCTGAGCTACTCAGGAACAAAATGCAAATACAAAATTACAACAAAAATTTCAAATAACCAAAAATTTCTAATGTGCAATAATTCCACCAAGCATTCCAGTCGCTAAAATCAAAATAAATGTGATAATTGCTGGAACCAAATGGTACTTACGCAATTTTTCTTTTGAAACAAACAAAAACCAAATTGCACTTGCAAGCGTTGTAGCAAAAGCAAGGTATTCGTGAATTTCAATGAAACTCTCGTTAGTTGCGTTTTCAACTAATTCTTCCTGAAATATCCCGGTAATCAATGTTGGAATAGCAAAAACAAATCCAAGTAAAACCAGAACTTGAATTGTAAAAATAAACTTATCCCATCGAAGCTGGGCAAGGCTTAATACGAAAGCCACAACAAGCAAAGCCACAGGAAAATGGACCAGTTTATTATGAAAATGTGAGAAAACGGCATTTAATAGGTTGAAATTTTCGGTCTGAGTGTGAGAATGCTGAACCTTTTCGGTTTTTTCCTCCAAGTCTGTTTCAACAAAATTATTAAAGAAAAAAGCCTCATTAATATTATTTTTAAATAACTTATCTGTCATAAAACGGCTTTCTAATGGTGAAAATGTTGTTAAAGAAGATAGGAAAAGGACAAGGACAAGTTTGATGTTTAAATTAGCCATATATTACCTCAATTTTTTAGAAGACAAAAATATAAAATTTAAAAAAGAAAAAAACATTTGGTAATTTTGCATTTTTAATTTTTACGATGGAAGATGAGATTTACCGAATATTTCATCCCAACATTAAAGGAAGTACCTGCCGACGCAGTAGTACCATCGCACCAACTTATGTTGCGCGCGGGGTTGGTTCGTCAGGTTTCTGCAGGAGTTTTTTCGTGGCTACCCCTCGGATTTCGAGTTTTGAACAAAGTAATCAACATTTTACGCGAAGAAATGAACGCAATCGGGGGACAGGAATTTTTGCTTCCAGCACTTAATCCTATCGAAATTTGGGAACAAACCGGGCGTGTCGAAGCAATGGGCGATGTGATGTTTCACATAAAAAATCGCACGGGCTTGGTGTTGGCTCCCACTCACGAAGAAATAATCACCTACCACGCAAAACAACACATCCATTCCTACAAAGAACTTCCTCAAATTTGGTACCAAATTCAAACCAAATTTCGGAATGAACCTCGTCCAAAATCTGGCGTACTTCGATGCCGACAGTTCATTATGAAAGACTCATATTCACTTGATACTTCTTGGGAAGGTTTGGACGAAAGTTATAATAAACATCTTGAGGCATACAAGAAAATATTTTCAAGGTGTAAACTCAATTTCTTCATAGTTGGTGCTTCAAGCGGGGCAATGGGTGGATCGAAGTCTCAAGAATTTATGATACAATCCGATGCTGGCGAGGATGTTTGTGCAATCGCGCCAAGTGGTTATGCTGCCAATCTTGAAGTTGCAACCTCTTCTTTGCCTCCGGTGGGAAGGAAAGAAAATTGTCCTCCAATCGAAAAGTTTCCGACACCAAATGCTAAAACAATCGATGATCTGATTGAACAATTTGGTTTCGACGAAAATTCTCTTGCAAAATCTGTTGTTTATATAATCGACAGCGAGCCTGTTCTTATTCTAATGCGGGGCAACGATGAACTGAATGAAACAAAATTGCAGTCCGCCTTTGGAACAAATAAATTCCGACCTGCTACACCCGAAGAATTACTTGACTTCACTGGAGCCAATGCTGGATCGATTGGTCCTGTCAATTTGAAAGCAAAAATCAAAATAGTTGCAGACAACTTGCTGAAAGATGCAAATTGCCTTGTTAGCGGCGCCAACGAAGATGGTTTTCATCTCAAAAACATCGACTTGCTTCGCGACTGCAAAATCGATGCATACTACGATTTGCGAACAGTTCGCGAAGGTGAGCCTTGTCCAATTGCTGGTACTCCCATTAAAATTGTCAAAGCAATCGAGCTTGGTCACATCTTCAAACTTGGAACCAAATATTCAGAATCGCTTGGTGCTTATTTCCTCGACAAAGATGGAACTTCGAAACCAATCATTATGGGAAGTTACGGCATTGGTGTTGAACGAATCATTGCTTGCTACATCGAACAGAACCACGATGAAAATGGTATTATCTGGGACTATCCTTTAACGCCTTTCGACCTCCACATTGTTGCCATAAATCTTAAATCAGAAATAGTGAAAGAAACAGCCGAAGAACTATATTCCTTGCTTTGCAAAAATGGGTTCGAAGTTTTGTACGACGACAGGGACGAGTCTGCCGGAGTGAAGTTCAACGATGCTGATTTAATTGGCATACCATATCAGATAATTATCGGGGAGCGAAATCTTCTTGAAGGTAAGGTCGAAATCAAAAAACGACGTAACAACGAACGCACCAATTTAGAAATTTCAAAACTTCTGGAATATTTTAATGACATTAAGTCAAAGTATTATTAGTCTTACAAAAAAAGAGTAGAATAAACTTATATTTGTAATACAATGAAATATGTTAATTCTTGTTTCATTATAAGTCAATGTTTGTAACTTCATTGCTGGGCTGGACAACCAAGAACAAAGGTTGAAAATTTAGATGGATTTGGTTTTGAGCTAAAAGCTTGTTTCGAACATCTCTTGTGGTGTAAATTGGGCATTATAAGCCATCAATCTGAGCTTCAATTCCAGCTTGTTTTATTGCATCTAATATCTTATCTTCATAATCCGATTTGGAAATACTCAAATTTGTTAGTTCAAGATTAATAATCACATTACAATTATCAGATCTGTCTTTCAAATAATTTACTATCTTTGTTATTGTGGACATTTGTCCAACGGGTACTTTAAGGTTAAATTTTATTTTTGAAAATTTTACCATTTTCCCCGCAGTTGAATTTTCTTTTGTTGTGAAAATGTCACCAGTTGTTGTTGCTTCTGCAACTTTTCCACTGATTTCCTTTTCCTCTTCGCTCGCTTCATCTTTTTCTCGGCACAATTCTGACCGGAGTATAACTTCTTCAGAAGCAAAATAGATTTCTGGGGTAGTGTTTATCCACTTACAAACTGGTTTTTCGTCTTCTAAATATCCAAATCCAAAAAGCCCATTTTTAACCCCCTCTCTAATACCTTCAATGAAACCTTCTCTTGAAACGATCCTTAACTCACCGGGTGTTTTTAATAATGATTCGTATAACATTTTGATTTCGATGAAGTTTCTTTCTTTAAGATATTTGTCTTTAATAACCTTTGGTGCAATTTTCTCAAGTATCTCGCTTTCATTTCTCAAATAGCTGTATATCATTGCATCAAGATATGATTCCTTAACGGTAGGCAATCCAACATCAATCTCTTTAAAACCATCTTTATTAGGAAGAAACAACTTACGATAAAAATTCCTCAACTCATCATACTCTTTTTGTTTGTGGTTTTTAAGTTTATTCGCAACCTCTGCTTTTTGACCTTCGGTTAGTTTTAATTCTTTGTCACGTTCTATACTTGCTAATGCAAGTAGTTTTCTTATGTAATTATAGAATTTATCCTCTTGTTTATCATCGACACATAAGAATATTAGAGTGTTTCGGTATATTCTTGGTATTTCCCCGTTTTTTTCAAGAAAATCTTGCTCGGGCTGTTTTTTATTAAGTATTACAAGCTTTAACTCAACGTTGTCAGGAATATCTTTCGGGGATTTTGGATGTAAATATATTCTGAATTTCGTTTCTTTAGATATGTGTCTTTTAATGATATTCTCCCATTCTTCCAATATTTCATCCTCCGTTATATTCTCTTCCCTTGATGTAATAATTCTGTTAAGATTGGGTTGGTTGGTAAAGAAAAGTCCTTCATCGGAAAGGTAGAACAACTTCTCTTTTAAATGGGTTAAGACAGTATCAATCACTGTGTGGTTAAAAGTAGGCTCTACACAACTTAGTTTAATCTCTGTGAGGGTGTTATCTTTTTTCCCTCTTCCAGAAAAAGACATCATAAAAATGGTTGTACTAACCAAGGTTCCAAGCTCGTATGATCGATAAGAACTCCCAATGGCTTTATCAACTTTTTTGGACCCCGAATTTGCTGATGTTATATCTTGCGCAATTATGCTGTCCCATTCTGTTCCAATGTGATTTATAAGTTCTCGTCTTAATTCAACATTTTCAAGATTGAAGTCGCCAAGGCGAATAAAGGGGATTTTTTGATTAAGTAGTTCATAAACTACAATGGATAATATTCTCAACACACCTCTTGTTCTTTGAAACGAAGGGAAAGAACCCCATCTTTTGTAAAGGATATCTATGACTTCCGGTTTAAAAGGATAACTTTTTATGAATTTGTTACGGTATTCCGTTTCCTCGTCGCCCGTTAATAAGCCTTCTTGTTTTGCGTAACCAACGAATTCATTGACTACTTCTTTGGCTTCTTTTTCATTAATACTATTGAATAGCCTCTGTTTTATTACAAGTTCAATTTCATCATCTTCCACTGGGACGTAACTCTTTTCCACTCTGCCGAAAATCTTTTTTAATTGCTGATAAGTCTTTTCGTCATCTTCGCTCCAATGCTCCAGCGTACTGGATGGCAGTGATGCGACAACAAGTGAATTTCCAACAGATGAAACAGCACCGGTTAGCTCTTGTAAAAAGGCTAAAGTTTGTGCTTTAAGATTGGAATCTCCTACTTTAATTCCAGCCGCTTTGGTTGTGTATTGAAGAACTTCGTCCATTAAAATTAGAGTGGGTGAATGCCCTTCTGGTGTTTTTTTGGGTAAGTCCGAAAGAAGTTTAAAAAGCGCTTCTTTGCCAGGGGCAGTATCTCCATTCGTAATTCTTACACTTCCGGTTAACTGTCTTTCAATCTCTTCCCATAACTTTTGTACTTTTGGGTTAAGAGCTGTCCCGTCGATAACAGCAACATTGCAATTCCACTCTTTGGCTTTGTGATACAAGGCAATAAGTGTATGAGTTTTCCCTCCACCAAATGGAGTATGTAGTTGAATCACAAAGTCTCCGCTTCTTCCCTCGAGCCTTGCTTTCGCAATGTCGAGGATGTTTTTTAAACCCTTGGTTACGTAAGTTTTTCTGAAGAAAAGATCCGAGTCCTTATATTCTGATGGTGCTTTCCCATTTACCACCTTCCACAGGTCTGCAGCATAAACATCCATTGTGAATTTGCCTTGAACTATATCCTCGTTTGGAATTGCAATTTGTGAAAATGTTTTCATAGTCCTAATCCCCTTTGGTTATTACTAATATCTGATTTTATTTCATCTTTAAGTCTTTCTTTACCGCTAAGGAATCCATCAAGTAGTTTTTTCTCCTGGCTTTCATTAGGCAGTGTTTCAGATATTGCCTGTGCAACTTTATAAAATGCTTCGCTCAAGCCTAAACCCGTATCTTTTAATACATTCTTTATCTCATCTTTTTTGCCCACTTTCCACAAAAGTAAAACCTTGTGTAAAATATCAATCATTTCCTGCGCATCTTTGAGTTCCTCAAATTTTCTGTCCTGTGGTCCTAAAATCTTTATGAATTCCTTTTCCTTTTTTATAAAGCCTTTGTTCCACTCTTTTTCAAGGCTTACACCAGTAGATTGTGCAAGCTTTCTTACATCGTCGTACTCAACCTTTGCCTCGCCAAATGTCCAGCGAAAGAGAATATAAAGCCTTGTCAGTGGCGTAAGTTCCCCAGCAATTCCGTTATGCAAAATTTTCCTTACGGTATCATCTGTAACTATTTCGCGCACAAATTCGAGAAGGTCTTCAGCAATTATTTCATTTCCTTCGTAATCTACGACGCTTTTATACTTGCCAAAGATTTCAATAGCAGAACCAATGGCTGAAATAAAATAATCAGCACCACTTATTCCTTCTTCCCACAGTTGGTTAAGTTTTTTTGCGATATAGTTTTTTATTTCCTCTTTGACATCATTTAGCCAGCCTATTTCCTTCCTTTCCATTTTTCTACAGACAAAGTAAATTGAAGAAGCAAGGGCAGCGGATTCTTTTGCTCTGAGCCTTGCCTTCATCTCAGTATCAATAGGCCAGGATGCGGTTGGAACAAGTCCCGATTCAAGAAGAGAGTTTATAAGTGTTTCCCAGCCAGATGTTGATTTATGGGTGTAAACAATTGTTGCTATTCCATTTGGTTTTAAAACTCTATGTATTTCCTGAAATGATTTTTTGAGCATATTTTCAAAATATTTTTTGCCTGCTTCAAAACCACCTTTTTCGTGAGTGTAAGCCACTATTTCTCTTGTTTTTGGCGTCAAAGGAGTTAAGAACAGATCAGGATATAGGTCTCCTATACTTCTTTTTAGCCATACATAGAAGAAATCGGAAAGATAAGAATAAGGCACATTATCATAATAAGGCGGGTCTGTGAATACTGCATCGAAGTAATTATCAGGGTAAGGTAGTTCTGTGGCTGAAGCTTGTTTAACTTGAGGTAGATACAATTTTTTCATTTACCCTCCTCTTTGGTTCTATCTACAAAAGGTCTTATTTTACATAGTAAATCTGGCATCTCCTGTAATTCGTCTTCTGAAATTCTTTGGTATTCGTGTGCAATAAGATTTCTCAAAAACACCAATCTTTTTACATCTTCTAACTCATTTTTAGTAATAAATCCGCTCTCTTCAAGTAGTTCAAAAATTTCTCTGTATGATGACGGAAAACCAAGTTTATTCTTAGCAACTATATATTCCCCAATTTCTATAAGCGCATTCACAGCCTGAAAGCATTCCATAGCGAGTGTATTATAGACGAGATAATCTGAAATATTCTTATCTTTTAATCTTATTGCTCCCTCAAGGTGCTTCTCAAATCTTAGAATGTTCTCAGCAAGTTTCATTTTAATACCTCTGACCTCATAAATTCAAAAACTCTTGAATAATCAAGATAATTTTTAAGAATCCTCAATTTCAGATCTAAAAGATATTCCTCATCTTTTACATAGATTTCTTTACCATACTTAAAAACTTCATATTGTATATGTAAAGGCAATCTGTGGAACAAGACAACATCAAGTTTTTCAGAATAAAGACTACCTATTTCGGCTTCATCATTTTTTTCTGGGTCTTTAAGTATTATTGCTATGTCTATATCGGAAATAGGTTTTTCTTCACCTTTGGCATAGGATCCAAAAAGATATACTGCAATCAACTTGGGATAATTTTTGATTGTTTCAAGGATTTTATCAACTTCCTTCATTTTTCTTCCTCCA
>JBAMMD010000040.1:1258-4594 GCA_039793965.1 Kapaibacterium sp. (SeqCode) | reverse complement strand
CTTGCTTCTGAACTTTGAGGTGTAGAATGGATTGCTCTTAACGCCGAGACGGAAAAATCCAAACACTTTACCCAAGAGGAAAAAAACTGGCTTAGCAAGGCATTTGAACTTACCAAACGCCATGGGGGTTGGTTAGAAATCATAAAAGGTACCAACGTGCCGATAGAAATTATTATTTTCGCCAAAAAAGAAGGAATAACCAACATAGTTTTGGGTAATCCAAAGAAAGAAGGTGCCCTTGCTGGCGGAATTTATAAAGAGCTCATTTTTCAGACAGAGGGCATAGATATATACCTCATAACACCGGTAAGAAAGACCGAAGCTTTGGCAAAAAAAATATACCTAACTTCTGGGAAAAAAATTTTTACAAAATCCGTTCTATTTTGATAAGTAGTTGAACTCGCTCAAACTTTGGATTTATTTTCAAACGCGAAGAATATTACCTATACCAGTCCCTATTTAACACATCTTTCAAAACTTTGAAATAACATACGTTGAAGTAAAAATTCTCCAAAGTGATAAAAATATCGTTTATAAGCAGCCCAACAATTACAAAGATTTTTATCCACCGACCAATTGAAATAAAGTTTATCAAAAAAATTTGTTATTGGATGTTAAATTAAGAAACGCAGAATTGTTTAAATGAAAGTATTGTTTTTAAGAAAATTTATATTACTCTTATTTCTACTTCATACACTTTTTTGAAATCTGTCCAAAAAAAGAAATAAACCAAAGTAAATCCAAATCACTGCTTGCAAAAAAATGGTTAATTATTTTGAATGTCATTCAAATATAAGCAATAATCCAAATATGTAATTATTGCATAAATATAATTTTTGTATTTACTACAAAAAAATATTCAAAAAGGAGATTTAAACAATGTCACAATTACCAAAACGATTTCAGAAATTCATAGAAGATTATCCAGAAGTTGCAAAAGCATACGAAACACTTGGTGATGCTGTCCACTCTGCGGGACCACTCGATGAAAAAACCCGTGCTCTCATCAAACTTGCAATTTCAACCGGCGCACGATTGGAAGGTGCAGTCCATTCACACGCACGCAAAGCATTAAAAGCTGGATGCACACCTGAAGAAATGAGACAAGTTGCATTGCTTGCTCTACCAACAATCGGACTTCCATCGATGATGGCTGCATTAAGCTGGATTGATGATATTCTTGAGAATAAAAAATGATTGAAAGTTTAGTGAATCTTTTCTGGGCGTTTGTCAAAGTAGGTTCATTCTCTTTTGGTGGAGCTTATTCTTTAATTCCATTGATTGAAAAAGAAGTTGTGGAAAATCATCAGTGGTTGACTCATGATGAATTTTTAAAAGTACTTGGAATGGTTGAAATTTTTCCCGGTGCAATTTCAATAAAGTTTGCAACATACACTGGGTATAAAACTGCCGGAATACTTGGTGCAGTTGCTGCCAATCTTGGCAATATTTTTACACCAGCGATTTTGATTCTGATGAGTACATACATTTATTCGATCTATGAAAAAAATATTCTTGTAACTAAAGCTTTCAACGGAATTAAGTTTGCTGTAATCGGAATGATTGCAGCAATTATGTATCAATATGCTGTAAAAAATGGAAATCACTGGCAAGAGTTTGTGCTGCTTGCTATTGGTGCGGCGTTGATAATTTTCTTCAAGCTTCATCCAGCGTATGTTGTGCTTATTGCAGCAATAATTGGGATAGTAATTTTATGAAAGAAAAATATTTGACCACGAAGGACACAAAGGATGGCACAAAGAGCCACAAAGGAAAAACTTCGTGCGCCTTTGTGATGAACTTCGTGTCCTTAGTGGTGAGAAGAAATTATGAAATTAACAGACAACTTTGATAGAATACACGATTATGTTCGCATTTCACTGATTGATAAATGCAATCTCAATTGTATTTATTGCAATCCATCGAACACACTCGCAAAGTTTGAAACGAATAAATCAATTCTTTCTTATGAAGAATTATATCGCTTAATACACATTCTTATACGAGATTTAGAAGTAAAGAAAATTCGTTTTACAGGAGGCGAACCGCTCATCAGAAAAGATGTGATAAAATTTTTTGAAATGATTTCTTCACTCAAAAAGCAATATGGTTTTGAAATTGGAATTACTACAAACGGAACTCATTTACTTGAGAAACTTGAAGCGTTGAAAAAATTTAGAGTTGATCGTCTCAACATAAGTCTCGATACTTTGAGTAGAACAAAATTTATCGCAATAACGGGCAAAGATTTTTTTGATGAGACAATCACCGCAATTCAAAAAGCGATATCACTTGATTTCAAATCAGTAAAGGTTAATGCTGTTATAATTAAAAATATAAACGATGATGAATTGATTGACTTCGTAGAGTTTTTTAAATCATATTCAATCACACTTAGGTTTATTGAGTATATGCCATTTACCGGTAATCAATGGGATGACTCAAAATTTTTAAGCTGGCGTGAAATGAAATATCGAGTTGAACAAAAATATTCTCTCACAGAAATCGAAAGCGATGGAAAAGTTTCAAAAGATTTTTTTGTTGATCATGCAAAATTGAAAATTGGATTTATCAGTTCAATCTCGGATCATTTCTGTGATAGTTGTAATCGTTTGCGTATCACAGCAACTGGACAAATTAAAAACTGTCTCTTCTCAAATCCATCTGAAGTAAGTTTAAAATCTTTATTGGCTGATAAAGAAACATCAGATAAAACAATTGTTGAGTTCATTCAAAATTCATTACAATCAAAATGGATGAAACATCCAGATGCCGATGAATTGGCAGCATTAAATCAAAATAATATGATGAGTATTGGCGGATGAAAAAATTATCACACATTAACAGTAAAGGCAAAGCAGAAATGGTCGATGTTTCTGGAAAAGAAATTTCAACAAGAACTGCAGAAGCGTATGCTGAAGTAAAAGTATCGAAAGAAATATTTAATGCAATTAAAAACAACAATGTACAGAAAGGTGATGTTCTTTCGATTGCAAAGTTTGCTGGAATTCAAGCTGCGAAAAAGACGAGCGAGTTAATTCCGCTCTGTCATAACATTTTCATTTCAAAAATTGATGTTGAGTTGAAATTGAATTCAAAAAATAAAACTGTGGAAATAAAATCATTTGCAAAAACAACTGCGCAAACCGGAATCGAGATGGAAGCATTAACAGCCGTTGCAGTTGCTGCGTTGACTGTTTACGATATGTGCAAAGCAATTGATAAATCAATGATAATCAGCGAAATAAAATTGTTAAGTAAAACCGGAGGGAAAAGTGGAAACTATTTTGATAAAGATCTTCGGGTTTCTTCGTGATGAATTTGGTGCTCCTTTGT
>JBAMMD010000040.1:0-1158 GCA_039793965.1 Kapaibacterium sp. (SeqCode) | reverse complement strand
GTAGAAAAAATAAACCACGAAGGACACAAAGGTAATCACAAAGTAACACAAAAGGTATCAAGAATAATTCAGGGAGGAAATGTTTATGAATAACATAGAGACAAAAGAAGTTTTATTAGAAAATGAGACGAAAAATATAACCGGCAAAATTGTAGCAATCTCGATCAGCAAGAAAAAAGGAATTCCGAAAACTAATGTTCAATCTGCAAAATTAATTGAAAACTTTGGAATTGAAGGAGATGCACACGCTGGCAACTGGCACAGACAAATTAGTTTTCTCGCACTCGAAAGTATTGATAAAATGAGAGAGAAAGGGTTACCGAATCTTCGACCCGGCGCTTTTGCAGAAAATATTACCACAGAATTCCTTGAACTGCCAAAGTTAGAAGTCGGTACACGGATGAAAATCGGGAAAGAAGCTGAGCTTGAAATAACTCAGATTGGAAAAGAATGTCACAGTAAATGTGCAATTTTTTATAAAGTTGGTGATTGTGTAATGCCTCGCGAAGGAATCTTTGCAAAAGTAATTCGCGGCGGAGAAATATTTGTTGGTGATGAAATTAAAATACTTCGTGCGCCTTTGTGTTAACCTTCGTGTTCCTTTGTGGTGAGAAAAGGAATTAACCACAAAGGACACAAAGGATTTTCACGAAGGGACACCAAGTTAAAAGAAAAAAATGAAAAAAAGAATATCAATGCTCTGCACAGGAAACTCTTGTCGCAGTCAGATTGCTGAAGGATTTCTTAAATCATTCGATAAAGATCTAAATGTTTATTCTGCTGGAACTAAACCGGCAGACAAAGTTAATCCCAAACAAGTTCAGGTATTGGATGAAGTCGGGATTGATATAAGTTACGGCAAACCCGTAGATGTGGAAAAATATATAAACGATTCATTTGATTTTGTTATAACAGTGTGTGACAATGCAAAAGAAACTTGTCCAGTTTTTATAGCTAAAGTTGGAAAGCAATTGCACATTGGATTTGAAGATTCTGCAGATGCTACCGGAACTGAAGAAGAAATTTTCTCAGTATTCAGAAAAGTAAGAGATGAAATCAAAAGAGATTTCTACGAATTTTATTTGAATGAATTTAAATAACTCTGTGGTGCTCTGTGAATCTCTGTGTATGAAAAATATTACACGAAGAACCACAGAG
>JBAMMD010000039.1:0-103673 GCA_039793965.1 Kapaibacterium sp. (SeqCode) | reverse complement strand
AATCGAACTTATCAACTGGACTTACAATATCCACAATCCCAGCATCATTTTGCTTGGCAACTATATTAATTGTATAATCTTCCCATTCCATATAGTAATAGCCACTGCAAGGACCATAGTAATAATACACATACCAAGCATACCAATAGTAACCCGAATATAAGATTCGCATCCGGGTTTGCCCTTTTGCTGCACTCATTGGGATGGTAACATTAACGGTAAAACTCCCATCGGATGTCATCCCGTAGTCCCAACTGTAAGAGACCAATTCGCTCGATTCAAAAACATTATTCCGATTCCAGTCAATGTAAAGTAGATAACCGGGATAGTAGCCACCCCAAAGAGAGTATCCTCGTAATTGCAACTGATAGGTTTGCCCCAAAACGCAAGGACTGGAAACGATATTCGAATAATTACTATACCCGCTCGAGTTATAAGTGCTCGAATTATCAATTCCATTGAAGATAACACGAGAAAGATATCCATATTGCGGGTAATAAGCATAGGGAGTGCAATATTGTGCACTGGCATCGCGAGAGGTTAACACAAATAAAGCAAACGCAAGGAAGGAAAGCAGTTTAAAGTAGGTTTTCATTTGGACCTCCAAAAAAGTTAACAAAATGTATCACATAAATTTATATAAAACATAATTATTATTCATTTGTTACACTAATTTAATATATTTTTTTATTTTGAAAACAATTTATTTAAAAATTTAAAATATTTCATAATTAATTAAAATATCAATCGTCTGAATCACAATACTACTTAACCAAAACAAATGAACCACCAAAGACCATTGTCCCGCGTCGAAGGATAAAATTGTAGAAACCCGAAGGCAAAGATCTTAAATCAATTTCTACGAGATTTTGTCCCGAACTGCTTTCAAACCAACCAAATAAGCTCGAGTTCCCAAGTAAATTGAAAATTTCAACTGAAATAAGTTCTCGTGGTAACAAATCTTTGAATTCGACGATCAATTTGCTGTCTTTTTGTTGCCATTGAAAAGAATTCTTCGCTTCAGTTTCAACTCCCAAAACTACAGTCTTAAATGAAAATGTGTCGGAAACAACACTTATACTATCAGTATAATTTACAATGACACGCCAATAATAAGTACTGTTGTTTACCAATCCGGAGGTAGCTGTATAAATGGTATCGTTTGTGAAGATGTCGACAACCAAATTCTGGAAATCATTTGCAGTTGCAACTTGCAATTGGTAGTTTTTCACAAAACCGCAATCGCTCCAGTAAAATTGTACTGGCAACTTACTTACCTCGAAACCATTGAATGGGAAGTACAATTCGGGTTTTGCTGTATCGAAAATTGTTTCAAAACTAAACACTTGGGACCATTTCTCTTGGGACTGGTAGTCGACAGCAGCAACTTTCCAATAATACCTACGATTTGATTTCAAATTTACAGAAGGATAAAATGTTGATGTAATTCCACTTTTATCGAGTATTACTGAATTTTGAGAAAAATTCTCATCTCTTGCAACAAGAAGATGGTAGCTTAAAGCACCTTTGACCTCGTCCCAAGCAAAGTTGACAACTTTTTCCACATCTTTAGCGCCATTTGGTGGATACTTAAGAATTGGAGGCAAAACTTCTGGTAATCTTATCTCATTTATATTCCTTCGCAAAATACCGCCGTATTCAGTTCCTACATATAAGTAATACTTATCATAGGCAAGAGAAAGAATTGTCAAATTTGAAATTCCTTCGTTAAACTCGAACCAATTTCGTCCTTCGTCCAAGGAAAAATAAACACCACCACTTCTTGTACCTACGATAAATGCATTGTTGACTTTACGAATAAGTCCAATGTCGTTCACCTTCAACCCAAGATTTCTTTGAAACCAATTTGCACCAAGATTGCTTGAAAAATATACACCTGCTTGTGTACCACAGAAAATGTTGTCCCCGTCCCAAAGCAGTGCGGTAATTGTCGAATAAATTTGCTGGTTTTTAATATTTGTCCAATTGCTACCACCATCGGTGGAAAGATAAAGATCGCCAGTGTTAGTTCCTGCAAGAATTCTCCCGTTATTGGCGGCTAAAGCTGTTATGACATTATTTATTTGTGATGTATTGACTTCCCACCAAGTTGCTCCAAAGTCTGTGCTTTTAAAAATCACAGAAGATTCTGTTAAAAGATAAACAACGTTTCCATCAACAGAAAATGAGGCAACACTTCGTTCGGTCAAACTATCGACGGAACGCTTCCAATTGAATCCGTCGTCAGTCGAGCGAAAGACTCCGTTGGTATCGCTTGACCCAAGTAGCAATGTGGTCCCAACACTTGTGATAGCTCTAACAAGCGTTGTTGGAATCCCTTCGTTTTTTTCCACCCAATTGTCACCGTAGTCCGATGAGATATATAAACCATTTCCCCAAATTAATGCAAAAATCCTATTCTTCCAAACAAGCAAATCGTTTACTGGGGCAGTGGGATACCCAGACAACTGTTCCCATTGGGCGAAACTTTTAAAAGAAGCAAAACAAAAAATTAAAAGCACAAAAGGAAAATATTTTTTCATAAAAAACCTCACATTTATTAAAAAAATGATCATAAGTTCCCTGGTAATTTAAAATAATCAATTTCTGGAAGTTGGTTCCCAGCAATTGCTTCCAATTCACCATAAATCCTAACAGTATTTTTTATTACTTTTGTCAATTCTTCTTCGCGTTTCTTCCAATGCTTTTCCATTGCTGCTCTTTCCTTGTCGAGGTCATTTTTCATAGAAACAAAAGCCTCGACAATCGCCCGCACCTTTTGTGAAAACTGTTCACTACAAATATAGTTATAGATTTGCTCCATTTTGCTTTCCCGCCCTTGCAACTGATTTCGAACCGTGTTAACTTGAATCAAATTCTCGCGCAACGCCATCGCAAGCCCGAGAAAGCTATTAAAATTGCAAACCCAAACTCCATCAAGAAGTCCAACAGAGCTTATCTCGCGAGGCATTGCTCGGGAAACAATCACCGAAATTTCTGCTCCAATCTCTCTTTGATCCTCTTTCAATTTAGGTATCCATTCATTACTCCAACTGTTCGTCCGTTTCGATTCCCAAAGAATAATTCCACAAACTTCGCCAAATTTATTCCTAACCTCTTGAATAATATCTGCTCCACGAACTCCTTTGGGCACTTCCTTAATTGTATCGAAAGGGAACTTGGTTCGCAATTGCTCTTCCAGCGCTAACTCTTGCACTTCTCCCTGAAGTTGTTGCGATCCGACTTGAAGTTTCAAATTCAACTCCTCTATTTGCTTATGTAAGGAAGAAATTTTTTCTTCCTTTTCGCGAAGTTTAAGCTCATACTCGGTGTGAAGTGCTTGCTTAATCAGTTCCTGCAATTGTTGCCGTTCTTGGCTCAATCGTCTCTGCACTTCCAGCTCTAAATTTTGTTCTTTTTGAAGTAGCTCGTTTTCTTTTCGACGAAATTCCATCTCAATCTGTCGGGCATTCGCAAGTTCCAACTCCTTCGATTCAATTTCTTTCTTATAATTATCAATTATTGTTTTAAACTGTTCTATTTCCTGGCTCAGTCTTCTTTGGACTTCCAAATCAAGATTTTGTTCTTTTTCGAGCAATTCTCTTTCTTTCTGCCGTAGTTCTAATTCAACTTTTCGTGCATTTGCAAGTTCGCTATCCTTTCGCTCAATCTCTCGCTTATAACTTTCAACCAGCCCAGTAAGATTCGACATTGCGTCTTGCATTTTCTTCAATTCGCTCTGCCTCTGCAATTCAAATTGCTGCTTCAACTTTTTGAGCTCCATTTGATGCTCGAGCCTCATCTGTTCAAGTTGCCGCTCTTTGAAGTGTTTGATCTCTTCATCAACCTGCAGTTTCATTCGGCTTTCAAATTCAGAGCGAACTTTATCGGAAATTACCTCTTCGATGGAAAATTTTGTTTTACATCTTGGGCACTCAACCTCGAAGCTAAACAAATCTGCCATTGTACAAAATAAGTATTTTATTGAACCTTTAAATTATTAAATTTCTAATAAATAAATTTAAAAAAATCCTATAATTTTTTGATTTATTGGAAATAAAGTATGGATTCATACGAAAAGAAAACGGTGTTTTGCTATTCCAACGATTTTTTCGATTTTACTTACCGAAAGAAATGTAGATTCTATCTCTAAAATAGTATTGGTATGTTTTGGTTCCAAATAATGTTTTATGCTTTATCCACAACCAAAGAATTCCAATTTTGTTTAAATAGTAGACTTTCATTTCAACCTTGTCGATGTAGGCGCTTCTATCGTTATCGAAATAAAATTCAGAATAATTATACTTCGAAGCGTCGGGGGAAACTATCCCAAAATTCCTTGGATGCTTAAGACTTGTATCAAGGAGAGTTACAATACTTTGGAATGTAACTTTGGTTCCGTATACTAAAACAGGTTTGTTGAAATACTTAGGTAAGTTGAAATATGCTTCTCCAAGGTCTTCAACCTTGTATTTTAAAACAAACCTTGCTTTTGGGAAAATAATACCCACAAGCGTATCTTTTAAAATTGAATCGTACTTTATATTAAAAAGAGGGTAAACACCAAAGTAAGAAGTATCGAAACTTGTATTTGAAAAAGAACGGGTCCAGAGCGGTTGCCAGATGTGAGGGGCATCATTTCCCAAGGCAGTTGTGCGAATTAATGGGAAATAGTAATAAGAATAAATGTAAACCCATTTATTTGTGACAGAAAGAACGAACGGAATAGTTTCTCCTGATTCTATATTTTGGAACTCAACGAAGTTGCAAGGCTTTCCATTTAAAATTGCAGCGTCTTTGAAAGCAAGCCAAATTTTTGTGGGTTGTTGGGTGAAGTTGCCGTCGTCGTCACATGGACCAAAATCATACTCGATATAAAGACCATAAGTTGGCAAATCGGAAAGGTCAATGGATTCAGATTGGGCGGGACTATTGCAATTTTCTTTGCAAGAGATTAAAACGAATAGAATTGCAAAAGGTAGTAGAAAGATTTTTTCATAGTTCACCTCTTGTTGGACACTACAAAAATAAAAACTTTTGAAGAAAAACAAATTTTTCGTAAATTTCTATTTTAAAAGTTAAAGAAAATGAGGCATTTATTTTTTGTATCTGCGATTTTATCGATTCTATTGATTGGCTACACAAACTCGCAAACTTTGTTAAATCTTCGTATGGATAATGAGAGAGAAGAAAAATTCAAAGAAGAAAGAGAAAAGTGGTTACGAAGCCTCCACCGTTGCGAAGAAGGATTGCCATACTGGATTATCGATCAAACGACAAAGAAAAATATCCAAGCAAATTTAGATTATTCAAAGAATGAACTGACAAGCGGAAATGAATTTGCCGAAGGTAGAATCAAAGGCGAATGGAAGGAAAAAGGAAGCGACAATCTTGCTGGACGTGTCCACACCCTCGATTATGATACAAACACAAAAGAAATTTTTCTCGCTTCTGCCGGAGGAAATATCTGGAAAGGCTCGATAAACGGGAACGATTGGCTCTGCTTGAACAATGGAAAAAAGTTTGCAAACCCAAGGATGGTTAAAATTCTTGCAATTGGAGGCAAACGACGAGTAGTCGTTGCAGCAAATTCGCCATCTGCCGTCTATTATACTGACAACGATGGGGTAACCTGGCAAAATGCAAAGGGTTTGGACAATGCTGAAAAATGGGGCTGGATTATTCGTGGCACAACTACAATCAACCAAGAGATTTACATTCTTCTTGCGGAGTGGGATTATAGTCGATGGAAAAGCCTATTGAGTCTTTACAAATCAATTGATTATGGCGAGCACTTCATTAAAATTCACTCTGTTTATCTTGACTACGATAATTACGATTTTTGCGATATATGGTCTCCTCGCTATGACAAAAACATTACTTATTTCGCTTTAAAAGACACTCTTTACACTATCGATTCCCAGAATAACCTGAAATTAGTATCGATCAATTCTTTCGTCGACAAATATACCTCTGGAATCCAGATAAAAGGAACCACAAACGGAGAACAAGTCCATATTTACATTGCAAAAAGGAACACAAGCGTGCAGACTGAATTCCACTATTCGAGCGATGGTGGAAAAAATTTTATTTACAAAGGCAAACTAGATTTTTATTCATTTGAAAAGAATAGTTTTGAAGTTTCCCAAACATTTCCAAATTTTATTTATTTCGGTCAGGTAGAATTCTACAGGAGTTCCAATTTTGGAACAAACTGGCTCCGAGCAAACAAATGGAGCGAATATTACGGCAACGAGGCAACCAAACTTCACGCCGACATCCCAGGTATCGTCAGTTTTAGAAAGTGGAATGCCAATGTTGGTAAATTCGACGAAACATTGTTCGTTTGCACTGATGGTGGGCTATACGTATCTTACGACAATGGAAAATCTTTCAAAAACCTTTCGTTAAAGAACTTAAACATCTCACAGTATTATTCTGTTTACACTTTCGACAAATCCGTCAATGCCGTTTTTGCTGGTAGCCAAGACCAAGGCTTGCAATTTTGTTTGAACGACAGCGGTAAAATCCTTTCATTTAACCAAGTAATCAGCGGGGACTATGGTCATCTTTCTTCCAGCAACGGCGGTAGATTTCTGTGGACGACATACCCCGGCTTTGCTATGATTGTATTCAACCCGCAAACTGGCTATTTCAATGCTCAAACTTGGGATTTTCGTGGTGGCGGTTTCCTTTGGTTGCCTCCCATCTACGCCGACCCCGACAACCCAAAACGAGCATATTTGATTAGCGGAAGCAACAGTAGCCCAAACGGGACTCCTGCTTCGTACATTTATTCATTGCTTTACGATGATAAAGCCGACACGATCTCCTACGAAGTCTTACCTTTCAACTTTGCTATGGACGATGTAAATCGAAAAATTTCCTCTCTATCTATTTCACAACTTAACACAAACCTATGGTTTGCATTGACAAACGATGGAAAATTTTTCCGAAGCTCCGACCGCGCCATAAATTGGACATTAGTGGACAATGTTGCTGGACCAAAAAGTCACTACTTCTACGGCAACAAAATCCTAACTTCGAACATTAACATCGGCAAGGTTGTTATTGCTGGCTCGGGATATTCCAATCCCGGAGTACTGATTTCGTTCGACACTGGAAAAACATTCACACCTTTAAATCGTGGCTTACCATCGACACTTTTCTACGACATTGAATTCAACGAAGATGAATCTCTCCTTTTTGCTGCAACAGAAATTGGTCCATTTGTCTACCACTTTGCAGAACAAAAGTGGTATTTTCTTGGGGGTGGAAATTGCCCCGATAATATCTTTTGGGATGTTGAATATTTGCCATCGTTGAAAACTGTCCGTTATGCCACCTACGGTCGCGGTATCTGGGATTTCAAAATCGAACAAGTTTTGTCGCTTCCAGAATCCCAACCCAAAGCACAAGAAGAATTGAATGTAATTATAAGACAAAATCATACTTCCAACGAATTTATTTTCGAAGTACATAGTCGGAGTGGAGATTACATCCGTGCCGCTGTATATGATATCGAAGGCAGGCTGGTTAAAACGCTTTGGGATGGAACTCTGATGTCGGACTTGTTGCAAATCGAGTGGAATTCTACTTCAAATGCTGGTATACCTCTCCCATCGGGTAAATATTTTGCAATTTTTAGTCACAAAACCGAAGTTGAGTATATAAGTTTAATTATCGATAGATGATATGCTTAAACATATTGTAATGTTCAAACTTAAAAATAATTATCACGGAAAAGAAAAAATCTACCTTGCACAAGAAATAAAGAATAAACTTGAAAAATTGCCAGAAATTATACCTCAAATCAAACACTATGAAATTGGAATCAATCAATTGGACGATCCCAGAGCATACGATATTGTTGTCATCTCAGCCTTTGAAAACAAGGAAGATTTCGACTTCTATCGCAATCATCCCGAACACAAAAAAACAGTCGAGTTTATTCTTGAAAGAGCAGAAAATTCAATAGTTGTCGACTATTTCAAATGAGACGCCAAACTTTTATCGTCGGATTTCAAGCTCGTCAATTATCCTGTCTCTCAAATCATAAATTTTCAATTTTATAACATCCGGGAAAACTTCCATTATCCCATAATGGTAGTCTTTGACCGATTTTTCCACATAAGGTGCATCTTTGGGATTATACAAAGGAGCACCTCCGCCTCCAATAACAATATGATATATGCCATTTATTTTACTTCTCTGGTAAAAATGGTTGTGCCCGTTTAAAACAAGATCGACTCGGTATTTTTCTAAAACTTTAGTTGTGAATTCTTGCATTTTCTTGTTCTCGCCGTGACCTCCAGCAGAATAAGCAGGAATGTGAAAGACCACAATCTTCCATTTTTTATTTGTTCGTTGAAGGTCTTGTTCAGCAAATTTCCACTGCGGAGAGTTTGGAGAAACATCCGCTTCGGTATTTAAAATCAAAAAATGTGCATCTCCATAGTCAAATGAATAGTAAAACTCGTTGTTCGAAGCAGATTCTGGGGCTTGCAAAAACACTTCAGTAAGGTTTGTTTTGGCTTCGTGATTTCCGAGAGCATTATAAAATGGTGCAGTGGCAATCAAATTTTGTTCCTCTTCGGTGAAAAACTCTTGCTTCCACTCGAAATATTTTCCAGAAAAACACAAATCCCCAGTGTAGAGCAATATATCGGGCTTATGACTTGCTAATTTTTTCGATTTTCGAGAATGCACTTCTGGATTAGAACGATTGTCGCCGGCTATCCCAACACGAAATGGGAAACCATCGGGAACGTAACTTCGAAACGAAAATATTTCGGAAGTGTCGGTTTTGTGTATAACACGATATTTATAAAAAAAGTTTGGTTCTAAATATTCAAGTACCACGCGATGGACATAAGTCACACTTCTTCTGTCCTCGGCAGTTCTAATAAACTTGGTTGTTGCAAAACTTGTTAATTTCTCCTTGCCAAACCAAACAGTAACAGGGTCGGGAGTGTCGGTTTCAGCCATAACAACAATGGAATTAGCAGAAAGAGCTTGCAAATAGGGTTTCATCAGTAGTCTTGCATCAACTACGCAATGGAGAAAGGTCAAAAGCAATAGTAACACAAAACTAAATCTTACATTTTTGGTCATAGGCAAAACAATTTAAAAAAAAGTATTATCGATGGTCTTTGTAAATTATTTTGAACACCTAACCCACAAAAAATTTATGAAATTTTTCCAAATTTTTTATTAATTTTGAATTTATTTATTTTGGGGCGGTTTTATGAAAAAATTTCTAATCATAATTTGCCTTGTCGTTATTCCTTCATATTCATCAGTCCCTCAATATATTGACAGTAGCAAAATTATTATTATCCCAAGTGAAAAAAATCCAGCTTTAGCGTTTCTTTGCTCATTAATATTTCCCGGATTGGGGCAAATGTACAATGAAGAAGTTGGTAAAGGTTTTACTATTCTTGCTTTAACAACTATTGGACCTATACTATTAGCCTCTGATTTGGGCAAAAAAAATGACCAATCCATTAAAAACTTGTTTATTGCTTATACGATAGGTGTTTATATTTACTCTTTAATTGATGCACCAATTAGAGCGAAATCAATCACCGACGAGGCACGTTTCAAAAAGGCTTTATTACAAAGCAGAGGATTTATTGGCTTTTTACCAATCAAAAATTTCAATATCTATCCATATTGCAAAACAAATAATTTAGGTATAACAGTCGAATTGAAATTCTAAATTTCACTTTTTAATTTTGCAGATGAATGACTAATTGATATGTCTTAAAAACATTCTGGTTACTCATAATAATCCTAAATTATTAATTGAATTTTTCGCGCCTTCTTCTTTAGTTTTAATCACAAAATTGTTCCGATTTCGTAATTTTAATTTTTGTTAAATATTATTTGGAAGTGAAATGAAAATGGTATTCATTCTTTTGACGTTGACATTCTTTTTCGGTTGTAATGAAAGAGCAAAGGAAAAAACAATGGACACAAAAGACACTCTGCCATCAATTGAGGATAGAATCAAAGCCTTTGCACCTGTCACAATTGATGTCGATTTAACTAACTTAAGCGAGCGAGAAAGGAAAGTCGTCGAACTTCTTGTCGAGGCTGGACAACTTGCCGACGCCATTTTCTGGAAGCAAACTGCACCCGATGCAATTGCCGTTAGAGATTCTCTCGCAAAGTTGAATACGAAAGAAGCTCAAAATCTGCTCAAATTGGTTAACATATTCTATGGTCCTTACGACTTAGTCTACGAAGGTCGACGATTCGTTGGGGTCGGACCAGAATTCAAGCCGAAAGGTGCAAATTTCTATCCTATTGATATGACCAAAGAAGAGTTTGAAAAATACATCCAGGAACATCCCGAACAGAAAGAAGAATTAGAAAGCCAATATACAATTGTTGTTCGAGATGGAAACAAACTTAAAGCTATTCCATACCACAAGGCTTACCCCGAAGTGGAACAAATAGCAAGCAAATTGGAACAAGCAGCAGAGTATTGCGACAACCCAACACTGCGAAACTTTCTACTTCTTCGCGCTAAAGCCCTCCGTTCCGATGACTACTTCGACAGCGATATGGCGTGGATGGATATCAGAGGAAGCAAAATAGATGTTGTAATTGGTCCAATCGAAAACTATGAAGATGCTTTGTTCAATTACAAAACTGCCTACGAGGCAATAATTATGGTCAAGGACGAACAAGGAACAAAGGAACTTGAAATGTTTGAAAAGAATCTGGATTATTTCGAACACAACTTACCATACGACAAAAAATATATAAGAAAAACAGCGGGCAAAGGGAATGTTCTACAAATTATGAATGTTGTATACTTCGGTGGCGATTGTCAAGCGGGAACGAAAACAATAGCCAATTCATTGCCCAACGACCCAAAGGTCCACGAATTGAAAGGAGGCAAGAAATCAATGCTTAAAAATATGATGGAAGCAAAGTTCGATAAGATACTCCAACCAATCGGTGAAATTATTTTTGATTCGAAACTCGCAAAACTTGTCGATAAGAAATCCTTTACAAGTTTTGTCACTTTGCACGAAGTTTCGCATACACTCGGACGCGGGTTTGTTTATGGCAACGACACCCTCCCGGTACGCAAAGCCTTGAAAGAGCGATATTCAGCAATCGAAGAATGCAAAGCCGATGTGGTTGGAATGTACAACCATAAGCATCTTTTGGATTTGAAATTGTTAACCCCAGAAGAACTTGAGAAAGCAAAAGTAACTTATGTTGCTGGGCTCTTTCGCTCGATTCGTTTTGGCGCAGAAGAAGCCCACGGCAATGCAAACTTAATCCAGTTGAATTTTCTCGAAGAACAAGAAGCTATTGGTTATAGAAATGGTAAAGTTATAATCAATCTCGACAAGTTTCTACCTGCGGTCGAAAAACTTGCGCGCATTATTCTAACTGTCGAAGCCGAAGGTGATTACAATCGCGCAGGTGAAATCATTGATAAATATGGCAAATTGAAACCAGAAACCAAGAAAATCATCGAGAAATTGAAAGACGTACCTCGCGACATCGATACTTACTATACAATTGTAAAAAGAAAATAATCGACATAATTTTGCAACAACATAGCAACACTTATTCTCTAATTGATTCTTGAGTATCAATAACCATTGCCTGTTTACGACAATAAACAATTTGAAAAAAACATTGGATTAAAGATGAATCCGTCGATAAGAGAACTCATCCAAAGTATGCTTGCTCCGGGAGTTATGGTGAATGTTTGCGCTTTGATGCTTCTTGTTACAAACAACAAATACTCCGCAGTAGTCGATAGAATCCGTAGCTTAAACGAAGAGAAACGCCAACTTGTTGAATTGGAAAAAGACCAAATGGACGACGACCGTGTCAAATCGAGAATCCAATCGGTAAACAAGCAACTCGAAATGTTTGAGAAAAGGATACCTTTCATCGTGCGCGCTGTTCTTTCCTACACTATTGCCGTTGCTCTTTATGTCCTAACCTCATTATTTATTGGTTTCGACTATGCCTTCGAACCAGATTTTAGAATTGTTTCTTTTATTACCTTCTTTCTTGGTATGATTTGTGTATTGATTGGAAGCATTTATTTAGCGCGTGAAATTATTTGGGGCTATCGAATTGTTTCAGTCGAAATCAACACACAATAAAATGGTAATATTCTTAAAACAAAGAAAGGGCACATAGTTGTGCCCTTTCCTTTCGTCTAAGATTAAGTCTATTCGGTTTTTTGTTCTTTGCTTTCTTCTTGTACTTCTTGAGATTGCCCTAATTTAGGCTCTTCGGGAACAGAGGTTTCGGTCGCAGCGGATTCCACCGACATTTCGGGTGTAGATGTTTCGGTCGACGGCTCTATTTGGGACTCTCCGGGTGAAACAGGTCCCTCAGGCGGTGCAACATACGAAGTCTCTTCGGTCACTTTTTCTTTTTCATCTTTTACAGTCTTTTGTTCTTTCTTAGTCTGGGTTTTCTTCTTTGCCGAGGATTTCTTCTTCGATTTCATCGAAACCGCACCGTCTTGGGGAGAGCTCCAATCGACAAGTTCAATGGCAGCCAATTCTGCTGCGTCGCCGCGCCGGAAGCCAAGCTTAACGATACGAGTGTAACCGCCGGGTCTATCAAGAACTGCTGGTGCAATTGTATCGAACAATTCTTGTAAGACACCTTTTTGATGTATTAACCTTCCGACCAATCGACGGGCATAAACATCAACGGTTTGACCTTCGGGCAATTGACCATTTCTTTCGCGAAGTACAGCGCGTTTTGCCCGAGTGATAATTTTTTCAACGAACGGACGAAGAGCCTTGGCTTTGGCAACTGTTGTTACGATTTTTTTATGTTCCAACAAAGAAATAGCTAAATTTCTCAGCAATGCCTTGCGATGGCTACTCGTTCTTTTCAATTTCCATCCTTTTTTCAAATGTCTCATTTTACCACCCTAGACTAAAATCCATAATCTTTACTATATCTTGAGAAAGTTTTTTCGGGCTTCAAATAGCGGTCGACGTTGAGCCCAAATTCCAATCCGAATTGATGGACAATTTCTTCTAATTCTTTTAAAGATTTCTTTCCGAAATTTTTCAACTTTAAAAGTTCCTGCTCGGTATATGAAACAATGTCACCAAGTGTTCTGATATTGTTTGCTTTCAAACAATTATAAGCACGCATACTGATTTCAAGTTCGTCGACTGGTATCGAAAGAATTCGTTTCAAGCGTGCATGTTCGCTCTCGGGAGTTTCGGTAGTAACGGGTCCAACAGTGGAAATTTCTGGCTTTTCAGCTGTTTCAAAAGTCAAGAAGTATTGAATGTGTTCGATCAATATCTTTGCTGCCAAACGAACAGCCTCGGTAGGCGTTATTGTACCATCGGTCAAAACATCAAGAATAAGCCTTTCATAATCTGTCTTTTGGCCGACTCTATGTGGTTCTATTGTGTAAACCACATTTTTTATTGGAGTATAGATTGCGTCAATTGGTAACATTCCAATTGGATAATCTGTCAGAGGTTGTTCATCAGCTGGGATATAACCTTTACCATAGGCTATCCGTAGTTCGACATCGAAATCTGCACCCTCGGCAAGTGTCGCTATATGTAAATCTGGATTAACAACCTGGATTAATGGACTGCTTCTTTGAAGGTCGTGAGCGGTCCAGTTATAAGGACCTTTAAGATGCAAATTTACCTTGAAAGGCTTTGTTTCGCTGGATATTATGCGAACCTGCTTCAAATTTAAGATAATTTCGGTAACATCCTCGAGGACACCAGGAATACTTTGAAACTCGTGGAGCACATCAGTAAATTTGACGCCAACAATTGCATAACCCGGAATTGAAGAAATCAGAACCCTTCGAAATGAATTGCCTATGGTCACACCATAGCCTTTTTCCAGAGGTTGGATTATAAAACGAAGATGGTTTGGGTCTCCTGTTTCTTCAATACTTACCGTATCGGGCATTTGAAGCAAGGTGATAAAATCAATTTCTGCCATAGCTAACCAAAATTTATTTAACTTACTTTTTCTCGAAAATTAAACGCGTCGCCTTTTAGGAGGCCTACAACCATTATGTGGAATTGGGGTTTTGTCAAGTATGCTGTGTATTTCCAACCCAGCCATTGCGAGCGCTCGTATTGCTGCTTCCCGCCCGCTGCCAGGTCCTTTCACAATCACATCGACTCTGCGCAAACCCATATCATAAGCCTCTTTACCAGCCTTTTCTGCTGCTATTTGCGCAGCATAGGGGGTACTTTTTTTCGAACCGCGAAAACCACTTTTGCCAGCCGAAGCCCAGCACAAAGTATTACCATACATATCAGTTATGGTTACAATAGTGTTGTTGAAAGTTGCAAGGATATATGCTTTTCCGTGAGTTTCTGCAACTTGTTTTTTCTTCGTTTTTCTTTTCTGTGCTGCCATAATCTTTTAATTTTAGTTTAACATAAAAACATTACTTCTTGCCAACAGCCTTCTTCTTTCCGGCAATTGTTTTTCTTCGCCCTTTGCGTGTTCGGGCATTGGTTCTTGTTCGCTGACCGCGGACTGGCAAACCTTTCCTATGGCGCAAGCCGCGATAACATCCTATATCTATTAGCCTTTTAATGTTCATTTGAACTTCGCTGCGAAGTTGCCCCTCGACTTTGTAATCCTGTATGACCTGGCGAATTCTTGCAATTTCATCGTCAGTCCATTCATTAACTTTTTTGAATTCGTCGACACCAGCCTTGTTCAGGATTTGCTTCGCAGTCGTCCTACCCACGCCATAGATATAAGTTAAAGCAACGAATCCACGCTTATTCTTTGGTAAGTCTACTCCAACTATTCGTGCCATTGACTCCTCCTTTTATCCTTGCCTTTGTTTATATCTTGGGTTCTTTTTGTTAATAATGTAGATTCGTCCTTTCCTCCGGACAATTTTATCCTCCGGAGACCTTTTCTTGACCGAAGCCCTTACTTTCATAATTCACCTCTTCTTATTTATACCTATAAATTATTCTGCCCTTTGTCAAATCATATGGTGAAATTTCTACCCTCACCTTATCGCCTTGCAAAATCTTAATGTAGTTCATTCTCATTTTACCAGCAATGTGTGCAAGGACCCTGTGTCCATTTTCAAAACGAACGATAAATTGAGTATTCGGAAGGGCTTCCTCAATTATACCGTCCATTTGTATCATCCCTTGCTTTGGCATATTCCTCTTTCTATCTATATGTTAATACTATTGCTTTATCTTTTGTTACGACTATGGTATGCTCAAAGTGTGCCGATGGTTTCCCGTCGGCTGTTGCAACAGTCCATCCGTCTTCTTTTGTAACCACTTTATAGTCGCCCATATTAACCATTGGTTCAATAGCAATCGTCATATTGCTCAAAAGCTTCATATTTGGATATTGCCGTCGCGCTAAAAGAGGCGGAACAAAATTCGGAATTGGAGGTTCTTCGTGCAATCTTTTCCCAATTCCGTGCCCAACAAGTTCACGATTTACTGAATATCCATTGGCTTCTACGTAGGTTTGAATAGCACGCGATATATCATAAACTTTATTCCCTTCGACAGCAGCTTCGATACCTAATTCCAATGCCTTCTGTGTAACCTTTAATAAACGTTCTTTTTCCTCTGATATTTTACCAACTGGGTAAGTTACAGCACTATCGCCGTAATATCCATCTTTTTTCACACCACAATCGAGCGAAACAATTTCGCCCTCTCTCAAAACCCGTGTTCCTGGAATTCCGTGAACAACTTCTTCGTCAATTGAAATGCATAGCGTATGGCGATATTCTTTGTTATCAACACGATAACCTTTGAAAGCAGGAACTGCGTTGTGGGAAAGAATAAAGTCCTCGGCAATCTTGTCAAGCTCGATAGTTTCAGTACCCGGTTTAACATACTTTTCCAGTATAGCAAGCGTTTCGGCCACTATTCGGCAAGCCTGCTCGATAAGTTTAATCTCTTCGGCTGTTTTCACCAAAGTAACTGGATTGGTTGTAATATTTCGTGACCGGATTCTACGCATAAATCATAATCCTTTATATTCCTCCAACACCAGCTGAACGACCTCGAATTCTTCCACTTTTCATAAATCCATCATAATGGCGCATCAGCAAGAAAGACTCTATTTGTTGCAATGTGTCGAGAATCACACCAACAACTATTAGAATCGAAGTTCCACCGAAGAAAGAAGCGAAAGATGAAGTAACACCGAGTACACGTATAGCAAATGTAGGAATAATTGCAATTATTGCAAGGAAAATCGAGCCGGGGAGAGTAATTTTTGTCAGTACCGAGTCGATATATTCTGCGGTTTGTTGCCCGGGACGAATTCCGGGGATAAAACCCCCTTGCTTTTTCATATTATCTGCAATATCCCGAGGATTGAAAATCACAGCCGTGTAGAAATAAGTAAAAAGTATCACCAAACCGGCATAAAGGATTGCATAGACAAAAGAACGTTCGCTAAAAGCAACTACGATGGTATGGAGCCATTGGCTTGTCGGGAAGAAATTAAAAATTGTTTGCGGGATAAAGATTATCGATTGGGCGAAGATAATTGGCATAACTCCAGCGGTGATAACCCTTAATGGAATATATTGCGTTGTGCCGCCATAAACTTTCCGCCCAACCTGCCTTTTAGCATATTGGACCGGGATCCTTCTTGCACCTTGAGAGATAAAAATAATCGATGCAACAATTGCAACCCAGAATGTTAAAATGATAATTTCAACAGGCCAGGGTCGTTCGCCAAGAGTGAAAACTTGAGAAAATTCTTGGTAGATAGCCCCGGGGAATCGAGCAACAATTCCAACGAAAATAAG
Source organism: Kapaibacterium sp. (SeqCode) (assembly GCA_039793965.1). Taxonomy (GTDB): domain Bacteria; phylum Bacteroidota; class Ignavibacteria; order Kapaibacteriales; family UBA2268; genus Naka2016. Next base: position 86,863 of record JBAMMD010000039.1, on the reverse strand, counting down.
CAAAGAAATACCATTCCCAATCCCACGATCGGTAATCTGCTCGCCAAGCCACATCAAAAACATTGTCCCTGCAGTAAGCAAAATAATAGTTGAAATAAAGAAAAATACCCCTGAATGGGGTACGACTGGCAATCCATTGGCTTCCATATTAACGAGCCGAATCGACATACCCCAGGATTGGAACATACAAATCGGTACGGTCAGCAATCGAGTATATTGATTTATTTTTCGCCGTCCTTCTTCGCCCTCTTTTTGCATTTTCTGGATTTCGGGGATTACAATTCCAGCAAGTTGCATAATAATCGAAGCAGTAATATAAGGCATCACTCCGAGTGCAAAAATTGCAGCATTAGAAAAAGCTCCACCAACAAAAAAATCGAACAAGCCGAACAAATCTTGCGCCGCTCCCTTGTTGAAGGCGCTTAAAACTTGAAAGTCGACTCCTGGAAGTGTAATGTGGGCTCCAACTCTTGCTACAATTATTGCAAATAATGTAAAAAGGAGCCTCTGCCGCAGTTCCTCGATTTTCCAAATGTTTTGAAATGTTTCTACCAACTTACTCATAAATTGCCACCCTTCCTCCTACTGACTCTATCCTTTCGATAGCAGATTTGGAAAATTTATGTGCTTTAATAGTCAAAGGTTTGGATATGCGTCCTTCCCCGAGTATCTTAACAGGCTGGTTTTTCTTTCGGAGCAATCCAATTTTATACATAAGTTCAGGTGTTATTTCATCCGATTGGATTTTACCTTTATCAATAAATTCTTGAATCTTTTCCAAATTAACAATTTGATACTCGATGCGGAACTTGTTGTTGAAACCAAACTTTGGTACACGCCTAATTAAAGGCATCTGTCCACCTTCGAATGCAAGTTTTCTTCGATAGCCACTGCGTGATTGGTGCCCTTTGGTTCCGCGGGTAGCGCTCCCGCCGTGACCCGAACCAGGACCTCGTCCAATCCTCTTGTCCTTGTGTGTCGAACCAGGCGCTGGATGCAAATTCCCAATATGTTTCATTTCAAACTCCTAAAACTTATTCTTCAATTTCCTCTATTTTAACTAAATGCTTTACAACTTTTATCATTCCGCGAGTTTGTGGGTTGTCGGGCAAAATATTAAAGTAATTAGGTCGTCCCAAACCCAAAGCTTCGATTGTCCTTTTCTGCTTCTTATTTGTTTTGATGATGCTGCGCACTTGTGTTACTTTCAACTTTTTCATATTATCCTCGTATTAACCAAAAAGAACTTTTTGTGGAGAAATTCCGCGACGGGCTGCAACTTGTCCAATATCTTCCATCATCATCAATGCTTTCAATGTTGCTTTTGTTGTATTATGTGGATTCGACGAGCCCAAACTTTTTGTTAGTACGTCTTTGACACCTGCAAGCTCAAGAACTGCTCTTATTCCGCCCGCGGCGATAACACCAGTACCGGGCGAGGCAGGTCGAATCAAAACTTTTGAAGCACCATACTTACTTATAATTTCGTGGGGGACTGTATTGTTATGCAAACTAATTTTTACGATATTTTTCTTTGCCGCTTCAGTAGCTTTATTCACAGCGTCGATAACTTCCGCAGCTTTTCCCATCCCAACGCCGACGTGTCCATTATAGTCGCCTACAACAACTATTGCTGTAAAACCAAATCGTCGTCCTCCCTTCACAACTTTGGCTGTTCGACCCACGTATACAAGCTTTTCTTTCAATTCAAGTTCCGATGCCTTAATCTTTGCCATATATTAAAACCTTTTTGTTGTCAAAACTTCAAACCTCCTTCCCTGGCTCCTTCTGCAAGAGCCTTGACCCGACCATGATAAAGATAACCATTTCTGTCGAATGCTATCTTTTCAATTCCCAATTTAATGGCGCGTTCTGCAAGTATTTTGCCCACAATTTTTGCCTCGTCCACCTTTTTCATCCCTTCTTTAATTTGGGCGCACACCTCTTTGTCCAATGTTGAACAAGACACAAGCGTATGTCCTATCTCATCATTAATAATCTGGCAATAAATATGCTTCAAACTTCGAAACACTGTAAGTCTGGGCTTTTGTTGAGTTCCAAATACTTTTTTTCTCACTCGCAACTTTCTTCGCCTTTTTCTTATCAGTTTCAGTTCCAGTCTATTCATTTACTTTACCATTTCTATTTGTGATACTTAACCATTATTTCGTTCCCGATTTTCCAGCCTTGCGTCGAATAAATTGTCCTTGATAGAAAATACCTTTACCCTTGTAAGGCTCGACAGGGCGTAATTTCTTGATTTTTGCAGCAACTTCGCCAACCGCTTGTTTGTCGATTCCTTTTACAAGGATAGTTGTCGGATTTGGCGACTCGAGAGTTACCCCATCTGGGGGAATGAAAAATATCGGATGGGAATACCCAAGAGAGAGCAATAATCCTTTGTTTTTCATTTCGGCTTTGTAGCCAATACCACTAATAAGCAATGTCTTTTCGAAACCTTGTGTAACACCAATTATCATATTGTTAACATAGGCACGTGTCAATCCATGAAGTGCTCGTGTTTTCTTATCATCTGTTGTTCTTTCAAAAGTAAGAACATTTCCTTCCAGTTTAAAAGTTATACCGTCAGGAATGGAGAATGAAAGCTCGCCTTTGGGTCCGCGAACTATAATTTTTCCATCCGTAAATTCCACTTTAACTTTATCGGGTATTTGAATTGGTTTTTTCCCTATTCTCGACACTGTACACTCTCCTAATTAATTTACCATACCGTAAAAAGCAATTCTCCGCCAATATTTAACTTCCGTGCCATCTTGTCGGTCATTATCCCGCGAGAAGTTGAAAGCACGGCTATTCCAAGTCCATTCTTTACTCTTGGAATTTCATTTGCGTTAACATAAATTCTTCGACCTGGTTTACTAACACGCTTCAATTCTTTAATCACTGGCTGACGATTATAATACTTCAATTTAATTCGTATCGTGCCTTGAACATTGTTCTCAATCCTTTCGTAATCTTCGATATATCCCTGATCTTTCAAAATCTCGCAAATTGCCATTTTCATTTTCGAAAAAGGGACTTCAACTTCTTTGTGCCGTGCTGCACCTGCGTTTCTAATTCTCGTTAAAAAATCTGCAATTACATCAGTTACAGGCATATTTCTCTTTTCCTTTATTATTACCAACTTGCTTTTCTAATTCCTGGTATTTTCCCCTCGAGAGCCATTTGCCGGAGCACATTCCGGCAAAGCATAAATTTTCTGTAGACGCCGCGCCCGCGGCCCGTTACTCCGCAACGATTTCTTACGCGAACCGGACTGCTATTCTTGGGAAGCTTTTGCAAACCGATCCAATCGCCTGCTTCTTTCAATTCTTGACGCTTTGCTTTATACTTTTCAACAAGCCTAATTCGTTTTAGATTCCTTGCTATTACTGCCTTTGTTGACATAATTAATCCTTTCTTTGGAATGGAAAACCAAATTCTGAAAGTAGTGCGTAAGATTCTTCATCAGATTTCGAACGAATTACAAATGTTATGTCCAACCCAGTAATTCTCGATACCTTATCTACATCTATTTCCGGGAATATTATTTGCTCTTTAATCCCAACGGAATAATTTCCGTGCCCATCGAAACTTTTGTCGGAAAATCCTCGAAAGTCGCGAATTCGTGGAGCGGCTATATTTATAAATCTATCCAAAAACTCATACATTCGTTGTCGTCTTAGTGTAACAAAACATCCAATCGGTACGCCAGCACGCAATTTGAAATTTGAAATCGACTTCTTTGCACGCGATATTGCAGGCCTTTGCCCAGCAATAAGTTCCAGTTCATTAATTGCATTTAGCAACAACCTTTGGTCTTGCGTTGCACCCCCAATTCCCATATTCAGTACAATCTTTTCAAGCCTTGGTACTTGCATTGGCGATTTGTAACCAAACTTCTTCATCAAATTTGGCACAATGGTGTTCTTATAATATTCATATAGCCTTGGAACTGGTATTTCCTTGTCTTTGACATCTTCCAGTCGTTTCCCTTCTGGCTTGAATTCCACCTTTTTTGAAGTAGCAGCTTGCACTTGGGGTTTCTTTTTTGTTGCCTGTGCCATTTTTGTCTATCCTCTATTATTATAAATCTTTGCCATTCTTTTTAGAATACCTTATTTTCACAATTTTGCCATCTTTTTCTTCTGTGCGAATACCGATTCGTGTAGGATTTTTATCCGAATCCAGTATCATCACGTTTGAATAATGTATTGGCATTTCCTTGCTTATAATTCCGCCCTTGGGATTCTGCTGTGTCGGTCGGCTATGTTTTTTTCTAACATTAACTCCTTCGACCAAAACTTGCATCTTCTCTGGATAGATTTCCAAGATTCGTCCAATTGCACCTTTATCATTCCCCGCTATTACTTGCACCAAATCACCTTTTTTCAACTTCAATTTCATTGTGCCTCCTTTATAATACCTCTGGTGCCAAAGAAACAATTTTCATAAAGTTCTTCTCGCGCAATTCACGTGCAACCGGTCCGAAGACGCGGGTTCCGCGCGGTTCACCCTGGTTGTTCAAGATAACTGCTGCGTTATCGTCGAAACGAATGAAAGAGCCATCTTTCCGTCGGATTTCTTTCTTCGTTCGGACAATAACCGCACGACATACCTCCCCTTTCTTCACAGCAGAATGTGGCAACGCAGACTTGACCGAGACAACGATAATATCGCCAACAGTGGCATATCGCTTCTCGTGTCCGCCAAGTACACGAATACATCGAACCCGTTTTGCCCCAGAATTATCTGCAACCACTAAATTTGTTTCCTCTTGTATCATAACCCACCTTCCTACTTTGCTCTTTCAACAATTTCCTTCAACATCCAGCGTTTGCGCCGACTCAAAGGTCTCCATTCGATAATTCGAACTAAATCGCCGACTTGACATTCATTGTGCTCGTCGTGTGCCATAAATTTCTTCGAGCGTTTAAAATACTTTTTATACAAAGGATGTTGTACATATCTTTCGACAAGTACAACGATAGTTTTGTCGGGTTTATTCGAAACGACTCGACCTTCCAGAATTCGGCGATGTCCTGTCTTCCGATGCACTTGTGATTTGTCAGCTTTGGCATCCGATTGCAATTGGCTTTCTTTGGACGCAACAGCGTCCGAAACTATAGTTTCCACGTTGTTTCCCTGCGAAAATTCATTTTGGGCTATGTTTTCGTTATTGTTTTCCATATTCCTTTGCCCTTTGCCGTTGGGAAATAATAGTTTTAATCCTTGCAATGTCTTTTTTTAATATCTTCAATGAAGCAGTATCTTGTAACTGACTCAGTGTGTGTTGAATGCGTAACCGAGCCAAAGTTTCAACCGACTCTTTCAACATCCTTTGCAACTCCTCGTCTGTTAGTTCCCTCAAAAAGTTTGGCTTTCGCGGTTTCATTCTTCAATTTCCACTCGTTGAACAAATTTAGTCTTAATTGGTAATTTTTGTGCAGCAAGGCGAAGCGCCTCTTCTGCACGTTCTTTCGAGACTCCTCCGACTTCGAACATAACCTTACCACGTTTAACAACAGCAACCCAAAACTCTGGAGCGCCTTTCCCGCTTCCCATACGAGTTTCCAAAGGTTTTTTGGTAACCGGTTTATCTGGAAAAATTCGAATCCAGAGTTTTCCTTCACGTTTTAAATAGCGATTTATTGCAATACGAGCGGCCTCGATCTGCCGGTTCGTAATCCAAGCACCCTCGAGAGCTTTTAGCCCGTAGGTTCCAAAAGCAACTGTTGTTCCTCGGTTTGCAACACCTCGGACTCTGCCCCTTTGCGTCTTTCGATATTTTACTCTTTTTGGTAACAACATAACACACCCTACATATTTTTATGCTAATTGCGGTTTGCCAAGAATTTCACCACGACAAATCCAAACCTTCACGCCGATGCTTCCATAAATCGTTTGCGCCACTGCAAATCCATAATCGATGTCGGCTCGAAGTGTGTGTAATGGGATTCGTCCATCTTTGTATTGCTCGGAGCGAGCCATTTCTGCGCCACCAAGCCTTCCTGAACATTGCACTTTTATACCAACAGCCCCCATCTTCATTGCATTGCTAACAGCCATTTTCATCGCTCGTCGGAAAGAAACACGCCCCTCGATTTGTGATGCAATGTTTTCTGCAACAAGTACTGCCTCGAGCTCGGGCTTTTTAACTTCGGATATCAAAATTTTCACTTCTTTATTCGTAAGACGCCGAATTTCCTCTTCCAATTTTGAAATCTCTTGTCCAGAACGCCCGATAATCAATCCTGGTCGGGATGAATGGATTGTTATCCGAAGCAATTTTGTCGTTCTTTCGATTACTATTCTCGAAACCCCAGCCTTTCGCAAGCGGTTTTTGATATAATTTCTAACTTTTATATCCTCGTGAAGCTTCTCTGCAAAATTCTGTTCATCGAACCAATTTGCGTCCCAACCTCGTATAATCCCAAGTCTTAATCCAATTGGATTAGTTTTCTGTCCCAACTTTCTCCTCCTTCTTTGCTTTGGACTTAACTTCTTTTGTTTTCTTTGGCATTGGTAAATCTTCAACGACAATCGTAATATGAGCAGAGCGCTTACGCAATCGATATGCTCTTCCCATAGGAGCCGGTAAGATCCTTTTCAAAGTAACACTTGAATCGACGAATGCTCTTTTAACCAGAACATAATTTGGGTCTAAACTTCCACGGTCCTTCAAATTTTCGAGATTCGACACTGCGGATCGAAGCACTCGTTCGACCTCGACAGCCCCAGCCTTTGGTAGGAACTTCAAAATTGCAAGCGCTTCGGAAACTTTTTTCCCGCGAATCAAATCTACCACGACCCTGATTTTCCTTGGCGACATCCTTATATATTTTTTGATAGCTCGAGCTTCCATCATACCTCCATTTTACTTTTTGGCTTGTGCTTTTTGTTCTTTGCGATGACCAGCATGTCCACGATATGTACGAGTTGGTGCAAATTCTCCAAGTTTATGTCCAACCATATTCTCTGTGATGTAGATTGGGATAAACTTATTACCGTTGTGGACAGCGAATGTATGCCCAACAAATTCTGGAACAATCGTCGACGCTCTCGACCAAGTTTTAATTACTTGCTTTTTTCGACTTTTGTTCAAAGCGTCGACCTTCTTCAACAATTTCCAGTAAACATATACGCCTTTTTTTAATGACCTTGACATATTCTATACCACTTTGTTAACTTTTTCTTCTACGAATAATGTATTTGTCCGAAGGTTTGTTTTTCTTCCTTGTCTTCAAACCTTTGGCAAGCTGTCCCCAAGGAGAGCGTGGATGTTGCCGTCCACCACCAGATTTCGAGCGCCCCTCGCCGCCGCCGTTAGGATGGTCGATTGGGTTCATTGCCATACCACGCGTTTGAGGACGAATCCCAAGCCAGCGCGAACGCCCTGCTTTCCCAAGCATTATGTTCTCGTGGTCGGGATTGCTCACTCTTCCAATTGTTGCATAACAAGTATTCAAAATATTTCTTATCTCGCCCGATGGCAATTTCACTTGTGCATATCGTTCGTCCAATCCTACCAATTGCGCAAAAACTCCAGCAGAACGAGCCAATTGGCCACCTTTACCTGGCTTCAGCTCAATATTATGGATAAACATACCTATCGGTATGTTCTTCAAAGGTAAAGCATTACCATCTTTGAATTCTGCTTCGGGACCTGCCAAAATTTTGTCGCCAACTTTCAATCCATCAGGTGCAAGAATGTATCGGTGCTCTCCATCTTCATACTTCAAAAGGGCAATCCTTGCACTTCGGTTGGGGTCGTATTCAATTGTCTCGACTATTGCTGGTATTCCTCGCTTGTCGCGTTTAAAATCAATTATACGATAGCGTCTTTTATGACGGCCTCCGCGATGTCGCGAAGTAATTCTACCAGTATTATTCCTTCCGCCTGTTCCTTTCAATGAAACAACAAGAGGTTCATAAGGCTTATCTGTTGTAATCTCTTCAAATGTAGAAATCGAGTAAAATCTTGTTCCTGGCGTTATTGGTTTTAAAACTCTTATTCCCATCTTATCTCCTTAATTAAGTTTCTGCCCCAGAAACTAATTCGATTGTAAATCCTTCCTTCAACGTCACGTAAGCTTTCTTTCGCAATGGTGTTCGACCCATCATCACACCTCGTCGAGTAAATCTTCGGCGAACTTTTCCTTTGGCTCGAACAGTTCGCACCGATTCAACTTTTACTTCGAACATTTCTTCAATAGCTTGTTTAATCTGTATCTTATTTGCTTTTGGCTCGACCTCGAACACATATTGTCTTTGTTCGCCCAATTTCATAGCCTTTTCTGTTATTATCGGCTTTTTGATTATCTCTATCATCTTTATCTCCAAATCAATTAGCAAAAGTTGCTTGAAGTTGCTCGACAGCACTCTTGAAAATCAACAACTTCTTATGCGCAAGTATATGATATGCCGATGCTTTATTTGCTTCGAGCACATTCACTTTATCAATATTTCTTGCCGAAAGATAAAGTGTTTTGGAATTTTCTGGCAAAAGAACAAGTGTCTTTTCGCCATTAATTTTCAAATTTTTCAACACTTGGTAGAATTCTTTGGTTTTGGGCATCTCTATTTGAAAATCTTCGAGCACAATAAAATTACCTTCTTGAACACGAAGCGAAAGAGCACTTTTTCGAGCAAGAGCCTTCAATTTTCTATTTAGCTTCATTGAATAATCTCTTGGTTTCGGACCGTGGATTGTTCCACCATGCACCCACAATGGCGAACGTATTGAACCTGCGCGAGCGGTGCCTCGCCCTTTCTGTCGCCAAGGTTTCTTTCCGCCGCCACGCACTTCTGAACGCACTTTTGTTTTATGTGTTCCCTGGCGTTGATTTGCCAAATAAGCAACAACAGCAAGATGCATTGCATGTTCGTGGGGCTCGATGGCAAATATATCGTCTCGCAATTCTATTTGTCCAACAACCAAACCTTCTTTTGAGTAAACATCTACTAACATCTTTAGCCTACAATTTTACTATTTCTAACAAACCATTAATTGGTCCGGGGACGCCCCCTTTTACAAGCATTAAGTTCTCGTCGGGAATCACTTCGACCACTTCAAGATTTCTAATTGTTACCCTTTTGCCACCCATCCTTCCAGCCATTCGCATTCCTTTGAAAACTCGGGACGGGAACGAAGAGGAACCAATCGAACCGGGTGCTCGAACTCTGTCGGATTGACCGTGGGTTGTCATTCCTACGCCGCCAAAATGGTGTCGTTTGACAACGCCTTGGAACCCGCGTCCTTTGCTTGTACCCGAAACCTTGACTTTATCGCCTTTTTTAAATAAGTCGCCAACTCGAAGAATATCACCAGGCTTAAACGAAGTTTCCAGCATTCTGAATTCTCGTAAAAATCTTGTAGGAGCAACTCCAGCCTTTCGGAAATGTCCCATTTCGGGTTTATTCACTCGCTTTGTCGAGCGCTCCAAAAAACCAATTTGAACGGATTCATAGCCGTCGCGTTCAAGTGTATTCACTTTTACTACCGGACAGGGTCCAGCCTCGATTACTGTAACCGGGATTTGCTCCCCTTTCTCTGTGAAGTAGCTCGACATCCCAATTTTTTTACCTAAAATTGCTGCTCCCATTTCCACCTCTACACTTTAACTTCAACATCAACCCCGGCAGGAAGTTCCAACTTCATCAATGCATCAATAGTCCTTTGGGACGAGCTGTATATATCAATCAACCTTTTGTGAACACGCAACTCGAATTGTTCCCGAGATTTCTTATCCACGTGTGGCGACCTGTTTACTGTGAAAATACTCCTTTTTGTCGGAAGTGGAACAGGACCGGAAACAACGGCTCCGGTTTGTTTCACAGTCCGAACAATTCGCTCGGCAGATTTATCAATCAAATAATGGTCGAAAGATTTTAACTTGATTCTTATTTTCTGAGTCGTTGCCACTTTGTTCTCCTAAAATTAATTTACTTGCTCAACCGAGCATAAATTTCTTTTTACTCAATAATTTTCGTCACAACGCCAGCACCCACGGTGCGACCACCTTCGCGAATTGCAAATCGCAAACCTTCTTCCATTGCCACCGGCGTTATCAACTCTATTGTAATGTTGTCGAGATTGTCTCCAGGCATAACCATATCGACGCCTTCGGGCAACTTAATCACGCCAGTCACATCTGTTGTTCGGAAGTAGAATTGTGGTCTATAGCCCGAGAAGAAAGGAGTGTGACGTCCGCCTTCTTCTTTCTTCAAAACATAAACCTGAGCATTGAATTTGGTGTGGGGAGTTATTGTTCCAGGTTTTGCAATAACCATCCCTCTTTCGAGTTCGTCTTTGTCGATCCCACGCAACAAAAGCCCAACATTATCTCCTGCGACGCCTTCGTCGAGAATTTTTCTGAACATTTCAATACCAGTGACAGTCGTCTTTTTGTGTAAACCAAAACCTACGATCTCGACTTCCTCGTTCAAACGAATGATTCCACGCTCGATTCTTCCAGTTCCAACAGTTCCGCGACCAGTGATAGAAAAAACATCCTCGACAGGCATCAAGAATGGCTTATCTATATCTCTTTGTGGTGTTGGAATAAAATTATCTACAGCATCCATTAATTCATAAATGCATTGCAATCTTGGGTCGTCTGGTCCAGCATTTGGGTCTATACCAGCTTGCATAGCCAAAAGTGCAGATCCACGAATGACAGGCACCTCGTCGCCAGGAAATTCATATTTATTCAACAATTCACGAATTTCCATCTCGATTAAATCGAGAAGTTCTGGGTCTGCGATATCAACTTTGTTCATAAAAACAACGATATACGGCACATTAACCTGCCGAGCAAGCAGAACGTGCTCGCGTGTTTGTGGCATTGGACCGTCGTCTGCAGCAACTACAAGAATTGCGCCGTCCATCTGGGCTGCACCTGTAATCATATTTTTAATGTAATCGGCATGGCCAGGGCAGTCGACGTGTGCGTAGTGTCGTTTTTCGGTTTCATACTCAACGTGGGCTGTATTAATTGTAATACCTCGCGCTCTTTCCTCTGGTGCATTGTCAATTGAATCGAATGTTCTTGGCTGAGTATTTGTTCCCTTCTTCGCAAGTGCCATTGTAATTGCTGCGGTAAGAGTTGTCTTACCATGGTCGATATGACCGATGGTTCCGATGTTAATGTGTGGTTTTGTTCTTGCAAATTTCTCTTTTGCCATTTTAAATCTCCTTAATTAAACTAACATAAAATTACATTTTAAAAATATAATCAATTTCAATGCTGTCATACAAAAGATTTTTGCTCTACAACGGGTTCGTAATGGGAAAATTCCATCGTATACGATGCTCTGCCCTGGCTCAACGACCTTAAATCTGTAACATAGCCAAACATATTGGACAGCGGAGCGATTCCCTTGATTATCTGAATGTTCCCTCTTTGTTCGATTGCCTCGATTTTGCCTTTTCTCGCGTTGAAGTCTGCAATTATATCCCCAACGTAGTCCTCGGGCGAAACTATTTCAACCTTGAACACAGGCTCGAGCAAAATCGATTTTGCCTTTTTCAACGCTTCACGAACTGCCATTGAAGAAGAAATCTTATAACCCAAATCAGTGTAAAAATCTTTTTCATATTTTCCATAAATCACTTCGACACCAACATCAGTCAATGGATATCCTAAAAAACCAATTTGTAAGCCTTCTTTAATTCCTTCTTCAATGGAGTTCCAAAATTGCTTTGGTATCTCATTTTCACTAATCAAAAACTCAACTTTGTTGCCAGTTTTCCTGGGCAATGGTTTCAATCTAATTCGAACATAACCAAAATTGTTTCGTCCGTTGATTTGCCGGTCGAAGAAATATTCTTGCTCAACCTCGGTTGTGATAGTTTCCCGATATGCTACTTGTGGTTTGCCAATCCTTACTTCGAGATTATGTTCTCGTTTTAATCTATCAACAATAATTTCAAGGTGAAGTTCCCCAACACCGCTTATTATAATCTCTCCGCTCTCCTCATCGTTTGTATATTTGAATGTCGGATCTTCGTCGACAAACTTATTAAGGCATTCAATCAGTTTGTCTCTTTCCTGTTGTGTTCTGGCTTCAATCCTTTGATTGATAACTGGCTCAGCAAACGAAATTTTTTCGTAAAGTATTTTGTGTTTCTCGTCGCAAAGCGTATCACCGGTTTTTGTAAATCTTAAATCTGGGAAGGCAACTATTTCCCCACTGTAAACTTCATTAATTTCTTCTTTTTTATTCGCATACAATCGCAAAATCTTTTGGATCCTTTCGCGCTTTCCTACGTTTGCATTGAAAACAGTTTGACCAACTGAAAGCGTTCCAGAGTAAACCCGAACAAATGTCAATTTTTTCAAATAAGGATCGGAAAGTATTTTGAAAGCCAGACCGGAGAACGGTTCTTCGTCGTTGGCTTTTCGGATTTGCTTTCGCTCGTGATTGTTGTAGTCGAAACCCCAAAATTCACCAATATCTGACGGCGACGGCAAATACTTTACAACAGCATCAAGAAGCGGTTGCACACCTATGTAATTTTTCGATGAGCCGCATAGAACAGGTACAAGTTGGTTCTCTATTGTAGCTTTTCGCAAACCCGCATCAATTTGCTCGACCGTCAACGAGCCATTCTCAAGATAATAGTTCAACAACTGGTCGTCGGTTTCAGCAATCAAATCGACAAGTTTTTCGCGCCACTGCTGTGAAGTTTCTAACATATCTTTGGGAATTTCTTCGTAAGAATATCGAAATCCTTTGGTTTCCTCATCAAAATAAATCGCTCTCTGATTAATTAAATCCACTATACCAACAAATTGGTCCTCGGCACCAATTGGTAATTGAACAACAGCGGGTTTGGCATTCAGTTTTTCTTTCATCATATCAATCACGCGGAAAAAATCTGCACCCAACCGATCCATTTTATTTACATAAGCAATACGTGGCACATTATACATATCCGCTTGATGCCAAACAGTTTCAGATTGCGGTTCGACTCCGCCGACAGCACAAAAGATTGCGATTGCTCCGTCGAGGACCCGCAAAGAGCGTTGAACTTCGGCTGTAAAATCAACGTGACCGGGTGTATCAATCAAATTAATCTGGTAATCTCGCCAATAAAAAGTTGTTGCTGCGGATGTGATAGTTATTCCGCGCTCTTTCTCCTGCTCCATATAATCCATAAAGGCGGTTCCATCGTCGACTTCACCAGGGCGATGTAAGAACCCGGTATAGAACAAAAATCTTTCTGTAGTGGTTGTTTTCCCCGCATCGATGTGTGCCATAATTCCAATATTTCGAACTTTTTCAATTTCAACCTTGCGGGGCATAACACACTACCAGCACTTCATTTGACAAAGAACAAACATAGTAGTTACCACTTGAAGTGTGCAAAAGCTTTGTTAGCTTCTGCCATTCGGTGCGTATCTTCGCGCTTTTTGACAGAGGCACCTTCACCGTTGGCCGCAGCGATAATTTCAGAGGCTAAACGCGCGCTCATAGATTTGTCTTTTCTTTGCTTCGCATACATTCTTAACCAGCGAAGTGCAAGCGAAATCCTTCGGTCTTCGCGTACTTCGACCGGAACTTGATAGGTTGCACCGCCAATTCGTCGAGAGCGAACTTCAACCAGCGGAGCAACATTCGATACTGCTTTTCTAAACACATCCAATGGATTCTGCTTTGTCTTTTGAGCAATGATTTCAAGGGCTTCGTACACAATTTTTCGAGCGAGATTTTTTTTGCCTTTTCGCAAAACCGTATTAATCATCCGAGCAACGAGTAAATCGTTGTATTTCGGATCGGGTTGAATTGGTCGTTTTTCTGCTCTTTTCTTTCTCATTTTATCGTAAACCCATTATTTTGCAACAGCTTGTTTCGGCCGTTTTGTGCCATATTTCGAACGGCCCTGCTTTCTACCTTCGACACCTTGTGTGTCGGCAACGCCACGCACAACGTGGTAACGAACGCCCGGCAAATCCTTAACACGACCACCGCGAACATAAACTATCGAGTGCTCTTGCAAGTTGTGCCCCTCGCCGGGAATATATGCTATCACTTCGTACCCAGAACTTAATCGAACCTTGGCAACTTTCCTCAATGCTGAATTTGGTTTCTTCGGCGTCGTTGTGTAGACACGCGTGCAAACACCGCGCCTTTGAGGACAAGCCTTAAGCGCTGGCGACTTGCTCTTCTTTCGCAGCCTTTTCCGTGGCTTTCTTACTAATTGACTAATAGTTGGCACTCAACTACTCCTAATATATTTTTGCTAAAAATCAAAATAAAGAGACTACAAAATTACAAAAAAAATTAATTTGCAAAACATTTTTTTAAAAAAATTTATTTTTTTGCTTTCCTATATTCTTCGACTAATTCATCTTGAACAGATTTAGGCACTTGTGAATATCGAAGAAATTCCATCGTAAACTCGCCTTTCCCTTGCGTTGCACCTCGCAAATTAGAGGAATATCCAAACATTTCCTTCAAAGGCACCTCGGCTTCGATTACCACAAATCCCATCTCGACGTGTGTATTTACAATTATTCCTCGCCTTTGATTTATTTGACCAATGATGACACCTTGGAATTCTTCTGGTGCTGTTACCTCTAACTTCATTATTGGTTCAAGGATAACTGGTCCTGCTTTCGGTAGAATTTCTTTCAGCGCATACTTCGACGCAAGTTTAAAAGCCATTTCAGAGGAATCCACCGGGTGGGTTTGTCCATCATTTAAAACCACGCGAACATTTACAACTGGCTGTCCAATCAAAACTCCTTCTTTTAACTGTTCTTGGAAACCTTTGTCGCAAGCGGGAATATATTCTCGCGGAATGACACCACCAACAATTTTATCGACAAATTCATAATCTTTCCCTTCGCCGCCATCAATTGGTTCGATATATCCAGCAACGCGTGCAAATTGGCCAGCACCGCCAGTTTGTTTCTTGTGTGTATAGTTGAATTCCGCCGAGCGAGTTATAGTCTCTCGATAGGCTACTTTTGGTTGTCCCACAACTACCTCGCAATTATACTCGCGTCGAATTCTTTCTAGATAAATTTCAAGATGCAATTCGCCCATTCCTTTGATAACGGTTTCGCCAGTTTCTTCGTCGCGATACACTTGGAATGTCGGGTCTTCCTTTTGAAAACGATTTAATGCTTTCGAAAAATTATTTAATGCGGTTTTCTCCTTTGGTGCAACTGAAAGTTCTATTACTGGAGTTGGAACATACATTGATTGGAGCGAGTAATTCACTGTTCCGTCGGTAAATGTGTCGCCAGAATAACATTCTACACCGAACATTGCTACTATGTCGCCTGCATAGGCTTCCTCGATGTCCGTCATCTCTTGGGCATGCATCCGAACAATTCTCGGGACTTTTATTCTCTTCTTCGATTTTACATTGTAAATCATATCGCCTTTGCGAACTTTGCCTTGGTAGATACGCATATATGTCAATTGCCCATATCTTCCGTCCTCGAGTTTGAAAGCCAAACCAACAAAAGGTTTTTCGGGAGAGCATTCCAATTTGACTTTCGCTTCGTTGTTGTCTAAATCGAAAGCCTCGTATTCTCGTTCAGACGGATTAGGCAAAAACATACCAACACCATCGAGCAATGGTTGTACACCTTTATTTTTCTTTGCCGAACCTACATAAACCGGGGTTACAAGATGAGATATCGTTGTTCTTCGCAAAGCAGGAATGATTAATTCAGTTGGCACTTCCAAATCCGAAAGATAGAGTTCAGCAATCTCATCATCGAAATCAGCAAGAGTTTCGACGATTTTTAGACGACGGAACTTTGCTTCTTCGGTTAAATCTGCTGGAATTTCTTTTTCTACAACAATTTCACCATTGTCTCCTTCGAAATACAAAGCTTTCATTTTCAACAAATCGACTACTCCGATGAAATTATCCTCCAAACCAATTGGCATAGTAATCATAACAGGTCGAAGATTCAACTTCTCTTGCATTTGTTGAATAACTTTGTCTGGGTTAGAACCGGAACGGTCCAATTTGTTGATGAAAGCAAGTCTTGCTACATTGTATCTGCGGATTTGCCTATCGACTGTGATTGTCTGGCTTTGGACTCCAGCAACAGCACACAGAACAAGAATAGCGCCATCAAGAACCCGAAGTGCTCGTTCGACCTCGACAGTAAAGTCGATGTGACCCGGGGTGTCTATCAGATTGACATGATAATCTTTCCATTTAAAATACGTTGCCGCGGATTGTATCGTAATGCCTTTCTCTCGTTCAAGTTCCATAGCATCAAGAGTTGGACCAGCGCCACTTTTATCTCGAACTTCAACAATTTGATGTATTCGACCAGTGTAATACAATATTCTTTCGCTAAGTGTCGTTTTCCCTGAATCAATGTGTGCAGCAATGCCAATATTCCGTATTTGTGTTAAGTTGCTCATTTCAAGTTAAATAATTTTATAAAACATACTCTCAACAAAAATTTACAAAAAAGCGAAAGCGGAGCTCCCCGCTTTCGCCAATATCCGAAACTAAATCTTTACTCGACAAAACGCTCTCGTTCTTTCTCTCGATTTTGCAAAATCGGGGTCGCTCTTTGTGTGATTGTAGCTTTCATATCTAAGGCTTCTTCGAATATGTTTCCTACTTCGCTCTTTATAATTATGTCTTGGTATCTTTTCAACCCAGTACCAGCGGGAACCAATTGACCAAGAATAATATTTTCCTTTAATCCATAGAGATAGTCGACTTTAGCCTGCACAGCAGCTTCCGAAAGCACACGAGTGGTTTCTTGGAACGAAGCAGCGGACAACCAACTTTCAGTTTCAAGCGAAGCTTGGGTAATCCCAAGAAGAACAGGTTCGGCAATTGCAGGTTCGGCTGGACGCGCCTGGGCAACCTTCTTACCCTTCTTTCTCAAATCCTGGTTGACTTCACGGAACTTATCTTTTGTGATGATTTGGCCCACCTTAAACTTGGAATCTCCTTTGTCGGTGATAACAACTTGTTTTTTCAATTTTTCATTTTCATCGATAATCCGAATTCTATCGACATAATCATTCTCAATGAATTTGGAATCGCCGGGTTCCACTATTCTATATTTTTGCAACATCTGGCGAACGATAATTTCAATGTGTTTGTCATTGATTTTCACCCCTTGCATTCGATAGACTTCCTGAATTTCGTTCACAAGGTATTCCTGCACTGCATTTGGTCCTTTAATTCTCAATATGTCGTGTGGATTTATATCACCGTCGGTCAATCGGTCGCCAGCGCGCACAAAGTCGCCATCTTGAACAAGAATGTATTTACCAAATGGTATATTATATTCTTTTGTTGTCTTACCATCGAGCGAAGTTACCTTCATTGTACGCTGTCCGCGTTTCACTTTATCGAATGAAACAATTCCATCGATTTCACTTACGATAGCAGGATTTTGTGGAGCGCGTGCTTCGAACAATTCAGTCACCCTTGGCAAACCACCAGTGATGTCGCGCATCCTTCCCAAATCGCGTGGTATTTTTACTAAAGGAGTCCCCACCCCAACAAATTCGTCCTCTTCAACTCTTAATTGTGCTTTGACTGGAATCGAATACGCACGCAATACATTCCCATTTTCGTCGAGAATTTCTATTGTTGGTTGTTTATTCTTATCTCGCGATTCAATAACAACTTTAGTTATATGTCCCGTTTGTTCGTCGTTCACTTCGCGGTATGTAATATTATGTACCATATCTTTAAAGCGAACGCGACCACTCACTTCGGTAATAATCGTAGCATTGTATGGATCCCATTCATAAAGCAATTGACCTTTGTGAACCGTATCGCCATCCCGAACTTTCAAAATTGCACCATAGACAGCATCATATTTGGTTAGAACACGGTTACTATCGGGTTCAATAATATTAATTACACCATTACGAGAAACAACAACTTGGACCTCTTCCTCGTCTTCTTCGTAACTTACAGTTCGAACATTTTCAAATTTAGCAATACCATCAAATTTTGCCGAGACAGAGGATTGGCTAGTAATCAACAAAGCAGTTCCGCCGGTATGGAATGTTCTCAAAGTCAACTGGGTACCGGGCTCGCCGATGGATTGCGAAGCGATTGTGCCAACTGCCTCGCCAACATCAACCAACTTCCCAGTTGCAAGATTGCGACCATAACATTTTGCACAAACACCGTGACGTGATTCGCAAGTCAATACGCTCCGAATTGTAACTTCTTCGATTGGGGATTCTTCAATTTTCTGTGCAATATCCTCGTCGATCATCTCGCCAGCCTTACACAAAATTTCGCCAGTAAGAGGATTTTCAACATCCCAAAGTGCCACTCGCCCAAGAATCCGCTCGTAAAGGGTTTCTTTGACTTCTTCGCCTTCTTTCAACGCAGTCATAACAACACCTCGAATGGTTCCGCAGTCGTGTTCGGTTATGATTATATCTTGTGCGACGTCGTGCAATCTTCGTGTCAGATATCCAGCATCGGCGGTTTTCAGTGCCGTATCGGCAAGACCTTTGCGAGCGCCATGTGTCGAAATAAAGTATTCAAGGATGGACAATCCTTCTTTAAAGTTCGACAAAATTGGATTTTCAATTAATTCACCAGTAGAACCAGTCAAAGATTTTCTCGGCTTTGCCATCAAACCACGCATACCAGCCAACTGTCGAATTTGCTCTTTAGAACCACGCGCTTGCGAATCAAGCATCATCCAGAAAGTGTTGAATCCTTGGTCAACTTTTGCTATTTCGCTATACAATTTATCGGCAACACGGTTGGTTGCTGTCGACCAAGTATCGATTATTTTATTATAACGCTCTCCAAAACTTATAACTCCATTCTGGTAAGCGTTCTCAATCTCATCGATACGCTTTTGCGCTTGTTCGATGATCTCATACTTTTCCTTTGGAATGACAACATCGGAAATACTAACCGAAAGACCACCACGAGTTGCATATTCAAAACCTAACTGTTTCAAGTTGTCGAGAAATTCAACAGTCTTTGCCAATCCAACGATTCTGAAACAATAACCAATAATCTGGCGCAATCTTTTCTTTGTAAGCAACTCGTTAATAAATCCTAATTCCTTAGGCACTATTTGATTTAACAAGATGCGCCCAGTTGTGGTTTCAACCAATTTCCCATCTATTCTAACTTTGATTTTGGCATGTAAATCGATAGCGCCATTGTTGTAGGCAATTATAACTTCATCAGATGAATTAAAGACTTTTCCTTCGCCTTTAACACCACTTTTAACTTTAGTGATATAATAAATGCCAAGCACCATATCCTGGGATGGAACAGCAATTGGGTCGCCATTCTGCGTATGCATAATATTGTGCGGGGCAAGCATAAGCAATAAGGCTTCCAGTTGCGCTTCGAATGACAATGGAACGTGGACAGCCATTTGGTCGCCGTCGAAGTCAGCATTGAAAGCAGTACAAACCAATGGATGCAACTGGATTGCTTTCCCTTCGATTAACCTTGGCTGAAAGGCTTGGATACCGACGCGGTGCAATGTTGGCGCACGATTTAACAATACTGGGTGATTCTCGATAACTTTTTCCAAAATATCCCAAACCTCGTTTGTTTTCTTTTCAACCACTTTTTTTGCAGTTTTGACTGTCCGCACATGCCCGCGCTCGATAAGCCTTCGTATGATGAACGGCTTGAACAATTCAACAGCCATATCTTTCGGCAAGCCACACTCGTGCATTTTCAATTCTGGTCCAACAACAATCACCGAACGTCCCGAATAGTCAACGCGCTTGCCAAGAAGGTTCTGGCGAAATCGCCCTTGTTTGCCTTTCAAAGAATCTGCAAGCGATTTCAACGGCTTGCTTGTTTCAGTTTTCGTCGATTTTCGTGAACTATCGAACAATGCATCGACACTTTCTTGGAGCATCCGTTGTTCATTCCGAATAATTACTGCTGGGGCTTTGATATCCATCAAGCGTTTTAATCTGTTATTGCGAATGATAACCCTGCGGTACAAGTCGTTCAAATCGGAAGCAGCAAACCTTCCACCATCGAGTGGAATCAATGGTCTCAAATCTGGTGGTATAACTGGAATTACATCCAAAACCATCCACTCGGGACGGTTAATAGGCTCTCCGGTCTTTTCATCTGGCAAAAATGCTTCCAAAACTTTCAATCGTTTGAAAATTTCTTGCTTTTTTTGCGCATTGGTCTCCTCGCGCATTTGTAATTTTAATTTGTAATATTCCTCTTCAACGTCAACTCGCTTTAATAATTCTTTGATGGCGGGTCCGCCCATCAACGCAATGAATTTGTTGGGGTCGTCGTCGTCGAGATACTTTTCTTCCTCGGTCAGACTTTCCATTATGTTTTGGTATTCAATATCGGATATTAAATCGTATTTCTTGAAAGGCAGTTTACCGGGATTAACTACTACGTATGTTTCATAGTAAACAATTTTTTCAAGGTCCTTTGTGGATAACCCAAGAACTGCACCAATTTTACTTGGCAAACTTCTTAAAAACCAAATATGAACAACAGGAGTTGCAAGCATAATATGCCCCATACGCTCGCGTCGAACTGTCTTTTGTGTAACCTCGACACCACATCTATCGCAAACGATTCCCTTGTAACGAATGCGCTTGTATTTTCCACAAGCACATTCCCAATCTTTCACTGGACCAAATATTTTTTCGCAGAAAAGTCCGTCCTTTTCGGGTCTGTACGAACGATAGTTAATTGTTTCTGGCTTTGTTACTTCTCCCCGGGAACGCTCCAAAATGGAATCGGGGGAAGCAAGTTTAATCATAACCCTTCTAAAGCCTTTCTTTGGAATTGGTCTTCCTTGCATTTTCAACCAAAATTTATTATTAATACCTTTTTATTCAATAACAACATCAAGACACAAGCCTTGCAATTCCCGGACAAGCACATTGAACGATTCCGGAACATTCGGGTCTGGCAAGTTGTCGCCTTTGACAATAGCCTCGTATGCTTTAGCCCTGCCGACAACGTCGTCGGATTTAATCGTAAGCATCTCCTGCAGAGTATGTGCCGCGCCATAAGCCTCGAGCGCCCACACTTCCATTTCTCCAAGCCTTTGTCCACCAAACTGAGCCTTGCCTCCGAGCGGTTGTTGCGTAATTAGAGAGTATGGACCAATCGAACGAGCATGTATTTTGTCTTCAACCATATGAACGAGTTTCATCATATAGATTACACCAACAGTTACTTTTTCGCGGAAAGGTTCGCCAGTTCGTCCATCGTACAAAATGGTTTTTCCATCGGGGGGCAACCCAGCAAGCTTCAAGAATTCGGAGACCTGTTCCCAGGTAGCCCCATCGAAAACTGGCGATGCAAAGCGTATCCCTAATTTTTTACCAGCCCAACCAAGTGAAGTTTCAAACAATTGTCCAAGATTCATACGCGAGGGCACACCAAGCGGGTTCAAAACAATATCTACTGGTGTTCCATCGGGAAGAAATGGCATATCCTCGACTGGGACAATTATCGAGACTATACCTTTGTTTCCGTGTCGCCCCGCCATCTTATCGCCTACCATAAGTTTACGTTTTATTGCAATGTAAACTTTTGCCATTTTCACTATTCCAGGTTGCAGCTCGTCGCCAGCAGTCAATTTAGCCTTGTGTGCTCTAAATATTTGCTGAATCTGGTTTTTCTGCTCGAAATAATTATTCAACATCCTTTTCAATAATTCATTGCGCTCTTTGTTTGCTATGATTGGATTTTCCAAACTGATCATCTCAATCTTCAAGGGTTGAGACTCAAAGTAATCGATAACTTCTTGCCGAGTTACTTTGTGTCCGCTACGAAATACAGTATCCCCGTTTGTCAACTTCAAACCGTAAACTTTATAACCATCAAGGATGTTTGCAAGCTTCTCGACAGCACTTTTAGCAAGTTGAGCAAGTTTTTCACCTTCGGCTTTTGCAATTCGGTCCAATTGTCGTCGCTCGTCCAATTCAGTTTCAACACCTTTGGAATGCCTTCGGGAAAAGAGTTTGGTATTGATGACAACACCTTTCAACCCCGGTGGTGCCTTCAAGGAAGCATCTTTAACATCGCCAGCCTTGTCGCCAAAAATTGCTCGTAGCAACTTTTCCTCGGGCGTTGGCTCTGTCTCTCCCTTCGGTGTGATTTTACCAATAAGAATATCACCTTCGCGTACTTTTGCGCCAACACGAACGATGCCATCCAAATCCAAATCCCTGGTTGCTTCTTCCGACACATTCGGTATATCACGAGTAAACTCTTCCTCGCCTCGTTTTGTATCGCGAACTTGAAGCGTGAATTCTTCCAAATGTACAGAAGTAAACACATCCTCGGCTACAAGTCGCTCGGAAACTACAATAGCATCCTCAAAATTATAACCACGCCAAGGCATAAAAGCAACCAAAACGTTTCGGCCAAGAGCAAGGTCGCCCTTGTCCGTTGCAGCACCGTCGGCGATTGGCATTCCTTTAAAAACTTTATCGCCAACACGTACAATTGGTCTTTGATTCACACAAGTATTTTGGTTTGTCCTGAAGTATTTCAACAATTTATATTCTTTGACCTCTTGGAAACTGAAATCACACAGCTTTTCTTCTTCGCTTCTTGTATCTTCATATTTTATTTTAATTCTTTCAGAGTCGACGTAAACAACTTCCCCCGTTCCTTCGGCGAAAAGTAGGGTTCGAGAATCTTTTGCAACTTTGGGTTCCATTCCAGTCCCAACTATTGGTGCCTCGGGATTCAGCAAAGGAACTGCCTGTCGTTGCATATTCGAGCCCATAAGTGCTCGGTTTGCATCGTCGTGCTCAAGGAATGGAATCAACGATGCAGCTGCGCTTGTTAATTGTTCGGTTGAAACTTCCAGGTAATCAACTTCTTCTGGCGAGACAACGACAAAATCGCCAGATTTTCTTGCATTAACTTTTTGTTCGACAATTCTACCATTTTTGTCAATTTGAGTATGAACCGTCGCAATAACCTTTTCGTCCTCATCTTCGGCTGTCAAATATTCAATTTCATCAGTAACAACTCCATTTACAACTTTTCTATACGGAGTTTCAATGAATCCCTTGTCGTTGACTCTTGCATACAAAGCAAGCGAAGAGATCAACCCAATGTTTGGACCTTCGGGTGTTTCAATTGGGCATAGCCGCCCGTAGTGTGTATAATGAACGTCGCGAACTTCGAAGCCAGCACGCTCGCGGCTTAAACCGCCCGGACCTAATGCAGAAGTTCTCCGCTTGTGAGTCAATTCGGCAAGGGGATTTGTTTGGTCCATAAATTGCGACAATTGATTCGTTCCAAAGAATTGGTTTAGAACTGAATTAATAGTCCGAGCATTGACAAGGTCTTGTGGAGTCAAACTTTCCGCTTCGCGAACACTCAAACGCTCGCGTATCGTACGAGTCATCCTGTTCAAGCCAAGATTAATTTGGGCAGTAAGTTGCTCGCCAACAGTTCGAACTCGACGGTTTCCAAGATGGTCGATGTCGTCGCCGCTTAATTTCTCATCGTGAAGATATAGTAAATGTTTGATAGTTGCAATAATATCTTCTTTCGTAAGAACAGTCATTTCCGGATCGATATCGAGTCCCAGCTTTTTGTTTATCTTGAACCTTCCAACAAGTCCGAGGTCGTATCTTTTGGGATTGAAGAACAATTTTTCGAGCAGAGCCTCGCAGGCTTCCAAATCTGGTGGTTCGGTAGTTCGAAGTTGTCGGAAAATATGTTCCAAAGCCTCCTCGCGATTTCGTGTCGGGTCCTTCGAAAGCGTTCGTGCAATGACTGGCTCTTCGCTTGGGTCGTATGGTTTATAAAGCCGAATATCGAGGACCTGTGTACTTTTAATTTTCTCAATCAAATCCGTAGTTAAAATCATATCGCGAGTTGCTATTATTTCGCCGGTTGTTAAATCCACAACATCGCTCGAAAGCTTTCTTCCAGCGAAAGTTTCGTTTAATTCATCGTTCGAGACCACCTCGTCGAGTCCAAACAATTGGATAATCTCCATATCGGAAGAAAACCCAAGCGCACGCAGAAATGTGGTTGTTAGAAATTTCTTTTTCCTGTCGACATAAGTTGTAAGAACTTCGTGAATATCTGTTATAAATTCTAACCAAGAACCTTTGAATGGAATAATTCTTGCTGAATAGATGCGAGTGCCATTTGGATGCATTGTATCATCGAAGAAAACGCCAGGGGAACGATGCAATTGCGACACAACAACTCTTTCGGCTCCATTTATAATGAAAGTACCACGTGAAGTCATTGCTGGAATGTTGCCAAGATAGACCTCCTGTTCGATTGCTTCGATGTAATCTTCTGAATCCGGACCAACTTTGCTCGAAAGACGAAACTTGGCTTTGAGAGCCTTTGAATAGGTAAGTTCACGCTCCCGACATTCGTCTTCGGAATATTTTGGTTTTTCAACCGTATAGTTTAGAAACTCCAGTTGGTAGACGCCGGTAGAATCCTCCACAGGGAAATTCGATAGGAAAGCCGATTGCAACCCAACATTTTTTCTTTCATCGGGGGGTACATTTTCTTGTAAAAATTCTTCGTAAGATTTTAACTGAACATCAAGAAGATCGGGTATATTCGTAAAGCGACGGCTTTTACCAAAGTTCAACCTATCGACAAGGCGAACTGTCCCATCATTCTCAATTCCAGTTAGAACCGTCAAACCATATTCTTGCGCAAGTTTTTCTAATTTTTCTTTTTTCACGGTGGCTGCCTCCATCTATTTTTGAAAAAATATTTTCATTAAAAAAATATAAGGTAAAACCAGCTTACTGGCTTTACCAATAACTAAGCCTTTTGAATGAATGTTTATTGCCAACTGCCTTATTCCATTCAAATTTCCTTGTAAAACAAAGTATGGACCGAGCCGAAGCCCGGTCCAATATTAATTTATTTAATAGTAACCTTTGCGCCTTGTGCTTCGAGTTTCTTTTTGATATCTTCGGCTTCTTCTTTGCTAACTCCTTCTTTGACCATCTTCGGAGCGCCTTCGACCAAGTCTTTGGCTTCTTTCAAGCCAAGCCCAGTTATCTCGCGAATAACCTTAATCACATTCAACTTGTTGGGTCCCATTTCGGTCAATTCGACATCAAATTCGGTCTTCTCCTCTTCTTTTGGTGCTTCGGCGGGTGCTCCCGGCATTGCAGCGCCGGCAACCATTACCGGGGCAGCAGCAGTGACGCCAAATTTCTCCTCGAGCGCCTTTTTCAATTCAGCCGCTTCGACCAAAGTCAAATTGGATATCTTTTCGACTAATTCTTCAACTATTGCTGACATTTTTCAACTCCTTTTTTAAAAAACATTAAAATTATTTTGAATTCTTTTTGGCAACTTCTTCAATAACATACGCAAGGTCGCGTATGACGGCATTGATAGTTCCAACAATTCCAGAAACAGGGGCATTCAAACTTCCAAGAATGCTTGCAATAATATCGGTCTTCGAAGGCAAGGAAGCAAGAACTTTCAGTTGGTCGGCTCCGTAGACAACTCCCTCGACGACAGCCCCCTTGAAAACTGGTTGTTGAAATTTCTCGATACGGTCTTTCAAAAGCCTTGCCGGTTCAATTGGATCCCCGTAGCCAAAGATGACTGCAGTTGGTCCACGAAATCCATCCTTCGGACCCGGCAAGTTTCCAGCTTCGGCAAGAGCCCTTTCGAGAAGAGTATTCTTTGCCACTTTCAATTCCATCTGGCTCTTTTTTAGTTCGCGTCGAAATTCCAAGGTCGAATCAACCTTCATCCCGGTAAAGTCTACAAAATAGTAGGCATTTACCTTTTTGAATTTCTCGACAAGGCTCTGAACCTGTTCGATTTTCCTTTGTTTCGTAATCATTTCACCTTCCTTTTTTTGTTCATAAGCGACTTCGTTCAAAGAGAACGCGAAGCAAGCCGCTCATTTATTTTACGAGTGCGTAATAGCCTTTGCTCATATTCTATACATTTTGGAACGACGACTCGCTAACTTCTACGCTGGGTCCCATCGTAGAAGAAAAATGTATGCTCTTAATATATCGACCTTTTGCAGATGCAGGCTTGGATTTCACAATGCTCTGGAACAATGCCTGTATGTTTTCGGCAAGTTGGTCGACGCTGAACGAACACTTACCAATTGAAGCGTGGACATTGCCCGTTTTGTCGACGCGATATTCGATTTTCCCAGCCTTGACTTCGCGTACTGCTTTGGCAATATCTGTCGTAACGGTACCACTTTTCGGATTCGGCATAAGACCACGAGGACCAAGAATCTTTCCAAGTTTACCGACTTCGCCCATAACATCGGGTGTGGCAATTATAACATCTACTTCTGTCCAGCCACCTTTTATTTTCTCGATGTACTCTTCGAAACCAGCGTAATCGGCTCCTGCATCCAATGCTTCTTGGTCGCGTGGAGATTTACATAAAACAAGGACACGCACTTGGCGCCCCGTTCCGTGTGGTAACGTTACTGTTCCTCGGACTAATTGGTCTGCCTTTCGTGGGTCGACACCCAATCGCATAGCAACTTCGAAACTCTCGTCAAATTTTGCTGTTGCATTCTTTTTGACGATTTCGATTGCTTCTCGAAACGGATAGACTGCTTTGGGGTCGTAATTTTTGAGCAATTGACGGTATCGTTTACCGTGCTTTTTCATAACTTTTCCTCAATTAATCTACAACAGTAACTCCCATACTCCGTGCTGTTCCTTTTATCATCGAAACAGCTGCATCTAATGTATCACAGTTCAAATCTTCCATTTTAATTTTGGCAATTTCCTCGCATTGAGAGCGAGTGATTTGACCAACCTTTACTTTATTCGGTTGACCCGAACCTTTTTGAATACCAGCAGCCTTCATAATCAACACTGCCGCTGGTGGAGATTTTACAATAAATGTGAAACTTTTATCAGAATAAAATGTTACAACTACCGGAAGGATTGTACCTTTTTGCTTTGCCGTTCGAGCATTGAATTGCTTTACAAATTCAACTCCGTTCAGTCCGCGTTGTCCAAATGCAGGACCAACCGGAGGCGACATAGTTGCTTCGCCAGCAGGTAATTGTAGTTTGAACGAACCTATTACTTTTTTTGCCATATCCTATCTCTATAAAATTTTTCACAAAACTTAAATAGCGCCAATTTCAACTTGGCTAAAATCTAATTCAACTGGTGTCTTGCGCCCAAGTATTCCAACTTCAACTTTCAATTTCTGCTTCTCGTAGTTCACCTCTTTAACTGTACCGGAAAAACCAGAAAAAGGACCATCAATGACTTTAACTGGGTCGCCAATCTGGAATTCTGTCCCTATTGTTTCGATGTTTTTCCTTTCTTCGACTCTTCCAAGAATCCTGTTTACTTCACTTTCTGTAAGTGGTACTGGCTCGGTTTTAGTTCCTACAAAACTAACAACTGAAGGCAATGAATTGATGTAATCTTTAAGTTTTTTGTCGAGTGCCACTCGCAAAATTATATATCCCGGAAGAAAATTTTTTATCTTCGTTCTTTTCTTTCCTTGTCGTACCTCGAAAACTTGTTCTTGAGGAACGATAATGTCTGTAATTCTATTTTGCAAACCAAGACGCTTAATTTCAGCTTCCAAGGTCAATTTGACCTTGTTCTCGTGCCCCGAGTAGGTACGAAGTGCATACCATTTAAATTCGGGCTCTTTGCCAGTTTCGATTTGTTCTTGGTTCGTATTCGATAATTCTTTCGGTTCCATTTCAGAAAATAAACTTTAATATTTTTACCATTAGTAGATCGATAACATAGACAAAGGCTGTGAAAATCAACATTGTAATGATAACAATATAAGTCGATTCGCGTAGTTGGGCACGCGTTGGCCAGGAAACTTTTTTCATTTCCTTTGCAACATCGTTCAAGTACTTTTTAATTTTGCCAATCATATCGTTCCTTTCTTTCAAAAAATTAGCAGGGGTGGAAGGACTCGAACCCTCAGCCTACGGTTTTGGAGACCGCCGCTCTGCCAATTGAGCTACACCCCTTTGCTCGAGCTGATGACCGGGATTGAACCGGTGACCTCTTCCTTACCAAGGAAGCGCTCTACCAACTGAGCTACATCAGCCTTGTTTGCAGAGCGGGAAACGGGACTCGAACCCGCGACCCTCAGCTTGGGAAGCTGACGCTCTACCAACTGAGCTACTCCCGCAATCTCGACTTCATCGAGCGGGAAACGGGACTCGAACCCGCGACCCTCAGCTTGGAAGGCTGATGCTCTACCAACTGAGCTACTCCCGCACTACCTTGTGGGCAGGGAAGGATTCGAACCTCCGAAGGGATACCCCAGCAGATTTACAGTCTGCCCCGTTTGACCGCTTCGGTACCTGCCCTTTTTAGAGACTTCAAAATTAATAAAAAAATTTTTTTTGACAAAATCCACTTAAACTTTTTCTTTTTTCTCTAAATTCATCTTTCATTAGACGTCTGTTTTATTTAATTATTTGTGTTTCTTTTCTTTTTTTAAATATTCTTTAAATTTATAAAGACTTTTTGTTGGTAAGATTTAACATAAAATTTCATTTAATTTTGTGTTTTAAATATTTGAAAATAGTATTATGATTGTCAATGAATTAATCGAACCCAAAAGTATTGTGGTCGTTGGTGGCTCCAACGATGTTCGTAAACCCGGCGGTAAGGTGCTCGAAAACATTCTTCTCGGCAAATTCGATGGCGAACTTTTCGTTGTCAATCCCAAGGAAAAGTCTGTACAAGGAGTAGTTTCTTTTCCTTCTTGTAAAGAAATTCCCAAAGCAGAGCTTGCTATTTTCGCAATACCTGCCGAGTTGGTTCCCGATGCAATGGCTACGCTCGCAAATCGTGGAACAAAAGCATTTATTGTACTTTCTGCTGGTTTCAGCGAAATGGGCGAGAAAGGAAAATTACTCGAACGAAAACTCGTTGAAATCGCCGATAGCGTTGGCGGCTCACTTATTGGACCTAATTGCATTGGAGTCATAACCCAAAAATACAAAGGGGTTTTTGCTGGACCAATCCCAGAATACGACCAATTCGGTTGCGATTTCGTCTCCGCCTCCGGGGCGACAGCCGTATTCATTCTCGAGGAATCTATCGAACGCGGTATTAGGTTCAGCTCTATCTTCTCTGTTGGAAATTCTGCACAAGTTGGTATCGAAGAAGTCCTTGAATACTGGGACGCAACTTACCAACCGGGCAATTCTCCTTATGTTAAACTAATTTATGCTGAACAAATTGCAAACCCACAGAAATTTTTAAAACACACTATATCCTTGCGCAAGAAAGGATGTAAACTTGCTGCAATTAAAGCAGGAAGAACTACCGCAGGGCAAAGGGCTGTTTCATCACACACTGGAGCGCTTGCCGGCGAAGATTCGATCGTCGAAGCTTTATTTAAAAAGGCTGGCATTATTCGATGCGAAGGTAGGCTGGATTTGGTCAACGTCGCTGGCATCATTTTAGAAAAAGAGCCGAAAGGGAATAGAATTGCAGTCGTAACCCATGCTGGCGGACCAGGAGTTATGTTAACCGATACTCTCGAAGCAGAAGGAGTCGCCGTTCCCAAAATCGAAGGCGAAACTGCTCAGGAATTGCTGAAGCATTTGCATTTCGGCTCTTCAGTTTCCAATCCAATAGATTTCCTTGCCACTGGCACTGCCGAACAACTCGACCTTATTATCGACTATATTGAAAATAAATTCGATAACATCGACGCAAGTGCTGTAATTTTTGGAACCCCCGGGCTATTCGATGTCACTAATGTCTACGAGATCCTTTATAAACGAATTAAACAAAACAAAAAGCCTATCTATCCGATCCTTCCTTCAATCGTACAGGCCAAATCTGCAATTGAATACTTCAAAGCACTTGGTGGTCATTACTTCAACGACGAAGTCGCCTTTGGAAAAGCATTGGCAAAAGTAATTAAAACAATAAACAGAAAAAGTGGCGATTCAATGCATTTCGACGATATGAACGAGGGGAAAATACGTGAAGTTATCGAAAATTCCAAGAGCGGATTTCTTCCTTACAAAGATACAGTGGAAATTTTCAAAAATGCGAATCTCGATTTTGTTGAAACCTATGTTGTACAAAGTCTGGATGAATTGGAGGATGCTCTACAAACCTTAGAATTTCCAGTTGCAATTAAAGTGGATGGTCCAGTACATAAGACAGAAGTTGGAGGAGTCGCAACAAATATAAATGATCCACAAAGTGCAAAAGAAAAATTTGAACAATTTATGCAAATCAAAGGAGTAACAGGTGTTATTCTGCAACCTATGGCTTCGGGAATTGAACTATTTTTTGGATGTAAATATACCGAAGGTTTTGGACATCTACTTGTCTTTGGCCTTGGCGGGATTTTTGTCGAAATACTTAAAGATGTGCAAATCAATTTAGCACCATTAAGCAAAAACGAAGCACTAGAGATGGTGGAAAATATCAAAGGAGTGAAAATCCTGGATGGCTATCGAAACCAACAAAATGTACACAAAACTTCAATTGTCGAGGTTCTCCTTCGATTATCTCAATTAGTTGAAATAGCCCCAGAAATCGTTGAACTTGATATCAATCCAGCATTTGGAAAAGGAAAGGAAATCAAAATTGTTGATGCAAGAATTAGAATTACAAAATAAAAACGGATAATTTTATCTGTTTTTGCTCGTCCTATCATTATTAATTTTGTATTTCAAATGAAGGGATGGAAATATGAATGAGCTCTATATCAATATGCTTATGAACGACCACAGCATCATCGAGAAGGCATTAGTGATTCTCGAGAAGCAATTGGGGCGAAGAAAAAAAACTGGTCGACAATCGGAATATTAATCGATGTGCTTTGGGATTATGGAGAAACTTGCCACAATATGAAAGAGGAAAAAGTGTACTTCCCAAAACTACTCGAGAGAGGAATGCCCGAGGGCGGACCTATTGGCGTGATGCTGCAAGAACATCAAGCCGAAAGAAATTTCTTGACAAAGTTCAAAGAATTCCTTTCTAAAGAACATAAAACAGAGGATGAAATCAACGCATTCGTTACACAATTTCACGACTATGCAAATCTCACCAAAGACCACATCTGGAAAGAAAACGACATACTTTACCCAATGGGAAGAAAATTCATCCAACCCGACGATGTTCCATTTCTTGCAAACGAATTCAAGAGAATCGAAAGAGAATCGCTTGGCGAAGGTGCATACACTCGCTACAAGACACTCGTCGATGCGCTTGAAAAGGAAAGCGGAGAACGCATTGATTTGCTTGCTTCATTGTCGACCGAGGTTATTGGCAATATGCTCGATGCACTACCAATTGAGATTACATTTGTAGATGCACAAGATAGAGTGCGTTACTTCAATAAATTGGACAAGGACAAAATCTTTGCGCGCACACTCTCCGCAATCGGGCGCACCGTCCAACAATGCCATCCACCAAAAAGCATTCACTTAGTAAACAAAATAATAAAGGAAATGAAAGAAGGAAAGCGCGACCAAGCCACATTTTGGATTCATTTCAATGGAATGTACCTATTCATTGCATACTATGCAGTCCGCAATGAAAATGGCGAGTACCAAGGAGTTGTTGAAATGGTCCAAGATGTTAACCCCTACCGCGCACTTGAAGGCGAAAAAAGACTTCTTGACGAACAATAAAAGGTGTTGAATGAAAACATTGAACTTACACAACGCAATCGAAATTGCCCTTAAAGTCGAAGAGAAAGGGGCGGAAGTTTACAACCAATTGTCCGAAAAATATTCTTCAAATCCAGAGATATCCGAAGCGTTCAAATTACTTGCAAAAGACGAACAAATCCACTTCAATCAATTTCTCGCAATTAAAAAAGAGCTTCCCGAAACTCTCGATGTCGAAAGCGAAATCGACAAAGAATTTCTCGACACGATTGACCCTTCGAGGTTCATCGCCAAATTTAACTTGGCAGAAGCAGATTTGTTGCAAATCCTACGAGTTGCCTATGATTTTGAAAAGGAAACTTATCTGTTCTACACTGCTGTACGTGATGTTATCGGGGGAAACGACCAATTGAACAAAATTATTGAATACGAAAAGTCGCATATGGTGAAGATTTTCAACTATATTCTTACAGAAAGCAAATTCCGAGGTATCGCAGACAAATTTTAAGCAAAATTCATCTAAACCAAAACGAGGAAACCAGTATCGAAAGATACTGGTTTTTTTGTATTAAAAATTGTATGACTTAATTCAAGAATATCCAATCACTTAAAAATTTTTTGAAAAAATATTGAAATTTTTTGAAAAAATATTTGGAAATAAGAAAATAATGTTTAATTTTGCAGTGGGGAAAAGATTAAGATTTTTCCCAAAATAAATAAGAAAAGTGGGGCAAAGTGGTATGACTTTTTTTCAAGGAAGCGAAGAATATGTGATCGACAACAAAGGAAGGGTGACGATACCACCATATATGAGGCGAGCTCTTAGCCCCGAAGCCCGCGAGACTTTCACAATTACCCGTGGCATTCGCAAATGCATCATTGCCTATCCGATTGACCAATGGGAAAAAATTCAACACAAGATGATGGAGCTTAACCCATTTAACACTGAAAACGATAAAATTATCACATTTTTAACGATGTTTTGCAAAGAAGTAACACTCGATGCTCAAAATCGAATACTTATACCAAAGGAATTACTTGCATACGCCAGAATAGATTCAAAAGCCTTGATCGTTGGAAAGATAGACCATATCGAAATCTGGAATCCAGAGGAATTTGCCAAGATTTACTCTTTCGACGAGGAAGAATATGCAAAGATTTTCGAAAAAGTGCTGGGAACGAACCATTACAACCACAATGAAGAAAAAGACGAAATGAAAGGAATCCAGCAAAGTCGATGACAACAGTTTCTGGATATTATCATACGCCAGTTCTTTTAAAGGAGGTAGTTGAACTACTTGTCACAGACCCCAATGGGATTTACATCGACGGAACTATTGGCGGCGGCGGGCATAGTGAAGCAATTTTGGAAAAACTTGGGCAAGGTGGACGAATATTTGGTTTTGACAAAGATCCCGAAGCAATCGCATTTTGCAGAGAAAAGTTCAAGGGGGAACTCGAGAAGGGGGAATTATCGAGGATTGAACTTTTCAACGATTGCTTTAGTAATGCATGCAGCATAACGAGACATCGGGGGAGATGGACAGGTTTTCTGCTGGACTTGGGGGTTTCTTCACGGCAGCTCGATGAGAGCCGCCGTGGTTTTTCATACCGTGCGGTCGGACCTTTGGATTTGCGTTTTTCACCGCACGGGCGAACAGCAGAAGACCTTGTCAATGCAGCAAACGAGGAAGATTTGGCGGCTCTTCTTCGGCGATACGGAGAAGAGCCTTTCGCCAAAAAAATTGCTCGCGCAATTGTCCAGCAGCGGAAAATCGCTCGATTGAAAACCACTGTCGATCTGGCAAAAGTCGTTGAAATTGCTGTTCCAAACAAGTATTTAAAAAAATCGCTCTCACGCGTTTTCCAAGCTTTTCGCATTGCTATCAACAATGAACTCGAGGTTCTTGAAAATGCGCTCCACTCTGCATTGGATTGCCTTGCTATTGGTGGCAGAATTGTCGTCATTTCATACCACTCGCTCGAAGACCGCATCGTTAAAAACTTCATTCACAACTTTTCAATAAAAAAAATTGAAAACACTACAACTATTGTGCCAAAACTAAAAATTTTGACAAAAAAACCGATTACTCCAAGCAAAGAGGAAATCCGAGCAAACCCACGGTCGAGAAGTGCCAAATTGAGAGCAGCAGAAAAATTTTCCGATTAAACAAGAACCAATAGAACAAGCAAGGAAACAGTGCCGTATTTGAAAACCAATCTCACAAATCTTCTTTTTGAAGTTTCTACTTCATAGACAAAAACAAGTGTAAACGAAAGAAAAACAATCAAAACGGAAATTATAAACGCTTGCGCAATACCAAACGACTTATAATACATACTTGCAAATCCCGGGTACCAGGGCAAACCATAAAGAATTATCAAATGGACAACATATACAAAGAGAGCATTTTTCCCAAGAGTAAGAGAAAGCTTTTTCACCCAATTTAAATTGTGTAAATACATTTTATA
The DNA here is from genome assembly GCA_039793965.1 of Kapaibacterium sp. (SeqCode). Taxonomy (GTDB): domain Bacteria; phylum Bacteroidota; class Ignavibacteria; order Kapaibacteriales; family UBA2268; genus Naka2016. The sequence continues at coordinate 52,811 of JBAMMD010000039.1, read as the reverse complement.
AAGCCACACAACAACAGAAGCAAGAATCCCAACGCAGGAAAGGCGAATTATCGCCATTCCAGGATTTCCTTTGAATACATCATATAAGGGCAAATTCAAAAAATTAATTGCAATGTAAATAATTGTTCCAATCGGTAGAAGAACCAACCCATATTTTAGACCATATTTTATAATTACATCAGAGCGCTCTTCGAGAGCATAGCGCTCGAGAAATGTTCCAAAAGCGACGCCAAAAAATAAGAAGCCAGAAAATGGAAAAATAGTAAAATATGAACCTTTTGCAAGCGAGAAATACGGAGCAATTGGAAGAGGTAAAAATTTGTACCAATCAATCAAATGTACGATTGGTGTTAGAGCAAAAATCACAACAGCGGTAACAAGCGCCACCACACCGAGTTGTCGGTTGTCCTTTGTAACCAAGAAATAACATAGAACCCAAAGTAGCGTCACACCAATTAATTGTAAAATGTTCACTTGCAAGAATTGGACAAGCAAAGATTTAGATTGGAAAAAAATGTGAAAGGCCTTTTGTACCGGGAAATTTAGAAAATATGCAAGAAAAATCAATAGCAATGCAGTTCTGATTCTTCTAAAAACAATGTCTTTAGGTAATTTACCCCCAACTCGTTTATTTGCAAAAACTTGGACAATACCAGATACAACTAAAAAGATTGGGGCTGTCAATCCACGTAAAAATTCCCAAATTATCCACGGGAATTGTGTTACATCCACAAGATTTGATCGAACCAAATCGAAAAAAGAATGCCCCATTATCATCATCACCATAGCGATGACTCGCATCAAATCTAAAAAAACCAACCGTTGACTTTGTGCCATACCAATCACCAAGACACCAGAGATTAATCGATGAAATTAAACTTTTATTTTAATCCTAAATTCAATATTTGTTTATACGACAATCAAAAAGTCAAACCACAAGACTCCTGTTGTGAAGCAAAAGGATAAAAAGTAGCAATTCTGATAATGTTAGCCAAGGGTTTCAACTCTTTTTTTTAGAAATTATTTTTTCATATTCTTGATAAATCACTTTAAGTGTTTTCTGAACCGAATGGTTTTCCACTATGTAATCCTTTGCTTTTATCCCAAGTCGATGGGCAAGATCAGGATTTTTCACAAGGAAGAGAATTTTGGCAGCAAATTCTTCAGAAGTATCCCCAATAAATAAACCTTGGTCTTCGGTTGCATTTATACCTTCAGCACCAACGCTTGTCGAAACAACTGGCAAACCCATTGCCATCGCTTCGAGAATCCGCATTCTTACCCCGCTTCCAACAAAAAGTGGAACAATGAACAAGTTTCCCCGATTGTAATAGGGTTGAACCTTCTCGACATATCCAACAAGGCTGACATTTGGATATTTCTTCAAAAAATCTGGTGCATCTTTCCCCAAAATTGTTAAAATAATTTTTGGCTCGCGCTCGATGACCAATGGATGGACTTTTTCAAGATACCAAATCAAACCGTCGAGATTGTAAGACAAATTATATGTTGTTGCAAACAGAATTTCATAGGGATTTCGCTGCAAGGCATTGTTTACTTTCCAAAATTCGAGATCTACGCCGGGCGAGGCAACAAGTACATTAGCGTCGGGGACCAATTCAAGGGCTCGACTTCGGTCGTTTTCCGTGCAAGCAAACGAGACGGTTGCAAAGCGAATTGCTTGTTGTTCCTTCTTTCGGAGCAAACTTGTCTGCTGCGACAAGAAAACGGATTTTGGTGAAAATTTCGATTGTGCATCTAAAAAACGCTTCCAAATTAACCATTCTATGTTGTGCAAACGTAAACCAACTGGCTTTTGCGATCTTTCGCTCACCCACTTTCCGAGAGAGAACATTGCTGTATGATCAAGGTGAATAATATCAAAGTCAATAATATTCAGAAGATTTTCAAAGAAAAGTTTACTCTTCTTTGTGAAATATTTTTCTGTAAAAATTGGCTTATTAATGATAAAGTATTTCAAAATTTTAAAGAAAGTGTTCTTTGTATTTTCATATAATATAAATGGATGGCAAAATGTTTTAAAATGTTCTATGTATTCATTTGGTATTTTATATCGCGAGAAAGCAACAAAGAAAATTTCTGCCCCGAAATTACTCAATTGTCGAGTGATGTTATATATACCGATTTTCCCCCCACTATCGAGTGGATAGGGAAATTGCGGCGATATTTGCAAAATTTTCATTGCCGAAACAACTTCCTAACTTTAACTTTAAACATCTCGGTAAAGTACTTAATCTGCAAGCCAAAGAAACTTCGCCCAAGAGTAATAATTTTCAATTTATCTTTTGGAGCGACCATTCGTTCGCTACGGTAAGTTTTGAAAATAGTGGTTAACATAAGTAAAACACCTTCGAGCATCACCAAAGGATTGATTCTTCGAATGAGTCCTTCGAGCAACTGGAAGAAAAAAATTGCAATAGTTCGTCCAACAGCTCTGAAGAAAGGGAAGAATTTCCAACAGAAACGGACGAATTGCTCGCAAGTGCAAAGCCAACGATAGGCAACATCTCGTTCTGTTGTCGAGGCGAAATGTAATGTGCGAATATTCGGGAAATAGCGTATATTGAAACCGGCGACTATTGCCCGCGCTGAAAAATCATATTCTTCGTAGCCGAAACCATCGAAACCGCCTATTTTGTCGAAAACTTTTCTTCGTATTGCAGCACCTGTCCCACAAAAGCCATTTGAAACAAATCCAGTGTCTGGAATATTATTGCGGTCGATTTTCAAAGGATACCATTCCCAAACTTGGTAGCCGCGTCTAACTTCAACGTCCTCGGTAGCAATTATATCGATTTCCGGATATTTTGTGAAAATCTCCACAACTCGTTCGAAAGCATCATTGCTTTCTGGGAAGGAGTCGCTATCGCAGCGCCAGATTATATCCCCGCTCGACCAGTGTACACCAAGTATTATCGAACGAATATCGAAATTTTCTGGTAACCAATAGTATTTCACATCAGGAAAAAGACTTGGTATTGTCTCCTTTGTACCGTCGGTCGAACAATTGTCGACAACAATGATTTCCTTATCGGGATAATTCTGATTCCTATAGGCTTGCAATGTTCGAATTAAATCATCTTTTCGATTTCGCGTAGCAATAACAACTGATATTTTCATAAATAGATATTTGATAAATTACAATTTTAAAAATTTTTTAAACAGCAAGCAAAGTCGATGAAAACAGCAGTAATTTTCGGAAGTGGGGATTGCTCTCCACGTTCAAAGCTTTACAAGACTGCACAGAAACTCGGGGAAACACTGGGCAGCAAAGGCTACAACATTGCCAACGGAGGCTATTTCGGTGTGATGGAAGCTTCGGCAAAAGGCGCAGCAAAATTTAATGTCGAAAGAATCGGCGTGGTCTTCAAAAATTATAAAGACTATCCAAACAAGTATATCACTAAAATTATCGAAGCAAATTCCTATCTCGACAGATTGGATAAACTAATAACCATTGGCGATGTCTTTTTCCTACTGGAAGGCGGAAGTGGCACATTGTTGGAATTTGTTTCACTTCTGGCTTTAAGCCAACGGAACTTGAAAAGTGCACCAGCGGTTTGCATCGGTCGAAAATGGACCAAAATTTTACGCTGTTTAAACAAAATCCTAAATTACAAGGACACAATCCAATTTGGTGCTAAAATTACAATTGTCTCAAACATTGACGAGGCTTTCAAATTTTTAGATTTATAACATTTACAAAATATCTATTTGTTAATTTTGATTTTTTAGTTATGGGATATTTTCCTGTATTTGTAGATTTAAGCAAATTCAAACCACTTGTGATTGGCGGAGGCGAGGTTGCAACCCGCAAGGTGAAAAATCTTTTGGAATTCGGTGCAAATCCGAAAATTATTGCCCCCGAGCTTACCCAAGAACTTGAAGAAATAATAGTTAAGCACAATCTTGAGTTCCATCGACGCAAATACCAAAAGGGGGACCTCGAAGGTTTCAACTTAATATTTGTTGCAACAGACGACCCTGCCCTCGACGAGATAGTTCAACAAGAAGCCAACGAACGAAATGCAATTGTGAATTTTGCAGATAAACCAGAAATCTGCAATTTCATTATGCCTTCGTATATCAAACGCGGCGATCTTGTAATTGCAATTTCAACCCAGGGGAAAGCACCATTTCTTTCCCGTTGTTTAAGAGAATCCCTTGAAAAAAAATTCCCAGAAAACTTCAAAGAATTCGTTGAAATCGCCGCATATTTTCGCACCAAACTCAAAGAAATCAAAGCCAAAAAAAATGTCCAAGACAAAATCATCGACGAATTTTTAAGCGTAAAATGGCTTGAAATAATAAAAGACGACGGAATAGAGTTTGCACAACTTTTAGTCGATCAGTTGATTCAATATTATGCAAGAAAAAAAGAATAAAACTTTTGTTTATATCGTCGGAGCCGGACCCGGCGACCCAAACTTGCTTACAGTCAAGGCTTTAGATGCTTTAAAAAAAGCCGATGTTATACTTTACGACAGACTTGTCTCCCAGCAAATACTTAACTACGCAAACAAAAAAGCTGAAAAAGTTTTTGTCGGCAAAGCACCAACAAAACATAGGTTTCCACAAGAGGAAATAAATCAACTAATGCTAAAATATGCCAACGAGGGCAAAACCATCGTTCGATTGAAGGGAGGCGACCCTTATATTTTTGGTCGTGGCAGCGAAGAGGCACTGTTTTTAGCCGAACATAAAATTCCATTCGAGGTGATCCCCGGCATTTCAGCCGCAATAGGAGCCTCGGCTTATGCTGGTATTCCATTAACACACCGATCACTTGTCACTCAAGTTCTGTTCCTAACAGCACACGAAGACCCAAGCAAACCGGAAAGTCAACTCGATTTGCAAAATATTGCAAAGATGAAAAATACAACAATTGTAATCTATATGGGCGCAGCAAAATTGGAAACATTAGTCGAAGAATTAATAAAACACGGAATGTCCCCAAACCAAACCGCGGCTATTGTTGCAAATGCAACAACAGCTCGGCAAAAAACACTAACAGGGAAATTAGTTGAACTGCCAGAAATTTCTCGTAAAAATAGTTTGCAACCGCCTTTGATTACCATCATTAGCAATTGTACTCGATTTGCCGAAACTTTAAATTGGTTCGAAAGGAAGCCACTTTTTGGGAAAAAAATTGTAGTAACTCGTGCTACCGACCAAATGCAAACAATCGTTTCAATATTGACAGGCGAAGGTGCCGAGATCATCCCGTTTCCCGTTTTTTCAACAAAGTCCAAGCCAATCGAGGACCCAAAATTTACAAATTTCCTTGCTCAAAATTTCGATTGGATTATCTTTACAAGTCGGAACGGAGTTCGCTATTTTATGGAAAATCTAAAAGATCGCCAAATTAAGCAGTTCCATACTTTGAAATTTGCCGCAATTGGCGAAAAGACAGCAGAAGAATTGCAAAACTATAACCTTTTTGCCGATTTTGTCCCCTCGGCATTCAACTCCGATGTTTTCGTCGATGAGTTTCGTCGTAAATTCAATCTAAAAAAAACGAGGATACTACGCGTCAAGGGAACTTTCGAAAACGATCCGATTACAAAAATCCTTAAAGCTGAATGCAAAAAATATGAAACCATTGATGTTTACGAAATTGCCAAAGAGAATCCAAATAAGAATGAAATCCAGAATCTTTTAAATTCCCAAGCCGACGGAATAATCTTTACAGCCTCGATTACTGTTAAATACTTCTTCGACATTGTTGGCGAGAAGGAAGCTATCTCTTTCCTAAACAAAACAAAAGTATTTTCAATAGGACCAATGACAGAAAATGCCTTGAAAAGCAAAGGAATTGAAAATACTTATTCTTCTAAGCTCCATACTATCGAAGGAATAATTAATTTAATGAAAGAAATTTTTGCACTGGAGGAAAAATGAAATACATCCTCACACCCGAGGAAATGCGCCAAGCAGATTCAACAGCAATCGACCATTATGGTGTGCCATCGATTGTTTTGATGGAAAATGCAGCTCGTTCGGCGGCAATCTACATTCAACAGATTATCGAAGAAGAAGAGCTGGTCCAACCCGAGTTCACATTTTTCTGTGGTAGCGGAAACAACGGTGGCGATGGCTTTGCGCTTGCGCGCCATTTGTTCGACCAATTCGATGTCAAAATATTCTGGATCGGCGAAGAAACGAAAATGAGCGAGGAGACGCGAATCAACTATTTAGCCGCAAAGAATCTTGGAATCCCTTGCCAGAAATTAGAAACAGAAGAGGAAATTGATAATATAGAAATCGACTCCGAAATAGTTGTGGATGCTTTGATTGGTGTTGGAGGAAGCGAAAACATTCGCGGGCTTGCACTTACAATCCTAAAAAAAATCCATAATTACAAAGGGTTGAAAATTGCAATCGATTGTCCAACTGGTTTAAATTCACGTACTGGATTTGCAAATGAATTTTGCATCGAAGCGGACTACACTATTACAATGTTCACCCAGAAACTCGGATTATTGCTTAATGATGGACCGGAGAAAGCTGGCGAAATTTTTGTAGCAAATTTGGGCGTTCCAAACTTCATCGTTAAAGACATTGCAAAAACCTTTGCCTTCGAATTGGAAGATTTACCAAATCTGCTACCCCCTCGCAAACGAGTTAGTTCCAAATTCGATTACGGTCGTGTTTTAATCATTGCTGGTTCGAAACGCTATCCCGGAGCTTCCGCGTTATGTGCAAACGCCTCGATTAAATCTGGTGCTGGATTGACCATTCTTGCCACGACGGAATTCCATCCAGCCCTTTTACCAGAAGTTATCCGGCTACCTCTTATCCCGACCGATTCTGGTTCAATATCCGAAAATTCTTTCGAATTGCTGAAAGAAGAATTGGAACGCGCAGACGCTATTGCAATTGGTCCCGGTATCACAGATGCGCCGGAAACTTTAGCATTAATCCGCAGAATTATAGACAATTTCAAAGATTCAAAGAAAATCGTCGTCGATGCCGACGCTTTGAAAGCCATCGACAGCAATAACTCTCTGTCCCCTAACGTTGTTCTCACACCACACTGCGGTGAACTCTCGCGCATGATTAATATACCCAGAGCCGAGATTGAAAAGAATTCCTTTTTCATATCAAAAGAATGGGCAAAGAAGTTGAATTGCACCATACACCTAAAATATGTCCCGTCGATTACAACCGACGGCGAACTTTCTTATCTTTGCCTCGAGGGCAACCCCGGAATGGCTTCGGGCGGGAGCGGCGATGTCCTTACAGGAATAATCGCAACATTGCTTGCACGCGGATTGGAACCTTTGACTGCGGGTTCAATCGGAGCATTCATACATTCTATCGCTGGGGATCTCTATGCAGAAAGATATGGAATGGAAACACTTACCGCTTCCTCGTTGATAGATTACCTCCAAGAGGTTATTTACTAAAATGAACAATACGTTTTTGATAAGGTTACCAGCAATAATTTTTGCGATTGTTATATTCGTTCTGTCGCAAATTCCCGGGAATATACTTCCCCCTAAAGTTTTCGACCTTCAGGACAAGTTAGTTCATCTAATTATCTACTTCCTTTTTGGAATATCGCTGAGCTTCGCAACTTCGACAATTGAAAATAAGCGAAAACGATATTTTCTTATTCTTCTACTTGGAGCTTGCTACGCATTGTTCGACGAAATTCATCAATTGTATGTACCGGGGCGCTCTTGTGATTTCTTCGATTTTATTTTCGACTCATTTGGTGTTTCAATTTCCCTTTTCTTTGACAACAAAATCCGAAGATTCTTAAAAAAGCATTTCAGAAGGTTTACAAATGAGTAAGATTTTCCACCTCGAAAAAAAATTAACAGATTGCAAAGCACGTGCAGGAACATTGTACCTCAATGGTGTTGAAATCTCGACGCCAGTTTTTATGCCTGTTGGCACTTATGGCACTGTGAAAGCAACCATACATAGTTCACTCATAGAATTAGGTTACAAGTTAATTTTAGGAAATACCTACCATTTATTTCTCAGACCTGGAATGGAAGTAATACAGCATTTCGAAGGTTTACACAAATTTATCAACTGGGATAATTGCATATTGACCGACAGCGGAGGTTATCAAGTTTTCTCTCTTCAAAGTTTTAGAAAATTGACCGACGATGGGGTCGAATTTCGCTCACACATCGACGGTTCAAAACACTTTTTCACCCCAGAATTAGTTGTTCAATATCAAAGAGTGTTTGGTTCCGATATAATAATGGTCCTTGACGATTGCGTAGAGTATCCCGCCGAATATTCTCGTGCTGAAGAAGCGGTTGCAAGAACATATAATTGGGCAAAAAGAAGTCTAAAAGAATTTGCCAGCACCGAACCTTTTTGGAACCGTAAACAATACATTTTTGGAATTGTTCAGGGAGGCACATACCCCGACTTGCGCAAAAGTGCAATCGATGGTATGCTCGAACTAAATTTCGATGGTTACGCTATTGGCGGGCTTTCTGTGGGCGAGCCCGAGGAAATTATGTACCAGATAACTGATATTTGCACCGATTTTCTACCAGACAACAAGCCAAGATATTTGATGGGCGTAGGAACTCCGGAAAACATTCTCGAGTCCATTGAGCGAGGAATTGATATGTTCGATTGTGTTCTTCCTACCCGAAATGGTAGAAATGGACAAATCTTTACTACAAGAGGTAAAATTAATATTAGAAACGCAAAATACAAATTTTCAAAAGAACCAATCGATCCCGGCTTGGATAACGATATTTCCCAGAATTTTACACTTGGTTATCTTCGCCATTTGTTTATTGCAGAAGAAATACTTGGACTGCAAATTGCTACCTACCAAAATCTTGCTTTTTACAAATGGCTTGTTACAACGGCAAGAGAAAAAATATTTTCTGGAGAGTTTCGTTACTGGAAAAATAACTTAATTTTGAATTTTAAAACAGATTGATTTTTTATATAGGTGAAACAATGTTTTTAAGTCTTGCAAATTTAATTGCTTTCGTACCTCCGCAAGGCGGTGGAGCGCAAAACTCGGGCGGTGGGATGCTTGTAACCCTAATTATGTTTGCCTCGATTTTCTTGATTATGTATCTTCTGATGATAAGACCTGCGCAAAAGCGACAAAAAGAACACCAAAAGATGATTGAAAGTTTGAAAAAAGGCGACAAGATTATCACTACTGCTGGAATTCATGGAACAATCGTAGATATGGATGGTTCGACAGTAACATTGCAGGTTTCGGATAATTGCAAAATTCAGATTGAAAAAACTGCAATAGCAGGTAAAAAGCAATAATTTTAAAAATTCATTATGAACACGATTGAAGAGGCACTTAAAGATTTAGCCTCGGGCAAGATGATAATTGTTGTCGACGACGAGGACCGCGAAAACGAAGGCGATCTCGTCGCAGCGTCAGAACTTTGCACTCCCGATATCATAAACTTTATGGCAACCCACGCTCGTGGGCTCATTTGCGTTGCTATTACCGAAGACCGCGCCCGGGAACTTGAACTCGATGTTATGGTGCGAGAAAGCACTGGCTTGCACGGCACAAGATTCACCGTTTCCGTCGATTATATCCACGGCACAACAACTGGCATTTCTGCTTACGATCGCGCAAAAACAGTACGGGCTTTGTCCAATCCCTCTACAAAGCCATCGGATTTGGCTCGCCCCGGACATATTTTCCCATTAATTGCTGTTAGCGAGGGTGTGCTTCGACGGGCTGGGCACACCGAAGCGACAGTCGACCTAATGCGATTGGCTGGGCTTTATCCTTCGGGCGTCCTTTGCGAAGTTATCAAAGACGACGGAACGATGGCTCGGCGCCCCGACCTCGAGGAGTTTGCTAAAAAATTCAACTTAAAGATAGTTACTGTGCAAGATTTGATTGCATATAGATTTAAACGCGACAAACTTGTCAAATGTGTGGCTTCTGCCAACCTTCCAACAAAATATGGTGATTTCGTTGTAAAAGTTTACAAAAACATTGTAGACAACAAAGAACATGTTGCTTTGATAAAAGGAACTTGGAGCGAGGACGAACCAATTCTTGTTCGTGTCCATTCCGAATGTCTCACTGGTGATGTTTTCGGTTCGCTTCGTTGTGATTGTGGCGACCAATTGCATGCCGCATTGCACCAGATTTCCAACTCGGGCAAAGGCGTCTTGCTTTATATGCGACAAGAAGGACGAGACATTGGGCTTGTAAACAAAATCAAAGCCTATGCTCTTCAAGAACAAGGCTACGATACCGTCGAAGCAAATCTTTTGCTTGGTTTTAAACCCGACCCACGCGACTATGGAATTGGAGCTCAAATCCTTGCAGATATCGGCGTTCGTAAAATGAGACTTTTGACAAACAACCCCAAAAAACGTGTCGGGCTTGCCAGCTACGGACTTGAAATTGTCGAACTTGTTCCATTGCAAATCCCACCTAACGACAAAAATTATAACTACTTGCTAACAAAAAAAATAAAGCTTGGCCACATTTTGGATAATATTGATGAATAAATTAGGAGGAACTATGCTTAATCGTTTTGTTTCTGTTTCTATTCTTGCTGTCTTTTTTGTTTCACTTTCTTTTGCATCTTATGCCGGAGATGTAAAATTCAAGAGCCATATCGATTCGTCGTCCTACTCTGTTGGGTTCAACGTTGCGAAAAGCATTTTGAATCAGTCGCGATTCGATTCTTTGAATCTGAATTTCAATATTCTTCTTGCCGGTTTCACAGACGGAATCCTGCAAAAGCAGCCGCAAATACCAGAAGCAGAAATCCAGAAATTCCTTACCGAATTGCAAACCTACATTGAAAAACGTAAAAAAGAAAAAATGGAAGCACAAGAGAAAGAGCTGAAAAAAATGGCAGAAGTAAACTCGCAAAAGGCTAAAGAATTTCTTGAAGAAAACAAAAAGAAGGAAGGAATAAACGAAACCGCTTCGGGTTTGCAGTTCAAAGTGTTAAAACTAGGGACAGGGAAAAAACCCGTCGCCACAAGCAAAGTCAAAGTGCACTACAAAGGAACTTTGCTCGATGGTACAGTTTTCGACGATTCTTACTCTCGCAGTAAGGAACCAGCAGAATTCGAACTGGACAAGGTTATACGCGGATTCCAGGAAGGTTTGATGATGATGCCCGAAGGAAGCAAATTTGTGTTCTACATTCCACCACAACTTGGCTATGGCGATCGACAATTTGGGAAGATCCCGCCTAATTCACTTTTGATTTTCGAAGTCGAACTGTTTGAAGTCAAAGATATGTAATAATTTTGTTTTGTGTCGTTTCGACAAAAGAAGGCTGTGCAAAGGTCTGCACAGCCTTTTTATTTTCTTTAGTAAATATATTATCTTGCAACTAAAAAAATCAACCAGAGACTTCCAATTTTTACAAAATAAAGCCCTTCTTGGTAATCTCTAACATCGAAATCTACCATATTCGAATTGCATTCTATTTCACTTTTAGAAATAATTTCACCTACGGAATTGAAAACCGTGACTAATTTTGGTTTGTTACAATCGAGACAATATATAGTCAAATAATCTGATGTTGGATTGGGATAAAGAAAAACACGTAATTTGTTTGTTTCGTTCTCTATCAAATTCGCTGGCGGGTTGATTTCTATGGCACCAACAGAACGTGGATTGTTGAATAATTGTCCAAAATAGTCTTCCCGAGGATTTTCGACAAAAATTCCTTTACCTATCGCAGGTGATTTTTTTGCAATTGTAATCCCATTCTCAGGGTCCGTTGCAATCAATGGGTCAATATTTACGTAGGAATTCGTTTCTGCAACTGGTAAATTTGGTCCCGTCCAGTTTGTATTATCTCGGTTATACCACAAATTGTTTGAGAACACAAATGTCTCCGGTGCTGTATTTGGACCAATATTTATAGTAGGATTTGCAGCATTATTTCCAATATATACAATATTATTAATAAAATGATTTCGAGCACATTTTTGGAACCTTTCTATAGTTGTTTCTTGAAGGATTCTTATCGCCCATTTTGTTGGGAGAAATAAAGTATTGTTTACCACACGGCAATCCACCGCACCAACAAATGCAATAGGAGCCAACGACCCAACAAAAATATTGGAATAGACAAAAATCTCGCTCGCTTCATAATCAACATTTAGCGGTCGAAAAAATTCAAGCCCCGTCGAACCTCCAATATTCAAAGAGCGTTGCCCACCATTGACAAACAAATTCTTTTGGATTGTGATATTACGCGAGCCACCTTTTGTTTGAATGGAATTCGAGCCTTGATTAATAAATCTACATTTTTCGATTACGCCATTATGACAACCTACCATATCAATCCCGCTGCCACCAGCAGAGCCATTTTGAAACGTACAGTTTGCAACATAAAAGTCGTCGACACCCGACAACTTCAGCATATCGTTGTTGCCTGTGGCATTCATACTCCGCCATTGACAATTCACAATTCTGATGAACTTCGCTGGCGTTTCGTATGTACCGCCGTCGTCGATGTTTACTCCGTTGCCAGTTTGCCCCTCGAAAATCAAGTTGGAAATCTCCACGTAAGAAGGATCGGACAAATGTATAGCTTCGGTTTGCCCTCTGAACACAACTTCTTCGTTTGGAGCCGAAGTTATCGTAATCCACCTATCAGCCTTTCCTTGAAGATTCTCGATAAAATTTGAATTAGTGTACACTCCAGCACGGATAAGTATCGTATCTCCAGGTTGGGCAACTCTTGCTGCGCTTACTAAATTCACATATTGGCAAGATGAACAAACCTCTATCGTTTTGGAGTGGGCGCCAAAAGCAGAAAACAAAAGCAATAAAGATAGAAAATTTCTCATACATTCTCCCCAAAAAATAATTTATAGAATTTTTGCAAAATAAAAATCGATTTGGTATCTTTTCTAAAAGGAATGATTGAACTTGATTTGAAGTTAAATCATTTAACGATTCATATTAAATTCAATAAATCCAATTCTATTAATTGCTCCCAAAATCATTTCGGGGGTGATATCTTCCATACATTTGAAATGTTGTTTTGGACAGCGGGACTTGCCAAAATGTGTACAAGGTCTACAATCTATCGAATTGTTTTCAACGATGGCAAAAGGTGTCCGAAATGGGATAAAACCAAACTCGGGGACAGTTGAACCAAAAATCTGAACCACCGGAACTTTCCTTGCAGAAGCAATGTGGACAACGGCGCTGTCGTTGGAAATAACCAAACCCATTGAGTCGATAATTTCTGCTGTTTCAATAACATCGGTTTTGCCGGCAAGATTTTCGACGCCTTCTGTCCTATCTATTATCTCGTTGCAAATACCAAAGTCCTCGTCGCCACCGAAAAGAATTATTTCAGAATTGAAATTCTTTTGCAGAAGGCGAATCAGGTCAACAAATTTCCGAGGTGGAAGTCGCTTGGTGAAATGTTTTGCGCCGGGGGCAATACCAACTTTGCTAAGGTCTAGGTCGGTGAATTGTTTTGTGTGTGGAACATAAATTTTGTCATCTTTCGAAGTCCAGATTTCCAATCCAAGGTTGTCGTCGAACTTCAGCAAATCAGGAAATGTCTCGGCATATAGGATTGGAATCGGGCGGGATTTTACATTTCGCTTTTTCAAATAAACAAGTTTAAATTTATGAACTCTTCGTTTGTTGAAGCGAAAAATTCTTGTACCTTTGCCGAAAGAATAAATCCAACTTCGCGGATTATTCTGTAAATCTATGATAACATCGTAGTGGCGAGGATTGTTAATTGAAAGAGTCTCAATGATATGATGAAAGAAAGGCTTGGTTTTGTCGTAAATAATTAAATTGTTAATGTGCGGATTATATTTAAAAACAATTGAGAACTCGTTTGAAACCAGAAAATCAATTTGAGCATCGGGAAATTCATTTCTGAGCAAACGAATAAAATATGTCGAAAGAATGACATCCCCGAGCGAAGAAATTCGAATTATAAGTATTTTCATCAAACGAACTTTAATGTAAAATTACTAATTTAGTAATTTAACAATTGTTCAATGGCTATGAACTTAACGATTGAGCAAAACAATGATATAACGATTGTAAAAGTTAATGAACGGAAAATCACATCGGAAAACAGTCCGAAATTGAAAGCAAAACTTCTCATCGAAGCGCAACCAAACATTCGAGCATTAATTATCGACTTAAGCAATGTCGAAAGCATCGACAGTTCCGGCTTTGGCGCATTTTTGCTTGCAGATAGACAATTGCGAGAACACTACATTCCAACAATAATAGTTGGGGTAAAAGACAACGTTAAATATTTGTTCGAAATTTTAAAGCTTGATCGAGTTTTCAACTTCTCCGATACAATTGAAGAAGCGATAGAATCGGTTTGAAACTACTGGACTTCGCCGTCTCGCTCTGGATATGGCGGCAAAGGAAGAGCCCCCGGAATTCCCATCAACGGAAAATCCTTGCGCAACGGATACAAAGGTTCTCCCGTTTCTGGATCGAGAAAATCTTCGGGCATATAAAACCGACGTAAATCCGGATGATTCTCAAATTTAATACCATACATATCGTAAGTTTCTCGTTCGTACCAATTGGCACTTTCATAAACTTCCACCATCGACGGGCAGGTTGGATTCTCGTTGCCGTGCAAAGGGACTTTCACACGCAAACGGGCTTTGTGTTTGTTGGAATATAAGAAATAAACAACTTCAAAACGATTTTTCTTTCTATCGAGCCAATCAATTGCAGTAATATCAATTAACATATCGAAACTTGTTTCCGGATTGTCGCGCAATTCAATCATAAGATCCACAATCCGTTCGACCGGGACGACCAAAGTATATTGCCCGCGAAACTCGATGATTTCGTGATATGGCGAAATTGCCTTTGCAATGCTTTCAACAATTCGAATTATTTCTTTCATTTTATGCCAAAATTGTATTTAAACATTCACTTTCGAAATATTGAAATGGAAAACTTAAAACCAAATTGAAATGGAGAAAGACAGAATGCAAGATCCTCGCTGACATTAAAATTGAATAAATGGGCGTCGACATAAGCATCCAACATCGATAAACCATAGACTGCAACAAGGAAGAAAATGCTGATGTCTCGATTGTCCCGAGCGTTTTCGCGCCGAACTTTTAATAGATAGAGCCTTGTGTCTTGGGGATTGGATTTAAAAAGCTCGTCGTATTGCCGGGAATAATCTAAAAAGTCGGAATTGTGCTTAAATGTGTAATAGTACATTACTGCCGCCCCACCAAAAAACAAAGGTGCTTTCCAATATTGACGCACATAGACCTGTCCCCAACCGGGAATTGCAAAAGAACGCAACATAGCACCAATTGGCGATTTCACTTCACGCACTTTTAAATTCGTATCTTTTGGAACTTCTTCTGTTACTTTTGCTCCTAAAATTTCCACTTGTGCAAAGAGTTGTAAATTCAAAAAGAACAAAAGACCAAGAATAAAACGATATATCATTCCACTACAGCGATTGCTTCGATTTCGACAAGCACATCTTTTGGCAATCTTACAACTTGAAAAGCGGCTCGCGCGGGTTTGCTATCTTTGAAAAACTCCTCGTAAACCTCGTTCATCGCAGAGAAGTTATCCATATCGCTCAAATAGACAGTAGTCTTAACAACATTATTGAGAGAAGCGCCAATTTCTTTTAGAATTGCCTGAATATTCAAAATAACTTGTCGAGTTTGCGTTTTAATGTCATCGCCAGCAATTGCTCCATCGGGCGTCAAAGGTATCTGGCCAGAAACAAAAATAAATTTCCCCTGGGCAACAACGCCCTGCGAATAGGGACCTATCGGCTTTGGTGCATCATCTGTTTTGATTAGTTGTTTCATACCCCACCTTTTTTTATGCTTGACCGTAATCTTTTGCTAAAAGGGCAGAACCAATAAAACCTGATTCTTTCGAAAATTTAGCACGCAAGACTTGCACAGATTCTGCAATATGGGGCAAAGCCCGTTCCTTTATGGTTTCAACTGCTGTCTCAAGGTAGACATCGGGAGCAAGAGAAACGCCACCACCAACTATTGCAGTGCTAATATCGAGTAAGTTCATAACTGTTGTAAGTCCAATTCCAAGAATGTGGCCAACATAGCGAAGTATTTCAATAGCAACTTCGTCGCCTTTCTCGACAGCATCGGAAATAAAGTATGGGTCGGGTTTTTCGTATGTATGCAAAATGGTGTCGGGCTTATCCTTGATATACTTTCTTGCGTAGGCAGTGATTTGACTTTTCCCGATATATTCTTCGATAACGCCGCTTCTAAATGG
This sequence comes from Kapaibacterium sp. (SeqCode), assembly GCA_039793965.1. GTDB lineage: Bacteria > Bacteroidota > Ignavibacteria > Kapaibacteriales > UBA2268 > Naka2016. The sequence continues at coordinate 36,550 of JBAMMD010000039.1, read as the reverse complement.
TCTTTTAGTATTCAAAGGCTCGAATGGATTGTAAATAATATGTCCAAACTCGCCAGCAGCATTATGCTCGCCTTTGAATATTTTACGCTTGTAAACAATCGACCCGCCAACGCCAGTTCCAAGGGTGATGTAAATGAAACTGTTGATATCTTTTCCAGCGCCAAAAACCATTTCTGCATAAGCTGCACAATTTGCGTCGTTTTCAACAATTATTGGTAGCGCAAAAACATTGGAGAGAAACTTACCCAGCGGTACATCAACCCATTCGGGCATATTCGGGGAGATTTTTACTGTACCATCTTCTTGCACTATCCCGGGGACCCCAACCCCAATTCCCTTTATCTTGGGAAATTTTCCTTGTAAAGTCATTATTAGGCGCTTAAGTGAAACCAACATATATTCCAAACCCTTTTGGGCATTGGTAGATTGTGAGCGCTGATAGACAATATTTCCCCGGGCGTCAATTATTCCATACTTCAAATTCGAGGCGCCTATGTCGATTCCAAGATAAAGGTCTTCGGTGAAAATGTCTTCCTGAACCTCACTTTGCTTTCTTTTTGGTGATGGCATAAATCTCCTCGCCTTCTTTTACTAAACCATACTTTTCCCTTGCTACTTTTTCTATTTCGAGAGAATCAGTTTCGAGCATTTTAATTCTATTCTCAAGGGAATCTCTAATATTCAATTCATTTTTAATTTCGTTCAATAATTCTTTTTTTTCCTTTTCAAGTTTCCTTTTGTTTAAAAAACCAAAATTTGAAAAAACCAAATGGTATACACCGAGTGCAACCAAAAACAATACCAAAATTAAACGGATATTTTTTCGATTTATTTGCAACGATAGCCTCAAGTTGCAAAAGATTTCAAAAATTCAACCAATTTATCTAATTCCTCCAATGTTCTCTTCTCAGTTACAGCAATCAAAAGCCCGTAACGGTAGCCTTTGAATTTTCCGGTGTCGACACCAGCCAAAATCTTGTATTTTTTGCCTTCTGCAATTATTTTCTCTACGGAAACTGGAGGCACAACAAGAAATTCACGGAAAAATGGCTTGTCGTTCAGAAACTTAAATCCGGGGATTTCTCTGATTCTTTCGGCAAGGTAGTGTGCTTTTCGGAAACAATGCTCGGCAACTTCTTTTATCCCTTCCTTGCCCATTATTGCCAGATAAACTGTTGCAGCAAGCATCATCAAGCCCTGATTGGTGCAAATATTCGAAGTAGCACGCTCGCGCTTTATCTGTTGTTCACGCGTTTGCAAGGTAAGAACAAATGCCCGCTTACCATCGGCATCAATCGTCATTCCCGACAATCGCCCGGGAAGCCTGCGGATATATTCCATTTTCGTCGCAAACAACCCGAGATAAGGTCCACCAAAACTTAAAGGAAGCCCAAGAGGTTGCCCTTCGCCAACGACGATGTCCGCGTTGTATTCACCGGGTGCTTTAATTATACCAAGCGATATCGGGTCGACGACAGCAATCAACAAGGCTCCTTTTGAATGGGCAATCTTTTCGATTTGGTCGACTTCTTCCAGATTGCCGTAGGCATTTGGTTGTTGAACAATAACCGCCGAAGTATTGTTCGTAACTTTCTGGGAAAGAAGGTCGAGGTCGCAAGTCCCGTCGTTGCCAAAAGCAAATTCAAAAGTAAAAAATTTCCCCGAAGTTAAAGTTTTACAAACCTCTAAATAATTTGGATTAATCGTCCCAGCAAAAACAAATTCTTTTCGTCGATTTTGAGCATTCGCCATAAGTAATGCTTCTGCCAAAGCCGACGCCCCGTCGAGCATCGATGCATTGGCAACCTCCATCCCCGTCAAGTTGCAAATTAGCGATTGAAATTCATACATTGCTTGGAGAGTTCCTTGCGAAACTTCTGCTTGGTATGGTGTGTATGCCGTTTTAAATTCCGGACGGTCTATAATGAAATTCACAAGCGATGGTACGTAATGGTCGTATGCACCAAATCCCATAAAACTCACATAGTCGTGGGCATTTAAGTTCTTTTTTGAATATTCGTAAAGTAATTTCACCACTTCGCTTTCCGAAAGTCCGGGGTAAAGTTCAAATTTGTCCAAAATGCGGACACTTTCGGGAATCGACTCGATAAGATCTTCAAATTTGCTTACACCAATCGTTTGAAGCATCTCTTTCAATTGTTCTTCGGTATTCGAGACATAATCCATTTTTTTCCTTTTTAACAATAGTCAAAATTGCAATTTATTAACTTCCCGACGATTAACCAAAGATAAATTGGTCCCAAAAATCTACCAAAACTTCAAGAACTTGGAGTCGATGGGCTTTGGCCACGCAAAATTTTTAATCTTGCCTTTCGTTACTATTAATTTGATAAAAAATATGTTAAAATGAAAAAATTGATTATTTCGATTCTGTTGTTGGTTTTTTCGCTTTTTAGTATAAACTTAATTGCAAAGGATAAAAACCAACATTTTCAATGGTCGGCGATAGCTTCGGTTCAAACTGCCAAGGCTGGCGAGAAATTTTCTATCAAACTTAACTTTGATTTTGAAAAGAGCTGGTACATTTACGACATAATCGAACAAATCGGACCGGAAGGTCTTGGTCCACAAAAAACTGAAATTTCAATTAAACCAGAGAAACTAATTAAAATTGCTGGCAAAATCAAAACGCCAAAGCCGAAAGTTAAATACGACAGCGCATTTTACATTGATATACGAACCTTCAGCGGGAAGTTTACTTTTGAGGTCCCAGTCGTTGCCCTCCAAGATATCGATTTTTCAAAGGACAAAGTATATGCCGAAATTTACGTTCAGCAATGTAAAGATAATCTTTGTCTTCCCGGGATGGATTTCAAGACATTAGTCACACCCGAAGGGTCAAAATCTATTTCGCAAAACGCAATAGAACAATTCGAAGAAACCAATACTAAAACTTCACAATTGCAAACAAAGCCAGATGAAACTAAATTGATAAAAGAAACCCAAGAAATCAAAACAGATACAAGAAAAGAAATCGAGACAGCAAAAAAAAGCGGTGTTCTTGCATACTTGCTTTTTGCTATGGGTGCAGGCGCTTTGGCGCTGCTGACTCCTTGCGTTTTCCCAATGATTCCTATCACAGTTTCCTTTTTTACAAAGCGCGCAGAAAAAAAACCTGGCAAAGGCTTGCGAGATTCAATTGTATATGGACTTGGTATTATTCTCACATTCACAGCACTCGGATTTTTACTCGCTGTTATTTTTGGAGCTTCCGGAATTCAAAACTTTGCAACCAACCCTTGGTTGAACATTGCCATAGCAATACTTTTTGTCGTCTTTGCGCTAAATCTTTTTGGCGCTTTTGAATTTCAATTACCAACCTCTTGGTTAAATGCACTAAATGTTAAAAGCCAAGGCAGCGGAATTATTAGTGTCTTACTTATGGGACTTACATTTTCACTTACGTCTTTCACTTGCACAGTTCCATTCGTCGGGGTTGCTCTTGTTTCGGCTGCTGGCGGAGAGTGGTTCTACCCAATAATTGGAATGCTTGGTTTCTCCTTCGTCTTTGCACTTCCTTTCTTTTTCCTTGCTCTGTTCCCCTCCGCAATATCAAAAATGCCTCGGAGCGGAACCTGGATGAATAACATCAAAGTTGTAATGGGCTTCCTCGAAATCGCTGCTGCAATCAAATTCATCAGCAATGTAGACCTCGTTTGGGGGCTCGGGATTATGCCTCGCGAACTTTTCCTTGGCATTTGGATTGGAGTCGGAATTCTAATAACTTTCTACATTCTCGGTTTGTTCAAATTGCCACATGATTCTCCTGTCGAAAGCGTTGGTACGATTAGAATACTTTTTGCAACCTTTTTCATTTCAATTAGCTTCTACTTGGTAAGTGGTTTGTTTGGCAAGAAACTCGGCGAACTCGACGCTTTTTTGCCTCCACCAGACTACGAACAAATCATTTCAACACAGGCTGGAATTTCGCTTCCAATTACAACCCAAAGAGGGAAAAACGAAGTTCAAGAGGAATGGTTGTATGATTACAACACTGCTGTAAAAATTGCTAAAGACACTGGAAAACCAATATTTATCGACTTTAGTGGATTCACTTGCACAAATTGTCGGTGGATGGAAATCAATATGTTCAATAAACCCGAGGTTAAAGAATTACTTTCCGGAATGGTAAAAGTGCGGCTTTTCACCGACCGAAGGCAAGAACCTTACATTTCGAACAAAGAAATGCAAATGCGTCGTTTCAATTCAATTGAGTTACCATTATATGTAATTCAAACCTCCGACGAGAAAGTAATTGCGACAAGCGCATTCACAAGAAATGTGGACGAATTCGTCAACTTCTTAAAAAAAGCGTATAATTAATATGGAAAAATCCATTAAAATTTTAGTTGTTGTCGCCGATGGAACCGAAGACATCGAAGCAGTTGTTCCTATCGACTTGTTTCGGAGGGCAAATTTCGAAGTTGTTGTTGCAGGCGCCAAAGAACATCTCGTCTTTGCGCGCGGATTAAAGATCATTCCGGACATAATTCTCGAAAACCTTTCCGATGAAAATGATTTTGATTTAGTGTATGTTCCGGGAGGCGCAAAAGGTGTCGAAAATCTTGGAAACAATAGTAAACTTGGAAGAATCCTACAACACCAGAAAGCAAACAAGCGTTGGATTGCAGCAATTTGCGCAGCACCGCTTTTGCTCGACCAATATAACATTTTAGACGCCGACGACAATGTTACCAGTCACCCTTCAATACGAGAAAAACTGCTGAAGTATAATTATTCAGAAGACGAGGTCGTTGTTTCGCGTAAAATTGTAACGAGCCGAGGTGCTGGAACATCTTTAGCTTTTGCCCTCAAGCTAATTGAACTTCTTGGCGGAAAGGATTTAGCAAATAAAATTGCAAGAGATATTGTTTACAAAGCTTAAACGAGTATGAAAAGAGCAGAATTTCGAGTTTATGGATTGGTTCAAGGTGTAGGATTTCGCTATTTTGTTTATAGAATTGCAACTAGTTTAAATCTCAAAGGCTTTGCAAAAAATATGTACGACGGAACAGTTCTGGTTGTGGTCGAAGGAGAAGAAGAAAAAATATCAGAACTACACCGACAACTCCGTATTGGTCCTTCGCATTCCAATGTTACAAAGGTCGAAGTTGAATATTCCGAACCAAGGAACGAGTTTAATAGATTTGAAATTAGATAAACCAGACAAATCAATAATGAATTTCAATCGAGGTCAGACTTTTATTATCGCTTTCCTATTATTTTTCAACACATTGTTGTTTGGCAAAGAAATCGAGATAGACCCCAACGAACTCGAAGTAAAAATTGGATTGGCTCTTAGCGGTGGTGGCTCCCGAGGAATTGCTCAAATAGGAGTTTTAAAAGTATTTGAAAAAGAAAAAATACCAATTTATGCAATAGCTGGAACGAGTATTGGTGCCTTCGTTGGTGGTCTTTATGCCATCGGATACTCATCTGAGGAAATGGAAGCTATTGCGCTCGAAACTAATTGGGAAAATGTACTGTCAATCTTGAAGGAACAAGAGCGAAGCGAATTGTTTTTCGACCAGAAATTGCTTCAAGATAGGACATTTGCAACTTTGCGCTTTAAAAGATTCAAGTTTGTTTATCCACAGGCGCTTTCACTCGGTTGGAAATTCAACTCTTTCGTCCAAAAACTCGTTTGGAACGGTGCCTACTATTCCAATAATTTCGACAAATTGAAAGTTCCTTTTCGTGCGGTCGCAACAGATGTGGGTGAAGGAAAAACCATATCCATTGGCAAAGGCAATTTGATTACTGCACTTCGAGCAAGCTCGGCAATCCCTTTGCTGAACACTCCCGTAAATCTCGACACGATGATACTCGTCGACGGTGGGTTATTTGCAAATCTACCTGTCGAACAAGTAAAAGAGTTTTCTCCAGATCTGGTCATTGGCGTTAATACAACTTCACCATTAAAAGATAAAAGCGAACTAAATAAGCCCTGGAATCTTGCCTCTCAAATCATTTCCATATATATGAACAAATATTTCGAAAAGTCGTTGCAAAAGGCAGATTTTGTAATTATCCCGCCAATTGGTTCCCATCCCAACGACAATTTCAAGGGTCTCGATTCGCTAATTAGGATTGGCGAGGAATCTGCTTACAACTCTGTTTCTAAAATCAAAAAGTTAATTCAAATAAAGAAGGATTCCATAATAAAACTTACTTCAAGTAAAATCAAAGAAGAATTATCCCTCGATGGATTAGTTTATGTTGAAAAAATCTCGAACTATGGAACTGATCAACAAAATGAATTCTACAACTTAACAAAGAACCGAACCGACCTATCGCTCGAAGAATTCTTAAAAAATATTGATAAAGAATCGACACAAAAGATTCTGTTCAAAACCAAAGCCGATGGGACAACCACTATCGAAATCTTGAAGTATCCAAAAATTGACAGCATCAAATGCAAATGCAATATTCCGAATTCCACTTTCAGTTTAGATAGCATTACAAGTAAGTTCATAGGAGAACACGATTGCCCAACAACCCGAAAAAAAATCGTTGAAAGACTCAAAAAGTATTTTGCATCGCAAGGTTTCTCCTTTGTCAAAATTGCAATGCAACCATCAATTTATTCAAATATAGTTAATATCAGTATCGAACCGAATAGAATTGGAAAAATCGAAATCGACCCGAATGTTAACACCAGCGAGTATATCATACGCCGCGAAATCACATTCAAAGAAGGGGATTATACAAATTCTGAAAAAATTGTACAATCGTGGAAAAATATTATTAGTTCCGGTTTGTTTAGCGATGTTTTCATAGATTTTACAATTGATACAGCCAAATCAACTTGCGACCTTTTTATATCGGCTCGCGAACGGGGAACACAAGTGCTGAACCTAATATTTTGTTTAGATAACGAAAAGAATATCCAAGGTGGTGGCGACTTCATCCATGAAAATCTATTCAATTCTGGGACAAGATTGCTTATTTCCGTCACGGGGTGCAAGACCGATTTCCTACCTAAAATCAACATAACACAACCAAGAATTTGGAATACAGACTTTACTGTTTCTTTAGATGCATTTTATTACTATCGCGAAGTACCAATTTTTTTGCGTAAAATCACCTCCACCCTCAAAAAATATGAAATTTATGAGGACAAAAATTTTGCAACCGAAAGGTTCAGTTTTCAAATCACAGGTGGTAAACAAATTGAAAGACTTGGAAATCTTTTCGTTGGTATTAAGCTCGAAAAACAAAGATATTATGAATTTAATGAACTAACCAAGCCGAATTTCTACAATATAAATAATTTCTTTGTAGGGCTTGCTTACGATTCTCGAGATAAAGCACAATTTTCCACTTCCGGTCGCCTAATCAACTTGCTATTCGAATCAAAACTCTTCGATAGTAAAAATAGTGCATCGTTTTCTCGAGCAATTTTCTTCCATTCAAACAACTTTGCAATTAAAGACTTTGTAATTAGGCCAAATGTTCTTTTCGGATTTGCAGACGAAGGATTGCCTTTCCCCGACTTTTTCTCGCTCGGTGGCGAAGGAAACTTCTTTGGATATCGCCAAGATGAATCTTTAGGACGTCAGATTTTCAATGCTCGATTCGATGTTCAATATCGTCTCCCTTTCAAATTTTACTTCGACACATATCTTACCTTAAGCTATAACATTGGTTCAACTTGGAGCCAGTTCGAGGTAATTAGAATAGCAGACTTGAAACACGGACTTGGCTTTTCAATCGGTTTCGATACACCAATTGGACCTGTACATTTCTCTGTCGGGAATGCCTTCTATTTTATAAAAAACCCTAACGCGACAGTGTGGGGACCATTGCAGCTTTACTTCTCAATCGGAAACAAACTTTTCTAATCAAACAACAATGTATGTAAAGGCGCCTTCAATTGGAAAACTAATCTCGCCAATCTCATTCTCTGTCTTTACTGTAAACTCAATTATAGAGCCAGAATAATTCTCTTTTCTTCCAAAAAAAGTGAACAAATCAATTCCAAGTATCAAATTTTGGTCAAAGGCAAAATAAATATTAGAAGTATTTACCGGTTTGGATGCGCTAATAATCATTTTGTTTGTACCAAGTTCAACTTTGAACTCTCTGGGTGTTGTAAAATAAATCCAAATCTTATCGTTTGAATTCAATTGGCGTTCGAACTGCAATCCAACAAGGAACAAATCCCGAGTGTTACCAAAATAAATCTTAGAAACAAATATTTTGTTCGTATGCATCGTTCCAATTGCAGATTTTGCATAATAAACACCCCAGCCAAGTTCCTCATCAAGTATGTTTTTATTGTTTTCTGTAATTAGTCGTGATGGCATCCTCAACAAATCTAATGGTTTCTCTTCTCCAAGTGGTTGTTGAAGTTCTTTTGGTATTTCTTCGCCCAAAATTTCATAGATTTTCATTAAATACCAACGAAAAAGTTCATCGAAATCATATTTGTTTGGGGCGATATTGTCGTCGCCATACCACCAAAACCAATCCGACCCCTCTGCAACCAGTATCAAATCCATCGCTTTGTTGTAAAGTTCAACATTAACTTTATGCTTTTCGATTAGCTCCCTTGTCTTTGAAAGCCAAATCCAAGCTTTTTGCTTTTGTGTTTGACCGATCCAGGTGTAAAAGTTTGCATTTATCCACGAACCCGGGAAAATTTCATTCAATCGGTAGGAATAATCGCTTGGAATCGTTTGCACAATTTCAGAGAAAGTCATTGTTTGCAACAAGTTATTTTCGGAGATGGTTTTATACAAAAGTCGCAAAAATGGTAACCCATTGTCTTTGTAATATTCCCAGCAATTTTCCCCATCGAGAATAATTGGAACACAAGCCCTCTCGAGCGAATCCTCGCCAAACTTATCTATAAGTTTATTGCGGATAATATTCAACATGTTCACAAAGTCGGCAACTGCATCTTCGATTCTCCATTTTTGATATGTAAATCCAATAGCATCGGAAAGTACACTGTCTCGGAAGAAAACTGTAAGCCTTCGCCCATCCTTTTCATAAACAAAGGGAAAATATTGCAACAAAGGCTCGCTATTGTCTATTGTATTGAATAGCAATTTAGAATCTGTCGCAGTCCAATCAAAACCATTCTCGAGAATAATATCCAAAACTTCGGTCGAAAGCGAGCCTTCCGAGGGCCAAAGTCCACGCGGTTCGAAGCCAAAGACTTTCTCGAAGTACTCTTTGCCCTTGATAATCTGTTGTCTTGCATCTTCGGGATGCTTAAATCCCGGCTCGGGAAGTGGAATCTGTGGAAGTCCTACATTAGCCACAGCGGTATCGCAAAGCAAAGGTAAAATTGGATGGTAAAAGGGAGAGATGCTCAATTCCACTTGTTCAAAATGTTTTAATCGTGCCAGATTCGGCACAATTTCATCAAGAATTTTTAATTGTTCATCGAGAAGACATTCCTTTTCTTTTTGGGTGAAATTTCGACCTTTGAGGAAATAACGAAAGAACTGTGGGCGCAAACGCGTAAGCTGCCCAACCCAAGTTAGGTTGTACCAAACTTGCAAATCCATCCAGTCTTGTTCGCCCAACTTTGTTCCGGATTGTACTTTCTGGTACAATTCAAGATATCTTGGATAAGGTTCTACCATATTTGGGAAATTGCAAACAAAGAACTGTTTGGCAATCTCTTGCTTTTCATCCTCAGAAAGCATAGAGGGATGTTTGCGTGACAATTCTTGAATCCTATCGACAACAGATTCTTTTGTATATTCATATAATTGAAGAAGCAAAGATGGCACAATGTTGAAAGTTTGTTTCATCGAGATATATTCGTCCAACAGTAAAGGTAAATCGAGATAATCTTTGACAGCGTGGAAACGAACCCAAGGAAGTATAAACTTCTCGCCTTTTCGATAGTAGGGCTGATGTTGATGCCAGAGAAAACAAATCCTCAATGGTTTCATAAAATTATTCTCTTTTGGAAAAGTAAAAATATGAAAAATGTAGATTTGGTAAAATAAGATTTGACATCATCGGTTAGCCATTATGGTCTACCTCATTTTGGTTTAGAAAGATTTGATTTGCTACAATTTTTTTTCGCTCTTCGAGGCTCCGAAGAAGTCAAATTCATAAAACTGCACAAGTAATTTAAGTGAAGTTTTGCTTTGCGAAATTATTCCAAACACACCGAAGATTGTGGTTTTATTGTTTAATAGCTGAAAGTTGTTCAAAAAATTAAAAAGCAAGATAATCTTGGAATAGTTTTTTTTGTTGGTAGGTTTTTTGTGATTCTCACTGTTCAATTCAAGAGCTTGAAGAAAGTCATCTACAATAATATGGGCGCATCGAGGAAATTGTTCTTTTTTCACTTAAACTTTTATGGTATTGAAACCAGTTTACGAACATTAGAAAAAACTATTGACTTTTTGGTAGAACGACGGACACTAAATTTCCTTCCGAGCCCAAAGTTTCAAATTTTACTTGCCCATTAAGCATTCGTATCATTGAACCAAACAGAGCAAGGTTCAACAAAATATCATCGACATCATAACGAATTGCTTCAATCAAATTATTTAGATTTTCATTGTAAAGAGTTATCATTCTGCTGACAAGTTCATTGGGCGAAGACAGCATTTGGATTTCAATAATGCCCTCGGAACGACTTTCCCCAATTTGCACTTGCAATTCCAGCGATGTAATGCCATTAATCAATGCAAAATAAAGCGTTTCAAATGCTCTTCGCAATTCTTCGCGCTCGCTTGCAACTGTTATATTACGGCATTCATCATCAAATTGCAGGATTACATTCTTATTTGGCATTCTCTTTTGGAATCCGACAAGTGCCTCGTTCATCACATTGTAAAGGTTAATAGTGCTTAAAATCTTAGAACCTCCACCAAAGCTGGCAACATCGAACAAATCCGTTGACGAACTCAATAATTCTTGTGTCTCGTTGATAGCAAGTTCAAGATAGGTTTGCATTTCTTCTTCTGAATCATATTTTTTCTCTGCAAGTATCTGGTGGTAGCCAGCGATAGTTGTCAAAGCATTCCTCAATTGATGGGAAAATTTTGTCATAAAATACGACTTAAATTCGCTCGCTTCGCGAGATATTTGTTCTGCCAAAATTGTTTGCTTTGCCTTGATTCGCTCCTCGATTTCAGCCATTTTCTCGAGCGTGATATCTCGTCCAATTGCATAGATAAACGAATCTTGTGGTGAAAAAGTAAATGACCAATTAATCCATCGTTCCTCGCCATTTTTGGTTTTCATCAAATAATCGACTTTTTTAGTAAACTCGGAACCGATGTTGTTAAACGATGAATAAAAGTCATTTAAATCTTTAGAATTCACAAATAGAATGTCTATTTTCTTGCCAATCAATTCAGTTGGTTCATATCCCAATAAAGGCAAAGAGGCGGGGTTCATCGTTTTCCAAACACCATCGAAACCAAGCACAGCAATAATATCTTTCGTAGATTCAAGGATGCGTCTTTGCGACCGAGTCATTCTTTCGGCAAGGTCGATTGCCCGAGCCCTGCTTGTTGTAATAGAAACAATTAATCCAAAGAAAACAAACGAGAGCAAAATCGAAACACCAAGTGCAACCAAAGGCAAATATTTTTGAAACGAACCGCCAAAGTTGGGAATGGTTGCAAAATAAATATATACTTTCTTATCAAGAAAATTAAATTCATTTGTGCGTGTAAGCAATGGCTTATAGTTAGTGTTTAAAATGTCAATGTTTGGTGAATTGAAAAGTCGAGTCTCGGCCAAATCATTATCTTTTTGATAGCAATAGAAAACAATACTCGAATCGCTTGGGACACCAGCCCCAAGAGATTGTTTGAAAAACATTGGAATATCGATTTCCATCATTACAGCTGATTTAAAGGCTTCGCGTCTTTGCTTGCTCGTGTTGATTGGAAAACTTCTATCGTAGACGGGGAAAATCAAGAACATACTCAAAGTATCGTTGCCACGGAACGGGAAAACATTCGTTGCAGTTGGTTCACCTCGTTCAATAGCATATTGAAACCAATTGTTAAGACGCTCGACGGAACTGATATCCAATCCTCGCAAATGTTTGTTTGCATCTTCGGGTATGATAAATTCTATTGGATAATAAACGTTTTTATCAACAAATGGATGGATAGAATAATCGTAATACCCTTGCCCCTGAACATAATAGACAAATTCAGTAACTCGAGAACGAGGTACTTTTTGAACAGACATTACACCAAGTATCGACTTGTAAGTTTTAGTTGGCACGGAAGCATAAAGAAGTAAATAGTCGCGTACAACTTGAACAAGATTATCATAAAGGCCACGAATCGAAGAAGCAATTTGTAAATGCGTATTGTATCCAATTTGAAACCTTGTCATAACCGAGGTGATTGCTTTGTCGAAAGCAGCTGAATTGTCGCTTTTAACTTTTTGTTCGAAGTTGTAATAGATAAAAAAACTTAATAAAAGCATAAAAAGAAGAATCAGATAAGCCGGTAATGTACGAGAAAGAGAAAAAACACTTTTCTTTTTTTTTGCAATATCTTTTAATATTGCCTCGTAAGATACAATTTCATTCTTACTATCTGCCATTTTATCCTTGCTCTTTTTTGCTATTTACAATATTTTCAATATCTTGGACAAAAGTTGCTACGTTTATTGGCTTCGACATATATCCATCGAAACCAGCTGCGAGCAATTTCGTTTCGTCTCCGGGCTGTGCCAATCCAGTTATAGCAATAACTGGGAGATGTTTCAAGGTTTCTTCTGAACGAATCATTACAAGCAGTTCTGTTCCATTCATATCCGGAAGTAGAACATCGGTCAAAATACAGTGTGGCTTATTATTTTTCAACCAATCGAGTGCGCTTCTTGCTGTTTCAAACTCAACGGTTTCGTATCCATTTTTTCGCAAAATCGTTGCAAACAATTTTGAAATTGATTTGTTATCCTCGATCAAACAAATTAATCCTTTTTTTTGTTCCATAAAAGTTAAAAAATTAAATTTACAAAAATTTATTTAACAAGTACTATCTCCACCCGACGATTTTTTCTTCGACCCTCCTCGGTTGTATTATCGGCAATTGGATAAAACGAGGAACGGGAAGCTGTTCTGATTCTTGCTGGACTTACCCGACGAGATATCAAATAGTTTGCCGCGGTCTGCGCCCGCAATCTCCCGCGTTCGGTATTTTGTTCCAAAGTTCCTTGGTTGTCGGAATGCCCCTCGATTACAACAATGTATTCTGGATTCGACAAAAGAAATTCTGCGATAGCATCCAATGTCTTGCGCATCGACGGGGTTAAAGATACTAGGTCCGAGCGGTTATACCCTTGCAAAACAATTTTTTGGTCGGGGTTTATTGTTGTCCGTTCACTTGTCTCCGCAACACCTACCCCGCTTTCAATTTGCTCTTCTTTGGTAAGCGCAACCTCGGAGTGTATCTGCGAGATAGGCACCATACTCAATTCAAGCGATGCAAATAACGGTTGACGCTCGAAACCCTGGAACTGCACCCCCCTACGCACTGCTGGAGTTGCCTGGGCTATTGCTTCCGGTGGTTTTACATAAGTGGAGTCATACTTTCTTAATTCAGTAGTGATATCATCAGGTCCAAAAAGAAGCGCAAAACCCCCCCGGATATGAAACGCATTCAAGGACGAGCCGTATCCACTAAATACGTTTGTGCCAAAGTGGAGGCTTATGAAAGGTTTCGCTCGTACTCTGATACTTTTTTCGATACTAAGAAAGAGCAAATCCCATCCAGCACCAATATGGAAATTCGCTCGGAATTTCCTTGGGCTTGCTGAAATAATCCAATCAGTAACAAGCCTCGAACCATCTTTGTACTCGACTTCCTGCAATCGAGATTTGTCGGAGAAGAAATATTCAAAATCGAAGCCAGCAAAAGCATGCAAGCCTTCGATCGAGAAGTTGTAGCGAACCGCTGGCGAGAGAACAATCGAACGAAAGTCAAGAATCAAAGAATAGGTATGTTCTTTGGTCAATTCAGCAAGAGATTCAATATACCGCTTCTCAAATAGGCTCAATCGAACCATACCACCCCATTGAGAACCCTTTGGTACGAACTCTCCGGTTAAACCTAAAATCAGATTAGCACCATTCTTGCTGTTATGTTGCAACAGGCGGTTTAAAGTGTCACTTAACGGAAGGAATGGCCTTTCCGGAATCCACAATTTCCCTACACTTATGTTATATGACAAGTTAGAAAACACCCCGAACCACCAATCGCCATAACTTCTGTTCAAAACCAATGTATCGAGATTTGGAAGCACTTTGTAATCTTTCAATTCACCGACTGGCGCCTGTGCTGCCAAACCAATAATATTCAGAACGAATGCAAAAATAACTAATAAAAATCTACTCTTCATATTATCGTTTTGCAATCGTCAATAAATAATCAATTTTCTTGCCAAACGAAGGAATTTCGTTTCGCAAACCAATTGGTATACACCACTTGGCACCCCGTTTATATCGAAAAGTATCTCGTTTGTACCCTTTTGAATTTCGCCTTCAAATAAAATTTTTTGCCTACCATTAATCGCATTAATCAGAACAAATTTACAAAAAAACGTCGTGTCGGTTTCAACTAGTAATTTCAACATATCACAAACAGGATTTCCAACAATTGTGAAATTTACTCCAGGCACCAATTCAAACCGCATCCAATCAGTCAACGGTTTGCAAATTTCCACAATTTCGACTGCGGCTGTATCGATAATCCATTGAATGTTATGCTTACCACGAAAATTTACAATTTCTGCATAAAACTCAGCTTTTCGGTCGCCCCAAGGATGCAAAGTATAGACTTGGACTACTTGGAAAGTATCCTGCAATCCAATAGTTCGCAAATTAGAGAATAGAGTATCGCTCCTTCCGTATTTCACTGTGCCATTTTCGGGATGATATACCCCAAAGTGTTCAAGAGGAACTTTCAACACAATAAAAGAAGTATCGGACGGGAAACGAATCAAAGGCACTTCGAATATGTTCTTTAAGATGATTGGGAAACTTGCCATTCTACCAGCATTTGCTTGGAACGAGCCACACTCCACTTTCACGGGTATAAAGTATGGCAAAGCAAGGGGTTGCACGATATGTTCAAATTCAAAATTTTTTAAAAACGAAATAGTTCCATCTCGCATACCAAGAAGAAGATACTGACCCCCGTCTACAGTTATTAGCGAAGTTATCGAGGAATTCACCTTGATTGGAAAATGCACAGGGAAATTCATAGGGAAAAAAGTTTGATACAAAGTACTATCGAGCGAAACCGAAATAACCACAGGTGCATAGTTGCAAAAATCGACCCCACGAATATGAAAAGAATGGGAAGGAAATGCATATTCAAGGTTCCCCGTAAACACATTATAGATTCTAATTTTTCCGTCGATACCACCGACAGCAATCAGGCTATCGGAATAATCGAAAGCAACGGACCACAAAACATTTCTAAATGAACTGTCTTTGTTTGTTGAAATTTCAATCAATTTCTTGCCAGAGGAATAATCGTAAATTGTTAAAAAGCCATCGTAGTCACCAACAGCAAGTAAATTGCTTGTCTTTGCGAAAGCCATCGAATAAATCTGTCTTTGATGTAAAATTTTTCTAACTTCGGTAAAATTTGAATCGAAAAGGTACAAATCGCCAGCATAAGAGCCAAAGGCTACCAATTTCTTACTATTATCCACTGCGAGAGCACGAATCAAACCACTACTACCGCCAATTCTTTGCAACTGTCGGGTACTTGAGAAATCGAAACAATATACTGAAGTGTCGCTCGAAAAAACAACTTTCGAGGCAAACCCCAACATCCGAACTGAAAATATTTTATTTCCAAAAACGAACGAATCTATTTTAATTCCTTTGTCAATATGCCAAAAATAGATTTTGCCATCCAACCCCGAGGAAACAAACACAGAATCCCCATTCAAAAAATCGATAGCAGAAACTTCGCCCAAATGAGCTTTTTCGTATGTCCAAAGTTTTTCTGGTTGCGAGAAATTATATGCCTCGTAACGGAAAAAAATTGTATCCAAATCCAGCAAAGGTGGCGCCCACTCAAATTGGGTTCGATTTGCAAACTTTGCAATTTCAATCCAATTTTTCTGGTCGAACGAAAAGTCCAATCTTTGCAGTGAATTGGATTTGATTGCGAAATGAAATACAATATTTTTCCCTGCAACAATCGAATCTGTGATTTTTGGTGCAATTATCTGAGCAAAAAGAAAGGAATAATTTAAAACAAGAAGAAAAAAATATGTAAGTCTTTTAGCCACATTTATCCCCTACCTAATCAATTGCAATTTAACAATTGCGCGGGAGATTTCAACAGTAGGGTCGTCGATAGGATAAGCAATAAAGACAACATTGTACAATCCTTCCTGTGCATTATAAGATGCAAGGAAATCAATACTGTGCTGGCCTTTTGGTGTGTAAACACCTTTGAGTAAGTGGGTAACAATTCGACCGGTCAAGTCATTGACAAAGGCATCGAGTATCA
The DNA here is from genome assembly GCA_039793965.1 of Kapaibacterium sp. (SeqCode). Classification (GTDB taxonomy): domain Bacteria; phylum Bacteroidota; class Ignavibacteria; order Kapaibacteriales; family UBA2268; genus Naka2016. The sequence continues at coordinate 20,048 of JBAMMD010000039.1, read as the reverse complement.
CATCGTCTTCGACAATATAATCAATTCGGGTTGAAATACTAAACGGATTTGGCGAAGGAGTTGCCTTGGTTATTATAGAGTTCGGGATTCGTTCGCAATCATAAGCCAATGTGACAAAATTTCCGAAAAAGTCTCGATATAGCAATTTGTAGCAATATTCCAATCCTCGATAAGCAACGGAGTCATATTCATAAGAATAGAATTTACCGGTAGATGATGTTCCTAATCCGATAAGTCCTTGATTTTGCGCTCCGCCAAGCCGAAAGTCTGCAACAGTATCAGTGTAATTAACGCTTTCGGGGGTTGGTCGGTCGATGGTTCGCAATCCACGCACAACAATGAATCCATCGACATAGGCTTCTGAAATTGTTTCCCAAGAAAGACGAAGTTTTTTCAAGCCAACATAATCTGCATTGAAAAACTTTAAAACAGTTTTTGGAGCGGGTCTATCGAAAACTGAATATTGAACGAAGGACCTGATGCCATCGTCCATTTCAATGTTGTCGTTTACTTGATATTGTAACATATTGGGCAGAAATAAGCTGTCCTTGTCAATCTTATAAGCACAAGCCTGATAATATATGTATGGTTCCAACCAGCGAATCTTTTGTGGGGGGATAGTTCCATCTTTTGTTTTAATAATAAACTTTCCAATGGTAATACCTTTGCCAATAGGGGGGACCACGCAATTTGAATAGTCATTGGGACCTGCAATAGTTATGCTAAATCTGCCGGGATGTACATTTGGAGTAACAATGTAACTTGTTGTGGGAAGAATTCCGGGAATAGAAATAATCGGTAGTTCACTTGAACCGGGGACAAGCTCGATGGTATGTCTATCGGGAGAGACGAAGTAACCAGTGCTATCGAAAGCAAACTGAAAGGTGGCGTTGGCAAAATAAAGCCATTGGTCGCTTACACGTTCAAGGCGTAAGATGAGTTCTAGTTGATTTTCCGTCTTCAAAGTTACGCTGTCGAGAATAGCATTTGCAAGAATCAAACCCTGTGACCAAAGTCGCCCGTAAACAAAAAACAAAACCAAAACGAAGAAACTCAAAACTTTTTTCATGGTACAAAGGTTTTCCTACCACGATTGTTAATAGAATAATTCAAGTCGCGTGTTGTAATAATTCCATCGAGATTTGTATCCCAGATGAAATAGCCTTCGAAATCCCGATTCACCCATATGTCAATCTGGTCGAAAAGGTCAATAATTCCATCGCCATTCACATCCCCTGAAGGAATAGCAAAAAGCAAACCGTTTGGAGTTTTAGCAATTGGCTTTAGAGCATTTTCGCGTCCCATAATAAGTTCTGGTTTTGTGAAGTCGATAGTAGCAAGAACTTGCTTCCTCGATAGATCAACCTTTTCTTCGGTTACAACGGCAAGATGGTTTCTATGTAGAATCGCTATGTAATAGTTTGAATAAGCTGAATCAAACTTAATCTGGGCATCGGTTAGTGGATACTCGCCATTTCGCCCAATAATATTACCACTCTTGGTTAGAAAGCCAGTATAAACTATTGGATTTGGATCTAACAAAAAGCGTCTGAATTCGATAACAATCCAATCAACAACAGAATCTGGGATTGGGTCGACAAAGATTTTTGCGCGTTCTGGGTCTCGATTATAGGGAAAAACATCGGGGGGAGTTTTAGGTATAAAATTTTTAGCGCGTAAATCGGTTGCCATCGAACCACCACGCCAAGCGCCTTCGAGCAACGCTTTACCTTTGAAAGCAAGTGGCAAATATATTGAGGAACCAATTGCAAATTCCCCGCTTCTAATTTGCGCCGGAGATTTTACAACATTAAACGCCCAATCGTTAAGTGTGTCAAATTGGACAATATCTTCGTCGCCTACGTTAACCCAGCCAGTTCCGTCCCACCATTGCAACCGAAGCTTATAAACATCGAGTCCGTTTGTTTCGTCGATTGATGTATCGGTTGAATGCCTCCATCCATAACCAACAATCGGATAGAACTCTGGTATCGTTTGTCCTAAAGAATTTCGAGCAATAATTGAAATTTGTCGTTTAACCTTTGAATCACCCAATGGTTGTGTTGGAAAAGTTCTCGGCTTCACTCTAAAAGTAATTTCAGAAAGTCCATTTTTAGAAGCCTCGCTTGGGAAGACAAGATAGGTATAAAGATTGTTAAAAAGAATTTTGCTTGAATCGCCCTTGACAGATGTTCTTCGGAAACTCCCTTCTATTTCAACCCGCGGACTTAAAAATTCAGGATTGTTTTCCGAGGAAAGTGTAAGAGTATACTTTGTTGTGTCGTCCGGTTCTGTGTAAACATTAGAATTCAAACGTAAAGTGTCGTTGACAGTAACATTTTGGGTAAGCACCAATCCATCGGTATTGTTTACTGCGAGATTACCAAGTATATTAGGATCTTTTGGTAATTCAGCTCCGCTTACAATTCTGCCATTCCCACGATACTCGACATCCACCCGTTTGCCGAACATTGGTGATTCGGATATAGATGCACCAACGTAACGAACAATCTTTGCAGAGTCGCCTAAAGAAAAGTTATTGGAAAGAGTATTCACCAATTGTCCGCGTGAAAGAATCAATTGATAGTCGACTTTGAAACCACCACCTCGAATCACATAGGCACCAAAAGGATTATCGAGATGGAGAATCGGGAAATTCCCCGTGCCCCAAACATCTTGCCATTGACTGCCCACAAGGCGAATTTCTTTATTACCGAAAATAGACACAGTGTTTGCTACTGGACCAAGCGCCCAGATGTCGCCTCGAAAAAGGTCTATTCTTGCAGAATCAACCAAAAGCAAACTATCGCGAGCAATTAGAGCAACAGTTTGATTCCCAACTTTCCTTACCGTGTCAATAATTTTCAAGCCGGCACCACTTATAACCAATTGGTTATAAACAATGTTCGGAACCAGTTGGGTGAATGCCGGACAAGCAGCAGTATATTCGAAACGCCCATCGATTGTATCATTTAGGTTTTTCACCTGTCCGGCGCGAATTCGTATTGTACCAAGATTGTTAATCTTGCCCCCAGTGTTGTCGAGTGATACTCCTTGTGCATCAAGAAAATTAATGGCAAAGAAAAACACAACCAGGTTAATTGCAATTTTCTTTGCCATTTTCCAACTTACTTTCATCGATCCACTAAATCCCGTTTTCATCGTTTTCATATACCTTAACGAAAAAAATATCCCCCGGAAGGCGAACCTTCCGGGGTTACGAATATTATTGGCAAATACCAATTTCGAGGATGCTCTTGTTCATTATCGAGCCATTGTTCGTTAGTTGCAAAGTACCAAGCACAGGTGTGAATTGGTTAGTTGGTCTAATCCAAATACCATTCAAGCCAGTTGCCGAAGTTCCGTCGCCATCGCCAGTATTTGCGTTAGTATTTTCATTAAATATTCCCGGAGTCGAATATCCAGATACAGCAACCAATCGAGTTCTGAAGATTCGCTCGCCAGTTCCCATAGTTGGGTCTTGGTTACCAATAACCAATGCAGCATTGCTAACATTTGCAATGGTAATCCTATTAGCAGCAGCGCCAGCGTCTCCGGAATTACTTCCATCAATTTCGTCATCAGCCCAAGCACTACCGCCAAAGACTGCTTGGTCGATACCAGTCCAAACCACGTGTCGAATCTCAACATCATCGTCAGCAGTTGGAACAAGTCCAACATCCCAAGTTCCGGGATTTGTCCATCGGCCATTTGTAACAGAGATAATTGTCATTGGTGTTGTAGTTAGCAAAATGTTCGAACCATTGGACAATTCATAAACAGTACCACCGCCGGCACTTGCTATCAAATTAATTCCCGGTCCTGAACCGCCAGCATAGGTTATGTACTTGGGTGCAGCAGAAACGTTTCGAGTATAAGTTGCGCCCGAGCGAACCAGTTTCTGGTGGTTAGCAGTATTGCTATAACCTTCAGCAAATCGCATTTTGTTTTCGTCGCCTGTAAACGAGCCGTCCTTATCGGAATCTTCGTAGTAGATACGAAGCGAACTAATTGTCCCTGTTCCATTAAAGTTTGCCGTAACCGAGCGTCGGATATCACTTGCGTTACTGAAATTGTTCAAGTTAGCTGGGGGTGTTTGCTGACGAATATCAAGTTGGAACCAAGTTGGCACAGTCGAGAAAGTGACTTGGGTATTGGCATTATTAAACGTATAATTTGTTCCTGCTGTCATATTCTGCCAGCGGAATTTCCCTCGAACTTCTTCGTTACCAGTATAAGTTGCTGTTGCCGAGCCATTGGTATTCAACATTGTTAAAATGTAGTCATTAGCACCGGGAGCCATATCAACTTCCTGCGAAACGGTCAAATTGTTGCAAACGTTAACATCCCCGCCAGCAGTCTTTGCTCCAGTTCCTTCGAGGAACAAATTTCCATAACTAGCGAAGTTGGCACCATTGTTAAGAATTGTCTGAGCACCACCAGAATAATGGAAATTAGATGTACAATTGAAATCAATAGTTCCACCAGTCTGAGTAAATGAACCAGTCAAATATACTGTAACAGCAGAAGCAAGTTGGAATGTGCCATTGGTATTCGAGAAGTTGGTAAAGGTAACATTTCCAGCACCAGAATTAACATAGACTCCGCCACCAGCACCGCTTGCGCTGTTGGTAAAGTTAGTACTGCTTGTAAATGTACCAGTTCCATTGAAGTTCCAAGTTCCGTTGTTTGTAATATTGGCATCTGCTGTACTCGCAGCGGTATTGTTAAGGTTAAATGTGCCATTATTTGTCATTGCACCGCTGGTGTTATCAAGAGTAAATGTGTTCGATACGCTTGCAGTCGAACCGGAACCAATTTCTTTTGTTGAAGCCCCAGTCAAGACTAATGAATAATATCCTGTTCCGTTTCCGCTATATTCGCCAGCGATTACCTGATTCCCAGTAGTTCCGTTATAGGTTACGACAACAGAATTTGTAGTGTAGTCACGATTGCCGCCCTGTGGGTTATAGCTTCCGGAGATATAAACGTCTTCAAGGAAAGTCTTCGTTCCAGTCCCGTTAGTACCAAGATTAGTGTAATATGTAGGAAGATAATTGGTTCCATTATGTAGACCGCCGACATTCATAGGGTTGTCGCAATACCAAATAACTGTGCCGGGAACTGGATTAGTTGCGGTACCATAAGCTGCCGTCCCATTGAATTTCCCGCCGCTCGAACGCATACGGATAGTTCCACCACCACTACCAACCTGGTAAGTGCCACCCGTATTGTTTGTAAAATCTTGCGCAAAGATTTCGGACAGACTAAAGACAAAAAGCAGAGATGTTAAAACTGCAAACATTTGCAGAAAAGTGAATTTGCGAGACATTTTAGCCTCCAAATTAGTTCGACATAATTTCTTTTGTTTTCGCATTGTAAACTCCAATTAGTGATACAAAATTAAATTGACTTTAAAATTATATAATAAGTATAATTACCTAAATTCATTATGGTTCCTTTCCAATTTCTATAACTCCTTCGTTAAGAATTGATGAATTATTAATAACACTGCCTCGTACAGCAAGCGCATCGACACCAACGGAAGTTTGCAACCAAACACCAGGGTTAATCACCAAATCACCTCGAATCAAAAGGGGAGAGTTTGCAAATTTCGTACCAGAATTCGAAAGCCATACTGTTCCCAAACCACCAGTATTGTTTATGAAATCTTGAGTAAGATTTGCTGGTAAATTCGATATCACTTGGTTAGTTCCGCGAAAATCAATAATACTCAATGTATTAATCGAATAAGTTAAGTAATTATTGATAGTTGTACTTAAATCGTTAGTGCCACCGACTCTCATTCTTGCATTAGTTGAAAGTTCAAAGGTGCCAAGGCTACCTATGGTTGAGTTCATCGAGTAACTTTGCAAGTCGAGAGTGCCATTTAAAACTCTTAAATCGTTTTGAACGGTGATATTTTTGTTAATTGTAACAACATTATTTGGATAAGTTCCAGAATTATCGACAATAAAGGAGAAAACGGTCGAAGGCAAGCCATTGCCAATCACCTGGTTGGATGTCCCGTTGTAAACATAAATTCCATTAGTACTATAATCTCGCACTAAAGTTGTTTGTATATTTCCAAGATTTGTCCCAACTGCCGATATTCCGTCGGGTGAGCCAATTTTCAATGTTGAATATTCGCTAAGTTTGAAATATTGACCGTTGAGAATATTAGTACCAAGATTTAAAGTCCCAGTATTTGTTTGAGATGTGCCAACTGAAACTCCTACTCCTGTCGACGAACTAAAAGGATTTGAAACATCGAGCGTGATTTCATGGTTACCAATGCCATTATTTCCACCTCCAATAACTACTGAATCTCCGGGGGCATTTGGATATAAACCAATGCCAGCGATTGGACCAGAATGTGTAGGCGACCAAGTCCAAGAATTATCGCTTGTCCAAAAGCCAGATTGTCTACTGAAGAAGATTCTTCGAAAAGCGCTCTCGTTTCCAATTGTCCAATCACCATAGAAACCAGAATACGCAAAATTCGACGAAGTTTCAAACTTGTTGTTCAGTATATCGATAGTCGAAGGACTAAACGGGAACGCCCACGAACCGCTTGCCGACTCCCAAGCCGGACGCCATCTACCAATTTTGACAAATTCAGATTCATTACCTGCAATATCAGCGTCATCGTAGAAGAAAGTCCATTTACCATTAATCTGGGCTGTAACGCTATCGATTGTCCAGTATCGTTTTAAATAGACAGCTGCGGTGCTCGGTGATAAGCCAATGTGTCCATCGGTTTGATACGCACTTTGTCCGCGAGAAGTTCTAACGCCAATTGAACCCGTAGCGCCGGAAGAAGCAGCAGAAAATTCTGCCGGAGTGTAATACCCATTGGAGCCTATTGGGAAAGTATAGTTCTGATTTGCTGCGACAGCGCGGATCAGCATTCCACTGGTAAGCGATGTTTCTATGTAACGAAGATTCGAAAAATTAGTAATGGAGTTTGGATTCGGATTGGTCACATTTAAATTAATCCCATCGTTTAGTTTAATCAAAGTATTATTTGTGGCAAAGTTGAGAGCATTCGAAACATAGATATGCTGTTTGCCAGCATTATTAATAACTGGTCGATTAATATTCAATGTTCCAGAAGCAATGTTCACCTTGAAGAAATTTGCACCTGAATGATTCTTGAGAATCAAATATTTATTTCCGGTGCCGGAAAAACTAACCTCGGAGGTACCCGGAACAAGCGAACCTTCGTATGTTACACTATCAAGTATCATAACATTATAAATCGCAACATTTCGCGAGCCAAGATTGAAATTACCTTGCCGGACCAGCAAAGTATCGGCTATCTTCAACGGGTCCGAGGTAATTAACCCGGATAGGTCGACTGTATGGTTGGATGGATAGGAATTGTCTATAATTAAAGTTTTAATAGAATCGGGAAGTCCAAGCCCTGTGATTTGGGCATTTAAATTGCTGTTATATATATACCGAGCAACCCCAAAGTTTCTGATTGAAGTTTGGATAGCACCAATATTGCCATCAACAGCGCGTGCCAACCCATATTGATTTTGAACACCAAGAGTGCAAGTATCTTTCAATACAAATTTAGTTCCCGATAGATAACCAAGCACACCCTGAATATACAAAGTTCCAGGCAGCTGATTAATTGAATCTTTTTCGACCCAAACTTCGTAAACATTTGGGAAGTATCCATCTGGCAATGTTACGGTTTTACCATTTCCAATTCTAACGATATCATAAACTTGATTTGGAACTCGTGGCGGAACATTATCTGTGTAATAATCAGTTAACGACCAAGTGTTGGGGTCGTTCCACATCCCATTATTTCTGCTCCAGAAGGTAACCCAAGCGGGTTTGCCGACGACAAAATCGCCGAAAATTGATATTCCAGTTGCATACATTGTTGTATCTGTCGGAGTGGTATTATCTATTCTTGTCCAATTGCCAGTCCCTGGGCAAGATGTTGGCGGGTCGGGACAAGGCGGGTTGTAGTTAAACATCCGGAAAAGTGAAGCGTTACTTCCCGTTGTAATATCATTAGGATTCAAAAATTGAACTTTTATGTTGAAAGTGTTTCCAGAGCCTAACTGGAATCCACCCGAAGCAGGTGTGGTTACTTTCCAATACCGAATTACATATTGTGTTAGATCGATATTTGCATCATTTATATCAGGATGGACAAAATTAAACGAAACGACACCAACAAGTCCGGGGGTATTTCCCGCACCACTTGTTTCGAACCACAAAGGACGGTAGCTCGCTATAGTGTCCGCACCTACTGGGAAGAAAACATTTTGTGACCCAGAATTTACAAATCGATAAAGCCTTCCATTAATATGACCTAATCCATAACGAAGAATATTGGGGTTGCTTCCAGTTATTGGACTGACTTCGACAAAGCGTCCGTTTTGAATAGGAGCGTCTATAAATGCGTTATTGCTGTTCGTAAATTCAAGATCGTTCCTTACAATCAAATTGGAACTTCCCAAAGGCGAAAGCAAAACATTGCCAGAATTTTTGTTTACCTTCAAATTGAAAACTTCGATATTTGAAGAGTTGGAAAACAGCGTTTGATTTGCTGTTCCGTTTAATTCAAGTCTCCAAGGATTGGAAGTCGGACCAGATGGGACCCCGACAAAGTTTCCATAATTGGTTAAATTCCCACCCAATACCAAAGTATTCCCATCCAAACTAAAAGTATGGTTTACATCAACTGTAACATCATTTTTAAAAGTAACTATCGAAGAAGCCAATTTGGTTGTAACTGCAAGCGCCGAGTTGTTGGCACAATGCAAAGCATAATAAGGCAATGTCCCACCAATCTTTATTGTCGTACCATTGGGAGTGATAGTCGTATCGCCACATTGTATTATCCCGCCTGTCATACCAGTCCCATTCTGTGCGCTGACATTAATATCGAACGTTGCATTTGAAGTACCTCTTCCATTGCAAACAATTATTCGACCGCCGCTCATATTGAATGTCGAACCCAAACTACTAACATCAAAACCTATCTTCCCAGAATATGAACCTCCACTATTGTTGGCATTGACCTTAACAACGCCAGATGGACCAATATTAAAATTGAGAGTAGAAGTTGTTTGGGCTCGGGACAATGCAAAAGCAATCCAAAGCATTCCATTGTCGATTTTTATTGTAGTACCTGAATTGTAATTCAAATCCCCAAAGACGGAGCTGTACTGATAAGGTTCGCCGACGTAAAGGTCCCCATTAACCAAATGAATTACCGTGTTCGCATCCGTAGTGATACTAGAACGCGAACGAACTGAACCATTGAAAACAGTAATTCCAGAATTCTGTCCTACGGAAACCGGAAAAACATCCAATCCAGAAATGTACAGGTATGCAGGGCTTGTTGTCATCTTTGCAAGTACACCACCTTTGAAAACAAAGTAATGTTTAGCGCTTGAGCTCGAACTATTTGCAAGCCCATTGGCTTGGACAAACACAGTATCATTCAAGCCGCCACTTTTTTCGATAACAATACTTCGCATCGAACCCCACAACCCATTGCCAGTTATAAATGAATTGCCAGTGCCACCGAATTTTAGAACAACATAATGGCTATCGGTTGCAGCGCTCTGGTAGAACAAATCCATTCCAAATGGACCCATATTGTTGCAGATTAAATTCTTAGTCACTATCAGCGTATCAATCGTTGGCGGTGATACCGGTTCTGGCTGTGGCATAATTCGCACAGCCTCGGCATCAAGAAATAGTTGACGAGTTTTCAATACTTTATAATTTCCAAAAGCTTTAACATGAAAGCGCAATTGCCCCGGAGCTGGAACAGAATTCGTTCCACCGAGACGCAAAGAATCAACTTCGGCAAAAGAGACATTGAAATAAATTGTGTGCCCATCAATATTAACAGTATCCTTGTTGTAGATTTGTCCGGGATAGTAAGCCGCTGGACCGCCGTTGTGCTTCAAAACTGGGTCGTTCGACCAACTCAAAGGATCATTCCAATTCCCGCCTTGGCGAGAGTAAAAAATTCTTCCAGTAAAGAAGGATAAAGGTTCGCCAGCAGTCCAATCGCCAGCGATTTTACTTCCGTTGTATGTTGAATCATTTGTAATATTGATTCGGTAGCCGCCAGTAATCGGAGAAATCGAGCGACTCGTCCCAAGATTAATTTCCCAACCAGACCCCGTTTTGTATCGAGCAGGAATATAATTTGCAATGTTTCCCGCTGTATCATCGCCAACAAAGTCGAATTGATAATTTGAAGCAGTGACATTGGTAATACCGGTGGGTATGAGCGTCCAGTACTTTTTCAAAATATTTTCTGTCAAACGATTGGGATGCTTACCATTATTGAGTTTGAATTCCAGAGAACTCGAAGCGGAATAGTTCCCAGTAATAGAAATATTTGCTTGATTTAGTACTGTGTCAATACCAATCGGGCAGAGGAATGTACGCGTAACAGATGTAGCCGAAGGAAAGTTCTTTACCACAGTGCCTGTTGAACTATTACCCGAAACTTTAATCATTTTCTTATTGGAAAAAGCAGAACCAGAATATGTCAAAATTCCATTAGTTCCAATTGTAATCTTATTATTATCAAATAAGTTGACTATGTTGCTCGAATCCAAACTCATTATCGAACTTACGGTAATGTTGGTTCGAACATTTATAGTATCGAGGTATGTTTTACGGAAATAAATATTGTAAAACGAGATATTGCTCGATGTTCCTCGAATATTTGATGTTCCGGAAAGTTGAAAGAATACATTACCCGTTCCCGGATTAAAACCATCTGTTGTATCGGAAATAAAATCGCCATAAATTGAAATATTGTACGTTTGGGCATTTAGAACACCACTCCGAACTTTCACAGAGTCTAGTACAGTAATAGATTTTCCCAATTGTACAGTGCTTCCATTTCTTGGAGAATGAACTTCAAATGAACGCAAAATCGTAGGCAAGCCATTGCCAGTCTGTTGAGTTATAGTGGGGCTATTGTTAACTATGTCGATAGTGTATTCCTCGAACTCGCCCGTACCGGCATCTGTTGGACCGAAAGCAGTATTGGTGCTATTCATTCCAACACGCATTTGAGTCGAACCGGGAAGAGTCGAGGCGGGCACCGTAAAATTGCTCGTATTAAAGATTGTATTCGAACTTGAAGCCTGGTCGACAACCAATTCGTCAGCATCTGTGTAGCTTCCATTGCGATTGTAATCAATCCATACTCGGTAGCGTCTATTCCCGCCGGTATTCGAAGGGTCGATTTGAAGATAATAAGTCTGCCCAGCTTGCAGCACTGCCTTTTTGTGCAAATAAATATTGATACATCTTGTCGAACGAGTTAATGTATCCAAGGTAAGATTATCCATTAAAGTTTGATTATCCGAGCTTCTTCGAACGACAACTCTTTCGAGATAATATGTTGTTCCATTTCTATTTGGCCAAGTACTGAAATAGCGAGCAACGTCGCTGGTATACCCCTCGGCGGTGTATGTTATAGATATACTGTCGCTATAACTTGGAGAGGTGCCCGGAAATAAGTTTATATTTCCGGAATTTCCAGTAGTTATGCCGGAAGTACTCCCAGAAATTATTTTCCCACCATTTTTAATTTCGAAGGACATACCACGAAGAACGTGATAATTCAAATCCAAAATTCCAGAATCCCGAACAACAACTGATGGTCCGGCGAGTGCGTTCAACTCTAATGTTGATATATCAGTAAGAGTATTTGTTCCAATGTTTGCATCTAAACGCACCTTCTTGCCGCGACCAATAACAGCGTTGTCGTATTGTCTTCTTGGAAAACCATAAATTATTCTATTTCGACCGCCAGTTGTATCCGAAGCAGCCAAATTGGTTGGATTCAATGTGTCATCGAGCGAGACGGTTGACCAGGTCGATGGGTCGGTCCAATCGCCGTCGCGTACACTATAGAAAGTGTAGAACCTTGCAATAGAGTTTTGATTACCGGATACAAAATCACCAAGAAGGGTATCGCCAGAAATTATTTCTGTAGAGCCAAATGGAGTGTTAACATTTGCAACATTTACATAAGCCAGCCCACCAGACAAGGCTCCGGAATATGTAAAATTCGGGGTAAGCCCTGCTTGTCTTGTGTCGGCACAACCATAGGCGCCGTCATTACTATTGGTTGAATTAGGATAAAGAGCCTGCCATTGTACGCCACCAGTCCACTTCCGACAGTAGGTTAAATCGACACAGCCCCAATAATCAACATTTGCATCGTCGCCGGGGGATTGGAAATAAGCGCGAGGGTCGAAATTCCTATTACCTCGCTGGAATGTCGAACCTTGTGGTTGTTTCAAACGCCACCACTTCGGACCAATCAACCTGTTTGGAGCCACCGGTGGATTATATGTTAAATCCATATAAGGATGTACGCCAGGGAAAACTTCAACAGAAAGGTAACCAGCAGTCCCATTGTTAGTTCCGGAACGAAAATCAATCATAAAGGGAGAATATCGAAGACTGTCACCAACTTCGAATGTTATTGCTGGGGCATCCCCAGCAGGTATCCATTTCCTCAAATCGCCATAAATCCAACCGCGAGAAATACTTGCATTAAGAACAGAAGCGCCATTTGCAATTTGAACGTAAGCACCCTTCCAACTTTGAGCTTCGATAATTGATTTGTTGGTTCCCGACGTTGAAAAAGTGAGCTGATTGGTGATAAGAATTGCAGTATTGGAGGCAAGTACAACACTGCCAGTTCCTGAATTTTTTGCAATCGTCAAATTATAAAAATTCAATGGATTTGAATCCAAATTTGTAATTGTATCCCCTTGGGCTCCAGAAATTGTTATTGTAGTTGTTCCCGGGGAGAAACCAGCCCCCGAATTCCTTCGAATATTTCCATTTATGGTCAAGTTTGCACCAAGAGTAAGAGAACCGCTTTGAATGTACAAACTATCTGCAATTGTAACACTTCGATTGAACGTTACACTATTTGCTGTTTTGTTTACTCTTACGCTTGCAACATTATTCGGCAATGCTTCGTTATTCTGCGTCTGATTTGAACTGCCACCGTAGACAAAATGTCCTCTGCCGTGGTTACCAAAATTGTAATCCCTGATAGAAGTCCGTACATTGCCAAAAGCACCTGTGGCACGGAAACACTCGGGATGGTTCGTCTGGATGGCTCCATCTTTTGCAAGTCGAAAAGCACCAGTTCCCGTTAGCAAGTAGGTATCGAAATTCAAATAACCAGATGAATCCACCTGTACCCAGCAAGTGTCCCCCGTCGGGGAATTGTTTATTGTAATATTTTGATTCATTGTAATTGAATTTCCATTTCCTATATATGCACGGAAATTAGGAGTTGTCTGTCCGGGGTACTCGCTTGCCGGCGAACCACCATACCCAATTGTAGACCAGTTAGATGCAGTTGTCCAGTTTCCATTAGCCCGTGAATAGAAAGTAAGTATGTCGGGCTCACCAACAATAAAAGTACCGAAATCAACCAAACTATCGAATTCCAAAGTATTAGTTGTTCGATTCCCAATAAATGGATATGAACCGTAGAAATAAGGCCGAATCCAGTTTGTTCCGCTACGGAGACGGGCTTCGAAAATCGAGGGGTTGGCTCCATTTCGTAGATCGCCATTAGGCGCTGCCGTACCAATGAATGTGAAAGTAGCCACATATTTACGATTACTGCCAAGAGCAAAAGTGCTACCAGTCGGTATAGAAATAGTATATTGTCGTGCTACGTGCTTTTGAGGACTCATCCCACTCCCAGCGGGAAGAATTGCTGTGGGCGGATCAGTATTCCAACTTATTGGCGATGTTGTAGTATTTATTGTATCGGAGCGGGCAGCGACGAGTCCAGAACTACCACCTCCACCAGAAACATTGAAATAAACAGGTGTGTAGCGAGTTCCGTAACCTATTTCATAAGTTACGCTTGTTGTTCCTGTTCCAACGGGCTTGCGTAGTTCCCCATCGACAAAGCCACCGCCTGGTCTTGAAAGCGTCCCAAGCACTGTTACAAAACGATAATTCGAACCACTTCGCGCCTTTAAAATTCCATTTGTTAAGTTTAAATTATTATTAACAATTATTCCATTTCCGGCAAAGCCAACAGAGGAAGCATCGACATTTGCGGAATTATTTATAATCAAATTGTAATAATTCTCGTTGCCAGAACTTTTCGATATCGTTTGCAATGAATTTCCATTGAACGAAACAGTGGAAGTGCCATAGTTAAACGAACCACCTTTGTTTGTCCAATTACCATACAAAGACATAAAGTTTGTAGTCATCTTAAAAGTTGAAAGAGTATCGATCGTGAGATTACCTAAAATCTTAATGTTATCGAGAGCTTCGACAATACCAGAACCAGCAATATAAACATTATTAAATGGATTGTCCGATGTATCGCGAACTGTAATTGTATTTGTTGTTAATGAATTGGTATTTCGGAAAATAACAGTGCCAGAGCCGGGAATAAAAACAGAGGAATTCGCATTGAGCCAGCTGCCCTGAACCTCGAGCACAAAATTATTTGCCGAGAATGTTGCACCATTGTCGATTGTTAGATTGTTCAAAACTTTAAAAGTTGGTGAACCCGATGCAGTGAGTTGTTTTGTTCCTGCGCTATCAAGTTTCAAATTATAATATTCAAGAAACACAACAGTATCGAAAGGCGAAGCTGGTTTCAAAGGAACATATTGGGTTCCACCATTCTTACAGAATCTTACCGTTGAACCATTCGTTAGAAAACGATAAGTATTGTTTGCAAAATTTAAATTCGATATATCCAAACTATTGTAAATTGCAATTTCACCGTTCGATTCGAAAACAACATTTCCACTTCTTGGATTGCCTGCTATTTTCAAATCATAATATCTGTTGACCCCGGGCGTCGACCCAGAACTTGGTATCGTCACATTTCCCGTTCCATCGAAAGTTACTCGTCCTGCTGAAAAAGTTGGTGGGGTATAATTTGTTGGGAAACTTTGTCTCACGATTAATTCTCCACCCCGCATAATTAGAGTTCTACCAGCAGTCTGTCCATTAATAGAATAGGAGCCAAGGTCGAGTACTCCATCGTTAATTACTAACGAATCTTTGATTTGCACTGATGTTGTTAGCGTCACAACAGAACCGCTCGTTTTGTCGACAACAAAACCTCTGACTTGAGCGGGCAAACCATTTCCAGTCGATTGGTTGCTTCCACCTGCAAAAATGTAGACAGCATCGTCCGAAAGGCTACGAACACTTGTGACTATACAACCAGTTGTACTGGGAGGAGCAGAAAAGCCACTGCTATGAGTGATTGTCAAAGTAGTATTCTGCTCCAATCGAAATGTATCTCCCTGTGCAATATAATTTCCAGTGAAAACAAGTTTTCCGGGTTGTCGCCCGCCAGTGCCATTTTCAACCGAAATTAGGTTTAATGGTGGAATGTCTGCAGTGACAGTAACAGTATTGTCTTGAATTCTAACGCGATGATTCTTCTTGCTTGGTGCTTTTGTCGAGGCTGTACCACCAAAATTAACGAGCGACCAAGTATTCGGGTCGTTAAAATTGCCATTTGCCCTACTATAAAAAACTGCGTAAGCGGCATCGGGTTCGCCCGCCGACCAATCACCATTTATTTCGTTGACCTGTAGCGAATAAAATAAATTGTTGCTATTATCAACATAGTTGTTTACTCCGGGATTTACCCGCCAATATCCATTTGGGTCGTTGTACGAGGGGCTGTACCAAAGAACCGCATAGGAACTTTCCGTACCTTGCACCTCGCTCCCCTGATAATAGAAACGCACCGAGGCACCACCGGTATTAATATTCACATCATTGCGAGCTACCACCCAATACTTAGTCAAAGACTTACCAGTCTGTTCAACCTCGGGGTGTTCCTGCGGGACCGGCTTCACCGAAACCCACGGATTGCTCCCAAATGTTGCCCCACCAGAGTTAATGGAAATGACCGCGGGAGTGTAACGATTAGGAGTTCCAACGGGAAAATGCAAATTTAACGGCAAGGTTGCAGATGTCGAAATCTCTCGGATAACTCTTGCCCCAAGCAAAGGATTCCCGCTGCTACCCGAGTTAACAAGATATTTGTTTGAATTGAAAGTAATAACATCCTCGCTGGTTCCATTGTCCGAGTAAATATGCCCCGATGGTCCAATTGTCAAATCATTACTGTTCAAATCCACAAGCGTATTAGAAATTAGCCTTAAATTCCCATCGACACGAATTGGTTGATTAACCTCGACATCTCCACTTGTTTTATTGATGTGCAGATTGTAAAATTTTGTAGTTTGGGTTCCACCGATATTTTGAGTCAATGAACCATTGAGAACCACTGTGCCTCCGGCAGGAACAAAGCCGTCGGCTGTTGCACAATTATTTGTCCAATTCCCGCCAAGTGTCAGACTTAATCCATTTGCATTGAGCCGCCCAGTTCCATTGCCAGCAAATGTAACATCGTTCAAAACATTGAAGTTATTTGAAACAAGTTTTGCAATTGGGTCGTTTGTCCCTTGAAGTTCAAAATTATATACAGGTACCGTTGAATTAATTTCAAAAGTTTGGCCACTGACAGCAGAGTTAATTTTTAGAACACCACCTGTAACATTATAAGTAGACGCAAGCACGACATAGTCCGCAACAGTATTGTTCGCCGTACGTCGAAGTTCAATAGTATCGCTACTCCAAGTTAAGCTCGAACCCGTTGCGCTTATATCAAACATTCCGACAGAAGAAATGGTGCTCTGGCTCCC
Organism: Kapaibacterium sp. (SeqCode); assembly: GCA_039793965.1. Lineage (GTDB taxonomy): Bacteria > Bacteroidota > Ignavibacteria > Kapaibacteriales > UBA2268 > Naka2016. The sequence goes on along the minus strand of JBAMMD010000039.1, from coordinate 3,303 downwards.
AACGCCAATATTTATCTTACCACTTGTGAAAGAAAAGTCAATCAGGTTTGTAGCATAAGTTTGCGGGGCAAGACGAGTCCAGATATTTAATTGTCCGCCTCGAACATCGAGTCGCGATTTGCTTGGCGTCGAATTGTCGTAAATCAGAGAACTTTCGCCAGTTGAACCAACATTAAAAGTGCCTTGGGACAATACAAGGTCGCCACGTAGGTAAAGGTTGCCTTGAAGCGGCTGTCCTTGGACGGTGATATTCGGATTATCCAACCAGAAACCGCTTTCTTTTTGAATGAAAATGTTTCCAGTTCCAGTTTGTGGTTTGAAGAATGTATTAGTCAGAGAGAAATTTCCAATGATTTTGAAAAATCCAGTGTCGAGAGTTAAAAAACCATCTGGGGCTGTAAAAGATCTCTTAAAGAAAACCGTATCGCCTTTACTATTTTTTCTCAAAAGTATTTCAAAGAAATCTGCGGTGCCGGTGCCGTCGAAATCTGCGTTTCCGGAATTTATGAAGAAAGCAAACACCTTGCCGTTTGTACCATTGAAGTCGAGCGCCCCATTGACAATAAGATTTCCGCCGAATTTCGCAGTATCGGCTGCAGCAGGTAAATTATCTGTAACGTCGAATAACCCATTGGAGCTAACAGTGGCATCGCCATAAACTACAAGGCGCACAAAGTTCGAATTTCCCAGTCGGAAAATTCCTTGCTGTATCTGTAAATCTTTCTGAACATTCGCATCATTGTTTAAAAGGACAATTAGCAAAGAATTATTCTTATTAATAGTCAAATTGTAAAAATTAGTTAACGATGTTCCACTTATTGTAGAATTGTTCCCACCAGTGAAAATCACAACTCCAGTGCCCGGATTAAAACTTCCTCCATTATTCGTCCAGTTTCCAGTAATGTAAATTGTTCCCGTCCCGCTTTGTGTTAAGTTACTACCATTTGAAAGAGTTAAATCTGTATTAATTTGGACGACAATATTATTTCCAAAGAATACATTAGCATTTTGGTTTACAAAAAATTGAGGATGGGCTGGGATTATGCCAGCAAAGAATACTCCAAGCACAATCCAGAAAAATTTCATTTTCATCCTCAATAATTTATTAGATTTCATAGTTGTTACTTATTTAACCCTCATAATCCAAACAACACTCATATTTTTAGGTCGAGTTTCGTTTGCAGTTCTCGGCGTGCCGTTTGTTCCGTCCGATATAGGATTGCCAACTGTGATATTTGCTGCTTGGACATCGTTTCCGCCCGTAGGTAAATCATAACTACTATATTGATATTCTCTTTTAATCGCATTGTCGGTGTCGATACTATGTTTATGTCCTTGAAAAGCATCGTATTGGCCAACACCAGAACTTGTTCCGCCTCGAAGAAACATACTTGCCTTTTCAGAAAGCCCCGGTGAGTTTGCACCATTGGGGTCGCCATTAAGATTTGGAATAACTTGATTATGGTACGGGCTTGCAGGGTCGTTTAAAGTTTGCCCATTACATTCCACCCAGCCATAAGGCAATGATGGGGTGTTCGTGAAATCTTTGTGCCAAGCAATAATAGAACCAATCGGCGGTACCGGCTGAAAACTACTTGTTACAACCCAGGTCGAACCGTTGCTAATTAATTCAAGAGATTCTCTTTGACGAATCACAACGGAAGACGCTCCTTCGATAGAACCGCTGATTGTGACATTACCAGAATTTATATTTTTGATTACATAAGTTCTTCCTATGTTCAAACTTGACGGATTTGGTAAAGTAATTGTTATGTCCGAAGTCGAATTTGCCAGCACAGTATAATAGGTTTCGTCGAGTGTTGTGTTTGATGAAACAACAGAAACTTTTGTCGAGATAGAACCTTCGACTGAAAGAGTTGAATTTGGAGTATTAGTTCCAATTCCAACATTTCCAGCGCCGGTCACAATCACTCTGTCTGTGTTATATGTTCTAATTTTAAATCCAACGTTATCGGTTGTCCCAATAAAGTTTATAGATTCGTTCAAACCAGAGTTACCAGTAGTTTTCCACGCAACGGAAGCAATCTCGTTCTGCAAAGTACTTTGAGTAATAAGAGCACTCCACGAAGAACCATTGTAAACTTTCAACTGCTGATTGTTGTTATCGTAGAAAAGCGCACCACTCGAGACAACAGACGGTGTAAACGACAAAGGTTGCAAGTAGATAACCTTTGGGTCGATGTTGCCGGTAACAACCAAATCGCCATCAATATAAACATCACCATTTGTCTGGACGAGTATAGAGTCGTCCACAACGGTTGTTGTTCCAATAGTTAATTTTCCGTTGCCAAGCAGTCGCATTCGTTCGACCCCGTTTGTTTGGAAAATCATTGGCAAATTCTCGTTTTGCTTCAATTGTGCATATCCGCTACCATCAATCCCAATATCAAAACCATCGGAAAGTCCTGTTCCCGTTGTGGAGCCAGCAGTAAACTTATGGTAAGTAGCCGTTCCAGTGCCCTGGTCCTGGTGCAAAAGTACAGCGGGGGACGTAAAGTTTAAACCAATTCTACTATTGGTAACATCGTGGAAAATCAAACTGGAAGCCTCCCAACCCGAGTTGTAACGCAAAGTCTGTCCTGTTGTTGCAGATGGCAGAGATTGAATTGTTTGCCAAGAAAGATTACCACTTGCATCCGTTTGCAAAAATGCATTGCCCGTCGGTAAACTTGTTGGAAGATAATAACTTATTGCTGTCGACTGAGTTGGACTCGTTCGCAAATAATTAGAACCAGAACCAGAATTTACCAAACCAAGAGAATTCTGTACGACAAGTGCATTTTCTGAATTGCTAAACTGCAACCTGTAATCGTAAGTCAAGGATGAGCCACCATTCCATATAGCAAGATAGGGTTGGGCCCCATTGCCAGAAACTGTTCCGGGAAAAGTTTGCCCCATTGCAAAGTTAATAATTCCAGTCATTGTTCCACCAGAGAGTGGAAGGTAGTTCGACGCAGTAATATTATCTGGTATATCCGCATCTGTCAATGTTCTAAACGAAGGCGTACCTGTTCCAATCGTTGGACCGGCAAGAACTGTATTTGCCCCTGTTGTATTCCAGTTAACATTGAATGTTCCGTTGTTTGTAACTGGCGAACCAGTTACAGAAAATTCGCTCGGCATCATCAATCCAACACTTGTAACAGTTCCAACATCCGACGGCTCCCACAAATTCGTAATTCCATTCCATCTATATGCTTGTCCCTGCGTTGGCACTGTAGAGGAAAATTCGCGACCATATAATTTAAAACTGCCACTAAAATTCCAGTTCCCAGTTATCGT
>JBAMMD010000038.1:0-4666 GCA_039793965.1 Kapaibacterium sp. (SeqCode) | reverse complement strand
CTCGAATTGTTACCTGTATCCGCTCCTTGCCTTCCACTTTCCGTCCCATAGTGTCAAAGAAACTAAGAACAGGTTAAATATTACTTAATAATCAACTAATTTATTTTAATGAACATTGCACAAGTGCTTCCGAAACGAATAAAGTAAACTCCATTTCCTAATCTACTTGTATTATATACAATATTTTGTACATCACGACTAGATTTGATTTCTATCAAATCAACTATCGAACCTTCTATTGAAAGTATCTCAGCCTTGCCACCTTCTGGAGCCAGAATTTCAAGAGCAAGAGTTTCTTCTACTATCTCTTTAAGTATCCGGAGTTCTGTTTTATTAAACAACTCAACTCTCGAAAGGTCTGGGACACAAATTCCAATAATCTTCAGACTCCCATTATCTTTTTCTATTTTTATGTAATTATTCGATGTTGTGAATTCTTTAATTATCAATGGAACAACATTTTTGTCGGGTAAATATATATCACCACAAAATTCTCCTATTTTGCTTTGTTGCTTACCAGTTTTAACGCTTTTTCTTTCTAATGTTATTACCCATTTATCATCTTCCTTCTTGTGAAAGACTCCTTTTGGCTCCATCGCCCTCCAATCAAGTTCTAAAACGGCAGTATAATCGTATTCGACTTCATTCTGGCTTGAATTAAGACTCCACAATGGGATACAAAAATCTTTTGTTCCAATAGTTGCAAATGTATCGGGCAGCCAAACTTTAAGAATTGAAAAGCCTTTCCCTTTGACTTTAATAATCCAATCAACTTTGCAAGGGACCTCGACCTCTATGATTATGCTATCGTCGTCTTCCTTTCCAAGCTCCCTTGGTTGATATTTTACCTCAAATTCAAAGCTTTCCCCTTTGTTCAATTCTTTTGGTAAAGGCACCAATGGTCGTATATCATATATGCCGTTTTTTGAATATACTTTACTAATGGTAACATTATCATCGGAGTTATTGACTAAATTAACTAACTCGGTCTTATCTTTGCCTATTTCAACCTCACCAAAATCTATTTCACTAATACCACTAAATTGAATATTGTAATTTTTAACTTCTATTTGTGCAATACCTTTGCACCCAGCACTGTCTTCGACCTCCACCCAATATTTACCAGTGTCTTTTACAAATATGCTTCGAGTAGTATCACCAGTCGACCACCGGTATTTTAAATATTCATCAGATACTTTCAGTTCAAGACTATCCCCAATGCAGAGTTTCTCCTTTGGAAAAGTTATTATTTTAGGGTTGACTTCTTTTACTAACACAAAAATGCTATCTTCTACTATAGTTCCGTTAACAAATAGCGTAAATCGATAATAACCACTTTGTTTGGGTGAAAACGCAAAAATTTTCAGTTCTTTCTCGTTAGAAATAAAACCATTCGGACCTTCCCATTTCCAGCCTGTTATTTCAAATACTGTAGAATCTGGATATTGTTCTATTTCCGCCACAAGACTTATTGTGTCGCCTATACATAATGTATCGGCTCCTTTCAGGCTCAAATAAATATTTGAGTAATCATCAATAAATATGGGGAATTTCTTATAAATTAAGTCAAAATCATCATCAGGTGGTGCAACTATCGTTAAAGAATCCTTAGAGAAAGCGACATAAGAAACTTTTTCTGCGCTGCTATCGGGATTTTCAAGAGTTGATAGAAAAAAATTGTATTTTCCCAGGCCATCATAGGTTTGTTTCGGAAGCAGGTTAGCAAAATAAATCTTTCCATTAATAGCCAACCTCGGTGAACCATAAAAAAAATAACGAGTTGGAAAATTAGTTGTAAAACTCGACCAAGGGTGGGCCCTATGAAAATAAATTGCAAAAGCCTTAATTAAAGGGAAACTATATTGGGTGTAATGTTTTATCCAAGTTGTATCCAAAATATTAATCCCTTTTGGAGTAACTCGAACCTTACTTTTAATGATACTATCGATGCTATTGCTCCAGGTATATTGATAAACTACTTCTTCGATACGAATAATATTTTTTGATTCAAGATAGTAGGACATTCGTTCACAAATATATAACTTGTCTCCAGACCGCGAAAATTCAGCGTCAACATCACGAAAAGCCATTTTAATATCGTTGAGATCAACATCGTTTGTATCAATAATATCGAACACATTAAAAGGTAATGTTCCAATATATTCAAATTTTCCATTTGTTTTGTTAAAATTAAAAAGAGCAAGGGCAAGAATATAATTTGCGGTTGGCAGTTTGGAATATTGTTCCGGTACTTTATAATTCTGGAGTGCTTTCTGCGGCAAAGGCATCACACACCTTCGACCGTCTTTTGAGGTTCTAAATGAAAATTTCTGATCTAAATCAAAATATGTGTGTACTGTATCGATATATTTAACAATATCGATAGTGTCTGGAAAAAAAGTGTAGACATATTTCCCAAATTTGGTTCCATCGAATAGCCTTGCTGATAACCCAACAAATTGTAATGTTTTAATTGAATCACTTATTGTTTTGTAAGAAAATAAATTACCCAACCACCAGTAATCAAGTTTATTTGAATGTTTGGTAAATGCCGAGCTCATACAAGGTATCAAAGAATCGGTTTCGCTTATTTGGTTTTTTAAAAATTCTTGTATAAGCTCTTTTCTTCTTCCATCAATAATTGTATTGAAAAAATAGCCTTTTAAATCGAAACGAAAGTTTTGAAAGGGCGCTGGTGGCCCCCAAAATGGTAAAGAAAATAAATCTTTTTTCCCTTTTATTGGGAGAAATGTTACAGCAACTGCAAAAGGGTTAACGAGATAACTAGAATATACCGGAAATTCCTTGACAAAATTACCTTTCAAAAGTTTACAACTGCTGTCATAAATGAGGTAGTCATATTCCCCGATTGTATTATCCCAATCATAAAAAAGTAGATTTCCATTCTTGTCCGAGATTGTACGAATAATATATGTTATTGCATAATAAGGAAAATATCGTGAACATTTGAATAATGACAATGTTGGTTCTAACCCGGGATTGTTAAAAGATATTAACAAAGTTCTGTTAATGTCAATAGGAAATAGCCAATTAGATTCTTCTAACTGGCAGAATATGTTCATCAAGTTCAACAAAAACAATATATTGAAAACTATTATTTTGTTTTTAAAGCTTTTCATATATCCTCCACTTAAGTACTTTATTAAATAGCGGGGCAGGAATTGATTAACAATTCCTCCCCGAAAATTTTACCTCAACTTAATGAAACTAATGGCAGAGGTTTTGCTGTCGAATATGCTTTCGACTCGAATGTAATACATTCCGCTTTCAAGATTTTGGACACTAAGTTCTATTTCGTTTGTTCCTTTCGACAAAGCCGCTTCGATTTCTTTCACATTTGTTCCCATTATGTTAATGATTTTAATCATCACATTTCTACTCGAACTACTATAAATGTTTATCTTAATATGCTCGTATGTTGGATTGGGTTGGACATCCTGAATTGAAAAACCTTCGGGGCTTTCTAATGGTTTTTCCTCTAAATCAGCTCCAATCCTGGGAATTGGAGTTCCGACTTGAAAATCCTGTAGCAACTCGCAAAAAGATTGTCCATTTACATCGCGAACACAGCCGGTTGTACATTCACCAGTCTCGAAAATATTTTCATCGCAGGCTTCAACGATATTAGAGTCTCCAACTCTGATTCTTTTCCAACAACATTCATTCGGAACGTTGCAGGAATTGACCATAGGCCAGTTATCGCTGTGAAGTATCCAACATTGATGTTGTAGTAAATACACGCGGTAAAAATTTTTAGATTTTAACTCCGACAAGACTTTCCTCATTGCATTTTTAATTAATCCTCGGTCGAAATCCGCATCGGGGGGAACATAACTCATTAGCTGAATTCGAAGTATTTCCACAGGTATTGCATTTGTGAAACTACAACCAGGGGCAGGTGGAAAATTGCATTCTTGGCGATTGCGTAAGTAGAAAACTATATAATTCGCATCACTGTAATTTCCTTGGGTGAAGCCCTCCTCCCAATCTGGCTGGCAGCCAAAGCCGGGATTGCATATCCAAGTGTAATCGATATGGAACGGTATTAAAGGCTCGTTTAATGGAACATCCACCTGATTGCACATAGATTGACAATCGCCACCAATAACACCTCCACAATTGATGTTGCTTGGTATTACTTGCTTATCGACTGCTTGAATTAATCCATTCACCGACTGTAGTTTAACTATCAAAGTGCAACATTGCGGTAAATTGCAAGCTTCCATAAATGAACTGCCACCTTGTACAACCCTATGCCAACATCCAGGTGTATACAAATTTACATTATATGGAATTGAAGCGTTTGTACCCCAAAATATTCCAGAGGAGTAGAATAAAACTGCTTTAACTGCTATTGCCATCTTTGCTTCTAAACTTGTATAATCGCAATTACCTCCAGGAATTTCTTCCAACCTTGTAATTTGTACCTCGCGAATTGTTTGTCCATTGACAACACATTCTCGATATTTATAATAAACATTTAAACCACAACCATTGGTATCTGCAGCCAATGGCTCCGAACCCTGAATCCAGGGATTATTGCATTGACCACCACAATCAATATCCTGTCCCCAGACAGTATTAATGTGGCAAAATCCCAATATTACTACCACAATAAAATATATCTTTTTCATTTTTTTCCCTT
>JBAMMD010000037.1:0-35402 GCA_039793965.1 Kapaibacterium sp. (SeqCode) | reverse complement strand
TGTGGAATGAAACTAAAAGAATTTACAATTGAAGAAGTTAAAGCAAATCTTTAAAAGATGAATTTCTGTATTTAAAGAAGTTTTGTCAAATTAAAAAATATCCAAAAAACAAAAATTATGTCAAAGTGAATCGTTTTTAAAATTCTTTTTTATTTTTATTGCTATGCAGTCATAACTTATTCTTCCCCCCAAATAATTTGTATAACTTCTTTTTAATATTCGCCAATTAGATATTTCAAAAAAGCCGTTGGTTGATAGTAATTCTGAAACATTTGAAGCTTTATCAAGTGCGTCAAGAAGTTCTTTATTTTGAGTTAAAGTTATGTGATTTCCTTTGCCATCTATAATTATCATCAATGGTTCGATTAATAAATTTTCTAAACCTTGAGCTGGCAGTTTTGCAATACTTTCTCTAACTTCAAGTTGAATCATCCTTGCACGTGCTTCGGGTCCCACAACATCTTTTGCAGTGCTGATCATATCGAGCAAATAATTTCTTACTGAATTTAAGTCATTGAATGATTTTAATTTATCTTCATCGTGCAATTCCATTAATGCCTTTGCAATATTGGAAATTTCTTTGAGGTACTGATTCCTTTGATTACTCGGAACAAGATACATTATTACGATATGAACTGGATTATTGTCCGGTGCCCCGTAATCTATTCCATTAGGACTCCAACCGACAGCGCATAACAAATCGCCCTCAAAAGGGACACGTGCGTGCGGGACAGCAAATCCTTTGCCCAAAGCTGTATTAAAACTTTCTTCTCTTTTTAATACTAATCCAGCTACATCCGTATTGTTTGGCACGGATGGAATCGCTTCCAGAATATGGGATAAAAATTGTAATGCATGGTTTTTATCATTATCCGGAAGCTCAATCAATCTTCCTTCTTGAAGTGCATCAAGTAGTGTATGCATCTTTAATTATCTCCAAATTTTGTGAAGAACCAGGTTTTTATAAAGTGAGTTAACATTCCGTATGAAATTAGAAAGATAATAATCCATAACCAATAAATACTCGGTAATGGAACAAATCCAAGAGATTCAGCAAAAGGAGAATAAGGAAGCCAGGCACCAATTGCCATAATTAATATTGTTGTCAAAGTCATTGGTAAAGAAGCTCTGCTTCTGAAAATCGGAATTTTTCTTGTTCGAATTATGTGTACAATAAGAGTTTGAGTTAGCAATGATTCAACAAACCAGCCGGTTTGAAAAAGACTTTCTAAATAATTTTTTTGCTGAAGTGTTGTTGCAGGATTAAGATAATCTTTTACATTAAAGAAAAACCACATCAATCCAAAAGTTGCATAATCGAAAATAGAGCTAATTGGACCAATAAAAATCATAAATTTTTTTATGTTATTAATATTCCATTTTAATGGCTTTTCAATCAATTCTTTGTCAACATTATCGGTTGGAATTCCAGTTTGTGAAAAGTCATAAAGAAGATTATTGGTTAATATCTGTACTGGCCTCATAGGCAGAAATGGAAATAAATAACTTGCACCGAGAACACTGAACATATTTCCAAAATTAGAACTCGCCCCCATTCGAATGTATTTTACAATATTTGCAAATACTTTTCTGCCTTCAATAATTCCTTCTTCGAGAACCATTAAACTTTTTTCGAGAAGTACAATGTCTGCAGATTCCTTAGCAACATCAGCAGCACTATCGACCGATATACCAACATCTACAGCACGAAGAGATTGTGCATCATTTATTCCATCACCCAAGTAGCCAACAACATGTCCGGCTTCTCTTAATTCATAAATAACTTTTTCTTTTTGTGAAGGTGATAATTTTGCAAAAACATTTGCTTCTTCAATTACTCTTTTGAATTCATCATGACTCATTTTATCAATTTCATCACCAGTTACTATTTTACTAATTTTCAATCCAACATCATTACAAACTTTTTTAGTCACTAAAGCATTATCACCGGTAAGAATTTTTACTTCAATACCATTATTGTGAAGAGCTGCAATTGCTTCGGCTGCAGATTCTTTGGGTGGATCAAAAAAAGCAATATAACCAAGAAGAATCATGTCACTTTCATCAGCAATTGTAAATGTCTTTTTCTCTTTAGGAAATTCTTTATATGCGATTGCTAAAACACGATAACCATCATTATTTAAATCTTCTACCTCTTCATAAAGATCATTCTGCAGCATTGGAATCAGAGGATAGATTTCATCATCAACCTGATACCTGTTACAGACAGAAAAAATTTCTTCAACAGCTCCTTTGCAAATCAAAACATGGTCTCCCTCATATTCAACGACAACAGACATTCTTCTTCTCTGGAAGTCAAATGGAAGTTCGTCAACAAGCTGACATTTTGCTTCAACATTTAAATCGATATGAGAAATAATTGCGCGGTCGATTAAGTTTCTTAAACCAGTTTGATAAAAACTATTTAAGTATGCATAAAGCAAAACATCATAACTTTCTTTGCCTGTAATATCAACATGTTTTTCTAAAACTACTTTGTCTTGTGTTAATGTTCCGGTTTTATCTGTGCAAAGAATATCAATCGCACCAAAATTTTGAATAGAACTCAGGTGCTTAACTATAACTTTCTTTTTGGACATAGTTAAAGCACCTTTTGCTAAATTAACAGTAACAATCATAGGAAGCATTTCGGGTGTTAGTCCAACTGCAATCGAAAGACCAAACAGCAGTGCTTCAATCCAGTTCCCTTTTGTGATGCCGACAATCATAAAGACTGCAAAAACCATTATTACCATAAAGCGAATCATCAAGTAAGTAAAAGATTTTATTCCTTTATCAAAACTTGTCTGAGGCCGGGTTTCTATTAATCGTTCAGATATTGAACCGAAATAAGTCTTAGTACCAGTGTTAACAACAACACCTCGGGCGCTTCCGCTTATAACATTGCTTCCCTGAAAGCAGGCATTTTCAAGTTCAAAAACATAATTAGTTTGATAGTTTTGTGGTTCTGCTTTTTTCTCAACTGGCATTGATTCGCCAGTTAAAACAGATTGACTAACAAAAAAATCTTTTGCGCTAATTAATCTTAAATCGGCTGGTATTATTGAGCCAGCTTGAAGGAGAACAACATCACCCGGAACAATTTCTGAAATTGGGATTTCGACTTCCTTTCCATCTCTCAAAGTAACTACATGAGTTTGAACTCTTTTACCCAATGCTTCTACAGCTTTATTTGATCTTCTATCAAGTATATAGGATAATCCAACACTCAAAAGCACCATACAGCTTACAATGAATGTGGATTTTATTTCTCCAATAATGCCAGAAACCATTGCAATGATAAGAAGTTGAATAACAAGCGGGCTTTTTATTCGATTAAAAATATCTCCCCAAAAACCAATTGTTTTAGTATGAGCAAGTTCATTCCTTCCATATTCATCCAATCTTCGTTCAGCTTCTTCCTGGCTTAATCCTTGCAATGTGGTTTTTAATCTTGTGATTGCGTCTTGTACAGTCGATTGACAGATTTCAATGAGTAATTTTTCATATTCTGATATGGTATGAGGTGCTTTGGCTTCTTTGGTAAATGTAGAAGAAGAAATTTTTGAGAAAATCGATTTTGTCATTGCATCTCCAATAAAATAATAACATTTAATTTACATAGGACGTTGCTACTGGCACCCGAAAATTCTTGAATTGTTTGGAGATAGTTTCGCATAAAAAAAATTGTAAATTAAATTTTTTTTTTTCATTGCAACCTCCTAAAGTAGAGTCATCTAAAACAATGTAAATTCGTTTTCTTAAAGCCAGATTCGTCAGAATTAGGCATTAAATATTTCATTTGAAATATTTTTTTGTGAAAATATATAAAGACAAAAGTAAGGAAAATTCGTTCTAAAAAATGCCGATTAAAATTTATTTGGTGTAAATTTTTCAGTAATGTAAAAACATAAATATTGTTATCGAAGAGTAAATTTATTATAAAATAAGCGAATTGCTGCTCCTATGATTGGCGGTGTGGTTACCTCAGTATTGATGGAGTTAGCAGTCTATCCTGTAATTTATTATCTCTGGCGTTCCTGGGAAATGAAAAGAGAAGCAAAAAAAAGGAATTGAATAAGGAAAGTAAACTCAAATTACATTTAAGAATTTCAAAAAAGAGATGTCTTTTAAGGAAAATAAAATTTTTAAGAATTTACATTAGTTATCTTCCCCTGGTTGGGGGAGGAAAAGTTCCCGGCCGACTCGATGTGGATACTGGTGTTGTTGGTTTTGGTAACAGAGCTTTTCGGCTTAGTTTATATTTTCCGTCTGATGTAATTTCAATCAGCATTACATCGATTTTGTCGCCAACATTGAGGACGTCCGAAATTTTGTTTATCCTTTTGTAATCAATGTGTGAAATGTGAAGTAACCCAGTTTTTCTTGGTAAAAATTCCACTATAGCACCAAGTCCTTCGCGTATTTCTTTAACTTCGCCTTTATAAACATCGCCAACCTCTGGCTTTCGAACCAGGGCTTCAATCATTTCTTTTGCACGTTGGCTATCTTCTTTGCTCGAGGCGGCGATTTGAACAGTGCCATCTTCTTCAATATAGATGGAAGTATTTGTTTCTTTAGCGATGGAACGAATTGTCTCGCCCCCGGGGCCAATAACTAATCCAATCATTTCGGTTGGAATCTTGATGTTAGTGAATCTTGGAGCATATATGGAGATATCGTCTCTTGGTTGGGAAATTGTTTTGTTCATAATGTCGAGGATATAAAATCTGGCTTCTCTTGCTTGCAGAAGCGCAGTCCGCATAATCTCGAGTGATAGCCCTTCGATTTTAATGTCCATTTGGCAGGCAGTGATTCCGTCTTTGGTTCCAGCAACTTTGAAGTCCATATCTCCGAGGTGGTCTTCGTCTCCGAGAATGTCGGTCAATATTGCAACTTTGTCGTCTTCTTTGATTAAACCCATTGCAATGCCAGCAACTGCTTTTTTCATTGGAACACCAGCATCGAAAAGCGAAAGGCTCCCGGCACAAACTGTAGCCATTGAGGAACTTCCGTTTGATTCAAGAATATCAGAAACGACGCGAATTGTGTATGGAAAAACATCTTGACTAGGAAGCATATTTTTTAATGCGCGTTCTGCAAGGTTTCCATGACCTATTTCTCGGCGGCTGACTCCAGTAAGTCTGCCAACTTCACCGGTACAGAAAGGTGGAAAGTTATAGTGGAGCATAAAGCGGGAAGTATACATTGGAAGAATTCCATCGAAAATCTGTTCATCTTCTTTTGTACCAAGCGTAGTTGTGCAAAGAGCCTGGGTTTCGCCCCGGATGAACAATGCAGATCCATGGGTTCTCGGCAACAAGCCAACTTCACAGTAGATGGGTCGAATTTCTTTCAAACCGCGTCCGTCGAGTCGTCTATTTTCATTAAGTATCATTTTTCGCATTTCTCTTTTTTCGATGTCGTTAACGATGTTTGCTACAGCCATCTCGAAATTAAATTCGGCATAGTTTGGGTTTTCTCGGAAAATTTCGACCGCCTTTTCAAGGGCTTTCTGAACAAAACTTTCGCGCCATTCTTTTCTCTCTTTCTTTGTAGTTACTGTGTGTATATATTTATCGAGTTCATCTTTAATGGATTCTTCCACAAGAGTAGCAAGTTCTTCGGGGTATACAATTTCTTTGTACTGGCGTTTGGGCATTCCAACTTTTTCGGCGAGCTCTTTTTGCATTGCATTAAGAAGTTTAATTTTTTCGTGGGCAAACTGAAGCGCTTGTAGAAAATCTTCTTCCGAGATTTCTTTGGCTTCGCCTTCGACCATAACAATTGAGGTATCGGAGCCGGCAACTGTCAAGTCCATATCAGATATTTTCAGTTCCTCAATTGTTGGGTTGACTTTGAATTGACCATTTACCCTGCCAACGCGTACTTCGGAAATTGGACCATTAAAGGGGATATCTGAAATCATAAGAGCAGCAGAAGCACCAACCATTCCAAGAGTGTCGGGGTCGACATCTGGTTGGGATGAGAATACAGTTGCGATTATTTGTGTTTCATATCGCCATGACTTTGGGATCATTGGTCGAATTGGTCGGTCTATTAATCTGGCAGCTAAAATTTCGCGATCGGTGGGTTTACCTTCTCTTTTCAAAAAGCCACCGGGGATTTTTCCAGCAGAGGAACTTTTTTCTCGATATTCCACTTGCAATGGCAAAAAGTCGATCTCGGTTCGTTCAGTGTCAGAAGCAACAGCAGTTACCAAAACCATTGTATCGTCGTATCTGACCATTACGGCGCCGTTTGCAAATTTGGCAAATTTACCAGCTTCAAGAGAATATTCCTTCCCGTCAAAATCAATCTTAACTATTACACTTTCTCTGGTGATGCTTTCCATATTTTGCTTTTTTGTTTTATATTTAAGTTTAATGAAACGAAAAAAGCGGTTTATTTATTGCAAATAAACCGCTTTGTTTTTCTTTGAAATTTTTACTTTCTTAAATTCAATGCTGATATTATCTGTCGGTATCTGTTTATATCCTTTCTTTCAAGATACTTGAGCAACTTTTTTCTTTTGCTAACAAGGTTGATCAATCCGCGTCGACTGTGGTTGTCTTTTTTGTGTGTGTTTAGATGATTTGTTAGGTCTTGGATGCGGGCTGTCAACAAAGCAATTTGTACTTCCGGGATGCCGGTATTTTTGATATCCCCACCAAATTTTTTAATTATTTCTGCTTTTTGCTCTTTCAAAAACATTCTCTACTCCGAAAAAGAATTACAAAATTAATAAAAATTTTCCAACTTCAAATTATTTATCAAATTTAAACATATTTCTTTATCTTTATTGAGCTGCATTAAAAGTTCATCTATTGAATTAAATTTTTGTTCATTGCGGAGAAATTTTAGGAAATGAATATTTAAATTTTGCCCATATAAGTTGCCAGAGTAATTCAAATAGTGTGCTTCCATTACTCTTTTCAATTCTGTGTGGAAAGTCGGACGAAAGCCAAGGTTAGCCATACCAAATGTTATTTTCTCGTTGATTTTTGAATATACAAGATAAACACCATTCGACGGAACAAGTTTTCTCTCGTCATCAAATTTAATATTTGCAGTTGGGAACCCCAAGCTTGCGCCTCGCCCGTCGCCTACAACAACAGTTCCAGAAATAAAGTAATGATAACCGAGGAGTTTGTTTGCAAGTTCAATTTGGTTTTGCAAGAGCGCATTGCGAATTTTTGTGCTTGAAATGGTTATTTCTTCGGCTATTAATGCAGAGATTTTTTCCAGCTTAAACCCCATTTCTTTTGACAACTTTTTTAAAAGTTCGAAATTTCCCTCCCGATTCTTCCCAAAGAAATGGTCATATCCGACTAATATGTGGGAGAATCCAACCTTTTGGTGTAGGATTTCCCTAACAAATGTTTCTGCTGGTGTTTGCGAGAATTCTTTTGTGAACGGTATTATCAAAACACGATCGATTCCAAACTTGTCAAATAAACTTAATCTTTCGTTGATTGTGGTAAGAAGTTTGATGGGTTCTTTTTCCGGTCGCTTCACGATATATTGGGGATGGGGATCGAAAGTAATTATCAGGGATATTCCATTTTCAAGCTTGGCAATTTCTTTCAATCTATTCAATATCTTCTGGTGTCCAAGATGTACACCATCGAAAGTTCCTACTGTAATAATGTGGTTTTGGTTCCGTTCGATTTGTTCAACTCCCCGAAAGACTTCCATTAAGTTACCTTATTTAGTTCATTTAAAAAATCTTGTATTGTAAAAGCATTATTAACGGAAAAGTAGCCGATTTGTGTACGTCTTAACTCATAAAGATACGCTCCAACACCAATTTTTTTTCCAATATCATTAGCAAGAGATCGAATGTAAGTCCCTTTTGAACATCTGACAACGAATTCTACAAATGGTAATTCAATAGAACGAATGTCGATAGAATAGATTTTAACAATAATGGGTTTCAATGTGACTTCAAGATTCTTTCTGGCAAGCTTGTATAACCTTTGCCCAGAAATTTTTTTTGCTGAATACATAGGCGGAATTTGTTCGTAGTCACCTACGAAAGAGTGTAAAACACTTTCAATTTCAGACTTTGTTATGTCTTCAACACTTTGGATGTTTTCTTCTTCGCTGGAAGGGTCGAAAGTCTTGGTTGTTGCTCCAAGTTTTATTGTTGCAAGGTATGTTTTATCGAGATTTGTAAACTCTTGCTGCTTTTTTGTAAATTTATTTAACAAAAGAATTAACAAACCACTTGCAAAAGGGTCGAGTGTGCCAGTATGCCCAATTTTTTTTATTCCCAATATTTTTTTCAATTTGTTGACGACATCAAATGATGTCCAATCTTTGGGTTTATCGAAAAGTATAGCTCCTCCGTTGTTGTAAACCTTACTTAACCAAATTTCAAACTGGTCGATGTTCTCTTTGCTTAATATCATCGCAAGGGATTAATATGGAACAGCATTCTGTATCAAGTTGAAGTACTTTCGTATTATATCCTCGTAGTCTTTTGTGTATTTCAGTTTCATTTCGTTTAAATATTGCTCGATAGTTTTTTTGTTTAATGTGTTTGGATCGAGCGCTGGCGGTGGTTCCTTTGCAAGTTCCTTTCCTGGGGTGGATTCGCGGCGCTCCTCGTAGTCTCTTTCGTAGACTGATTTAGTTGCGTCGAGAAGTCGCGAAAGAATACGGTCTTGTCTTTTTAAGGTTTCACTGTCAATTTTTCCGCTTTTCAAGTCCGAGATTACTTCTTCCATTTCTTTTACTATTTTATTCAAGTTGCCAAGGATTCTTGGGTCTTGCTCTCCAAAGCGTTTCCTTTCATTGGCAAGTTCTTCGAGCGCTTTTTGTGCGCGGCCTTGGTCGGCGATGATTCTGGCAAGTTGGGCTTGTTGTTCTTGAGAAAGTTGGCCTCGGTTGTCGTTTGCCAGTTGCTGTGCCATCTGATTTATCATTTGCTGGCTCGATGCAATTTGTTGTAACCGTTGCATAAAGTTGAACGAGTTCCCCTTCCCATTTTCCCCCATACCACCGGGATTATCGCAGGTGCCTTGATTCTGTAGTTGCGAAAGCATATTTTGCATTTGGATCGAAGCCCTGTTCATTGCTTGGATTGCCTGTTCTTGCTGTTGTTTTGCACTGCTGAGATTTCTGTTTTCAAGACTTTCAACTGCTTTTTGCATTGAATTCAATGCCTCGCCAAGATTCCGAGCCATTTCAGGAGTGACGGAGAAGGATTTTTGCGACAATTCGAATAAGGAGTTTGCAAGTTCAAGTAGCGACTCGGTTAAATTTGACTGTGTGCGTGCTTGTTCAGGTATTTTAACGGAGTTGTAATCAGTATTTTGAGTTTCCTTTTTCAATTTTGCTTGTTCTCTTGAAAGAGTCATCATATCGTTGAGTGCTTTCTCCAATTTTTCAATTGCTTCCTTTGTGACTTTATTGTTTATTTCGTCGCGCACTTTTTTCATCTGGCTTGCAAATTTTTGTAGTCTGTTTTTAGCCTTTTCTTGTGATTGTCTTGCTCGGTTGAAATTACTTTTTTGAATTGCATCGGCTGCGTTTTCCATATCTTTGGCTGTTTCCTCGGGTGCAAGTTCTTGCTCTGCTTTTTCAAGTTCGCTCAAAGGCATATCCTTGCCAATCTCTTTCATAATATCGGAGAGTTTCTTCAATTCGTTCTCAATAGCATTTAGGTCTTTTCGGATTTGTTCTTGCTGGGTGGAAAGCCTATTGCGTAAATTCTGATCATTTGGATTTGTGTTCTCCAACTGCTTTTGCAATTCTTCTTGTTTTCGAAGTAATTCCTCAGCCATTTTCTGTAATGCCTCGGCTTTTTGTTCAGCTTGCAATCGTTTTAGTATTTTTATTGTTCGTTCGAGATTTTTTCGGAATTGCTCTTCGTCGAATTTATAGTTTTCGAGTGCGCGTTTAATATCCTCGGGCGATAACTTTTGCAATGCTTGCTCGAGCTGCTGTTGTAGTCGTTTCAACTCTGGGGAATTTACTTCCTTAAGAAGTTTCTGCAACTCAAGATATTTTTGCAATGTTTCTGGCGAAAGAAGATTGTTTTCAGTCATTTTTTTGGTTAAATTTTCCAAATTTTTCTGTATTTCAGAAAGTTTACTGCTCAATTCCTTTTGTTTGTTCAAGAGATTTTCGGCTTTCTTCTTTTCGGACCAATCTATCTGGTTCTGCGTTTTTTCTTTGTTCAATTGGCGTTCGATTTTTTCCATTTCTTTTTTTACTTCGTTTGCTTCTTTTAATACCTTATCAAGTTCTTTTGTTATATTCTCTTGTGCTTTCGAACTTTCGGTCAACACCTCTTCCAAAGACGGCAGTTTGACTCGTAGCAAGCCAGTCTTTGAGGATTTAGGTCCAGTTACACGGTCGTTGTCATAAACTTCTATGTAAAATTCATATTCTTCTGAAGGAGAAATTTGCAATGCATTCAAATCCCAGATATATGCAACATTTGTTTCTGTTTTATCGAAAGGTATTGGGATGCTTATTGTTTTAAACTCTTTCCAAGGAGTTGTGTAATCCGAGTATGAAAGTCTATATTTTAATAGCAAAGAGGAAAAGCCGAAGTCGTCGCTAATGTTAATCATCATTGGAAGCAAGGCTCCCTCGGTTACTTTCACGTCTGTTTCCGGTTCGAGAAGTTTAACTACTGGATAAGCATCATCGTAAACATTGATTCTATATTGTATTGGATTTATGATTTCAAGATTGTCGTAATCGCGAAGCTGAACGAAGTAAAAACCGTTAAAGTTTGCAGTGAAAGTTGCGTTTGCTTTTCGGTCTTCTACTGATAATTTCGCTACATTTGTGTCGTATTGCAGAGTGTTTTCTTTTCGTTCTTTGAGCAAATATATCTGTCCTTCTTTCACATTTTTGTTTGCAAGTATCGAAAGATGGACTTGTGAACCTTTCAGCACGTTTAAGTCCGCATTTTGCTCGGAGAAATAAAGCGGAGGTTTACGGGTGTATGCAGGGAAATTAACAACGCCTTGAATTGTCTTGACAATTGGATTGTCGATTACGACAATTTCTCCGATATCGGAAGTTACTTTCTCGGTTGCCCAATCTGCTTCTGCAAAGAATTTGATAGTTGTTTTAATTGAAGGGTATTGATACACATAGATATTGCCAGAATCTATGTTCAACGGAATACTTTCAAATTCTTCTTGTTGTTTTTCCTTGATCTTGAGTGTGATTATTTGCGGGCTTTTCCCTTGTGCCTTGACAACTATTCTAACGTTCTCCCCTTTTTTAACTGTTTCATATTTGGGATAAATCACTAATGAAAATGGTGGAGGCGGAAGAAAAGATTTGTTGAAATTCACTAAGCGGTAGAATGCGAAACCGAAACTGCTTGAAAAAATAAAGCAAAGTAGGGTGAAAAGAAATAATGATGCAAGAAATCGGAGAAAAGACTTTTGCAATTTCTTTTTATCGACGACGACCGAGTAGTCATATCTCTCTGGGTCAATAATTCCGTTCACAATACCTTGCCATTGAAGAGATTTCGAAACACCGGGATTTTGGTCGAGCGTAAAGTAAAGCTGAAGCGAATTTGAAAACTTATCGCGAACTTCAGGGAAATGGGAACCAATTTCAAAAGCCAACTTGTCCAAAGTCAATTTTTTATCAAAAGAGAATATTTTACCCAAAGTCGGGAGGAGGTTAATTATAAACATCGTCAGTGTCGAGAAAACAACGACGGAAAAAAGCACAGTTCTTGATGTTCGGTCAAAATTGAATAAAAATTCGAGAAATGTGAATAAGAAAAGTAATATTATTAATAGTAAAAGTGAATTAAAGAGGCTCGTGCCAATCTCGGTTAAAAATTTTAAAGATTTTGTTCTTTTTAATTTATTTATAGATTTATGAATCAGTTCCGTTTGGTATGCCATAAGCCACCTAATTTGTTAATGCATAAATCACAATATTTGTACCCATTTTCAATGCTTGCTCGCGAAGTTCTGGAGGGTCTTTGTAGACATTTGGATCGACCCACCCATCCCCAAGATTGGATTCGTAGGTGTAGAAAACACAAAGTCTGCCATTGTAGAAAAGTCCATAGCCGGCGGGTGGTTTGTTGTCATGCTCGTGAATCTTGGGAAGCCCTTTTTCGAAATTATAGTGAATGTGATAAATAGGATGGTTGAATGGTAGTTCAACAAAATCTTGATCTGGGAAGACTTTTTTCATTTCGCGCCGAATAAATTTATCCAAGCCATAGTCGTCGTCGATGTATAAGAAACCACCGTTTTTAAGGTATGTTCGCAGATTTTCGACTTCGCGTTCGCTAAAGTTTACATTTCCATGTCCGGTTAGAAAAAGAATAGGATAGGAGAAAAGATTTTGACTTGCTAAATCGACCCACTCGTAGACTGGCTCGACTGGAATGTTTGTATTCTGTTTAATAAATGTCAAAAGATTAACCTCGCCCGAGGGGTCGTTGTACCAGTCGCCTCCACCGGAGTACTTTACTCGTGCAATTTTCAATTTTGATGTCGAGGCAGTTTTTTGAGCCTTTAGCACTTCGCTCGAAATCAAAGCTATCAAAATAAACAAAATGAAAATTTTAATTGGCAAAATTGCAAACCACAATCTTTTTCTCATCTTTTTTAAATTTTTCATAACCTACCAAGTCAATTAAAAATTCTTTTATTTCGAGATTTGGAAACATCTTAAATGCATCTGCTTTTTCTTTGCCCAAGTCGCCGCCTTTTAGAAAAACAATTTTGCCATTACTTTTCAACAATTTTTTAATCCAAGCAATTACTGTTGCAATTGTGCTTACGCTCCTCGAAAAAACAACGTCGAAACGAGCAAAATTATTTTTGTCTTTTGCAAACTCCTCTGCTCGGCTGCAAATCGCTTGGATGTTTCTTAAGCCAGTGTGTTTTGCAAGCATATCGGTTATTTTAATTTTCTTTGCAATTGAATCAATCAAAATCATATTAATATCCGGGCGAGCAATTTTTAAAGGAATTCCTGGAAGCCCGCCCCCAGTTCCAACATCAAGTGTGTTTGCCTTTTGCGGAATTTCCACATACTTCAGTATGCTTAAAGAATGCAAAATATGATTTTCAAGGATATTATCTATGTCTTTTCGAGAAATTAAATTAATTTTATCATTCCAATAGGTTAATTCCTTGACAAACCTTTCAATTTGTTTTAGTTGTTCAACCTCAAGGATAATCCCGTTTGCAGATAATATTGTCCAAAATTCAGTTAACTCCATATCCAAGCAATTTTAATTTTAGAAAGACGTTTAATTTTCTTATTTAATTTGCAAATTATTTATGTCTTTAACATTTGAACAACATCAAAGGAAGTCTCGTGTTGTAAGCGTACTTGCAAGTAACGGTCATTTTCGCGTTTCTGCTATAAAAAATACCAATGTGGCTCTCGAAGCCCAGAATCGACACGCTTTGCCCGAAGTTCCTGCTTTGCTTCTTGCTCGGACACTTTCTGCAGCATCATTGCTTGCCGTTTTTTTAACTGGTGAGGAACGGGTTATTATTGATGCAATTGGCGAGGGATTGGTGACAAAAGTTACTGCGGAAGCCATTCAGGTTGGAGAAGTTCGAGGTTATTGCGAATATTCACCCCAAGTTGAAAAGTTGAGCAAGGACGAATACGATACTGCTCTTGGCAACGGTATTTTTCGTGTGATGCGTATTCTTTACAACGAGCCGGAGCCAGTTCAAGGTATAGTCGAACTAATTCGCGGGGATATTTCATCTGATTTAAATTATTACTTTGCAAAGTCCGAACAGATTTTTTCTATCGCGATTCTCGACGCCGAAACTGACGAGAGTGGCAAAATTTCTAACTCTTGTGGTATCATTCTCCAGGCAATGCCCGGAGTAACGGAAAAAGAGAAAGATTTGGTTATCGAAAAATTTCAAACACTTGAAAGATTAACAAAGATTATCCAGCCAGCCGACGATTTGATTGAAGTTTTGAAAACAATTCTTCCTTGGGATTTTACTATGTTGAAAAATGATAGGGTGGATTTCTTCTGCCGATGTTCGAAAGAAAGTTTTCTCGAAAAGCTTCTTACTTTAAGTTACTTGGATATAAAAGAAATGAAAGAATTAGGGCAAAACGAACTTGTTTGCCAATATTGTAATACGAAATATTACCTCGATGACAACGATTTTAATTTCCTTTTGACAACTATTAAAGCAAGAACAAACTGATTCTATTTTTTAGGTTTGCCTGTATAGATATATGCAATGCCAAATGTCAATGGAATATATTTAATTGATTCAAATAAATTTGTTTTCTCGAGAAGTTCGACGAATTTTTTATCGCTCGGGAAATTATTTACCGTGCGGACAAGATAGTTGTAGGCGCTGAAATTCCGACCTATCAAGCCACCGAGGTATCGTATTATTGTCATTTGGTAAATCCAATAAAAAGGCTTGAACCAGCTTTTAGGGCGTCCAAATTCAACAATCAGAAAATGTCCCGTGGGTTTCAATACTCGGAATATTTCATAAAGGCAAAGTTTTATATCTTGAACATTGCGAATCCCGAAGGATATGGATACAAGATCGAATGTATCGCTTGGGTAAGGGATTTGGGTTGCGTCGCCAACGACAAAATTTGCTTTTCGACCAAACTTCCAGTTTTTATATCTGGCAATTTCAAGCATATTTTCTGCGATATCAATTCCGGTTACCTCAAGGGTTGGATTTTCTTTCAAAAATGTAAATGCAAAATTGCCGGTGCCTGTGGCAAGGTCGAGTATTTTATAATTGTCTTTCAGTGGAATGGAACGAACCGCTCGCTTCAACCACAAACGATGAACTCCAAAACTTAATATGTCGTTCAATAAGTCGTATCTTCGAGAAATATCATTAAACATTTTTCCGATTTTGTTCAACATCTCTTTCAATCGAGGAAAATTGTATCATTACGCTCTGGGCTTGTAGAGACGATCTTTATTGGGCATTCAACATATTCTTCAATGAAGCGAAGATATTTTATTGTTTCAAGTGGTAGGTCTTCGAATTTTGTGGTACCATTAAGTGCTTTTTGCCATCCTTTAAATGTTTTATACACTGGGATGACTTTTTCAAGAGTTGAGGCTTTTGAAATGAATTTATTCGTTCTTTCAGTGTTTATTTCATATTCTACGCAAGCTTTGATTTCATCAAAATCGTTTAAAACATCAATTTTTGTAATTGCAAGCGATTGTATTCCATTTATCATTACAGAATATTTTAAAGCAACTAAATCAATCCATCCACAACGACGGGGACGACCGGTTGTTGAACCAAATTCATATCCATTTTCGCGAATTTTTTTGCCAGTATCGTCATTAAGTTCCGTTGGGAAAGGTCCGTTGCCAACTCTTGTTGAATATGCTTTGCAGACCCCAATGATTGTGTCAATCGATGTTGGGGGAATACCAAGTCCGGTGCAAGCTCCGCCAGCGGTTGGATTGGAGCTTGTAACGAAGGGATAAGTGCCGTGGTCGACATCCAAAAGAGTGCCTTGGGCGCCCTCGGCAAGTATCTTTTTCCCATTACTAATGCTTTCGTTTAACAAAAAGGTTGTGTCGTCAACATAATGTTGAATTGTTCGCAACGACTGCATAAACTCAGAAATTGACTTTTGTATGTCAATATCAAAGTCTCTTTTGTAAAGTTTCGAAATCATTTCAATTTTTTGAGTGAAACTCTGTTCGATTTTGGCTCGAAGTTCATCTGTCTCGAAAATATCACCCAATCTTATTCCACAACGAGAGAACTTGTCGACGTAAGCAGGTCCAATCCCACGACCAGTAGTACCAATTGATTTTTCGCTACACTCTTCGCTTGCTTTGTCAAGCAATTTATGGTATGGAAGAATTAGGTGGGCTTTGTCGCTAATAAACAATCTTCCATCAACTTCGATATTGAAACTTCGCAAAAGTTCAACCTCATCGATTAATGCAAATGGATCGACAACGACTCCATTTCCAATTATGCAGGTAGTTTTGGGCTGTAAAATACCAGAAGGTATCAAGTGTAAAATGAATTTGTTTCCGTTGAAAACAACAGTATGACCAGCATTTGCACCGCCCTGGTAGCGAGCCACAATATCGAAGTTTTCACTTAAAATATCGACAATTTTGCCTTTTCCTTCGTCGCCCCATTGTGCGCCAATAACAAGAGTAACACTCATTGCAAGAATTTCAAATGTTTGAAATGTAAATTAAGAAATATTAATCAAAAATTAGTACCTATTATCAAGATTTGTATTTTACAATATTATAGAGAACCTTGAAAGTCTTCGACAGAGTTGAAGATTTTGAATATGGTATCGAGGTGTGTTATTTTCAAAAGATTTTGAACTTTCTCAGTTGGGGAAATCATTATAAGCGAAATATTATTCTTTTTCAATGAAGTGTATCCAGCAACAATCATTCCCAATCCAAGGCTGTTAATTACTTCGACATTGCTCAAGTCCAAAAGGATATATTTTAAATTTTTTGTTTTTGCCTTTTCGATAAGTTCGGAAAATGTAGTAGCCGAACTTCCCCCAAGTAGTTTTGGGGGAAGTTTGATTAATAAAATTTCCGGATTTAATTCAATTGTTTGAAATTCAATATTTTCCATATTTATACCTTTGAAGGAATTGCTTGCTTTGTTATGTCTTCTTCGATATTTATCTTTTTAACTTTTTGCATATAAAAAAGGACAAAAGAAGTTGCTATGTAAATCGAAGAGTAGGTACCTACGATAACACCAACAGTCATTGTGAATGCAAAACCTTGTAAGACAGGACCGGAGAAGAAATCCATAACCAACAGCACAAGCAAAACAGTTAAAACCGTAATTATCGTTCGACTAAGAGTTTCATTGATACTGGAATTTGCAATTTTGGCAAATGGAATACCCTTTTGTTTTTCGCGGTTTTCACGAATTCTGTCGAAAATAATCACAGTATCGTTAACTGAATAGCCAACGACGGTAAGCAAAGCAGCGATAATACCTTGATTTATCTCCAAATTAATAATTCCGAGTTTATCAAAAAGAATAATCATTCCAAGTGTGAAGATGACATCGTGGATAAGCGCTATGATAGCTCCCAAGCCAAAGATAAATTCAAATCTCAACCCAATGTAGATGAGCATTGCAATGATTGAAAGCAACACAGCAATGAAGGCTTGGAAACGGAGCTCGGCACCTATTTTTGGTCCTATAGTGTCTTTTTTCAAAATTTGAATTGAGTAGTCTTTCAAGGCAGTGAGCAAAGAAGTTTCGATTTTGCTTGCCTCGTCGCCAACTTCTTTCAATCGAAGCAAGAAATGATTTTTTTCTCCGAAGGATTTAATTTCGTCTGGAAAGATATTGTTTTTTGCAAGGATTTTTCTCAGTTCGTCAGTATTTAAATTTTTTTCTACAAAAAATGCGATTTCAGTACCGCCAGTAAAATCTATTCCGAATCTAAAGCCGAATATTAATATTAATATTATCGATAAGCAGATCATTATTGATGAAGCAATGAAAAATTTATTTCTTTGCCCAACGAAGTCAATGTTAGGTTTCTTAAAAAATTGCATAATGCCTCCTTAAATTAAGAACTAATTGGTTTTGATTGTCCAAAGCTAATGTTTGTTTTACCAAGATTGAGAGTAATTTGGAACAAAGCCTTTGAAATTAAAATAGCAGTAAAGAGTGTTGTAATGATCCCAATCATCAGCGTCATTGCAAATCCCTGGATTGGACCGGTCCCAAAGAAATAGAGTATTAATCCAGTGATGAATGTTGTGATGTTTGAGTCGAGAATTGCAGATAAAGCCTTCGAGAATCCTTCGTCGATTGCAGAGCGTATCGAGCGTCCTTTACCAAGTTCTTCGCGAATGCGTTCGTAAATAAGTACGTTTGCGTCCACTGCCATACCAACCGTTAAAATAATTCCGGCAATACCAGGAAGAGTCAATGTCCCTTGAAATGCAGCCATAATACCAATAATCAGCAAAACATTAATGATAACAGCAATATTTGCATACATACCAGCCATTGAATAGTATATTACCATAAACAATAAAACAAGCACAGCCGCAATTAACAAGGATTGTATACCTCTTTGTATTGAATCCTCACCGAGCGAAGGACCTACAATTCGCTTTTCAATAATTTGAACAGGAGCTTTCAATGCCCCAGCTTTGAGGACGATTTTTAGTAATTTTGCCTCATCGGGACTACTCATACCGGTAATTTGAGAATTGCCACCAACGATTTTTTGTTGTACAACCGGTGCTGAGTAAACAAGATTATCGAGAACAATTGCAATTCGTTTCTTGATATTTGCCCCAGTGATTCTAGCCCATTTGTCGGCACCGTCTGCGTTCATCGACATTGTAACTATTGGTTGGTTTGTTGTTGGGTCGTAGGTTGCAATTGCGTCGGTGATGACTTCACCAGTGAGTTCTGGTTCGCGTTTCAAAGCATAGAAACTATATATTTTGTATTCTTTTCCCTTATTGTCTTTAATGACATTAGGTTTTGCACCACGAAGGATTTCAATGTCGTAGGGAAGAAGCGCACGAATTTCTTTTCGGTTTATGATTGATTCAAATTTGTTCCAAACGTCCTCGAAAATTTCAAAATCGTATTCTCCTTTTGGGACCTGCGTTGCATTGTAAAAACGGACATCACGTTGATATTGACCGCGTTCGGCATTCGGTGGAAGATAGTTTGTTATAAACAATGTTGTAAAAGGATGGTCTTCGAGATATCTTTTTGACTTTTCTTCCTGAGACAATCCAGCATAGGGGTCGGTTGTATCGGGTTTTTCGCCTGCTTTTGAGGTGTCTGATTCAGATTTTGCGACCGTCGTGTCTTGTGTTTTATCTTTGGGTTTTGTTGTATCGGCTGATTTTAATTCTGCAACATTTTTTGTTGTATCGGCGGGAACATTTGGTAGCCCTTTTGAGATCATTTTCTCTTTTCGAAGAAAGTCATCTATTTTATAAAACGCTGCAACAAGATTTTCGTCGTTGCGAACAAGTTTAAATTCCAATCTTGCGGTGGTTTGGATTAACTGTAACATTTCTCTTTCGTTTGTTACGCCGGGAAGCTCCAAAAGTATTCTTCTTTGTCCAATCTTCTGTATTGTTGGTTCGGATATTCCATATTTATCGACTCTTTGGCGGATAACTTGGAGAGCCTGGTCGATGGCTTCTTGGGCATTTTCTTTAAGTTTTTCAATTATTTTATCATCGGATTCAGATGCTGCTCCACCAAAGTCGTAGTAGTCGGAAAGAAATTTTTTCTTTGGTCGTGCAATCTGATCGAAATTTCTCTTAAAAATTTCTACAACATCTTCGTCGGATTTTTTTGCATCTTGTTTGGTTTTTTCGATAACTTCTTGGAAAATGTCGTCAATTGCATCGCGCTGGGCTGTTTCTTCCAACATTTTTAAGACATCTACTTCGAGAGTTACGTACATTCCTCCGCGAAGGTCCAGTCCCAATTTAATTCGGTTGGCACGTGCATTAAGCAATTCCTGTCCAAAAGTTTTTTCAAATTTTTCTAAAATCTCTAAAGAGTCTTGTGGTGATTTAGCTTTTTTGGCTTTTTCCTCGTATTGTTGCTTTAATTTCTCCAGTTTGCTTGCTTTATATGTTGGATAGAGCAAAACCAAAGAGATTACAATCGGCAATAAAACAAATAAAATTTTCCCTATCGATTTCTTCAATTGTTACCTCCTATATTTCCAAACATTTTTTTACAAAAAATACAAAATTAAAACATTATTGATTAACTACCAATTCGATTTATTAATGTTCAAATTTTTAACGTAGTCATATGTCTTATCCAAAAACCATTAGTGATGAAAATTTTGAAAATCTTACAACTGGTTACCCGAATAAGGCATCGACGAAAATCACAGGGTTGAACGGCTGAAGGTCGTCGATTTTTTCACCGACACCAATAAATTTTACTGGTATTTTGAATTCCATTGCAATTGGAACAATGACTCCACCTTTTGCAGTACCGTCGAGTTTTGTCAAGATAATTCCTGTTATTGGAGCCACCTTTGTAAACTCTCGTGCTTGTTGGATGGCATTTTGTCCAGTGGTTGCATCAAGGACAAGAAGGACTTCGTCGGGTGCTTGTGGTTTAAGTTTTCTCATAACACGAGTGATTTTTTCGAGTTCAGCCATAAGGTGGGATTTGTTGTGGAGCCTTCCAGCAGTGTCGATTATTACAACTTCAACTTTTCGAGCGATAGCAGATTGAAGAGTGTCGTAGGCGACAGCAGCAGGGTCGGCGCCTTGTTTTTGTTGTACTATTGGAACACCAGCTCTTTCTGCCCAGATTTCCAGTTGTTCGTTTGCTGCAGCACGAAAGGTGTCGGCAGCGCCAATTAGCACCGAATGACCAAGCTTTTTGTAATTGTATGCTAATTTACCAATTGTTGTGGTTTTGCCAACACCGTTGACACCAACTACAAGAATTGTGTGAGGTAAATTTACTGGGTCAAGCTTAAAGGGGTCTGAGTTCAATTCTTGCTCACATTCTTCTAGTATATTGAGTATTTCAAGCTTTATTATTTCAAGCACTTCGTCGGTACTTGCAAGATTAACATTTTTTGCATTTCTTTTCAACGACTCGACTATTTTGTCGGTAGCGTGGATACCAATATCGGCGGTTATCAATATCTCTTCGATTTCTTCAATAAGCGAGGCATCAATTTTCCTTCCCAATCCAATAGCATTTTTGATTTTGTCAAGAAGATTGCTTCGGGTCTTGGTGAGGCCACTCTTAACCTTCTCGACAGAAAGTGTGTCGGATGTTGATTTGATAAAGCCAGAAACTTTTTCTTTAAATTTTTCTAAAAAACCCATTTGCAGTAAAGAAAAAAACAAATTTACGAAGATTTAAATTTTTTCAGCCATTTTAAATAGTAAATTGAGTAAAGAACAAGAGATACAACGACAACAGAATCTATAAAAAATTCGACCAAGAGACTTACGTTCCTTTGTGGATTAAATAAAAGCAAAATGAAAAGTGAAAAGCCAATTAGAAATGCAGAAACTTTCCCAACAATGTTTGATGGGATAACAAATTTATATTTTCTTGCAGCAAACAAACCTGCAGCGAGTATTGTAATGTCCCGCCCAATTACAAACAATGAAGTTGTGGTGGAAATCACTCCTTTGGCAACCAAGGATATTACAATGATTAATACTAAAAGCTTATCAGCAAGCGGGTCTAGTATTTTTCCAAGCTCTGATATTGCTTTCAATTTACGTGCAAGGTAACCATCGAGCAAGTCTGTGACCCAAGCAAAAAAGATTAAAAGAATTGCAAAATTTTTTTGCTCGGTGAAGAGTAAATACCCAATGATGAAAGCAAGAATCAAGCGTGTTAGGCTTAAAATGTTTGGTATTGTCATATTCGGTTAAGATAGTTTAACATTTTTAAAACTGCTAATTTACCACTAAGGGCAGCACTTTCAAGTGTTGCGGGAAGTCCAGTTTGTGTCCAATCTCCGGCAATGAACAATCCATCGATTGGAGATTCCTGCTTTGGACGAAGTTTGTTGAACTCAATATCGAGATCTATTGTTGCAAATTTATCTTTGATAACTTTGCTATTTATAAAACTTACCTTCTTATTAAAGAGTTTATTTACATCCTCTTCAATCATTTTAATCAATTCAGATTGTTGCATTGGATGCAATTGATGGGCATTGCTCGTTGTAAATGAATAAAGGTATGGTGGAAAATTGAGTTTGCACATTCTTGTTTTGTTGAATATCCAGTGGGCAGAAGAATTTGAAAGGAAACCGAATTTGCTTGTGGTTATTTCGTTCGGAGTTGTAACGTAAATTGAAACGATTGGATTGAAATTGACTTTGTGCAAGAAATCGAAATAGCTCATTTGAAGCCAGTCATCTGGCAATAATCTTTTAAGTACGTTTGGTTGAACACATAAAATTACATAGTCAAATAAAAATTTCTGATTAGAGTTTGTTTGAATTTCGAAATGATTACCGTTTTTCTGAATTTTTTGAACCGAAGTTGCCAAAAGTAACTTGCCGCCATTTTTTTCGAGAATTCTGGGGAACCTGACAATAAGATGTGATTGTGGTACTATTGAGTAGGTGAAGCCATTTTGACGACTGTTTCGAAGAAATGCAAGTTTTAAAGTTTCCACAAATAAAT
The DNA here is from genome assembly GCA_039793965.1 of Kapaibacterium sp. (SeqCode). Classification (GTDB taxonomy): domain Bacteria; phylum Bacteroidota; class Ignavibacteria; order Kapaibacteriales; family UBA2268; genus Naka2016. Next base: position 13,234 of record JBAMMD010000037.1, on the reverse strand, counting down.
TTGCTGGTATTCGTTGTAGCGAATTGTTGAAAATCGAAACAGCAATTGGATTCCAAAACTTGTCTATAGTCGAACGTTCTTGCTTATGTAAAAGAAGATAATCGAAAGCGTTCGTCGATTCATTGCCGTTTGTTTTGCTATCGTTTAGATGAAGGAAAAATTTTAAGACGCTGATACGCGAACGAAATGGTAAGTAATTGAAAAATAGAAGACCGAAAAGAGTTCCAACTTTGCCAGTGAAGAAAATTTCTTTTAACTTTATCGTGTGATTATTTGATTGAAAAAACAAAATTTCGGGTTTGTCGAGTTTTTCGACATAGTTTAAAGTGCCAAGAAATTCTATTAATGAAAAGAAATTATCGTAAGCAGAAGAAAAAAGGTGTTGTCCGTTGTCAATTTCAAAACCCAAGTGTTTGTCGTAAAAAGAATAGAATCTGCCACCGATAAAGTTTTTAGCCTCGAAAATTGTATGAGGAATACCCCTTTTAATTAACTCTATTGAAGCTGAAATCCCTGCTATTCCACAGCCAACAATGGCAATCGAGTTATTTTGCATTTTCGATCGGTGTCAGTTCTGTGGCGGTTGCGATTTCCTTTTTTTGCCCAAAATTTTTTGTAGAGATTCAACAGCGACCAAAAGTCCGAGGATAATCAAACTTAAAGAAATAAAAAGTAAAATCCAATCTTTTTTGGGAAGATAAATATAAATGAATTGATAAATCAAGGCGCTTTCGGTTACAATAAGCATAAAAAGAGCAGGAAACAAAGTATACCATTTTGGAGCTTTGACGCCAAGAAGATATGAAGTAACAACAAATAGCGCAAGCGTTCCTATTAACTGATTAGCAGCACCAAATACCGACCAAATTTTTGCATAACTTCCACTGAGGCATATCAATAGTGTTAATAGTACGATGAGCATAGTGGAAAAGTACTTATCCTTTAATATTCCCCCGTAGCGCTCGCCAAAGCCTTCTTGAACAATATACCGACAAAGTCGTGTTCCGGCATCCAACGAGGTAAGAATGAAAGCGTTAAGCATTAAGATTCCAAAAGAAGTTCCGAAAACAACAGGGATTCCGAGCGACTTTATTGTTTGGCCTAATGCGGTTCCGAAAAGGATATCGGCATTTTTGTTGGTCAAAATACCCAAGAAAGAAGAATTTGGGTCGCCATTGAAAGGCAAAACGCTTGCAACCATCATAATGACAAGGAATGCAAGAGCACTCTCGGTCAACATTCCACCGAAGGCAACAATTTTCCCATGGCTTTCTTTGTCGAGTTGTTTAGCAGTAGTTCCGCTTGCAATAAGTGAGTGAAATCCGGAAATTGCCCCACAAGCAATTGTTATAAATAACATTGGGAATAGGGGTCCTTGTTTGCTTAGGAAGCCGATGTAATGTGGTCCTTGTATCTTAGGGTTAAGAAAAATAATCCCGATATAGCCAAGAGTCATTCCGATTACAAGTATGTACATTGCAATGTAATCACGAGGTTGAAGAAGTAACCATACCGGAAGAATTGCAGCAACGAAGCAGTATGATAGAATTATTCCAAGCCAGACACCGTATGAAGCTTTTATTTGGAAGACTTGTCCCGCCCAAAGAAGCAAAACAAGAAGAACCAGAGCGATTAAAGTTGCGAGGTAAACATTCATTTTCAATCGATAGTGAAGTATTGCAAAAAGCAATGCCACGAAAATTAATCCGATGGTTGGTACTACGATAGTTGGGTCTTCCATTAAAGTTCTTGCTGTAAGGTCGGAAAACACAGCCAGAACAAGAAGAAGAGTGAGAAACACGAAAATCGAAAAAAGGAATCCCGCCCGAGGGGAAACCACTTTGTCAGCGATATTCACAAGAGAAAAGCCCTTGTTTCTGATAGACGTGATTAGGCTTGTGTAGTCGTGGACTGCACCAATGAATACCGAACCAAGTAGAATCCAAAGCAATGCTGGAAGCCAACCAAAATAGGAGTAGGCAAGAATTGGACCGATTATTGGACCAGCCCCAGCAATTGCCGAAAAATGGTGACCAAACAACACTATTGGTTTTGTTGGAACATAGTCTTTATTGTCGAATAAACTATGAGAAGGAGTAGGGTTGTCATCTGTCGAGCGAAGAACTTTATTTTTGATGATATTCCCATACCAATAGTAAGCAAAAATAAACCAAGCAATGCCAAAGAGTATAAAGAAAATTGTATTCATAATTGTACCCTCTGATTGAAAAGACAAAATTATAAATAAAACTTTTTTCTTATTTTGCATTTTTTCACTTATATTTAAGTAGCGGAGGAAGTATGAAAAAATTTATTATCTGTGCATTTATGTTTGCGTTCGGCAATTTTTTTCTTTTCCCCCAGGAGAACCAAAATAATATTCAATTCGAAGAAAGTAATGTCGAAATCGAAAAGCCTCCATATTTTGGACTTGGGGGTGGTTATGTTGGAAACTTTATGTTTATGAATCTCGACGACATTAATTCATTAACGAAAGAACTTGTTATGAGCGAAATCAAAAGTCCTTTGTTTCTTTCCGGTGCCCAAGGGTTCACTGCGGTTGGGATAGTAAAAAACTTGCGCATTGGTTTTTCTGGGTATTCGGGCTCGAAGAAAACCGAAAAAGTTGAAAATTTCACAACCAAGGGTTTAAAGTTAGAAGTAAATTATACATCGTTTTTGATTGATTATGGAATTATCTTGTTCAAATCATTCGCCGTTTTGCCCGGATTGAATTTAGGTTGGTCAAAAATTACTCTCGAAAAATATGCAATTACCGATTTCAAATGGGAGGATTTGAAAGCCGAGTCTTATACTTCGAATAATATAAATGGAAGTTTTTGGTTTGTCCAGCCGAACATTAATTTTGAATTTGCTGCAACACCATTTTTGATGCTTCGAATTGGTTTTGGATATCCCATTTCGTTCAGTCCAAAATGGAAAATAAATGACCTGAAAGAGGTTTCTGGGGTGCCGCAAGGGCTTAAACCTACTGGATTTAATTTCAACTTTGGACTTTTTGTAGGTTTGTTTAATTATTAAAATTTGAATTTTTATTATTTTTGCAATTGGATTTTTTAACTTGCGTCGAGTTCTTTGGGAAAATTGTGGTGTTTGGGGCCCTTAGCTCAATTGGTTAGAGCGGCGGACTCATAATCCGTAGGTTGGGGGTTCAAGTCCCTCAGGGCCCACAACTTCCTTTTTAAAGTGACCCTTTAATGCTCAAAGATTATGTTAAGAATATTTGTGAAACCGCAACTAAAGGTGATGCTCGAGAAGAAAGCTTCTACCCTCCTCTAATGGACTTTCTCGAAAGGTATTGCCAATCGACAAATAGAAATAATATCAGTATTACTGTCCTACCCAAAAAGACCGAGGCTGGAAATCCCGATTTCAAAGTTTGGGATGGTTCTCAACACATAACTGGATATATTGAGGCAAAAGAACCCGGTAAAAATCTCGATTCGGTAGAAGATTCAGAACAGATAAAAAGATATCGAGAAACATTTCCGAATCTGATACTCACAAATTTTCTTGAATTCAGGCTCTATCGCAATGGTCTTTTGATAGACAAGGTTCTTATAGGCAGACCTGTGATTCTCCACAAGCTGAAGACAGTCCCGCCAGTGGAGAAAGAGCCTGAATTTATGAACCTGTTTGAAAAATTCTTTTCTTTTTCAATCCCCAGGGTCTATGATGCAAAGACACTTGCTGTGGAGCTCGCAAAAAGGACAAGATTTCTTAAAGAGATTATTAATCAGCAATTAAAGGAGTCTTCACCGGAAATTAAGGGCTTTTACGAAGCATTTGAGAGATTCCTTATAAGTGACTTAACAGAAGAAAATTTTTCGGACCTCTATGCCCAGACAGTAACCTATGGACTCTTTGCAGCAAGGACTCGCTCCCATAATGGCTTTAATAGAAAACTTGCCTATTACAGTATCCCCCACACAATCGGCATTTTAAGGGACCTCTTTAGATTTATATCCCTCGGTGACCTGCCGAAACAGATGGAATGGTGTATTGATGACATATCAGAGGTCCTTGCTATTACAGATGTCTATAAGATACTTGACGACTATTTCCATGAGCATAAGGGTAGCGACCCCATTGTCCATTTCTACGAGACCTTCCTATCAGTATATGACCCTGAGACAAGGGAAAAGAGGGGCGTTTACTACACACCCGAACCAGTCGTCTCTTACATCGTCCGCTCCATAAACGAGATATTGAAAGACCAGCTTGGAAAACCCGATGGTCTTGCAAGCAAAGGTGTTACTCTCCTTGACCCTGCAGCAGGAACCCTCACATTCCCTGCAGAGGCTTCAAGGCTTGCAGTGGATGAATTTACAAAGAGATATGGCGAAGGCGGGAAGGATAAATTCATAAAAGAGCATATACTCAAAAACTTCTATGCCTTTGAGCTTATGATGGCTCCCTATGCAATTGGACATCTGAAGATCTCTTTTTTACTTGAAGAAATCGGTTACAATCTTAAAGAGAATGACAGATTCAAACTCTATCTCACAAATGCCCTTGAGATGGAAGAACTTGAGCAGACCAGCCTGCCTGGCATGGCATCTCTTTCTGAGGAGTCCCATCTTGCAGGTGAGGTGAAGAAGGAGAGGCCTATTTTAGTGATACTCGGCAACCCTCCCTATTCTGGCCATTCATCAAATGTTGGTGAGTGGATAAGTAAAGAGATAAGGGAATACTATCAGGTAGATGGCAAGCCATTAAAAGAAAAGAATCCAAAGTGGCTTCAGGATGACTATGTGAAATTCATCCGTTTTGCCCAGTGGAAGATTGAGCAGGCAGGCGAGGGTATTCTTGGATTTATTACAAACCACAGCTATCTTGACAACCCCACATTCAGGGGAATGAGGCAGTCCCTCATGAAGACCTTTAACCAGATATACCTCCTTGACCTTCATGGAAATAGCAAGAAAAAAGAACGAACTCCTGATGGTGGCAAAGATGAAAATGTCTTTGATATACAGCAGGGAGTTGCGATAGGGATATTTGTAAAGACAAAAAGCAAAGAACAGGGTTCAAAGGTGTTCCATTCAGAGATATGGGGGTTAAGGGAAGAGAAATACGAATGGCTCAAGAGACATGACATAACAAACACAAGGTGGAAGAGGCTCAGACCAAAGTCAGAGTTTTATCTCTTTATCCCGAGAGATGAACGACTCTTGAAACAGTATGAGACCTATCCAAAGATCACAGAGATATTTCCTGTAAATAGTGTCGGGATTGTTACCGCAAGAGATGAGTTTGCTATTGCCTTTGAACAGGAAATATTAAAACGAAGGCTAAGGCAGTTTATTGATAAAAAGTTGTCAGATGAGATTATAAGACAAACGTATAACTTAAATGATACTGATAGATTCAAACTTTCTGATGTAAGAAACGAGTTGATGAAAGAACCCGATTTACATAGATTTATCTTTGAAATTCTTTACCGACCCTTTGACCAGAGGTGGATATTTTATCACGATGCTGTTGTTGAAAGGTCCCGTAAAGAAGTTATGCAGCATATGCTTCTGGGCGAAAATTTAGGTTTGATTACTATTAGAAGATCGAGGAGTTCTGATATTTGGAGATATGTATTTGTAACCGACAAAATTATTGCTGGAGCAACGGCCATTACTGCACTTGATATAAACTACCTCTTCCCCCTCTACCTCTACCAGAAAACAGAAAAGCCAAAAAAGAAGACTGTAAAACTGAGTTCCTGGCTACTCTTTGAGCCAGGGGCAGATTATTATGTAAAAAAGCCAAACATTTCGGATAGGTTTATGGAAAGGCTTACAGGTCAATATAAAAAGACTCCAGCACCAGAAGAGATACTTTCTTACATCTATGCTGTTTTATACTCAAATACCTACCGCACAAGGTATGCAGAATTCTTAAAGATAGACTTCCCGAGAATACCCTTTGCAAAGGGGCATAGGGTCTTCAGCAAGATGGCAGAATTAGGCAGCAGGCTTATTGACCTGCATCTAATGAGGGTTGATATTAAACCAGAGGCGAGGTTTCAGGGCAGGGGAGACAACAGGGTCGAGAAGTTGAGGCATGAAAAGGAAAGGCTTTACATAAACAGCAACCAGTATTTTGAGGGCATTGAGGAATCTGTGTTTAAATACCATATCGGCGGCTATCAGGTCTTAGAAAAATGGCTCAAGGACAGAAAGGGCAAGACCTTATCCCTTGATGAGATACAGAGCTATTGCAGAATTGTTACTGCAATTAAAGAGACAGTGCAGTTGCAGAAGGAGATTGATAAAATATATTGGAATATAGATGTAATATAATCGGACTGAACGCGTGGCATCAAAAGTTAAAGTTGTTTCTTTAATAAAATTAAACAATAAGATTTTTGTTGGTGTTTTAAAAATGACAGTGTTTATTAAAATTTTAATTTGAAAAACAATTTTTAAAACAGCTCATTTCTTGTTTTTTATACTTATTTTTGAATTTAATGCTTATGTTATATAAACCAATGAATAACTTTGGAGAGCTTCAAAATGTAAACTAGTCTGAAACAAATTGTCAAATAATCATTTCTCTAATGTATTTATACAACAGAAATATATTTCACAATAAGTCACAAGGTTTTTTCGAAGAAAGGAAATACATTAAGGCGGATTTTTCAATTTGGAAATTAATAAATAATCTTTAGGGAAGGATGGCTGAATTTGTTTATTGTTATAAATCGAAACCAAATTGAGTCAGACAAACACTGATAAATTAGTATAATTTGCAAAGGGGGTTTAATGTGTTGTATATTTTTGAGAAGAAGAAAAAGAATTTCTTAGCCTGCGATGAAACAGATTTTAGAAAACAGGGAATTATGGAAAGAAAAGATATCGAAAAGTGGGTGATAGATTTTCCATATGTATTAGGAGAGGAGTTACTAATTATAACTTCAGAATATGATAAATTTGATAAAACAAAAGAGAGACTTGACCTACTTGCTATCGATAAGAATGGGAAATTAGTAATCGTCGAATTGAAACGTGATGAAAGTGGAAAGAACGTCGAACTTCAAGCAATAAAATACGCTGCATATTGCTCAACAATGACTATGGCTGATGTGGTTTCGCTCAGAAAAGAATTTATCGCAAAAAATGGTAAAGAATTAAGTGAGGAAGAAGTCAAAAAAGAATTATTTGATTTCGTAGATAATCCCGATTTCGAGGAGCTCGATGAAAAACCAAGGATCATACTTGTGGCAAGGGAATTTAAACCTGAGGTTACTGCTTCAGTGCTATGGTTGAGGAAATTTGGTTTAGAAATATCTTGTGTCAAATTAACTCCCTATGATATCGATGACGAGAAAATTGGACTTGTCACTTCGACAATAATACCTCTGCCAGAAGCCGAAGAATATTTGATAAAATCCGAGCGGAAAGAGAGTAAAGAAGGGACTTTAACAAGGTCTCAAGAAGAATACCGTGAATTCTATAAGGATTTAAGAATGAAAATTAAAGATGTTATACCTAATTTACCTGAGCCTTTGCCTCGTTCGTACTATTTAATACCTACTGGTATAGGTAAGGTTCATTTTGAATGGGGTTTTCACGGGCGTCCCCGAAATAGTTTTGGTGTAGAATTACATTTCGAGAAAGGAGACAAAGCCGCAAATAGGAGGTTACTAAAGGAGTTGGAAAAATTTAAGGATGAGATTGAGGAAGCGACGGGAGAAAAAGTCATCTTTCAAGAAGATTGGGGACAACGGTGGTCAAGATTATATATTGAAAAGGCGGAGGGTCGAATGACCAATGAACTGAAAGAATGGGCTGTCGAAAAAATGAAAATACTTTACAAATTACTCCAACCCAAACTCGAGAAATTGAAAGGACATAAATTTGACTATTTTTGATGTGGAACCAAAGGTTTCTCTACGAAAACCCGAATTGCCTTTTTGCTCTTTTCAAAATTTTTTGCAATGTTTCATTTATGTTGTTATGATTTATTGAAATTGCATTATTGATTGAGTTAGTATGATTGGGCACAAACTATCAGTTTAGCTAATGATAAGAAATTGTAGAACATCTCGGTTGATAAGCATTGTAGAGATGGAGATTTATATTTAAAATCCTTGATTTCTTTAAATGACGAATCTGGTTCGTTTGTTGCAGTTTTTCAATTGTTATCGACAGTGTGAAAATGCTCGTTTGCTCGACAAAATTCTTCGCTTATATCAATTGTTTTTAATTTTTTGGTTATTTTTGAAATAGACGAAAGTTTTTTGTTATGAAAAAGAACAAAGTAGTCGGCGGACTTTTGGGATTATGCATTGGCGATGCACTTGGAGTACCAGTGGAATTTTCATCGAGGAGTGTGTTAAAAGCAAGTCCTGTATCAGATATGATTGGCTACGGTGTTCATAATCAACCTCCGGGGACTTGGTCCGACGACAGTTCGCTTGCCTTTTGCTTGGCTGAGTCTCTTTGCAATGGCTTCGATCTTCAAGATATTGCAAATCGATTTGTTAGGTGGTTGTACGAAGGTTACTGGACCCCGTTTGGTAAAGTTTTTGATGTGGGGAATACAACATCTATTGCTATATCTCGTTTAAAAAATGGGATTAATCCAGTTTACGCAGGTTTAAACGATGAATTTAGCAATGGTAACGGTTCGCTTATGAGGATACTTCCACTTTCATTTTATTTGGAAAATAAAGATAGAGAACTCCAATTTGAACTTACCCACCAAGTGTCTTGTTTGACACATAGTCATATTCGTTCCCAGATGGCTTGTGGAATTTATATCCAGTTTACTATAAATCTTCTCAAAGGCGACGACCCAAAACTTGCTTACGTAAAAATGAAGGAGAGCGTTTCCGAGTATTATTCAAAGCCGCCATACGACACAGAACTTCGCCATTTTAGTAGAATCATTGATTATGATATTTCACAATTATCAGAAGATGCTATCAATTCAAGTGGTTATGTAATCGATACGCTTGAAGCAAGTTTGTGGTGCTTTCTCAACAATAATACTTACAAAGATATTGTGCTTTCGGCTGTCAATCTTGGGTACGATAGCGACACTACTGGAGCAGTTGCTGGCGGATTGGCTGGAATTTACTATGGTTTCGATGCTTTGCCCTGGGAATGGATTAGCAAAATTGTAAGGTACGAAGATATAATAGATCTGGGAGAAAGATTATATGAAAAGCTTTATTGCAATCACTAAAGAGCACTTAACAATAGTTGGTACTCATTCTACGGAACGACTTTGGCTACGCTAATGCTCGAATGGAACAACTTTCTGAATTAGTAGTACATTTTAATTTAAAATTGAAAATGGAAGTTGAACCAATTTTGCATTTTGCGTTTACAAAGAAGAAAATTTTTCAATATTTTTTGTTTTAAAATTTCGAAGATTTATAGGTAGTTCAAAAATTTGAAATTAAGAAGAAACAATTTTGGTAAAAATTCTTAAATTGAAACTTTTAAACAACTTATTAATTTCACCATAATTAGAAAAGGAGGAGTTTATGATTAACAAGGGCAACATCATCAAGGGGCCTTTTTGGGATGAACCTATAAAAGTTGAAAGGACTGAAGAACTTAATGATTACATTCGTATTGTAGGTTCAACTATTCACTCCAAAGCGTTTATAGATCAAATTTTGGGAAAGGATGATTTGAAAAAATTGCAGATCGAGGAATTTGTAATTGATTTTTCCTTTGATTCTCGAAAGGCATTTCTTGCGCTTGAGTCAATTCGTTTTAAATATGCATCTCTTTTTGATCCACTTCTTGCTGTGAATGTTTCTAAAGTCGATCCATTACCTTTCCAGATCGAGGCTGTTTATGGTTATGTTTTGAAACAACCACAAATTAGATTTTTAATAGCCGATGACCCTGGCGCTGGGAAAACCATAATGGCAGGACTGATTATCAAGGAGTTAAAACTGAGGAGATTGGCAAACAGAGTTTTGATAGTTGCACCAGGACATTTGAAAAATCAATGGAGAAGAGAGTTAAAAGATAAGTTTGATGAAACATTTGAAGTTATTGATAGAAATACCTTTGATTCTATCTACGGGGAAAACCCGTGGGAAAAAAGAGATCAGGTAATAACATCAATTGATTTTGCAAAGCAGGAAGAAATACTTAAAAGTTTGAGTTCGACCCATTGGGATTTTACCATCGTCGACGAATCACATAAAATGGCAGCTTATAAATATGGCGATAAAGTCTCCAGAACTCAACGGTATAAATTGGGTGAAGTATTGTCCAAAGCATCAAATCATCTCCTCTTTTTAACTGCAACACCCCATAAAGGTGATTCCGAGAACTTTAGACTATTTTTAGACTTGCTTATGCCGGGATTCTTTGCTACCCAAGAAATGATAGAAGAATCAATAAAAAACAAAGACAATCCATTGTTTATAAGAAGATTAAAAGAGGATCTAAAGGATTTTGATGGGAACCCTTTATTCACCCGCAGATTTCCTATAACCATAAAATTCCGATTGTCTGAGAACGAAAGTAAACTATATAAGGAAGTTACCCAATATGTTCGCGAACAGTACAACATAGCATTAGAGTATGATAAAAAAAGAAATGTTGCCTTTGCCCTGATGATTATTCAAAGAAGGATGGCATCGAGCACTTATGCTCTTTTAGAATCTTTAAAAAGAAGAAAGAGAAAACTTGAGGAAATCCTTAAAGGAGGAGAAAAACCAAAAGAAATCTCTTTTTCTATTGAATATGAAGAAGTAGAGGACTTTGAAGAAAATGAAAGATGGGAAAAAGAAAAAGAATGGGAAACGGTTTCTGTTGCCAGAAATCAAGAAGAATTAAGAAAGGAGATTGAAACACTCGAAAAATTAATTGAGGACGCCAAAGAAATTATTGACAACGAAGAAGAAGTAAAACTCAAGGAACTAAGAAAAGCAATTGAAGACGGTTTCAATAAAATCAAGGAGATGAATGGAAATCCCAAAATCCTCATTTTTACAGAGTCGAAAGATACTCTAAAATATCTTGTGAATAGAATCGAATCTTGGGGATATAAGGTCAATTTCATTCATGGCGGAATGAATTTATACGAACGGATTAGTGCAGAAAAAGACTTTAGAGATTCAACAGATATTATGGTTGCCACCGAAGCAGCAGGTGAAGGTATAAACCTTCAATTCTGCCATATAATGATTAACTATGATATCCCTTGGAATCCAAGCAGGCTTGAACAGAGAATGGGACGCATTCACAGATATGGTCAGCAGAAAGATGTTTATATTTTCAATCTTGTCGCGCAAGATACAGCCGAAGGTGAAGTTTTGCTGAAACTTTTTGATAAACTTGAGGAAATAAGGAACAAACTTGGAAGTGATAGAGTTTTCGATGTCATTGGTGATGTCTTCGAAGGTAAAAGCCTTTTCCAGCTCATTGTCGATGCTATTACACAAGCGAAAAGTTTGGATGAAATTTTAAATGAACTGGATATAAACCCCGATTTTGAGTATATTTCAAAGATAAAGGAGGTATTGGGTGAAAGTCTTGCAACGAGGTTCATTGATTTGACAAGAATAAATGAGTTGAGCGAGAAAGCAAAGATTTATCGTTTAATTCCAGAATATGTGGAAGAGTTCTTTAAAAAGGCTTTCCAGGAGGCAGGCGGGAGATTAAGAGAACTTAAAAAAAGATTTTTTGCCATAGATTCTATCCCTTATGATATAAGGATAATTGCTGAAAGTGTTGAATATAGAAACAAATATGGTATGTCGAAAAAGAGTTACCCAAAGGTAACATTTGACAAGCAGATTGCATTTAAGAATCCCGATGCCGAATTAGTAACATTCGGGCATCCCCTATTCGAGGCTCTCCTTCATTGGATACAGGAGCGTTTTGCACAGGATGTGAAGAAAGGCGCTGTATTCAAAGACCCTACTGGTAGACTTGATGGTTTTATCTGGTTTTATGTTGCAGAGGTAAAAGATGGTAAAGGTACTGTGGCTGGAAGAAAGATTTTGTCTGTTTATGACGATGGAGTTAACAAAAGGGAGATTAACTCGGCAATTTTATGGGATCTTTCCCCGGTCGAGCCAATGAACAATTTTGAGATTCCAAATAATGATGGTCCAAACCAATTGGCTATTGAACTTGTTGAAAAGTATAAGAATGAAATTTTGGAGGAAAGAAAAAGGCAAGCCGAAATTAAAAGGAAATACGGGCTGAAATCTCTTGATTATATCATAAGGAAACTCGATGAAGAACTTTCGGAACTTTACGAAAGGCAAGCCAAAGGAGATAAAGTCGATTTGACTATCGAAAACAAAGAAAATCTTAAAAGAAAATATGAAAAAGGCAAGAAAAAACTTGAAAAAGAGATAGAACAAGAACAAAATCTTGTTTTTTCTATGCCAGAACTTTTCAGTGTCGTGCGTGTAATTCCCGAAAAGACAGATTTGGTTGAAAATGAAGAGATTGAAAAAATTGGTATGGAAGTTGCTCTTGCTTACGAGAGAGAACAAGGCAGAATTCCCGAGGATGTATCTTTAGAGAATCTCGGATTTGATATTTTATCGAAAGGGGAAAAAGATATAAGATATATCGAAGTGAAAGCAAGGGCTGGAGTTGGTGATGTGGCTTTGACACAGAATGAATGGTTAAAAGCTCAAAGGCTTGGAAACCAATATTATCTCTATGTTGTATCCAATGCTGCAACAAATCCAACTCTAAATATTATTAAAAATCCAGTAGAAAATTTGGAGGCTGTTGAAAAATTTGAAATTGTTGGCTATATTGTACCTTTGGAGGAATGGAAAAATAAAAAAATTGAGGAGTGGAAAAAATGAAAGATGAGCGTTTTATAGAAGAAAGCTTTCCTGTGAAGGAAGTTAGTGAAATCTCGGCAAAGGAGAAGAATATAAGACACGGACATATTTCAACTCTTCATATTTGGTGGGCTCGTCGTCCCTTAGCTTCATCAAGAGCAACAAGTTATGCAGCACTCATTCCCGCACCAAAAGATGTTGTTGAATGGGATAAAACAAGGAAATCCATAATTGAGCTTTCAAAGTGGGAAAATTCTTTAAACCGACACACTATTGAAAAGGCAAGAGAAGATATTCTCAGGGCAAACGGTGGAAAACCTTTGAAGGTGCTTGACCCTTTTTCTGGTGGTGGTTCCATTCCCCTTGAAGCTTTGCGTCTTGGTTGTGAAGTTCATGCAGTTGAGTATAACCCTGTGGCAGTTTTGATTTTGA
>JBAMMD010000036.1:0-465442 GCA_039793965.1 Kapaibacterium sp. (SeqCode) | reverse complement strand
TTGGGTTTATCGAACAAGTAAAACTTTCCGACAATGCATGGACACTGGCAGATGAAAATGTTTTGGCACTCAAAGAAAAGATAGAAAGAATAGGGAAGCCATTAAAAGATTGGGATGTAAAGATTCAGGATTTAACGAAGCATTTATTATTGATACAAAGACAAGGAATAAGGTACTGGAAAATTGCCAAACAGAGGAAGAAAGAAAAAGGACTGAAGAGATAATAAAACCAGTTTTGAGGGGAAGGGATATTGGAAGGTATTATTACAAATGGGCAGGGCTGTGGGTGATATTGGCAAAATTCGGTTTTTATAAAGAAGCACATCTTTATCCAGCAGTAGTTGAACACCTATCAAAATATAAAAAACAACTTAAAGACAGAGGACAATGTCATTATACAAGAGGAGGCAGAAGTAGACAAGATAAAGATTATCCAGGACAACACCACTGGCTTGAGCTTGATAACAACCCCACTGATAAGTATTTAAAAGAATTTGAAAAGGAAAAGATTGTGTGGCAGGAGATAGTTAGAGAATCAAGTTTTGCTTATGATAATCGCGGCTTTTATTGTGAAGCAACTTCATTTTTGATGACTGGCAAAAATCTCAAATACATTTTAGGACTCTTAAATTCAAAACCGGTAACTTTCTTTTTTAAAGAATTTTATGCAGGTGGTGGATTAGGCGATGAGGGATACAGGTATAAAAAAGCATTTTTAGAACAAGTTCCTCTTCCCCCTATCACCCCTCAAAACCAGCAGGTAGCAGAGCAAATCGAGCGGCTTGTCGAGCAGATGCTTGCATTAAACAATCGATTGAGCGAACTTGGCGACAAGATTACCGACGAAAGAGCAAGAATCGAGCAAGAGATAAAGAAAACCGATGCACAAATCGACAAACATATCTACGAATTGTATAATTTAACAGCAGAAGAAATAAAAATAATAGAGGGGTAGGACCTCACCCCCGACCCCTCTCCTTTGCAAGGAGAAGGGTGCCCGCAAGGGCGGGGCGTGGTTGAACAACGCAACCTATAGGTTTGGGCTAACCGATGCGGAGAATTTTGCGCAGAAAAATTTTTCTGTGTAGGGGGGAGGGTTTGTTGGCAAGAATTTGCTGGATGTGGAATTTCGTGCCATATCCTTTGTGTTTGTCAAAGCCATAGTTGGGGTATAAACTGTGTGCAATAGTGGACATCCATCGGTCTCTTTCGACCTTTGCAAGGATAGAAGCAGAGGCAACCGAGAATGATTTCGCATCACCATCGACTATTGTTTGATGTGGATAATCACCAACGAAGCGGTTTCCGTCGATAAATGCAAATGGTTTCAGATTGGCAATTTTTTCGAGCGCGCTATTCATTGCAAGAAATGTTGCACGAAGGATATTTGTTTCGTTGATTATGTCGACATCAACTCGTGCTATAGAAAATGCGAGACAATTTTTGATAATGGTTTCATAAAGTTTCTCGCGGCGTTTGCCCGAAATTGTTTTTGAATCGAAAACCTCGAACATAGGGACGAAATTAATTGGGTAAACCACAGCAGCAGCAAAGACGGGACCAGCCAAAGCGCCTCTGCCGGCTTCGTCGACCCCTGCAACCAAAACTCCTTGTTCCCAGTATTTTTGTTCTAAAATGAAATTTGGTAATTCTCTATTTCCCATCAGTTTTTAATACAAGTGCTTAAAAGGTATGAAACAAGGGCTAAATAAATAACAAATAGGGATTTCTCTGTTTTCGGGTTCATTAAATTCTAATAAATCAATACAGATATTGCTATTATTGTCAAATAATTCACTTAACATAGCCCATACCTATTAGATTCAGGAATTCATTCCGTAGATTTAAATCTGTAAGCAAATAACCACGCATAACAGAAGTTATCATAAGCGAATTTTCCTCGTTGCCTTTCACTCCGCGGGCTATCATACAGTAGTGACGAGCACGAATGACCACACCAAGAGCCTTGGGTTTAATGAGCTCCTCGATGTAATCGGCAATTTGTTCGCCGAGTTCTTCTTGGATTTGGCCACGCCGACAAAACCAATCGACAATTCGACTAAGTTTGCTGACCCCCAGAACAAATTTGTTTGGGATGTAACCAATTGCACAATCGCCAGAGATTGGCTGCCAATGGTGCGAGCAAACGCTCATCACCGTTATTCCTTTGCTAATTATAAGTTCGTTTACTTTTTTTCGATTTGGAAAAACTGTACTTTTGGGCGGTTCTTGGTACCGACCAGCAAATAGTTCGTTGACCAGCATTCTGGCAATTCGCAAAGGAGTTTTTGTCGAGTTGGGGTCGCGTCTCGATATGCGAAGTATTTCCATTACCTCGATGAATTTTTGTTCGAGACGTTTTATCATTGCTTCGCGTTCGTTTGGGGTTAATGGCATATTTCCATTTGCATCGAAAAGAAGTTCGCCCCATTGATTGTGTGTTGGTAGTGTGGAAAGGATTTCCTCTGGTTCAGTTTCAAATTCGTCGATGTGGTTGTAGTCTGAATAGTTTTCCATATTGATCTCAAGAGTTAAACAAATTTGTGTAAATCAATTGGTTCTCCAAAGTACTCAACACTATTGTTTTCTGTTTCATAAAGTTTTATTCTAAATAGTTTGCAATTTACGAATTTGCCTTCGAGTTCTTTCCAAAAGGCAACTGCAAGATTTTCGACTGTTGGGATAACACCGCTAAGGAAGTCAACATCAAGATTTAAGTTTTTATGGTCGACTTTGGAGATTATATGCTTGTGAATGATACTCTTAAGTTCTTTTAAATCGATAAGATAGCCAGTGGCAGGGTCGGGTATTCCACAAACGGTTACTTCAAGGATATAATTATGTCCATGCCAATTTGGATTGTTGCATTTGTCGTAGATTCGTTCGTTTTCCTCGTCCGAGAAATTTGGATTGTAAAGCCTGTGTGCAGCCGAAAATCTTTCACGTCTTGTAATATAAATCATAATTCAATAATGTGTTAATTTGCAAATCTAAAAAACAAATTACGAATGAATGTCAGTAATAATTTAAACAAGTTGGAGTATTGGTCTTGTATGTTGTTATTGGCGATGTTATTATTAGTGCAACTTGCTGTTGCGCAAGAGAGTTCAAAGACGGCGACTGCTGGCGAGGATTCCTTGCCACAGGTGGTGTTTGCCAAAGGGAAAGTCGATTTTGCATTGCAGAATTTGAATTTTTCTGCTATTTTCGAAGCAAAAATGGTTGGGGAGGATTCAGCGGTTATATCCTTTTTTGGTCCAATGGGGGTCTTGCTCGGAAAGGCATTTTCAAACCGAGAACGCTTTGTGTATTATGATGTGTTCAACAACTGGGCTGTTGTTGGAAAACCAACACGAGAAAAGATTTTCAATGCATCTCAAGTTCCGTTGTCTTTTGTGGACTTCGTTCGTCTATTCAAAGGAGCATTGCTTTATCCGCTCGATTCAATGAAAAGTTACAAAACTGAAAACGGCAAGAGTTTGTTTTCCTACAAAGGGAAAGATTTCGTTGATTTCTTTTTGGTCGACGATAGCTTGAAACTTTTACAATTTCAAAAAAAGAGCCTCGAAGACAAAATTCTTGTAAATATTCTTTACACCGAATATTTTAATGAAAAAGGCATACTTTTCCCCAAAAAATATATTATGCAAATCGAAGAAAGGAAAGGATATGTGAGTTTGGCCATCGAAAGTTTGAGTTTTGAAGTCGACACAACAAAACAGTTTTCTTTTCATATTCCAAAATCAGTTGAAATTTTCGAGTTCTATTGAAACTTTTTTGCGTTCATAGAGATATAAATATTTTACATTGGCAAAAAATTTTTTAATGGATGGTTTGGCTAAAATATTTTTTCTTGCAACAATAGTAACGCTATTTATAAAAATAGAGTCAAAAGATTTGCTTGCAAATCCTTTGTCCCAAGTACCGTTGAGCAAAACAATTTCCCAACCTGAACCAGAGGCTACAAAGAAAAAAGCAAAGAAAATTCAAAGAGAACAAGATAGTTTATTTTTGCCGCAAATTGATACAACCAATAAACCCATTCAAACTAAGAACCTTTCGCAAGACATTGACAAAGAGAAAAAAAAAGAAGATACCGTTGAAACCAGAACCACCTTGGACGACATCATTAAATTCAAAGCACAAGATTCAATCCGATTGAATATCAAAGAGAAGCATTTATTTATGCGTGGAAAGTCGCAAGTTGAATATAAAACACAAAAACTCGAAGCCGAAATCATCGAGTTCTTTTTCGATAAATCCCTTTTGAAAGCCGAAGGCACAAAAAATTCAGCTGGGAAAACTTATGGTTTCCCAGAATTCACAGACAACAAGGATGTTTATTACGGTGAGAAGATTCTTTACAATTTCAAGACGAAACAAGGTATAATTGTGCTTGGAGAAACACAACTGGGCGAGGGCTATTACTACGGGGACAAAATCAAGAAAGAAAGCGAGAACGAATTCTTTGTCCAGCAAGGTTGCTACACCACCTGCAATGCACCACATCCTCATTACTATTTTGGCTCTCCAAAGATGAAAGTTGTTGCAGGCGAAAGTGTTTATCTCGACCCTTTGATATTTTATGTCGAGGATTTGCCAGTTTTTGTTTTGCCAATAGGTTTGTATTTCCCCAACCGAAGTGGGCGCCAGTCGGGCTTGATAGTTCCTTCGTTTTTCTTTTCGCAGAAACGCGGCGTGACAATCGAAAATATTGGATTATATCTTGCTTTGAGCGATTACTACGACACTCGCTTTTCTGTTGATTTTTATTCTAAGGGAGGCTTTTTAACGAAAAATTACACTCAATGGAAATTTCGTAACACACTTTCTGGCAACTTCGAAGTTTCCTTTGGTCGGGTCCGCTTTTCTGTTGATGAACCTTACCAAAAAACCTGGTCGCTAAGTTTACAACATAATCACAAAATTAACCCATTCGAGAATTTTACGGCTGATATTCGATTCTATTCGCAAGATTACTTTCGAAACACTTCAGTTGACATTTTCACTCGCCAGCAACAGGATCTGACATCGAATGCATCCTATTCGAGAACATTTGAAAATGGTTCGACTTTATCGCTTGCTTATTCTCGTTCACAAAATATTTTAACAACAGCATACACGGAAACGCCTTCGTTAAGTTTCGCTATGCCCCAGATAAATCCATTTCGTTGGCTTGCGCCAAACAATGATTTCTTGCGGAGCATTTCATTTCAATACTCTTTGCGAGCATACCATACGAAAAGCAAGCGCAATCTCGATACAACCTTTGTTTTCGATTATTCGACTAAAATCACGCATTCGCCCTTGCTTTCTTTCCAACTGCCCAAGATTTATTATTTCACATTTGCACCTTTTTTCTCATTCTCATTTAATAACTACTTTCGCAAAGTTACTAAGTCGGTCAATTCTTTGGATTCTTCAATTTCCGAAAAAATCGAAAACGGATTTTTTACAGAATATAATTATTCTGTTGGGATAAGTTCATCAACAAAGTTGTATGGCATCGTCAAACCAAATATTTTAGGGGTGAAAATGATTCGCCATACGATTTCGCCAAGTATCCAGTATTCGTACACGCCAAATCTTTCTAACCCGAAGTTCGGCTTCTATGGAAAGTATTTCGATTTGAAAGCGAATCGTGAAGTTGTTTATTCACGTTTCGAAAAGGATGGTGGCGGATTGGCTTCCCGTTCATTGTATCAATTGATTTCTTATAGTGTTCAGAATAATTTTTCAATGAAATACAATAAATTGGACACAGGCGAAGATAAAACTATCGACCTATTGAATGTGAATTTATCGGGAAGTTACAATTTTGCTGCCGATTCCTTGCGTTTTTCGGATATTACACTTTCCTTCTATACTACAACGATTCCTTCGTTGAACATTAATTCTACTTTGGGGTTGACGCTGTACGACCAGGAACCATATCTTGATGCACAAGGGAAACCTACAAATAGTTACCACAAAGTAAATCGTTTTCTGCTTAGTTCTGGGAAAGGGTTGTTTCGGTTGACTTACTTTACTTTGTCTTTTGGGACAAGACTTGCCGGAGGCAAACTTCCCGCGACTGCAAAAGGCGAGGCAAAACCTTTTGATTCTCTTTCACTTGGTGAAAGGTTTTCATTGCGCAGGAATTTGGAAGAAGAAAAGTTCGATTTTTGGGGTGAAAATTCAGATGGATACCAACCATTCAGTGCAGCGTGGAGTTTGTCCATCGATGTAAATTATAATTACCGAAGAGATTTTGTAAATCAAAAGAGCGAGACTTTAAATCTGAGTTTAGATGCATCGGTTAAATTAACTCCAACTTGGAATATTTTTATTTCAACACAATACGATGCTTTCAAGAAAGAGATAATCTCGCCCGTCATAAGGATCAACAAAGATTTGCATTGTTGGGAAATGTCGTTCACTTGGTATCCATATGGAACATTCACTGGTTTCTATTTTCGATTCGGCATAAAATCATCGATTCTGCGCGACTTGAAAATAGAAAAACGAAGTTCACCTCTCTATTAATTTCACAGCATAGTTTTGCCTTCAATTAATTGTTATTTTTTTTTAATTTTGAATGAATTTATTTGAAAAACTATTATGAGAAAATCTGTATTTTCATTGTCCATTTTTTGCTTGGTTTTGATGCTTTCTTGCGTTTCAGGAGTGAAAGAGCAAAAGCCAGTGGTCAAATTCATTCGCGAGCAAAAATGTAGTCCAAACCGGTGGAGTGGAATACCTATCGATACAAGTGCAGAATACAAAAGAGTTGCTGAAAGTTACTATATATTCGAAGCAGTGAAAGACATCAACTCGCCAGCCGATGAATGGGCACTTTCTTTTTTAGACGAACGAAATGCAATTTTGACCTATAGCGACAACGAACAACAAGTTCCCGTTGTTGTAACTTTTTTAAATGAAGCGCGAGCCAAGGTCATATCGGGTTTGAGCATTCCAATCGAGGGGCATATTGGGAATTTTTCTTTATTCGGAAATGAAATCTTTTTCGCTCGAAGTCCATTAAAGATGAGCCAAGGAGAGATAACAGGAAATTCTGATTTATTTTCGGCGCGTTTTAGTAAAAATGTTATTTCGAATGTAAAAGCTTTACCAAATTGGGTTAACCCATATTTTGCTTCTTGGGAATCACATCCCTCGATTTCCCCAGATGGAAAAGTTCTTTTTTACTCATCCGATAGAATTCCCTACAAAGGTCCTGATATTTTCTTTGTAATTAGGCTTCCCAACGGCGAATGGAGCCAACCTATCAATTGTGGCGACTCGATTAATACTGAATGCGACGAAATTACTCCTTTCGTTACTCGTGATGGTAAGTACCTTTTGTTTAGTTCAACTGGGCACGAAAATGTAGGTGGCTATGATTTGTTTGTTTCGAATATTTCAACCGAATTTTGGGAGGCGGTAAAAAATTATTCCGAAAACAACAATGTTGACTTGTCTCGCTATTTTAGCAAGGCAAAAAATTTGAGACCTCCAACTAACACAACTGCTGATGAGATTTTTCCTTCCACTCCGTCGGATCCAAACGATTTGCTCTATTATAGTTCAAATCAATTTAGTTCACAATCTGGGCTTTACAAGCGAGGGGGCTTTGATATTTATTGCCGATATAAATTCACAAAGCCAAAAAAGATTGTTGAAACCAAGAAGCCTGAAAGAGTTGGGCTGGACATCAAGGAAGTGACCGAGGTACCCACACCCAATATTTCCATCGACCCAAATTTCAAATTGTATGGTTATGTCTACTCTGCCGAAAGTAAAATACCAATCGAAGGCGCAAATGTCTATGTTTACCAATTTGATACGCTAATCCAAGCCTTTCCCGACGTTACGAAAACGCCCCCTATGTTTTCTACAAAGACAAAAAATGGTGGTTATTATGAATTCACTTTGTTGAAGAATATTGATTACCAGCTTTTTGCCGAGGCAGTAAACTTTTTTTATGAAACCAAAAGAATTCGTGTTGAACTTTCGGATCCGATCAAAGAACAGAGACTTGATTTCAATTTGCCAATGAAATTAACATTGAGGATAAATTTCCCATTTGATGTTTACGACAATCCTTACAAATTTGTTCTCGACAGCAATGGAATGGAGACAAACATTACTTGGGAGGAAGCAATCGAAATGTTGGCAATGCATATTATAAATTATAGCCAATACATAAAGAAGATTGTTCTTGTTGGACATACAGATGATGTTGGAACGGAAGAATACAATCTTCGGTTGGGCAAAAATCGTGTGGATTTTATTATAAAACAACTTGTCGCTCGTGGTGTATCGCCTGAAATACTCGAAGGCCAAACTGCTGGAAAAAGTCAACCATTGCCCCGGCGTGCAGACGAAGACTTGACAACATATAGAAAGCGATTGCGTCGTGTTGAAATTTCTAAAATTTATTAAAATTAAAATTGAAAATGAACTGGAAATTGACACCTTTTAGGTTATTATTGATTTTGGTAGTTGGGACACTGATCCTTTTGTTATCAGTGGCAATATATGTTTACGATGTTTCTTCGAACAATTTACCTTCGTTGGAACAGTTGGAAAATCCGCCTCAAAACTATGCGACTCAAATATTTAGTGGCGATGGAGTACTAATCGACTACCTATTTGTCGAGCGCCGAGTCCCGCTTCCACTCGATAGCATACCAAAGGATTTTATCAATGCATTGCTGGCTACAGAAGACAGAACATTTTTCGAGCATTGGGGAATTCATCTTGGGCGAGTTTTTCGTGCTATTGTAAAAAATTTATTTTCACTTCGTGTCCGAGAAGGGGCTTCGACAATCACAATGCAATTGGCAAGAAATCTTTATTTCAATCAAGATGTATCCTTAAAAAGAAAAATTCGTGAAGCTTTGACTTCTATTCAAATAGAAAAGCAGTTCACAAAGGAAGAAATCCTTGAAATGTACATCAATACGGTGCCATTTGGCCGTGGTGCCTATGGACTTTCTGTTGCTTCAAAAATTTATTTCGACAAGTCGCCCTCGGAATTGACAACCTCGGAATGCGCATTCCTTGTTGGAATATTAAAAGCACCAGAGCATTATAATGCAATCGTAGATTACGACAAAGGAATAGAGCGAAGGAATCTTGTCCTACGCTTAATGTATGAGCAAGGTTATTTGAACAGTGCACAATATCTTAAAGCATTGGAGGAACCTATTCGATTGGCAAAAGTTCGTATAAAAGACAGAAACCAATATCTGCTCGCTCCGCACTTTGTCGAGTATATTCGTCGGCAAGTTGCTTCCGACAATAGATTGAGCGAGTACGATTTGTATCGCGATGGTTTGACTATTTTTACAACATTAAATGCAAAAATCCAACAATATGCAAAAGAAGCATTAGAGGAACATTTGCGCGAACTTCAGTCGGTTTTCAACAAATCGTGGAACTGGAATAACAAAAAGCAACTATTGAATAAATTAATTGATGAAGCGATTAAGAAAAATCAAGAATATATATCTGCTTTGCCCGATAAGAAAGATGTAGTTGCCAAAAAGTTACGATTGGACAAACGATTCGTCGATTCTGTGAAAAATGCTGTGACGACGATACAGGCTGGACTTGTCGTTCTCGACATTCAAACTGGAGAAATACTTGCAATGGTTGGCGCATCGCCAAAGTTCATCAACGAAAATCCATTTGCCAAACATTCATTAAATCATTCAACTCAAATTCGTCGTCAGCCGGGGTCAGCATTTAAGCCATTTGTTTATACTGCTGTGTTGGAAGACACGCTTACTCCAAATTCACTTATCGAGTGTGGTCCGTATTCATATACTTTGCCAGATGGTCAAGTTTGGACTCCACAAGGCTTTGGGAATTGTGAGCCTGGAGAGAAAGTGACTTTGTACGAAGCACTTGCAAAATCAATAAACTCTGTTGCAGCAAGATTGATAACTCAATACACCACGCCTTTGAAAGTTATCGAGATCGCACACAAAATGGGTATTGAATCTCCTTTGCAAAATGTTCCGGCGCTGGCGCTTGGGGCTGGTGGCGAAGTTACTCCGTTGGAGATGACAGTTGCCTTTTCAACTTTTGCTCGCGAAGGTTTGCGTTTGAAGGCCAAAGCAATCAAATACATCGAAGATAATCGCGGAAATCTTGTTGTCGATTATCAGAAAGTGTTTGAAATCAACGATGCAATTAGTCCGAGAATTGCCCAAACTATGGTGAAAATGTTGGCAGGCGTAATCAATTATGGGACGGGCTACGAGATCCGAAAGTATTTGACAAATTGCGAGGCTGCTGGGAAAACTGGTACAACAAATAATTTTGCAGACGCTTGGTTTGTTGGATTCACCCCACAACTTTGTGCCGGGGTATGGATTGGATTCGACGACCAGAGAATAAGTTTTACTGGTGGCTATGGATACGCAGCGCGGGCTGCTGCTCCAATCTGGGGTCGTCTTATGGCAAAAATTTACAACGACCCAACTTTACCATACAAACAAAGAAAATTCGGATTTTTGGATAGTTTAAATGTTATTCCATAGTAGAGTTTTATTGTTTGAATATTAGTTAATAATTTTTGGATATGGAGAAAAACTTGTCGCAGAAATTAATGTTTGATTATAATGAATCTGATTCACAAAATATTGGTACAATTTTTATCAACAAAGAGAAATTTTTAGAATTATTATCATTGGGAGTAATAAATTCTTTGGAAAAACATTTACAACTTTAACCAAGGTATTAATTATAACTAAGTGAAGTATATTATATATTAATTTTAGATAAGTTTGTAGAAAGTGTTTTAATTATGAAAAGATATTTAAATTTTGTTGATGGTGGTAAGCTTGAAATATCGAATATTTATTGTGTTGCAAGCAATTATCGGCGGCACGCAGAAGAAATGGGAACATCTATACCCGAAGACCCCGTGATTTTTATTAAACCAACTTCATCTTTTATCCCCGATGGTGGTTCGATTCTCTTACCCGAATTTTCAAAAGAAGTGCACCACGAAGTCGAACTTGTTGTTGTTATCGGGAGGGACGGCTCCAATGTAAGTGAGGAATCAGCGGTGGATTACATTGCTGGTTATGCCGTCGGTGTCGATGTCACTTTGCGCGATATTCAAGCAAAAGCCAAAAAAGAAGGGAAACCTTGGGGAATTGCAAAGGGATTTTATACTTCCGCGCCAATTTCGAATATTGTGCCATCAACTAAATTCGGCAAAGAAATCCCTACTTTCGACTTGCTTTTAAAAGTAAATAACGAAGTTCGTCAGCAAGGGAATACTCGTATGATGGAGCGTTCGGTTGCACAACTGGTTTCTTTTATTTCAAAAGTTTTCACACTCAACGAAGGCGATTGTATATTTACCGGGACGCCAGAAGGTGTTGGTAGAATCCAGGTCGGCGATATTGTTTATGCGGAGTTAAATGGTTTTGTTTCGTTATCCTGCAAAGTAGAGAAGTTCAACAAGGATAAATAGTTATGCAGAAATTCATTTTATACTTTTTAGGGTTGACCACTGCTTTTGCAATCGTTGCTTGTGGTTCTTTCCATACTCGAACAGAAACAGAAACTTATTCAATAGTTGTTCGCGACACTTTGAACCAGATTGAAGTAAAGAATGCTCCTGGGCAACGCGACAATGGAATTGTTTACCCATCATCGAAAGTGCTGCAATCAACAAGGGAGATAACAACCCGGGACAGTATCGTCGAACGCTTCTATCCAAATTTTATTAGGCTTGGTGTTTTCGAGGGAGTTGGTTTAATTGGAACAAGCAAATCGAATCAATTGGGTGCGGGTTTGTTTGGGATTTTCCCAGAGATAGAAAAATATCCAGAAGGGAAAAGCGGGTACGAAGGGAAATTGTTTTCCGGTGCGTATTATCGTTTTGGAATTGGAGAATGGCGGCTTCGCTGGTTTCGCGATGCCAAAAATTGGACAATTGGAACTTGCTTGTACGAAATACTTGCAAAAGACAATTATCGAAATCATACTCTTAGTGCTATTTTCCCTTTGTATATCAAGAAGAGATTTTTTATTTCCGAGAAAATTCCGTACATTGCTATCTCACCCTCTTTTGGTTTTGGCCTTTACCCCTCGCAATATGTAAATCTTAATACTGCTTTGGAAATTGGCTCTCTTGGCGGTTTGAATTTACGTCTTTATGGAGGATTTGCCGTTGGTCAAATTCCAACTTTTTCTCCATTTAATGATAGACCAGGAAGTCAAACCGAGATAGTATCGACCCCGTATTTAGGAATGGGTATTTCTTTCCTCGACTTCGTCAATATTGTTCCGGAACTTTATACAGAATGGAAAGATCACCAACATTCGTCTTGGAACATAGGGTTCTTCCAGTTTTCTTTACTCTACACCAATTCGGACACAAGTTTAGGTAAAAATACCAAGTCCCTTGTCAAAGGTGTCCATCTAAGGTTATTTCCTGCATCTATTTCAATTCCTATTCTTGACAATGGATTTTATTTTGGGACTTCTTTGTTTAATGGTATTATCTTTGGATTACGAGATTTTGGCTTAAGTATTTTACCAGTAAGGATTGGTTATTGGCGAGTGATTCTTCCCGACGAACTATCGATAGAACCATTCATCGAATATAATTATTATCCTTCGAGCTTTGTCCATATCGGCAATCGCTTCAATTTAAAGATTAGCGAGTCATTCAACTTCTCTATTGCTATGGGGTATGTTGATGGCAACAATGAAAGATTTTTGAAAAGATTGAGTTCGGACATTAAAGAAATAATCGATTATATACCTTATACACATTTCTCTCGCTACTATCTTGGAATTTCAATTGGTATAATCGACAGAATTTTCCAACCTGAAGAATTGCGTTACAACAAAGAGGATTGGGAAAAATGAAAAAAATAATTTTATCTTTGTTTAATTTGATTCTTCTTTATTCGTGTTGTTCCCCAAGAGGTAGCGAAAGTTTGCCACTACTTACACCAAATTTTCGTGGCTACGTAGGCTCGGCTCCAGAGTATTTTTTGCTGAATTGTTTTTACGAAAATCAGATTCTTGGCGAGAAGTTCGGTAATCCAGATTCGGTAGTTGTTGTAGATAACACTTTGATTATTGCTCCCGGAAACAAAGTCTCTTTGCGTGTCGAAGGTCTAAATGCAATGGATGCGGATTTCTATGTTCGTGTTCCTTACGGCGATGGGATCAGGTTTTATTTCCGGGCTCCGGGCAAAGATTTCGACATTTATTCTAAATTGATTTTTGAATACACTCGTTCGGGTAGTAAGTTGTTCGAAGATAACAAATTGATAGTTAATGTCGACTCAGTTAAACTCGAAAATAATCGACAAAGTAGAGTTTTCATCCAAAACGAGGGCAATATCGTTCACGTCATTGTTGGGATCGACACTGTTTTTCAAGGACGCACCAAATTGCCTTTGTCTGAGTATATTTACATTGAACCAATAAACTCGAAAGTTATTGTTGATGATGTATACTTCTTTCCAATACTAAGACAAAGCGATTACTATTAATAAATTTAGGTTTGTAGATAATAGATTAAGTTCAGCATTTTATAGATTAAGCGAGCTGTTGTAAGGTCGGGATGATGAATTTTGTTATTGGGGGCAAGTTCAACCACATCGAATCCCACAATCTGCCTTCCGCTACGGATAATTTCACGGATAATATTTATTGCATCAGTGTATAGAAAACCATCTGGTTCTGGCGTTCCAGTTGACGGCATAATCGAAGGGTCGAAAAAGTCGACATCGAATGTGATATATACTTGCTGGTTGAGCGATTTTACGACTTTTTTAACCCAATCCTTGCCATATTCATTTTTCTTTATTTTGCTTGCAAAAAAGGTTTTGATGTTCATTTCTTTAATCAAGCTTGCCTCCTCGCGGCAAAGTGCACGAATTCCAATCTGCACCAGATTTTCCGCAGGGAAAAATTCGATAACTCGAGCCATCACACAAGCGTGGGAATATGGATTATCTTCGTAACTCATTCTTAAATCGGAATGGGCATCAAATTGTAGAATACTCATATTTGGATATTTTCTGTAATATGCTTTTATGATTGGATAGGCAATTGTATGTTCTCCGCCAAGCGAAACAAGATATTTCCCAGCAGAAAGAATATTTTCAACAGTAGTTTCAATCAAACTAAACGACTTATCTTGGTCAAATTTTTTGAATGAGAGCGGGGCGAGTGTTGCAATTCCTTTTTCGAAGCATAGTTCTTTTCCAGTTTCATCGTCATAGAATTCGACAAAGGCACTTGCTTGCAGAATTGCTTTAGGTCCGCGCTTTGTCCCTTTCCCATAGCTTGTTGTTGCCTCGTATGGTATTGGCAAAATTACTATCGCAGAGTTTTCGAAAGAAGAATATTTTGGCTCGATTGCGAGAAAATTTTTATCCTGGCCCAAAACTTCCATAAGATTAAATCCCTTTTTAATATTTTTGCAAATTAAAAAATTGCATCGATTTTGAAAAAAAATTATTTTAAGAGATTTGTTTTTGTTCTTATTGCTTTAACGCTTTTGAGGTTATTCCTACTTGGTGCGTTCAATCTTGTTCCCCAGGAAGCATACTATTGGCTTTATATCCAAAGACCCGCTCTAAGCTATTTCGACCATCCACCAATTTGTAGTTATTCCATAGGTATTTTTACTCGACTTTTTGGAGATACCGAGTTCGGTGTTCGTTTCGGAATGCTGCTGTACTCAATTGGAACTGGTGTATTTGTATTTCTCCTCGCAAAAAAATTTTTCAATTCGGAAAAAATGGCTTTTCTTGCGTACATTTTTTTGAATCTTACAATATTTTTCAATCTTCATTCTATTGTTGCAACTCCAGACGCTCCGCTTCTATTCTTTTGGAGTGGTGCAATGTATTTTTTCTACAGGGCGATTTTTGAAGGCGACAAGTTACGAGATTGGATTCTTGCTGGCATTTTCTCGGGGTTTGCACTTGCAAGCAAATACACCGCTGTTTTTCTTTTTATAAATCTTTTTTTATTCTTTTTGTTGTCGAAGGATTGGAATAAAATTTTTTATCTTAAATTACTACTATCGGTGTTGATTGCAATGATCATTTTCTCGCCGGTTATTCTTTGGAACATTCAAAATGGTTTTGTCTCATTCCTTTTCCAAACTACGGGCAGGGCGAAAGGAATAAGAAGTTTAGGATTGAATTACTTTTTTCAACTTGTTGCAAGTCAACTTTATGAACTCACTCCTTTATTTTTCATAATGCTAATTGCTGTTTTTTTCGAATTAATCAGGAAATTTAATAAATTGGAAAATAAGACATTGTTTCTATTTTCTTTCTCCTTTCCCGTTGTAATTTTCTTTTTTACCGTAAGTTATACTACACTTGTCAAAATGAATTGGATACTTCCGGCATATCTTGCCTATATTATCCTTGCAGTGGATATTTTTGATAAAAGCCTTGGCTTTTCACGGAAACTTGTAAAATTTCTGGGTTTCCCGTCAAGTGTTGCACTGATAATTTTCAATTTGCTAATAATTTTAATCCCAATTTTCCCGATCGAGAAAGGCGATAGTTGGACTGGTTGGCGAGAACTTGGAAATCGAGTTACCGAGATGAAAAGAAGTTTCGACCGCCACCATCCAACCTTTATTTTCTCCAATGAGTACAAAATTCCAGCCGAACTTGCTTTCTATACACCATTCAAAGATGTTATACTTGCGGAAAATGTTTATGGTCGACCAGCCCTTCAATTTGACCTTTGGTTCGATGTAAACAAATTCTACGGTTGGAATGCAATTTTTGTATATTCTGACTACAATCCCTCGGTAAATCTGGATGAAATTCAAAAATACTTCGACAGGGTAGATTTCGTCGAAGAGTTGAAAATTGTTAAAAAAGAGAAAGTTTTCAGACGTTTCTATATTTATCATTGTTTAAATTACAAGGCACCACGTAAACAATAAATCCCTTTTCAATGAACGTCTTACACAGAAAATCCTTTGAAAATAATTTTTTCAAAATTTCAAGTTAAATTTTTTTTAAAAATTTTTTTAATTTTTAATTTTTCATAAGTTAATTAATTTATTCTATGTGTTTAAATTGTAATTCAGTTATGAAAACAATTGTAATTGCAATGTTGTCTATTTTAATTTGCTCGTTTTCAATTAAAAAAACGACCGTTTCATTCAATGAGATTGTTTTAGCAAGTGGTGGTGGTTTCACTGGTATGGTCGAAGGTTTCGTTGTCGACAACCGTGGAAAAGTTTACAAGTGCGTTGGCAAAGGCGAATGTAAAAAGGATCAATTCATTCGAAAATTGTCTAAAAAAGAATTTAAGGAACTTAAGAATATTCTTTACAAAGAAAATTTGTTAGAAATTTCCATCCAACAACCTGGCAATATTTACAATCAGATTAAAATTGCAACAAAAGATTCAACTTACACGATCATTTGGAATCCATTTTCAACCGACACAATCTCAACGAAATTGAATGTAATTTTTGATAAATTTCATCATTTAATTAAAAGGAGGGAAAAATGAAAAGAAGCACACTTTTTTTCTTTTTCTTCTCGACTTTTTTAGCGTTTTCTCAATTCTCGACTTTCGACCTGCTTAAAAAATTGCAAAACAACGAGTCGCTCCCAAGGATTGCATCCCCGATTGACAAAAACAAAGTAATTAAATCGCTTAAAAGTTTTAAACAAGTTTCACAATTGCTTCAAACTGTGCGCCAGCCTAATGGAGACACTAGCCCAGTTAGGCAATTGAATTTAGGTTCTTTAGGAAGCCTTGACAATTTTAACCAACCAACCGTGTTCAATGATTTTGTTATTTATTACGACTCGGATTTCAAGGTCCCAAGATTTGTTTTTCCAAAAAATTCTTCGGCAATCGTAGAATACAAGTATCGAAATTTTCTTCTTTCAAACTCTTTCTTTTCGTTTATTGATGCAAACAAAAGTCTTTTCAAACTGCAAAATCCATCAAAAGAGTTGACCGAAGTAGATATTACTCGTTCTACCGACGGAGAAATTATAATCCGTTATCAACAGAATTTCAAACAAATTCCCATATGGGGCAAAGAACTAATCGCTCGTTTCAATTCGAACGGCGAACTTGTTTCAATTAACTGCAATTTGGCCCCAGCCTTTGTTGGAGAAATCCCTACGCAGCCAGAAATTTCTGCTGACTTCGCCATCGAAAAAGCCATTGCAGATTTGAAGAAACGAACTGTTGTTTTCGAGATTCCACAAGAACTTAAAAATATTGTCATTTCTGCTGAACCAAAGGCAACTCTTTTTTATTATAAAGAAAAAATAGATGCGAAACCCCGACTTGTTTGGGTGGTAGAAATTCGACCCAATATCTGGGAAAGATATAGATATTTTGTCGATGCAAAAACTTCCGAAATTGTTGAGTTCTATCAAACAAACCCTTCGGATGGTCCAACTGTTGGAAGCGGGATTGATTTATTTGGTCAAAATAGAACACTCAACATTTTTCTTTCGCAAGGGCGATACTATCTGGTCGATGCCTCTAAACCAATGTTCAATCAGAATGTTCAATCTCCTAATGGTGTAATTGTTACTTATTCTAATAACAATACTGATTTGACAAAGGATTCGAAGCCAATGGTTGTTAGTTCAAACACTACAACATTTTCCGACCCTGTTGCTGTGTCCTTGCATTATCATCTCGGGAAAGTTTACGATTATTATTACTCAACATTTGGAAGGAACTCCATTGATAACAACAAAAAGAATGTGGTCGGAATTATTCATATCACTTCTAATGGGGAATCTATGGCTAATGCATTTTGGAGCGGAGATTTCCTTGCTTTTGGTGACGGCGGTTCATACTTCCAGCCATTAGCAAAAGGGTTAGATGTAGTAGCCCACGAATTCACTCACGGTGTTGTTCAATTTACTGTCGACCTTGAGTATAAGTTTCAATCGGGGGCTTTAAACGAAGGCTTTGCCGATTGGGGAGGTGCAATGGTCGACCGCGAAGACTGGCTAATTGGGGAAGATGTCGTTAAACCAAACTATTTTCCGTCGGGGGCAATGCGCGATATGAGCGACCCACATAACAAGGCTTTTCCGGGCGACCCCAATTGGTTGCCTGCACATATGAGTGAGTACCAAGATCTGCCTCTCGAGCGCGACAACGGTGGCGTTCACATCAACGTGGGAATAATTAACAAGGCTACATACTTAATTGGAAACGCTATTGGCAAAGATAAACTTGAAAAAATTTACTATCGGGTTCTCGATAAACGATATTTGATTAAGCAAGCAAATTTTGTCGATTTCCGCATTGCTTGCGAACGTTCGGCAAAGGAATTATTTGGGGATAATTCCCCCGAGCTTGCTGCTGTGCGCAATGCTTTTGATGCTGTTGGGATTGGTTCCTCGGGCTCTTCCAATCCTGGGAAGGATTTACCCCCTGTTTCGGGTAAACATTTCCTACTCGCTGTGGATGGAACTGATCATTATCTTTGGAGGCTGGAAGAAAAGTTAACTACTCAACAAGATATTATTAAAATCAGTAGATACCCAGTTTTTACTGAATCGGGAAGCGTTGTTACTGTTTCCGAAGACGGAACATCTGCTTTTTACATTGATTTTACAAACAATGTACATAGTATAAATCTACTAACCCTCGAAGATACGCTGTTGACTACCGATGGTGTTTTTCGTTCGATTGCAATTTCTGGCGGGCAAAATCCTAAAATTGCTGCTACTACGATTGATTATTCCCCGCTTGTTTATATTTATGATATAAGAACCGATTCAACTAAAATTATCAACTTGTACACTCCGAATACCAGCCATACACCCGCTTATACGCAACCACTCTTTGCTGTCAATCTTTCCTGGAGTCCAAGCGGTAAATATCTCGTCTACGATGCAATCAATGTCCGATATGAATTGAATGGCGATACAACTTACGTTGCCGAGGTCAACCTGCTCGAACCTGAAAGTGGCACAATTATTAGAATTATTCCTCCAATGCCGACAGGCATTCACATTGCCTCGCCAATGTTTTCTCAAACCAGCGACAACCGCCTTTCCTTTGTCGTTTGGGATGTAGTTAATCAGGTCGGTGCAATTTATATCGGCGACCTTTTCAGCGGTAATGTTTCGACGCTTACTCAATTTTCTCTTGCAACCAACCAAGGTTCCACTTCGGTTTTCTCCCCAAACGACACAGCAATTGTTATCCAATTCTACAATCCGCAACTGTTTACTACCAATCTTTACAAATTGAAACTAAATCAAGACAAAATGACACCCAATGGCTCGCCCTATCTTTATGCTACAAACGCTGGGATACCCAGATGGTTTGCCCAAGGTATTCGCAACGAGGTTGTTGCTTCTGAATCCCGAGATAACTTTAATCTTTACCCAAATCCTTCCGGTGGAACTATTATTGTCGATCTCTTTGGTGGTAATACTGACTTTGGTGTCAAAGTTTTTGATTTGCTTGGCACCCTTATCAATGTTACTTCAATCCGTTCTGGAAATAAAGTTATTGTCACTATGCCCGAGAATGCAAAGTCCGGTCCTTACTTACTTCAGATTGAATCTGATATGGGAAAAGCGATAAAGAGTTTTTTATTTATTAGGAATTAATTTATTAAATCACTTTTTCAATTTTAAACTAAATCTGAAGGTTTTATGACAATCGGCAAAAAACTTACTCTGGGAATTTCTCTAATTTCTGTTGCTCTTGTTGTTCTTGCTATTATTTTTAGTGTTGTCGTTGTAAAAATTTTTGAAGCAGCGGACAGAAAATTGCCCGAATTGCAAGCAAAGTTTGGAACGTTGACTGTCCAGCACCATCAGTGGGCAGAAGCCCTTATAAGTGAAACAGTTTTTTTAAAAGTGCCATTTTCTAAAGCTTTGGACCCGACCAAATGTGATTTGGGGAAATGGTACTATTCTTA
Source organism: Kapaibacterium sp. (SeqCode) (assembly GCA_039793965.1). Classification (GTDB taxonomy): domain Bacteria; phylum Bacteroidota; class Ignavibacteria; order Kapaibacteriales; family UBA2268; genus Naka2016. The sequence continues at coordinate 445,509 of JBAMMD010000036.1, read as the reverse complement.
TACACCTCCCGAATACTTGAAAGAAGACTTTGAAAAGCTGGAAGAACCACATAAAAGATTGCATGCTTCTGGGGCAAAATTCATCGAGGCAATAAATTCTGGCGACGTTGAGCTTGCGAAAAAGATTTATAATGAAGAAACAATCCAAAACCTAAAAGTTGTACGAGAACTTTTAACAAGAATGAGATTAGCAACAAAGGCACAAGTGATTAATAATTTAAATAATATAATATAACTAATAGTCTTCAGAGACTCCAAAATATAATTATTATTTCATTTGCTGTGATAATCGTTTTGATTTTTGTTTCCGCATATTTCCTTATTATTAAGCCTATATCGAGTAATCTAAGGAAATTAACATTTGTTGCTGAATCAGTGGCACGAGGAGATTTCTCGGCAATAAAAGATATTTAAAGTTTATCAAAATTTTCTCAAGATACAAAGTTTGGAAACAATTAAAACTGCTTCGGAGTTTTTGAATCAGAATATTCAAAATACAATATAAACTCCGAACCAAAGACTGGGCACCTATATTCAAAATAGAACGTTTATGTTCTTGGTGAGCATAAAGTGTTAAATTTGCTTTTTTACGATGTAAATGGTTAATACATTCGAAAAAATTCTAATTCTCGGGGGTTATTCAGGGATAACGCAAGCGGTACTTAATTTGCTTGCGAAAGACGGTTTGAAATTTTATCTTGTTGGACGCCAGATTGACAAGTTGAATATCGTTCGGGACCATATCTTAACCCTGGCGAATTGCAAGGTAGACGTCGAATCATTTGATTTAACAAGAATTGAAGAGCATAGAGATTTGCTCGAGCGCGTTTTGAAAACAATGAACGGCTTGGATTTGCTTTTCGTGTGTTACGGTGTTTTACCGAACCAGTTGGAATTGGAGCAAGAGCCAGAAAAAGCATTCGAAAATTACCAGGTTAATGCAATCAGTGCGATAAACTTTGTATCGCACGCTGCAAATTATTTTGAGAAGAGACAAAGCGGTACTATTGCGGTGGTTTCTTCTGTTGCTGGCGACAGAGGAAGAAAGACGAATTATTTCTACGGCTCTGCAAAAAGTTGTCTCGATACCTACCTCGAGGGATTACGTCATCGCTTGTATGGGAAGAATGTACGAGTTGTTACGATTAAACCCGGGACGGTCGATACCCCAATGACTGCGCATCTCGAGCGGAAAGTGCTTGTTGCAAGTGCTGAGCAAGTAGGCAAAGACATAGTACGAGCAATCCAGAAAGGAACGGATGTGGTCTATACTCCATGGTATTGGAAATACATTATGTGGGCTGTGAAATGCATACCCAGGAAGTTGTTCTACAGAACGAATTTTTAATTTTAAAGAAAAATGATTAATTTGCATCTACATTTTTTCGGGGGGAATGGATGAAACAATATTTTTGGTTAATTCTTTTTTTTCTATGTTTTCAATTCGTCTTTGGGCAAACAAAAGAGGATGGAAAGCAAATAAAAGTTTTCCCCGATGATTACTCAGAACTTGACGATGTTCCTGTAACTCAGCAAATTGAGGACCCTTTCATCACAAAGACACTTGAACGAGCAAGGTTGAAATATTTGCGTGGGTTGTCGTTTATTGAAAAGAAGGATACTTTGCGAGCAGAAGAAAATTTTGAGCAGGCGATTGATATTCTTAATTCAATCAGTTACTATCCCGGCATCAATAAATATCGAGATTATACTGATTTAATTCTCTCAATTCTGGAAGATTATGAAAAATATATACGCAACATAGACAAACTTGATGAAAGTTCCTCCCTAATGATTTTGCGCGAGACATTGACAAAAGAACTTGAAAAGACAGCACGGAGCAAACCACAAATAGGAATCTTGAAGTCATCAACAAAAGACACGACAAAACCGCTTGAAGCAAAAGCTGGTTATGCATTTCAAATTCCTATGGATGACAACGAATATGTTAGAAAAAGCATAGAATTTCTTACTCAAAAGCCAATAGGCAGGAAATTTGTCCGAAATAGTTTAGCGAGAAGCACGATTTGGGGGAACATTGTCCGCAAGATTATCGAAGAAGAGAAAATGCCCAAGGAGATTTTTTATCTTGCAATGGTCGAAAGCGGGTTCAATCCCTTTGCAGTTTCGCGTGCAAAGGCAGTCGGTATGTGGCAATTTATGATGTCAACAGGTCAGCTCTATGGCTTGAATGCCAACAATTCACCTTGGATCGACGAAAGGCGAGACCCAATAAAATCCACTCGGGCTGCAATGCGTCATCTTCGCGATTTGTACAACGAACTCGGCGACTGGCATCTGGCTATTGCTGCATACAATTGCGGCATTAACGCTGTTCAACGAGCCATAGCAAAGTTGAATAATTCAGATAGTGTTAATTTTTGGACAATTATGCCTTTTTTACCACGCGAAACTCGAAACTATGTACCTTTGTTTATTGCAACAGTTATGGTTGTCAACAATCTCGAAGCTTTTGGTTTCGGTAAATCCGATATTGAATATTTACCAGAAATTCAGTTCGACAAGTACACATTAAAGGAACCTGTTAGTTTGACTGCTCTTGCTAAATGTGCAAACATTTCAGTCGAAGAACTTAAACAATTGAATCCCGAGTTGCTTTATTCTTTCACACCTCCGGAATCCCAAGAATATGAGTTGAGAATTCCTTTAGGTTCGAAACAGGCTTTTGTCGCTAATTATTTAAACTTGACTCAAGAAGAAAAACAACCTTTCTTTTCTTATCGTCTTGAAAGGAAAGAGACCATCGAAGATATTGCCCGAAAATACAATGTCGACACCCATGAGATTCTTCTTGTGAATAACATTGCTTCTGCATCGAAGAAATTGCCAAAAGGCACAATTTTAAAAATACCAATTATCAAAACCGAAGTAGCTAACAACGATAATGGAAGCGATAAGTCGGAGATTTCTGCAAACATCGCTGAAGTCGAAAATCCCACTACAGTTAGTGAAAAGAAGTTCTTTGAGAATTCAAATCAAGAAAATCGAAAAATTAGTGTCGTGCGTTATATTGTGAAAGAAAACGACAATATTTATACGATTAGCCAGAAATTCAACACCCATCCGGACAGCATCATCAAATGGAACGAGTTGAGTTCACGGGAAGTTTCCCCCGGGCAAGCTTTGCGTATCTATACGAGAGAACTTTCGAGTAATTCTTTGTCATCACAACCGAAAATCACTTCAATTGGCGAGAAAAAAAGTGATGAAATTCAGATAGCGTCAAAAAAAGAAAGACAATCTCCATCTAAAGCAAGTAATACAAGTTTAGCTGCAAAGACAAGAAAGATTCATAAAGTGCACAAAGGTGAAACATTGCAAACTATTGCTGAAGATTATGATGTAACTATAGAACAGATTCTTGAATGGAATCCCAATTTAAAAAAGAGAAAGCATACGATAAGAGTAGGAGAAAAAATCGTCATTGGAAATGGTATAGATAAAGCAAAAAGCAACTTATCCAAGACAAAAGTTGCATCTAAAAAAGAGAACAAGAAAACAAAAGTCCGTTACCATATAGTTCGAAAAGGTGAAACTCTTTCAGATATTTCCAAAAAGTATGGTTTATCGTTGAACGAGATTCGTACTTTGAATCCAAAATTGAAATCTACAAAAATAAAAACTGGTGAAAGGATTAGGGTTGATTAATAATCCTCAAAGTCAAACCAATAGGTATTTTTTTTAAGTTTGGTAAGTAAACGAAAAAACCCGAACCGAGGTTCGGGCTGCAAGCGGTGATTGTGTTTAAGAAACAAATTAGTTATTCTCAACTGGATAGACAGAGACTTTCAATCTAGTTTTATCTTTTCTTTCAAATTTGACAATGCCATCAATAAGAGCATAGATGGTATAGTCTTTGCCAAGACCAACGTTCTTTCCCGGATGGAATTTAGTGCCAAGTTGGCGAACAATAATGTTGCCAGCCTTGACAAATTGGCCACCAAATTTTTTCACTCCGCGTCTTTGGCCTATTGAATCGCGCCCGTTTTTCGATGAACCGCCACCTTTTTTATGTGCCATTGTTCGACTCTCCTTTTATTTTAAGAAAAACTAATTTCTTTAACTTCAAGCAAAGTATAATTTTGGCGATGTCCTTTAAATCGGCGATAATTCTTTCTGCGTTTCTTTTTGAAAATGACCACTTTTTTGTCTTTGCCGTGGGCAACAACCGATGCAATAACTTTTGCACTGAGATATGGTTTGCCGATATGAACTTCCCCATCCTTTTCAACAAAAAGGACTTTGTCGAATTCCACAACTTCGCCAGGGGCTTTTTGTAAAAGTTGTGTTTTCAGAACCGTGTTCGGTTCGACTTCGTATTGAAATCCTGCTATTTCAACTACTGCTAACATAGTTTTTTAAATTCATTTTTATTTAGATCTGCAAATTACAAAAAAAATTTCAAATTATCACATTTCGATAGAAAATTTGTTATAATTTTTTTCTATGGGGACTGGGTATTCCCCTGTGAAACAGGCTGTACAATAGCCAATGCCTGGGTCTTTTGGGACAGACTCCAAAAGTTTTTCGAGAGATAGATAGTGCAAAGAGTCTGCTCCAAGAGCTTTGCCAATTTCTTCTTCGGTTGTGTAATAGTTAGCAATTAATTCTTCACTGCTTGGGAAGTCCATACCATAGTGGCAAGGAAAACGAATTGGAGGAGATGTTATTCTCAAATGAACTTCTTTTGGTTCAGCCTCGCGTAAAAGTTTAATCAGGGCTTTAGATGTGGTGCCTCGTACAATGGAATCGTCGACGACGACAACCACACGGTTTTTAAGCACACCTTTGACAGTGTTGAACTTAACTTTTACACGGAATTCGCGCTTGTCCTGGCTTGGAGCGATGAATGTTCTTCCAACGTAATGGCTACGAATGAGGCCGATTTCAAACGCAGTTTGCTGCCCTTGTTCATTATTTACTCTTGCATAACCCAAGGCAGCGGTGTTGCCACTGTCTGGAACTGATATTACAATTACTTTTTCATTTTGTTTAATCAATGGAGATTCCTCGGCAAGATTTTTCCCAAGCTTTCTGCGAACTTTGTCGACATTATGGGAAAAAATCTTGCTGTCGGGTCGTGAAAAGTAGATATATTCAAATATGCAATGCCGTGCCTCGGGAGTTATGTCCTGAATCCGGTATGATTTGATTTCGCCAGTTTGAACTGTATTCTGGTCGATAACAATAAGTTCATTGTGATTTACGGAGCGGATATACTCTGCATTTACAATATCGAATGCGCAAGTTTCAGAGGCAACAATGTAGGCATTGCCGTTATCAGTTTCGATTTTTCCAATGCATAAAGGTCGAAAGCCGTAGGGATCGCGGGCTGCAATTAAAGAGGTTGGCGTAAGTATTGCAAGAGAATAGGCACCACGAACGATTCTTAACGCCTCGAGTATTTGCTCAACAACGTCTTTTTTTCGACTGTGAGCAATAAGATGGAGAAATATTTCAGTATCCGTCGTTGTTTGAAAAATTGAACCGCCTTCGCTTAATTTTTGTCTTAATTCAAGTGTATTTGTTAGATTTCCGTTGTGAGAAATTGCAAGTATCCCGCTGTGGTAGGTCATAACAAAAGGTTGGATGTTTACTCGTTTGGCGCTTCCGGTTGTGGAATATCGGTTATGCCCAATGGCAGAATCGCCGATAAGTATGTCGGTTAAAATTTTAGGGTCGTTGAAGACATCCAGTACAAGTCCTTCTCCCCGGTGGATTGCGTATTTCTTATTGCCAGATTTTTCATCGTTGAAAAAACTAACAATTCCGGCAGCTTCCTGTCCGCGGTGTTGAAGCGCGTGTAGTGCATAATATGTGATTATTGATGCTTGAGGGTGGTTGAAGACACCAACAACACCGCAATTGCTTTTTGGCTTGTCGATTTCTTTTTTTTGCATTGGTAACTTTCTAAAAAGCAAAATTAATTATTGTTACGGGATTTTTTACCGACTTTTTGCAATTCTTTAATCATTTCAAGCACAAACATTACGTTTTTCTCAAGTTCTTCGATTGTTCCATCGTTAATGATTGTAAAATCTGCAAATTTTCTTTTTACCTCCGAGTCTATTTGTTTACTCAATCTGTGTTCAATTTCCTCGCTGGTGTATTTACCTTGGGAAGTTAAACGTTCGATAACTTTTTCTTTTCGAGCGTGGACAAGAATAATATAGTCGAAAAGATTTTCAATATTTGCCTCGTAAATCAAAGCACTTTCGAAGAAAATCAAATAGTTTCCGTTTTCGATAAGTTGGTTGATTTGTTTTTTTGCTTCGTCCAATACAAAAGGATGGACAATTGAATTGAGTTTCATAAGATTTTGTTCCGCCTCGGGTGTCGAGGCAAAAACAATATTTGCAAGCCATTTGCTGTTCAAGCTCCCATCCAATTGATACGACTCTTTGCCGAAGGTTTTTTCAATTTGCTTGCGCAATTTCTGATTTTTTTCCATTAAATCTTTTGCTAGTCTATCGGAATTGATGACAGGATAGCCTTCGTTTTCAATAATTTTTGCGACTGTGCTTTTGCCCGAACCGAAATTGCCAGTGATACCAATTAGTAATACTTTTTCCATAGTTGATAATTCATTGAAAACAAAATTAACTCGAAATATTGAAAGTTTAACAGAGCAAAATCAATTCATTCATCTTTCTTCGAAGAAATTGATCAACATCGCGAGTGATTGACTTTTAAGCTTGCAAGGAGGCAATAATAAGAAGCAAATGTAGAATGATAGCAATTTCTCGAATTAAACTCATTGAAATGAATTAATTTTGTATTTTTTGTTAATGTGAAATGAATATTTTAGTTGCATCTGCGGAACTTGCACCTTTTGCAAAAGCGGGTGGACTTGCCGATGTTGTCGAGTCCCTTTCAATTGAATGGGCGAAATTAGGGCATAACTGTGTTGTTGTGATCCCAAAATATCAGTTTATAGATACAGATTACTGGGGTTTCGTCCCAACCGATTTGATTCTTTATGTTCCAATCAGCCATTGGACGGAGTTTGCAAGATTGTGGGTTGGTTGTATTCCCAACACCCAAATCAAAGTCTATCTTGTAGAAAATCAGGATTATTTTGCACGTCCGGGAATATATGGCAATCCTAATGAATATGCGGACAACGACCGTAGATTCATTTTCTTTTCTCGTGCGGTTATGGAAACTGCTAAAGCGATTGATTTCACCCCCGACATCATACACTCGCACGACTACCACACTGCTTTTACAATGGCTTTCTTGAAGTCGCAATATCGTTCAGATCCGCGTTTTTCCCGAACTGCCGGGGTTTACACAATTCATAATCTTGCTTATCAAGGCATTTTCGATCCAAATCGCGCTATGGAATTTTCAACTTTTGGTATGAAAGAGTTTTACCCGGGTTCTTGGTTTGAACACAATGGTGCGGTCAATGCAATGAAAGTCGGAATTATGTTTGCCGATAAAATTACAACCGTCAGTCCAAATTATGCCAATGAGATTCGTTTACCATATTTTGGCGAGGGGCTCCACGATGTGCTCGCCCATCGTGGTGCTGATTTAATTGGTATTCTCAATGGGGTGAATTATTCAGAATGGGCACCAGAAAACGACGCAAATTTGTTTCAACGCTATGGAATCGACAATCTTGACGAGGGCAAACAAATCAACAAGATAGAACTATTGAAATCATTCGGTGTTCCAGAATCAGATAATTATGATTTACCATTGATTGGTATAGTCTCAAGACTAACCGAACAAAAAGGATTGGATTTGATAACCTATTGCTTGGAAAATCATTTGCAAAACAATTGGTTTAGATTTATCATTCTCGGTTCTGGAGAAAAGCGTTATGAAGACTATTTCCGTTATTTGCAATGGAAATTTCCGACAAAAGCATTAGTGCAAATTGGCTATTCCAATACTCTTGCCCATAGAATAATTGCTGGAAGTGATTTTATACTTCTTCCTTCTCGATACGAACCTTGTGGTTTGACCCAAATGTATGCTTTAAGGTATGGTACTGTTCCAATCGTTCGCTTCACCGGGGGATTCGTTGATACCGTCGAAGAATACAATCCCGAAACAAAAACTGGAACTGGATTTACTTTCTATCAATATAATGCCGATGATTTGAGCTACGCAATCAAACGCGCTTTTGATATTTATCGCATAGAGCCACATTGGACTGCTATTCGCAAAAACGGAATGCGTAAAGACTTTTCCTCCGAACGAACTGCATTGGATTATCTAAAGGTTTTCGAATGGGCGTTAGAAAAAATTGGCCGCAAAATTTAATTCTTCATCGAAGAAATTTTTTCAATCAGCTTATTATTCAATATTTTTTACTTTTCTCTTTCTTTGTTTTTTTATTCACATTGTATCGCTTTTTTTTTCTTGTAGCAAATTTCTCGGACTTCCATAACATACCATTTTTTACCATTTTACAAGCATTCCTCGTTGGGCTAAGGTTTGATGTATCTGTTGTTCTATATTTCCTTTCTGTTTTTTTTGTTCTTAACAGTTTATTTTACTTCATTAATAAAAATCATTTGCTTTTCTATTTCAATTTATTTTATCTGACACTGGTCTCGTTTATCTTATTTTTTGCAATGTTTGTTGAAATTGAATTTTATCGTTATTTCCATACAAGATTGAATATCTATGTGATGAATATTGAAAAAAGCCCCGGATTTGTCCTTAAAATGGTTTGGGAATCTTATCCCGTAGTGCTATATCTTTTTTTAATTGTTTTATTTACAACAACGGCATTTTTCATATTAAAGAAAATTTTGAAGATGCAGTTCGATCACCGCTCTCCTGCTTTTGGTTTCAAATTTGTGTCCTTTGTTGTATTTGGAATTTTAACCTTCATTGGAATACGAGGGACACTTTCTTCGAAAACGCCTTTGCGTTGGGGACACGCTTTCTTTTCGACCTATAACCAGTGTAACAAATTGGCACTAAACGGAATTTTCACCCTTGTTGATGATATCTTAAAAAATCCCGGTGGTATAGAAGATGTCGAGAAATTGTTCCCTTTTGGAAGTAAGGCAAACACCAAGGAATTGGAGGCTTTGCTCAACGATTCAACTTCGCAGTTCGTAAAATTTCCACTGCGAAAATACACATTCGCCGAAACTCCAAAAAAGTACAATGTCGTTGTTTTCCTTTTGGAAAGCTTCTCGATGGGTAAAATAAAAGAATATACAAATAAAGGATACTCTTTGTTTATTAACAAATTGAAAAACGAGGGAATTTTCTTCGAGAATATTTACTCGAATGGCACACATACATATATGGGTTTATTTAGTGCAACTACTGGTTTGCCAAACTTGCTCGGAAAGTCTTTATTGGTTCGAGCCGTAGGCCAGCAGAATTTCAATGGGCTCACTCAAGTTTTGAAAAAAATTGGTTATCAAGGATACTTTGCTGTTTCCCACGACCCGAATTTCGACAATATGGCTGGATTTTTGCGTGGTAATGGTGTCGACGATATTGTTTCGCAATTCGATTTTCCATCGAGTTATGTTATCAGCAGCCTTGGGATTGCCGACCATATTTTGTTCGAGCGAATGAACCAAGTGTTTGCCAATTCGAAAACCCCTTTCTATGCAATTATTCTTTCAACTAATAATCATGGCCCTTGGATAATCCCAAAAGTCGAGGGGAAAATATTCCATTCCACTTTCGACTATACTGACTGGGCGCTCGGGCATTTCTTTGAACTTGCTAAACGAGAAAAATACTTTGACAGCACAATTTTTGTGATCACTGCCGACCACGGGTTGGTTGAAAATCCATTGTATGATTTACCTTTGGAAGGCACCCACGTTCCTTTGTTAATTTATGCCCCCCAAATTGTTAGACCATTTGTAAGCAAAGTTGTTGGTTCCCATCTCGACATTCAAAACACAATTCTTTCACTTCTTAAAGTTTCTTTCGATTGTACAAATATGGGGAGGAATTTGTTGGCTTTCGATCCAAAGGAGGAAAACGGATTTGCAGTTTTCCACGAAGGACAAACACTAGGAATAGTTTTTGGTCAATGGTTTTTGGTCGATAGATTAAAATCTAATTGTTCATTATACAAATATAAAAGCAGTACCCCAAGGTTTGACTATTCTGAAGTGTATCCAGACACTGTAGATTTTTTGCGGAGAATTTTGGAAGGATTCTATTATCGCTTCAATCGAATTATATTGGAGCGAAAAATTAGCCCCGAGCTTTACTACGATGCAAACGCCAGTAGAGATAGTAAAGCAAACAAGCAACAATGATGATAATTAGAACAATTTTCCAATAAAGTTCTAAGGAGATAATTGCTTTGTGCCAATTATTGCCAAGAGTCATCCCTGCATAAAGAATCAAGAAATTCCAAACGAGCGCACTTATGCTTGCAAAGAAAGTGCTCTTCAAGGCAGAAAGCTCAGCAGCGCCAGCAAAGAACGATATAACAGCGCGAGTTCCCGATAAGAATCGGTTTGCAACAACAATTCCGTAGCCCCAACGATTGAACCAGCTCCTTGCTTTGGCAATTGATTCTGGGGTTATAAAACGAAACTTCCCTTTGTCAAGAATTTTTTCGCCAAAGACTTTCCCAATCATAAACATAGTAAAGAAACCTGTCGCTGAGCCGATTGTTGAAACAATTAACAAAGGTATGAAATTGACTTTGTCGAAGCTAACTAAACTTCCAAGAAAAAGAAGGACAACATCACTAGGGGAAGGCGGGAACAAATTTTCAATATACTGGAAAAAGAATGCAATAGCCAGAATCCACCAAGGACTGATAAAAGGAGAGGATAGGAATTCTATTATGCGTTCTTCCATCTATTTCAACAAATAATAGAACTCGTAAAGAGTGGCAAAAGAATAATCTGGTTCAACAAGATTTGTCTCTGGAATACCAATAAGAACGGTTTTGACTCCAGCGCGTTTCCCTGCGAGTATGTCTTTATCAGAGTCGCCAACAAACCAGGAGTTTTGTGGGTCGATGTTCCATTTTTCGATTGCCTCGATTATCATACCAGGATTAGGTTTTAGTCGCCAACTTAATTCAGGGGTGACATCGGTGCAATAGAATGCATCGTCGAAGGTATCCCCAGTTAAGTCTTTTAATTTTTGTGTCATAAAGTTATGAATTCTTTCTAAATCATTCTCGGACATAGTTCCTTTGCCAACACCTTTTTGGTTGGAAATTAATATGATGAGATAACCAAGCTGTTTGAGTTTAGGGAAAATTTCAACAAAATCAGGAGTGAAGTGAAAATTTTCCTCAAGCTTAATATATTCACCAGCAATTCGAAAATTAACTATTCCGTCGCGGTCGAAGAAAATTGCCTTTCTTTTCTCCATCTAAGTTTCTTGCTTATCGTTGGTGGCAAGCTCGGGTGCTTTTTCATTTTCAATTTTTTGTTGTGTTCCGTCGAGCTTCATACTTTTCAAAGCGCGAAGTTTGCGAATGTTAATTGGAGGAAGATCTTCGCCACGAATAAGCATATCGAGTTCCTCGGCTTCGAGGGTTTCGCGTTCGAGAAGTATCTTTGCCGTTTTGTGGAGAAGTTCTTCCTTGTCGCGTAGAAGTTTCTCTGCTTGGTCGTATGCGTTTAATAGTATCTTTCTAACTTCGCTGTCGATGATTTCTGCGGTTGCTTCGCTATGGTCGCGGGGTTGTGCAATTTCTCGGCCAAGGAATACTTCCTCGTGCTTGTTTGCAAAAGTGACCGGACCGAGAACTTCGCTCATACCCCAATCGCAAACCATTTTTCTTGCGATTTGTGTTGCTCGCTCAAGGTCGTTTGCCGCACCGGTAGAAAGTGTTTTGAAAACAATTTTTTCAGCTGCTCTGCCAGCCATTAATACTATGAGTTGAGCAAGTAGATATTCTTTCGAAAGGGTATGAAAATCCTCCTTTGGTAGGGTCGCTGTTACTCCCAATGCTCGTCCTCGTGGAATAATTGTAACTTTATGTACGGGGTCCGCGTTTGGTGTGAATTTTGCGGCTAAAGCGTGCCCCATCTCGTGGTAAGCAGTGACTTCTTTTTCGCGCTCGGAAATGACCATACTTTTGCGTTCTATCCCCATAAGTACTTTATCTTTTGCTGCTTCGAAATCATACATTGTAACAACATCGCTGTTGCGACGCGCGGCGAGCAAAGCAGCTTCGTTGACAATATTTGCGATGTCGGCTCCAGAAAGTCCCGGTGTCGAACGAGCAAGTAACTCAAAATCTACGTCTTCGGCAAGTGGCAGTCGACGAGCATGTACTTTGAAAATCTGTTCGCGTCCTTTTACATCGGGCCGGTCGACAACTATTTGACGGTCGAAGCGGCCGGGACGCAGTAGTGCGGGGTCGAGTACATCTGGACGATTGGTTGCAGCAATAACGATGACACTGCTGTTTTGCTCGAATCCATCCATTTCGACCAACAGTTGGTTCAATGTTTGTTCACGTTCGTCGTGGCCACCGCCAAGACCAGCACCGCGTTGGCGTCCAACTGCATCTATTTCATCGATGAACACTATGCAGGGCGAATGTTTTTTTGCTTGTTCAAACAAGTCGCGCACACGGCTTGCACCCACTCCGACAAACATTTCGACAAACTCGGCTCCAGAAATCGAAAAGAAAGGAACATTGGCTTCGCCAGCTATTGCTCGTGCAAGAAGAGTTTTGCCAGTCCCCGGTGGTCCAATCAATAAGACACCCCGAGGAATTCTTCCGCCGAGTCGCTGGAATTTCTGTGGGTCTTTTAAAAATTCGACAACTTCTTGCAACTCTTCCTTGGCTTCGTCGCAGCCTGCAACATCTTGGAATGTCACTTTGTTCTGGCTATCGGAAATCAAACGGGCTCTTGATTTTCCAAAAGTAAAAATGTTCTTGCCAGCTCCTCCGCCACTACCCATCTGCATCCGCCGGAAAAAGTAGATATAGATGCCAATTAAAACAATCCAAGGAAGAAGCGAAAGGAAAGTGTTCCACCAAGGATTATCAGAAGTTTCATATTTAATTGAAATTCCTTTCGAAATCCATAGTTCCTCTGTTTTTGAATCGACAAAGCCGAGTTTGGTAACAAAATTGCGAACGTCGCGCAAGCGCCCGTCGATGTTGATTTTCACAGGTTCTTTCAATTCGCCGTGGAATTCAAAGTCGTTCAAATGGGATTTTACTATGACTGCCGATTTGATGTATCCTTCGTTCAAAAGCTCCAGATACTTATTGTATGGTAGTGGCCATTCTGGCTTTTGAACAGAATTCATCATCATATAGATCATTACGATGCTTGAAAAAATAATTAGCCATAGGATTAAATTCCTTCCTATCTTTGGGGTTTGGTTTTCACCTAAAAAATTAGGTTTCTTAAATGGATTCTTGTTCTCTTTTCCGTCAGACATTAGTAAGTTCCTCTGTTTTTAAAGTTATTCTAAATGGATTACCCCATTGGTTTTCGAAAAAGTTTTCCTTGAGTGGTCGCCTAAATCGGTTGGCGTATTCTCTTTCACGATAAGGTGATTCAAGTTCTTCCGGATTTCCGGGATATCCGATAGCAATCATCGCATATGGTTCGAAATCCTTGGGAATATTGAATTCGGTACGAAGCTTTGTGGCATCGAAGCCAGCCATTGGGTGGGCGAAGAGTCCGAGATCAAATGCTTGCAAGTAGATAGACATTGCGGCTGCACCGGTATCAAATGGACCCCATTTATTTTTCTTTGTACGGTCGGCTCGCCATTTTGTATCAGCAAAAACAGCAAATAAAACCTGCGCATTTTTTACCCATCTTTTGTTCCCTTCGTCCAAAGTCTCAAATGCTTTTTGAAATTCAGATTCTGATTTATTCCTATCCCAGATGATAAATCGCCAAGGTTCGTCTCCACCGCACGATGGAGCCCATCGAGCAGCTTCGCACATCGAAAGTATTTTCCAATCTTCGACTGGTTTCTTTGGGTCGAAAGCTCGGGCGCTCCAGCGTCGAGCAATTAAATTGTTAATTTTGACACTTGTTGTTGCTAATTTTTCCATTTTACTAAACAAAAAATTTATTTTCAATTTAACAAAACTCAAATTCAAAAACGATTTAATAAAATCTATATTTTATATTGATTTAGAATAGAAATTCACTCATTTTCGATTTCTTCTGCAATTTTTTGTAATTCGTAGATGTTTGAGTAACGACCTCCAAGTGCTATCAATTCTTCGTGGCTGCCCTCTTCGGCGACCTTTCCGTTGTCAATTACAATTATCCTTTCGCAATGCATCACAGAAGAAATTCGACTTGAGATTATAATGCGAGTCATTTCTGGGAAATTGTTTAGAATATTCTCCAAAATCTTCTTTTCGGTCTCCGAGTCGACAGAGGAAAAAGGGTCATCGAGAAGTAAAATTTTTGGCGAGGCAATCAATGCCCTAGCGATGGCAACTCTTTGCTTTTGACCTCCGGAAAGTGTGATGCCGCGTTCCCCAACCATTGTATTGATGCCTTCGGGAAATGTTTTCAAATCTGCATCCATTCCAGCCAGCCAAAGAAAATGTTCAACTTCGTTGTTGCTCGCTTCCGGCTTCCCGATTCGAACATTTTCGGCTATCGTTGCAGAAAATAGGAAAGGTTCTTGGGGTACAACCGCAACAAATTTTCTTATTGTTGTCTCATCGATTGCATCCAGAAGTTCGTCGCCGATGTATATTTTACCTGAAGTTGTATTGTATACTTTTATGAGAAGTTTGACTATTGTGCTTTTGCCCGAGCCAACGGTTCCCAAAATGCCTAATGATGTTCTGGGTTCGACAGAAAACGAAAGGTTTGTCAAAACCCAAGGAAGAGTCTCTGAATATCGAAACCAGACATCTTCGAAGCGAACCGAAGGCAGTACTTTCTCTATTTCGAAAAAATTTTTTTGAATTTTGGAGTTTGCGACTTTTATTTCGAAAACTTCCCACAACCGTACGATAGAGGCTCGTGCGCGTTGTATGAGGTTTGTGACCCACCCAATTGCAGCCACTGGCCAGATTAATATATTTATGTAAACGAAGAATTGCGTTACATCACCGATAGTCATTGTTTTGTCAATAACTCGCAGACCGCCATAGCCGAGAACGATAAGTTGCGATAGTCCAATCAAAGCAATAAGGAGCGGGATCATCAACGATTGAAATAGTTCAAGCTGCATATTTTTTTTTCGATAATCTTCGCTTAGACGGAGAAATCTTTGTGCTTCGTAAAATTCACGGACGAAAGCCCGGACAAGTCGTATTCCCGATATTGTTTCTTGTGCCTGTGTTGTTAATTTGGAAAATTGCTCTTGGACATCTTTGAAGTAGTGATGAATTTTTTTTCCAATTGAATAAGTAGTTATTGCAATCAAAGGCAAAGGAAGCAATGAAAGGAGTGTTAATTTCACATCGAGCGAAAGCATAAAGAACAAAGCCAGAACAAACGTTGTTATCGTGTTTGCAGTATACATTATTGCGGGTCCAAGGAATTCCCTTGCGGCAGAAATATCGTTTGTTGCCAACGACATCAACTTGCCACTCGTATATTCTGTAAAAAAAGAATATGGAAGGCTTGACAATTTTGCTATAAAATCTTTCCGGAGCTGGTATTCAATTTCACGCGATGCAACTATGATTGTTTTTCGCGTGAGATACATAAAAATTCCACTGACGGCAGTAAGAGCAAGTATCAAAAAAATTTGGAAAAGAACATCGTTCATTTGGAATTTTGCGCTGGCAACAAGGTCTATTGCTTTCCCAACAAAGCGAGGAATAATAACGGCAACCAAGTTTGAAATAGTGACGAAAACAAATCCCCAAAGGATTTTCTTTTTGTATAACCGAATGTATGGATATATTTTCTGTAATGACATATACGTTTAATTAAAAACAATTAGTCGAAAATCGTTATTAAATATTACTTAAAAAAGATTAACAACAAAATGATTATATAACACACAAAGCAAAAACAATGAGTTTGTTTGATTGGTAATTTTGATATTTATTTTGAAACAAATATATTTAGTATTTTTGCAATTTTTATGTTAAACTGTATAGGTTAATTTATGGAACTTTCGCTGGTCTATTTAATTCTTGTCTTCGGTTTGATTGGTCTTATTTACACAATCTGGAAGACTGCTTGGATTAACAAGCAGGACGCGGGAACAGAGCGTATGCAAAAGATAATGAATTATATCTCGCGAGGTGCTATAGCATTCTTGAAGACAGAATATCAAGTTATCGCGATATTTGTCGTTTTGATAGCAATTCTACTTGCAATTCAAGGAGCCTCGGTTGAAAATTCCTCGCCATTACTTGCAATTTCTTATGTGATTGGGGCGTTCTGTTCAGGTTTGGCGGGCTGGGTTGGGATGCGTATAGCAACCAAATCGAATGCACGAACGACCAACGCGGCAAGAAAAAGTTTAAATGATGCTTTAAAAGTTGCCTTTGCTGGTGGTTCAGTTATGGGTATGGCTGTTGTTGGTATCGGGGTAACAGGTTTGAGTATCTTGTTTTTGGTCTATATGAACTTATTTGGCTATGAAAACCAGGATGCTTTAATCAAAGTAATAAATATTATTACTGGATTTTCTTTCGGTGCATCTTCGATTGCATTGTTTGCAAGGGTAGGAGGCGGAATCTATACTAAAAGCGCCGATGTTGGAGCCGACCTTGTGGGTAAAGTCGAAGCTGGAATCCCCGAGGACCATCCATTGAATCCAGCAACTATAGCCGACAATGTTGGCGATAACGTTGGTGATGTAGCGGGGATGGGTGCAGACCTTTTTGAATCGTTTGTTGGAGCAATTGTTAGTACAATGGTCTTGGGCACTGTTTTTTTCAATCAGCCTGAGTTCCAAACAACATATTTCGGTGGAGTTTCCGCTGTGATTTTACCTTTGTTTCTTGCTGGTATCGGAATAATTGTCTCCATAATTGGTACATTTTTCGTGCGGGTCAAAGAAGGGGGCAATCCCCAAGCCGCATTAAACGTTGGAACTTTTGTTGCAAATGGTTTAATGTTAATCCTATCTTACATCGTGATAACCTGGTTGCTTCCAGAAACTTTTGTTTACAAGGACCCACTTTACGGGAAAGAATTCACAATTCACTCTTGGGGCGTTTATCTTGCTACTATTTTTGGACTTATCGCTGGTGTGGGTATCGGTTTGATAACAGAATTTTACACTGGGCTTGGGAAACCGCCAGTGCGCAGAATCGCAGAAAAATGTTTAACTGGTGCTGCAACGAATGTCATTGCTGGTATTTCGACTGGTATGCTTTCCACTGCCATTCCAATTCTTTTAATTGCATTTGCTATCATTGGTGCATTTGAACTTGCTGGTCTCTATGGAATTGCTATTGCTGCTGTTGGTATGCTTGCTACAACAGGGATACAGCTTTCAACCGATGCCTATGGTCCTGTTGCCGACAACTCTGGCGGCATTGCTGAAATGGCAGAGCTTCCTTCTGAAGTTCGAGAAAGAACAGACAAACTGGATGCAGTTGGCAATTCAACCGCAGCGATAGGTAAAGGTTTTGCAATTGGTTCTGCTGCCCTGACCGCACTTGCATTGTTTGGGGCATATATGACAGCAGCGCATATTCCTTCGATCGATATTTCAAAGGCTAATGTGATTGCGGGATTATTCATCGGCGCATTGTTGCCATTTGTCTTTTCTGGTTTTGCACTCGGGGCTGTTGGTCGCGCTGCTATGTTTATGGTTAAAGAAGTTCGTCGGCAGTTCACCGAAATTCCCGAACTTAAAGCTGCTCTCGAAGTTATGAGACGAGTCGGCGACAAACCAAAATCCGAGTGGTCCAAAGAAGACCTCGAAAAGTTTGAAGCAGCTGATGGGAAAGCCGAATACGAAAAATGTGTTGCAATTGCTACCAAAGGAGCAATTCGTCAGATGATTATTCCAAGTTTGCTTGCAATAGTTACACCTGTGCTTGTTGGATTCCTTCCATTTTTTGGCAAAGAAGCTCTGGGTGGATTGCTTGCCGGGGCGACTGCAACTGGTGTCCTTCTGGCAGTTTTCCAAGCAAACGCTGGCGGTGCTTGGGACAATGCTAAAAAGATGTTCGAAGCAGGTGTTGAGATAGATGGAAAACGTTATTACAAGAAGTCCGAACCACACAAGGCTGCAGTCGTTGGCGATACAGTTGGCGACCCATTTAAAGATACTGCTGGTCCTTCTTTGAATATTTTGATTAAGTTAATGTCGATTGTTGCTTTAATTCTCGCTCCACTTTTATAGTTTAGTTTAAATTTAGAAATTTTAAGGGGTGAAATTTTGTTTTCACCCCTTTCTTTTTATCGAACATTTGCATCTTTGATTTATGGAAAAGGCTGTTTGTAGACAGCCCTTCCGTTTTGTAGATGTTTAGGATAACTCAAATCTATTTCTTAATTGGATATGGTGGCACTTGGGGAATTTGTGGCTTCGTATTGGTTTTAAGTTCCTCGAGAATTACTTCTATTGCCTTGTCCAATTGCTGGTCGATACCTTGATATTCTAATGTCGGGTCGTTGTCTACTTCGATATCGGGAGTGAGTCCTTCGCCTTCGAGAATCCATTTTCCGTTTGCTCCGAAGTTGGCAAATTCTGGTTTCATCAAATATCCACCATCAAGAAATGGCAAGGAGCCTCGGATTCCGATAACACCGCCCCAGGTTCTTTTGCCGATCACCTTTCCAATACCAAGTGTCTTGAATTGATAGGGGAACAAATCGCCATCTGATGCAGAAAGTTCGTTTACAAGGCAAACCATTGGGCCAGTCATTACAGCATCGGGATTTGTTTGTACAACTTCTTGGTTTCGTGCATGTTTTGCAACGACAAGAATGCGACGCAACCTTTCAATAATCATTGGCGATACATTTCCTCCACCGTTGAAGCGGTCGTCTATAATTAATCCTTCCTTTCGTACTTGTGGGTAGAAATATTTCACGAACTCATTCAACCCGTTGTCAATTCCCATATCCGGGATGTGGATGTAACCAATTCGACCATTTGTTTTCTTTTCAACATAGTTCCGATTATATTCGACCCAATCTAAATATCGCAAACCAGCCTCGCTCGATATTGTTTTGACAGTGTATTCTTTTGCCCCTTCGAGCGTGGGTTTGGAATTCACTTTGATTTTTACATACTTATTGGCTTTGTTTACAAGTGCCTTGTATGGAGTTACGTCTTTGTTTAAAACGATTCCATCGATTTCGATTAAATAATCGCCCTCTTTTATGTTCAATCCGGGTTCGGTCAAAGGTGAGCGAGTTTTTTCCTCCCAGTTTCGACCTTTGAATATCTTCTTTATTTTGTAGAAGCCGGATTGTGGTTCTAATTCAAATTCTGCTCCGAGGAGCCCAACTGGTGTTGGTTCTACTTTGGGCATATCGCCACCACCAACATAAGCATGCCCAACATTCAATTCGCCAATCATCTCGCCAATGATGTATGTCAAATCGAAACGATGTCGACAATACGGGAGCAGTTCCGCATACTTTTCTTTCATCGCTTTCCAATCGACACCGTGCATATTTGGCGCATAGAAAAAGTCGCGCATCTGTCTCCAACTTTCGTCGAAGATTTGTTTCCATTCGGCGCGTGGGTCGACAAGAACAACCATATCGTTCAAATCGAGTTTTCCTTTGTCGAGGGATATTTTGTCGGATAAATCAGTGATATAATATGATTTATCTTTTTTGAAAATGATTTTCTTCCCGTCGAATGAAATTTCGTAATTGTGGAAATCGCCAACTTCGGTTTCTTTTTTCTTTTCGAGGTCGAAAACATAAAATTTGGGAGAAGAACTCGAGGTAGAGCGAACGTAGTAAAGTTTTTTACCAATCGAGCGCAGATTACTATACTCACCATTCGGTACTGGAAAATCGAAAATTCTATCCTGGATTCCGTCGAAATCAATGCTGACATAGACGGTTTTATCGTCCGCCATTTTCGATTGTTTGGCTCCCTTCTTTGCCTTTTCTTTGGGTTCTTCGGTTTGGGTGGTTTCGGGCTTTTTCTGTTCAGTTTCTTCTTCAAATGCAAATGGCGATGGAGTGTCTTTCTGCAAAGTCACTCCATAAATTTTGCTCAAATCTTTGTATTGGAAATTCCATTCGAAAGCACCAACAGTTGCCTTGAATGTTCTGTCGGAGGCGAAGAAAAGATATTTGCCGTCGGAGGAAAATTCTGGTGCATAACTTGCAAAGAATTCACTTGTAACTTGTTGGGTTTTTCCAGTTTCAATAGAATAAATATAGATGACGGGGAATTCTGTTTCAAGATAATCGACAAAGGCAACCCAGCGGCTATCGGGCGACCAAGTGAAATCTGTTATTTCCCAAACTTTTGATTTCCTTATTGGAGTAATCTTTTTTGTTTCTATATCGATTATATAAAGTTCCATATTTTTGTCTGTGCAAAGAAGCTTTTTGCTGTCGGGCGACCATTTCAAAAAGTATCTGTATGTATTTGCATTGTTGGTAAGTTGGACTTCGCCAGTTCCGTCGGGTTTGACAATGTAGACTTCCGTTTCTCCGCTTTTGTCGCTGATGTAGGCAATCCATTTTCCGTCTGGACTCCATACCGGGTTGCGGTCGTGGATGTTAGGTGTATTAGTTATGTTTTTGGTCAAGCCTTTTTCGGCAGGCACAGTAAAAATTTCACCACGAGCGGCGAATAGGGCTTTGCTTCCATCTGGCGAGATATCAAACGAATTGATTTGTTCTTGAACATTTTTAAATTTTGGTCTAATCTCGGGAAAGTCATCGTTTATTTCTATTGTAATTTTTTCGTATTTGTCGGTTCTGGGATCTAAAAGATAGATGTATCCACCGTTTTCAAACGCAATGTAATCGGTTCCAACGGATGGAAATTTCACATCAAATTTGTCGAAATTGGTGATTTTCTTGGTTTGCTTTGTATTCAAGTCGTAGCAGAAAATATTCATTGTATGGTCGCGGTCGGATAGAAAATAAATTTTGTTTTCAAACCACATTGGGATAATATCTTGTGCGGGATTGTTTGTAATATTTTCAAGTTTCTTGGTTATAAAGTCGTAGATCCAAATGTCGTCTGCCTGACCGCCTCGATATCGTTTCCAGGTTCGAAACTCACGAAACACACGATTGTAGGCTAACTTTTTGCCATCTGGTGAGAGCGAAGCAAAACCTGCGCGTGGAAGTGGTAGCTCCTCGGGCAAACCGCCATCTACTGAAACAAGGAATAACTTTCCGCTCCAGGAATGCCACCAATTGGAGCGCGAACGGTACAGAATCTTTTTGCTATCAGCTGTCCAGCCCATAATTATTTTGTCGGGTCCCATTCGCTCGGGGACGTTTGCCAAATCCATCGAGTAAGTCAATCGTTTTGGTTCGCCACCTTCAGATGGTATAATATAAACATCGCGATTGCCATCGTATTCACCAGAGAAGGCGATATATTTGCCGTCGGGTGAGAAGCGAGGGAATAGTTCAAGCCCTTCGGAAGTAGTTAGTCGGCGCGCAAGACCACCATTTTTTGCAACAATGTAAATGTCGCCAGCATAAACGAAAGTGATTTTATCCTTTGAGGCATTTGGAAAGCGAAGGAGCCGAGCTTCCTCGCTTATAACCAAATAGGTCAAAGAAAAGAAGAAAAACGTAATTAAAACGAGTTTTTTAAACATATCATCTCTCTTTTTTTATTAAAACATAACCGCTACGTTTGTCAAAAGTTTCTTTAGTCTTTCGAGTTCTGTATCGGGAAACTTATTCCTGCGGAGTTGTAATTGCCGGAGGTTGGTGAGCTTTCTTATTTCGTCAGAGATGGTTGTAAGCTGATTATTGTTTGCAGAAAGATATGTAAGATTGCCAAGATTGTATATTTCGGGAGGGAGTAGTTCGAACTGATTATTGTTGAGATTCAAGTAGTTCAAATTTTTGAGATTTGCAATTTCCTTAGGAAGTGTTTTCAATTGGTTGTTTGAAAGGTCGAGCATTTTTAGATTGGTTAAATTGCATATTTCCACTGGCAAATCGGTCAAATTGCATCCAGAAAGTTTGAGTGTTTCGAGGTTAGCCAAATTGCTAATTCCTTTGAGATTTATGTTTTTCGTGTTGCTTAAGTTCAAAACTTTTAAAGTTTGAATATTGTAAATTTCAACGGGGAATTTTTCGCTTTGGTTACCGGTCATAGTCAAAGTGGCAAGTGCTTTGAAAGCACCGTTAACATTGGGAAAAGAGGAGATAAAGTTGTTGCTTAGGTCCAAAGTGACAAGCGCCTTTAAATTACTGACTTGCGGGTGAATGTATACGATCTTGTTGTTATCTGCTTTGAGGAAATTTAGTGTTTCGAGCGAAGCAATTTCTTTCCCAAGTGTATCTATCAAGTTGTTCGAAATCATTAATCTTCGAAGTTGAGTGAAATTGGTTAATGCTCGACCAAGTTTTGCAATTTTGTTGTTCGATATATTCAATGTATGAAGTTTTGCTGGATTTGGTAGTTCTGGGAACCTATCAAGTTGGTTAAAACTTAAGTCCAAATTTTCAATCTCGGGCAAATCTAAGTTTTTGAACGATGTTAATTTGTTTTTTGATAGGTCGAGATTTTTTAAGCGTGGTAAACTCAGATTTTTTTCTGGCAAAATTGAAATATTATTTTCTGAAAGGTCCAGATTTTCTAAACTTGGGATATCTTTCAAGATTTCGGGGAAACGTTCTAAATTGTTTTTGGATAGCTTCAGAACTTTCAATTTTGTCAACTTTGCCAATTCTTTTGGAAGGGTACTAATTTTATTTCGTGATAGGTCTAATATTTCGAGGTTTTCAAACTTTGCAATTTCGGGTGGTATTTCGGAAATGTTTTTACCAACGAGAACGAGATTTTTTATTCCATTTGCTTCTTCAAGTGCTTCTTCGAAAGAATTGAAGCGTTTTTGCTGCAAAGGGGGCAATCGTCTTTGTTTGGTGGTATCTTCTTGTTGTGCAGTGAATTCTTGGCAAAATAGTTGATTAAGAAAACCCAAAGCAATGAATACGAAAGCCGCTTTTTTCACTTTCATAAGTTCCCCATCCAAAAATTGAACTTTAATAAACGATTTTTGATTTTAGATATTATTTTTTTTATTTTCGTTTTCATTTTTAATTTTTTTATTATTCTATAATGTATTTAAAACAAAATGTGTTGTTTTGAAAAAATTGTAAAGCGAATTTTCAGGTGTGAAGTTGGAAATCCAAGTTTTGGAATTGTTCTTTGCGAAACCTCAACCTATTCGCTTGCAATAACTTACTGGGGGGTACAGAACTTTGCAGCAAATCGATTGTTTCGAACCGAGGTCTAATCCAACACTATTGTTCCAATTGCCGAGGTCCCCCAAATGAAGAAGAAAAATGTCGAATGTGAAGGCGCTATTGAATATGTTACATTTGTTTTATATTTGTTGATAGCTGCCTACTTACACCTTTAAGAATTGTGTTTCTGCACTTTTTTTGTTGCTTTTTCTCGCCGTTATTTTCCAAAAATTCAACTTAAAAGATAAGTTGAAAAATTGATAATTTTTATTAAGGTTATTGTTTAAAATTTGCATTTAAGTCTGTGGAACAATTTTTGTGGAATTATTAATAAAGAGTTAAACTATTTTCCCTTCGATTTTTTGTGTTTCTTTCTTTTCGATGGTAAGTCGGCGTTCGAAATATCTTGCAATTCGGATAAAAGGCAAACCAAGCAAAAGATAAAGTATAGCGGTAATTATTCCAGTGCCGAGATAGTCGTAGTAAGTTGAAGCAATCTGATTGTAAACCTTGGTTAATTCAATCATTGTTATTACCGATACGAGGGACGAATCTTTCAGCAAAGAAATAAAATCGTTCGTGACGGGGGGTATAACAATGCGAACGGCTTGGGGGAGTATTATGTACCAAACTGCTTGGGCTTTTGTCATACCGAGCGAGATTGCAGCCTCCATCTGTCCGCGTGGAATTGCAAAGAATCCCGAGCGGTAGACTTCAGCTTCGTACGCAGCATAGTTCAAACCAAGACCGAGAATTGCGGCAAGGAATGGTGAAAGTTTAACTCCGATCGATGGGAGTGCATAGAAGATTAAATAAAGTTGTATAAGAAGAGGTGTCCCTCGAATAATTTCTATATATACCACTGCCAATTTAGAAAGTATCTTTCCACCATAAATTCTTGTTAAAGCAATAATTAATCCTGCGACGATTGCAAGCATCATAGCAAGGATGGACAATCCAAGAGTAATAAGCGCTGCTTTTAAAAAAACCGGAAGGAATTTAATATACAAGGTTATTCTTTCGCTGAATTCGCTTTTCTTGCTAACAGACTCAACAAAGTATTGGTATTTTTTAGGTGGTACATTGCTTTGGGAAAAGTCGTTTAGATAGGTTTCCATCATAAAGTTCCACAAGTTCCATTCTTCGAGAATTTCTCGCAGTTTTCCGCTTTTTTGAAGATGGTCCAACGCAAGGTTCAGCTTTTTCAAGAGTAGAGTGTCTCCCTTTCTAAGAGCGATTCCATAAGAAATTTCTCCAATGGGTTGCCCGACCATTACAAACTCTGGATTGACGGCAGTGTAGTAAATCGCTATAGGTGCATCGACAAGCACAGCCTCGATTCTTCCATTCTTCATATCGACAAAAGCGTTTACTTCGCCTTCGTAAGTGAGTACATTTATACCTCCTTTTGCTCGAAGTATTCTTTCCGCCAGCGAATTTTTCAAGGCTCCAACTTTCCTACCAACTAAGTCGGCAAGACTGTTTATATAGTTAACACCTTTTAAAACAACGAGTTGTTCATGTGTGACATAGTAAGGTTTTGTAAAATTGACTTCCTTTTTGCGATCTTCTGTTATCTCCAATCCGTTGATAGCAATGTCGTAGTCGCCACGATACAAGCCGGGAATTAAGCCATCCCACTGGTTCTGAACAAATTGGGTTTCGACACCGAGGTATTGAGCAATTGCATTGACAATGTCCACCTCGAAACCTATAATATTACTCGGGATTTTAGGGTCTTGGAAAATGTATGGGGCATTGCTTTCGGCATCTGCGGCCCATCTTAGAACTTTAAGTTCATTTGAGAAAGCGAAATTATTAAAAAGTAAAACAAGAGTCATTGCAAAAAAAAGCCAAGCTTTTTTCATATTTACTCCTTGAAAAGGCGAACGTATTCCACGGTTCTTGGGTCCGAGGGATTTCCAAAAATTTTCTCGGGAGACCCAATTTCGATTATTTCTCCATTTTCCATATAAATAATTAAATCAGAGCAAGATTTTGCAAAGCTCATTGCATGGGTGACAATGATTTGAGTCATTCCTTCTTTATGTAAGTCAATCATTACATTTAGAACTTCGCCGACGAGTTCGGGATCGAGAGCAGATGTTGGTTCATCATAGAGCATAATTTCGGGATTCATAGCCAAAGAACGTGCGATTGCAACTCGCTGGGATTGCCCTCCGGATAATTGATATGGATATCGGTTTTCATAGCCTTTTAAACCGACTTTCTCGAGTAGGTACATTGCATTTTCGATTGCTTTTTCTTTTGGTTCTTTTTTTACAACAATTGGTGCAAGTGAGATGTTTTCGAGAACTGTGAGATGGGGGAAGAGATTTAAGTTCTGGAAAAGCATCCCCACTTTCTGGCGAATTTTTTGTGCACGAATTACAAGTTCTTTCTCGCCATTGTTTCTATTTACAATGCCATTTCGTTTGTCTATTTCGATGTCCGAGACGCGAAGATAGCCTTTGTCAAAACTTTCAAGGCAATTGATACAGCGCAAAAGAGTCGTTTTGCCGCAACCCGAGCGACCAATGATCGAGATTAATTCTCCTTTTTTTACGGAAAAACTAATGTTTTTCAAAACCTCGAAAGTTTCGAATCTTTTGTATAAGCCTTCGACTTTTAATATCTCCACATTCAATTTCTTTGAAAATAAATTATTTAAAACTTTAAAATTAAGTGTTTTGTTTTGTTTTTCAAAATGAAATTGTGATTGATAAATAAAAAAAAACCGACGGTTAGACCGTCGGTTCAAAAGTTGTTGCCAGTGACCATATTTTAGTTTATCGCTGGAAAAGTAGATTTGAACAATCTTTTACCAACTTTAAGTTCGACGAAATAGACTCCGCTTGCTAAATTGTCGAACGAGACAACGAAACGCCGCCCGTCGAATTCAGCTCTGTAAAGATTGGGAGCGACAAGTTGTCCAAATGAGTTCAGGATTTTTACAGTAGGTATTTCTTCTGTCTGGCTGACAAAATCGATGACGAGCATTTTTTGATCAATAAGATAAGAAAATATTGGATTTTCAGATTCGTTTTCAACCGACACAATTACGGTATCGACTTCGACTTTGATAGGCTGGCTGAAAAGTTCGCCACAAGTGCCGGTGACCAAACATTTGTAGATTCCCTCGTCAGCTTTGGACACGCTCTGAATCTCGAATTTGCTGTCGTTGGCTCCAATCAATCTCTCGTCGTCTTTGTACCATTGATAAGCAAGTTTATCGCCAGTGGCATAGACATAGAGCGAAAGTTTTCCAAACTTTTTAACTGTTGTGTCAGGGGTTTGCATTAGAATTTTCGTAGAGGGTATGAAATCGATGTTGAATACTGGTGTTTCAACTGTTGCAGGACAAGGTCCAGAAACAATACCTTTATATTGACCTTTTTTCGAGGCATTTATATTTCTTATAACAAGGATTGAGTCGGTTGCATTTTGTATAGGCGTTCCATTGAATAACCATTGATATTTTATATTTGAACCCTTGGCTTTCATATAAAGAGTAATGGAATCGCCTTCGCAAACAGTGGTAGTATTTGGTTTACTTCCAGATTCAATAATAGTAGGCAATTCATACACACTAAAAGGATTTGCAAGTGTAGCAATAATACCCCGAGGATGTGAAACACGCAACCAAACGCTATCAGCATAAAATGTTGGGGGTATGTTCCACGAGTAACTCAATCCTTTGATATTTTGGGCAAGTGGTTCCCAGCTTCCAGTGTTCCCAACTTTAACTTCAATGTTAAAAGTGTCGTTTGATGTTAATGTTTCAGATGCCCATTTTATTACCAGCG
This sequence comes from Kapaibacterium sp. (SeqCode), assembly GCA_039793965.1. Classification (GTDB taxonomy): domain Bacteria; phylum Bacteroidota; class Ignavibacteria; order Kapaibacteriales; family UBA2268; genus Naka2016. The sequence goes on along the minus strand of JBAMMD010000036.1, from coordinate 418,430 downwards.
TAGAGTTTGGACAGATTTTTTCTTTGCCAACAGGATAGTCAAATCGCAAGTCTGTATAAGTATATTTCATCAAAAGTGTATTATTTGTTCCTTGATATCCCGAGCCAACTATTGGATTTATTAATGTAAGGTTTTTCGAATTTGTCAACCCCGCAATATAGAAATCGCCATTTGGAGTTAAGTAAAAAGCGGAAGAAGAGTCGTCGTCAATAGTTCCATAAATGTCGGTGAAGCTCAATCCGCTGCCGTCGGAAAGCATTTGAGTGTAGAAAATGTCATATTTTCCGATCTTTTTCCCAGTGGGGTTATTAACTATTGGGAAATTGGTAGAATTTGTATAGCCAAGAATATGCAAAAATTTGCCCAAAAGAAGGATCGAGGTTGGATAGTCGTTGCTGGAGCCACCGAGATATGTCGAGAAGTCAAGATCTTGGCGTTTGTAAGTGAGACCCCAATTGCCTGTAGAGGTAATTATATTCGAAAGACCAGCTACAAAGATCTCAGTTCCACCTTTGTGTGTGTTTTGAAAAGCATTCTGGGAGATTGGAAAGCTTGGATTTGTTGTTTCTTTGTAAGTAATTCCAGCAAAGATTATCTTCTGGTCGGGGGTATAAGTGACAGCCATTCCAATATCGTCCGCAGTTCCACCAAAATATGTTGAAAAGTCGAGTTTTCCCTCCCCGAGAAGTTTTAATGCAAAAGCATCCCAACCCCCGTTAAAAGTTCTGTCGTAAGGTGATTCAGTTACAACAGTTTGCCCTCCAACTCGCTGCTCTCTATAGGGTGCCATCGGGAAATCGCTTGATTTAGTTGTTCCAGTTATAAATAAATTGCCAGATTCGCTAACAACCATTGCATATGGGATATCGTCGTCGCCGCCACCGATGTAGGTACAATAGTCAATTAACTGACCAGAAGATGAAAGTTTTATAATAAAAATATCTTTTCTACCTTTGATTTTGGTTTGAATTGCACCACCTGTTGTAGGCAGATTGGTAGATTCTGTGTAGCCGCAAACATAGAATCCTTTGTCGGGAGCAATTTGTGCAGAAACAGTTATATCGTCTTTATTTCCCCCTACGTAGGTAGAATAGATCAAAGAATTCATACTCGAACTTAACTTTGTTACAAATGCATCATACAAGCCATTGATGGAGTTACTGATAGGATTTTTCAAAGGGAAATCCGTTGAATTTGTTGTTCCGCCAAGGTAAACGTTTCCAAGCTCGTCGACAGACATTCCGGCGATATAATCGGTGCCACCTCCACCTAAAAAGGTTGCATAGATTAAGTTACGATTTGCACCTCGAAGGTCGAATTTGCAGATAAATGCATCACGGATGTTATTAAATGTGTTATCATAAGCACCTTCTGTTGTAGGGAAATTTATTGATTCCGTCCAACCAGCAACAAGCAACATCCCCGTCGAAAGTTCATTCATTGCAACAATCCTATCTTGTTCGGAACCGCCGAAGTAACTCATCATTACAATTGGGTCGATAATCAGTTCTTTGTTTCTATCGTATTCACCAATGCTAAATGAAAACTCATTTTCGTTCTTTTGAACAAATCGGCATTGAACTTCTGCTTGCAGACCATTTTCATCTTGGTATGCATAAAGATTTGCGTTCACCACTTCGCCAAATCGGGTTGTGAATTTAATGCTTTTACCGTCGGTTGAAACAGAATAGGCTCCCGAGAAATTCAATATGATATCCGATGGGTTTCCGCCCGGGCGAACCACAAAATCGTATCGCGGATTCCCACCATCAAAGTTTAGCAGCAAGTCGATGTTTTTATAAACATTGTGGAATTTGACCGCTTTGTATCCAGGAACATCGGTAGCCCACTTTTTTTCATCGTTGCCGACGAAAAAACTTAATTTCCACGGGCTGGCTTCCAAAGTCGATGATAAGGAAAAGTCCGAGTTTACAAATTTGAGTTTTACAAGATGTCCATGTTTTATAGAAATATCATTGTTGGTTTCGAGTGTGTAATAGTCGAAGTTCAATGTGTTCTGTGTTACGAAAAGATTATAACCATTACTACGGGTGAAGAAAAGCACATTTTTGTCCCACTGTCCTTTATTTGGGATGTAGTAATTATCGAAGAAGGCATAAGCAGTGAAAAAGTTTATAAACATAATGGCGAGAACTAATCCCCAGAAGTTTGTTTTCGTTTTCATTTTAATACCCAGATATAATTATACAAACTTTTAAATAATATCAAATTTAAAAAAAATTATAATATTTTAAAATATAACAAAACATATTATAATAAGATAGTAACATGTGAACCTTTATAAAGTTACAGAACTAACTAAAGTCGTTTAATTTGTATAATTGTTCAATAAGTTCTGAATATTTTCTTTCGACAATATGGCGTTTGACACTAAGTTTTGGACTTAATTCTCCGGTGTCGACAGAAAATGATTCTGTTAACAAAGCAAATTTTCTAACACGTTCGAACTTGGAAAGGTCTTTTTGTAATCGGTCAATATCATTTTTAATTATTTTAATTATCTTTTGATTACTCACTAATTCCGAAACACTGTTGTATTTAATTTCAAGAGCTTCTGCAAGTTTTTTCAGTTCCTCGAAATTAGGCAAAATCAAGGCAGTATTATATTCCCTATTATCCCCAATAATTATGCATTGGTCGACATACTGGCTTTGGTTTATTACATTTTCAATCATCTGGGGTGAAATGTTTTTGCCTCCGCTATTTACAAAGATGTATTTTTTACGGTCTGTTATTTTCAAATTACCTCGTTCGGTAATATAGCCAACATCTCCAGTGTAGAGCCAATTCTCTTCGTCAATTGCTGTTCGAGTTGCTTGTGGGTCGTTCCAATAACCTTGCATAACATTAGGTCCACGGACAAGGATTTCCCCGTCGTCGGCGATTTTGACTTCAACGTTTTCAAGTGGTTTACCTACTGTTCCAAACTCAACATCGTTTTCGCGAGTGACCGAAACCACTGGCGAGGCTTCTGTCAATCCGTATCCTTCATAAACTTTGTAACCTATTGCCCAAAAGAAAAGGTTTACATCGACGTTAAGCGGAGCGCCTCCGGAAACGAATCTAATGGTTTCCAAACCAAATTTTTCGCGAATTTTCGAGAACACAAGTTTATCGGCTAATTTATATTTTCTCTCTAAAACAAAGGAATGTTTCCCATTATGTTTTTTTTCGAGTGTGTACTTTTTGCCAATCTCGACAGCCCATTCGAAAATTCTTCTTTTTATTTTACCTTCTTTCGAAATTTGAGCAAAAATTCTTTTACGAATAATTTCCAAGAGCCTTGGGACAGTGGTCATCAAAGTAGGTCTTACTTCTTTAATGTTCAAACTAATCGTTTCGATTGATTCTGCAAGTGCGATTAATGCACCACAGGAAAATGCTGCATAAATTACTGTGTGTTCATAAGCATGGCACCAAGGCAAATAGGAAAGAAAAACATCATCTTCGCCAAAGTTGATGGATTTTGCCGAAGCTAAAACGTTCGAAACGATATTGTTATGGGTGAGGACAACTCCTTTTGGGTTTCCAGTTGTACCGCTCGTATAAATTATCGAAAGTATGTCATCTGGTTTTATTGTGTAAAGTTTGTCGAGAATAATCTTGTGGCGTTGTTCTTTTTCGCGTACTGTGCTGCCAATTTGAAGAATCTCGGCAAATGATTTTATAGAAAGGTCTAGATTATCTTTATACTCAATTTCATCGAGTATTATAAAATGGCGTAAAGAGGTTATGTTGTTTTTCACCTCTTGGATTTTTCGTAATTGGTATTGGTTGGAAACAATTACTCCGGTTGCTGAACAATCGTTGAAGATATATTCTTCCTGTTTAGGAGTTGTGCTTGGAAAGATTGGAACTGTAATAGCCCCAATTGATGCAATTGCGACATCGACAATAAACCACTCGATACGATTTTCCGATACAATACCAATTCGGTCGTTTTGCTTGAATCCAAGGCTGAGAAGACCGAGGGCAAAGTCTTCGATTTTTTCCCAAAGTTCTTGATGGGTTAAACCAACATAATCGCCTTTTACTTTATATTTAAATGCAATCTTTTTTTCCTTATATTTTTCGCAAACGGAATAGACCAGATGCGGCAAATTGAGATACACACTTGTGTTCAAGATTTTCTCTCCAATTAGTTAACGATTTGTAGTTCAAGGGAATAATGGTGCTTAAAATGCAAATACAAAGCGAAGAATTTCCGACCATTTAACAACCTCGAGAACTCTGTAACCGAGAAATGTTCCAAATCCAATCAAAGTCAAACCAGTAAATTTATGTATCTTGGTTATAAACTCTGTGGACATTCTGCTCTTGAAATGGACAAAGGTTTTAACAAGAAGAATTAACCAAAGAAGATTTCCAAGCCCAAAACCGATGGCGAAAAAAACGTGACTGATTGCATTTACTTCGATAAAACCAAATTGTTGAACGTTTAAAGCGACATAACCAAGAGAAGGAAGGAACGTGGGATTAATTACATTGGCCAAGGCAATTCCAACTCCAATAAAGAATGGACCACGTGAGCTAAGTCGCTCGATAAATGAAAATGATGGGGTATTTTCGTCGTTGGGAATCTTTTTCGAGGATTTCAAATGTGAAATACCAAGAGAGATGACCATTATTACAATTATTAATTGTATGAAAGTCACAAGAAGAGGATAGTGTTCAGATATATTCTTTGCCCATTCAATAATTGCTGATGTAGCAAAAATTGCCAACAAGCAATAAAAGAAGTCCATTACAGCAGTGCCCAATCCTGAAAGAAAACCGTGCCGGGAACTATTGCTAAGTCCAAGTTTAATGGCTGTCAGTGCAGCCGGTCCAGGCGGCAAAGCGAGTATTATCCCTATTATTATTCCTGGTACTAATGAAAACATAGTTCCCTTCTATCTTTGTTTAAAAAAATTCACACTGTAAAAACGACTTCACACTAAATTAATAATAAATTTTTAAAATCAAAATTTGTTTTAAAAAAATTTTTCTCCGGTGGGTAATAAACGTTTGTAAGAAATAATCCTTTTGCTTTTGCCAAAGGACTTGGGAAATTCTTTTGCCCCGTGTGGAGCGTTTCTTCTATCTCGGTAATTGTTCTTCTGCCTCGAGCACAATCAAGCATTACCCCGACAAGGCTTCTTACAAGTCCATAGACAAATCGGTTTGCTTTGATGTTGTAACAGAAAAGATGGTCATTCAATCGTATCCATTCACTTTTTTCGATTCGGCAGACATAGTTTTTTGTGGAAGGATTCTTTTTTGCAAAAGGTGAGAAATCGTATTCACCAATGAAAACCTTTCCAACATTTAATAATATATCAATATCAAAGTCAAAAGGGAGATAGCATACATAGTTGCGAATGAACACACTGTTTTCTAATGAAATCAAATAAGAGTATTCTCTTGCTATTGCATCTTTTGTAGCGTGGAAGGGAATCTCAGTTACTATTGCGTCGAGGATTCTAATGTCCGTTGGTAGCGCAGAGTTAATTGCCGATGGAATTTTATGCTCGGGTATTGGGAATTTATCGTCGATGCGTGAGTGGGCAACTTGCCCTAATGCATGGACACCAGCATCAGTCCTTCCGGCTGCAATCACAAATATTTTCTCTCCAGTAACAACTTCAATAGCTTTCTCGATCGTTTCCTGAACCGAGTTGCTGTTCTTTTGCCTTTGCCATCCGGAGTAGTTTGTCCCATCGTATTCGATAAGGAAAACGATGGTGCGTTTCATAATTGTCACTCGATTACACCCGGTCGGTTCAAACTGTTGAATAAATCTACAACTTCGTCGAATGTTTTGGAGCCGAGGTTTCCTTTTGTATGCTGTCGAGCCGAGACTGTTGCTGTTTCAACTTCTTTTTTTCCAATTATTAATGCGAAGGGTATTTTTTGAGTTTCGCTTTCAGCTATCTTCTTATTAATTCTTTCATTTCGTAAATCGAGATTGACACGGAAGCCAAGATTTTCGAGTTTTTTGGCAAGTTCGCTTGCGTAGGAGTGTTGCTCTTCGCCAATTGGGAGAACCGAAACCTGAACGGGCGAAATCCAAAATGGAAAGTTGCCAGCGAAATGCTCGATCAAAATCGAAAGGAAACGTTCGAGCGAACCCGCTGGAGCGCGGTGAATAATAACAGGACGGTGTGGTTGATTGTCGCGTCCGATGTATTCTAACTGGAATCTTTCCGGCATAACGTAGTCGACCTGTACGGTACCGAGTTGCCATTTGCGTCCGATTGCATCTTTGACGATAAAATCTATCTTTGGACCGTAAAATGCTGCTTCACCTTTAGCAATTGTATATTCAAGATTGATTTCGTCGGCTACTTCTTTGATTTCGCGCTGGGCTCGGTCCCATAGTTCAAGGTTTCCACCGTATTTGGTTGTATCTTCGTCGCGGAATGATAGGCGCGTTGTGAATTCCAATTTGAATAATCCAAAAAAGAATTGCATCAAATCGACAACTCCTTTGATTTCATCCTTCAGTTGTTCAACGGTGCAATATATATGGGCATCGTCTTGGGTAAAGCCACGAACGCGGGTCAAGCCAGTAAGTTCACCAGATTGTTCATATCGATAAACAGTGCCAAATTCGAAAAGACGAAGCGGTAATTCTTTGTAACTTCTTGGTTTGCTTAGATATATCTGATGGTGGTGAGGACAATTCATTGGTTTTAAGATGTATTCTTCGTCTTCGACTTTCATCGGTGGATATTGTGAATCTTTGTAATATGGGTAATGTCCAGACGTTTTGTAAAGTTCAAGATTTCCTATGTGTGGAGTAATAACTTCTTCGTAACCTCGGCGGATTTGTTCTTTTCGAAGAAAATCTTCGAGAATTCTACGAATTATTGTTCCTTTGGGCAACCAAATTGGCAAACCCCCTCCAACGGCTGGTGTGATAAGAAATAATTCGAGTTCTTTACCCAACTTACGGTGGTCTCTTTTCTTTGCTTCTTCGAGCATCTTCAAAAATTCGTCCATCATCGACTTTTTCGGGAAGGTAATTCCATAGATGCGAGTCATCATATTACGGCTACTATCGCCTCGCCAGTAAGCACCAGCGACATTAAGCAGTTTGACATATTTAATTTTGTTTGTGTTGGGAATATGGGTTCCGCGACACAAATCAATGAAATTGCCTTGTTTGTAAAATGTTATTTTTTCGTCCTTCAATCCTTCGAGAAGTTCAAGTTTATACTCGTCGCCTACTTTTTTGAAATGTTCGACTGCATCTTCCCAAGGAATTTCAATTCTTTCGTATTCAGCATCTCTTTTTGCAAGTTCGAGCATTTTCTGTTCTATTTTGGGTAAATCCTCGTTAGTTATTTTTTGCCCGTCTGGTAGAGCAACGTCGTAGTAGAAGCCCCATTCAATAGCTGGGCCAACGCCAAATTTCACTCCGGGGTAAAGTTCCTGTATCGCTTCTGCCATAAGATGGGCGGATGAATGCCAATAGATTTCTTTGCCCTCGGGGTCGTCGAATGTAACAAATCTAATACTTCCGTCTGTGGTAATTGCTCTTGAAAGGTCAATTTTTTCGCCATTGAAAAAAGCACCGAGCGCTTCGTCGGCAAGTCTTTGCGATATAGACCGAGCAATATCGATTGCCCGTGTTCCTTCAGGATATTCTCTGACATCTCCATTGGGAAAAGTTATTTTCATATTTCTCTTCTATTCAAATCCACATTAAAGTTAATGCAAAAAAACGATTTTAATCAAGGTTTATTTATTTTTTAGAATTAAAAAATCATGCAAGAAATTTGCAACCTTGCTTAGTTCATCGGGTTCTATAAAAATTTTAGTGATTTTCAGCGTAGAATCTGAAAAGACAAATGGGACTTCCCACGGTAATTCTTTTATAGCATTAAAAGTTTCCTTAACGTCTATGTTTAGTATTGTAATGACGAAATAATCCTTAAATTTTTTGGCATCCGCGATAGTTTCGTCGGCAAGGTAAAATGAATAATCATTTGAAAAGTAAAAGAAATTGTAATCGCGGTTGAATTCAACAGTGGTTTCGGGTTTTACTTCAACAAAAGTGTATGGTTCCGATATTAAAACAATTTCCGGCTTGATTTTAGTTTCCTTTATTACTTTTGTTTCACCATCATCGACTGCGAAAGCGCTTCGGTAGATGTATTTGATTTGCGGATTCTGAACAAAGTATTCAAACATCGATGGATGGACAAGCTTTAGTCCATTTAGCGAAGCAAGCCGTACATCTTCGAATGAAATTTCAGGTACAAGAAGAGTGTTTTGAACAATTTTGGGATCGCTCGTTCGAATGCCTTCGACATTTGTCCAAAATGTTACACTTTCGGCACCCACAATGCTTGCTAAAAGCAATGCCGTCAAGTTCGAACTTTCGAATCCCATTGTGGTTATTGTCTTTGTTTCTGTTGAACCTATGAAACCCGGAAGAAATATTAGATATTCTTTATTCAACAAAGGGATTAGTTTATTTTTTACCGCTTCTCGTGTTATTTCTATTATAGGCTTAGCTTTTCCATAGTTTGTGTCAGTAATTATCAGATCGGCTGCATCGAGAAAAACCGCCCCGATGCCTTTGGATTTCAAGTATTCTTCGAGAATTACCGACGAGAAGTATTCGCCAAAGGAAAGCACACGGTCGAGCGTTCGCGGTGTCAATTCTTTTGTGATTGCAATTCCAAAAAGAATTTTTTCATAGGTTTCAAATAAATAGTTTAGTCGTGATTCAACTTCTTCGTGATGCTTCGGAGTCTCGAATAAAAGCTTCGTCCACGCATTCAAATCATTCTTCAATGCATTGAAAAAGTTCAACGCAGAATGGAAATTTTCGTTTTTTGCAAGGCGAGCAGATTGTCGAAGTTTTCGAGATAGATCAGAAAATGCGGAAAAGACGAAAACAGTTGGTCGGTTACAAAACTTTTCGATAATATTTTGTAAGCACAAAAAGTTTTCCGGCTTGTTCAAAACTGCCCCGCCGATTTTCATTACTTGGATTTTGCCTGCTTTTTGTTTCATAATTTTAAAAAGTATGTATACATTAAACAAAATTACAAAATATTTATAACTGAATGTAAATAATTCTGACAGTGTGTAAAAATTTACACACTTTTTTGGTTAAAGTTAATATTTTTTGTCAAAGTGCAAAAATTTTTACATTTTTTTAGAAACTTTTCTCTTTTTGCGTTTTTATTTTTGTATTGGGTATTTGATGTTTGAAAAAAATGAAAAAGTTAGATAAAAAGGGTGTATGTTTCACTATTTTGGAGGTTCTCCAATGAAGTCCTCATTTAAACTCTCTGCTTTATTAGGAAGTTTGCTCGTTGCATTCTTCCTTGCGTTTACTCCGTCCCGACTCGCTTCGCAGCCATCCGGCTATTGTAATGTCTACCCCCCGGATATACCTGGGAATTACTCTTACGTATATTACTACTGCTACGGGCCACTCTACTATGGCTATATCGTTAACGTAAAAATTCAAGATGCTGCAACTGGTGCCTGGGTACTCGATTGGACTACTGGTGCAGACAACTGTTTCACTTTTACTGGCCAAGAAGCAAAACTGAAGCTTGGGAAGTCCTACCGACTTTACTTTTCTTTTTATATGCCATATTCTTGGTATTGCCAATATATAACACAATATAGTTACTATCTCTACTGCTATGGACTTGCCTGGCTCGATTGGAATATGAACGCTAGATTTAACGACCCAAATGAGTTCCTTGGCGTTCAAACTCTCCAATTATCAAATTGGAATTCAAGCACTTGCACTGGGACTTATGGTCCATTTAATATTACAGTTCCGAACACACAACAAGTTGGCAAAACTCGGCTTCGTGTTGCTCACAATATTTTGAGTCATTATGGTGGACCAGGAAGCACTGGTTGTTATTTGTATTATCTCTGGGATTATCCACCATATTATTTCTACTATTATGCTTATGGCGAAGCCGAAGATTATGTGATCGACTTTCAGCCTGATATTGAGGCAACTTTCCCGAGTGATGGGGATATTCTTCGCGCAAACGAAACATACGACGGTAGCGATGCGAACCACCCGAGGCCAATGGTACGAATGGGTTCGCCACAACCAAGCGGTGCTATTTTAAGATATAGAATTACCGGTCCAAAGCCATCTACTAATGTAGTATACGAAGGGTTAGACCCTGCAACTGGTTCCATAGATATAAATATGAGTGGGTACAGACAATACGACATTCAAAGAGCACGTGGTACTTTTGCTACTGCAAATGCTGGATTTCGAGCAAATCGTGGTGGTGAGTATAGACTTTCGGTAACTGTTGGCGGAACTGCACCACCTGCTGAAGCCAATCCCACCTTTACTGTGGCTTGGGACAACGACCTTTCCATAACCGATGTTGTTTCGCCACGGACCAATCAAGCTCCACGCTTTATGAAATATTTGCGTGGACAAACTATCCGAGTTATCGGAACATTCCAGAACACTGGCTTAAATAATATTACTGAATTCTATGCTACAGCTCGAATTGTAGATCCAAGTGGTGTGGAGGTTTACAATCGTCAAGTTCATTTCGATGCAATCAACGACCCAAGATATTCACCTTTGCAACCCGGACAAAAAATCGATATGGAATTTCCAACCTTCCAGACGAATACAATTGGAGTTTTCAAACTTTATCTTGAATGTGATCTAGAAAGTGCTGTCGACCAAGAAGCATACAACAATTATCTACCACGATCGGACGGAGACGATTATACTTTTGAAATCGCTTACGAATTTCAAGTGAAAGCAAATCGGGTGGTTAAGCCTGCTCTTAATGAGCAACTTATTGGCAACCGACCTTACATACCATCGGGCGAATTCAAGAATATGGGTGTAAGTGTTGCTTCGGATTTCCCAGCAAGATTGATTATTTACAAGCTTCCCGATACTCTTAACTCTGTTTATCAAAGCACAGTAACAATTCAGGACATACAATCCGGTACTTACAATACCAGAGTTGTAGACTTCGATGTCTTTATCCCGAGAGAAACTGGTCAATATATGGCAAAACTAATCTGCGCCCATCCTGAGGATCCAGTTCGCAGCGATGATACTGTCAGGTCTTATTTCTCGGTTCTTGGTGGGTTGCTTGGGACATATCGAGTTGGTGTTGGCCAAGACTTCCCAACAATAGATTCTGCAATGAATGCATTATATATGCGTGGAGTTAGCGGTAATGTTGTCTTCGAACTCACAGATTCATACTATCAAGTAAGAGCACGTACCGATGTTGAGCCAACTGCTCCAGCTTGGGACTTCCGTGGTTGGATTTTGAACCTTGGTTACAACGCCGATTTAAATACAACTTATACAGTAACATGGAAGCCCTCGACACAAAAATCATTGACCAAAGGGAGCATAACGATTGAACTTATTGCACCGACTGGGAAAGGTATTGCCTTTGGTCAAACAACCAAACCATCGAACACTTACTCTGTTTATTATGAATACCGAGCAAAAGGTTCGATTTCGAGGAAATACGTAAACACTCCGGGCTACATAGTCTTCGATGGAGGACCGCAGAAGTCCATTAAGTTGCGCCTTGTAAGCTATTCACGTGGTGGTGGACAGGCAGTTTATATGGGACCGGGTTCACATCATATTACCATTAAGAATCTTATCATTGAAAATGCTAATTCAAGCCTTGCCGACAAGACCTGGTTGCCAATGACTGCTTACAGTCCGGTTTATGGTTTCACTTATACGCCAGATACTTTATTACAAGGCACCACGGTTCTTGGCTATTCAGCTGGAGTTACAATTCGTTCGTACTTACCTTATGACCAACTCGAGCGAGAACAAGCCACGATAATGGGATTGGATACAATACCAGCAAGTAATAATTTGGTCGAAGGAAACGAAATCTATGGCTTTGGCTATGGTGTGATTTCGATCGGCTACGGACAGCTCTGGCGCGAGACAAACTACATTAAATATTATAATAACAACAATACATTTGCCAATAATACAATCTATAATGTAAAACGAGCCGGTATCTTCCTTGGCTACGAGCAGAACTCACAAATCTTTGGGAACAAGATCTATAATGTCAATGGTGGTACCATTGATGCCTATGGTATCTTGCTTGGTGGCCAAGGTTCATCAAGTTACAAGGGTTACAATAACATTGGGATTACGATTAATCGCAATGAAATAAGCGGAGTTACATCGAACGTTGGCGCTTTTGGAATTAAAGTTGAACAAGAAGCGAATTTACTTCCACATCCCTACCTTGGTAATGTGCTCTATCCCGATGTAGCTGAATCTACGCAAATAACGAACAACGTTATTTGGGGTGTAACGGTTGGCACGGGTAATGCTTCTCGTGCTGGTATACATCTGTTGACCGCTCGACAAGCTAATCCGGATCCTTTGACTTCGCTTTTGACACCGAAACTTTCTGGTTACTACTCGAGAAACGATAAGATTGCAAACAATACAATCGTTATAAGTCCAAATCCAGGTGTCGTTAGCACCTACCCGATCGCTGGCATTGGCATTCAAAGTGCGAAGAACACAGTTGTGAAGAACAATGCCATAGCGTTGATGGATATGAATGTAGACCCGAACAACCAGGTATATGCGTGCATTTTCTATGAAGGGATGATGCCAAGCGAGATGGGATTGACGAGCGACCGGAACGCGTTCTGGTATGCAAATGGTAGCGGAGGGACGGTAGTGCGATTTGTCGAGACGGACAAGAACGACAACATACTCGACAACGGCGGGAATCGGAACGATTTTGCGACATTAGAGCAATGGCAGAATTGGACGGGTATGGACGGGAATTCTGTATTTGGTAATTTCACGAACGATTTTGTATACTTAGGATACGAGCCGAACCAGAGGTTACGAATAGCGACGAATCCGACGCCGCTTGGTTCGATACTAAACAATCGAGGAGAGCGGATTGATTGGGTGACGCACGATATAGATGGGAACATACGAGGAGCGGCAGGACAGCGATATGATATAGGAGCGGTAGAATTCGAAGGGCGATTGTATTTAAGCGATTTGGAGATGATAAAGATAACTTATCCGGCGAAGTACCAATCTTCGACTGGGATGTTCAACGATGCGCAGTATGTAATGGACAACACGCCGACGAATGTAAAGGCATTGGTGCGCAATAGTGGGAATTTACAGCAATCTGCGGTAAATGTAACGGTGAACATTTATCGAGAGATGGCGGACGGTAGTTTCAACGTTGTGCCAGAGGTAACAGCGACGAAGCAAGTAACATTGGCGAGCGGGGAGAGTGTTGAGGTAGATTTTGGATTGAACGATGGGCAGGCACCGGACTTCAAGCCGAAGACATATGGAGAGTTGGCAAACGAGGGCTACTACGTACCGGATCAATTTTTGACTATGCAGGCAAATGTAACGCCGAGGTACAAGATAGTAGTGTCGTTGAGTGGGGACCAGCAGAATGCAAACAACACGGTATCGAAGGTAGTGAGGTATTACATACCGCAAAGCAAGACGCGAGCGTTGTTGAGTGTGGAGAACTCGATGGTGCAGTTGGATGCGAACTCGACGGCGGACGAGATAGCCGGAAGGTTGAACTATGATAGTTTGGTAGCGGCGTTCCGGAAGTTAGGATGGATGATAGACATAACGGAAGGGATCTTTGATTTCGACATATTCGACCGGAAGGGATGGGAGCCAAAGGCAGTAGATTACAGGTTATTCAATTCAATATTGTGGTCTGATGGAGACGACAAGGCATTGACGAGGCAAGAGAAGATAGATTTAAGGAGATTTTTGACGAGTGGGACAGTAGAGTCGAAGAAGAATCTGGTAATCAGCAGTCAAGAGATAGTGAGGGCGAACGCAGCGGATGCAGAATTTCTTAGGGGATTGTTGCGAGCGAAGAATGTAGCACCTGGGAATCCAAAGGGAGCGAATGTAAGCAACGATGGTAACGACGTAATCGGATTAGCAGTAGGGCGAAAATTAGCGATGAAGATAAAGAGAACTGGGTATAGTGGAGATGTTGAGCCATATTGCGGGTTGATGGCAGTAGAGAGCACGGGCGAAGGGCAAGCGTTGGCAGGCGGATATTATCGAGAACATCAAGGAAGCACAACAGATTCGATAGCGGGAATAGCGACGACGACACTAACGAGGAATGTAGTGTTGTTTGGAGTGGACTGGCGGCACTGGGGCAGGATAGATATGATAATACGAGGGATACTCGACTATGTGAATGCGAACGGAGGATTCATCATACCGGTGGAGTTGAGCGAGTTTGATGCGAAGGCGGTAGGGAATGCAGTGTATGTGAGATGGGCGACAGAGAGCGAATACAACACGAGCAAGTTCGAGGTAGAGCGAGCGGAGATGCGAGGAGCTGTGAAGAGCGAATTCGAGAAAGTAGGCGAGGAGAAGGCAGCAGGAACAAGCACGAGCCGAAGGGAGTACGGACCGGTAGTGGACCGAGGAGTGGAGTTTGGTAAGGAATATATGTATAGGTTGAAGGTAGTAGATATCGACGGAGCGACGAGTTACAGTCGAGAGGTTATGGTGAAGATGGAAGGCGAAGCGAACTGGGTAGGCGAAGTAATGCCGAATCCAGGGGTAAACGAGATCAGCTTCGAGCTGAGCGCAGTCGAAGGAGCGAGGGTCGAGGCGAAGCTAATCGACCTAGCAGGCCGAGAGTTGAAGCGAGTGTACACTGGAGTTGGCAATGGCAATGTAGTGAAGGTAGTTGCGGGTGTAAGCGAGTTGCCGAGCGGAGTGTACACATTAGTAGTGAAGATAGGGAACGAGACAATAACACGCAGCGTGAACATAGTAAAGTAAGAGGATAGATCGACAGAGCCGCTGGCGGGGCAAACCCACCAGCGGCTTTTTTTATGTTTAAAGTATTTTAATAAAATAAAATGATTTTAACTTCGTTAAAATGTTTTGGTTTAGTAGTACGAGAAGAAGCGTTAGTGTTTAGGCTGTAGAGTATTGCAGTGGGATTGGACCACGAACTTTTAACGAATTAATAATGGGCATTTGCCCATTTTTTATTAATATGTGTGTTAAAATGGAGTAATTTGATGAGAAAAAAGCAGATTACACAGACAGTGGACAAGAAAGCAATTATCGAAGCTTTCCAGGAAATTGTGAAGGCAAAGAATATCGAACGTGAAAGCCTTCAGAAGATCCTTGAAGATGTATTTTCCTTGATGGTGAAAAAGAAATTTGGAAACGATATAAAGTATGAAATCATATTGAATTTCGACAAGGGAGACATCGAGATTTATCTTATCAAAGAGGTTGTTGACATTGTCGAAAATCCTACTCGACAAATTTCACTTGAGGAAGCTAAACAATACGATGATACACTTGAACTGGGCGATGAATGGGTTGATGTGATAAATTATGACAATCTGAACGATGTATTTGGTCGAAGAATTGTTGCAGTAGCAATGCAGACATTGTTCCAAAAGCTACGCGAATTCGAAAAAGAGAAGATTTACGAGGAGTATAAGCCGAGAGAAGGAGAAATAATTGTTGGGGAAGTGTACCAAGTTCGTCGAAATGATATTCTTGTGATGCATAATAAAGTTGAAATGAGATTGCCTCGGGAGGAACAAATCCCGAATGAACCCTATAGATTTAAGAAAAATCAAACAATTCGGGCAATAATCAAGGAAGTTCGTCGTACTGGCGGGGGCACACCCGATATTATTCTTTCGCGTTCAAGCGATGAATTTCTTGCTCGTTTGTTTGAAATCGAGATACCCGAGGTTTATGAAGGAATTATTCAAATAAAGGCAATTGCCCGCGATCCGGGCGAAAGGAGCAAAGTGGCTGTCTTTTCTCTCGACCCACGCATCGACCCGGTTGGTGCTTGCGTTGGAATGAAAGGAGTTAGAATAAACTCTATTGTTAAGGAGTTGAACGACGAGAACATCGACTTAATCGAATGGTCCGAAGACCCAAAAATTTTCATTGCAAGAGCACTTTCCCCCGCTGTCGTAAAAGAAGTCCAACTCGACCCCATTGTTCGCCATGCGACAGTTGTAGTAGCCGACGACCAAGTTCCTTTTGCTATTGGACGAAATGGGCAAAACGTGAGGCTTGCGATGAAACTTACTGGTTATCAAATCTCGCTCGTTAAAGAAAGCAGCGAAGATATCGAGCTTAGCGAATTCAAAGAAGAACTTGGTTTGCTTGTATTTAATCAACTTGTTGATCTTGGAATCCAAACTGCTCGCGAGTTTCTTTCTGCCGACCCGGAAAAAATTCTACGCATTCACGGTTTGACTCGCGACACTTTGCTTGAACTTCGAGAAATTATGTTGAAAGAGTTCGACGAGGAGGAGGACCCGGAAACCGTTGCGAAAATCGACGAGGCTTGGAAGAAAATTCAAGCAGAAAGAGGCTAACCACATATTTTTTACAAAATTCTCCTAAGTTAAGAAGTATATCAAAATATTTTTGGAAAACCAATATTTAACAATAAATTTGTAAATATGTAGTAATTTTGTAATTGATTTGTATTTATTGATATCATTTATTTATGGTTGAACAGAAAAAAGTAAGATTGCATCAAGTTGCTTCCGAACTGAACGTTAGCAAGGACTCGATTATTGCTTATTTAACAAAAAACGGTTTTGATATTCAAAATAAACCAACTTCCTTGGTTTCGATTGAAATGATGGAATCCCTTTTAAAGGGATTTATAAAAGAGAAAAAGGTTGCAGAAAATTTTCGAATGAAATTTTTGCAAGATACATCTTCTGAGGTAGGTGTTCAACCGAAATCTACTCCCGAGGCGAAAACTGATGTTTTGAAAGAGGAATTTGTTTTTGTCGAGGAAACACCCGTTACAGATAAAAGAAAATTAGTTCAAATCGAAGAGAAAATTGATTTCAAAGAAGAAGTCGACCTTAAAGTCACCTTTCCAGAAGAAAAAGTTGAACATGCAAGTAGCGAACCCCAGGTTGGAGAAGTCATAGATATTGATAGATTTGTACCAAAGTCAAGAAAAGAAAAAGTAAAAGAATCCAAGAAGACTTTCCAAAAACCGGAAGTCGAGAAAACAACCAAGACCGAAGCAAAACCCGTAAAAGAGCATAAAGACAAACCTAAAGTTGAAAAACCCAAGGTTAGTGAAGCAGCTGAATTACCACCCGAAGTTATCGACAAAGTGGCACCTTCGAAGACAAAAGAAGAGACAAAACTCAAAGAGCCGCTCGAAACAAAAGTGGAGCCAAAACCTAAAGAGGAGATAAAACCAAAGAAAGAGGAAAAACCAAGGAAAGCCGAACCAATTCGCAAGAAGGAGGAAAAGAAACTTACTAAACTCGAGGGACTGGAAATTCCACTTTCCGAGCCAGAAATCGAACAAGTTGAGATTTCAAAAGCAGTTGAAGAAGAACTCGAAATTGAAGAGACCGAGATAAAGGAGAAATTTAAACATATTGATTTACACGAAGAGGAGGAGGAAATAATCCCAATCGTCAAAGATAAATGGCTTCGAAAGCGCGGCGGAAAGCAAAAACTTGAAAAGTATAAGCCTGCGTTCGAGAAAAAAACACAGAAAAAGAAAGGGTATCGCGACTTTATCAAAGAAAGCGAGCAAGAAATCGAGAAAAACATTCGTGAAACTCTCCAAAGCACTTATGAAATTTCCGATATTAAAAAACGGGCTAAAATTCGTCATAAACGGAAAGAAGAAAAGCTTGAAAAGGTCCAACAACTTCAAGAAGAACTCGAAAAGCAGAAGAAAATTATACAAACAACAGAATTTATTACAACCGCAGAACTTGCCAAACTTTTGGGTGTCGAACCCCCCGAAGTCATACAGAAGTGCTTCCAACTTGGCTTGATTGTCTCAATGAACCAGCGTCTGGATAAGGACACAATCTCTGTTATTGCACTTGACTATGGTTTTGAAGTTGAATTTATCGAAGAAAAGGAATTACAATTAAAGGACTTGGACTTCGAGGATCCGCCAGAAACTTTGCAACCAAGGCCTCCTATTGTTACTATTATGGGTCATGTGGATCATGGTAAGACTTCCTTGCTCGATTATATCCGAAAGTCGAATATCGTTGCTGGCGAGGCTGGTGGAATAACGCAACACATTGGGGCTTACCAAGTTGAAGTTCCAAATAAAGGTTTCATCACGTTTATAGATACCCCGGGGCACGAAGCTTTCACTGCGATGCGAGCTCGGGGTGCAATGGTCACAGATATTGTTGTACTTGTTGTTGCTGCCGATGATGCAGTAATGCCTCAGACAATCGAAGCGGTTAACCATGCCAAAGCAGCAAATGTGCCAATCATTGTTGCTATTAATAAAATTGATAAGCCCGATGCAAATCCCGACAGGATTCGCCAACAACTTTCTGAAATTGGTATCCTTGTCGAGGACTGGCAAGGACCATATCAATGTGTTGAGATTTCAGCCAAGTTTGGTACAAATGTAGATTTGTTGCTTGAAAAAATCCTTCTCGAAGCAGAACTGCTCGATTTGAAAGCCAATCCAAATCGTCCCGCAAAAGCCACGATAGTCGAATCGCACCTTGATCGTGGGCGTGGTCCGGTTGCAACTGCAATTATTCAAAAGGGAACATTGAAAATAGGAGATATATTCGTCGTCGGACTAACACACGGTCGAGTACGTTCGATGTTTGATGAAAGAGAAAGAAAGCTTGAGATGGCTGGACCATCGACTCCTGTTCGCATTATCGGTTTCGACGAACTTCCAGAAGCGGGTGATATTCTTTATGTTGTGGAATCTGAACAAATTGCAAAGGAAATTGCTGCAAAACGACAGCAAGTTCGACGAGAGCAGTATCTTAGAAAGGAAAAATTGATAACACTCGACGACCTTTCAAAACAAATTCAACTTGGTAATATCAGAGAATTGAATTTGATATTGAAAACTGATGTTATGGGTTCGCTCGAAGCCTTGACCGATGCTTTGAGTAAACTCTCAAATGAGGAAGTCAAAGTCAACATTTTACATCGAGGAGTTGGGAATGTAAATGAATCGGATGTTACGCTTGCTGCTGCGTCGAATGCTGTGATTATTGCATTCCAAGTCTCGTCAACTGGCGGCGCAAGAAAACTTGCCGAAAAGCACTCGGTTGAAATACGCCGATATGAGATAATTTACGACTGTATTAATGATGTGAAACTTGCAGTCGAAGGGTTGCTTGCTCCGGATATTAAAGAGGTTGTGACATCCACTCTCGAAGTGCGTAAAATTTTCAAGATTAGCAAGGTCGGAACAGTGGCAGGTTGCTATGTAAAAAATGGGAAAATTAATCGTAACGACCATATTCGCGTGATACGAGATGGTCTTGTTGTGCACACTGGAATGATAGCATCATTGAAGCGAGGTAAAGACGACGTGCGCGAAGTTGATCAAGGATATGAGTGTGGTATTATGTTAGAAAAATTTAATGATTTGCTCGAAGGCGATTTAATAGAATCATTTAAGATTATTGAAATAAAAAGAACTTTGAGCAATTAATCATTAATAAAAGAGTTTATTGATGGGGATAAGAGCCGAAAGAGTTGCCAGCGAGATAAAAAAAGTGCTTTCCGAACCTATCTCTGAATTTGCACGTCAGCATAATGCTGGTCTTGCAACTATAACCAATGTTAGAATGTCTCCAGATTTGCAATACGCCTATATTTACATAAGTGTTTATGGAGGGAAAATTTCTCCCCAAACCTTTTTAAACCTTCTCGAAGAAGATAAGTCCACTTTTCGTCGAATCATAGGTTCAAACGTTCGTTTGCGCTTAGCTCCAGAATTGCGCTTCTTCATTGATGATACTTTTGAGCGCATGGAACGAATCGAACAAATTCTTGCTAATGAAAAGCAAGGTAAAGGAAGAGAGAAAGAAAGTGGATAACCCAACTGAAATTGGAAAATGCGGCGAAGATATTGCTTGTGAACATCTTTTAAAAAAAGGTTTCAATATACTCAAACGAAATTTTCATTTTGGAAAACTTGGCGAACTAGACATCGTAGCCGAAAAAGATAATACCATTGTTTTTGTAGAAGTTAAGTTTCAAACGAGCGACAAATTCGGAGATTCACATTTTTGGATAACCCCATCAAAACAGAAAAAATTGAGAAAAGCTGCCGAAGGCTATCTTTTTGTAAACAAATGGCAAAACAAAAGTTGCCGTTTCGACGCAATCTTTATTGATTTTCGATACGACCCTCCGAAAATTGACCACATTGAAAATGCGTTTTAATTTCTTTCTAATTTATCTTTTTGTTAATTTTGTAAGAATTTAGTTTTAATTTATTTATGATATTTATTTTAGAACATTCAATATTGGAGCATTTTCTGACAGTTGTTAAAAACTTTCCGTCCCATTCAGGCTTTCGCTTTGCCTGGGAAAAAATTTCCAAGATTGTTGCTATGCTCGTAGCAAAGGACTTTGAATTGCAAGAAAGTTTCGACGAAGCCGGGAATTTTCTTGGGTATAGTCTTGTTGATAAATATTCCGTGGTCTCGGTTTTTCCTTATGGTATTCGGCTGACACAATCTTTCCTTAATTTGCTTCCAAATTCTTCAGTTGGATATCTTGGCTATTCGAAAAAAAACGGCATCTTCGAGGAGAGCTTGTGTCTTCTTCCCGAGGAGATAGCCAATTCTAAGGTTCTGATTTGTGATGCAATTATAAAAACAGGCGAAACGATAAATCACGCTATTTCGAGGTTGCAACTTGAAAATGTATTGGATATAAAAGTCGTCTCAATTTTTTCAACTACTAATGGAATCGAAAACATTCGTGCTGAATTTCCCGACATTCCGATTTATGTTTGTTCGATTAATAGTCTTGAAGAAATAGAAAATTTGTCTTTTTTGGAGAATCTTCTCCACTATTATAATTTGTAACACTTTAAAGGATGGATCGAAGATGAGGATATTGTTTTCAAAACAAGCAGAGTTGGGAATAAAAGCTGTACTTTATCTTTCTGTGCAACCAAAAGGATATTTGCGAAATGCATCGGAAATTTCAAAGGAGCTGAAAGTGCCCAAAGAATTTGTTGCAAAAATTTTGCAAAAACTTGCTCATAGCGGAATAGTTAATTCTAAAAAAGGCAAAGCTGGCGGCTTTTCTCTTAAAACAAACCCCAAAGATATCAAAATTATTGACATAATCCGCAGTATCGACGGTTTAAGGGCTTTCGAAGAATGTATTCTTGGTTTCCCAAATTGCAGCGAGGAAAATCCCTGCCCAATTCATTTCAAATGGGCTGAACTGCGAGAAAAGATTCTCGAAATGCTTTCGGAAAAATCAATTGCCGATTTCCGCGAAACAACATTGAAAAAGATTAGAACATTGTGATGAAGGAAATCGACCCAAAGATTCGTACCATCTCGTTCAATTCTGCTATTGTTGTTGGAATCCTTTCTTTTGTTGCATTTTTGTACTTTACGCAACAATTGTCCAATCCTCTGGTTATTTTTCTTATTGGTTTGTTTGTAATAACTCCTTTTAGAAAAGAATCCTATTTTGTTCGTCGATTGATATTGTTGTTCGTTTTCTTTTTTGTGCTTTGGATTTTTACTATAATTGGTTCTTCAATCGCTCCATTCATAATTTCTTTTGTAATTGCATACTTACTTTCACCGCTTGTTTCAAATCTTGAAAAAAAGAAAATCCCACGCTGGTTATCTTCGTTGTCGATAATTTTGTTGTTTGTGGCTCTTGTAAGTTTTGTTTTTGTTTTGATTGCTCCAAATATTTTAAACCAATTCGAGGAAATTTCTCGAAGGATAACAACTGTTGTCACTGTTGTAACAAGCTATCTCGAAGAACAAAAAGTTGCGAAGATCCTCGACACAATTGGCATAAAAAATCAATATCTGAAAAATCTCATTGAGACTGAATTTTTACCCGAAATTAAATATCTATTCGGTCGAATCTTGGGCTCTTTGGGTAGTTTTCTTACTGGAATTTCAAGTCTTGCTCGTCAAGTTGTTAATGTGATTTTGATACCAATTTTTGCTTTTTACTTTTTGAAAGATTTTGAAAAGTTTAAGCAATTCATAAAGTCTAATCTTGAGAAGAAAAACCAAAAGTTGTTGAACGATTTAATGCGTGTGAACGAGATTTTTCATATTTATATTAGTTGGCAATTTGTTGCTGCAATCATTGTTGCAACGCTGTGTTCAATTTCATTCTCGCTTTTCAATATTGAATTTTCCTTGATTTTGGGAATACTTTGCGGGTTTCTTAACCCAATTCCATATCTTGGCTTAATTGCAAGTATGGTCATTTCTGTTCTGATTGTCTTGTTAATAGGACCCGAAAATTTGTGGTTTCAAATCATTGTGATTATTGCGACAATAAGTGCTGTCCATTTCATAAATGCATATCTCATTGAGCCAAATGTTCTTGGGAGAAGAGTTGGGCTCCACCCTTTGCTGTTGTTTTTATCTTTATATATTTTTGGTGGGCTCTTTGGTCTAATTGGATTGTTGTTTGCAGTTCCGACGACCGCTGCTTTAATGTTGTTTTTGAATGATTGGGCTCAACAATCAGGCGTTAGAATAGATTAGATACGAACAAATTTGAAGATTTAGGTATTTAACTTCTACAATTCCTTGTTGATATTCTTTTTGAACTTTTCTTCTGTGCTTAATTTATTATTTCTAAGATATTTAAATAAAATAATTAATTCCTTGCAGTAATATATCAATATTTATTTATTACCTTTAGTAAATCGGTATAATTTACTCAAAGCGATATAACAAAAAAGTAAAGAAAGGCATCGATTTTTCCCGATTTTGTTTTCTACTTGTTCGTATTAATCCACTGTTTGGATTAGAATTTATCCCCGATGACAAAATCAAACAAAATTGAAAATTGAATGATTGTTAAATATGTCGAGCCTCGTTGATATGATTAAAATTTTTGATTTAAATTTTCGTGTCTTAAATTTCAAAAGTTTAAATCTATGATTCCAATAGGATTGATAATACTTACGGTTATCATAATAAATTTTTTTCTAATTCTGGCGGATATTTATCTTTATAAAAAGTTCAAGAAACTCGCTGTCGACCGTTTTCTTGTCAAGTTATATTTTTGGTCGATTCCAATCTTTGCAATATGGCTTATAATAAATTCTATAGTTCGTTGGTCAACACCAGTTCCAAGCAAATTTGCAATTTTTAGCAATTATTTCCTTACATTTTGGTATTTACCCAAATTTCTTATTTTTCTTGTCGTGGTGATAGTTTCGATAATTAGAAAAGTATTCAAACGAAAAGAAGCATCAATAGATAATAAATTTTCGGCTCCTGTCGATTCTGGTCGACGGAAGGTTATCTCGGCTTTAGTTTGGTCTGCAGTTGGGCTTCCGTATTTTACTCTTGCTCGAGAAACCTTCAAGACGACTCTGAATCCAAAAGTTTTCTTTGTAGAAATTCCGATTGCAAACCTTCCGCCTGCTTTTAAAAACCTCAATTTTGTTCAGATTTCCGACATTCATTCGGGTTCGCATCCATCGAAAACCTTTTTTGCCAATGTTGTAGAAATCATTAACGCTCTTCATCCCGATTTGGTTTTTATTACTGGCGATTTTGTTAACTTCTCTCCAAAAGAGATTGAAGTAATTTCCGAATCTTTAAGCAATATCAAGGCTAAATATGGGGTGTTGGCTTGTCCCGGCAACCACGAGCATTATATGAAACAAACAGAGTTTGAACTGCTTGTTCGGCTGATAAGGGAGTGCAATGTTGATTTGTTAATTAATGAAAATCGAATTTTTAATATCAATGGAACGAAATTGCAGATTGCTGGGGTCGACAACACAAGCCATAGAATGAATTATGCGGATTTCGACAAAGCACTTTTTGGTTTGGACTTGGATTTGCCAGTGATTTTGCTTTGCCACGACCCAACAAATTGGGACAAACATATACGCCGTCGGCGAAAAGTCGATTTAACATTAGCTGGACACACACACGGCGGTCAAATTGCCATCGACATTTTTAAATCGAAGATTTCCCCAGCTGCGTTTTTCTACAAGCAATATGCTGGACTTTATTCCGACGGCAACCAACATCTTTATGTGAATACCGGGATTGGTTGGGTTGGTGTTCCAGTTCGTGCTGGCTTGCCCCCGGAAATCACACAATTCCGTTTGGTTGAGGTTGAAAAGTTTGCTGAACAGAACATAATCGTTCGATAAAAGAAATTGGGTAAAATTTGTTAATTTTGCAATTTAGGTGGGTTCGCATAATGGTAGTGCAGCGGTCTTGAAAACCGCCGGGCGAAAGCCTGTGGGGGTTCGAGTCCCTCACCCACCGCAAATAGGAAAATATGTGGCGGGGATTCTTCTTGGCTTTATTTGCCAAAGCAAGAGCAAGAAGGAAAAATCGGCTCAGTTATTCCAAAAGCAATGCGGCGAAATCAAATTTTCAATCCCAAGCTTTATTGGATGAGTTAAGTTAATCGATATTGGCAAAATCTTTTTAATAGTTTTACTGGTAATTTGTGAACACATAAGAGATTAAAAAAAATCTATGAATAACTACATTTCAATAAAACGCTAAAGATAAAAGAAGGGGAGATACTAACTTCCAAGGATGAAAACTTCGCTGTCATTTTGTCCATTAAAAGGTACGCTGTGGCAATCGAATTGGTTTAAATGATTTTTAGACAGTTTGTTATATCAACAACTTTAATTTATTTAAACCAATGTTTCCAAGGCAAGCGACTTTCCCCATTATGCACAAATAAATATTTACCAGTATGCCTGTTCCCTTTAGAACAGAAGGAAATTATTAATATCAAGTTAGAATTGAAAATACAAAGATATCTTGTGGAAAATTGCTGATGCACCAACTTGGGAAATGCTATAGTCGAGATTTAGTTCTTTGAATTTTAGGCCAAGCCCTCCGGAAAAGCCTATGAATTGCTTGTCTTTCGTACTGGCTGAATATTTTCGGATATTGTTATCATATCCGATTCGCAAGTTTAAGTTATCTCCGAAATTGAATTCACCCCCAATTGAGAATTTCAAAAATCTATCGAAAAACTTGCTTGTTTCGTCGGCGAGGTTGTAAAAGTTAAAATTAAGTAACAATGGTAAACCACGCAATCGATGGGATACGCCAATCCTAACATCGAGCGGTAAATTCTCTCTTGTCCCATCAAATGTTTTCAGCTGAGTACCAGTATGCAAAATAGAAAAACCTACACTTGTGTTCTTTTCTGGAATAAGATAAAGAAGTCCAAAGTCGATGGCAAAAGCGAGTGAACTATACTTGTCGATGTTGGAGGAAATTATTTTAAGAGTAGTTCCATAATATAAATTTGTATCAAGGATATTAGAATATGAAATCCCAAGAGCAAAGTCGTTTGCACCAAAAGTTCCAATATATTGGCCATTTGCATTTGTTCTTTCGAACGAGCCATAGTTTGTATAGCTTGCCGAAAGGGCGAAATGTCCAACCTTTTCAAAATTGCGAAGGTAGGAGAGCGAACCAGAATTAACATCGAGAACGTGCTTGAAAAATGTAAACGAGAAGTTTCTCGAATTTACTGTTGCAACGCTTGCAGGATTGAAAAAAAGTGCTGTTGGGTCGTCCGATACAGAAACAAAAGCCCCGGCAAGAGCCGACGAACGAGCACTACCAATGTAGCGAAGGAAATTAAATGGTGTGTCTTTTGCAAAGCCAGAAAAATAGACAAATATCGAAACAATCCACAAAAACTTTTTCATAATTTATTCATTGTTTGTTAGTTTTCTTAAATGTTCTATAAAAAATTTTGGTGGTTTGACTGCTTGAAACGACTCGGAGCGAACGAATGAATGAAGCGTATAGCCCCGGACGATTAAATTTCCTTCGTTAAATATTTCGTAGTCGAAACGAATTGTCGAACTCAAATTTGCTGGATTAAATGTCGTCCGAATTTCAACGATATCATCGTATTTTGCAAAACCTTTCCATTGGATCGCTGCTTCAACAAGAGGGAGCAGATAGCCGAATTGTTCTACATCGGTATAAGGAATTCCAATAGTCCGCATCAATTCTGTTCGACCAATTTCAAACAAACGTAAGTAATTACCATTGTAAACCACACCCATTTTGTCGACATCTGCATAACGAATTCTTTCTCTTACTGTTAAACTAAACCCATTTTGTTTTTGGTTTTCGAGATTCATTTTGAATAACTTAATCTCATTTGACTAAACATTTACCCAAAAGATGAAAATAGGAACGATATGGTTAGACTTCGGGTTTGTATTAGTCATTTTGTTTCGATTAATAGTCTCAAGATATTTACAAAGGCAAAAGTTCAGTTCTTGCCCAAAGTGTGACTTTGATGGATATACAAAGAAAGCATATTGTTTCGAGACTTTAGTCATATATAATTACAATTTTACTTCTTCCAGCAACCTTTGGACAATTTCCGTTGTTGTCACGTTTTCTGCCTCAGCATTAAAGTTGGTGACTATTCGATGGCGAAGGACCGGCAGTGCAACGGCTCGCACATCCTCGATTTCTGGCGTATATCGTCCTTGCATAGCAGCACGAGCCTTGGCACCGAGAATTAAGTATTGCGATGCTCGGGGACCCGCTCCGTAGCGAACATAATCCTTGACTATCTTCGAGGCTTCTCCATTGGGACGTGTCGCTCGGGCAAGTGTAACTGCATAATTTACAACATTAGAAGCAACGGGCACTTTACGGACAAGTTCTTGGAATTCGAGTATTTGTTGGGCGTTCAAAACTTTTTCGACTTTTGCATAACTGGCTGTTGTTGTAGAGTTAACAATATGAATTTCCTCGTCGAAATAAGGATAGTCCAACCAAAGATTGAACATAAACCTATCGAGTTGTGCCTCGGGCAAAGGATAGGTACCTTCCTGTTCAATTGGGTTTTGTGTGGCAAGTACAAAGAATGGTTCGGGAAGTTTGTATGTAACTCCAGCTGCGGTAACTTCATGCTCTTGCATTGCTTCGAGCAATGCCGATTGTGTTTTTGGAGGTGTTCTGTTGATTTCGTCAGCAAGGATTATATTTGCAAAAATCGGACCTTTGACAAATTTGAAACTTTTACTTCCAGTTGAAATGTTTTCTTCGATAATTTCAGTTCCAGTGATGTCCGAAGGCATAAGGTCGGGTGTAAATTGAATTCTGCTGAATTTCAAATCCATTGCCGATGCAAGTGTTCTAATCATCAAGGTCTTTGCCAGCCCGGGAACTCCAATCAAAAGGCAATTCCCTCGCGAAAATAATGCTATAAGTAATTGATTGATGATTTCTTTTTGTCCAACGATGACCTTGGACATTTCGTTTTTTATCTGTTCGATTGCTTTTGAAAAGTTTTCTAATGTTTCTAAGTCCTTTTCCTTATCTTCCATAATTTCGCATTTTTAAAAATTATTTGACGACTTTGTATTTATAAAATTGAGTTATTAAATTTGTTTTTTTTCATAAATTTAAATGGAGTTTTATGGATTATTACGTAACAAAAGAAAATCTTAAAATAAAAGCTCAGGAATGGCTAAATCTGATAGAAAGTTTCAATACTCACCAACTTGAATTGAATCCTCGAAAATCTGCGCTTTTGGTCATTGATATGCAAAAGTTTTTCCTCGACCCCAATTCACCCACATTTACTTGTGGAGGAATTGCAGTTATCGATAATATTAAATTTTTAATTCAAAAGTATCGGGAAAACAATTTACCAGTGATTTTCACCCGGCACGTTCATGACAAAGATGGAGTTGATGCGGGAATAATGAAGTGGTGGTGGCAAGGTATGTGTGTCGAAGGTACACCGGAAAGCGAAATTATCGATGATTTAAAGCCTTTGCCCGGAGAGAAAGTAATATCAAAGCATCGTTATTCTGCATTCTACAATACCGATTTGGAAGTTTACCTTCGTGGTTTAAAAGTCGAGGACCTTGTTATTACTGGTATAATGACCAATATGTGCTGTGAATCGACAGCACGCGATGCTTATTATCGCGACTATCGCGTTTTTTTCCTTGCCGATGCAACAGGGAGCGTCACTGAACAGATGCATTTAGCATCTCTTCTTAATCTTGCCTTTGGATTTGCAAGTGTAACCACTGCTGATGGGATTGTTACAGCATTGAGCTAAAATAGTTAAACACGGGCTTTGTACTTGGTTTTCAATAGTTTTAAAATTTTTTCGGGATTGTTTGTGACAATTGCTTTGACATCGTGTGAAACAGCAAAATTCAGTTGTTCTTCGCTATCTACCGAGTAGACCCCGATGAAAAGATTGCTCCTTGCAGCATCCTCGGCGATTTCTCGATTAAGTTCTTCAAAACTGCAAACATAACCGTCGCAGTTAAGTTCTGCTTTGAGTTGCGAAGGTAACCTGATATCTTTGGGTAAGCGAATTGGTGCAATAGGAATTTTGGGGTCAAATGTCTTGATTATTTTTAACTGTTCGTAGTAGAAAGATGAAACGACAACTTTTTCATTGAAATCATACTTGTAGATTAGCCCCAGAATTTTGTGAATATGTTGTTCAGCATTTAATCCGAGATTTTTCAACTCTACATTGAGAAAAATTTTACCTTGCACAAGTTGTAGAACTTCTTCGAACGAGGGGATGTGTTCGCCGGAAAATTCTTTACCAAACCAGAATCCACTATCGAGTTTTTTAAGTTCCTCGAATGTAAGTTTGCTTGCAAAACCAACTCCATTGGTAGTTCTGCTCAATCCTTTGTCGTGGAAAACAATCGGGACGTGATCGCGGGTGGTTTGAATGTCCAATTCAATAAAGTGGGCTCCTACGGAAATAGCCTTTCGGAACGAAGCAAGTGTATTTTCAGGGGCAGCGCTACTTGCTCCACGATGCGCGACAACAAAAAAGTCAAGCTTTTCGAATGCTTCGTAAATTGTTTTCATATTAACAAAAATACGAAATATGTCATATTAATATTATAATATTTTTAATAATTCAAAGCTTCAATAGGTAGAGCTGCTTGTAGATTTTACTTTTGAAGTAATTTTTATTGAAGGCAAATAATAAGTGTGTATTAAAGATAAACTTTATTTTCTACCAAATAGTTTTGTAGAATCTGTGTACATTTTTTGTAAAAATTACTTCAAGCGATAGAGGCAAAAGTAAGGTTTAGTGGTTCGTGAAAGCTTTATGATTTTTTTATTCGGTTAAATAGCCCGTTTTTGGCCTTTGAATCAAGGCTTACTGATTTGTTTGAACCATTATTTATCAATGGTGAGCGATAAAATTTTATTTATAAATGATAAAAAAGCGATTAGGCGATTCATATTTTGGATAATAATAAATGTCTCTATAAGTTTTATGAATTTTGAAGAATTCATCTTGATGCATATTTATAATTGATGAAATGAAAAACTCTTTGTCCAAAATATATTTTTGCTTGGTATTGCTTGTTTCAAATGAAAATCGCAAGCGAAAAACAAACGGAGAATTTGACTTGATAAAATCGACGGCTCGTGGTTTTTCGGGATATTTTTCCAATAAATTTGAATCATAATAGTAAGGAACAATGTTTAAATGTGGTTCATAAATATTAATATATGATTTAGGTGGAATAATCGCCACATTATTTTCTTTATAAATTACTTTGGTACTATATATTGGTTGTGCAAAAGTTCTCAACGTTTGAATATTATCAGCACTATTGGTCTTGTTGGTAAAATTTTCGAGATATGTCACCGTTCTTTGAAAAGATGTTACTTGGCTTTCAAATGAGCGATTTTGAAAGAAAGGGATAGCAAACATATTGTTGATGAAGAACGTCTCATCAAGGTTTAAAATGATGTTTTCATTCAGGTTGTTGAAAAATGTTATATATAATTTCCCTTTTACGTCCCAAAAATTTAAAAGAAGTCTACAAGTTGAATCTTCGTATATGATTGCATCATTTGTTTGGTAAAATTGTGGTTCATATGAAATTGTAAAGAGTTGAAAGTAATATGTACTTTGGCAAGATAAAAACAGAAAAATAAAAACCAAAAAACGTTTTTCATTTTTCCCACTTTATTAAATAATCTTACTTTTCTTAAATCAACATTGACTTTTGGCGTTCGGTTAAATATTTGTCGAAATCTTTTATGAATTTCTCCAAGCCTATGTCGGTAAGTGGGTTTTTTAGCGATTGCAATAGCACGTTGTATGGTATGGTTGCAATGTCGGCGCCGGCTCGGGCAGATTCAACGATGTGCAATGGATTGCGAATTGAAGCGGCAATTATCAAAGAATCGTATCCTTGAACATCCCATATTTCGCAGACATCGTTGAGAACGGCTATTCCATCGTAGGCAATGTCGTCGAGCCGACCAAGGAAAATTGAAATATATGAAGCGCCAGCCTCGTGTGCAGCAATAGCTTGCGTTGCCGAAAACACCAAAGTTACATTGGTTGGAATACCGCGCTGCGAAAGTTCTTTCACTGCTGCAAGTCCTTGGGGTATCATTGGAATTTTGATTGTGGCTTCTGGGAACCATTCAACGATCTCCTCGGCTTCGCGTATCATACCATCCTTTTCGGTGGCAATGACTTCGACTGAAACGTGACCACCGACTAATCTATGAATTTCAAGAATACGATGTTTGAAATCAACACTTGGGTCCTCTTTTGCAAGCAATGTGGGATTGGTTGTCACTCCTCGAATGATGCCCATTTCTGCTACTTCCTTAATCTGTTCTAAATTGGCTGAATCGAGATAAAGATCCATAATCTCCTCGTATTATTTAAAAAAATTAAAATTAAGAAAAATTTACTTTTTAGCGAACTTCGTCTTGAAAATATGTATATACTTTGAAATAATTATAAGAGCAATAATTCCAACTGTAATAAACAAGACAATCTTTGATTTGAAAGGGTAAAAAGCAGATTCTTGGCTGAAATTTTCCGGAAGAAGAAAAGAGGCAAATGGTGTTAAAATTGTCGCAATAGGATTTGCAAAGTCCATATCTTTTTTAATAAAATTGTAGGCGACAAGCCAAAGTATAAACCAGATGAAGGTAATAATTGGCTGAACAAGAAAAAGAACTCCAAAGCTTGTTGCAAGACCCTTGCCACCTTTGAACAACAAGAAGATACTATAGTTGTGTCCCACAACCGTGGAACAAGCTGCAAGAAGTGAAGCAAAATCGTTTTGAGGTAGGAATTTATTGGCAACAAGAATAGGAACGAATCCTTTTAGAAAATCGAATAGAAACACAAGAATTGCAATAGGCAGGCTTTTTGTGATGTCGAAGGCATTATATGCTCCGACGTTTCTGCTTCCCTCTTTCAATACATTTCTCTTCGCAAAAATTTTTACAAAAATGTAAGCAAACGGTATCGAACCAAGAAGATAAGAAAAAATTCCTAGTGTGATAAATTCTGTCATTTTACCTTTTATGATGTTTCAAATAAAATTTAAGTAGTTTTTTTGTCGAAAGATTTGCCGATTCGTCTATTTGTTGTGCTTCAATCTGGCTAAGTATCTTTTTGGCGAGTTGCTTGCCAAGTTCAACGCCCCATTGATCGAATGAGTTAATATTCCAAATAACACCTTCGACGAATACGCGATGCTCGTACATTGCAAGCAAGGAACCCAGAGTTTTTGGTGTGAGGTTTTGGTAGAAAATGGTTGTCGAAGGGCGATTGCCTGGAAATATTTTGTGTGGTAGAAGTTCCAATTTTTCCAATGGGTCGAGATTGCTTTGCTCGAGTTCAATAGCAACTTCCTCTTTGGATTTTCCGGTCATAAGTGCTTCCGATTGGGCAATAACATTGGATATAAGAACATTATGATGATCCACAAATCGGTGAGATGGTCTTGCCGGGGCAAGAAAATCGACGGGGACGATTTGTGTCCCTTGGTGTAGCAATTGGAAGAAAGAATGTTGGCAATCTGTCCCTACTTTGCCCCAAATAACAGGGCTTGTTGAATAGTCAAGTTCATTTCCGTCGCGGTCGATGCGTTTGCCGTTACTTTCCATTATTAATTGCTGAAGGTAATCGGGGAATAATCGCAAATGCATATCGTATGGAATAATTGCTTGAGTGTGGTAGTGCCAAAAATTATTGTACCAAATTGAAATCAAGCCCATAAGAACAGGAATATTCCGATTGAAGGGTTCTTTTCGAAAATGTTCGTCGACAAGGAAAGCTCCTTCGAGCAGACTTCGGAAATTCTCGAAGCCAATGAAAAGTGCAATCACCAGGCCGATACTACTCCAAAGGGAAAATCTACCACCAACCCAATTCCAAAAGTGGAACATATTTTCCGGTGGAATGCCAAACTTCTGACAGGCTTCCTCGTTGGTGGATATTGCAATAAAATGCCTTGCAACATCCTTTTCGTTTGCATTTGTGTTTCGGAGAAACCATTCTTTTGCTGTGTTTGCGTTGATAAGAGTTTCTTGTGTAGTAAAACTTTTCGAAGCAACAATGAACAAGGTTCTGTATGGGTTTACAATCTTAAGAACTTTTTGAATGTCCAAACCGTCGACATTCGAAACGAAGTGGACAGAAATATTAGGTTTTTTGTAAGGTTCGAGAGCTTCGCACACCAGACGAGGGCCAAGGTCGGACCCGCCGATTCCAATGTGGACAATGTCTGTAATTTTGTCGCCGCGAAAACCACGCCAAAAACCATTATGAATCATTTCGGTGAAATTTTGCATTTTCAAAAGTACTGAATTGACTTTTGGCATAACGTCCCAACCATCGACTTTAATTGGTCGATTTTCTAAATTACGGAGTGCGATGTGGAGAGCTGGGCGTCTTTCTGTGAAATTGATTTTTTCGCCACTGAACATCTGTTCAATCCTTTCCGGCAACTTTTGTTCATTTGCAAGTTCAATTAGCAAGTTTAAAGTTTGTTTTGATATGTGATTTTTTGTGAAATCGAATAAAATGTCGTTGAATTCGAAAATAAAAGATTCAATCCTGTTGGGTTCCAACTCGAAAAGTTGCAAGATTCGAACATTTTCCAGAACCTTTTTGTGCTCGGTTAACTTTTTGTAAGCAAAAGTATCTGTCAATTTTGCCATAGCAAACAAAAAACAATAAACAACAAAAAAAAGTGTTTCTAATCTATAAAAAAAAATTGAATTTGAAAAGATGGCAATATTGAAAATTGGAAAGAATATAATCATAGAGAACGCGATTGTATTGGCTCCGATGGAAGATGTGACGGAAAAGCCTTTCCGAATGATTTGTAAAGAATATGGTGCCGATGTTGTATATTCCGAATTTATTTCAAGTGAAGCTCTCTACAGAGGGGTTGATAAATCTATCCGAAAAATTGATTTTGACGAGCGAGAGCGTCCGATTGGAATACAAATTTTTGGTGCAAACGATGAACCGATGGTTGAAAGCGCCAAACTTGTCGAAAAATTCCAGCCTGATTTCATCGACATTAACTACGGTTGTTGGGTTAAAAATGTTGTTAAAAACAATGCCGGGGCTGCAATGTTAAAGCAGCCAGAACGAATGACAGAGCTAACCCGACTTGTTGTAAAGAGTGTGAATTTGCCCGTCACCGTAAAGACACGCCTTGGATGGGATAGAAGCAGCATTGTTATTTGTGACGTTGCAAAGAGGCTCGAAGATGTTGGCATTTCAGCAATTGCAATTCATTGTCGGACGCGTGAGGATGCCCACAAAGGCGAAGCAGATTGGTCTTGGATCGCCAAAGTTAAGGAAGTTGTTTCTATCCCAGTTATTTTGAATGGCGATGTGAAAACTGCTTACGACGTCAAACGAGCATTTGATGAAACTGGATGCGACGCAGTTATGATTGGCCGCGCAGCAATTGGAAATCCATTTATTTTCCGCGAAGCCAAGTATTATCTTCGTACTGGGAAACTTGCCCAGCCAGCTTCGGTTCGAGAAAGAATCGAAGTTTGTTTGCAGCATTTGAAATTAAACATAGAATATAAAGGCGCACGACTTGGAATTATCGAATTTCGAAAATTTTATAGCGGATATCTAAAAAATTTGCCTAATGCAAGCAATGTTCGTTCGAAAGTTGTTGTTTCGGAATCTTACTCTGAAATTGAAGAAATATTACTTAACTATTGCAATTACATAGAAGAAATGAATTGTTTCGAATTTGAATATAAAGAGCATAGCAAAGATTAGATATTTTTTTGCATTAATTAGTTTAACAACAAGTTTGTTTGTTTAAAAAAAAATAATTAATTTTGAAACTCTTTTAAAAATCGAAATTTAGAATGTTTATAGAATTGGTGGAAATATGAGTATTAGAAAGATTTATGAGACAACCTTTATAGTTAATGCTGCACTGGAAGACCCAGACATCGAGGCAATTATCACCAAAGTAACCAATTACATTACGAATCTTGGTGCAGATATTTTACAGATCAACAAATGGGGACGGCGCCGTCTTGCTTACCCAATTAACAAGAAGTACAATGGCTATTATGTCCATGTTGTCTATGATGCGTCGCCATCGATTATACCTTTGATTGAAAGGTATCTTGTGCTCGACGATACAATTCTTCGACATCTAACGCTTGCTTTGCCCAAGAAATTGCGCGAATATCGTTTGCGGGCTATTGCCGAAGGGAAGGCAACAGAACTTGCTCCGCAAGTGTCGACCCCATCGACTACCACCGCCGAAGCAGAGGAGCAGAAAGTCGAAGTAGAGTCTATGCCAATCGATGAAGCGCAAGAAACTGAAAGTGCGGTTGAATCTTAATTTTGTTTTTGTTTTAATTGGAGTTTCAAGATGAAGGTAATATTAAGAAAAGATTTGCCAACGTTAGGACGAATGGGCGATGTTGTAAATGTCAAGGATGGTTACGCCCGAAACTATTTAATACCACGAGGCTATGCTTATTACGCAAGCGAAGGGGCAATTCGTGCGATTGAAATCGAAAAGAAACGCCAAATCAAACATCTGGAAGAAGAACGTACACGAGCCGAGGTTTTGGCTGAACAACTTTCTCAAATACAATTGACTATACCAATGAAAGTTGGTGAAGAGGGCAAATTGTACGGTTCTGTCACTCCATTGATTATTTCTGAATATTTATTGAACGAACACAAAATTGAAATCGACAAGAAGAACATTCTTCTTAAAGAACCTATAAAATCGCTTGGTGTTTTCGATGTTAAAATAAAATTGTTCCAGGATGTGTTTGGCACAATAAAAGTTTGGGTTATCAACGAAGAAGAAGCATAAATTTTTGTTTTTTTGAAAATCGAAGGCTGTCCTCTTTTTGGATCAGCCTTTTGTTTTTTGTTAAAAATGAAGGAAAGAGAGAAAGTCGTTACACGCATTGAATCGCTTGCCTTCGAGGGCAAAGGAATTGCCCGAGTCGGGGGCAAAGTGGCCTTTGTTCGATACGCAGTACCCGGCGACCTTGTCGAAATTGAAATTACAAAGGACAAAAAGAGTTTTGCAGAAGGAAAGATTGTTAGAATCATTGAACCATCGGCCATCCGAATTGCTCCTCGTTGCAACCATTTTGGGATTTGTGGTGGTTGCAGTTTTCAAAACATACCATACGAAAAGCAATTGGAATGGAAAAGAAAATTTGTCACAGATGCATTCGAAAAAATAGCAAAAGTTGAAGATGTTGAAATCAAACAAGCATTGCCGTCGCCTTTGGTCTATGGTTATCGCAATAAGATGGAATTTTCCTTTGCATCGAGTCGTTGGCTCTCGGAAGAGGAGATTCATAGCGGGGATGCAATTCCGAACAAGGGAAAGCATTTCGCTCTTGGGTTCCATATACCGGAACGCTTCGATAAGGTGGTGAACATCAATGCTTGCCATTTGCAAGACGAACGAGGAAATGAAATAATAAATAATATTCGGCGAAAGGCTTTGGAAATTGAAGTTCCTGCTTACAATTTGAGAAATCACAAAGGGTTTCTCCGCAATGTAATTGTTCGATATTCATTTACAAATGGTGAAGTACTTGTGAATCTTGTTACTACATCGCAAATTGGCGAAATTGAACAACGATTTTTGGAATGGTTTCGTGTCTATTTTGCTGAATCTCAATTTGTTCACCATCTTGTGCATACAACAAATGATTCATATTCTCCTACTCCGATGGGCAACACAGAAATAATTAAGGGAACTGGTTACCTTTTCGAAGAGGTTGGCGATGTTGTTTTTCGCATTTCTCCATTTTCATTTTTCCAAGTGAATACATTACAAGCGAATAATCTGATTAAAAAAACGCTTGAGTTTGCATCTTTCGAGGATAAAATCGTTTGGGATTTGTATTCTGGGGCTGGGACATTTTCCCTTTCGCTCGCTAAGTATGCCAGAATGGTTGTGGGGGTTGAATCTGTGCCATCAGCAGTCGAAGATGCTCGATATAATGCAGAATTAAATAAAATTGACAATGTTATTTTTGTTATAAAGGATTTACACAAAAAGAAAATTTTGGAGGAGTTAACGGAGTTGCCAAAACCAGATGTAGTCGTTGTCGATCCGCCCCGAACGGGAATTCACAAAAATTTACTTAATGCACTACTTGAGATCCGACCTGAACGGATAGTCTATGTGAGTTGCAATCCTGCAACGCAAGCTCGGGATTGTGGTGAACTTAGTAGTCTTTACAAAATTGTCGAGGTTCAACCGATAGATATGTTTCCACACACTTATCACATTGAATCTGTTGCATTGTTGGTTAAAAAAAGGTAAACTATGGGCACTTATGATACTATTATGAAATTTAAATATAATGTTTCTGAAGTGTTCACTTCAATTCAAGGCGAAGGTTCGAGGGCTGGAAGACCGTGTTTTTTTATTCGCTTACAAGGATGTGAACTTCGCTGTAAATGGTGTGATACTCCATACGCCCTCGATTTAAAAGAACGGGCGACCGTGCTTTCTGGCGAGGATTTGCTCAATAAAATATATTCTTCTGGTATTAAATTTGTTACCATAACTGGTGGTGAGCCGTTGAACCAGAAGGCTATATTGCCGTTTATGGCATTTTTATGCGACAATGGGTATGAAGTTGTGCTCGAAACGAATGGACATTTGGATATCTCGGAGGTAGATAAACGAGTTATTAAAGTTATGGATTTGAAGTGCCCGGGTTCGGGTATGGAAAAGTTTAACAATTTCAAAAACTTAGAATTTTTGGACGGAAAAGATGAAGTGAAGTTTGTAATTTTGGACAAAAACGATTACAATTGGGCAAAGGACAAGATTCGTGAATACGATCTTACAAAGCGAGTTGGAACGATTCTTTTCTCTCCCGTTTGGGGAGTATTGGAGCCGAAGTATCTTGCGGAATGGATTTTGAAGGATGCATTATCGGTTCGACTAAATTTGCAAATTCATAAATTTATTTGGGGTGGGAATACCCGAGGAGTTTAATCTATGGATATTGAAACAATTGCAATAGTAATGGCGGGGGGACAAAGCCCATCACTTTGGCCCAAAAGCACGATGAAGTTGCCAAAGCAATTTCAACATTTCGTTGGCGAAGGTACTCTGTTGCAAAACACTGTCAATAGAATTTCAAAGATTATTAATTCCGAGAAGATTTTTGTTGCAACTAGCAAAGAATTTGTTTACCTTGTCGAGGAGCAACTACCATTGCTACCCAAAGAGAATATAATTTCGGAGCCGTTTCCAAGAAACACACTCCCGTGTGTTTCTCTTTCATTGACGCAACTTTCATACCTGTTGAAAGATGATACTGTTTTTGTTTTGTTCCCTTCGGACCATCATATTTCAAACCTTGGTGAATTCTATCAATCTTTGGAAATTGCAATAGATTTCGCCTATAAAAATGATGCAATCGTTGCAATAGGTGTTACGCCGACTCGACCTGAAACTCATTATGGATATATACAAATAGATAGAAATCCAAATGGTTTGGGCGAGTATTATGAAAAGGGTATTAGATATTCCAAAACTTTTGCAGAAAAGCCCGATTTTGATTCTGCAAGGCGTTTCATATCTACCGGCGAATTCCTTTGGAATACAGGAATTTATGTTTTAAAAGTATCTACTTTTTGGAACACGCTTAAGGTTTGTTCTTCCGAGATATATAATTACTTTTCAATTTTAAAAAAGTTTCTGGGGCGCCCACAATTTGAAAGTGCTGTTCTGGAAACATTCAGACAAATTCAGTCCGAATCGATTGACATTGGAATTATGGAACGCACTCGTAATGTATACGCTGTTGAATCAAGCTTTTCTTGGAGTGATGTCGGTACTTGGGATGAAATTTATCGTCTATCTTTGAAAGATGCAGAAAATAATTGTCTTGTTGGTGATGTAATAGTGTTGGACACAAGAAATTGCTTTATTCAAACCGACGAAAAACCCATTGCGACTGTCGGAGTTGAAGATTTAATTATTATCGATTCTAAACGAGCACTTTTGATTTGCAAGCGTGGAATGTCCGAAAAAGTGAGCGAAATAGTTAGTTATCTTCGCCGTAAAAATGCAGACCCGCTTTTATAATATCTTGCTGTTGTTGAACTTATTTTCCTTTATCTCTGGGTGTAGTTCCATTGTTTTCTTTTCTGCTGTTTATGGAACTCACAACAAAAAACATTCGAAAGGATATGTCGAAGAAGGGTTTGCGTCGTTTTATTCCAACGATTTTGTGGGGTTAAAAACAGCAAGTGGTGAAGTTTTCAATCCCGAGGATTTGACAGCCGCCCACCGTAGTATTCCTTTTGGGACATTGGTAAAAGTTACGAATTTGAAAAATGGAAGACAAATTGTCGTAAAAGTCAACGACCGTGGACCGTTTGTAGAGGGGAGGATAATCGATTTAACTCGAAGAGCAGCCGAACTTCTCGATGTTAAAAATCAAGGTGTAACTATGGTAAGAATCGAGATTGTGGAATAAAAGTGTGTAAATTTTTCCACAGTGTCAAAACATTTTGATATTTTTTGTAGAATTTGAAATTTTTACTTGTTTATCCAATACGGATATGTATTTTTCCTTGACAATTTTTTGAATGCATAAAAGTAATTTAGTGTAGAACTTTCTTTGTAATAAGTAAATTATGTTTAACTATTTTGTTGGTGTTCTATGAAAAGCATTCTAAAAAAGTCTTTATTGCTTTTAGCAACAATATTGATGTTAGCAGGTTATTCTGCTAAATCGCAATTGTTGACCGATATGACATTTTCCGTTTCGCAAGGCAGTTGGCAACAGTCAACTGGGTGGACAGTTCTTGCATATGTAGTCGACGACGGTTCCTATTACGTTTCGCTGCCTTTCCAGTTTAAGTTCGATAACTACTACAATACCTATGTTTATATGAGTTCCAACGGGCACATCTCGTTTTATCCGTATTATGGTTATTATAACTTGACTAATTTTTATTTGACTTACTCTTATGCCTCGGTTCAAGTGATGAAGCGCGACTTGTATGTTTATAATGGAATGGGATATGAAGTGCAGGGGGTCGCACCGAATCGTGTAATGATTTTCCAATGGCTTGGTGTTGATTTCTTCTATGGCTACAGTGCAAATATGAATTTTCAAGTGAAATTGTATGAAACCTCGAATCGTATTGATATTGTTTTTGGTCCGATGAACTATGGTAATTTCCCATTCCAGGATTATTACTATTATGCTCCACATCTCGGATTTACTGGAACAGTTAATACGCGATATATCAATATAGAGCCAGGACCAACATTTGTCGCACACTTTTCTAATCGTAATCCCGAACCACGTTATGCAAGTTCTTATATAGTTAGTAGTCAGATTGCAAGTTATTGCACTCAGGGATTAACAATATCTTTAACAGCGTTCCCCTCGTTGGTTGACGTATGGCCACAAAATGGAACAATTCTACGTCGAGGTAACATTTACGATGGTACTGGCGGAACAATGAAGCCAGGGATGTATTTTAGCCGAATTGCTGGCCAGGCAGACGTCTATGGACGATATCAAATTTCTGGACCGCTACCAGCCGACCCAAGACGAAATCCGCAATATAAAGTTATTTACACTGGTACAAAAGTTGGGAATCCAACTGACGAATTGGTTTATTTCTCGCCTCAACCAGTTGGTCAACCCGCATTTGCACCAATTCCTGCTGCAAAAGGAATAGCCGCAGGTTCCAATGGCGCATTAGACCTTTTAACCAATCGAAGCCAGATACCCGGTGGCGAATATATGGTCGAGGCAAGAATGGAATTACCCAGTTTTAATTATGTGCAACCAATTGACCCGGTTACTTTCGTAATTGCAAACGACTACGACCTTGCTATTACAAGTTTGATTTCACCTAGATCTAAAAATGACAGGAAGTATCCATTGTCAGTAAGTATTCCATTACAAGCAAGAATATCAAACATAGGGATTGCTACGATCGATTCCTTTGTTGCTTCTGTTACTGTTCGAAAAGTTGGCGGCGACATTGAACTCGTAGATACAGTTCGTTGGCCCTCTGTTCCTAATACGCCAGGTTTAACAACTGGGCAAGGTGTTCAGATTAACTTTAAGTTATTTAGACCTCGTGATGTAGGTGATTATGAAGTTGTTGTTACGGCAACCCCAACATATCCACCTTATGATGACGAGACTTATAACAACCGTTATCCAAGATCGGGCGAAACTTTTGTATTTAATGTTGCATACGATGTTGAAGCCGAAGCAAAATCGATAATAGTTCCCGAAGATAGCGTCTTTGTTGGAAGGCCATTCCGTGTGCGTGCTATATTCCAAAATAATGGTGTTGCTGTGATTTCCGATGCCCCCGCTTATGCATATATTGTTAAAATGACACCGCCCTACGACACTGTCTTTCGAACCACAACAATTATTCAAGATATACCAACTGGCAGAAATAATATTACAACGGTTATATTCCCCGACAACTTTATTCCCCCATCTGCTGGAACTTACAAAATTTGCGTTGGGGTCAAAGCCGATGGCGATCCAATTGAAACAAACGACGAATACTGCAAACTATTCCAAGTGGTCCATGCAATGGCTGGAACATATACCATCGGAACGACTTATCTTGGAAATCCAAGAAACTATCCGACGATACAAGATGCTTTAAACGATTTGTACAAACGAGGCGTTACTGGTCCTGTTGTATTTGAATTAACAGATGCATTTTACGAGGTGGGGAATATTAATGCCCCATTACCAGCTATTGATCTAACATCCAAGATTATTGGTGTTAGCCCAGAGAATACAATAACATTCAAACCTTCGATTATGCGAAGTTTGTCTCGCGGGGCTGTTACAATCAAACTAAATTCTGGAGCTGGAATTGGCGTATTGATTGGGCAGAATGCCTCTCCATCGAATAGTTACGCACCTGTACTCGAAGTTGTCCCGAGCATAATCCGCAAATATGCAAATTCAGATGGTTACTTCATCTTTGATGGCGGAAAGCAAAAGTCTTTGCGTTTTGCTCTGAATACAAATAATACATTCCGAGCTGTGTTCTACCTTGCAAATGGTGCTTCAAACATTACTATCCAGAACTGTATTATCGAGAACTACGATAATAATAATATTTCAAAGGCAATATCGCTTCCCTTGGGGTTATACAACACTGCTTTGTCAATGTTCCAATTCCAAGACGACAAGCGTTCGGCTACCGAAACTTATAGCGCTGGAATAGTTTTGAGAAGCAAGACTCCAACCGATAAGGACGATCCGACAGCCAATACATTCAATTTGGACACCATTCCAAATACGAACAACATCATTAAGGGGAATGAAATCAACGGCTTTGGCTATGGGATCGTATCCCTCGGTATTGGACCTTTGTTCAATGCTGGCAAAGCAGTTTACCAGCGATACTATAATAAGAATAATCTTTATGCCGAAAATAAGATTTATGATGTTGCCCGTGCTGGCATTTTCCTTGGTAACGAAGAAGGTTCAATTGTCCGCAATAATAGAATTTACAACGTGAATGCCCCAAGCGGTTGGGACGCTGCTGGAATCCTTGTTGGTGGTCAACGGCGCAGTGGTTTCAATGGATATAACAATATTGGCCTTCAAATTATTGGAAATGAAATCAGTGGAGTTAATTCTGCGGTAGCTGTATGGGGTATAAAAGTTGAACAAGCCAGAAACGCTTATCCATTTATTAACCCGCCGCAAGTTTTCTTCCCCGATGTTAATGAAAATGTTAAAATTGCGAACAATGTTGTCTGGGGCTTGACCACAAGTGCACAAACTGCGCATCGCGCTGGAATTTACTTACTGACGGAACGCGGTGCTTATCTTGAGGTTCCTTATGTAACTGGTTATTATACACGGAATGATGAAATTGTAAACAACACTGTAGTAATTCAAAACATTAGCAGTATAACAAACGGCTATGTTGCTGGCATTGGCATTCAAAGTGCGAAGAACACAGTTGTGAAGAACAATGCCATAGCGTTGATGGATATGAATGTAGACCCGAACAACCAGGTATATGCGTGCATTTTCTATGAAGGGATGATGCCAAGCGAGATGGGATTGACGAGCGACCGGAACGCGTTCTGGTATGCAAATGGTAGCGGAGGGACGGTAGTGCGATTTGTCGAGACGGACAAGAACGACAACATACTCGACAACGGCGGGAATCGGAACGATTTTGCGACATTAGAGCAATGGCAGAATTGGACGGGTATGGACGGGAATTCTGTATTTGGTAATTTCACGAACGATTTTGTATACTTAGGATACGAGCCGAACCAGAGGTTACGAATAGCGACGAATCCGACGCCGCTTGGTTCGATACTAAACAATCGAGGAGAGCGGATTGATTGGGTGACGCACGATATAGATGGGAACATACGAGGAGCGGCAGGACAGCGATATGATATAGGAGCGGTAGAATTCGAAGGGCGATTGTATTTAAGCGATTTGGAGATGATAAAGATAACTTATCCGGCGAAGTACCAATCTTCGACTGGGATGTTCAACGATGCGCAGTATGTAATGGACAACACGCCGACGAATGTAAAGGCATTGGTGCGCAATAGTGGGAATTTACAGCAATCTGCGGTAAATGTAACGGTGAACATTTATCGAGAGATGGCGGACGGTAGTTTCAACGTTGTGCCAGAGGTAACAGCGACGAAGCAAGTAACATTGGCGAGCGGGGAGAGTGTTGAGGTAGATTTTGGATTGAACGATGGGCAGGCACCGGACTTCAAGCCGAAGACATATGGAGAGTTGGCAAACGAGGGCTACTACGTACCGGATCAATTTTTGACTATGCAGGCAAATGTAACGCCGAGGTACAAGATAGTAGTGTCGTTGAGTGGGGACCAGCAGAATGCAAACAACACGGTATCGAAGGTAGTGAGGTATTACATACCGCAAAGCAAGACGCGAGCGTTGTTGAGTGTGGAGAACTCGATGGTGCAGTTGGATGCGAACTCGACGGCGGACGAGATAGCCGGAAGGTTGAACTATG
The DNA here is from genome assembly GCA_039793965.1 of Kapaibacterium sp. (SeqCode). GTDB lineage: Bacteria > Bacteroidota > Ignavibacteria > Kapaibacteriales > UBA2268 > Naka2016. The sequence goes on along the minus strand of JBAMMD010000036.1, from coordinate 375,019 downwards.
ATAGTTTGGTAGCGGCGTTCCGGAAGTTAGGATGGATGATAGACATAACGGAAGGGATCTTTGATTTCGACATATTCGACCGGAAGGGATGGGAGCCAAAGGCAGTAGATTACAGGTTATTCAATTCAATATTGTGGTCTGATGGAGACGACAAGGCATTGACGAGGCAAGAGAAGATAGATTTAAGGAGATTTTTGACGAGTGGGACAGTAGAGTCGAAGAAGAATCTGGTAATCAGCAGTCAAGAGATAGTGAGGGCGAACGCAGCGGATGCAGAATTTCTTAGGGGATTGTTGCGAGCGAAGAATGTAGCACCTGGGAATCCAAAGGGAGCGAATGTAAGCAACGATGGTAACGACGTAATCGGATTAGCAGTAGGGCGAAAATTAGCGATGAAGATAAAGAGAACTGGGTATAGTGGAGATGTTGAGCCATATTGCGGGTTGATGGCAGTAGAGAGCACGGGCGAAGGGCAAGCGTTGGCAGGCGGATATTATCGAGAACATCAAGGAAGCACAACAGATTCGATAGCGGGAATAGCGACGACGACACTAACGAGGAATGTAGTGTTGTTTGGAGTGGACTGGCGGCACTGGGGCAGGATAGATATGATAATACGAGGGATACTCGACTATGTGAATGCGAACGGAGGATTCATCATACCGGTGGAGTTGAGCGAGTTTGATGCGAAGGCGGTAGGGAATGCAGTGTATGTGAGATGGGCGACAGAGAGCGAATACAACACGAGCAAGTTCGAGGTAGAGCGAGCGGAGATGCGAGGAGCTGTGAAGAGCGAATTCGAGAAAGTAGGCGAGGAGAAGGCAGCAGGAACAAGCACGAGCCGAAGGGAGTACGGACCGGTAGTGGACCGAGGAGTGGAGTTTGGTAAGGAATATATGTATAGGTTGAAGGTAGTAGATATCGACGGAGCGACGAGTTACAGTCGAGAGGTTATGGTGAAGATGGAAGGCGAAGCGAACTGGGTAGGCGAAGTAATGCCGAATCCAGGGGTAAACGAGATCAGCTTCGAGCTGAGCGCAGTCGAAGGAGCGAGGGTCGAGGCGAAGCTAATCGACCTAGCAGGCCGAGAGTTGAAGCGAGTGTACACTGGAGTTGGCAATGGCAATGTAGTGAAGGTAGTTGCGGGTGTAAGCGAGTTGCCGAGCGGAGTGTACACATTAGTAGTGAAGATAGGGAACGAGACAATAACACGCAGCGTGAACATAGTAAAGTAAGAGGATAGATCGACAGAGCCGCTGGCGGGGCAAACCCACCAGCGGCTTTTTTTATGTTTAAAAATGCAAAATGATTTTATCGAAAAAACGTTTACAAAAAGATGATTGGACAAATAATATGAAACTGCTATTTCTGGTAAATGGAAATGCACAGAACATTTTTAATGCTCACAATTTTGAAAAAGAAGAATTCGAAATCTTAAAAATCGACGAGAAAAGCTTAGCAACACCAAAAAAGTTACACAAAAAATTAAGGGAAAAGTTTGAAGAAGTCTATTTTGGATGTATTTCTATTGAATTTCAAAGGTTTATTCCTTTTATGTTTCTTTATATTTTGTTTTCAAAAGCAAAGAAAGGTGGGATTGTCGACGAGGAGAAAAATAAGATTGAATTTAAACTCTGGAGGACAATTCTTGTGACGATACCTCTTCTTATTTTCGAGTTTATTGCGAGTGTTTTTATCGTTTTGTTTTCTTATGGATATTATTTTGTATGGAGAAAGTTCAAAGTGAAGTTTTGAAGATACTTTTCTGGCGAATAGATTACACCGGAGCCTTGGTGGACGCAGGAATAAGTAGCACACTTAGAGGTTTAATTAAGGAGTTGATAAAAAAGCAAAATAAAATTTATTACATTTCTGGAAGTCGAGCAAAATTACCATCAGAAGTTGAAGTTTTTTACATTCCATTCAATAGTTTTTTTAGAAACTTTCCCGAGATTTTTTCTTTTCCTTATCAATTTAAATCAACAAAATACGGAAGGAAAATAATTAAATCAATTTTACCTTTAAATTTTATATACCAAGTTCTTCACGATTTTAATTTCTCTGGCGCAATTATCAGAAAGGAGTTCGGAATTCCGTTATTTTTGCAAGCCGACGGGGTGCAGATCTGGATCAAACAACATTGGGGTCGTCTTTATTTTAAAAATTTGTTAAAATGGGCAGAAGAGATTCAATGGATTGCTGCAGATAGAATTTTTACTTTTTCAAATCAACTGAAAAATATGCTAATTTCATACGGAGCGCCCGAAAACAAAATTGTTGTCAATCCTTGTGGTTTCGACCCCGAGATTTTCCATCCCAATATCGACTCGAAAGAAATCAAACAGAGGCTGAATTTGGAAGGAAAATTCGTTATCGGCTTTTCGGGAACTTTTGGCTACTACCATGGAATTACTTTTCTTGCACAGGCTATCAAGAAAGTGGTGAAAGCAATTCCAAATGCTGTTTTCCTGTTTATAGGTGATGGTTCATATAGAGCTCACCTCGATGAAATAATTAAATCAGACAATGTGGAAAAATATACGATAATCACTGGTTTTGTCCCGTTCGAGGCAGTTCCAAAATATCTTTCTTTTTGCGATGTTCTTGTTTCGCCTTGTATAAATAATGATGACGGAACTGAATTTTTCAATAGCCCGTTGAAAAATTTCGAATATATGGGGCTAAGAAAGCCAATAGTTGCAACTGCTGTTGGACAACAGAAGGAAATTTTCATCAATCGCTGGAATGCGCTACTTGTTGAAGAGCGAAACCCGGAGGCTATTGCAGAGGCAATACTTGAATTGTACAAGGACCCAGACCTTGCCTCGACTATTGCCAATAATGCCTATTTAGATGGAATCAACAAGCATACTTGGAAACATCGTGCAGAAACAATATTAAATGAGTATAATAAGTTGAAATAAAATAAAGATTTTTTTTTTTTCGTCTAATTTTGTACTAATTTTGGAGGTACTATGAATTTGAGTTTATCACCAACTTCTCTTTACCGTTTGCCCTGGAACCTTGCCGACAATGCAATTTCTTGGTTAGAACCTACTTACGCTTGCAATCTTTATTGCGATGGTTGTTATCGAGAAAATCGAAAAGACTCGCACAAGACTCTTGCCGAAATCGAGCGTGAACTCGATTTGTTCGCAAGTTTGCGAAAAAGTGATTCAATTTCCATCGCAGGAGGCGACCCATTAGTGCATCCTCAAATTGTGGAGATTGTCCGAATGGTTCGTCAACGCGGTTGGAAACCAATTATTAATACTAACGGACAAGCATTGACAAAGGATCTACTTTTGAAATTGAAAGAGGCTGGTGTTTGGGGCTTTACTTTCCACGTAGATAGTTACCAGAATCGTCCACATTGGAAAGGAAAGAATGAAGTTGAATTGAATGAACTGCGTCTGCACTTTGCTCGGATGCTTGCCGAGGTTGGTGGCATTACTTGTTCTTTTAATGCAACAGTTTATCCCGAGACAATTAAGTATGTTCCAGAACTTGTAAAGTGGGCTCAAGAGCATATCGACATTGTTCATATTATGGTTTTTATCATCTATCGCATTGGAACTCTTAATGGGTATGATTACTATATCGGAAGCCAAAAAGTTGATTTCAATTTGACCTATGTCAAAGAGGCGGAAACTCGCCGAACAGATGTGAAATCGGAGGAGATTGTAGCGGAAATAAGAAAAGTCTACCCAGATTTTGCCCCTTGCGCTTTTTTGAACGGTACCCATCTCCCCGACTCATATAAATGGCTGCTTACTGGTAGAATGGGCAACAAGCATCAAATTTTTGGTTACGTTGGTTCTAAGTTTATGGAATTAGTTCAAACAATGAACCATTTTTTCACTGGTAAATATCTTGCTTACTCCCATCCTAATGTCCAACGCCGAGGAAGAACATATTTTTTGCTTGCACCTTTTGATAAAGGAATCCGGCAGATTGCAAAAAACTACTTCAAATCGTTGTTCTCCAATCCAAAGGCATTTTTCAATCGTGTTTATTACCAATCCATTATGATTATTCAGCCAATCGATGTACTGCCGGATGGAGAAACTAATATGTGCGATGGCTGTCCCGACATTACCGTTTGGCAAGATAGACTCGTTTGGTCTTGTCGTATGGAGGAACAACTAAGATGGGGACAGCAAGCGCGTGTAGTTCCCAAAAAAAGTTTACATTGAAACATCGCAAGAAATCTCTGTATCCTCTGAATAATAGACTAATTTAGAACATTTTCAAAATTTAAAGAACAGAAAAATATTTAGGAATACTCATACATTTTCTTTGGGTTGGAAATCTAAAACAGCCTGATAGACGGCATCGACTATTTCCTCTTCTTTTACTTTGCGTATTATTTCTCCATTGATAAAGAGCAATCCACCGCCATTCCCGGCTGCAATTCCAATGTCGGCTTCGCGTGCTTCGCCAGGACCGTTCACAGAGCATCCAAGCACGGAAACTTTAACTGGCTTTTTAATGTTTTTTAGACGTTTCTCCAATTCTTCAGTAATTTTGAACAAGTCTACATCAAGTCGACCACAAGTCGGGCAGGATATCAATTCAACAGTCCGTTGAGCAAGGCCAAGCGAACGAAGGATTTCCTTTCCAACTTCGACTTCTTTCTCGGGCTGTGCTGTCAACGAAACTCGAATTGTATCTCCAATGCCTTCGGCAAGTAGAGTTCCAATCCCAACAGCGGATTTGATTGTTCCTACGCTTTCCCGCCCGGCTTCTGTAACACCCAGGTGAAGCGGAAAATCAGTTTCTTGTGCTATTAATCTATATGCCTCAATCATCAAACTCACATTTGTACTTTTAACAGAGATAACTATGTCTTCGAATCCAAGTTCAGTACAATATTTTACGTGCCGCATTGCACTTTCGAACAATGCTTCTGCTGTTGGATATCCGTGCTTTTCGAGTATATCCTTTTCGAGAGAACCACTGTTGACGCCAATTCGGATGGGTATTTTTCTCTTTTTTGCGGCATCTATGACTTCTTTAATTCTATCTTTCGAGCCAATATTTCCAGGGTTTATTCTTACTTTTGCAACTCCAGCGTCGATTGCAGCGAGTGCATAAATATGATTGAAGTGGATGTCTGCGACGATTGGTATATCGACGCGGCGAACTATTTCTTTAATTGCTTCGGCTGCAAATTTATCGTTGACTGTGACGCGAACGATATCGGCTCCAGCTTCCTGGCAACTTTTGATTTGAGCAACCGTTGGTTCAATGTCGGCGGTTTTGGTCTTTGTCATTGTTTGAACAGAAATAGGAGCGCCACCTCCAACTGGTATTCCACCAACATTAACTTGGCGCGAGATTCTGCGATTGTATTTTATCATTGCGATTTTTTCATAAATATTACAAACTACAATCTTTTGCTCAATTCTAACAAAATTCTTTTCTCTTTTTCAGTAAGGCTTTGATAGCCTCGCTCCGCAATTTTGTCCAAAATTCTATCGACAATTTCCTGTGTTATTTCTTCCCCTTCGAAAGAAAAGTAGGATTTTTGTGTTTCTTTTTTAGGTGTATCGATTATTTCATAATATTCTGGTTCTTGGTCTTCAAATATAGTTCGGACTTTTTGCTTGCGCCTGTAAAAAGGGCTTGGTTCGTAAAGATTGTAACGAGAGCCGCCAGTAAATCGATTAACAAAGCGATACAAACCAATTTGCTCCCCAAACCGCAAAAGAAGAAAACCAGTGACTGCACCTCCAAGATGGGCTATATGGGCAACGTTTCCAGCAGAACCAGTTATACCAAGAAGGAAAGCAAGTCCAGCATAGAGTATGACAAAGAATTTTGCGGGTATCGGAATAAAAATTGGGAACATAAAGACCGGTCGATTAGGGAAAGTGAAACCAAAGGCGGTTAGCACACCAAAAACCGAGCCCGAAGCACCAATTGTTGGCAAAGGTTCAGCAAACAATGGGGCAATAAAAAGTTGGAACAAACCAGCTCCAACTCCAGCGAGAAGATAGAAAGTTAGAAATTTCCTACTTCCCCAAATCGATTCTAACTCGACTCCAAACATCCAAAGAGCAAAGAGGTTAAAGAATAGATGCCAGATGCCACCGTGTATGAATTGGTATGTAATTAGTTGCCAGATGTAAAAATTTCCACTTTCGATTGGTTGAAGATAGAAATATTTGGAAAAATAAAATTCAAGGGGTACATTATTTATGTGGTATAATCCAAGAAAAAAAACATCGAAAAAGAAAACCACCACATTTATAATGATTAAAGATTTAATAATTGGTGGAAAAATTGAAAAACCACCAAATCCATTAAGAAAAAAATTCTTTTTCATAAATCTCCATAATAAATAATAAAGACGAATTTTGTTGATATAAATTTGAGCTAATTTAAATACAACCTATGAAAATCAAATGGTTCAAGTGTGTTCTGGATATATTTATAAATCTGTTCCCAAATCTCAAGGAATTTTTTCCAGTAGGCTTTGAAAGATTCAGAGTCTTGATCGAAATTTTTCCAAGCTTCGATCAACTTGGTTAAAATTCCTTCAAAAGAGACGAGTAAATCGAAATCGAGTATTATATTTTGCTTTACTTTAAAAAACATTGGAAGAAATCCCGAAACTTGATGTAAAAACATCAGAACAAGTGTAATGCTTATGTATAAACTTGAATGCTTTTCTTTGTCTTCATAAAGTTTTTGAATTATTTCATCTGACCGTTGTATTATATTGTTTATTAATTCAAATTGTTTCCGTTCGTCGATAATGTGTTTCATATTAAATCAAGATATTTCTCAAAAATAATAAGAATGAAAAGAGGATTAATTATTGTTAAAATCTAAAAATGTTGTACATATTGACTATTTCTCGTTTTGCTTGGCTAAAAAAAATTTTTTGAAAATCATTGTTTTTTCTTTTTGTGTTTCTTTTAGTAATTTAGTTATTTTGTATTTTGGTGTAAATGATGAGTGATGTAGCAAATTTCGTAGAACGAAACAGCGAGAAATTTCTTGCCCAACTTTTTGATTTTTTGAAATACCCAAGCATAAGCAGTCAAAGCGAGCATAAAAACGATGTTCGAAATTGTGCTGAGTGGTTGCTTGAACATATAAAGGAGATTGGAGGCGAAAATGCATATTTGTTCGAGACAAAGGGACACCCAATTGTCTATGCCGATTACATTCACCAAAAGGATGCTCCAACAGTGCTTGTCTATGGGCATTACGATGTTCAACCTGTCGACCCGCTTGATTTGTGGGATTCCGATCCATTTCAGCCAGTCGTGAAGAATAATAAAATCTATGCACGTGGCTCTTCCGACGATAAAGGACAGCTTTTTATCCATTTAAAAGCATTTGAAACCATATTAAAGACCCGCGAGTCGTTCCCGATAAACATCAAATTTATTTTCGAAGGCGAAGAAGAAGCGGGTAGCAATCATCTGGATGAATTCATCGAAGGCAATCCTCAACTTCTCGAATGTGATACGGTTGTAATATCCGATACTGAATGGTTCGGCGAAGGACTACCTTCGATTTGTTATGCTCTTCGCGGAATTGCTTTTGTCGAGGTCAAGGTCAAAGGTCCAAATCGAGACTTGCATTCAGGTTCCTATGGTGGTGCTGTCGATAACCCAGCCGAAGTACTTGCATATATAATTTCTCGTTTGAAAGACAGATATGGGCGTATTGCAATTCCTAAGTTTTACGATAAAGTACTCGAATTAACCCCGGAGGAGCGAAAAGAGTTTGCTCGATTACCTTTTAATGAGGAAGACTATTGTAAATTATTGGGGATTAAAAAGTCATTTGGGGAATTTGGTTTTACTGTCTTAGAGCGAAGCTGGGCAAGGCCAACACTGGAGATAAATGGGCTCTATGGTGGTTACACTGGAGAGGGCGCAAAGACAATTATCCCCTCGGAGGCTAATGCAAAAATTTCAATGCGTTTAGTTCCAAACCAAGATGGTCGTGAGATTACAGAATTGGTCACGAATTATATTAAAGAAATTGCACCACCCACTGTCGAAGTCAAAGTTGAACCTTTGCATAGCGGTAATCCAGTTATTACACCAATCGACTCGATTTGGATGCAGAAAGCAAAAAAGGCTTTGCAAAGTGCTTTTGGCGTGGAGCCAGTGTTCATACGCGAGGGGGGTTCAATCCCGGTTTGTGAAACTTTTCAAAGGGTTTTGGGCGCTGCGCCGGTATTGATTGGCTTTGGTCTTCCTACGGATAATATTCATTCACCTAATGAAAATTTTTCACTTGATAATTTCTTTGGAGGAATTAAAGCAATTGCGAATTATTATTTGCTTTTAAATGAGCGATAGAGTATATTAACAAATAAGAGGAGTTATGGAGGAACAAAAACAATTCGTCCCTTTTGTCCCAGCAAATATGGCTATGAGCGAGTTTACCTTGCGGGCTTTAATTTTAGGCTTGATTATGGCTGTTGTACTTGGCGCTGCAAATGCCTATCTTGGTTTAAAGGCGGGAATGACAATTGCCGCCACATATCCTGCCGCGGTCATTGGTATGGCTTTTCTTCGCTTGTTTAAAAATGGTACCATACTCGAGGAAAACTTTGCCAGAACTGTTGGTTCAATAGGGGAAAGTGTTGCTGCGGGTGCAATTTTCACCATACCTGCTTTTCTAATTGCCGGCATCTGGGAAGATTTCTCTTCTGTGAAACATTATCTTGAAGCAAGTTTTATAATGTTGATCGGTGGTATCATCGGCATTCTCTTCGTTGCGATTCTTCGCAGGGTGATGGTTGAAGATCGTGAACTTCCTTTCCCAGAATCGGTTGCTGCAGCTGAAATTCACAAGGCGGGCCAGAAGGGTGGCAGTGGCGCTAAATTCCTCTTTTGGGCTATGGGTCTTGGAGGTCTCATCCAACTTTTAAAGCAAATTCAATTTTTTGCATCTTCGTGGGAGAAATTTATTCATTTTTCGACGCAAAAGTTAGCCTTTTGGAAAACCAGTGGTGTTGATGCTGGTGGCGGGGCTTTGTTGACAACTCCTGGGGTAAGCCCAGCGTATATGGGAGTGGGTTTTATTATCGGGCCAAATCTTGCAGCGCTGAACTTCACCGGGGGATTGCTCGCTTGGGGTTTGTTCGTTCCATTGCTTTTATATTTTCTTGGACCGGAGATAGTGAAATCGATGGAGGCCGCAGGAACACCTATCACAGGCGAAGATCAATGGATTGCCATTGCATTTGAGGTATGGCGGAAATTTGTGCGTCCAGTTGCTATCGGCGGGATGTTGATGAGTGCCGGTTACACTTTGTATAAAATGAGAAATAGTTTGATTGCTGGACTTGCTCGTGCGATTGGGGATGTGAAAAAGGCGGCTAGTGGTTCTTCGTCGACTGAACTTCGGACAGAACGCGACTTGCCATTCAAGTGGGTGTTTATCGGAATTTTCCTCGCTTCGATTGCAACCTTTATTATTTACTATTATTTTTCTACTGATATTGTTGCTGCACTTGTCGCTACCATTGTTATGATAATTGCAGGATTTTTCTTTGCGGCTGTTTCTGGTTACCTCGTTGGTTTGATTGGTTCGAGCAACAATCCAATTAGTGGCTTGACAATTTCCACATTAATTGTTGCGGCACTACTTATGGTAATTCTTGGTGTGAAGGGGCAATCTGGGGTAGCTGCCGTTCTTGGTGTTGCGGCAGTGATTTGTGTTGCAGCGGCAGTCGCCGGAGAAATGTTGCAAGATTTAAAAGTTGGACACATACTTGGCGGTACCCCTTGGAAAATGCAGATTGGTGATATCTTTGGTGTATTACTTTCAGCATTTGTAATGTTTATCCCACTTTATTATTTACACCAAAGTGATATTATCTCGGGCGGAACTGGGCTTGGCGGAAAGAACTATCCCGCGCCGCAGGCATCTTTGATGGCAATACTTGCAAAAGGAATTGTAGGGGGCGATATGGCTTGGCCCTTGATTATTGTGGGTATGTTAATGGCTTTTGGTTTTATTCTTTTAAAAGTACGCTCACCGATGCTCGTCTGCGTTGGTATGTATTTGCCGCTTGAGACTTCCTTTGCGATTTTTATTGGTGGATTAATTCGCGGCATTTTAGACAAAGTCTTGATCAGGAAAAATTTCAACGAAGCCCAAAAGTCGCGTGTAGATAACACCGGAGTTTTGCTCGCTTCGGGTCTCATTGCTGGCGAAGCATTAACTGGTCTTTTGTTTGCAATTATAGCTGTGGTTAACTATGATTTCTTAAAATCTTTAATCGTGTTCGAACATCCGACTTTCTTACTTAGCCTTTTGGTTTATATTTTGGTTGGATGGGTTCTTGTGACCGTACCAGTGAAAAATGCCGGTTCTCCAGACGAGCCTGCTCCGCCGTCTGCAATTGTTTAGCAATAGACAGGCACGCCGAAAGGCGTGCTTTTTTTTATCACAAATTTGAAATTGCTTAATTTTGATATTGTTAATATTGCAAAGATTGACGATGGACATTAAATTAAAAATCAAGTTTCTAATTATTTGTTTCTTTTCGTTTACTGCTATTGCTATTTCCCAACCGCCAATTATAATTAATCTATCCGATGCAAAAAAAGCTGTAAAAGAATACTATCGGTCGATGAAATACCACGAGGAACTCGACTCTATTATAACCGATGCGATTCGGCAAGTTCGGCTATTGCCATTATCCGAAAAATCTGCTTTTGTTTTTGATGTAGACGAAACGGCTCTTTCAAATTTAGAGTATGAGTTCAAGTATGACTTTGGATACATTAAGGAAGAATGGGACAAATGGGTTAAGACAGAAAAAGCCCCGGCAATTCGCCAAGTTAAAAATTTCTACGATACACTTATTGCTTTTGGAATTAGAGTTATTTTTATTACAGGACGTTCCAATGAACAATATCAAGCAACTTATAATAATCTAAAAAAGGCTGGCTATGCAGTATTTGACACATTGATTTGTAGAAGTCAAGATGAAATTGGATTGTCGGCAAGAGAATATAAAACAAATAAAAGAAAAGAACTTACTGAAAAAGGATATAAAATTATTGGCTCGATTGGCGACCAATGGAGCGACCTTGACGGTGGTTACACTATTTTGAAGATAAAGTTGCCAAACTATATGTACAAGGTTGAATAGATGACCACCTGCGAGACCATCTCAAAAATCGACTTGTTTTTTCGCCCTTTCTTGGTAGAAAATTATCCAGGTTTTGCAACTGCTTTTTATTCATACGGAAGGAAATTATTTTTAAATCGTCTGATAAGGGAAAAACCGGCGCAAGTTTCTTTACCACAAGAGTTGCATCGCACTTTCTGGGGAATTAAATTCAACTCGCCAATATTTAACGCTGCTGGCATGTTTAAAGATGGCAACGGTTATGGGCTTGCTTGTTTACAAGCGGCAGGGGCTTTTTTGGCTGGTACTATTACGCCCAAGCCAAGAAAAGGTAATTTTAAAAAGTGGATTCTTCATCCTTTTATTCCTTATCCTCGTAGTCGTTCGAGTTCAAATTGGATGGGTTTGCCGAATCCGGGTTTTAAAAAAGTAATCGATATTCTCAATCGAATCCATAAACAAAATTATGTGCCAATTGGGATTAGTCTGGCTTCCAATGGTAACGGCTTTTCAGATTTAGAAGAACTTTGCGAAGTGTTGCACGAAGTTGAAAAATCCAACGTTGATTTTGTCGAGGTCAACGAAAGTTGTCCCAATATTGAGCACGGTAAAGTAAATCTTGCCCGGCTTGATAGCAATTTTTTGAATCGAATAGAATTGATCTCTGATAAATTTTTAAAGAAAAGGAAAAGAAATTTGCCTGTGATACTGAAACTTTCGAATGACTTCGAACCCGAATCTGTTCCCTTGCTCTTAGATGCACTTCTGGACTTAGGATTTGATGGTGTGAATTTCGGTAACACTTCTACAAACTACGACGAGTGTCGAAAATTCATCAATTCAAATGAAGTAAAAGCCTATTATTACTTTACAAAGTTGTTTGGTGGAGGAGTTAGCGGTTTGCCTCTCAAACACAAATCATTTACTTTGACACAAAATGCGATGAAACATTTACAAAGTAAAAAGTTAAACCGAGAATTTTATGTTATCCGCACTGGGGGAATTTATGATTATGAAGATTACCAAAAGTCTTCAAATATCGGTATTTCAATTTTTCAGTGGTTTACTGGATATTTTGAAAATTTCATTAAATATGGACATAAATTATACCAGAAGTTTTTTAGAGTGTAAACAATTCCAATAAAACATTTTCTTGAAAATGTAAGTTAAGGGGGCACTTTGCGTGCCCCTTATCAATTTGTTAACGTTTTAGATTGTTTGTTTCGCCAAGTAAAGTATCCGAGATGGTGATTGTTCTGGCTGCTGCTTCAAACGCCCTCTGAGTTGTAATCATATCAGTGAATTGTTCGGCAAGGTCGACATTTGATTGTTCGAGAGCGCCGGAGTATATTCGGTTCGATGCAAAAGTTTCCCCCGCAGTTCCAATTAGCGGCAATCCGCTGTCTGGACCAACGCTAAATAGATTATTGCCTTCCCGTACGAGAGCGGATGGATTTGCAAATCTGGCTAATGCGACTTGCCCGAGCAGTTCAGTTCTTCCGTTTGTAAACGAGCCCCAAATCTTTCCGGCGTCGTCAATGTTTAAGTCGAGAAGCTCTCCATAGGTGTAACCGTCTTGGTATTGGAATGAAACGGTGTTTGAACCCGCAAATTGGGTCATTCCCTGCAAAAGATTATTTGTTGGAGCAAGTTCAATTGTAATATCTTTTGGAGTGGTAGCGTCGAAAACGTTCTGCCCAAGTGCCGTGTTTAAATCGCTTGCCGCAATTGTAAATGAAGTTGGGGTGTTAATGGTTCCGTCGGAATTAAAAGTTATAGTTGTTGTATTCAAAGTTAATGCTTTGCCATCGATTTTGCCCGAAAGAGACCATTCATTTGGATTAGCAGTTTTTGTGAAAGTAAAAGTAAGGGTGTGGGCAGTTCCGTTATTGTCGTATATTGTAATGCTTGTTAAAGCTGTTGCGTTTTCGGATGATTCAGCATTCAGATTTCCGCTTAGTTTGATATTTTGGGTTTGTTTGGGTGGGGTAGTTGTTGTAATTGGGATTTGCAAGTTGTTTAGTGTTTTGTTTAATGAACTTATCCCTGCGGAGTCGTAGACAATGAAGCCGTTAGCATCTCTAACAACGTTGAAGCCTTGAAGTATTGCGCCAGTTGTCGGATCGATTAAATAGCCTTCGCTGTCTCTAATAATAGGTGCCGAACGGGAGAAGTATTGGCGTCCATTCATTTGATAGATGAAAAATCCATCACCTTGGATCGCCATATCGAGAGGTCTTCCGGTAGATTCAATCACTCCTTGAGTTAGGTCGGGGGAAATTGAGCCGACACGGACTCCGAGACCATATTGAAGAGGATTGTTGCCACCACTACCTCTTGTTCCAACGACATTTGATGCTCTTCCTCGGTTGACGATTTGGTAGAATTGATCTACAAAGTTTACTCGCGAGCTTTTGTAGCCCGTTGTGTTGATGTTGGCGATGTTATTGGCAATAACATCGAACCTTCGCTGATGGCTACGAAGCGAACTTGTTCCAATTGATAATGCTCTTGAAATTGCCATTTTACCTCCTTGATTTGTTTGTAAATATTAAATTTCTCAAATTCATATTGAATGTGGGCTGGAGCTTCCTGCCATTGGGCGAGGTCCGGCTCCATTAATACCCAAAAACTACGCTGTCAATATTTGTTATTACTTTTTCTTCGAGTTGATTATTTGCAAAAACTGTAATAATTGTGCGGTTCGGTATAGAAACAAGAAAAGACTTGTCTGGAAAAACAACAAGACTCTCGCGGCCGCCTTTCATTTGTGCGCTTGAAATCGCCTTTTGCAACTTTTCCAATTCTTCGTTTGTAATGTCAATCTCTCGGCTTGTAAGTCTGGCTCTTGCGTGCGAAGAGAATTTTAGATTCCCTAACTCTGCTTCAAATAGTTTTTGAAAATCAGATTTTGATTTGGAAAATGTGGTTTGTGTTGGCTTTTTTATCGTCTCAATTCCGCCAATAGGCACAAATGGTAAGCGAACGCCTTCGATTTCCATTCCTCACCTCATACTTTTGTCTTTACTTCTATTAAATTTTTCAGCGGAATTTCCATACCGTCAATTACGAGCATAGTGCCATCGGTTTTAAACCTGATTGCTTCGATTTTACCAGTATAATATGTCGAAACGTTAAAAGTACTACCGTTGAAGTTAGAGACAACAATTTGCACGCTATATTCCCCTTTTTCGACTGCGTTGCCGTTGTGATCCTTTCCATCCCACTGCAATGAGTGTTCCCCAGCAGAAAGCGCTGAACCGCTGAGTGTTATACGACGAACTTCGCGTCCATTTGCATCCTTTATGATCGCTTCGCCACTTTGAGCATTCGTATCGAGCGAATATCCAAGAGTCGGTTCGTTTTCTCCGTTGAAAAAGAATTTGTTCGTGTACATCGAAGCGTATTCACCAAGAACTGAGCCCATCGATGTGGTTTGCAATGCATGTGTCAACGATTCGAACAATTTGGTTTGATTTTCAAGAGTGCTGCGGATATTGGTCAACTGTTCAAGTTGAGAAAATTGTGCCAGTTGGGTAGCGAATTCCATATTGTCCATAGGCTTCATAGGATTTTGTGATTTAAGTTGCATTATCAGCAATTTCAGAAATTCATCTTTCCCGATGTTGTTTTCTTTTAATGGATTGGTATTTGTAGTTGCTGAATATCCTGATGTCGAATTAATGTTGGTTATCATTTTCCCCCCATATATTTTCATCAAAACTTTCTTTTTGATTTCTTAAATTCGAAAAAGAGTTTAGAAATTCACGTCGAAGCGACTCCTCGTCGTGTTTGCCTTGCTTTCTTTGATTGCCGAAGAAATTGTTTTCGTTTTCATTGAGTTGATGCTGGAATACAAAATTTTGTCTTTCGAAACCAAGATTATTTAACTTTTCTTTTAAAACATTCACTTGACTTTCAATCAATTGCATTGTCTCTTTATTATCTGCTTTGAACATAATTTCAATTTCTCCTTTCACTACCTTTATTTCTACAACAATTGTACCAAGTGAATCTGGCTTTAATGTTAACTCTGCTTTGACTGGAAATTCTTTTGAGTTTTGTATGATGGTTGCAACTTTTGTGGGTAATTCGCTGAACCGAATTGGATTTAATTTTAGATGGGTTCTTTCAACCTCGTCTTTTCCGCTGTTTAGTAGTGTTTTTGCAATATTGTTTGGGATATTTTTGTCCGCTCCGAGTTCCTCTTTGCCTCCTGTCCCGAGTTTATCATCTTTCTGTTTTGTCAAATAATCTGCATTTTTTTGTTCAGTTTTCTCAAATTGTTGAATTTTATTTATTTGTCTGCTATCTTCTTCTTTATTCGGAAAATTTTGCTTCTGGTCGAGATTGTTTACGCTTTGTTTAATCTCGGTAATTGTTTGGATTGTTTTATCCTGAAGTTGCGATTGTTCCTTGTCGATTCCTTTTGCATCTTTTTGGGGCAATTGTTGTTGAATTTCGATTTGCGAATGCTTTCTTTTTTGCACGACTTGGTCAATTAGAGCGTTTTCAATGGGGAAATGTTTGCTTAGTTCGAAATTTTCCGCGCCGGTTTCCTTTATTAACTTAATTTTTGCAATTTCTTGCTGTTTGTCTGATATATTTAAGATTCGAGATTCTTGGCTAACTTCTGTTAGATTAAATTCAGAGGGAGAGAGATTCAATTTGTTTTGTAGTATGGCTGCAAGATTATTTTCTGTTGTTGGTTTTGGCTTTTTATCTATCAATTCTTGGTTGTGTTCGTCGAATGATAAAATATTGTTGAGATTTTTGATGCCAATCGAGAACATTATTTGCGAGAGGAAGTCCAAGAAATACAAATTTTCACTTTGGCTTAATTTAGCCTTTGAGTTGGAATTTCTACTTTCCGGATGTAGAATATTGATATTTGAAATAATTTGCTTCCCTGCAATCATAATGGCTTCCTGCCTAATTCATTATTATATTTAAAGAACTTTTTTATTATTTGAACGAAGCCTCGAGAATCTGAGCGCTTCGTTCTGGTTTTAACCTATCAATTATCTTGCCAGCTTTTTTCTTATTCATCAATTTTAATAAAGCGAGAGCATCTTTATCCTCTAAATTTTCAATTACTTTAGCCACTTCTTCCGGATTTGCATTTTCATATATTTTTGCAAAAGTTTTATAAACTTCTAACTTTGCCGAATCTGTCAAAGCTTTTCCACTCTCCTTTTGTTTTTGGAGAAAACTTTTTAGTTCGGCAAGTTCCTTCTCCTTCTGTGAAATTTGAGATAATAGTTTAGAATTTTCGAGTTTTTTTTCATTTATTAAGGTATGGATTTTGTTCAAACTATCAATTAGTTTGATATTGTCTGTTTGTATTTCTTTCAATTTTGAGTTTACTATTGTAAGCGAATCTTGCAAATATTTAGAATAGTTCACTAAAAATTGATTTTCTTTAACAACTGCGAATGCGTTGAAGGATTTTTGCAACCATTCGTCGTATTCATATTTCGAAAGAACAACTTTAGGTTCACTTTTGAATTGTTCCTTTATTTCTTCGGGTTTGGGCTCTTTCTTTTGTTCGTCTGATTGAATTCCAAAGAAACCCGGGGCAAATTTATACAAACCGAGAAGAGCCAAAAAAAGGAAAATCAGCGAGCCAAGAACAATAAGCAGAATTAAGAGTGCTTGTTTGACATTCATAATTTTTCGAGATTATTATTCCTTAACTCTTTATGAATAGCAATTTCATCAAGATGTTTGGTTTCTTCTTTGTTCAATGCCACTTTGTATGTTTCGAATTCTTTTTCTTTAAGTTTTTGTAAAACTTTTTCCTCTTTCATTGCTTCGACGAGCCGCATTCGAAGGATATTTTCGATTTCATCAATTCTGGTCAATTGTTGTCGAAGTTCTTTAATTTCTTCTTTGATGCATTCCTTATGATAGGTTAATGCTTGTATTTCAATTGCTTTGAAAGAACCATTTTTGTGCTTGTTGAGCGAAGAAAGATAATCTTCGTTCTTTTTTATTTCTGCTTCAGTTTGATAACGGTAGTATAGAACTTTTTGTATCGATTCTTCTATTTCCTTGACTTTAAAGGATTTTAAATTCAATAGGCTTTCCAGCCGATAAGTAAACTTCTTTGCCATAGTTAAACTTTAGATGTAATTTCAATCAATGTTTTAATAGTTTCCTCAAATGAGTGAGTTTCGTCGATATCTTGCCTTAAAAAAGACATAAGTGTATCGTGCATTGCTATTGCTTTGTCGATTTTGGGGTTGGTGCCTTTTTGGTATGCCCCGACGCTAATCAAGTCTTCTGCATTTTTATAAGTGGCAAGCAGTTCGATTGCTTTTGATACTGCATTTCGATGTTCGCGTGTTATGATATCGTTCATAACTCGGCTTATGCTTTCCAAAACATCGATTGCGGGGTAGTGTCCCAACGATGCTAATTTTCGAGATAGAACAATGTGACCATCAAGGATACCACGCGCAGTGTCGGCAACTGGTTCGTTCAAATCGTCGGCTTCCACCAAAACAGTGTAAAGTCCAGTGATAGAGCCACGAGGTCCGGTTCCAGCCCTTTCCATAACCTTTTGCATAAGAGCAAAAACGCTGGGAGTGTAACCTTTTGTTGTTGGAGGTTCGCCAATTGTTAAGCCTATTTCGCGTTGTGCCATAGCAAGACGAGTGGAAGAATCCATCATCAACATCACGTCCAATCCCTGGTCGCGAAAATATTCAGCAATGGTTGTAGCAACAAGAGCGGCTTTGACACGCACAAGCGATGGAGCATCACTTGTTGCGACAATTACGATTGACCGGTTTAAACCTTCCTCTCCAAGATCTTTTTCTAAGAATTCTCTAACTTCGCGACCTCGTTCACCTATCAACGCAATCACGTTGATGTCGGCACTTGTCTTGCGAGCAATCATTCCCAGCAAAGTTGATTTTCCAACACCAGAACCAGAGAAAATACCAATTCTTTGTCCTTTTCCTAAGGTCAAAAAAGAATCAATTGCTTTTATGCCTGTAGCAACAGGTTCGGTAATTCTTTGTCTTAATAATGGGTTTGGAGGGGAGGAATAGACCGAACGTTTTTGTTTTGCTACAATTTCGCCTTTTCCGTCTATTGGATTGCCAAGCCCATCGAGGACTCTTCCAAGCAAAGCGTCGCCAACTTTTATTCGAAGCAATTCTCCAGTGGCAACAATTTGGGTACCAGGTTCTATCTCATTTAAATCGCCTAAAACCATTGAAAGAATTTGATTTCCGCGGAAACCAACAACTTCCGACCTACTGATGATATTCCCTTTTTTGTCAATAAGATTGCAGATTTCCCCTACTTTTGCTTTTGGTCCATCGCTTTCAAGAACAAGTCCAATGACTTTTGAAACTCTTCCAATAAAAGTCAAAGTTTCTATGTTTTCGACTTCTTCGAGCAAGTTTTCTTTAACTTTTGATATTTCAAACATTTTCTTCTAAGTCTATAATCGTGTTTTTAAGATGAGTTTCAATCTTTTTCAATTGAGATTCTATTGTAGCGTCGATTTTTCCGACTTCGGTCTCGAGTATACAACCACCTTGTTCTATCTGCGGGTCCAATATAATTTCTATTCCGTAGATTTTAGGGTCTGTTAGCAACTTGCTTTTAACTTTACGAAGAGTTTCGGCATCAATTGGATTCAATCTCAAATTGAGTATCTTCTCGTTGTCTATTGTTTCAAGTGCTTTTTCGATTTGTTTTTCGATTATAGCGGGATTTGTTTGAACCTCGTTTCGAATTATATGTTCAGAAATTTTTATTGCAAGTGGCACTATTATCTTTTTCAATTCTCGAATTTGCTTTGAAAATTCACCTATAAGATTCTCTGCAACTTCATCTATGCTTCTAACTCTTTCTTCGAATTTATTGAATTCTTCGGTGATTGCCATTTGTGTAACTTGCTGTCCATCTTCGAAGCCTTTGTTGTATGCCGATTGTACCTGGTTTTGGATTTCCTCGGGCGTAAGTTCAAGTTTTTTAACTTTGCTTAAGTCAATTTCTATGGGTTTGTTGAGATTTTTTATTGAGAAGTAAGATATAAATACTGGACGTTCAACTTTTTTTTTACTATGTGCTGTTTTTGACTTTACAACATATTCTCGGCTAAACTCTTCAAAAAAATTTTGGAAATCTTTGTATTCTGGTTCGACGGTTTCTTGTTTTAATTCTTCAAATTTATAAAATTCTATTTCTGGAAGTATATCTTTTATAATGGAACTTTTTGCATTTTCTTCTGTCCTTGTGTTTTTCTTTGGTATTTTAATTTTTATTGCTTGCATAGGTAAAAAAGTTATTAAACGAATATATCTTCACGACCACGACCGCCAATAACAATTTCCTCTTGTTCTTCGAGACGTTTGATGATATCGACAATTCGCATCTGTGCGGCTTCGACTTCTTTCAATTTCACTGGACCCATAAATTCCAATTCTTCTTTTACGACTGCAGCAGCGCGTTCGCTCATATTCTTGAAAATCTTTTCCTTGACTTTCTCGTCGGCAACTTTCAATGCAAGCGCAAGATCGCGTTTGTCGACATCTCGTAATATTCTTTGGATGCTTCTGTCGTCGAGCGTAACGATATCTTCGAACAAGAACATAAGACGTTTGATTTCGAGCGAAAGACCATAATCTTTTTCTTCAATTGTTTCAAGAAGTGACTTGGCAATTGTCGCATTGCTTTTGTTCAAGATATTCGCCACTAGTTGGGCACCGCCAGCAGTTGCAAGATTTTGCGAGAGTGTCTGCTCGGCTATTTGGTCGACGACGTGCTCAACTTCTTGAAGAAGTTGCGGCGAAACTTTTCCAAGCTTGGCAATTCGATAAACAACATCAACACGTAATTGCTCGTTGAATTCGGCGAGTACTTCTGCAACAAGGTCCGGCGGAAGATGCGATAGAATTAAAGCAATTGTTTGTGGATGTTCTTTGGATAAAAAGTTTGCAAGTTGTTGCGGGTCCGCTTTCTTCAAGATGCTAAAACCACGGACACTTGTCAAAACTCGAATCTTTTCGACGATTTCTTTTGCTTTTTCATAACCGTAGCTCTTTTCAAGAATGGCTTGGGCGTAATCCAACCCACCCTCGATCATAAAACTTTGGGCTGTCATTAGATGGTAAAATTCTTCGAGAACCTGGTCGACAATGTTTTGCGGTAAGTCCTGCAAATTTGTTATTTCAAGGGCAATTTGCTCGACTTCTTCAAGGCTAAGTTGTTTGAAAACTTTTGCTGCTGTGTCAACATCGAGCGACATCAATAAAACAGCCGCTTTTTGTTTTGATGTCAATTCTTCGTATTTATATTCTTTCTTTTTCATTTTGATTTTATTAGACGAATTTGCAACTTAATATTTTAGTAGAGTTCTCTTTTCACTGGTTCTTCTTGAGATAAATATAATCTAACAAGTTTTGCTGCGTCGGCTGGATTTGTTTCTATATAGTCTTTGATTCTGTCGCGTATTTCTCGTTTCATAATTGCTTCTTCGGTTAATGCTGGGGTTTCTGCAAGCTTCATTGTTGGTTTTTTAATAATAGATAAATCTATCGTTTCTTCGGGGATAGTCACTCCACCGGTCTCTTCCGCAAGCAACAATTGTTCGGGCATTTCCGTAGGTAAGAACAGAAGTTGTTCATCGGTTCTGCGCAAACCTTCGAGTTCTCTTTCTATATCTTCTTTTTCCTCTTCAATTAGTTTTCTCGGCTCGGGCAATGCCATTGCCAAGCGCGTTGTTTCTTTGACTTGTCGGGAGTGGAAAAGTATTGAAATCAACAATGCAGTGATTAAAATGGCAGCAAGCAATCCCCAAAGTCGAAGGTATTCGGGTTGTAGATACCATTTAGTTGGCGGGGCGAGTATTTCTGGCTCGGGCACCTGTGTGTCGAATGGCACATTTACAATGCTTATTTGGTCATTTCGATTTGGGTCGAAACCAACTGCATTTTTTACTATATCCTCGAGTTTTTTGATTTCATCTTCACTTCGCGGAATATATTCCACTTGTTTTTTACCATCTTTTTCGACTATTTTGTAAGTACCATTAATTAGAGCGCCGACTGTGATTCTTTTAATAGTTCCGACTCCGTTTACGATTCTTTCAATTGTTTGTGGGATCTCGTAATTAGTGATTGTTACCGCATTTTCGACAGTTCTGTTCGGTGCTGGATATTGTAAAGAATCGACCGTTTTTGCGTTTTGTGATGAAGACTGTTCGCTTCGAACAACCTGCTTGTCCGGATTAAAATCTGTGATAGTTTTTTCAATTTGCGTAAAGTCCAATTCAGCCGAGACTCGAACCTCGGAGTTCCCGGGTCCCAATACGCCATCGAGCAAGGATTGAACTTTGTTGGTAAGATATTGTTCGACGCGAATTTGTTGTTCGTGTTGGGTTTGTGTTTTCCCCAGCATAGAATTTGGGTCGATATCCGATTCAGATATAATACGACCACGATGGTCGACAACTGTAACATTATTTGGAGTCAAGCCTTCGACGCTTGATGCAACAAGATTTTGGATACCACGAATATTTAATCGGCTAAGTGCATTTTCGCCAGCAAGTTGAAGTGTTACAGAAGCTGTTGGTTGCTTTTGTTCTGCCGCGAACAATGCCTTTTCTGGTATAACAATATGAACTCTTGCTTTTTTCACGCCGCTCAACGAACCTATCGTTTTTGCTAATTCACCTTCGAGTGCTCTGCGATAGTTGAGTTTTTGAACAAATTCGCTCATACCAAGATTGGTTTTGTCAAATATTTCATATCCAACAACTCCGCTCTCGGGCAAACCTTCAGCTGCAATCGAAATTCTTGTATCGTAAACTTTGTTTTTATCGACAAGAATAGTTGTACCGTTATCTTCCAATTTGTATTGAATTTTTTTTTCTTTGAGCTTTTCAACGATTTTCCCGGCTTCGGTAGGATCCAGCTGTGTAAACAGTGTTGCATATTCAACTTTCGTGCTTGTTTGGACAACGAGATAAATGAGCCCGAAAAGGACTGAAAAAGTAATACCAAAAAGTAAAATTTTTTGTGCAATAGAAAGTTTTGATAGGAAATTAGATATTTGTCCAAAAAGTCCAGCTTTTGCCATACCCTACCAATGTTAAATTTGTAAGCGTATTATTTCACGATAGAAATCAAGGAATTTGTTTCTTATTTCCATAAGCAATTGGAAACTTGTTTTTGCCTTTTCGGCTGCAATCATTACATCGTGTATCTCGACAGGTTCTCCTTTTATGAAAGCTTCTTGTTTATCTTTTGATTCTTGTTGTTGTTGGTTTACTTCTTCTATCATTTGCTTCAAAGTTTCGATGAATGAAGGTTCTTGCTCGGTTGTGGTTCCATAACTTTTCAGCTCATTAAGAAATGCCGAAGATGTTTGCTCGGGCTTTTTCTGAGTGTGGACAAGCTCTTGCTGCAACATTCTTTGCAAATACAATTCGTCAACTCTCATAATTGTGGCTCCTTATTGTTAATAAATTATACTTTGGCATCAATAATCAAGCCCTTAGCGTATGAATAGGATTGCACCTTGCCGTTGCGATTGAACAGAATGTGGTTTTCTATTTTTTGCGAACTTTCTGGAAACATTTTGATGAAAAATTCCCGTTCTTGCTGGCTGATAATTTTATTTTGGTCGCGCAATTCAAGTGAAAGCTCGTCCTTTTTTTGTTCCTGTTTTTGCTTCGGAACAATTTTCGTTACATTTTCATTAATCAACTTTTGAATGTTCTCCGTCTGGTTCTGATTTCGAACCTCGTGTTGCGAATAAACATTCAAAGGATTAATCTTCATATCTATTTCAATTTATTTATATATCCAAAGAATCGCGTGCTATGTTTTTTGCTGCTTCGATTACAGAGACATTTGCTTCGAAAGCTCTTTGGGCAGAAATCATCTCGACCATTTCTGTTACTACATTAATATTTGGATAATGAACGTAACCATTTTCGTCGGCATCGGGATGCGAAGGATCGTATACCAATCTTTCGGTGCTATCGTAATATACCTCCGGTTTCAGATATTTTTGAGGCTTGTCGATATTTAAATCCAATGGTGTATTATTCATTGAAACAATTGTCTCCAATTGCTCTTGGAATTCAGATTTTGCGACTGGGGTTGAAACAACAATTTCCCTTTTGTATGGGCTGCCTTCGGCAGTTTTTGTTGTATTTGCATTTGCTATGTTTTTTGCAATCGCAGATAGTCTTTTGCGTTGAAAGTTCAAACCTTCACTGCTGATTTTCAATATTTCGAAAAAACCGCTTTCCATACGCCACAAAATAAAATAATCATTGTAAAGTAAAATAAGTAAAACTACTCAATCTACATCTCTCGTATCCCAGTGATAGCTGAGTTTAAGCTGGCAAAATATCTTTTTAAGAGTCGCGATACGAATCTGAATCGAATTTGCGTTTCTGCAAGTTCTGCCATTTCTTTGTCTATGTTTACATTCGATTGACCCGAAAAGAATTTTTCATATTCCGGAACATTTTCGATTTCAACAACTGGCTCGATAATCTTGTTTGATTGCTGAGAAGTGTTGTACGTTTTGGTTTCACCAAAAATCTGCATTTGGCTAATATTCTTCTCGAACAATTCCTCAAATTTTACTCTTTTTGGCGAATATCCAACAGTGTTTACATTTGCAATGTTTTCTGCTATTGCTGTTAGTCGCATTGAATATGCGTCTAACGCCTTATGCATCAAAGGCAATCGTTCCTTGAATAATAGCATTTGTATTGCCATTTTTTCTCCATTTTTTTCAATTCAAATCTTTGAAACAACAATTTTAATGCCAGAGATTATACATTTTCGATTTGCTGAGGCTTGAGTTGTATGTCGAAAGTATGTGGAAGAGATGAAAAATCTTTTTTATTTGGAGTGAATAGGCATATTTTTAGATGTCACTTACAACAACTTCGGTAATTTCTGGAATTTTAAGCAGTTCGATAATGTGTATATTTAATTTTTCAAAGGAATCGAATTTACCGACCAATTCCCCTACAAATTCGGTTTTTGAGAAAGGACTTAAATGCAGAGATAAATGAGTTAAAGGAATATGCAAGTTACTATTAATAAGAGAAATTTCCGAACTCAATCCTATTCTATCTTTACCGCGAATTTTTATTCTTTTAAAGAAAGTTTCGTGGGTGATGGTTTTGGTTAGAAACAAATTTTGTTTAATTTTTCGGATTTGGTTAATTGCGAAAAGAGAGAATGGATTTAGTCCATCGAAATCAGTATTTGGTTTTTTAGATATAATAAATTCAAATTCATCTTTATCGGCAAGGACATAACCAAGACCTTTGCTTAATGTTTTTTCATATTCGTTGAAAATTCGCGCACCAATAACATACATTGCCTCGTTGGGATTAATTTTAAAGGCAAGGTCGAGAACAGTATAGCCACGAGGGACGATGTAATTTGTTTCGTCTATACGGTTTTTAACTGTAATGTATGAAGAGGGGTAAATTTTTTTTGCATATTCGATCAAAAGTTGCATTTTATTTGGCACATCCTGGCTGTAAAGATACTCTATAAGTTCAAGGAATGCTTCGTATTCATTTTTGTCAAAATTTAGATAGACTCCTCTTTGGAATACGAGATTTTGAATGTCTATTGGATTGCTTCTATTTGGAGAGAGGTTGTAAACCACTTCAAATGTATCGTTTCCAACCAAAAGAAATCTTCTGGTTGCAATTGCAATGTCTTGTATTATTTCATTTGGAATAACCCTATTTAATTTCAATGTTGTTTCGTCGCCAAGAGGAGAAAATTTCTGCTTCAATTTGTTGTCAATCAAATTGATTTTTTCTTCTATTTTTTCTATTCCAGCTGGTATGTTTATGACCCAATAATAATGTTGATAAAACGGAGGAACATCTTCGCGTATTACGTTTTTGGGTGTAATCAATTCTTGCCATAGGTCGGATAGCGTTTTGTGGGAAACTGTTAATAAAAAATTTGGGGAAACCTCGGCTACGACTTTACTTAGAATTTCTTCTAAATTGTATTCGGAAGCAATACGCAAAAATTTTTCCTGCAACTTGCTATGTGCTATTTTTAATTTTTCGTAAATTTGCTCAGCTGTGTCGGGATTATCGGCAATGGTATGAAAAAGACAAAGATCGCGAAGTTCTTTGGCTTGCTCTTCGAAACCAAAGACTTTTAGCAAAGGGACAAATATGTTTATAGTTTGATTGGCAATTTCTTTGCGACGCTCTGGCTTGCGGATCCCGTACAATGTAAGAATATTATGAAATCTGTCGGCAAATTTCACAAGGAATATCCTTGGATTTTGTAATCCGTAGGCAAAGATTTTTTGTATTGTTGCCACTTCCTGGCTATCGAATTCAAGTTCGTGTTCGATTTTAATTTGGAAAGTTTTTTCGAGTTCCGAGGCGTAGGTAATTTTTGTAACCCCGTCGACTATTTCTGCTACGTTCTTATTGAACTCTCTTGCAATATCATCATAGGTTATTAATTCCTTTTTATCTTCTAAACTATCGTGGAGAAGTGCGGCAACGATAGTGTCGGTGTCGTATATTTTGAACTTAGTTAAAAGAATTTCAGCAGTTTCGAGAAAATGTGTGTAGAACATTGTTCCGTCGCCGCGACGGTCGTCTTTGAAAAGTTTATACATAAGTTCGATCGCTTTTTCAACAATCGGCATATCTTCCTTCGAACCTTTCTTTTTGAAGAGTTCAAGGAAACGGACTTTGTCTTCTATATAATTACCAGTATAATTTGGTTTGAATTTGATATTTATGATTCTTTGTGGTAAAAGTGATTGCTTTTTCGATTTGCTTTCGTTTTTATCGGTTTTCATTGCAGACGACCTTTGAGTAATCCATAAAGAAAATTAAAATTAAATAAAAAAGAGTTAATGTAAAAGAGAAACCCAGAAAATTCGGAAAAAATTTTGTTGTGAATCTAAGTAGGTTTTTGAAATAGATGTTGATTAATTGGTTGAGCAAAGTAATGTAAAAATTTTGAAAGTTCATAATTGCTTAATTCTAAATAATTCCTTAATTTTGTAACTCTTTTATTTGGAAATTTGAAAATGCTTAAGATTTTGGTAAAAGGAATAAAAGATGGGGAATATGATGTAAACATCTCGTCCCCTGTGGAGGAAATCGAAGGTTTTTTCCCCGAGTTTTTCGGAGAAGTCCGTTTCCACGGGAAATTGCGTATTGTTGGCAAACGATATACTGTCGAAGGAGTTGCTGAATGTGAGGCACATCTAATTTGCGACCTCTCGCTCGAAGAATATACCGAAACAATTAGCGTTCAAATTACTTCTTCATTTTACGCTAATAATGAACTTTACTACGCAACCAAAGGAATTAGCGAAGAGTTGCGCGAAACCAATGAACATATTATTCACGAGGATGATAAATATATAGATATTTCAGAAGATGTCCGACAGGAACTTGCTGTTCATTTACCAATGAAGAGAATTGCACCGCAATTTCGTGGCAAAAGTTTCGAGGATGTTTATCCACAATATTCGGCTGAGACGCAAACGACGAAAGACTCTGACCAAGAAATCGATGAACGCTGGAATACTTTGAAAAAATTGAAGTTGAATTAATAAATCAAGGAGGTTGAAATGCCAAATCCCAAAAGAAGAATGTCCAGTTCGCGCCGCGATAAAAGACGCGCCCATTATAAACCCGAGTTTCCAACAACTTCGGTGTGCCCTCAATGTGGTGCAGCTAAGTTGCCCCATAGAGCCTGCCCCGAGTGTGGCTACTACAATGGGAGAAAGATAATAGCAAAATTGTGATTTTTTATATTTGTATTTTTTTAGAAATGGGATATAATGGAATTTCTAAAAAAGAAATTCTTGCGTATTGCAGTTGATACTATGGGTGGCGACTTTGCGCCACTCAACGAAGTGCAAGGGGCCATTCTTGCATATCGCAATCGTGAACCATTTACAGATTTTGAAATTGTACTTGTTGGGGACGAAAGCAAAATCAGAGAAGCAATAAAAAATTACAATCCCAAAGAATTCAACTATTCTATTGTGCATGCCGAGGAAATAGTCACGATGCACGATGACCCAACCGCTGTGATAAAAAAGAAAAGGAATTCATCGCTTTACAAAGGCATTAAGTTGCTTGCTGAGAATTATGTAGATGCTTTTGTTTCAGCAGGAAACACTGGTGCCGTGCTATCGACTGCGACAGTCCTTTTGGGAAGAATTGAAGGAGTTAGTCGGCCAACTATTGGATCTTTCTTCCCCACGGTGGCGAAATTGCCAACGCTTCTTGTGGATGTCGGAGCAAATATTGATGCTAAACCAAAATACCTATACGAGTTTGGGCTGATGGGTTCGATCTATTATCGTAGTTTGCTTGGCATCGAAAATCCTCGAGTAGCACTTCTAAATATCGGCGAAGAAGAAACTAAAGGCTCGGAAATTCTTCTAAATACTTATAAAATTTTCAAAGAATCTTCTTTAAATTTTATTGGAAATGTCGAAGGAAGAGACGTTTTGCTTGGAACTGCAGAGGTTGTAGTGTGCGATGGATTAGTTGGAAATATTGTCTTGAAATTTGCCGAAAGTGTGTTGGGACTCTTTAAAACGAAAGTTCGAAACTATGCGAAAAGAAGCGTAATAAACGCCTTAAAAATTCTATTTTTAAAACCTGCACTTAAAAATATATTAAAAGATATGGATTATCAACAGTATGGAGGCGTTCCATTGCTTGGCGTAAATGGTGTTGTTATAATTGGTCATGGAAAATCCTCGCCAATAGCAATACAAAATATGATTTATACCGCAATTGAAATGTCGAAAAAAGAAATAAATAAGAAAATAGAAAGAGCCTTGAATCCAAATTTTGTTGATAAACAAAAATAGAAAATATGCCAGCTACAATCACTTCGATAGCCCACTATTTCCCGCCCGATGTCTATACCAATGAATATTTTGAACAATATCTCGACACATCGGACGAATGGATAACAGAAAGAACTGGTATAAAGGAACGTCGATTTTTGAAAAATGGAGCAACTTCGGATTTGATTGTACCAGCTGCAAAGCTCTGTCTTGAACGTCGTGGAATGAAGCCCGAAGATGTTGATTGTATCATTGTTGCTACTGTGACTCCCGATTATATGTTTCCATCGACTGCCTGCGTTGTCCAACACAAATTAAGGATACCAAATTCTTGGGGTTTCGACCTTTCCGCAGCCTGTTCTGGTTTCTTATTTGCTTTAGTGACAGCTGCAAAGATGGTCGAATCTGGGGCAGTTCGAAATGTACTTCTTTGTGGTGCTGATAAAATGAGTGCAATTGTAGATTTCGAAGACCGAGCCCAGGCTGTTCTTTTTGGCGATGGCGCTGGGGTTGCTTTGATAGAAAAGTCAGATGACCCCGAACTCGGTGTTATTGACCACATTCTTCACATCGACGGGGAAGGGGGAAAATATTTACACCAACTTGCGGGTGGCAGCTTCAAACCAGCTTCGCTCGAAACTGTGAAAAATCGTGAGCATTTCATTCATCAAGAAGGGCAGGCTGTCTTTAAAGCCGCTGTGAAAGGAATGGCTGATGTATCAGTCGAAATTATGGAAAAAAACAATTTGACCAAAGACGATATTGCTTATTTAGTTCCACACCAAGCAAACTTGCGAATAATCGCTGCAACAGCACAGCGAATGGGATTACCGATGGATAAGGTTATGGTTAATATTGATAAATATGCAAATACAACCGCTGCGACAATTCCCTCTTGCCTTTCTCAATGGTGGGAACAAGGTAAATTGAAAAGAGGCGACAATTTAATCCTTGCCAGTTTCGGTGCTGGTTTCACTTGGGGTGCTGTTTATATGAAATGGAGTTTGTAAGATGATGACTGCAATTCTTGCCCCTGGACAGGGTTCACAATATGTTGGAATGTTGAAAGATTTGTACAACGAGTTTGCAATTGTAAAGGAACTTGTCGACCGAGCTGATGATATACTTGGCTATAAACTTAGCAAAATTTGCTTTGAGGGACCTATCGATGAGTTGAAGAAAACGAAATATACTCAACCGGCATTATTTCTTCATTCGGCTTGCGTTTTTGAGTTAATAAAGAATGCTGTATCGTTCGATTGCACTGCCGGGCATTCTGTTGGCGAATATGCTGCTTTGTACTTTTCTGGCGTTCTCCCGTTTGAAGATGCCTTACGACTTGTTCAATTACGTGGGGACTTGATGTTTCGCGCTGGAGAATTTGCCCCTGGCACTATGTTCGCAGTGATAGGAGCCGACGACTCCGCAGTCGAAGATGTTTGCAAAAGATTGACTGAGGAGGGGAACGGTAACGTTGTTGTTGCAGCAAACTATAATTGTCCGGGGCAGTTGGTGGTTTCTGGTTCAGCGGACTATATTCGTTCTAAAGTAAATGTGTTCAAAGAAGCCGGAGCTAAAATCGTAAAGGAACTTGTTGTAAGCGGGGCTTTCCATTCGCCATTAATGGAACCAGCACGAAAAGAATTGGGTAATGCAATTGAAAACACTGAATTCCAAAATGCGAAAGTTCCAGTTTATGTGAATGTGAGTGGATTGCCCGAAACCGATGCAAATGTTTTGAAGAATGCTCTTATTCAACAAATAACATCACCAGTTCGGTGGACACAAACGATTAGGAATATGTATCAAAACGGTGTGCGAAAGTTTATCGAACTGGGGGCTGGAAACGTTCTGCAAGGTTTAGTGAAAAGAACTGTAACCGATTGTGAAATTATGGGCTTGGACAAAGCAGAAGAAATCAAAAGTTTTCTATCGAGTTTGAAATAAGAAAAAAATAATTTAATTTCGTATTTTTTGTTATGGAAAGATTTAAAGAAAAAGTAGTTGTTGTAACCGGGGGATGTCGAGGAATCGGAAAAGCCATCGTAGAAGGTTTCCTTCGCGAAGGCGCCTTTGTCTATGCATGGGATTACAAAATACCTGAACCCGGGGAGGCGTTTATCGATAACGAAAGTATGGGGCAAAGAGTTAGTGTTGTGCAAGTAGATGTATCTTCAGCGGATTCTGTGAACCTGGCCTCGCAGAAAGTGCTCGAGGAAAGGGGCAAAGTAGATATCCTTGTGAACAATGCTGGAATAACGCGCGACAATTTGATTCTTCGAATGAGCGAAAACGAATGGGATGCGGTTTTGAACACAAATTTGAAAGGAGCGTTTTTGTGTACAAAGGCGCTTGTTCGTGCAATGATGAACCAGCGTTGGGGTAGAATCGTTAATATCAGTTCAATAGTTGGCGAAATTGGAAATGCTGGACAATCGAACTATTCCGCATCGAAGGCTGGATTGATTGGATTCACAAAATCGCTTGCCAAAGAACTTGCCTCGAGGAATATTCTTGTTAATGCAATTGCACCCGGATATGTTCGTACAGCAATGACGGACAAGTTGACTGCCGAGCAAAAAGAGTTGTTCTTGAAAAATATACCTTTGCGACGAGAAGCCGAGCCAGAAGATATAGCAAAAGTTGTTCTTTTTCTTGCCTCCGACGATGCGAGTTATATAACTGGACAGGTTATAAATGTCGATGGTGGTTTGGTAATGTAAATATATTTATTTTATTTGTTTGTTCAACTAATTTTAAAGGAGATTTTATGGCAGATATCAAACAAAAAGTAACTGAAATCGTAGTTCGAAAGCTTGGCGTTGAAGAAACGCAAGTCACCGAAAGCGCAAATTTTATCAAAGACCTTGGAGCCGACTCGCTCGATACCGTCGAATTAATAATGGAATTTGAAAATGAATTTGGAATTACGATTGAGGATTCCGAGGCCGAGAAAATTCAAACTGTTGGCGACGTAATCAACTTTTTGAAAGAAAAAGTTGGCGAGTAATTTTAACAATTTTATTTGATTATGGCAAGATATGATTATCCAAGAGTTGTCGTAACGGGTATTGGTGCTGTTACACCAATTGGAAACACAATCGATGAAATGTGGAAATCACTTCTCGAAGGTGTGAGTGGCGCCGACTACATAACCCGTTTCGACGCTACTTATTTCGACACAAAGTTCGCTTGCGAAGTAAAAAACTTCGACCCACTACTCTATTTAAATCGTAAGGAAGTCCAACGAATGGACTTGTTTACTCAATTTGCTATTGCCGCTGCTACGCAAGCAATTAACGATTCTGGACTTAACCTTGATAAGATAAACAAAGAACGAGTCGGAGTTGTTTTTGGCTCGGGAATAGGCGGAATGTGGACATACCATCAGCAGCAAGAGATTGTCTATCAAAACAACGGTAGGCCCGATAGAATTTCGCCATTCTTTATCCCAATGATGATTTCTGATATAGCTGCTGGGCACATTGCAATTCGTTGGGGTTTGAAAGGTCCTAACTATGCGACGACCTCGGCTTGTGCAACATCCTCGCATTCTCTTGCAAATGCTCTTATGTTAATCCAACGAGGGGATGCCGATATTATGATTGTCGGAGGCAGCGAAGCAGCTATATGCCCGATGGGCGTTGGTGGCTTCAATGCAATGAAAGCACTATCCACTCGCAACGGCGACCCCAAGACTGCTTCGAGACCATTTGATAAAGATCGCGATGGTTTTGTTATGGCAGAAGGCGCAGGTGCTCTTGTAATTGAAAAGCTTGAACATGCGATGAATCGCGGTGCGAAAATTTATGCCGAGTTCGCTGGTTTCGGGTTGACCGATGATGCGTTCCATATAACACAGCCCGTACCTGGCGGCGAAGGAGCCTACCGCTCGATGAAACTTGCACTTGAAGATGCTAAACTACTTCCTCAAGACATCGACTATATCAATGCGCACGGTACATCGACTCCATACAACGATAAGAACGAGACCGAGGCAATTAAAGCGCTTTTTGGCGATTATGCTTATAAACTAAACATAAGTTCAACCAAAAGTGAACATGGGCATCTGCTTGGTGCTGCTGGCGCTGTCGAAGCAATAATTACAGTGCTTGCAATAAAAAATGGACTCATCCCGCCTACAATAAATTATTTTACTCCCGACCCAGATTGTGATTTAAATTATACCCCGAACAAACCAGTAGAAAGGAAAATACGTGCTGCGTTGAGCAATACATTTGGTTTTGGTGGACATAACGCAACGCTTGCTTTCAAAACATTTGAAGAATAAGAATAGTTGGCTTCGAGCCGTGAAAAATTTTTTCGATTTTATATATAATGGATTGTTCAGATTTACCCCAAAAGAAAAATTATCGAACATAAGGCTCGAAGCCAAAAATTTTAATCAAATTGACTACCATCGTCAAGAGCGAAAAAAAATATTAGAGACGCATCTTGGTTTATCTATTAAAAATTACAAATATTTTGAAGAAGCGCTTCTCCATCGTTCGTATCTTCATCTTTTACCTAAAGGGAAATATAGTTCGAACGAACGATTGGAATTCCTTGGCGATGCAGTTCTTGGTTTGGTTGTAACTGAATATTTGTTCAATAAATATCCCCACCTTCTCGAGGGAGATTTAACTAAAATCCGTTCTTGGCTCGTGAACAAACATTCGCTTTCAATGGTTGCCCGAGAGTTGGGTTTAGACAAATTAATTCTTGTAAGTTTCAGTACTGCAAAGACTATGGAGCGCTCGGGCGAGTCGATACTTTCCGATGCACTCGAGGCAATCATTGCAGCTATTTATCTCGATTCCGGCTTGAACCAAGCGAGAAAGTTTATTATTGAAAAATTAATACCAGTGCTTGAAAAAGAAAATGTTCTTCAAGATACAAATTACAAGAGTATTTTAATGGAAAAAGTTCAAGCCCAAGGTAAAATGGCACCTACCTATGAAGTACTTGAAGAAAATGGTCCGCCACACGACAAAACTTTTTTTGTTGGTGTGTATGTAGAAAATCTTTTATTGGCAACTGGACAAGGGAAAAGCAAAAAAGAGGCTGAACAGAATGCGGCAAAAAATGCACTTGAAAGTTTAGAAACTAAAAATGGTGGAGAAAATGGAAAAATTAATTTTTGAGAAAAGTGTCAAAGGGCGAAAAGCATATTCTTTGCCTACAATGGGTTTCGACGATTTTAGTTCCGAAAAACTTCTTGATGGCAAATTTAAACGAAAACTGGATTTAGATCTTCCAGAATTAAGCGAAATAGAAGTCGCTCGACACTATGTGAAACTATCTAAACTAAATTATTGTATCGAAGACAATGTCTATCCGCTTGGTTCTTGCACAATGAAGTACAATCCAAAAGTCAATGAGAAAGTTGCATCGTTCGATGGTTTTACTGCACTTCATCCACACATTGACGAGGATTCTTGCCAAGGTGCTTTGCAATTGATGTACGAACTTGGGGAAAGTTTGAAAAAAATAACCGGCTTTACGGGTGTAACTCTTCAACCGGCGTCTGGCTCGCAAGGGGAATTAACTGGTTTGCTACTAATACGTGCATACCATCGCGATCGTGGCGATTTGAAACGCACAAAAATTCTTATTCCCGATTCAGCCCATGGAACAAATCCAGCCTCGTCGACAATAGCTGGCTTCCAAGTCGTTTCGATTAAATCTGACTCCGACGGTAGGGTGAATGTCGACGAGTTGATAAAATATTGCGACGATACTGTTGCGGGTTTTATGCTGACCAACCCAAATACTGTTGGTCTATTTGAGAAAAATATTCTCGAGATATCGAAAGTTGTCCACGATTGTGGTGGTTTGATGTATATGGATGGCGCCAATCTCAATGCACTTCTTGGCGTTGTCTATCCAGCAGATATGGGCTTCGACTGTATGCACATCAACTTACATAAGACATTTTCAACACCCCACGGTGGAGGCGGTCCTGGGGCTGGTCCCGTTTGTATAAATGAAAAACTCGAACCTTATTTACCCGTGCCCCGGATAACATTCGACGGCACAAAGTACCATCTTGATTACAATTCCCAAAAAACGATTGGGAAGGTCCATTCTTTCTTTGGCAACTTTCTTGTTTTTGTTCGGGCTTATGCATACATATTAATGAATGGAACTGAAGGATTGAAAAGAATTAGTCGCGCTGCAGTTATCAATGCAAATTATCTTTTGAGTAAATTGAAAGATGTTTACAACCAGCCCTTCAAAGAATATTGTATGCACGAATTCTTAATCACAGGCGAAAATCAAAAGAAGTTTGGTGTTTCAACAAAGGATATTGCAAAGCGAATTCTCGACTATGGATTTTACGCTCCTACAATCTACTTTCCTCTTATTGTCCACGAGGCAATGCTTGTGGAACCAACTGAAACCGAATCGAAGGAAAGGTTGGACGAATACGCCGAGGTTTTGCTGAAAATTGCAAAAGAAGCCGAGACAAATCCAGAAATCCTTTTAACCGCACCACACAACACCCCTGTCCGTCGTGTCGACGATGCACGCGCAGCTCGGCTTGTTAATGTCAATTATTTTAAAGGTGAAACCGAAGAATAACACTTTTCTAAAAACCAAAAAGGGGCACTTGTTTTTTTGACAAGTGCCCTATATTATTTGAATAAACTTGTGTTAGATTGTGTTAGCTTTATGTAGTTTCTTTTTTATAAGATTTAGAGCCGAGCCAGCCTTGAACCATTCGATTTGGGTTTCGCTGTAACTATGGTTCACAAGGAATTCCTCTGTTGTTCCGTCTTTATGATGAAGAACCACTTTCAGTGGTTGATTTGGTTTGAAATCGGTCAAGCCCACAATGTCGATTATGTCGTCTTCTTGGATTTTCTCATAGTCTTCTTTATTGGCAAATGTTATTGCGAGAACACCTTGCTTCTTCAAGTTGGTTTCGTGGATACGAGCAAATGATTTTGCAAGTATTGCTTTAACACCAAGATAGCGCGGTTCCATTGCTGCATGTTCACGGGAAGAGCCTTCGCCATAATTCTCGTCGCCAACGACAATTGTGCCAGTTCCTTGAGATTTGTAGAATCGTTGTACCTCGGGTACAGGTCCGTATTCGCCAGTTATTTGGTTTTTTACAAGATTTGTTTTGTCGTTGAAATAATTAACTGCGCCAATTAACAAATTGTTTGAGATATTATCCAAATGCCCACGGTAGCGGAGCCAAGGTCCAGCCATAGAGATATGGTCGGTTGTGCACTTGCCTTTTACTTTGATAAGGAGTCGAAGACCGATAAAATCATTTCCGTCCCAAGGTTCAAAAGGTTTTAAAAGTTGCAAGCGTTCGGAATTGGGATTAACTTTAATTTCAATCGATGAACCATCTTCTGCTGGGGGTTGGAAGCCAATTTCTTCGACGGCAAAGCCTTTTGGAGGCAGTTCATATCCGTTTGGGTCTTCAATTGAGATTGCTTCGCCTTTGTCGTTGACAAGCTTGTCCTTCAGAGGGTTGAATTTCAATGTTCCAGCAAGAGCAAATGCAGTAACTATTTCTGGAGAAGCCACGAAGCTATGGGTATTTGGATTGCCATCGTTTCTTTTAGCGAAGTTTCGATTGAAGGAAGTCATAATCGAATTTGGTTCGTCTTTGCCGATGTCGGACCTTTGCCACTGACCGATGCAAGGACCACAAGCATTTGCAAGAACAGTCCCACCAATCTTATGGAATATGTCGATAAAACCGTCTCTTTCGATTGTGTAGCGGATTTGTTCACTTCCGGGTGTAATTAGGAAATATGATTTGGCTTTCAAACCCTTGTCGAGAGCCTGTTTGGCAATCGAAGCTGCACGAGAGATATCTTCGTACGAAGAGTTTGTGCAAGAACCAATAAGCGCTGCAGACAATTTTTCGGGCCATTTGTTTTGTTCGACTGCCTCGGCAAACTTACTTAATGGCCAAGCAAGGTCGGGAGTAAATGGTCCATTTATGTGGGGTTCAAGTTCGTCGAGATTAATTTCGATTAATTGGTCGAAATATTTTTCTGGCTCAGCGTAGACTTCTGGGTCGCCGTTTAAGTATTGCATTAGTTTGTTTGCCAGTTCGCCGACATCTTTGCGACCTGTGGCAACAAGATAATCATACATTTTTTGGTCGTAGCCAAATATTGATGTTGTTGCACCGACTTCAGCGCCCATATTGCAAATAGTTGCTTTACCAGTGCAAGAAATTGTTTTTGCACCTTCACCAAAGTATTCCAAGATTGCCCCAGTTCCACCCTTTACAGTTAAAATGCCAGCTACTTTCAAGATTATATCCTTTGGCGAAGTCCATCTTTGTAATCTTCCAGTAAGTTTGATACCAATTAGTTTGGGCCAGCGAAGTTCCCAAGGCATTCCAGCCATCACATCAACTGCGTCGGCGCCACCAACGCCAATTGCTAACATACCAAGACCCCCGGCATTGACAGTATGCGAATCTGTCCCAATCATCATTCCGCCGGGAAATGCATAGTTTTCAAGCAATACTTGATGGATAATTCCTGCTCCCGGCTTCCAGAAACCAATCCCGTATTTCAGTGATACAGAAGAAAGGAAGTCATATACTTCTTTGTTTAGTCCTAATGCATATTCTAAATCGTCTTTAGCGCCATTCCTTGCAATTATTAGGTGGTCGCAGTGTACTGTCGTTGGAACAGCAGTCTTGGGTAAATCGGCAGAGATGAATTGCAACAATGCCATTTGTGCGGTGGCATCTTGCATTGCTACCCTATCGGGCTTGAAATTTACATAGTCGACACCGCGCTTGAAGTCTTTGATGTCGTTGGGATCGAATAAATGGGAATACAAAATCTTTTCAGCAAAGGTTAAAGGTTTGTTCAAAACTGCTTTGACATTGTCAATTTTTTCTTTGAAATTGGAATAAACTGATTGGATTAAATCAAAGTCGAATAACATTTTCTACCCCGTAATTTCTTATAAAAATGCAAATTAAAAATTATTACTTTATGATATTTTATGATATTTTTTTATTGTTATTAAAAAATTTATTTTCAAAATTTCATCAATTTGTTGTTTTTCTTCGATTAAAATGTATAGAGTCTCCCCAGTTGTCGAAACCGATTGGTCTTTCCAATGTTTTTATTCTGGAAATCAAACATTCGCCACAATCATTGGTAAATTCGTCAATACACGGCTTACCTTCGTAAAGAACATACTCCTTTCTGTATTTCGAAGGTGTAAGAAGGGGCATTACCACATTGGCTCCAAAGCGAAGTCCTTCTTCTCGGCCAAAGGGATAAAGTGCTTGTAAGGCAGTGGTAGAGGCTATGTTGACATCTTTTAAGAACAAGCGCGTTACAGCAATCATTTTCAAAGCAAGCAGATAAATCTTATGTTTGTTTTCTCGAAAGTAGCTTTCATAAACTGCTAAAGGCGTTTCTTTATGAGGAATGTATGGACCCATCCCAATCATATCGGCATCAATTTCTTTGAAAAAGATTACGTCGTTTACGAGGTCTTCGTAGGTTTGATTGGGCAATCCAATCATAACACCTGTACCAACTTGAAAGCCTATTTCTTTTAGAAAGTATAAACATTCCTTGCGTTTTTCGAAAGAAATTGTGGGAGGATGGATGGCTGCGAAAAGTTCGGGATTGGACGTTTCTATTCGCAACAGGTAGCGATGGGCACCCGCTTCGAAAAACTTTTTGTACGATTGATAACTCTGCTCACCAACGCAAAGCGTAATACCCACACCTTCTGGTAATTTTTCACCACGGGTTTTAGCTTTAATTTTTTCGATCAGCTTGCACACGAAGTCAACAAATTTTTGGTCTTTTCGTTCGCCCGATTGTAGGACAATCGAACCATAACCATTTTCTGCTGCAAATGTTGCGCATTCGATTACTTCGTTCTTTTCGAGAGTATATCGCAGAACATTTTTGTTGCTTTTCCGAATACCGCAATAATAGCAATCGTTGATACATAAATTGGAAAATTCAATCAAACCACGAAGGAAAACATATTCGCCAACATTTTCTTTCATCACTTCGTATGCACGTTGCCGTAGTTTTTCTATTAAGTCTTGGTCCTCGAGCGCTAAAAGAGCAAGTAGTTCACTCTTTGTTAAATTATCTTTTTTAAGTATTTCGTCCAAATGTTCCATAAAATATAGATACGATTTGTTATGTAATTTAGTGATTTTAGAAGTGGTATGGAGCGAACAATAGAAAGAATTTCAAAGATTAAAAGAGTTCTCGAAAAAAGACAACTGGATTTGACGGTTATACTGGAAAATGTGCACGACCCTCACAATGTGTCAGCAGTTTTGCGAACTTGTGATTCAGTTGGTATTTACAAGGTATATTTGATTTATCACAGCGGACAAAAGTTTCCCGATTTAAGCAAAAAAAGTTCAGCCAGCGCAGTGAAATGGGTTCAACTTCATTTTTTTGAAACAGTTGAGGAATGTTTTGGTTTGTTACGAAAGGAAGGATTTCTTATTTATACTACATCGTTGAGAAAGGATTCGATTTCTCTTTATTCTATCGATTTCACTCGGAAAATTGCTCTTGTATTTGGAAATGAACACACTGGAGTCTCCGAACGCGCAGTCGAATTGGCAGACGGAAATTTTGTTATCCCGCAAGTAGGTATGGTCGAGAGTTTAAATATTTCCGTTGCTTGTGCTGTTAGCCTTTACGAAGCTTTTCGTCAACGCTTTGAAAAAGGTTTGTACGACATACC
This sequence comes from Kapaibacterium sp. (SeqCode), assembly GCA_039793965.1. GTDB lineage: Bacteria > Bacteroidota > Ignavibacteria > Kapaibacteriales > UBA2268 > Naka2016. The sequence continues at coordinate 336,309 of JBAMMD010000036.1, read as the reverse complement.
ACAGATTACCGGGAAAATGTTTGATGAAATATTCGAAAAATGGCTTCAAAAATAGTCACAAAGGTTTTATATATTGTTTTTGTTGTTTTTCTCTTGTCTATTCTTGTTTATTTGTTTGTTCAAATTGTTCTTTCATTAAAGCAAAGAAATGAAGTTGAAGAATTTGTATTGAAATTATTGAATAGTAAAACCCAAAAAGTTGCCACGGTTGTAAAAGAATCTTGCCAAAGTTGTCATTCGATTGAAACTTCTTTCGAACAATACCACAATCCTTCAACCATTGGGTGTATTTCCTGCCATCTTGGAAATCCCAATGAGAGTGATAAAAAGCTTGCGCACACTGGACTTGTTCTATTCCCTGGAAACCTGAAGGTTGTTGAAAAAACTTGCGGTAGAAGTGAATGCCACAAGGAAATAGCCTTGCGTGTAGAAAAAAGCTTGATGAACACAATGTCGGGTGTTGTTTCTGTTGATAAGTTTGTTTTTGGAGAAATTGTAAAACCAGTTGGAAAATACAAGATTTCGGAGATTGGGAACACACCTGCTGAAGTTCATTTGCGAAATCTTTGTGCATCTTGCCATTTAGGCAAAGAGAAAAAAGAGTTTGGACCTATCGATGAAATTTCACGCGGAGGTGGTTGTTCATCGTGCCATTTACAATACGAGCATAAATCAATTGTCGAAATCGACTCTTTCAAACGATTGAAAAATTTTGTTCCGAAGTATCACCCGAGAATTTCGATTCACGTGGAACAAATTGCCTGCTTTGGTTGCCATAGTCGTTCTGGAAGAATATCAACAAATTATGTAGGCTTGATGGAAACCACACTTGGAGAAATTCCAAAGAGCGATTCTTCGCAATTTGTGAAAATTGCTGATGGAAGAGTTTTTGCAAAAGTTCAACCAGATATTCATTATACCAAAGGAATGACTTGCATCGATTGCCATACTTCAAGAGAAATTATGGGCGATGGGCATTTGTATGAACATAAGGAACAACAGATTGAAATATCCTGTGCTGATTGCCATTTTGATGGAACTCCAAAAACCACCCAATTTGATTCTCTGGACAACGAGACGAAAATGATAATATATCTTCGGGGCTGGCAATCTGTGACCAACAAGCGATTTGTTGTTATTTCCAAGTCTTCCAAAGCCTTTTCAAATGTTCTATTCGACCAAGGGAAAGTGATTGTCTTGAGTAAATCCAAAAACAAAGCTTGGCAAGCAATGCCGCCCAGTAGAACTTGTTTGACACAAAGGGAAATGCATCCAAATTTAGATTGTAATGCCTGTCATATTCAATGGGTGCCAAGGTGTGTGTCTTGCCACACTTATTACGAACCGACAGCATTAGGCTGGGACAATCTTCGTGACGAAGAAGTTTCTGGATGCTGGATGGAAAAAGGTGGAAACTTCTTTGCAAGCAAACCAACTCTTGGTAATCTGTTTAGAAACGGTAAAAGTATAATCACCACTTTCATTCCTGGAATGATTTTAACGATTGACGGAAAAGCTTTCCCGCAAAATTCGTTTGCAAAGAGAAGCCGTTTCTTTGCTCCAACTTTTTCACATACCATTTCAAAGACAGCTTTAGGATGCAAGGAATGCCATTTGAATCCTCTTGTTTTTGGTTTTGGTGAAGGGGCGTTTAAACTCGAAAAAAAAGGCGGAAGATTTCAAATCGTATTCCAATCAAATTTCGAACTTGATTCAATAAGTGGTTTGCCAAAAGATGCCTGGATTGGATTCGAAAAATTTAATCTGGGGCATTCCACAAGAACAAATGCTTCTTCCTTCAATTACCGACAAATTCGGAATATGCTTTCTGTTGGCAGTTGTTACTTTTGCCACAACTGGGATACTAAAAAATCTATTGATATTTTTTCTAAAGATTACAAAAAGTTGGTTACAAAGAAATGTTTTCTTCCAAAATGATAATGTCCAATTATAGGTTACGAATATATTCTTCGAGCTTTTCTTCAGCTTGCTTCTGCGTAGTGAATATGTCGAAAATAATATCTAATTTAGTTATTTTAAACAGATTACGAATGTAATCGTTTGCACAGCAAAGTACCAATTTCCCGTTATTCCTTTCAAAAAGAGCATTTGAAGATAAAAGAACACCAAGCGAAGCAGAACTTAAAAAGTTGGTTTTTTCAAGGTTAACTATTGCGAAATTATTTTCCTTCTCTGCAAGAGACCTTAATGTTGAACGAAGCGTAGCTACGTCCTCGTTCGAAATGAAGTCGCTTTCGAGATGAACAACTATGTGTTTGGCAAATTCCTCGATTTTAATCAGTCCCATACTTAGTTCCTTTTAAAAAAATTAGTAACGAAAAAGTGATTAGGTTATTTAAAATTTCCAACAGAGAATTTTGGGTACAATTTAAAATAATTTTTTTTCTTATCGTTTAAAATATTTATGATGGGAATAATTAAAAAAGTTACTGTTGTAATATTAACCATCGCTATTGTTTTGTCGTCGATAGGGTTAACTGTCATTAATCATATTTGCAAAACCGAGCAAAAATTTTATTCTACGCTCGAAGAATTCCAAAATAATTCAAAATGCTCTCATACTTCCAAAGCCGATGAATGTTGTGATTATCAAAATGTGACTTGTTGCAGCAACAATGCTCTCCCAACCAATGAATTAAGTTATAATAGTGGAAACAATTGTTGCTCCGATATAAAGTTTTTCCAAAAAGTTGATATAAGCAGTAGCGAAAGGAACCTTAAAAAGTTTTCCGAAAGTTTTGTCATTACCCAGAAAATCGAATATGTAAAAGAAAGTGTAGTAAGTTACTTTCAAAATAAATTTGAAACAGTCAAACTCAAAATTTTTGAGCCAGTTAAAAAAATTATTAAATATATAAAACTTATTACAAATCTTTTATCTACTCCTCGCGAAGAAGCCCTCCTTTAATTCCCAACTTAAACAACACTATTAGGATTACGCAAGCCAGATTTTGATTTTGGGAAAACAATTGATTTTAAGCAATTAAGGAGGGAATATGAAAAAGATATTAATGTTAGTAGTTTCACTTGTAATAGTTCTTTCAAATTACTCAATCTGCATACCAGTTAAAGGTATTGTCTTTGGCAGGGATGATTCGGGGGGGAAATTACCACTTGTATCTGCCTCGGTAACGGTTTTAAATTCGAAAGTCGGCACAATGACAGATAAGGAAGGTAAGTTTGAAATAGACTTAAAATTGCCGGAATACATTGTTGTTAGTTACATTGGATTCGAAAAGGACACGATTTTTATTGAAAATTCAAATAATATCGTCGAAATAGTTCTCGAACCCGGGCTTTCATCCGACGAGGTTATTGTTGAAGCCGCAAAGCCCGATTATTTCGTCGAAAAGGCAAGTCCCGTGAAAACAGAAGTTATCACTGCAAGTGGCTTAAAAAAAGCTGCTTGTTGCAATCTTTCAGAAAGTTTTGTGACAAATCCAACTATCGATGTAACCTATTCGGATGCTGTCACAGGTGTTAAACAAATTCAACTGCTTGGGTTGGCACAAAATTACACTCAGTTGATGGTTGAAGCAGTTCCAAATCTTCAAGGTCTTGCTTCAAACTATGGTCTGATTTTTATCCCTGGGGTTTGGATGAATTCAATATCGATATCAAAAGGCACTGCCTCGGTTACTCGAGGTTATGAGTCAATAACTGGACAGATTAACATCGAACTCAAAGGACCGAATAGCACGGAAGATTTTGTTTTCAATAATTATCTTAACGACATACTACGTCTCGAAGGGAATGTTGTCTATAGGATAAAGTTAGGCGAAAACTTATATTTGACGAACTTTATACACGGTAATTATTTCAACAAGTTAGTTGACCACAATGGTGATAACTTTCTTGACTTACCATTGAACCGACAACTTAACTTCCTTGAAAGAATTGATTTTAGTATAAGGAACTTTGAAAGTAGAACTCTAATACATACTTTGATAAACAATTCGAAGAGCGGACAGATACAATATTTTAAAAATCCCGATTTTGGAGAGTACTGGGGTTCTAATGTTGATTTGCAAAGATTTACTTTTACCACAAAAAATGGATATGTATTTGATGGTAATCGAAACACAAGTATTGGAACAATAATTAGTTTAACTCATCACAAACAAAATTCATCGTTCGGCAAAAGGATTTACAATGCAGAACAAAATTCATTGTTTGCTACCTTTTTGTGGTCCTCTTCTGTTGATTTGTTTTCCAATGTTGATAGAAGTGAATATGGCGAGCAGAAATCGGCTCTCAATTTTACATTTGGTTTTAGCTATTCATTCAATCGTTACATCCAGTATCTCGATGGAGTTGATTTGACCGAGCTCGAATCTGTCCCCGGAATAATTACTGAATTTACCTACAACCCTTTAAGGAAATTACAAATTATTTTAGGTACAAGAGTGGATTTTCACAACAAAGCCAGCAGATTGTTTACTCCGAGAATTCACTTAAAATATACAATTGATGATAACAACACTTTTCGATTATCATTTGGAAAAGGCTACCATTTTCCATTGCCAATTTCAGAAAATCAAAATATTCTCGTGTCTTCGAGAGAAATAATTTTTAGCAAAGATTTAAAAATGGAGGAGGCTTGGAATTTTGGAGTTAATTCCACCAATAATTTTGAGTTTCTTGGCAGGTATTTCGAATTGAATCTGGAATATTACTATACAAAATTTGTAAATCAAACCATAATCGATAGGGATAGCTCGCCCGATAAGATTTTCATTTATAATCTAAATGGGCAATCATATTCCAACAGTTTCCAGATTAGTTTAAACTTTGACTTGTCGTCAAATTTATCTTTTCTTACTGCTTATCGTTTGAACGATGTTTGGATGACCACCAGCGGCAAACTGCAAAGAAAACCATTGATGAGCCCCAGCAAAGCATTTTTGAATGTTGCATACAAACCCGACCCGTTTGCATTTGATTTTACGATTGAATTTAATGGTGGTGGTAGAATTCCCAATACAGAATCAAAACCCGAAAATTATAGATTGAGCGATAAGTTCAAACCCTTCTTTATCTTGTATGGGCAAGTCACCTACCGAGTTGGCAATTTTGAAATTTACTTTGGCGCAGAAAACATTGGGAATTTTAGGCAGACCAAACCAATTCTCGGCTACGATGCTCCCTTTTCAAATTACTTTGATGGCTCGATGGTTTGGGGTCCAATCGATGGCAGGAAAGTCTATTTGGGCTTAAGATTCAATTAGGAGGATTAATAGTTTATGCTTAAGTAACTATTGCCAATGGGGTGAGTTATTGTTTTAACTTGAGGAATATATTTTAAAATACCCAACATACTTGTAGAAGGACAGTCAAAATTTACTTTAACACGAAGAATTTTGCCTTCACACGGTAAAAGGCGCACTTTCTATGTATAGTCCATATACGTAGGAATATACCAATTACCGAATCCAACGAAACCATTAAGTGTTGTGTCGACGCGATGGTAATACTTTGGATCGCGCCAGTACTATCGGTTTAAGTTCGAGTCGTTTGCCCCAAGTTCCTCTACTTTAAGAATGCAAATAGCTTCGACACCACAATTACAGAGTGGAAGGGAAAAATGAGGGTAATCAAAGGGATTTGAATTTCTCGGCAACCTTGCCGTTTCCACCAAAGCGAACGCCAGTACGAAGTATCGCGCCATTCGTATGAATTTGTTATAGGATTCCAGATATGAGTATAATTGCCATAGCGCACCCCAATGTCGTACTCAGCAGTTGAATAAAACTTCATTGAACTATCGATGAATGGGATGGAACCATTGTTTGGATTCTTAACAGTGTCGAATGTTCGAACAAGCGGGTCGGTTCGGGGGTTGAGCACACCAATGTAAAAAGTAGTTCCATTCGCAGTGTCGTTGAAAGTGTCGTTATCGAATGAAAAAAGACTTAGAAAGAAAGCCTTTAGTGAATCATTGTCGTAAACACTATTATCGATTCTTTTTGTTTTTACTTTATGAATATGAACAAATTTTGACAACAAGGTGTCGGTTGCAATCTTTGGCGATTGTGAATAGAAAGAAGTGTCGTAAATTATCTGGTTGCTTGAAAAGATACCTTTGTCGTAGCAGGCAAGCAAATTCAATTTGAGAAGCGTATCTTCGGCCGCTTCTATCCAACGATGGAGTTCCATTGTTTCTGCCCTGGTGCTTTTCAATCCAAGATAAATGTGATTACTGTCAATACCAAGAGTGTCCCAACAATATAAGTTCGGATTAATCCAATGGCCAAAGCCATAAGTCTTTCTTTCGTTGCTTGTATTTGTATCTCCGAGGTTTATGTAATCGCCCCCAATAATATCGCAATAAACTAGAAAGTCCCCAGAAAGTGAAATTGTATCAATTACGGGATTAGTATATCCTGTAACATTATTGTTACAGAACAAATTGTATTTACCTTTCCCATAGAACAATCCCTTTGTGCCTAATAGAATAGGCTTCCACATAATAAGGCGAACCTCTTCGCCAGTTTTTGGCTTTGGTGTGGGGTCCTTAATGAAAAATCCAAATCCGCTGGAATCTCTAAAGCAATTCCATTTGGTAACATAAGTAGGACCAAAATTTACGTTTGGAGTAACCCATAAAAACGCATACCAGGGCTTGCCCGAATATAGAACACTATTAAATCGTTTGCAATAATCCCTAAATGCCCAACCTGTTTCAATCAAGGTTCCTTTTTCAAAATCATCTCCACAATGGAGTTCATACTCAGAATTCAATGTGTCTTTATAATAAAAGGTAGTGTGTATAGAATCGAATATAGCGTTGATAATGTCCGGCATAACCAGTTTGGTATCCAAAAGTAGTAGGGTTCAGAAAATTTCGGTCCTTCGTTGTGTCACCTATGCGATGGAAGGTATGCAATTTCCCTGCTCTAACAAAAGGCGCAGGATTTCGCATTCCGAAAGATAGGGTTCTTCCAATCCATATCATATCAAAATCGGTAGAATGGAGAAACTGTCCCAACATTTCAAATTAATTGCTCTCAACTACGCCAAGACCGTTCAATAGTCTGTTAACATATCGAGTTGTTGCCCATTCGCTTGGGAGTGGTTCGTCTTGCAGATAAAAGCGATGGATGAGCGCCTTGCAACGGTTTGAATCGGTTGAACTCATAACTTTGTTGAGTGGTTTGATCCTGTTCGCCAAAGAATCGTCGAATTCGCCGCAGGATATTTTCTGTGCCTACGGTGTCTCGAATCGTATATAGTTGATTGAAATATCCAGATGTCCATGGTAAATTACCACGGGGTCAATATTAGATGTGTATTCAGGGATTAAATTGCTGTCGCTAAGATAACCTCCATCGGGCTAAAATACAAGGTTTTTACGATTTGGATGTTTTGTTGTATCATTGGTAGGGAAATTATCAAACTCCGCACTTTAAGTAATGAATTTCCCTGCCTTTGAATTAATAGTGTCTGTGACTAGGTCTTTAGCTTTAATTTGCCATTCTTTAAGTCTACCTTCTATTGTGATACTATCGCCCAATTCCCGAGTCAAACCAAGAGTGTCGTTCCTGCTACTGATTATGTGTTTTAATTGTCCCACGGGTAAACGCCAGAATTTAATTGAAGCTACTCTTGAAGAATAAGTTTCCTTTACAGGATGGGTTGTATATCTTATTCTTAAAGTTAGAATCGTCGAATCCTTTATCGAGCTGGGTATTATTGTATCCCGCGAACGAAGATTAATAGAAATATACCAAATTTTACCAAAAGTCTGCTCTCAATTGTTTTAACAATTTTGCCGGCAAGATCAACAATAGTTATCGTTGTTAGTTCTGGTTTATCCAAATAGAATTTCACCTGTATTACATCGTGTGTAGGGTTTGGATAAATTATTGTTGCCTGCAATGGTAGTAGTGGCTCGCAGAGAGCAGCCGCTTCGATCTTCGCTTTTATCTTCTCGAAATCCAGTAGGAAAACGGAGTAACCGATAGCAAAATATTTACCATCTGGAGAAAAAGCGCAGGAATATGCTCTTAACGTTTCTGGGGGCATATAATAAACTAACCGATTTAACCATAAGTCCCAGATAAAAATTCCTTATGTCGTTTATATATGCTATATAACGATTATCATAGGAGAAAGCATAATTTTGAGGAATGTCACTCCCACGGGGAAACTTTGCTATTTCTTCTCCTGTTGTTAAATCAAAGACAGTTGCCAGGGTTTCGGTTCCAATTTTCCAAACAAGAAAACGACCATCGAAAGATAGCGCTGCTGGGAACTGCCACTTGGTTTCCACGATTTTGTCTTTCTCCTTATCCCAAATAAGATGCTTGTCGACAACGTCCTTACTTTTATACTTAGGAACATAAGTATATAAAAAAATCTGATTGTTTGGCAGTAACAAAAGCTCAAGTACGGGTGGTTGAATTCCATCGTAGAGAGGTGGAATAAAGGGGTCTTTTTTTTGCAACAAGTTTGCCAGTTTCAATGTCGTAGACCTCAATTAAGCCTACGAACCCAATTGCCATCAAACGTCCATCCGGGGAGAATGAAAAATAAGGAGCGTAGCCACCATAACAGTTTTTCTCTGACACAACCGTGTCTGCATCGAAATCCAATATTCTAACTACATATGAGTAAATGTCGAGCAAAAACTGATACCCAATATATTTCCCCCTTCGATTAAAGGCTGGATGCCCGTCAGGAAAGAGCTTGACTCTCTTACCACTTTCTACCGACAGGAGTTCAGTTAAAACGTTGTCCGCAGCAATAAACTTTGAATTTGGGTGGAAAGGAACCCGCCAACGGATGTCATCACTCCCGCCTCGCCAGATTATATCACTATCATGCCCAACAACAGGGAGCTTGCACGTAATAGAAACAAAACAAACGCAAGAAGAAGCGATGAAACAACTGCCAGCCTTTGAAAAAGGCTATACACACGAGTGGTGTGCTTTTTCATAGCAATCTCCAAAATTAATTGTGGAACAAATGGGATAGACAATTTACGCACAAAAAATATCTGTGCAAAAAAGAAATCTAAACATAAAAATCCTTTCCATTGCTTTGTGAAAAACAATTTAATAAAAAAAGAAAAATATCATCCTAAAAATTAAGGAGTTACAGCTCGGGAAATTGATTTTCGTGGCTGGTGGAATTATTTGCTTGTTCGGTAGATATTACAAAGTTCAATGTTGGAATAAAAAGAGAAAACTGTGGTGGCTACTGGACTCGAACCAGTGACCTTTCGCGTGTGAGGCGAACGCTCTGGACCAACTGAGCTAAGCCACCAAAATGCAAATTTAATAAATAAATTTATAATTATGCTTGTTTTTTTATTTTGTTTTATTATATTTGCTAATGTAAAAAGTTAAAAATTTTGAAGGAGATTTATGATGGTGCAGGGTTTGAATAATCAAGTGCAGAATCCAAGTGAGAATTCCCGTGTAAATGTGCAGTATGAGATTCAAAAAGATGTGCTGCGGCAGGCAATTGGTGCTTCGCCAAACTCTTTGCAATCACAATTGCTCCAACTTATTTCATCGAATTTGCCAAATCTACAACAGACGCAAGCGACCGCACAAGCTCAAATTTCAAAAGGGTTTATTGATATTAAAATATAGTGCAAATTTCACCAATAAATTTTTACACAATAAAATTTAAATTTAAACTTCTCTAATTATTCATTTGTTTTATTAAAAATTGAGGTTAAAAATGGAAGGAAGAATGCCACTAATCGGCGACCGCTTTCCCGAAGTCCAAGTTCAAACAACCCTTGGACCGATGAAATTACCAAATGATATGGCAGGTAAATGGTTCATTTTGTTTAGCCATCCTGCAGATTTTACACCAGTTTGCACAACAGAATTTGTTGCTTTTCAAAATCGCTACGAAGAGTTCAAGAAACTCAATTGTGAGCTTATTGGTTTGAGCATTGACCAGGTTTTCTCTCATATCAAATGGGTCGAGTGGATTAAGAACAATTTGAATGTCAACATTCAATTTCCAATTATTGCGGACACGGGCGATCTTGCAAACACTTTGGGTTTGATTCATCCTTCGAAAGGCAAGAATACAGTTCGAGCGGTTTTCTTTGTCGACCCGAATGGTATAATTCGTGCAATCGTCTATTATCCGCAAGAGTTGGGACGCAATTTCGACGAATTCCTTCGTATGTTGAAAGGATTGCAAACAGCCGACGAGCAGAAAGTAGCAATCCCCGCCAATTGGCCTCACAACGAGTTGATTGGTGACAAAGTTATTATCCCGCCACCTACAGACGTCAAGGCTGCAGAGTATAAAAAAGCCAAATATCAGAACTTCGACTGGTGGTTCCTCTATCGCGATTTAAATGCAAAAGACGAATAAAGTAAAAAAAGGGGCAAATCTTTGCCCCTCTTTTTATTCTTGACTATCCAAAGTTCTTGTTCCTATCAAAATTGCCCCGTCGAGTGGTGTGCCGATTGGTTCAACAATTTTGAATCTCGAATCCTTGGTTATTTCCTCTATTAATTTTCTACCGAGCAGGCTTTTCGATTCGACTATTCCACCAAGCAAAGCAACGGGCACTTGCTTTGTTTTGAAATAAGGGAAAAGTGCTATTATCAACTCGATTAGATGGTATGAAGAACGATTGATGATGTCGAGACAAACTTCATCGCCAAGTTCTGCACATCGCATAACTGTTGGAGTTAGCATTTGATATTCGAATGTTCTTTCGGCATAAGCTTTGACAATAGTTCGAGGATTATTAATATCAATCAACGGATTGAAATCGGCGAGCATATCTGTTAAAATTGTTGGTTTGCCCCGACCGTCCAAAGCCCGGACAACAGCAGTCAAACCTTCGCGGCCAATCCAAGCACCGCTTCCTTCATCGTCGAGTTCAATTCCCCATCCACCGCATCGGACAAATTTGTCCTTACCTATTTTCCCAATTGCAATCGATCCAGTTCCGGCAATAAGCACTATTCCATTGCCGCCGTTAAAGGCTCCTTCGATAGCAATTTCGGCATCGCTTGTGATGATGACATCGTTGAGCGGGATGTTTTGCGTTCGGGCAAGTGTTTTCAACAGATGCGTGGACCGTTGTTTCTCTTCCTCTAACCAAACTCCAGCCAAACCAACAACAACAATATCAACTTCGCTTGTATCGAATTCTGCCTGGTCGCAAAGGTCGAGAACGATTGTTAGTAGTCTTTCGCAAGATTCGCCCACTCCAACAGAGCCAACGCGAGTTGTTCCAGCAGTCGTTTGCGAGAGAATTTGGTCGCCTCGTTTCAAAATTGCTCTTGTGCGCGTCCCCCCACCATCGATACCGATTATCGTATATTCATATTTCTTTTGCATAAAAAATTGATTTTGTCACTCAAATCTTAACTTTGTCGCAAAATTTGTGCCAACAAAAACAAAATTAAAAAGTAAATCATATATAATTATCTTTCAGTAATTTTGTTTTTCTTTATTTTGTTGCTATGATTATTTATAGATACTTAATTCGATTATATTTGCAAATTTTTTTCTTTTCAATTGTTGCGCTTCTTACTGTTTTTATTATCGTCAATATGATTGAAAATCTCGACGAGTTTCTCGACAACAATGCAAGCTACTGGATTATTTTCCGCTACTACTTAAATTTTACACCAGAAGTGATACGACTTATATCTCCGATTGCTGTTCTTGTTGGTATATTGTTTTCGCTCGGAAGGCTTTCGACTTTGAACGAAATTACTGCATTGAAATCTGGTGGTGTTAGCTTATATCAACTAATTGTACCATACTTGCTTTTGAATCTTACATTGAGCTTTGGTTTGCTTTATTTTAACGGTTGGATTGTTCCACGCTCCAACGAAAAACGCTTTGCAATTGAGAGAAAATACTTAAAGAAAGAAATCGAAACCCGTTCGGTTTATAATTTCTTCTTCCGGGATAATCCAACTCGGAATGTTTCTTTCCAATACTATGACCCCGAAGAGTACAATGGCCAAAATCTTTTTGTCGAGGAATTTTCCTCGGTTGCCAATCCGCGGGTTGTTAAGCGAATAGAAGCAAAGTCTTTTCGGTGGGACAACCGCTCTGCATCTTGGATCTTGTATAATGTTATTGTAAGAAACTTTGGGAATAGTGGTGCTCGTGTTGAAGTCTACGATTCAATAAATTTGAAATTAATGATTGAACATCGGCAATTGATGAGCCTACAAAAAAAGATAGAAGAAATGACCTTTACTGAATTGCGGGAGTATCTCGATTTGCTTTCAAAAGGCGGAAAGGACGTGCGCAGGCAAATGATAAAATATTATGCAGGATATGCATTTCCTTTCGCTTGTAGTGTATTGGTTTTCTTTGCAGTACCTTTTGCCTCGGTCAAACGACGCAGCGGAATAGCTTTACAGATTGCCTCTGCAATGACCTTCTCTTTCCTTTATTTGTTTTTCACTGAAATTGGACAAATACTTGTTTATACAACCACTCTACATCCTGCTATTGGCGGATGGGTTGCCAATATCGTCTTTTTTATTTTTGGAATTGTAATTTTATTAAAAACGAGAACCTAAATGGATCGAAGGGAATTTGGTCGTTTAATAACTTTCTTACTGCTTTCACCAAATTTAATTTTTGGCAAAGAAGCTAAAGAAACTCGAAGGGTCTTTTCAAATATTATTGAAAAAGCGAAAAGCGAGCGGTGGATTGACTTGCCCATCAAAACTTTGTTTTGCAAAGTTGCATTTGAGTTGCTCGACTTTCCGTACATTGCTGGTAGCCTCGATATTGATGGAATAGAAACTTGCATTGTAACCTTCGATGGTTTCGATTGCGTAACTTTCTTCGAAGTTTCATTGTGTTTGGCAAGAGTGATAAAGAAAAAGCTTACAGAATTTCAAGATTTACTTAAGGAAGTAACTTTCACACGCTATCGTGGTGGACAAATCGTGGATTACACTTCGCGCCTACATTATTCTGCAGATTGGATTTACGATAATATTCGAAAACGAGTCGTTGAGGACAGAACCAGGCAATTGGGCGGGATTCCAGTTCATTTCGACCTGAATTTTATGTCTACACATCCAGAATTATACCCGGCTTTGCGCAACAATCCAAATTTTGTTGAAAAAATCAAGCAAATTGAAAAGGAGATTAATCAAAGAGAGTATTATGTAATTCCCGAAAGTAGAATAAAAGAGGTTGAGAATTACTTGGTTAGTGGCGATATAATATTTTTTACAACATCCAAGAAAGGTCTTGACTATAGCCATATTGGTATTTGTTATGTCGAAAACCAATCCCCTCGTCTTTTACATGCTTCGTCGAAGAAAAATAAAGTGGTGCTCGACAAAAGAATTTCCGAATATGTAAAGTCTGTCCCTTCCACCTCTGGAATTACAATTGTTCAGCCGCTTGAACCAGTGTAACTTGAAGAGGCATTTTCAAAATTTAATCCCAGAGTAGGTTGAATATGGGTTAATGAATTTTCCAATTATTTCTATTTTGTTTAAATTTGTTTTAAAACATAATCTTTTTATACTGTCCCAATTGTTTAATAAATTTGTATTTTTTATAACAAGCAGTGAAAACAAAGATACACCACTGGATAATACTTGCTTTTGTCCTTGGCATTGTTTTTGGGATTGTTTTCAAAGTAGACGAGCGGGTATTCATTTTGACCTTTGAGCGGAATGGAAAAGAGATCACCAAAAAGTTCGATAGCTTAGTTACTTGTTCTGTTCTTGTGAAAAGAAACAATAATCTGGACACAATTAAACCAAAGACGAAAGGGGAACTTGTTGGAGTATTCCAAGCAAATGCGAATAATGTTATTACAATCGAAATTAATGGACAATTATTTAACAATGTCAAAAATGTGAAAGGGGAAATGTCCCCGATTAAATTTCTTTCGCCTATTGGCACACTTTTTTTGCGATTGCTAAGTTTTCTGGCGATTCCATTGGTAATATCATCAATGGTGGTGGGAGTTGCAAGTCTCGGGAACTTAAAGACTTTGAGCAGGATAGGATTCCGAACTCTTTTGTTTTATTTTTTAACGACTGCTCTTGCAGTAATTATTGGCTTGTTGCTTGTGAATTTTATTGAGCCCGGGAAGAAAATTAGCGAAAGTGCAAAGAGTCAGATTGAATTTGTTGACCAATCTATAGTCAGTGAAAAGTTGCAAACAACTGGGAAATTCAATTTTATCGATTTTCTTGTTAATATTGTCCCATCAAATCCTTTCAAGGCTATCAGCAATGGTGAAATGTTGCAAATAATTTTCTTTGCAATTTTCTTTGGAATAGGATTAACATTAATAAGCCCACAGAAATCGCAACCAATAATAAATTTCTTCGATGGAGTTTCAGAAGTGTTTATTAAAATGGTTCGTTTTGTACTTCTTGTTGCACCATTTGGGGTTTTTGCATTGATTTCTGTTGCTGTTTCGGAATTTGGTGTGTCGATTCTGTCGACACTTGGTTATTATATGTTTACAGTTGTTTTGGGTCTTTTTTTGCATTTTATCATTGTATATTCGGCTTTGATATTAATTTTCACAAAAACAAACCCCTTGTTTTTTTACAAGGGAATGCGCGATGCTTTTCTTGTTGCTTTCTCGACAAGTTCAAGCGCTGCTACACTTCCGGTCACTTTTCAATGTGTTGAGGAAAATTTGGGAGTGCCAAACAAAATAGCCAGTTTTGTGTTACCTCTTGGTGCAACGGTAAATATGAATGGGACATCATTATACCAGTGTGTTGCCGCGGTATTTATTGCACAATTTTACGGTTTGGAGTTAAATTTTGCTCAAATGGCGACGATACTGATGACATCGATGCTTTCGGCTGTTGGTACTGCCCCAGTCCCTGGAGTTGGAATTATAATGTTGATAATGGTTTTGCAGTCGGTTGGTATCCCGGCGCAAGGAATTGGATTGATTCTTGGTGTCGACAGAATTCTTGATATGTTGAGAACTATACCCAATGTTACTGGCGATGCAGCTGTAAGTTATATTGTATGGAAAATGGAGAAAAATGGTTAGCAAATATTTTGCGTATTCTTTCGTAAAAATGATTTTCGATTTTATAGTTTAATATGAAAGAAGTTAAACAACTTATTAGCTTGTTACAACCAAAAGAAATTATAGGCACGAATCTCGGTTTTTTCTCTTCAGTTTGCTATAATTCCTTGAAATGTGAACCATACTCGCTTTTCGTTGCAATTTCTGGAACGAAATTCGACGGTCATGAATTTATCGACCAAGCAATTCAGCGAGGAGCAAAGTATGTCGTTTGCGAACGATTGCCATCGGAGCTTACCCCCGAAATTACTTACATTCTGGTGGATGATTCCCGGGTAGCGCTTGCAAAAGCTTCGAACTTTTGGTTCGATTTCCCAACACGCAATTTTGAGATTGTTGGTGTCACTGGTACAAATGGCAAAACAACGGTTACTTTTTTATTAAAAGAAATTATGCGAACCGCAGGACGAAATTGTGCTGTTGTTGGGACTATCGGTGCTTTTGCCGAAAACTATTCTCGCCAATTAAACAATACAACACCAGAAAGTTACGAACTTTTTAGAATTTTCAAAGACTTTAAAGAACTTGGAATTAATTTTGTTGCAATGGAAGTGTCTTCGCATAGTCTCGACCAGCGAAGAGTTTATGGCATCGATTTTAAAGGTGCAATTTACACCAATCTAACACAGGACCATTTGGATTATCACCGTGATATGGATGGCTATGCACAAGCCAAATCGCTTCTCTTTAAGTCGTTAAACGAAGATGCAATAGTTGTTGCCTTCAAGGACGACCATTTTTTCGAAAAAGTCGTTTTGCAGACAAAAGCAACGAGGATATATACAATTGGCCGCAACAATAAAAGCGATATAACGATTTTAAACGAGAAATTAGGGTTTGGAACGACAGAATTCGATTTAAAATTCAACAATGATGATTTTGATGTCGATGTCATCCATCTCGAGAGTAACTTACTCGGTAGGTTTAATGTCGAGAACTTAGCGCTTGCCAGTGTTTACGCAATTTCCACCGGAATCAAACCGGATTTTGTCAAGTTGGCAATTGCAAACTTTCCTGGTGTGCCGGGCAGGATGCAGAAAGTCTTTTTGAAAAATGGAGCGATTGGAATAGTCGATTACGCACATACTCCAGATGCATTAAGAAAAGCGCTCGAAACCTGCCGCGAAATTCTTGGGATAAATAATGATGGAGGCAAGTTGATATGCGTATTTGGCTGTGGAGGTGAACGCGACGCAGCAAAGCGACCATTGATGGGTAAAATCGCTTCTGAATTTGCTGATTATGTTATATTAACCAATGACAATCCTCGTAATGAGAACCCGGTGAAAATCATAAATCAAATTTATTCTGGTATTACGAACGAGGGCAAGAAAAAGGTCATACAAATTGGAAATCGCGACGAAGCGATTGAATATGCATACAATTTAAGCCGTAAAAACGATATAATACTTGTTGCTGGCAAAGGGCACGAGGATTATCAAATCATAGGCAATGTGAAATTCCATTTTAGTGATGTAGAACAATTAGAAAAATTCAAAGCAGACACAAAATGAAAAAGAAAAAGTTTACAGAGGAAGAACTTCATCCAAAACATCCGCTCAAAGCTTACGACAACAAAGTCTTCATTCATAGCAATGAAGGTCGAATCATTCGTATAATGGCTGAATATTTGTATCCCGAGCAGCATTTCAAAAAACATGGTATAAAGAAAACAATAATCTTTTTTGGTTCTGCAAGGGTTAAGCCGAAAGAGAAATATCTCGAGGAAATTGAACAATTAAGAATGAAACTTGCTAGTGTTTCTGAAAGCAACAAATTAAGGATAAAGAAAAAAATCGCTGACCTCGAGCACAAAATCGAAACGGTAGCAAAATTTTATGAAGATGCATATAACTTGTCGAAGTTGATTGCTGAATGGAGCAAGAGTTTGTCGCCGCGCAATAGATTTTATATTTGCACTGGTGGTGGACCAGGAATTATGGAAGCAGCAAATAAAGGAGCGTACGACGCTGGGATGAAAACTATCGGATTGAACATAAGTTTACCGTTTGAACAAGAACCAAATAAATATATTAGCAAGGAATTGAATTTTGAATTCCACTACTTTTTTATGCGGAAGTTCTGGCTTGTCTATCCCGCCCAGGCTTTAATTGTCTTCCCCGGTGGTTACGGGACTATTGATGAAATGATGGAAATTTTAACTCTCCGGCAGACTGGGAAGATGAAAAAACCAAGATTGATTGTCCTTTATTCAAGCGAATACTGGAAAAAGGTTGTGAACTTTGATTACCTAGTTGAAATGGGTATGATTGGCAAGAACGATACAAAGATTTTCCACTTCGCAGATACCCCGGAAGAAGCCTTTGCCATAATCAAGCGGGAGTTGAATTCGAAATTGTTGGCAGAAAAAAAAGTTTAAGCTCTTGTTAATAAAGGTAATATAGATAACTTTTTTGATGGTCGAAAATTTTTCTGAACAACCAATTGATTTTCGTTCTAAAAATAGATTGAAACTAGTTTTTATCTTTTTTCTTTTTATGTTTTCTCTCGTTCTTGCCCGTTTGTTTTATGTTCAAATTATTAATGCAGAAAAATATCGCAAACTTGCCGAGTTGCAACACTTAAAGAAGGTCGAAGTAAAGGCAAAACGAGGGGAAATTTTCGATCGTAATGGCACTTTGCTTGCCTCGACAATTTCAGCTCGTTCATTTGCTGTCGACCCAGCAATCGTTCGAAAGGATTCTTTGGCTGTAAAGGAACTTTTTACCTTTTGTAGTTTGCTTGGTTTTTCTGTCGATAAAGTTCAACAAATACTAAATTCAAATAGGCGATTCGTATGGTTGAAGCGCGGCCTTTTTGAATATACAAATGAATTAGATACTTTCGATTTTTCCGGCTTGATAACTATTTCCGAGCCAAAACGAATACAACTCTATGGTTCTGAGATTTCTAATTTGCTTGGTTTGGTAAATCTCGATAACGAGGGAATTTCTGGACTCGAATTGTCGCTCGACAGTGTTTTGAGGGGGAAAGATGGATTTGTCTACTATTTAAAAGATGCCCGAGGAAGACTTCTCCCAGCGCTTGAATTACCTTCAAAACAAGCAATTGATGGCAAAAATATTAGAATTACAGTTGACATAGACTTGCAACGAATTGTTTCATACTTCCTTGAAAAAGGTGTGGAAGAGAACGGTGCAAAAGGCGGCTGTGTCATTGCAATAAATCCATCTAATGGTGAAATCCTTGCGCTTGCAAGCTATCTAAGTTTCAACCCGAACAGTACCAATCCAATAGACAATAGTAATTTGTTTTTCTATCCAACGAATTTTGGTTTTGAACCGGGTTCGACAATAAAACCGATTATTGCTGCAATCGCTTTAAGCCGTGGTTTTGTAGACGAAAACACACTTTTCAACGGCTATGGGGGAAAATTTGTTTATGGCGATATTACCATTGTAGATGAACATCCTTTTCAACGCTTGACTTTGCGAGATGCTTTAGTTTATTCAAGCAATATTGCTTTTGCCCAAATTGCCTCGCTTATTCCTTTCGATATTTTGACCGAAGAGCTTGTAAAACTTGGCTTTGGAAAAAAAACTGGAATCCCATTGCCCGGGGAATTGAAAGGCTATGTTAAAAAGGGAGAAAATTTTGGTCTTACTCAACAAATGTATTGGGGCTTTGGCTATGGAATGTTTGTTACCCCGCTTCAAGTTGCTTTGGCTTTTGCAGCCCTCGCAAATGGTGGCTATATTGTTGAACCCAAGCTACTTGTTTCCAACAAAGTTGATACGACAAAAATTAGAATTTTCGACATCGGGGTTGTTGAGAAATTAAAGAAATACCTAATTGAAGTTGTCGACGAAGGTACAGCAGTTGCCACAAAAATCAATGGGATTGAAATTGCCGGTAAGACCGGAACATCACAAAAATTTCTGCAAGGTGCCTATTCGAAATCAAGTTACATAAATACATTTATTGGATTTTTGCCAGCAAAGAATCCAAAAATACTATTTTTGGTTTTGCTCGACGAACCAAAGAAATCGATTTACGCTGGGTCTACCGTTGTGCCAATTTTTCGCAATATCGTTCTTTCCATTTTGAATTCCGAATTGGTAAAATACGCTTATTAGTAGCAACATCAAACTACAACAGATATAACAATTTTTAATTAAATTGCTTTTAAAATAAAATTAGTTATTTTAATTTGCAGTTTCATTGTTTACTAAGAGGGAAACTATGGCAAAAGTAGTAGGTGATGTAGTTATCGATATTGAAAGATGCAAAGCCTGCGAACTTTGTGTACAGGCTTGCCCCGAACACACTCTTGCATTGGGTAAGCAACTCAACCACAAAGGGTACCAATATGTTGTAAAAATAAACGATAACTGTACTGGTTGTGTCAATTGTGCTATTATTTGCCCTGACGCAGTTATTACAGTCTATCGTAAAGTTTACAAAACCAAACAAGAAGTACCCGCATAAAGGAGGCAATGATATGGGTGAAATTAAGTTAATGAAAGGAAATGAGGCATTGGCAGAAGCAGCGATTCGCGCTGGTGTTGATGCATATTTTGGTTATCCAATTACACCACAATCCGAAATAATCGAATATTTATCGCGCGAAGCAACGAAAAGGTCGGGAATGCTTGTCCTTCAGGCAGAGAGCGAAGTTGCAGCAATAAATATGATTTATGGTGCTGCTGGTTGCGGGAAGAAGGCAATGACAACTTCTTCGAGCCCTGGAATCAGTTTGATGCAAGAAGGATTATCCTACATTGCGAGCGCAGAATTGCCCTGTCTTCTGGCGAATGTTAATCGTGGTGGTCCGGGTCTGGGTACAATTCAACCTGCTCAAGGCGACTACTTCCAAGCAACCAAAGGGGGTGGACATGGAGATTATCATTTACTTGTGCTTGCCCCATATAATGTGCAAGAGATGGCGGATTTTGTCAAACTTGGCTTTGAACTTGCCTTTAAGTATAGAAATCCTGTTATGATACTTGCCGATGGGGCGCTTGGACAAATGATGGAAAAAGTCGAACTTCCACCGCCAGAACCCAGAAGGCATATTGAATTTCCTTGGGCTACAACCGGAAAGCCCAAAAATGGTGAGCGAAGAGTAATTACTTCATTACACATTGAGCCCGAGAAGATGGAAGAAATAAATTTGCGTTTACAAAGAAAATATAAACAGATGGAAGAAGAGGAAGTCCGTTTTCAAACTATTAACATCGAAGATGCTGAATACATTTTTACTGCTTTTGGGCTTGTCTCAAGAATTGCTTTAAAGGCTATGGAGCTTGGACGGAAAAAGGGATATAAGATTGGATGGATAAGACCCATTACTCTTTTCCCATTTCCCAAAAAAATCTTCGAGGAAGTAGCTTCTAAAGTCAAAGGCATTTTGGATGTTGAAATGAATGCTGGACAAATGGTTGAAGATGTTAAACTTTCTGTTTGCGGTAAAACTCGCGTCGAATTTTACGGCCGTATGGGAGGTGTGGTTCCCACACCTGAAGAGATTCTTGATAATTTTGAAAAAATGTTTATCAAAGGAGAATAGAAAATGGAATTAGAGAAGGTGGATATTTTAGTTGAAGATATAGTTAAACCTGAAAATTTAGTTTATCGGAGACCCTCGACATTAATTGATGTGGATATGCACTATTGTCCGGGCTGCGGGCACAGTACCGTCCATAAAATATTTATGGAGGTTGTCGAGGAAATGGGTATCCAACACGATATTATAGGTGTTTCACCGGTTGGTTGTTCCGTATTTGCATACAATTATATGGATGTTGATATGCAACAGGCTGCGCACGGGCGTGCTTGTGCAGTTGCAACCGGGATCAAGCGAATGCTTCCTGATAAATATGTTTTTACCTATCAAGGAGATGGTGATCTTGCCGCAATTGGTGGAAACGAAACACTTCACGCAGCAAATCGAGGCGAAAATTTCCTTGTAATTTTTATCAACAATGCAGTTTATGGGATGACAAGCGGACAGATGGCTCCAACAACAATCGAGGGTATGGTTTCTACTACTTCTCCCTATGGGCGAGATACAAAAACAATGGGTTATCCACTTAAAATAAGCGAGTTGCTTGCTCCATTGCCCGGTGTTGCTTATGTTACTCGCCAAGCTGTGAATACAGTGCAAAATGTTCGTCGTGCAAAAAAGGCTCTACAACGAGCACTCGAGTATCAAAAAATGGGACTTGGTTTTTGTTTGGTCGAAATCGTCTCCAATTGTCCTTCCAACTGGAAGATGACCCCACTGGATTCTAACAAATTTGTCCAAGAAGTTCTGATTCCATATTATCCATTAGGTGATATTAAAGTTCCGGAGGTTAAGAAATGACACACGAGACAGTTTTCTCTGGTTTTGGTGGCCAAGGTGTTCTTACAATGGGTATGATTCTTGGCTATGCAGCCATTTTCGAGGGCAAAGAAGTAACTTGGATGCCTTCTTATGGTCCCGAGATGCGTGGTGGAACAGCAAACTGCATAACTATAGTTAGCGATGAAATGATCAGTTCCCCAATCATTTCCAAATTCGATACAGTTGTCGCTTTGAACCAGCCTTCGATTGATAAGTTTGAAAAAGCTGTGAAACCGGGTGGTAATATTCTTTATGATATTACCACAACTTTGAAGCCACCGACAAGAAGCGACATTCATATCTATTCTTTGCCTGCTGGCGACATAGCTGTCGAATTGAAAAACACCAAAGTGCTAAATATGACTATGCTTGGTGCTTTTATTAAAATTACTGGCGTTGTAAAAATTGAATCTATCTGGAAAGGTTTGGAAGCAGTGCTTCCCGAGCGATATCATAAATTGATTCCCTTGAATCAGGAAGCATTTATGCGCGGTTACAATGCTATCAATGTTGATTCTGCTGTGTTGATTTAGTTTTTGCCTTTCATATAAAGGTTACACCCTTGTGTGTAACCTTTCTTTTTTAATTCTTACTCGACAATGAGTATTTTCACCTGTTGTTTTGATCTCGTGTTCACAACCAAGAAATAAACTCCAGTGGTCAATTCATTTTGCACTTGGAATACGATTTTGGCTTGCCTTGAGGCATTTTCATATTCCATTGCGATTATTTTTTCTTGTATGTTGAGAACCAATTACCCGAATTTTTATCGTACAAAGTAATAATATTTGGAATTTTACAAAGATAATAAAGACATATTTTGTAAATGTTCATTATTTCTTCCACATATATTTTGATTGCCTGAAAGGTTTCAAAAAATGGATTTGATAGAAATCTTCTGTCCAAATATTTAAGCATTTAAGTTTATTGTATCATATAAGTATCCAGAAAATATAAAATTGACGAAAAATTTTTAAATCCCTTCAAATATTCAATTTTTTTTATCTTTTATAAGTTATTACAAAAAATATATTTTTTAGAAGTTGCTAAATATTAAAAAGTAAATATTCAGGAGAAATGTGAACAGACTTATCTATGTGACTTGCAGTAAAAAAATCGTCACCGTTTAGGTGACGACTTTTGCTTAGATTATTTGTTCGTGTATTACTTGCCCTGATAATAATCGTATAATGTTCCTTGGCGTTTGCGTGCTATTTCGTCCCATTGCGGAACAATTGTCTTTAGGAATTCATTCTTGTCTTCCCAAAGAGCATTCATATTCAAGCCAATGTAATTTTGAGCTTTGGCTTTTGTGGAAACGTCTGGGAGCGGCGGATTAACTGGAAGTCCCATTTTGGTAAATAAGACAGAAAGTAAGCCCCGTGCTTTTTCAGCCCTTTCTATAGCAGTGCTCAACAAGCGGAGAGCTTCGACAGGGGAGTGGAAACCAACACCATTTGCGGCTGCAACCCAGTCCCATCGCCACTGAGCCGAACGAATTAATTTAAGAATGGGCTCCATCTCCGACTCTTTGGCGCCGTTTTTCCATGCAATTTCTGCCTCGAGATGCGCCTTTGCTATTGCCTGTTCAGCTATTCGACGAACTTCGCGAACTTTGTCTTGGCGCTCATAAACATCGCGAATTAATTCCTCTTCGCTTTGGCGATGACAAACTTGACAAGCATTAGATATGTTTGCAAGCGGGCTACGAATGTGGTGGTCGGTGTATTTAATACCGCCTTCGACTTTGTATGGCATATGGCAATCGGCGCAAGCAACGCCACGTTTTGCATGTATTCCTGTCATATAGAGTTCGTAGTCGGGATGTTGTGCTTTCAACATTTTTGCCTTGCTCAACTTATGCGTCCAATCGGAAAAGTTGAGTTCATCGTAGTAAGCTTCCATCGAATCGGCACTAAAGCCTTTGTCCCACGGGAATGTGAGATATTTCCCCTCACCTTTGAAATAGTATTCGACATGGCATTATGCACAAACCAATGAACGCATCTCTTGGTGTGTGATGTTTTCCAACTTAACGCCCCTTCGCTGTAAAGCTTCTATCAAGGCTGGCCTTGTGATTCGTAAATTCATTGTTTTGGGGTCGTGGCAATCTTGGCAACCTATTGGATTGACCATTTCCGAGCCCATTTCAATAAATTTCTTTTTGTAAAATGCCTCGGCGCCAAGTTTTGCTACCATTCTGGGAAAGTCGGTTGTTTTACAGGACCAACAAGTAGCTGGCTGTGGACTTTCTTTTACACCACCAGTTCGAAGAGTCGCTCGCACATCGTATATTGCCCAGGCATGGCCTCTTGCTTGGTTGTAATCTTTCGCAAAAGCGTAGCCAGCCCACATTATAACCGACTCGGGACAATCTTCCAGCAGATCAATATGCCCCGAACCGCCGTATTTACTACGAAACGTTGTATCGAGAGTTCGCTTGTAAGATTCGAATTCCCTTGGATAGTTTTCGCCCCAGACTTCGTTTCTTGGTTCCCATTCTGCAATCGGTTTTACAATCTGAAAGCGTGCGATTGATTCAGCACGTCGTTCGATTATTGTTGCAACCAATATTGCAACGAGAAGGACAAAAATTGCCGATGCGAGAAAAATAATCAGTTCCTTTTTTCCTATTTTTTTTGTCATTTTTTATTTTTTATTGTTGAACAAATTCAATTCTTTCGACATCCATTCAGGAAGAATTTTTAAGTCAATTGGAACACGAGCGTAAGGTGTCGATGCTTGGCTCGAGATTCTACCGTGGGGAACTTCGCGATGACAGTTCCAGCATTGTCCAGTTGCAAATTCTTTAGATTTTGTTTCATAGAAACTTATGGAGCTTATTTGATGCGAGTGGCATCGAATGCAATTTTCTTGTACAACTTTGGCACCGCCTTCCAAAATCCGGATAACTTGCGGATAGGTTCCAAGAGTGAAAATTGTAGAATGTCGCAATCCATCATTCATTTTGAATAAAATGGATTAGATTGCGTTGTCGTGGGGGATGTGGCAATCGTTGCAAGTTGCTCGTTCTCGATGGCTACTATGGAACCAGGTGGCGTAAAATGGGGTCATAATGTGGCAATTTATGCAAGTCTTTGGGTCGTCGGACAAGTAGGAGAATATGTTAGACACATACACCCCAGTTATTGCCAACCCAACAAACAAGCCTGCTAAAATTGAGTATGCTGTTTTCATATTTGTTTCTGTTAAAATGCAATTTTAAGATTTTTTTTTCCGATTAAGAAAAGGTTTTGTTTAATATTTTTTCAAATGTTGCAAAAATCTCTTCTGATATGTCTTTGTTAATTAACGCAAGTTTCGACATAGCAAGGCACAAGATTGTATACACTTCTTTCAGTTCTTTGTGTTGTTGAAGACCTTCGAGATGATGCAAAATAGTGCCGAAGTCTCCACGGACTATTGGACCAGTTTTCGGTGTGAAGCCGATTTCCTCGAATTTGAGCAAATTGTTTTGGATTGTTCGATTTATTAATGGGATGAGTATATTTGGTTCAAGATTAGTAAGATTGATAAGCTGTTTGGAAAATAGCAAAAGTGAGTTCAAGAAATTTGAAGCAACGACAGCCGAGGCGTGGTAAATTGCACGAGTTTTTTCGTCGAAATGAACTTCGAGCGCAGTTCCGCCAATTTGTTCTACAATAAGTTTGATTTTTTCGAAATGGTTGCTTTGTACAATCCAAAAGATATCTTCGAAAATATCTGGTGTGTATTCAAAAAAAGTTTGCAATGGGTGGGCAGAAGCAGTAAATCCACCGCATTTTTCTATATCATACAATATTTCATCAGAATAGATGCCAGAGCAATGAATAAAAGTTTTATTTTTTATTTTATTACCAAATCGAGCAACCAAATCCTTTGCTACTTTTGGAATCATCGAGTCGTTTGTTGTTATAAAAGTAACATCTGTCGGTTCCTCCAATTTTTCGACAGAGTTGAAAATTTCCACGTTTTGGTTAAATAAATTTTGATGGGTTAATTTTTGTGAAAGATGTTTAGAGACGATAGCAAAATGTTCACCTTTTTCTATTAATTTTTTAGCAATAGCACTACCTAATTTACCGAAGCCTATTATTGTATATCGCATATAAACCTTATTATTTTGCAAATTTATTATTAATTTTAATTTTAATTGTTGTTATTTGTAAATTTTTTGAAAGTCTATGAAGGGAATAGTTTATAATTTGGTAATTGTTCTGTTTTTTGGATTATTTTTAATTTCTTGCGACGATGGCTTTAACATTTTTTCAACTGAAGATGATGCGCAACTTGGTTTGAAACTCCATCAAGAAATTATTGCAAATCCGAAAGAATATCCTATTTTGAATAATTCTCAAGTAAATGCATATATCCAAGACATTGTAAATCAAATAATACTTTCACCAAAGATAAAGTACCGAGGAACTTTCAAATATCAAATTACTGTTATCAGCAACAATGAAGTAGTAAACGCATTTGCAACCCCGGGCGGGTATATTTATGTTTATACGGGTTTGTTGAAATTTTTAGACAACGAAGCTACACTTGCCGGAGTGCTTGCCCACGAAATTGCCCATTGCGAGAGGCGACACGCAACGCAACGAATGACAAAGGCCTATGGAGTTGGTATATTGCTCGACATTGTGCTTGGAAAAAATCCAACGAAAACAGAAGAGATCGCTGCAAATCTTTTTGTTGGGCTTGCCTTTTTAAAAAATAGTCGCGACGACGAATACGAGGCAGACGAATGGGCATACGAATACCTGAAATCAACACCTTGGTATCCCGGTGCTTTGATTTTCTTTTTCGACAAAGTGAAACAAAACGAAGGTAACACTTTTCTTGAATCTCTTCTTTCGACCCATCCTTTGAGTCAGGACAGAATAGATAAACTGAATAAAAAGATTAAAAATGACAAATTACCGCCTCCGTCGGAGGAAAACTTGTTTCAAACTCGATATCAAAATTTCAAAAAGTTGTTGCCGTAGATTTTTCAATTTTCCAAGTTTGTTGGCAATTTGATAGTAAATCGTGTGAATTTATTTACTTCGCTTTCAACTTGGATGGTACCATTGTGGGCTTCAACGATCCATTTGACTATCGACAAACCGATGCCGTAGCCTTTGACTCCGGCTTTTTCACTTTTTACTGCGCGATACATACGGTCGAAAATATTGTTTAAGTCCTCTTTTGGGATACCTATTCCGTTGTCTTCAACAATCAACTTTGCATATTCGGTATCCAATTCGAGAGAAAGCCGGATTTTTCCACCTTCGGGTGTATATTTAGTAGCGTTGTCGAGCAAGTTCAATAATGCTTGATGTATTCTTGGAGCATCGATTGGAATGAACAGGTTCGGCTCGATTTGCTTTTCAATGGAAATCTGTTTCTGCTCGGCGATAATAGAAATGTCCTCGGCAACTTCTTCGACAATTTTGGAAAGGTTTTCCATTTTAAGGCTAATGGATATTTGCCCAGTTTCAGCTTTTGAAAGTTCAAGTATCGATTCGACGACATTCGAAAGTCTGCTCACTTCCTCGAGTGCGCTGACAAGAATTTCTTCATATTCTTCTGGTGTTTTTTTAGAATGGAGCGCAATTTCAAGTTCACCTTGAAGAATAGTCAACGGAGTCCGGAGTTCGTGCGAAGCGTCGGCAGCAAATTTTTTTATTTGTCTGAACGATTCTTCCAATCGTTCTATCATATTGTTCAAAGTGCGTGTTAAATGTCCCACCTCGTCGTTGGTTGGTATTTCTGGGAGCCGTCGGCTAAGATTTTTCTCCGTGATCTCGTCTGCTGTTTTTGTAATGATATCAATTGGTTTGAGAGAAACAGTTGACATAATCCAGCCCCCGACGATGGATAGCAGAAGAATGAAAGGAAGTGCAATAATTTGAATGATAAAAAGTTTTTTCAAAGTGGCACGCAAATCGTTGAGAATGTAACCTACTGAAATCACGGCTTGATTGGTTCGTTTGATTAAAAGTCGTATGTCAGTATTCATAACCTTTGTGGTGGTGAGGATTGAGTCGATTTTGATTGTTTGTGGAACTTCCAATGACAATTGTATTACCGAATCGCGGTCTCGGGCTGGGACGTAAATCGTATCAATTCTGCTGGTGGTTACGAAGCCAAGAAGTGTGGGAAGAGTGTCGTTTTGCAAATTTTGTGAACGCCAAATTATTTGGTTGTTTGTGTCGGCTATTTGAACGAAGAAGTTTTTAGGGTTGAGTAAAATATGTTCGAAAACAGCGGACCAGATTTCGCCAAGGTCTTCTTCGACAAATTTTTCTCTTTGAACAGTCGGACGAATTGGACCGACGAAACGCATTTCCTCGAGTTCGCGCAAGAGCGCAAATTTATCTTGTGTGGTTCGCCAACTTTTGATGCTTTTGATGTTTTCAGGTTTGTGCGTAATTACGATGTCGAGCGAATTGACAACTTTTGAAATGGAGGCATCTAAATTCTTATGGAGTTCGTTGGAAACGGAAACGTAAGTATAGAAGCCATAGGCAAGGAGTGTAACTGCAACTATGGTCCCATACCAAAAAGATAATTTCGCTCGTAATGGTAATTTACTTGCCAAATTTTCAATTAATTTTAATGTAAAGAATTAAACGGAAAAATTGTAATTTAATTATTTTATTTTTGGAATGAGGTTTGTATGATGAAAATGTTCAAGTCAATTGCAATTTGTATTTTCTATATTTCCTTTGTTTTTAGTTCCTATACAAAGGATACTAAAAAAAGCGAATCTGTAGAAAGTCCAAAACGCGAAGTGAATTTCGACAATATTAAACTGCGCGCCATCGGTCCAGCGGTATTTGGTGGTAGGGTCTCGGATATTGCAGTAAATCCTTACAATAAAAAAGAATTCTATGTTGCTGTTGCTTCTGGAGGTGTTTGGAAAACTACAAATTCCGGTACAACTTTCTTCCCGGTGTTCGATACTTATGGTTCCTTTTCAATTGGTTGTATTGCAATCGACTCGAAAAATCCGAACGTAGTTTGGGTTGGTACTGGTGAAAACAATAGCCAAAGAAGCGTTTCTTGGGGTGATGGTGTCTATAAATCGATTGATGGCGGAAAGAGTTGGAAAAATATGGGCTTAAAAAATTCAGAACATATTGGAAAAATTGTAATTCATCCCCAAAACTCTGATGTTGTTTATGTTGCAGCGCAAGGACCTTTGTGGGGACCCGGGGGAGACCGAGGATTGTATAAAACTACTGATGGAGGAAAAACTTGGGAGTTGGTTCTCAAAATAAGCGAAAATACTGGGGTGACAGATGTTGTGATGGATCCAAGAGACCCTAATGTGCTTTATTGTGCTTCATATCAACGAAGAAGGCATGTGTGGACATTGATTAATGGGGGACCGGAAGCGGCAATTTATAAAACTACCGACGGCGGGAAAAGTTGGGAAAAATTGCAAAATGGACTACCTTCGGGGGAACTCGGAAGAATTGGACTGGGGCTTTCGCCAGCAGATCCTGATATAATATACGCAATCATCGAAGGAAACGAAGGGAAAGGAGGTATCTATCGCTCGACCGACCGAGGTGCATCGTGGGAAAAACGGAATTCGTGGTTCTCTGGTTCAGCGCAATACTATCATGAAGTTTTTTGCGATCCTAAAAATCCAGAACGAGTTTTCTTTGTTGATACATATTTGCGCTTAACCGAGGATGGCGGGAAGACCCTTCGTGTAGTCTCAAATAAAAATCGTCACGTCGACGACCACGCAGTTTGGATTGACCCCGACGATACACGCCATTTTCTTGTTGGGGGCGATGGTGGTTTGTATGAAACTTTTGATGATGGAAATACTTGGCGATTTTTTGCAAATATCCCAACTGCACAATTCTATAGAATAACTTGTGACAATTCCGAGCCATTTTATTTTGTTTATGGTGGAACACAGGATAATAATACCTGGGGAGGTCCCTCGCGTACAACATCTAGTGGTGGAATAACCAACGAAGATTGGTTTCTTGTTGTAGGTGGCGACGGTTACAAGGCACAAGTTGACCCCAATAACCCTAATATAGTTTACGCAATGTGGCAATATGGCAATCTTGTTCGTTACGACAGAAAGAGTGGCGAAGTGTATTATATTCAACCACAACCCGAAAAAGGCGAGGCTTTGCGCTGGAATTGGGATACCCCACTACTTTTGAGCCAACATTCTTCTACAAGAATTTACATTTGTGCAAACAAAGTCTTTCGTAGTGACGACCGTGGCCAAAGTTGGAAAGCAATTAGTCCGGACTTGACGCGTCAAATCGACAGGAATAAACTGCCAGTTATGGGGAAAATCTGGGGTCCCGATGCAGTAGCAAAGAATGCTTCGACATCTTTTTACGGGAATATAGTGGCTTTTGCAGAATCACCACTTGACGAAAATATTCTTATCGTAGGGACAGACGACGGCTTGGTCCAAATTACTACCAATGGCGGTTCAACTTGGAATAAAATCGAAAAGTTTTCGTATGTTCCCGAGACAACTTATGTTAGTGATGTTTTTGCTTCACATCATAATAAGAATGTTATTTATGTTACTTTTGATAATCATAAAAACGCCGATTTTAAGCCTTATGTTTTGATGACCACCGATTTGGGAAAAACTTGGCAATCAATTAGTTCAAATCTACCTGAAAATGGATCGGTCTATACAATAGTAGAAGATTTTAAAGACCCAAATTTGTTGTTTGTTGGGACAGAGTTCGGTTTGTTTTTATCCACAAATCGCGGAAAAGAATGGGTTCAACTTAAAGGGAACTTCCCGACTATTGCTGTGCGCGACTTGGAAATACAGAAACGCGAAAGCGACTTAGTTGTCGGAACTTTTGGGCGAGGTATTTACATTCTCGATGATTTCTCTTTTATGAGGAACCTAAGCGATAGTGTATTGAATAGTCGCGAGGCAACTGTTTTTCCGATCAAAAATGCTCTGATTTACAACGAAGATGAGTCGAGAAAAAAAGAAGATCTTGGAAGTTCTTTCTGGCGTGCCGAGAATCCTCCTTTTGGTGCTGTTTTTACCTACTATTTGCGCGACGAAATTAAAACCCTTAAACAACAGCGTAAAGAAAATGAAAAAAATTTAGAGAAAGAGGGGAAACCAATTTACTATCCTTCGTTTGAGAATTTAACTGCCGAAGATCTTGAACAAAAACCACTTCTAATTTTCAAGATTTACGATGAGTCTGGAAATGTTGTTCGCACTCTTACTACTTCTCCAATGAAAGGATTTAACCGCATTTCCTGGGACCTTCGCTATCCCGACACCTCGCCGGTTACCGATACAACAAATATAAATAAAGCCCAAGGAATGCCAGTTGTTCCGGGTGAATACAAAGTTCAGTTGTTCAAAAGTATCGACGGAAAATTGACTGCACTCACCCAACCAGTTGACTTCGAGTGTAAATTGCTAAATAATATTTCATTACCACCCAAAGACTTTGCCGAACTCGATTCATTCCGGAAGAAAGTTGCAAAGCTTCAAAATGCAATTCTTGGAACGAATAGCCTTCTGAAAAGAGTTTCTCGTAAAATAAATTCAATTAAAAATTCCTTCCTTCTTTCCTTGAATTACAACGACCGCACGCTCGAAAGAATTCGCGAAGTTCAACGAATTCTCGACACCATTGATATCTCTTTAAATGGAAATAAAACATTACAAAGATTAAACGAGAATCAACCTCCTTCGGTAATCGAACGATTGAATTATATTCTTTGGGGTTTGTGGGCAACAACTCAAGAACCTACTGAAACACAGAAGAAAAATTTTTCTATTGCAAAAGATGAGTTGAAAGAGTCGATTAGTAAATTGCGCACGGTGATTGAAAAAGAGATTCCTGAGTTTGAAAAAGAATTGAACAGCGTAGGAGCACCGTGGACGCCCGGTCGCATCCCGAATATCGATGATTTGTAATTTCGTGTAATTTGAAAAAATTTGAAGGGTCAATATCTTGCCCCTTCTTTGTCATTTGGTTAATCTATTAAGGAAAGTATCAATGATATTAATTACTTTACTTCTCCATTTACGACTTTTCATTAGTTTGAGAGCTCCTTTTTCGACCTTATCTTCCGAAGGGAAAAAGCTTTCTATAAAGTTGGCAACGATTGCAATAAACCACAGAAGGGCAAAAATGATTGGTATTTCAACATTCTCGGGTTGAAAGATCAACATAATCAAAAAAAAAGAGATGTTTGTGACGATGTAAACTACAAGGTGCTGGAAAAATTCATTTTTCTTTTTCTTTCGCCACATTTTCTTGGCTTGTTCAAATTCCAATACCTCGTCGGCTTTTTCAAGTTCGGCAAGGACAAACTTGGGGTCAAGATTCAAATCTTTCGCGATTGCAAGAATATCCTCGCGAGAAAATCTGTCCCCTACGAAACCTTTCGATTCAATTACTTTTTGAATGATTTTTTCAACTTCTTCTTTTGTGTAATATCTATCGCCCATAATTGCAATTTTAAATTACTAATTTTAAAAAAATTTTTGAAACGATAATTTATTGAGTAGATAAAATTTTAGGAAAAAGGTTTAGGCGGCTTTTATGATTCAACGGTTTATCGGATAAAAGTTTTAAAAATTGTCTTAAAAGCGACTTTAGAATTCAATAAAATATGCTAACTCCTCATCAATTTTCTCAAGGTCTAACAGAACCTTTTCTCTTCTTGGCGAGCCATCTGCATTTCTAAAATCTCTTTGAAATGATCCACATTTAACCAACGTATCATCTGTTATTTTGATGAAAGAAATTTGCTGTAAATCAAAAGAAACCTTTCGTAATCTTGACCATGCACCTCTCTTTATTCTTTCAATTGAATATTCCGATAATCCACCTTTCAATGCTTCGTGCCACTTTTGAAATGTTCTATCTTCATCATTGTAGAGAACTTTTCCAACAGCAAGAATTAAACCAACTGCCCCGTAATCTTTTATTCCATTTGCTGTTGCTTCTGTATCGTTAACAATAATCTGGTGACTGCTTGTATTCATAGCATGCGCCTTGAAATCCCAAGGTATGTCTTTAAAAGCATCAAATCTTACATTTCCATATTTTGGTCCTGGTATTTCCATAAAATTTGACAAATGTTTTTCACACAGAAATTGAAAATAAAATCCAGTCCATTCCATCTTTATTCACCATATCTTGTATAACTGATTTTGTAAGTAAGATTATCCTTACATACAGATAATAAATTGCTAAGTGCTGTTTTAGTGCCTTCTATAAATATCTGAGAATTTTTTTCGCTCTCTATAACATCATGTAAAATAAAACTATAGTGTGCTCTCGTTTTTCGTGCCTCCTCGCTAATAAGTTCTACAATAAAATCCCTCTCCTTATTGGAGAGCATCTGCTTTGATACAATTTTTATTAACCATTTTGCTTTTTTGTTCAAGTTGTTAGTTTCCATTTTCCCTCCTCTAAATAAATCAGTCCTTTTTTCTTCAAGGATTGTTGAGCATCCCGAACAAAATGCTTCCATTTCTTTCCAAAATGCTGCCCGTTTATTACTCTATCAATAGAATCGTCGCAGATATCTGGATGTATAGTTTGAATCAATGGATGAATTTCTTCGGTGCTCAATGCGCCTTTCTTTTTTAATAAATAAAGGATTGTATCAGAAAATATTGCATTAATTGTTTTTCCTTCCTTTATTCGGTTTTTTAATAATTCAACTTCAATATTTTCTGTGCTTTTCTTTAATAATTGGGCTAATTTTGTATTTTCTATTAGATTATCTGTTTTACTTTTAATTCCATGCAACTTATTGGATTCTGCATTAACTTTTTCCAGTAGGTTTCTATCAAGTATATTGCCTAACGAATAATACTTTGACATATCATCTTTTACAATATACTTGCTTCCTTGTCATTGGCAATTTCGACTAAGTAGTCTTCATAATAATTTAAAACCATTATGCAAAATACAAAAAAAACAAGATATTCATTAGATTTATCTTTGTCTTATATTATCTCAAATCACCAAAAAAGGGAATATTTGTATCTTTAATTAATGGTTCATAATGGTTGGCATTTATATGAAGTTGACAATTTAATTGAATCTCTACGTCAAAGAAACATTTGTTGTGTCGGTTGAAAATGAACGAAATGAAATACCAATGGTTAGGTTTTTTCAGTATCATTCAGTCAAAATTATTAACTTAGCATTTGTAATAACATTATTGTCGTGTAACAATTGAACGAAATACAATCCGCTTGGAAGATTGTTGCGCTGTAAAGTAATTGTTTGTCCATAGATATTTGTAATTTCTTTTACTTTCTGACTGTATATGTTGTAAATCCTGAGGGTTGCGTTTTCGAGGATTTGGTCTGTATGCAAAGTTGCTTGTGCGGAAAAGGGATTAGGATAAATTGTAAATGATAGTTTATTTAAAACTTGCTCTTGAATCCCCGTTACAAAATTAGTATCCAACTTTGCAACACAAATATCGGAGTTACCTAAATCCCAACTCTGGCCCGGATTGGAATTAGCATTAATATGACCTGCTATTACCAATGTTCCATCCGATGCTTTAAGGATAGATACGGGGTCATCATTATCTTTTTTATGAATGAGACAGTTTGAGTAAATAATATTTCCTTGCGCATCCAACCGCATAAGATACCAATTATCAACACTGTCTACATATTGGGTTTGTGTATAACATGCGGCATAATATGTTCCATCATTATCTTGTATAATATCTAACCCGCCATCATATTTGCCATAACCACCATAAATTTTTGTCCAGACCGTATCTGCGTTGGCATTAAGTTTTACAATAAAAATATTTCTACCTCCATAAGGAACGCTATTATCATTAACACCAGTAGAACCAATCAGAATTGCTCCCCCATCGGAAGTTGGTCGGGCATTAATAAAATAATTAATAGTATCATTATTAAATGTCAGTGTTTTTAAGACATTGCCGCTCGAATTGATTAAAAGAACTTTAGCAAAATTGGTATAAAACGGTGGAAAGCCCATTTGACCAGTGGTACTATTCACCAGCATAAGATAATTGCCGGAGTTAAACGGAATGATGGATTTTGCTTCTTCGGCATAACCAAAATCATAGGTTTTGGTCCATATTGTATCCAGATTGGAATTGAGTTTTAAAAGCCAGGCATCTGAACCGCCCTGTTGTGTGCCATAACTATTCGTGTATCCTGTAACAAAGTAGGTTCCGTCTGGGTTTTGAATTATTTTGGTTCCCCCATCATCCTTATCGTTGCCTCCAAAGTATTTTTCAGAGGTACTAATAATCTGCGTGCCGTTTGCATTTAGTTGTAATTTTATTATCCATAGTTGCAGACTATTTGCTGGGAAGTAATAACGTGAGCCGGTAAAAATCAATTCGTTATTATTATTTTCAATTACATCTGTAAGGAAATCATTGGCACTACTGCCAAGAGTTTTTGTCCAGAGCGTATCACCATTAAAATCAAGAGCAATAATAAAACCATTGAATCCCCACATCCAAATTGATGGAATTGTAGTTTGCCCGGCAACTATAAAGTGATTATTGTTGGTTTCAATAATTTTAGACGCCACATCGGTATTCCCGTTGTTGTGGTCGTAGGTTTTTATCCAGGTTTGGGCATAAGCAGACATTGTCAAACTAGTGATTAAAAGGAAACATATTGTTTTCATATTTAACTCATTTATAATGAAAAACTTAATTTTTTTCTTCAAATCTTTACAATAGTGTTATCTAAAATTAATAAAATTTTTCATATTTCTATATTTTTTTCAATTAAATTATTAATTCTGAAACTTTTATTTTGTCGTGTTGTCAGAGTGTTATCTATTAATCGAATAGGATTATTAGCTTAACTAGATTTCAAAGTCAAGTCTTTAACATAAAGAATGGTTTTACACTCAAGTTCTATAGTTTTTATTGTCCAATTCAAATTTGCATTCCACTGTACTTAACCGCAAATTGAAATACAAGAAATTCAAAGTAGTTGTTCATTATGTAAATCGTTTGTATATGAAATATTTATTACTTGTTCAATAATCGAGTTTGTTGAAAATATGAGATTAACTAAATTATTCTCTATGGGTTTTTCGTCAAGTTTCTTTTGAATATTATGAGGTTGATTATGGAAATAGAAACTTTTCCAAATCCAAAGCCGGAACGAGAATATGTTATTATCCATAGAAACCCGGAATTTACCTCGGTTTGTCCAAAAACAGGCTTGCCAGATTTCGGCACTGTGACAGTCAAATATATTCCCGACAAACTTTGTCTCGAGTTGAAGTCCTTGAAGTACTATTTCCTTCAGTTCAGGAATATGGGGATATTCTATGAAGCGGTTACAAACAAAATACTCGACGATCTTGTGCGAGCTTGCGAACCATTAGAAATGGAAGTACAAACTGATTGGACAACTCGTGGTGGTATGAATTCCACCATCATTGCACGATATGTGAAAGAGGGGAGGTCAAAATGAAGATAAAGATTGGGAAAGAGTTTGTATGGAATATGAGTCATCGGTTGCCTTTCCATAAAGGACTTTGTAGCAATATCCACGGGCATACGTATAAACTTCGTGTTGAACTGGTTGGAACCCCCGACGAAAATGGTATTGTCTTGGATTTTTATGACCTTATTTCTGCTGTCCAACCAATCATCGACCAACTCGACCATTCATTTGTTGTTGATGAAAACGATAAGGTTATGATAGATTTCTTAGCGGCTAATAATTTTCGATATGTAAAGGTCCCAACCACAACTACATCAGAAAATCTTGCTGTTTGGATTGCAAATCAAGTTGCCGAGAAATTTAAGAGTTTCCCAAATATTGAAAAAATCGTTGTGCGCTTTTACGAAACTTTTGATTCTTTTGCTGAATTTGAATATCATTTGAAATAGAGGAGGAAGGGAACAAGCACAGGCAAGGATGCCTGTGGCACTATGAAGGAATATAATTTGAAATAGAAGATGAAGAAGGACGGGTATATTTTAATTTTTACTGCTGTGTTAGCTTTTGTTTTTCCATTTATTGTTTATTTCATTACTGCAAATCCGTATTTAACTTTTACGGATAATGGCGAGTTGATGGGGGTTTGTGTTACTCTTGGAATTGCCCATCCAACTGGGTATCCCTTGTTTGCAATTCTTGGATATTTATGGTCATTGCTTCCTTTGTCCAGTTCGAAAATATTCCAGATGAATCTTCTGGCGAGTGTTTGGACTGCTTTTGCATCTGTGTTTTTTTTCTTTGCCTCTCTTTCTTTTTTTAAAATTTTATATTTAAAATCGCGACGAAAAATCGATGAAGATAAAAGTGGTAGAGAGAATATTCCATTTTACTTTCTAGCTTTAATTAGTGCACTGACATTTGCTTTTGCAAGAACAATATGGGGCGAAGCAACTTCGCTTGAAGTTTATTCTTTGCAGTTGTTATTATTTAATCTTATTCTATTTATATCCTTCGAATTTGTTAGGAAGGAATTCGATTCAAAATTGATGTTTCCGTTGCTTTTCTTTGTTGGACTTGCTTTTACAAATCATTTAACGACGATCTTAATCGTACCAAGCATTTTGTATTTGATTTTTTTTCGTGATGGTAAAAGAATTCAGTTGGTAAAACCAGATTTGAAGTCATTTCTATTACTACTACTTCCATTTCTTGTCGGTTTGAGTGTATATTTGTACCTTCCAATACGAAGTAGCCAATTTCCATTGTTCAACTGGGGGTGGGTTTCGCGTTCTTTAGACAAATTCATTTATCATGTTTCCGGGAAGCAGTACAGAGTGTGGATGTTCAGCTCGTCGGAGACAATTTCAGAAAATTTTAACAAATTTGTATCAATTTTGCCTTTCGAATTTGCATTCTTGGGTTTGGTAATCGTGTTGGTTGGATTTATTTACTTATTACTTAAAAACAGGTATTTACTATATTTTCTTTTTTTATTGCTTTTTTCTTGTTTATTCTATGCTTTGAATTATCAAATACACGACATCGAAACATATTTTTCCCTTGGACTTATTTCTCTTTTTTTAATGTTTACTGCTGGATTGTTCTACTTTTGGTTACGATTGAGATACTACTCTGCTATTGCAATTTTAGTTCCGATTTTCTTAATTTTTCTAAACTTCAAGGAGAATGATGATTCTGAAAATAATCTGGTTGTCGCATACACCAAAAATGTTGTCGACAATTTGGAACCCAATGCAGTGATAATTTCTGCGCAATGGGACTATTTTTGCTCGGCGTTTTGGTACTTGCAAAAAGTGGAAGGATATCGAAAAGATATTGTACTAATAGAAAAAGAATTGTTGCGAAGAACTTGGTATCTCGAGCAATTGCGACGGTGGTATCCGGAAGTGATCGAACGCTCGAAAAATGAAATTGTTAGTTACTTGCAGCAACTTGAAAAGTTTGAGTCTGAGCAACCGTATGATGCAAATGAAATACAATTACGATATGAAAGGCTATTGCAAAGTTTCATTGAAAAAAATATAGACGAGCGCCCTGTTTACATCACTTTCGACATCTTGCAAAATGAATACGACAGAAGACCTTTCCTGCAATACGAGCAAATACCACAGGGGTTTGCTATACGACTGCTGCGCGAAAACAGAGAAGTTGCAACTGATTTTTCTAAACTAAATGTGGAATCATTTACAAAATTTCGCGAAAGCAAAAACCACTTGATTCAAGGAATAAAACAGGCAGCTCTGACAAATTTAATTTATCTTGAAAATTACAATAGGCTAAAAGGAAACGTGTCGGTCAGCGATTCTTTAATGAAAATAATAAATAAGTTGCAAGAATAAATTATCCTAAATTGGATTCAAGTTCTAAGAGTTTGTTTAGATTTTCTCGAGCAATTTGATTATCCTTTGAAATGGCGAGGACCTTGTTCAGAATTGCTTTGGCATTTTCAATATTACCCAAAAACGATTCGATAACGGCGAGGTCGTTCAATGCATCTGTATCGTTTGGATTTATGTCCAAATAATTCGAGATTATTTCGAGAGCTTCCTCCAGTCGTGAGTTCGAAAGAAGTTCTTCGATCTGTTTCTTGGGATAAATATCCTGATTAGATTGTTTCATTGTAGTTTCTGAATAACCAAGTAAATTTATAAATGGAGAACTCAACAAAGTGAGATTTTGGATGTATAAAATCAACTCTTTAATCTTGGAAGCATAGTGCATAAGACCATCGGATAATAATATTGCAAGCTTTAACGAAAGAAATTGTGAGAATAAATTTAAGACGTTTGGCTGAAATTGGCTAATGAATAGTGATGCAATATTTAGCGGAGGAGAGTTTAAAATGACATTCATTGAGTTTTCAATGTATTGACATATTTCCTCTATTTGTTTTGCGTCTGTGTTATTAAAATTAACTAAAAATTCAACTATCGAATTGAAATTGGAAGGATTTTGAGTCGAGAGATTGGGAAACGCTGTTGTGAATAGAGACGATAAAGAATACTCTGCAAGAAGTTCAAGCCGAACTTTTACTGGGTCCCATTCAATTAGTTCCTCTTTTTTCCAAATGAATTCATTTTTTTGAATGAGCAAATTGTATCGATTATACCAGTTTTTGCTGCTTTCGTTTTGTTTCAGTCGAGGAAGGCGTTCCTTAAAAATCTTTCTTCGTCCGTGAGACTGGGAACGAATGGGGTAATGACGCATAATAAAAGGAATTGGGAATATTCTTCGATTATCGAAATAAACATCGTTGCCACTACCAAAAGAAAGGACAGCACGGTAGTTTCCTTTTTTCCAGGCTCGAATTTGAAAAGCTTGCGGAATTTCTGGTGGTTCGTAATGGTCGAGAATTTTTCTGACGTCTTGACCGATTTGAAAATCATTGTTATAGGGTCTAAAGTTGAAAACTTTGAAAGATAGAGCGTTGTAACTTAGCGAATCTGCAAAGAAAATAGCCTCTTTCAAAGGAATATTTTCCCAAGGCGATTCTATAAATATATCAGCATCTGAATGAATGTACCAATCGTATTTTAATTGGTCAGCAATTTCTTCTTTTCTCTTTAAGAGAAGTTCCCAATTAAATTTATTTTGCTCGTATTGTTTGGTATTTGCATTGATTTTTTCAATTTTAATCAAACCTTTCCCCAAAAATTTTTCTGCAATTTCAACTGTTCGATCGTCAGAGTTGTCGTCGAGTAAATATACATCGATGCCATTTCTGATTAAATCGGTTAATACTTGTTCGATAATATCTTCTTCATTGTATGTTGTAATGATTGACAGAACTTTGAAACTGGCTAATTCCTTTTTCATTTTTGGAATATGAAATAAAGGAATTAGGTTGGGAATGTTTTTAACTGGAATCGTATTTGCTTTGCCTTCTAACACTTTTTTTGCCCAAATTTGGTGAGCATCGGAATAAGAAGCAGGATGCAAAGAGACAATTTTTGCTTTGTTGAACAAGTCCTTTTGAAGATCACTGGTGTATCTGCTTTCTGTTTTTACTCTGTAAAAAAACAGAACTTCTGGTATTCTAAAACCTTTGAAGCCATTTTCAATAGCATTTATCCAAAATTCCCAGTCTTCGTAGCCAATGTTATTTTTGTATCCTCCAATTGTTTCCCAAACTTCTTTTCTAAAAAGCGAGTTACCAGATATGTAATCTAAATTCAATAAAGTTCGAGGGTCGAAATCTTTTGATGGCACAATTCGTTCAACTTCTCCAAACTGCTTAAGGTCAGTATAAACAATGTGGATGTCGGCATTTTCCTCGAGAACTTTAACTGTTTTCTCTAAAAAGGTTGGGGCGATTTTGTCGTCTGCATCCAAAGGAAGAATGTATTTGCCTTTTGCGTTCTCAATTCCGTAATTTCTTGCACTTGCAACTCCGCCGTTCTCCTTCTCAAGATATGTAATTTTTTTATCGGGATATTTGGAGATTAATTGTTGTGCAACTTCACGAGTATTGTCCGGGCTTCCGTCGTTGACTATTATGCATTCCCAGTCTTTGAATGTTTGTTCCACAACGCTTTCCAATACTTCGCTAAGAAATTGTGCGTTTTTGTAACAAGGTATGATTATCGATACAATAGGATTGTTTTCACCTTCTTTTATGTCTCGGAAATCAAACTTAAATTCGTTTATTTCGGTTTCGGGGCGAAGGTTTTCATTAGAAGTATTCTTGTGTAGAGAACTTAAAGTGTTTGAAAATGGTTTCGATTCTGCGGGCTTGTCAGTCGATTCAATATAATTATAGTACTCAATTGTCGGTAGATAATTTTCGCAATTTGCTGAATATGTTCTATAGGTTTCTGGGTAAGTTGATATTTCATCGATTAAATGTTCTAAATCGTTTTGCTTCTTAAAAGTTAAATGTGCGAATTGAATCATAGTTTGTGGTATAGTTTTTAACAAGTTAAATTCATTAGGTTTGTGTGTTTCTCTTGAATGTTCATAGTATAAATATTTGCTCTGATTCACAATGAAATAATTCGAAGGAAAGATTGAGCAATCAGGACAAATTTTAATGATGTTCGATACCATTTGCAAATGTATTGGAAACATTTTATTGTTTTCATTGAAAAAGATCAAAAACTTTCCTTTCGAACGACTAATGCCCATTTGTAACAGTTCGCGATATGAAGGGATTGTGTCTATAAAGAACAACTGAACTCTTTTGTCATATTTGTAGAAAGTTTGAATGTAATTGTTTGATTTTTTTGTTATAACAATCACCTCGAAGTTTTTATAAGTTTGATTAAGAATGCTATTGATGCATTCAGTAAGATTTGAAGAGTGAGAAGGTGCTAAAACAATTACAGAAAAGTCTGGTTTTTCGAGAGGTTTTTGGCTAAAGTCCAAAAAAAACTTGAATTCAACAATCCCTGGGTAAAAGTAGTCCAATCCTTTCTTGTTTGCTTTTATCTGGTATGTCGAACGTACGTTTAAAGTTTCGTTTCTACATTCTTCACTGTTTGAATGTTCAATTCCCTTAGGATTATGGTAATATAAGCCTAAGGGCAACGGAATATGTTTGAATGAATATTTTTCCGAAATTCTTAACCACCAATCTATGTCGCTTGCAATCCTCAGTTGTTCGCTAAAATATCCAAATTCCTCGTGTAAACTTTTTCTCCAAATTGGCCTATGACCGATGTAAGTAACATATAACAATTGTTGCCGATCGAAATATGGATACATAGTGTAGCCGAAAGGTGTGCAGTTTTCGAATGTCTGATTTTCGACTGTGGTAATAATGTAATTAGAATAGGCAAGGGGAACATCGGGTGTTTCTTCGAGTTCGTTTACAAGAATTTCCAATGCTTGTGGATGGGAACGGTCGTCGGTATTAGCATTGGTTAAATACTTGCCTTTTGAATGCTTGATTCCGACATTCCAAGCAGAGTAAAGAGAAATTCTTGTTTCTGTTCTTATGTACTTAATGTTAGGAAATTTTTTTTGAAAATCGAGCACGATTGCTCTTTCGTTTTGTTCCGAGGCAGCGTCGATTACAATTATCTCAAGTTGATTTTTTGCAAAAAGTGTTTGGCTAATCAAATTGTCTAAACAGCCTTTGATGAACTTCTCGGAATTATATGTTGAAACCAATGCCGTAACAAGAATCTCTTCCATATCCTTCGAGAAATTAATTTAGATTTTCTTTTATTAATTTTAGTATTTTTATCCATTTCTCAATGTTATTTTTATATGAACGTGATTGGGCTTTGAAATTAAGATTCTCATAATCAGATATTATTTTCTCAAGATGATTTCTTACAAGATTTAAGCCACTTTTTTCAATAAAGTTCTTTAATGTTATATTTATTGATTTCCCAATTGATTCCTGATTTGTGTATCTTCTTAAAGATGAATTGTAGTCATTGATTATTTGATTGGCTTCGTCTAAATATTTTTGATATCCTTTGCCGGTTTTGGATTCTGGTTGAAAGCGAAAAACTGCTATTGGACATTCAAGTGTGTAGAGGTTTGTTAATTTAAAGAAACGAATCCATAATTCTAAATCCGATGCCATCGAATAATTTGTGCTTACAGAAGAACCGGCTCTTTCCCATAATCCACGCAACCAGAATGTAGATTCCTGTTGAATGAATGGGTCGTCGTATTTGCCTTTCAAGATTTTTTCAAGTGTATACGTTTTATTGAACCAGTCTGTTTGCAAAGAACCGGCTATTGATAGGGTTGTAGTCATTGATGTTGTGATCCATTGGGCTTCGGTGAAAGCGGTGAAGAATTCGGCAACGAAATATAGAGCCCCTGGGAGATAGAAGTCATCGGCATTTAGCCAAGCGAGAATGTCTCCAGTTGCTAAACTAAATCCTTTGTTTATTGCATCGTATTGTCCATTATCTTTTTCGCTGACCCAATAATGAATTTTTTTCTCATACTTTTTTATTGTTTCAATGCTGTTATCTGTACTTCCACCATCAATGATGATATATTCTAAATTCGGATATTCTTGGTTAATTATGCTTTGTATGCAAATTTCTATGTATTTACCTTGATTTAAATTAGGAGTTACGATTGAAATTTTGGGATATTCTTTGTTATAATTCCTTATAAAATGGATATTTTTAATTTTATGTTTGAAAATTTCAAATAAATCAATCCCGAGCAAGAATAGCCCTTTATTATTCCCGTTCTCATCAAAAATAAACAATTTTCGTTCTTTTTCTATTTCCGCATTCATATTTAAGAAAATCTTACCTTGTTGATTCGGGATGATTCGCTCAAGTTCTTTTTCGATATTATCCAATTCATTCAAGTCGTATTTTACAATGAAATAAGCCTTTGTCATAAAATTTATAGGAATACGAAAAGTAAAAGATTTTTCAATTGATACCATAAAAGTTTTAAACTCTTGAAAATCAAACAATGCGCATATGATTGCTGGCGTTAGCTGTTCAAATACAGTTTCTATTCGGTCCACACTTGCTACGATGAGTCTAGTTTTGTTATTTTCTTTCTCCCAGAATAATTTGTTTTGTTCGAAGTTTACAAGCATAATTGAACAATCGCGAAATAAAGCAGGAAGCAGTTCAATTGCTGTTGAATTTTTGTTAGATATAAAAAATAGAAAGTTTCTTATATCAAAATATAATGAGTTTAGGAGTTTGATAACAAAAAGTTGAAAAAAACTCGATGATGAAATCTTCTCTAATGTTTCAATCCTATTAAAATATGCAAAGTCCAATCCACTAAAATTTACCGAATGGAGTTTATTTAAGAGAATGAATTGGAGACTTTCAACCGAAAATTCCGGATTAAATAAATATCTACTTGGAAACACATCATTGTTTTTGAACTCTTTATCTTCGATCAGCGAAGTGTATAATTTTAGGTAATTAAACGCTTGTGAAAATTCGTTAAATTTTTCCTGTGCTCGAGCAGAAATAATTTCCCTGTCCGTTTGTGTAATAGTGCTTGCGAAACCTATTCCTTCAATTATGTCTTCTAATTCAAAAGGGTTGGCAAGCCAGCCATTTTTTTTGTGTTCGACAATATCGCTTAAACCACCAACATTGAATGCAACAACTGGTGTCCCACAACATATTGATTCTATCGCAGTGTTTGGCAAATTGTCTTCTGTGGAGAACATTAAAAAAACATCCGCAGCTGAATATAACATAGCCAATTGTATTGGGTTTTTGACTCCACCCGTAAGTTTGATTGGAATTTTGCTTTTTAATTGTAACTGGGATATGTTACCAAAAATTAAAAGCTCAACATATTTCCCATCAATTTCCCTTGGGCATAGTTCAACAAACTCTTTAATAAAATGGAAACCTTTCCTTTTGTTCTGATATTCTGCTCCAAATAAAATTATGAATTTATCTTGTGACAAGTTTAGGAGATTCCTTACAATTACTTTATCGTACAAACGGAAAACCCCTGTGGGTAATCCATAATGGATGCAAAATGCTTTTTTCTGTTTCAAAATCAAACTTTGCTTTACATTCCTGTACAACCAATTACTTGGAGTAACAATCGTTAAATTTAAGTCATTGCAAAATTGTCTTTTATATTTAAATTGGATGTTGCTTAGATCGCCTTCTATATTGGATTGGAGTTGAGGGCATTTGGCACATTCTTCAATATATTTTCTACATCCCGAGGTGTAGTGGCAACCGCCTGTGAATGCATTTTCATCGTGGAGAGTCCAGACAATTTTTTTCCCTTTGAATATATCTAAGTCCTCGACAAAGTCAACCAACGACGAGACCCAGTGGAAGTTAACAACATCAGCATCTTTTATTAATTGATTATCTTTTAAATCTGCAATACTTTTTATAGATGTAAAAATTTCTAAATCCTTGGGTCTGTTTGGATATTCTTTGTAAAGAACCTGATACCATTGAGAAGCATATTTGTTCCAATTCCAATCTTTTGCGAATGGCTTTTTTTTAACTTCAAGCACATTTGGAAAATTCGTTTGTTTGTGAAGCGTTAAAAAGTAGCTTTCGACACCCAACTTCAATAGTCCTAAATGCAGTCTTAATGCGGCAA
This sequence comes from Kapaibacterium sp. (SeqCode), assembly GCA_039793965.1. Lineage (GTDB taxonomy): Bacteria > Bacteroidota > Ignavibacteria > Kapaibacteriales > UBA2268 > Naka2016. The sequence continues at coordinate 291,399 of JBAMMD010000036.1, read as the reverse complement.
TTCCCGCCCCACCAGTATCGAAAGTGGATAAATGGACAACTTTGAGTTTTTTCTCCAGCAAATTCAAAGGATTAAAATTTTCCTCAAGTGAACTGCTGACTATTTGAGAAGATTTTTTCTCGGTGGAAGGTTTTATTGCTTCCATAAACAAAGAATCGGGCTTACGCGTGCTTCCGTCCGGCTCGATGTCGAGAAGATAATTGTTGAAATTTGGTATTTTAGATTCGTTTGCCATACAAACTCTTACCTCGACGAAACCAGCTTCTTCGAGCAATTTCCCTAGGGAATATCTATCGTACATCCATTGATGAATTTCGCCAGATAATCTGAATTTGCCTATTTCAATGGGATTGTCGAAGTGCTCATACTTTTTGTTTTTATACTCGTTCGGGGTTATTGTAGTCCTTTGTTTTCTTATTGCATCAATATTTTTCTTTGCTTCGCTTCCAAGTCGTTGAATAATATAATCTTCCGAGGGCAAAGGGTATTGTTTCCAGTATTCAAGCATTTCACCGCCAGATTTGTTTCTAACCATTTGGTCGAACAATTCCAGCAAAATCCATTCGTATCGGTTTTTGGCTTCTTCGTCGCCACTTAACGCTTTTTCTAAGTTTGTTAGATACTCTTTAATTATTCCTTCAAGATTGGGTACAACTACCCGAATTACTCCACCGGGTTTTAAGATTCTATAACATTCTTTGATAAATACTGGTGCATACCTTTTCGGAAAATGTTCTAATAGGTGTGAATGGTAAACAACGTCGAAAGTATTGTCGTCGAAAGGGATTCCCATTAACAAATTATATGATATTACGGTTGGACCAGTTTTCACAAAATCAACATTCACCCAATCTGGATGGTAATGGTAACCACATCCAAGGTTTAACATTTTAAGATTTGTGTTTTCTTCAAATTGTATTGCGTCGTTCGATAATAATACTTTGACCAGTTTTTGTGCGGTTTGGTCGTTTGGAGCGGATCTAAGTTTATCTTGAAGCAATCTTCTTGCTTCAGAAAAATTGCCATCAATTATTGCAGTGATAATTTTGTCGTAATTTTCCAAAATTAAGTCCCCGTTTTCTGAAATACCCCTAAAATTGTATGACCACGGAAACGACTTGGGAATCGTTCTGCTGCAAAGCATAGTGCATCGACGAGTTTTGCATTTTTGAAATTAGTTTTTATCAAATTTTTGAACCATTCTATATGATGGGTTTGCAAGGGTTCAAAAATGATTTTAAGAAGTTTCATTGGAAAGTAGTTACAAATTTTTTCAAATACAATTGGACGCCAACGGGTGAGGTGGTGTGGTGGCATATCAAAAATATTGAATGGGTCGAGCGAAATAAACGAGTCTTGGTTCGGAACACTAAAAATAAGTGTTCCTTTTGGTTTCAACAATTGTAAAGAATTCTGGATAAAGTTCCTAACATCTGAAACGTGTTCAAGAGTTTGGAATGCACATATATAATCGAAAAAACCTGCGAACTTATTGGCAAATGTTTGTATATCCTCGAAAAATAGGTTAAGATTACCCGAGGAATTCTCTTTTGTAGAAACTGGAGTTTTCTCCAAGCCAAAGACCTTACAATTTTTGTTTAGGAGCTGTCTCAGAAAACTGCCTTTGCCAAAGCCGATTTCCAGTACAGTGGAATTTGTGTTGATTTCCTCGAAAGCAATTTGATGTTCCCATTTCCAATCCATATAATACCATGGGATTTCAGATAACTTCTGGTAATAAGTCGAATCCCCTTCAATATTTGGTGGATAGAAAAACAAAAGATTTGTATCTGGACATTCAAAAAGAAAGATTTTATCAATGCTTTTAAATAAATATTCTATGTTGACATTGTATTGTTCTTTATAAGCAAGCACAATTTTTCTTGGAATAAATTCTTCGACCAAATTACAAAATTTTCCACTGATAGGACTCTTTACTTCAACATTGTATAAGTAGTTATTATAAGGGCACATAAAAATTCAAATTTAATGTTTCTTTATTTTTTTAATTTACCTATGTAAAGAATTCTGTTAGGTTCTAATTGTTCCCGCCAAATAATTTCAAAATATATTTTAAAATGTCTTTGGAAGTATTCTTCCGTGTACCAATTTGGTATATTTACTTGGGCACCTGGAACCCACAAACCAAGAGGCATAAACTCGATAAAAGCAAACTTTTTTGTATACTTTTTAAAAACTTCGAATATGAAATTAAGACGGGCACCTGAACTCAGCATTAGATGATGGGTTAAAGCAAGAGCATAAAGAACATCACTTTTGAATCTAATTTCAGGAGGTTGCCAATATGGATGGGAAACCGTCCATATTAAATCATAATTTGCAAAATATATTTGCTTTCCGTCCATTCGATAAGCGTATTTTTCGAAACCATCTTCTAATGCCTTTGAGTCGAAGTCTTGAACAATTACTCTTTCTATGTTTGTTTTTTTCAATAGCTCATTTTCAAAGGCTCCATTGTTACCACCAAGTGATACTGCTGTTTTGCAATCAGAACAAAGTTCAGAGGTGTAATTTATTATTTTTTGAAATCTATCTGTAATGATAAAATTACCGTTTTCGTCGTATTTTTCTTTATTATAATCTCCCCATTCAGTTGTGATTTTGAGTTTGAGTGGTTCGAGATGGTTCTTTAATGATAGTAAGTCCACGTTTGGTGTCCATACCGGATATTTTTCTTTTAAACTATGGGTAATCATATTTAAATTGTGTTTTCTTAACTCTGGGTCGATTATTAAGAAAAACTCTACAACTGGGAAAATTGTTTTCCAAGTTAGCGCGTATTTAATGGTAGTTTCAAGACCTAAGTTCCAAAGAATCAACGGAAATAGATAAGATTCCACATATTCACGGAGTGGAAAAAGAAAATAAGAATATGCAAAACTGCCCAGATCAACATAAACAGGATTGGTTTGATGAAAAACAAAGTTAGACGAATGGCAATCGTGAAGACCAATTTGGTATTTTCTTGCTATTTCAGCAATTTCAATAAATTTAAGTGCCGAAATTTTCAACATACTGAATGTCCATTCGTAAGGGTAAATAATAGGTTCTAACAATTGGTGTTCAACAAAAAGATCATTTTCTTTTTGAATTAATTTTGAATCAACAAATAAACCTTTTTGAATTAATTCATCGATAAAGCCGCATTCGAAGAGATATTTAACATGGTTTCGGTATTCATTGTTAATTTTTCGAATTATTTTCCCCTCTTCGATGAAAACTTCGCCAACCTTGTCTAAATTTGTTTTTGTAAACTCTTTCATTATAACAAAATAATTTCCAATGAATCCTTTGGATCGTAAAAAGAAGTAAAAAGAAATTATTATGCCAATCAGTGGTTGTTAGGGTTTATTTGAAGTATTTTTTAAAAATTTCCTTGGAGGTTTCTTGGATTATTGAAGTTTGGTTGTAAAATCCTTCGTTTATTTTATTTTTGATTTTGGCAAGATTTTTTGCCTCCGGAGATAATTCCAACTTATCTGTTTGTTCACTTTTAGCAGAAGGTTTTGATTGTTTAATTTGGGTGGATTTTAGAGTGTAGTTTGTATTTACACTTGATATTTCACGTAACTTGTTTCCACCAATATTTTTTACATTCATAATTGACCTTTCATATAAACTAGTAATTTCTTTTGTTTATTTATGTCTTTAACTTTTTCAGATTGCAAATTCATATTTTTTTCGATAATATCCAAATTTTTTTTATCAAGTTCAAGGATTTTTTTTATTCTATTTAACCATTTATTATGATTGTTTCGAAAAAATAGTTCTAATGTTTCTTGCTTTGATACATCTTCGAATTCTTTAATATAGTTTTCTCTTGTTTTTAATATTTCTATGACTTTTTCAACCTTGGTCGAATATTCTTCTTCGGATGCCAACAGATTATAAAGTTCTGTCGTTCTTTTCTCAAGTTCTGAAATAATAGTTTCTACGTATTCGGGGCTATACTTTGGCGTTTGCGACATTTTTCTCCTCAAGTAATGAAGCAATGTAGCGTGCAATTCTTAAAGCGATATCGGGCGGAATTTGTTGAACTACTTCTTTCGTTTTTGCATCAATTAATTTGAAAATCATTTTTTTTGTTTTATCGTCTTGGGTGAATTGTATCATCAGATTTTCGTCATTTATTATTTCTTCCAGCCTCTTTGCAATCTTGTCGTAATCAATCACTTTTGGCTGTTTGTTAGTCTCATCCTGGCTAATATTCTGCACAAAATTGTTGAAATTTTCCATTCCTTTGGATTGTCTTTTGTTTTCGGCAGCAGTTAAATTTGTTTGTGTAACTACTTGTGTTGTCTTATAGTCGGGGAAATTCGTTGTTAACTCGTTTACTGGTGGACCTTCGATTGGGGTTATCATAGTTGCCTCCCCTTAAGGTTAATAATAGTACTGGTTTAGCAATGAATTTGCAGTATTGGAGAACAAGTTGTATTGAGACTGCGCCTTCAGGTACGCTTCAAGGCTTCGGAAGTATTCATTCTTGTAGTTTTCTGCTTGAATTTCAATTTTTGTCTCCATTTCAGATATTCTTTTCTGCATTTCGTAAATTTGCTGCTGAACGATATTTGTTTTCTTTGTCAAATAATTTGTGTCGCCCGAAAGGATGCTGGTGACGTTACTAAGTTTATTTACAAAACTATCGCTTGAGGTAAATAGGTCGGCGACTTTTGTATAGTCTGCAACAAGAGCTTTTTTCAATTTGTCTGCGTCAGAAATGGAGAGTGTCCCGTCAGCGCCTGTTTTGATACCAATTTCACTTAAATATTGTGGATTTCCGCTTGCTGCGGAAGTGACAGCTTGCGATGGAATAACACGTAAGTTTGAAATCAGGTTACGAAGCAATGGTTCATCACTTAGTAAACTTTTGTTGTTATTTAAAAATTGCAATAGGTCATTGTAGGCGCTAATCAAGGGGTTAAGTAAGTTTTGAACTGCCTCTGTATTAACTTCCGTTGTCAAAGTGACGGGCTGGTCGGTAGCACTTTGAGTTTTTAGTAAATTAATTGTCAGCCCATCGATAACATCGCTTATAGTATTTGAACTGCGAATAACAGTGATTCCATTAACTTCAATTTCTGAGTCCAGCTGGGATGTGTCGGCAATTTTGAAATGGGCATATTGACTTCCGCTATTCACTGGAGTTCTCACATTTGCGTTTGGGTCAACGTTATTAAAGCCTAAGGCATTCAGTACGCCACTTCCATTGTCGTCGAATGTTATTTTGTTATCCTTTCCTGTATTTTTTGCCGTAATTGTTAATCTTACGGTAGAATTCGTATCTTTTATTACCGAAGCAGTTGCATTGATATCTGTTGTATTATTTATTGCGTTTGCGATTAATTTTAAAGCATTTTCGTTAGAGGTGTTAGGGTCGATTGAAACTGTAACATCTTTACCATTGATTTTAAAGATCAAGTTCGAGCCTGTAACTGCGAAATTATCTGATGCGGTTAGTTGTGCAGATATAAGTAAATCGTTAGAAGCAAGCCGGTTAACTTTGATTGTATTTACACCAAGTAGTGCATCTGATGATGAAGTTGCCGAAACAATCGACGAATCGGATGAGGTTACTTTTCGTGTAATGAATAATGTCGATGCGCTACTTGCTTTAAATTTATCGATTTGCGACATCAAAGTATTAACCTTGGTTCGCAAAGAAGAAAAGAAGCTGCTTTTCTTCTCCAGCGAGGTTTTTCTATCTTTAAGCTGGTTAAGTCTGCCCGATTGAGTTCGTTTATATGCCTCGACCAGCAAATCGGCTTGTGATTGATTTGCAGAGCTGGTCTGCGTCAACGAACTCAATGCATTGCTCAAAGAATCCAAACTTGATGTCAAATCTGCCATTCCACACCAAATTATTTCTCAATTTCAAAAGCCTGGTTCCAAGCATTACGAAGTTCTTGTATGATAAATATTGCATCGTCGTATCGTTTTTGAAAAACAAGCCGTTGGACATATTCATACAACCGGTAAAGTCTTGTTGCTGTTTCTTCATAGTCGAAATTCAACGAAGCCATAAGTTCTGCAAGAACACGATTCATTTTGCTAATGTCTTTCTTCTTAGCGCTTACTATGAACAAATCATACATTTTTAAAATTACTTTTTCTTTAGACCAAGAAAGAACTTCCTGTTCTAAATATTGAGGGATCGCCCCATCTTTTTTTATTCCGTATGCTTTTGCGAGTGCTGGATTATGTGTTGCTGCTGCCATTTTCCACCAAATTATTAAATTATTATTTTGCAAATTTCATACCAAATCCGAAGGGTGCCCTTCCTGGGCAACCCTTCGTTTGATTCTATTTAAAGTTCATACCCAATGATACTTTCCCCATATTAGCCTAGGCTATTACCTAAAAAGTTGCAAGAATGCTTGTGGTTGTTGGTTAGCTTGGGTTAGCGATATCAATGAAGCTTGCAACAAGAATTGTTGCTTGATCAACTCGAGTTGCTCTTGTGCTACGTCGGCATCCTCGATTCGAGAAATTGCTGCATTGTAGTTTGTAATTTGCGATTTTAGCAATTCCTCGTGGGAACCAATTCGGTTCTGTATAGCGCCGAGATATGAAGCGACTTTGTTAACATTGTCTATTGCCGAGGCAAGACTCGACAAAGTCGTTGCGATCTGAGCAGTAGAAAAAATTCCGAGATCTGTTTCTGAAACAAGATCCAAACTTTGGAGGCTGAGTCCACTAACACCAGCAAAATTAGTTGTAAATCCTGCTGGAGAGATAGCAGCAGTTGTAGCATTCAAATTGAAGTTGTTCGATGCAATGTTGAAATCGGGGTTACTCGTAGTCAAATCAACTCCAATGGAGAGTATGGAGTTGTCCGCATAGAATCCAATTGCCCATGTGCCAGAGTAATTGCCCCACAGTAGTTGTTTTCCACCAAAGACAGTCGAATCGACAACGAACTGTATTTGCTGAGCCAATCGATAGGATGCCTTTGCAAGAGCAACTTTTTCGGCTGTACCCAAAGCACCTGTCGAAGCTTGCGAAGCAGCATCTTTAATTTGGGTAAGCAAATTCTGAATATTGTCCAATGCATCCTGAGCAATAGAAGTAACATTCATTGCTTCGCCTGCGGCGAGTAGTGCTTTCTTCAAAGCACCATTTCTTGCTTGCAATGCGCGAGATGTGATATAGCCAGCGACGTCGTCCGCAGCGGTGTTGATTCGTTTACCAGTCGACAATCGCAACTGGCGTAGTGCAATGTTATTGCTTGCAGCCTGCAACGCATTATATGCGTTTTCGGCAGGTGTGTTGGTTCGTATCCTCGAACCTTGTGCAATTGCTGTTGGCATAGTGTACCTCCCTGTTTTGTTGTTAATAAATTTTGGGCATCCTGCCGAACACTACTCAATCCTAATTCATTTGTTTTATCGTCAATTTTTTTTTAAACTTTAATATCATGCCTTTAAAAATTTTATTTAAAATTATATAGAATTTTCATAATTTTGTTTCTTTTAATTTTTATATTTTGCTAATGGCTGATAAACAAAGAACTATTAAAAGACCTGTAAGTTTGACTGGTATTGGAATACATACGGGAGAACAAACTACTATTACTTTCCACCCTGCGCCAGAAAATTATGGATATCGCTTTGTTCGGATGGATCTTCCAAATCCTGTAGAAATACCCGCTCTTGTTGATTATGTTGTCGATTTATCTCGTGGGACAACGATTGGTATAGATGATGTTCGGGTACTTACAGTCGAGCATGTTTTATCAGCACTTGTAGGGTTGCGCGTCGATAATTGTAGGATTGAACTCTTTGGCAAAGAACCTCCCGTGTTTGATGGAAGTTCTTTGCCTTTTGCAGAAAAGTTGCTCGAAGCCGGAATTGTTGAACAGGATGCTGAAAGAGAGTATTTTGTCATCGATGAAACTGTTCGTTTCACAAACGAAGAAAAAGGTGTCGACATTGTTGCTCTCCCAACCGATGACTATAGAATCACCGTGATGATCGACTACAATATACCCGCTTTGGGTAGCCAACACACGGGTGTTTTCAACCTTGAAAAGGAATTTTTAACTGAATTTGCCCCTGCTAGAACTTTCTGTTTTCTCACGGAAGTCGAAGAACTTTACAAACAGGGCTTGATAAAGGGAGGCAGCCTTGAGAACGCTATTGTGATTGTTGATAAAGAGTTGAACGAACAGGAATTGAAGAATATACAAAGTCTTTTTGGGATTGAACGTTTACCCGAGCCAAAAGGTGGAATTCTTAATGGCTCTGGTTTGCGTTTCAAAAATGAGCCAGCAAGACATAAACTTTTGGATATGCTTGGCGACCTTGCTCTTATTGGCGTACCAATCAAAGCACAAATACTTGCGGCTCGCCCGGGGCATGCAAGCAACATTGAATTTGCAAAGAAAATCCGAAATCTTTACTTAAAAAAGTTGCCTTATTTGAAACTACAGGGAAAAAAAGGGAAAGATGCTTTGATGGATATTTACAGCTTGTTAAAAATAATGCCACATCGCTACCCTTTTCTACTTATTGATAGGATTTTAGAAATTGATACCGAGACGAATACAATTACAGGCGTTAAAAATGTTACTATTAACGAGCCTTTTTTTGTAGGTCATTTCCCTGAAAAACCAGTTATGCCGGGGGTTCTTCTTATCGAAGCTATGGCACAAACCGGTGGTTTGATGCTTTTGAGCACTGTCGATGCATCAAACAAACTTCTTCTTTTTATGGGAATTGATAATGCTAAATTTAGAAAACCAGTCATTCCCGGCGACCAGATGATTATGAAAGTTCAAATGGTAGGCAAAAAGTTCAATACATACAGATTCCACGGCGAGGCAACCGTCAATGGACAAATTGTTGCAGAAGCCGACCTACAGGCAGCTCTTGTGGACAGAAACATTCAGTTGTAAAGGTTTGCTATGGCATTGATTCAACATCCGACTGCAATTGTTTCACCGAAGTCAAAAATCGAGGATAATGTTAAAATTGGTCCTTACTGTATTATTCACGACGATGTCTTCATTGGCGAAGGTACGGAGTTAATTGCAAATGTTTTCTTGGACGATGGCGCTCACATAGGCAGAAATTGTTTACTATTTCCCGGCGTTGTTGTTGCGACAAAACCACAGGATTTGAAGTACGATAATTCTTCGACCAAAGCAATTATTGGCGATAATAATGAAATACGCGAATTCGTAACTATTCACCGAGGCACTCAGCACACTGGAGCAACAATTGTCGCCAATAATAACTTATTGATGGCTTATACACATATAGCCCACGATTGTCGTATTGGAAGTAACAATGTCTTTGCAAATGTTGTTCAACTTGCTGGACACGTCGTTGTCGAAGATTGGGTAGTCATTGGTGGAGTTGTTAAAATTCATCAATTTTGCAAAATCGGTTCCCATTCTATGATTGGTGGCGATGTTAAAGTTACTAAAGATGTTGCTCCTTTTACACTTATTGGTGATGTACCCCCAAAAGTAAGTGGGATTAACAAAATTGGTTTACGAAGAAGAGGATTTTCCGAAGAGATTATCAAAGAAATTGACAATTTTTACAGATTGTTATTCCATTCGGGATTGAACAATACCGACGGAATTAAAAAATATCTTGAAAACCATCCGAACGGGATTCTTCCAGAAATTCAACATTGCATTGAATTTATTCAAAATTCTTCCAGAGGTGTCTATCGTTAGCACTTTTCAATTTAAAGCAAAAGAGCAGAGAATTAAGCATTAAGAAGTCTATATAAGTTAATAGAAGGAAAGATTATATGAAAAAGATATTTTTGTTCTTATTGCTGTTTTTATCATCGCTCAATTTGTATTCACAAGTCAAAGAAGTTGAAAAAGTTGTGCGCATTAAGCCTACTATCGACTCTCTTGGCTGGAAGAAAGGTGGCTTGCTCTCGGTTAGCCTTGCGCAAACATCTCTAACTAATTGGGCTGCTGGAGGGCAAAATTCTGTGTCCATTCAGGGTCTATTAAACTTATTTTCAAGCAGGAAATGGCTGAAATCATTCTGGGAAAATTATCTTGATATTGGATATGGTTTATTGCAACAAGGTGAAATCAAGAAATTTATTAAAACTGATGATAAATTCGACTTTACCTCCAAATTTGGATTGCAATTTGAAAAGAACTTCTATGTTGCCGTAATTTTGAATTTTCGAACACAGATGACCGTGGGTTGGAATTATGGGAAAGACACTCAGAAGATTTCTAATTTTTTATCCCCAGCCTATTTGGTGACAGCAGTTGGTATCGATTGGAAGCCAATCTCCAGTCTGAGTTTCTTTGGTGCACCTTTTACTGGTCGGATAACCTATGTCAACGACCAGGAACTTGCCAACAAGGGGTTATATGGTGTCCGACCAGCGGTTTACGATAGCATTGGGGTAATTGTTAAGAAAGGCAACAGAACAAAGGAAGAGTTTGGCGGTTTTCTTCGGATTTTCTTCTCTAAAAGTGACTTCGAATGGGAATTTCTGAAAAATATTTCAATCACTTCGAAATTAGATTTGTTTTCCGATTATCTTAACAAACCTCAAAACATTGATGTCAACTGGGAAAATATGATACTATTTAGAGTTAACAAGATAATTTCCATAAGTCTTTCGACCCAACTGATTTATGATGAGAATGTGCTTATTCCAGTCGATACAAACAATGACGGCAAGTTCGATTCTTATGCACCGCGCACCCAATTTAAGGAAATTTTGGGGCTTGGAATTGCTTTGAATTTTTAATTTATATTATAAATCGCATTCAATCTTTGTTTGAGGAAATTTTTCTTTAAGTACAAAAATATAATCTTTTGGCAACTGGTTATTCGTAATAGAAAGTTTTTGTAGTTGTTTAAGATTGAACAAAGTTTCCGGCAAAGCAAGCAATTCGTTGCCAGTTAAGTCCAGTTCCACAAGATTGTGTAAATTACCAATTGTTTCAGGCAATTCCGTCAACTGATTTTCATAGAGGAATAATTTTGAAAGATGTGTTAGTTTTCCAATCGAAGTTGGCAAAGTTTTGAGCAAATTTTTGTAGATTCTTAATTTTTCCAAGCTTCCGAGATTTCCTATTGATTCCGGAAGTTCAGTTAAAAAGTTTTGTTGTAATTCCAATTTCTTCAAGTTTCTACAATTACCAATAGAAACGGGAATTGTCGAAAGTTGGTTTTCAAAAAGATATAGTTCTTCAAGATTATGAAGTTCTCCAATGGTATCGGGAATTGTTTCAAGTTGATTGTTATTCAAAGCGAGGATTTTCAAATTTTTTAGATTTCCTATTGAATCTGCGATTTTGGTTATATTATTGTGGTTTAAAGCCAGTGTTTCAAGATTGATGAGAGAGCCAATTTCTTCCGGGATTTCTCCAATATTGTTCCAGCTTAGGTCAAGATGCTTTAAATTAGTTAATGAAAACAAAACTGTAGGGAGAGTGGTGAAGTTGTTGCCGCCGAGTTCCAACTTTTCAAGATGTTGAAATATCTTGAATTTTTCTGGCAGCGTTTTAAGGTGGTTGTTTTTTAAATTCAACTCTGTCAAATTTTCGAATGCAAAAATTTCCTCGGGTATTTCCTCGAGTTCTCGCAAATGCAAGTCCAATTTGGTGACTTCGTGAGGTTTTTTTAGAAGTTCCATTAGTTGAACTCTTGTCCTTTCTGCGATGGTAACTTTCAGATTATTTAGTTTTGATTGCATAATTGTTCTTTCAAATTTTAAACAAAAAGGTAATTTAACAAAAAGTTTGGAAATAGAGAACAAAAAATGTTAATTTTGAATTTCAATTTGGAGAGAATGTTATGGCTGAGGAGTTTTGGCGCTTTCGGCGGTTGCGAATGAATCCTTTGATTCGAAATATGGTTGCCGAAACGAATTTGACCAAAAACGACTTGATTTATCCGTTGTTTGTAATTTTTGGGGAAAAGATTAAAAATCCAGTCAAATCGATGCCCGGTGTTTATCAAATGTCCATCGATGTTATTGTTGAAGAGTGCAAGGAAATTGTTGATCTTGGCATACCAGCAATAATACTTTTTGGAATTCCAGAGCATAAGGACCCGATGGGCACCGATGCATATTCAGAAAATGGAATAATTCAAAGGGCTGTTCGGGCAATCAAAGAAAAAGTTAAAGATTTAATTGTTATCACAGACGTGTGTCTTTGCGAATATACTTCTCACGGGCATTGCGGGATTCTTCAAGGAGATATTATCGACAATGACAAATCTATTGAAATTTATGCGAAAATTGCTTTAACACAAGTGCAGTCGGGGGCGGATATGGTGGCTCCCTCCGATATGATGGATGGACGAGTTCAAAAGATCCGAAAAGTTCTCGACGAAAACGGGTTCGTAAATATTCCCATATTAAGTTATAGTTCGAAATTTGCTTCTTCGCTGTATGGACCATTTCGCGAAGCAGCCCAAGGAGCACCCAAATTTGGCGACCGGAAATCACATCAGATGGATTTTCGTAATTCAGACGAAGCAGTTCGCGAAGCAGAACAGGACATCATTGAAGGTGCCGACATCGTTATGGTTAAACCGGCTGGAATGTATTTGGACATTATCCATAGGATAAAAACCAGTTTTGGTGTACCAGTTGCAGCCTACCAAGTTAGTGGCGAATATTCAATGATAAAAGCAGCGGGCGAAAAAGGTTGGCTCGACGAGGAAAAAGTGATGGTTGAATCATTGTTTGCGATTAAACGGGCTGGTGCCGATCTGATTTTGACTTATTTCGCAAAAGATATTGCCAGATTAATTGATAAGAAGGTGATTTAGCAAAGTATGGGGATTAAAGTTTTAAAGTTTGGAGGCACTTCTGTTGCAAATGCCTACGCAATGCAGAATGCATTTCGCATTGTTCAGAATAATCGGGACCAAAAAGTTATTGTTGTGGTATCAGCTTGTGCAGGAATTACAGATAGGTTGGTTAATTTGATTGATGTTTGTCTTTCGCCCGACAACAAATACAAGCAAATCCTTGATGAAATCGAAAATCATCATTTGAGATTGATAATAGATTTATTCAATAGTTCAGAGAAATCTGCTTCAAGCATTAAAGCTATAAATTTCATAATTCAAAGTTTGAAACAATTGCTCGAAGGTATAAGGATACTCGAAGAAATAACATCAAAAGTTAAAGCTGAAATCCTGTCCTACGGGGAACTTATTTCATCTAATATTTTTTACAATTATACACTTTTTCGAGGTTTGAATGCCTATTTGTTGGATGCTCGAAAGGTGATCGAAACCGATAATTATCATTTAAATGCGCAGCCAGATCTTACCAAAATTCAACAGAACGGTGAAAAGTTGCTCAAACTTTTCAATAATTATGATGTAATTATTACACAAGGATTTATTGGTAATTGGAAACAAGAAACGACTGTGCTTGGACGCGGGGGTAGCGACCTTTCTGCTTCGCTTTTTGGTTATTCGGTCGATGCCGAAGAAATACAAATTTGGACAGATGTAGATGGAATTATGACAGCTGATCCCCGAATCGTTACATCGGCAAAAGTCATTGAAGAAATCACTGTAGATGAAGTCGCCGAGCTTTCATTCTTTGGCGCCAAAGTGCTCCATCCCGATACAATTAAACCAGCAATGATTAAAAACATCCCCGTGCGTGTTCTGAATACTTTTAATGCGAACGGATTTGGAACAAAAATTGTTCAGAACTCTATTTTGAACACGAAGACTTCGTGTATTAATTCTATATTATTGTTGGAAGATTGTTTCTTGCTTTCGAAGAAAGTTGCAAATGATGCGAAGGATTTTGTTTATTTTCTTGATATTCTGCAAAAAAATTTTGAAAAGGTTTTAAAATTTACATTTAATTCGAACAATATACTGGCAATTTCACGAAATTCAAGGTTCGCTAATGTTGAAAATCTTTTGGCTCAAGATGGATTTGATATCCAAAAAGTTGATGCAATAGCAATTTTTGGATTAAATATTTCACAATTAAGTTCGCAAGAAACAGGCAAACTTGGTTTTATCGTCGACACAATATTCGACTCGCTTGTCAACAAATTTTACTTTTTCGTTTCCGACTATTCGCTTTTATTATTAGTTAAACCAAATCAAGGCAAAGAAGTAATTCATTTTATTCATTCGATATTGTTCGAATGAAAGAATTTTTGTTTTACTAATTCCACAAATTCTTTAGCTACTGGCATTTCTGGGTAAATTCCGAACTCGGTGAAATATTGATTTACATATTCCATTGCCTGTTCGAAATTATTGCATTTGTCGATTTCGTTGATTAATTTGTTGTATTCCTCTTCGATTGCATAGAACAGTTCTTCGATGAGTTGTTTCCGTTTTTGTTCATCAATCATTTCATTGAGTGGTTGAATTTGTGTGTTTTGGGAAGGTGTTTCAAAAGATAGTTTTTCATCTACATCAGAAGTGGTTGTCGGATTGGTTTCGTTTTCCAATGGATTTTCTACAATTTCCATTTCTATTCGAGGGAAAGCATTTGAATCTTGCTCTTCGAATTGGGTACCTTGAAGTGTTTCTTCCAATTGTGCTTCAATGTGTGTTTGAAACTCATCAGTTTCGATAGACTTGTGAGTGCTTCCAGCTTCTAAATTTTCAATGTATGAGTCATCGACGATATTTGTAGTTAGCGTTTGCTCTTTGGTCTTTATTTCATTTTCCTGGTCGACAAAAATTTCTGTTGTAATTTCAGCAGCGGGTGCGACCGGCTTCTCTTCTTGCTCTCTTGTTTCTTTATTAGCACCGGTTTCGAATTTTGATAAAAGTGCTTTGATTTCATCAATTTCTTCTTTTTTCCCGATTATTGTATGCTGTTGACTTTCTTGGTGACTGAGAAGTTGTTGCTCGATTCTGGGTATATCTTCTGGGATGTGTAGGGCAAAGGGTTGTAGATTTGTAAAAGAAATTATGTTGTTATTCTGTTGCTCGGATGGAATTTGCCTTGGCTCGATGAAAGATTTAGTTTCATTAACTATTTGGTTGATTAATCTTAAAAGTGTTTCTCTATCTATGGAAGAAATATTATTTTTTTGGCAATAGCTCTGAATTGTTTTTGAAAAGTGGTGTAAGTTTAAATCGGATAAAATATCGACAAAAATTTCAACTGGAGCGGAAAACTTTTGTGAATTTGAATTAAAAAATTCGAAAACAGGGTCGAAAAACTCGGCGAGTTCCTCGCTTGTGGAAAAATTGAAAAATTTTACTTCCGCTTCAAAAAAAACGTTATTGAAGTCGTAGATGTTGATTTCTCTCTTTGGATAATTGTTAATTTTTTCTCGTACAATATTTAGAATTTGGTGGTAGTCGCAAAAGTATTCGAGACTAACTGAAATTTCCGAAATATTTTTTTGGAATGAATTACCAAAGATGAAGAACAGCAAGGTAGAATTTGGCTTTCGTAGGAAGTTGTATCGAAGTTTCAAGGATTGTAGCAAAAGATTTTGGAAATCATCTGGTGAAAATCTAATTTGCTTTTTAAGTTCTGCGATAATACCTTCCAAGACTTTTTCAAAAGCTGGTGAATCTTTTGGGAAGAAAGAAAAGCTTTTTAGCATTTGGTGTATTTCTGCAAGGTATCGGTCTGTTTCCTTGAGAATAAATGTCTTGCAAAAGTCCGGTAGTTGTTCGATATTGTCAAGGTCTTGAAGAGCAATCTCTTTGTCCAAAAGAGTTTGTTGTAAAATTTCATTAAGCTTTTTGTGAAGTTCAAATGGTTTCATAGTTAAAAAAAAATGCAAAATAACAATTTATTGGATAATTTAGATTTTTTAATTTATTAAAAATTATTTTTCAAAGTTCTTGTTTTTAATCTTTCTCCTTATCAAAAGCAAAGATGAATAATATGAGAAAAGTTATTATGAAGAATTTTTAAGGATTTTTCAAAAAACTTCTCACGAGTAATTGATTTCAAAATATTTTGGAAAATTATTTCAAAAATAAAATTTTTGGGTACATATAAAATAGTTGGTTAATGTTTTCGTAATTTTAAATTAAATTTTTTTGTTATGAAAGCAATTATTCCTGTTGCTGGTATTGGAAGCAGATTAAGACCGCATACATACTTTTTGCCAAAGGTTCTATTGAATGTCGCTGGCAAACCGATACTCCAGCATATTCTTGATTCACTTATCGCTGCTGGTGTGGATAATTTAGTGATTGTCACCGGACATCTTGGGGACGAGGTTGAAAAATTTGTTCGTGCAAATTATTCAGTGCAAGTAGAATTTGTTTCCCAAGCCGAACCGCTTGGGTTGGGGCATGCAATATGGTGTTCTTCCGAATTCTTTAATGATGAGCCTTTGTTGATAGTTCTTGGCGATACAATTTTTGACACCGATTTAAGCCGTATAGTTGAATTCGACTTTTCCGCTCTTGGTGTGAAAAAAGTCCAAAATCCAGAAAGATTCGGGGTGGTTGTAACCGATGCAAATGGATTCATAACAAATTTAGTTGAAAAGCCAGAAAAGTTTGTTTCCGACCTTGCAATAGTGGGAATTTATTATATCAAAAATTCCTTTTTACTTCGAGAAAGCCTCGATGAACTCTTGAAGAAACAAATCAGAACGAAAGGCGAGTTTCAGTTGACCGATGCACTCCAACTAATGATTTCTAAAGGAGAAAAATTCAAAACTTTTCCAGTCGAAGGATGGTATGATTGTGGAAAACCAGAAACTCTTTTGGAAACGAATCGATTTTTACTGGAAAAAAATTCATACTACCGTAACTTCGATGGTAGTGTTATAATTCCGCCAGTTTACATATCTGATAGTGCAATCATCGAACATTCGGTTATTGGTCCATATGCAACTGTTGCAAGTGGTGCCATTGTGAAAGATAGTGTGGTTCGAGATTCGATTATTAGCGACGAAGCGCGAGTAGAGTCGTATTTACTCGAAAAATCCATAATTGGTAATAATGCAATTGTAAAAGGAACTTTCTATAAAATAAATGTTGGAAACTCAAGTGAAATCAATTATGTTTCAATATAAAGTTTTGTAAAATGGAACGCAAAAGAACATTTTTATTTACGTCGGAATCTGTTGGCGAGGGGCATCCCGATAAAATTTGCGACCAAGTGTCGGACGCTGTTCTCGATGCAATGCTTGCGGACGATCCAGAAAGTCGAGTGGCTTGCGAATGTTTCGCTACGACAGGTTTGATTATTGTTGGCGGCGAAATTACGACTAAAACCTACATCGATTTGCAACAACTTGTGCGCAGTGTGATTCGCGAAATTGGCTACGACAAGGATGGCTATCGATTTGATGCAAACTCTTGTGCGGTGATTAATGTAATTAATCACCAGTCGGAGGATATAGCGTTGGGTGTCGATACTGGAGGGGCTGGCGACCAAGGAATGATGTTTGGCTACGCAATTCGTGAAACCCCGGAACTTATGCCTGCCACAATTATGTATGCTCATAAACTTGTCAAAAGGCTTTCAGAAATTCGAAAAAAAGAACCACACTTGATGCCTTACCTTCGCCCCGATGCAAAGTCGCAAGTTACTATTGAATATTCCGATTCAGGGGAAATTCTTCGTGTCGATACAGTTGTTATTTCAACACAACACGACCCGGACGTAACACAAAGCAAAATCAAAGATGATGTTATTGAATTTGTAATAAAAAAAGTAATTCCCGAGGAATTACTTGATCAAAGGACAAAATATTATGTGAATCCTACCGGAAAATTTGTTATTGGTGGTCCCCATGGCGACACAGGACTGACTGGGCGAAAGATAATTGTTGATACTTATGGCGGGCGTGCTCCTCACGGTGGCGGTGCATTTTCGGGCAAGGACCCCACAAAAGTCGACCGTTCGGCGGCTTATGCAGCTCGGCATCTTGCCAAAAACATTGTTGCTGCTGGACTAACTGATGAGTGTACTATTCAACTTTCATATGCAATTGGAATCGCCCAACCAGTTTCGATACATGTCAACACACACAATAAATCTAAAGTTCCCGAGCAAATTATAGAAGATTTTATTTTAGAGAATATCGATCTAACGCCAAGAGGAATTATCAAACGATTCGACTTGTTGCGGCCCATTTATCGGCCTACTGCAGTTTATGGCCATTTTGGACGCGAGGAGTTCCCTTGGGAAAAACTTGATTTAATTGAAGATTTTAAAACATTACTATAGTTGTTATAAATAATATTAGGAATGGAAATGGGAAAAATCGACACAAAAACAAAGAAAGCAGCATTACCCGAGACGGTTGTATCCTATCCACCGAAGAAAGCCAAAGGTAAATTCGACGAAGTCCCCGGCAAGTATTGTGTACGCGACCTATCGCTTGCCGACGAGGGACAAAAATTGATTGATTGGGCAGAGTCTCGAATGCCAGTTTTGATGCACTTGCGCGAAATTTACAGCAAAACTAAACCCTTCAAGGGTTACAAAGTTTCTGGTTGTCTACACGTTACAAAAGAAACTGCTGTTTTGATCCGTACCTTGGTCGAAGCGGGCGCCGAAGTTTCCTGGAGCGGATGCAATCCGTTGTCCACAAACGATGCTGTTGCGGCTGCTCTTGCTAAGCAAGGTATTTCCATTTTTGCTTGGCATGGAAATCTTGAGGATTTTTACTGGTGTATTGAAAGGACAATAGATGTTCCGCCACATCTTACACTTGATGATGGCTGCGATTTAATTAATACAGTTCACGAAAAGTTCCCCGAGATGGCAAAAAATTATATTATTGGGGGAACCGAAGAAACCACTACTGGCGTCCATCGTCTTCGTGCTCGGCAAGCAGCGGGTCAATTGTTATATCCTGTTTTTGCAGTTAACGACACTGAAACCAAATGGGATTTCGACAATGTTTATGGGACGGGCCAATCAACCCTTGACGGAATAATGCGTGCCACTTCCGTTCTAATAGCTGGCAAAACAGTTGTGGTTGCGGGTCACGGACATTGTGGTAGTGGCGTTGCAAAACGTGCGAAAGGACTGGGCGCCAATACTATTATCACTGAAGTTAAACCTACCGCAGCAATTAAAGCATTGCTCGAAGGGCATCAAGTTATGACAATGGACCAAGCTGCAGAAGTTGGTGACATCTTTATTACAGCTACCGGTTGCAAAGATGTTATTCGAAAATGGCACTTCGAGAAAATGAAAGATGGGGCAATCGTTTGCAACACTGGTCACTATGACGTTGAAATCAATATACCAGAACTCGAAGAACTTGCCGTTGCGAAAAGAACAATCCGCGACAATTGCGAGGAATATACTTTAAAAGATGGTAAAAGAATTTATTTGCTTGCCCAAGGGCGCTTGATAAACCTTGCTGCTGCCGAGGGGCATCCCTCCGAAGTTATGGATATGAGTTTTGCAAATCAGTTTATGGCATTGCTTCGCTTTGTCGAAGCGCACAAGAAGGACGAAAAATTTCCGGTAGAAGTTATGGATATTCCACAGGAGCAAGATGAATTCATTGCCACTTTGAAACTTAAATCTATGGGTGTCGAAATCGACAAACTGACCCCAGAACAAGAGAAATATATGAAAGATTATCTGGCTGGAACTTAAATTTACTTATTAGAATAAAAAAGCCAGATGCTTTTGCCATCTGGCTTTTTAGTCTTTCGGCTTTGCCGAGATAGATTTACAACCGCGAAGATAAAAACGCAATTTTAATTCTTTCGATTTAATAATACCAATTCGTTCGGATATTCCAATCTTATCTGGAGGGAAATTGAGGAACTCTTGGACAAATAATTCTGGAGTGAATAGATTTTTGTTGTTGTCCTCAATAGTAAAAGAAAATCCTTTTGCAAAATTACCAGGACCACTTAACAATTTGTGAGCGGGGATATCCCCTCGTATTTTTTTGACTATGTCTATTCCATACAAAGGCTCGCCTGCTCGAATCAGTACTGCACTTCCTTTACCTTCGTTTTCAGTAACAAAATTCACGCAATGATGCACGCCGTAGATTTTGTAGACATATATTGAGCCACCTTCGGAGAACATTGCTTGGTTTCTGCGAGTTTTTCCTACAGATGAGTGGCTTGCAAGGTCATTTTCTGCAAGGTATGCTTCTGCCTCGACAATCATTGCTGCAATATAAAAGCCATCGAGTTGGCGCACAAGGACTTTCCCAATCAAATTGCGAGCAACCGTTTCAGTGTTTTGCAAAAAGAAATCTTTTCGTAGATGCTTTGAAAAATCTATTTTAAATTTCATAATTGAATTATCTAATTGAATTTTTTTAATTTAAAATTTGCAAATTTATGAAATTTGAGGGATGAAAGCAAAGTCGTATAAAATATTTGCTGGAATTATGTTTTTTGTAGGCTTTTTATCTTTTCGGGTTGTTTCAGAAAATCCCCGAGAATTTTTCAAGAAGTTAATGGAATCTGCACATCCTTTGCCGGAGTTGGAAGTCAAAGATTTGCCAACTGTTCCTTTTGCCGAATCATCTGCCAACTCTTGGTTTTTCAATATTCCCACAACTGTCGAAGAGGTTGGGCAGTATCAAATGCAGAATGAATCTTCGATAGCAATTAATCCCAAAAATCCTAAAATATTGATTGCTTCTGCTGTTGATTACCGCGATACTTCAGCGACTTGGGTCTATTTCTCGACCGACGGCGGGCATACTTGGAGGAATAGAAAATTGGGAAGGCCTTATCCAAATTGGCGTTCTTCGAATGACCCTTCGGTTGCATACTCTTATGATGGTGTTGGTTATTTGGTTTACGGCGGTTTCGGGAATGTAAGTGATACCGGATTATTGTTTGGCGAAAATGGTGTTTTTTTGGCAAGAACTTTTGACGATTGTCAAACTTGGGAGGCGCATATTCCAATTATTGTCCATAAAGGATTGCAAACTCTTGATTCAGCATTTGAAGATAAATATTACATAACGGTCGATAATAGCCCGAATTCTCCGTACAAAGGAAATCTTTATGTTCCATGGAAAAGAGTAATTCCAAAAGATTCTTCCACTCAAATTGTTATATCTAAATCGACCGACAAAGGTTCAACTTGGTCTGTTCCCATTCCTATCAGTCCAAGGAAAAGCGGTTCCTCCGAAGATACATCATTTGGACAAAGTTTTCCACTTGCTACAATTGGACCTAATGGGGAAGTTTATGTAGTTTGGAATGATGGCATTGAAAATGGCATTGGCTTTGCAAAATCAACTGATGGTGGAAACACTTTCACAGAGCCACAGATTATCGTTCGGTACAATACTTTTGGTAAGGCAAAGTATATAACAAATCAAGGCTTTCGACATACTGTAAAAGGGAAGGTGCGAGCAGAAGCCTACCCATCCATTGTGTGCGACTATACTGGTGGACCACGCAACGGTTATCTTTATCTTTGCTGGGCTGCAGATTCTATACCTAATGTGTATTTTTCGCGTTCCACTGATGGCGGGGTTACTTGGTCTCGACCAAAGATTGTCCACTCCGACGAAAAGAACGACCAGTTCTGGCAATGGATAGCTATCGATCCAACCAATGGTGACCTTGCAATTATGTATTTCGATAGTAGACGCGACCCGCAAAACATTCAAGTTGAATGTTGGGTAAGTTATTCAAGCGATGGTGGAGATACTTGGATAGATAGACCAGTGTCCGACATTGCATCGGATTTGCGATTAAATCCTTTCACCGATAATTCATTTGCAGGGGATTATAGTGGTTGCACTTTTTTCGATGGTAAAATTTTCCCTTCTTGGGTTGATATGCGAAACTCAGTTAGAAACATATTCGACAGTGATGTCTATACTGCCTTTATTAATTTAAACACACCCGCTCCGCCAGAGAACTTTGTAGCTCAGACCATCGCAGAGGAACCAACTTCAATTAGACTTTCTTGGAATGGCCCTAAAGCCAGAATTTTTGGACATCCACTTAATACTCAAGATTTAAATTTTGTGTTGAAACGTGAGGGTAAAACAATTACAACTTTGCCTTTCAACTTCACCTCGTTCAAAGATACCGGATTAACCCCTTATAAGTATTATAAGTATTCTATTTCTGCGGTTGTACGAACAGACACAAGCATAGAAGTTAATTCTGGTGCCTATGCTGGCGGCACAAGAAATTTAAACAATCCTTCAATCGTATCTCAAAAAGTCGAAAACGGAAATACTTCGGAAATTTGTGTTTTGGTTCCAAAGTTTCGAGCCGATTCGTCGACACCAATTGTAAATATTTCAAAAGTGCGTTTCTTCGATATCGACAAACTTCTTTTCGAGTTTCCATTGTCAATTACTGATACCGGCAAAGTCGTTTGCGTTCCTTTCAATGTGCCCGATGGATTTTACAGAATTCGGGTTAAGGTGTTAGATAGCGAAGATAATGAAAGCGATTTCTCAAACGAAATCGTTTCATTCAAAGGAGAAGTTGTTGATATTTCGAACAAATCCTATTTTGACGATTTTTCATCAACAAATCCTTATAAATACTTAAAGTATAATGGGTGGGATTATAGTACAAATTTTTTCACATCGCCACCAAGTTCGATAACAGATTCACCACAAGGGAACTATCCAAACCGAACCGTACTTGTTTTGGGTATTCGACCGTTCAAATTTTCGGGGGATGGAAATATTACCATAAGCTTTGATAATGCTGCTATAATACATCGGACAGATACTGGATTTGTCGAATTAGTAAATCTCCAGGGAGATTCGATTCATCTTGGTCACTTCAATATGGAAGCCTACGAACCGTGGAAAGATAAAAATCTCGACCAAAGCGATTGGAGGCGAGAGACCTTTGTTCTACAGGCAAGCGAAATACAACAAAAATTGGGTGGGGACTTTGTTTGCCTTCGGTTTCGACTCGTTAGCGGCAACATTGGCGTCGACGATGGTTGGTATATCGACAATGTTGAAATTAAGATTGAACCAACCAGTGTTGCCGTAGAGCAAAACTTTGATAAGATCAAAGTTTTCCCAAATCCCACCAGCAGATTTTTGAAGTTATTAACTGATATTAAATTTGAAAAAATTGAGGTTTTGGATTTGCTTGGCAATTCTTTTCGAATTGACCTATACCAAACGAACAACGAAATTTTGCTCGACTTGAAAGATTTAAATCAAGGGACCTATTTTATTTACTTTTTACCAGAAGAAACTTCAAAAAGATTTGTTATTCCATTTATCTTAATAAAATAATCCAAAAGTTTCGAGAAAGAATTACTTATTTAAGTATTTCTTTTACCCAAAATTTGTAATTTTGTATTTTGATGGCGAGCTTAGCTCAGCTGGTTAGAGCACCAGATTGTGGCTCTGGGGGTCACGGGTTCGAATCCCGTAGCTCGCCCACAAAGTATGGCTTCTACCTTCCTTAATTTTCTTATTTTTGATTTTAATATTTGATAGGTGCTATATGAAAAGACTTTTTTTGTGGCTCGTTGTCAGTTCTTATTTATTAACATTTTGTAATAATAATCAAGACATTGAAATGAAAAGATTCATCGACAAAACAACGATTGCAAAAACGACCAAGGCTTTGGTTGAAAAGTATGGAGAAAGTGAACGCGACCGCGTCGAGAGAAGTATCAAACAAATGGCTGAATTTTGGACCGAAGAAGACGGCACGAAGAAAGAATTTTTCGATTTTTGCCTTGAAAATTTTGTTCCGAAGGGCGAGAAACTCGACCAAGTGTTTGAACGGTTATCCAATTATTTTGAAGTTCTAAACGGGCATTTCAACAAAATTACTCTCGAGTTGAATCGGCAGCTCCATCTCGATGTGGGCGAAATTCTTCCGGTTGATTTAATGTTTGCTGGATACGACCCATCGGCAAATCTGATTAATGATTTTTTTAAGAATAAGATTGCTTTTTATGTCATTTTGAATTTTCCAAATTATTCTTTGCAAGAAAAAAATACACTTGGTAGGAAATGGACTCGAAAAGAATGGGCATTTGCTCGTATGGGCGATATCTTTATCTCGCGCGTACCAAGCGAATATTTACAAAAAATTTCCGAAGCCTCCACAAAAGCTGATTCTTACATTTCACAATATAATATCTTCGTTGGTAATCTTGTTGATGATAATTTCAAGACATATTTCCCAAAAGAAAAGAAATTGATTTCGCATTGGAATTTGCGCGACGAAATCAAATCGCAATATGGGAAAGAAGATGGACAGTTCAAGCAGAAAATGATTTACGAGGTAATGAAACACATAATTTTCCAAACTATTCCTGAAAATGTTATTAATAATCCCGAATACCAATGGAATCCATTTAAGAATAAAGTTTACAAAGATGGTAAGGAAGTTCCATTCAAATCTGAACCGAACAAACGTTACGAATATTTACTGAACAATTTCCTTGTAAGGAAAGCAGTCGATAAATTCTATCCACAGTATCCGACTTACATTAGCAGAAAATTCGATTTAGAGTTTGAAATCTCGGAGAAGGAGATTGAAGATTTGTTTGTCGAGCTTTTATCATCACCAACGGTTAAGAAAGTTGCTGAATTGATACAAAAGCGACTGAATCGACCTCTTGAGCCATTCGATATTTGGTACGATGGATTTAAAGCACGAAGTCAGCTCGACGAAAACAAGTTGACAGAAATTACCCGCAGCAAATATCCAAGTAGCGAAGTCTTTGCAAAGGATTTGCCAAATATTTTAATGAAATTGGGCTTCACTTCCGAGATGGCTAATTACATTGCCTCGATGGTTGAAGTCGACCCAGCTCGTGGTGCTGGGCATGCTTGGGGAGCTCAAATGAGAAGCGAGAAAGCACATCTGCGCACACGAATTCCAAAAGATGGAATGGACTACAAAGGCTACAATATTGCAATACACGAGTTCGGACACAACGTCGAACAAACTCTTACATTGCAGAAAGTCGACTACTATATGTTGAATGGTGTACCAAATACAGCTTTCACCGAGGCTATGGCATTTATTTTTCAAAAACGAGATCTCGACTTGCTTGGGATTAGAAATCCAGACCCAAATGCAAAATATCTTTCAGTGCTCGACAATTTTTGGGCTGCTTATGAAATTATGGGAGTGGCTCTTGTTGATATGTATGTTTGGAACTGGCTTTACAAAAATCCCAACACAACTGCCGAGGAATTGAAGAAAACAGTCGTAAGAATAGCAAAAGAAGTTTGGAACAAATATTATGCCCCAGTTTTTGGTAAGAAAGACGAACCAATTCTTGCTATATATTCTCATATGATTGATTATCCATTGTATTTGCCTGCCTATCCTTTGGGGCATATTATTGAGTTTCAGATTGAAAAGTATATCGAAGGGAAAAATCTTGCTGATGAATTGTATCGAATACTTACACAAGGTAGATTGACTCCACAAATTTGGATGCAAAACGCAGTTGGTTCAGAAATTTCTGTTAAACCAATGATTGAATCTACAGAAGAAGCATTGAAGTATGTGAATTAATTAAAATTGGGGTTGGGGCTGACAATTGTCCCAACCTTTATTGTTTTAATATGAGGATTTTGTTTTCTATTTTGCAATTATGCCTGATATGTAGTTCCATAATATTTGGGCAGGAGAACAGTCAGGGTTTCGATACCAAGAAACCAGTAATTAAATTTTTGCGACTTTACGGTGAAAAGGGCGAAACTGAACCTCCACTTGTAAGTATTAGTAGTCAAAGTATAGCCCCATCGGGCAATCTTTCGAGCAATAAGGTCATCATAGAGTTTGATGTGTTTGCACCAGTGCCTCCAAATATGTTTGCTCGTTTTGTTCATTGTTCATATGATTGGAGGGAAGACGAAAACATATTTATCAACGATGTAAGTACTCTTCGGACAAGTAATATATTCTGGGAATCTGCACCAATTAACTCAAAGTTTTACACTTTTCGAGGGAAAATTGTAATTCCAAATGAGCAGGTAAAGTTTAAATATTCAGGAAATTGGAAAGTTAAATTGTATGATTATAAAGACCCAGAAACTCCGCTTGCCGAGGGGAGATTTTTTGTAGTTACTCAAAGTGTGGGCACTGAAATTCGCTTCTATTCTAATTTTTATAAACCGAAGCGAAATGTTACAGCTTCTGCCTTCGATATAGAAGTCGTAGTTACTGGCAAAAGAAGTTCAAACCTTGTGGAAAACTTTCTTCATTCAGTTGCTTTGTATAGAAATAATAGATGGTACGAACCTTATTATGTATCTATGTATTCGACCCCAATTGGCTTCTATCGTTCGGATGAGTTTGAAACATCGATTTATGGGTTCCTTGCTGGTGGCAAGGTGTTTCGCATTGGAGGAATTCCAGCAGAAAATGGATATCGAGTGCTCGATTTAACAAATTTGAATTTATTTCCTGCGATGAATGTTCCAATTCGATTGCCTCTTTCCGATTATCGTCGGCGCGGAAGTTATTTCGAACCGCACGACGATGGAGCAATGATAACAACTTTTGTCACTCCAAGTTATGATGACTACGTATACATCGAATTTACTCTTGACCCAGAAGGTTGGGAAACTACAAACGACGTATTTCTTGTTGGCTCGTTTAACAATTGGTCGCCGACAAGAGAATGGCAGATGTTTTATGACGAAAAAGAACGGCTGTATAAACTTCGTCATTGGGTTCGGCGAGCAAGACATAATTATTTGTATGGCACTGGGAATTACGATGAAAATGGAAATATTGTAAATTTGAGTTTTGAAGAATTCGAAGGCAACACTGTCACCAGCGGGCAAACTTTTTTTGCTTTTGTTTACTATCGAAATCCAGCATTCGGAGGTTACGACGAAATTATCGGCTTTGCCCGAGCCAACTTTTTTTCAGCTGGCAGATAATTTCAAATGGTCAAAATGCAACAAAAGAAAAGACTCTTCATCGGAACTTTTATTAGAACTGATAAACTTTTGGAAGAGTATCCAAAAGTGAAACAAAAATTTGAAGGAGCAGTCTGGGGCAAATGGGTTGAAGATTGGAACTTGCATTTCACATACCATTTTCTTGGCGAAATCGAATTTTCCTTAGTCGAACCTCTTCTCACATCGCTTTCTCCATTTTTAAAAGATTATGAATGCGAAATTAATTTAAAAGGCCTTGGCTGCTTCCCATCCTTGAACTCTCCGCGTGTTCTATTTGTTAATATTTTCGAACCAAAAGGGTTATTGCAAAAAATCCACTTTAATTTGTCGAAAGTTTTAAAACAGTTTGAAATTGAACTCGATAGTCGCCCATTTCAACCACACTTAACCCTAATGCGAATCAAGAGTTATAGATTGAATTTGTTTAAAAAAAATCTGCTTGGCTATCAAAACTTCGACTTTGGAAGTGTTCAACACTTCCAAGTCAATTTGATAGAGAGCAGATTGTCGAAAGACGGACCGACTTATCAGCCAATTGATCAATTATCTTAAAGCTTCGGCAAATTCCTTCAATCTTGGTGGAATATCCAGATGTGTTGTCTTTGAACTGTCCGAGGCTACATCAAGCGGCAGCCGTGTTGGATCTTCCCCGGGATGGTAGCAAATATAAAATGCACTGTCGACACCGTCGAATGAGTCTTTTACCATACAATAACCAAGCCAGCTTGCAGTGAGTATGTCTTTGACCGCTGCTTTCCCACCTCGTTGGAAATATCCCATATCGACATGCCGAATTTCGTGTTTAATGTTTCGGCGGGCGAAAATATCTTCGAGGATTTTTCGTATTTCATCTGCAGTTTTCGGGTATCCTTCGGCGACAATGATTCGTGTGTCGCGGTCGCGTTCGCTTATCAAATTAACAAGTTCTTCGTAGTCGACCTCTTCGTTGGGAAGGATGATATGTTCTGCGCCAGTAGCAACTCCGGCAAAAAATGCGAGATAGCCCGAATCCCTTCCCATCGATTCGATTATGTAAACGCGTCGGTGTGCCGAGGCTGTGTCGCGTATCCACTCGAGCATCTCAAGGCTCTTATCTATTGCGCTATAAAAGCCAATGGAATAGCCATAATTGTTGCAGACGTCGTTGTCAATAGATCCTGCGGTAACCAAAATTTTAGTCCTTAATCCCTTGGATTTAATAATATTGTTGACAACGTTTGCGGCGGCGAGGCTTCCATTTCCGCCAATAAGGAATAAATAATCGAAAAAGTTGTCGTGTAGATTGAATGCGCAGGCTTCCTGCATATCTTTGTCTTCCTTAAGTTCTGGGACGCGAAGTGTGCCAAGAATAGTTCCTCCTTGGTGTGCAATTCCAGCAGTGTCCTTTTTTGCTAACTTTCGAAAATTGCCATCCACAAGACCTCGCCATCCGTCAATAACTCCCCAAACGGATGTGGCTGGTTTTATATTCAAGCAACTTCGAACAATTGCTCGAATAAATGCATTCATTCCAGGGGAATCCCCGCCGCCTGTCATCACTGCTACTTTCATACTTTTGTTACAAATTTGTTGAACATTGGAGTTAAATAAATATTGAGATTAAAATTGCTAAAATAAATAATATCAAAACAACAATAAAGACATTTTTAATTTTTGTATCTATTCGATTGAAAGACAAGCGTAATTCATTCAGATTTTGGAATAAAAGCCGTATTTCCTCTTTCAGTTTTTCTGTGCTGCCTTCTTTGCTTTGCAAAGTTGCCTCGGTTTGTTGCTCAAAGTTTGTCAAAATCTGATCCAATCTGATAAACTTTTTATTCAACTCTTCTGAGAATTCGGAAAATCTTCCTTCGATGCGTTGCCTTTCTTCGTAAAGTGATTGGCGGATTACTTGGAGATTTTCCTTTATTGTGTCGATTTCGTCGTACATTGCTTTGCTGAATCGCGATTGAGAAACAGTCAGGTTCAACATCTTTTGGTCGAAATTTGAAATTTTTTCATCTATAGATTTAAATTTTAGTGCATATTTGACTTCGAGCATTTTTAAAGTCGATTCTGTTTCTTCTTCAATTCTTTCCATTGACTTTTGAGCATAAGTCTCGAACTCCATCTCAATTTTGTTCTCGAGTGTTTTGACCAAATTGTCTACTTCAAGCAATTTTACTTTCAGTTC
This sequence comes from Kapaibacterium sp. (SeqCode), assembly GCA_039793965.1. Lineage (GTDB taxonomy): Bacteria > Bacteroidota > Ignavibacteria > Kapaibacteriales > UBA2268 > Naka2016. The sequence goes on along the minus strand of JBAMMD010000036.1, from coordinate 262,411 downwards.
ACTATGCAATCGAGTTAGATCATTTTTAAGATGCTCGATGTGTTCAAGATTTTTATAAACATTTTCAAAAGTGGCTGTTTTTTGTTGGAACTCGACAACAAAGTCATTCAAAGTGTTTTCAAGGAATTTAATCTTTTCGTCGAGTGAGTTGGAAATGTTTAATGAAAAGTTATCGAGTTCCCGAAGTTTGTTTCTTATTTCTTGCTGGGTTTGTTCAAAAAATTCAAAAGCCTTCGAGTATTCGAGAGCCTGTCGCTTAATTGTTTCGAAAAGCCCTTTTATTTCGGGGCTAATTGCTTTCGATTCCTCCATACAATTGTATAATCAATGAAAAATTGTAAACTTTCGCAGAGTTTTTCGAGAATGAATTTTTCCAACAAAACTGCTCTTTCTTTCGAGTGTTTTAAGAGTATCTCGTTGATCTCGTCTCGGAATTTCTCATCCTTTTCGTAAAAGTCTCTCCATTGGTGTCGAAGCAGATCGTCGAGCACTCCCATTTCTGCGAGTTCTTCGAAAATGCGTTTTGGCTCGATTTTCTTCAAGTTCACCTCAAAGTTAGACCATCTTCAAACCTGATTCCAGTCCCCAAATTAAGTCCTCGGCATCTTCAATTCCGACAGAAACTCGAACAAGTTCGTCTGTGATTCCAGCTTGCAAGCGCAAGTCTTTCGGCATTCCTGCGTGTGTCATACTTGCGGGATGCTGAATCAAAGATTCAACGCCCCCAAGGCTTACTGCGAGTTGCCATACTTTAACATTGTTCATAAGAACTTTTCCAGCTTCAAGCCCACCTTTCAACTCGAAAGAAATAACACCGCCACCGCCCTTGCTTTGTCGTAGCGAAAGTTCATGTTGTGGATGGGATTTCAAAAATGGATACCATACTCTTTCTACCTTTGGATGTTGTTCGAGAAATTCGGCTATTTTGAATGCATTTTCGCAGTGTTTCTTCATTCTTAATTCCAGAGTTTTCAATCCTCTGTGTACTAAAAAGGAATTGAAAGGGTCGATAACTCCGCCAATGTGATTAGACATCTTACGGAAAAGTGCGTAATCGTCGGAATTTGACAAAACAACAATACCAGCAACAACATCTGCGTGACCATTCAGGAATTTAGTCATACTGTGGAGAACTATATCTGCACCAAGTGTGAGTGGTTTTTGTAGGATTGGGCTCATAAAAGTATTGTCCACGATAACCTTGGCTCCATTTCTGTGGGCAATATCAGAAATTTTTGTAATGTCTGAAACAACAAGTGTGGGGTTGCCTGGAGTTTCAAAAAAGATAACTTTTGTGTTTGGTTTGAAAGCATTCTCTACTTCTTCGATTGAGGAAGTATCGACAAAAGTCGTTTCAATACCATATTTCCAGAGTATTTGGGCAAGGAAATTTGTCGTTGGTCCATAGACGGAATTGCCGCAGATGACGTGGTCTCCAGTTTGAGTTAAAGTGAAAAAAGTTAAACTGATGGCTGCCATTCCGCTGGCACATCCAATCGCCTTTGCCCCATTTTCGAGTTCTGCAATAGCATTTTCCATTGCCTCAATGGTTGGATTACGCATTCTAGTGTAAATGTAACCATCTTCTTCCCCTTTAAAAAGTCGGGCTCCGTGGTCTGCATCTTTGAATTTAAACGTTGAAGTTTGGTAAATTGGTGGGACAACAGGCCCAAATTCATATTCTTTGATACCAGAATGAACACATTTTGTTGCTTCGCGCATATTTTCGTTTGTTTCCATATCATATTTCCATTTTTCAAAAAATATAAATTAATTAATTCCACTTAAAAAAAAAAGTAATAATTGAATTTTTACAAAGGTTATTATGTGTTTTAAACTTAAAAAGAAAAACGAAGGACTAAAGTCCTTCGTTTATAAACAAAGCTGAGTGGTCTGTTAGTAATTATCTATTTGGGCTCTTTGCAACCTATTAGAATAGTCGATATAAACTGTTTTCCATTCTGTAAAAATATCGAACACAGTCCATCCACCTTCGCGATGTCCATTACCTGTGCCTTTTACCCCACCAAAGGGCATATGGGCTTCCGCACCGATCGTTGGGGCATTTACATAAGTAATACCTGCTTCGAGGTCGCGAATTGCTATGAATGCATTGTTAATGTTAGTTGTGTAAATAGAGGAAGAAAGACCATAGTCGACAGAGTTTGCAAGTTCAATTGCATGTTCGAGCGACTCGGCTTTTGACACTGAAAGAATTGGACCAAAAATTTCTTCTTTGAAAATTCTCATCTCGGGCGTAACATCGATAAATATTGTTGGTTCAAAGAAATAGCCTTTGGCAAGTTCACCTTCGGTTGCACGCTTCCCGCCGCAAACGAGTTCGGCGCCTTCTTCGAGACCAATTTTTACATATTCTTCACAGGTGCGCAATTGTTGCTCGTGAATGACTGGACCAACGTCGACGCCATCGTTTAAACCATTTCCAAGTCTCAATTTTTTGGTTCTTTCCACAAGTTTGTCGATAAATTTTTCATAAATGTCTTTGTGAAGGATAAGTCGCGAAGTTGCAGTGCATCTTTGACCAGTAGTTCCAAAAGCGCCCCAAAGGACCCCGTCGAGAGCGAGTTCTATATTTGCGTCGGGCATTACAATTAAAGGATTTTTCCCGCCCATTTCAAGCGAAATTCTTTTGTTTAGCCGTCCACAAATTTCCCCTAATTTCTTTCCGACTTCTGTCGAACCGGTGAAACCGATTACTTTAACATCTGGGTGTTCGACAAGCATATTTCCCATATACCCTTTCCCGAGCACAACATTGAAAACACCCGGAGGTAGCCCAGCTTCTTCCATTACTTCGGCAAAAACAACCCCGGAATGAGGAACGTCTTTAGATGGCTTGAAGACAACAGTATTCCCGGCGGCGATAGCCGGTAGAATTTTCCAAGAAGGAACAGCAATGGGGAAATTGAATGCTGTTATCACTCCAACGACGCCAATTGGTACACGAAATGATAAATTTAATTTATCGGGCAATTCGCTCGGGGTATTATGTCCAAAAAGTCGACGAGTTTCAGATGCAGCGTAATATGCAGTATCGATTGCTTCTTGAATATCGCCGCGAGTTTCGAAAACTGGTTTTCCCATTTCTCTTGTCATAATACGTGCTATTTCTTCTTTCCTGCGAGCAAAGATATCCCCTGCGCGCTTGATTATTTCGCCCCGCTTAGGTGCAGGTACAAGTCGCCACTTTTTGAAAGCCTCTTTTGCTGCAAGGACAGCATCTTCGACATCATCTTTCCCCGATTCGGGAAATTCTCCAATTATGTCTTCGGTGTTTGCTGGATTAATGTTTAAAAAATACTTTCCGCTTCTGGGTTCGACCCATTTACCATTGATGTAATTTTTAAATCTTTCCATAGAACCTCCTAAAAATTTGATGAATGTATTTTTTGCTAAAATGCAAGTTAAGATTTTTTAAGGAAATTGCAATTGTAGGTGATAATTGAATTGTTTCACTTTTTTGTTTTGTTCTATATATGTCCCATTTGTGCAAGGCTTGTAAATCTGTCGCCTGCAATAATTAAATGGTCGAGAATCGGTATGTCTATGTATTTACTTGCCTCGACAAGTTTTTTGGTCATATTCAAATCTTCTGTCGAAGGAGTAGGATTTCCCGATGGATGATTATGAACAAGGATAATGGATGCTGCCGCTTCGGTAATTGCAAATCGGAAGACTTCGCGAGGATGGACCAGACTTGCATTAAGAGTTCCTTCGGTAACCAAGCGGATTCTTGTGATTCTATTTGAACTATTTAGTAGAGCGATGTAAAATCTTTCTTGTTTTACGCCTCTTAAAAGCGGAATGAAGTAATTTGCAACATCATTTGGCGAACGAAATATTGGGTTCTCTTCGAAGCCCGATGCTTGGATTCTGCGGGAAATTTCGAAAGCCGCAGAGAGTGTGATTGCTTTTGCCAAACCAATTCCTTTGATAGATTTCAACTCGCTTATGTCTCGGGATGAAAGCTCTCTAAGATTTTGGAATCGCTCTAATAGCAATTTGGCAAGGTCGAGAGCCGATTGGTTTTTTGTTCCGGTGGAGATCAAGATTGCAAGTAATTCGGAATCGGAAAGAGCATTTGGACCATTTTTAAGTAATCTTTCACGAGGTCTTTCGTCGGGGCGCCATTCTTTAATTGGTTTGTATAAACTTTTGTGTTCTGGATAAACATTTTCAGGCTTGACCTCTTCCACGCAACACCAGATATATTGTTCTTAAAATTATTTCTATGTCAAGCTTCAAAGACATATTTTCAATATAGTAGAAATCGTCTTTCAAGCGATTTTTTAGATGTTCTTCATTAATATCAAATAAAGGCGATTTAACTTGATTCCAACCAGTGATACCAGGTCGAACAACGAGCCTTCGCTTGAACAATGGCACCATTTTGCTATAAGTTTCGATAAAGACCGGTCTTTCTGGTCTTGGACCGACAAGGCTCATTTCACCTTTCAAAACATTCCAGAATTGAGGGACTTCGTCGATGTGGGTTTTTCGCAAAAATAAGCCAACTCGAGTTACTCTTGGGTCGTTTAATACTGTTGTCATTGGTCCTGTTTTTTCTGCATCGACATACATTGACCTAAATTTGTAGCAGGTGAAGATTTTCCCGTTCTTTCCAACTCTTTCTTGTTTGTAAAGTATAGGTCCTTTTGAATCAAGTTTAATCAAAATCCCAGTAATTATCCATAAAGGAAGCCCCAAAATCAAAACAATTAAGCTTACAATGATATCGAGAAGTCGCTTCAAAAATGCCTCCCAAGGACGTAAAAATTGTGTGCTAATTTCAATCAATGGTATGGAATACATTGGAAAGGTTTTCACAAGTCCAGTTAGAACGTCGTACAAGTCGGGTACAATTTTGACAACAATTTGTCTTTCGGCACATTTATTAGCAATTTCGAGTATCATTTCGTGATTGGGCGTTGCAAGAGCAATGAACAACTCGCAGGGGTGGTACTTATCGAGCACCATATCCAGTTCTAGATATTGGAAAATTGGGATAGGAACATCTGGTAAATTATTATTTTGGTCGAGTAGGATCAGGGCTTTAACGTCGAAGCCCCATTCTGGATTGGATTGGATTTTCTTGAAAAGGTCCATAACATCTTGGCTTGTCCCCAAAATTGCAACAGGGATCTGGATAATTTTTCTCTGGCGAAGATATTTTTGAAGACGTCGCGCAAGAAATCGTCCAAGAAGAACAAAAAATGTGATATCAATAAAGTATAGAAGGAAAAGAAGCCGAGGTCTTGCAGAACTATCGAGAAAAACAAAGAAAAAGAGTAAGAAGTTGAAGAAGAAGGATGTTTTAATTACAGCAAAAAATTCGTCGAAAGGTGAACGAACGAACCAATTTCGATACAAACCAGCGAAGAAAAATGCAACCAGCCAATAGCAAAGAAGAATTATGCCAGTAATAACAGCATCGCTCAACGATGGATGTATGTCTGTGTGGAAAAGTCCAGATTCGAAACGAATGTAGTAGTGGATAACATAGCTTATTGAAATTGCAATAATATCGAAGGCAATTTCAAATAATGCCGGTGAGTTGTATATCAGTTTTTCTCGAAACGATTTCACTTCAATTCTCAAGTTTTTCTAATGTCCAACTTGCATTTCGTTTGCCAAGAATTGCGCGTATGATGCCTGCAACAGTCCCAGCTGTCGATAAAAAAATGTATAATGGAAACGAAAACAACGCTATGGGCTGTTTGTGGGTTTTCATTTTCACGGTCCCAAATAAAACAAGAAGAAGGAAAAGAACGATAACAAAAAGCAAAAGAAATTTAATAAGTATTAAATTAGATAAAAAAGCCAAAATAATTGCTAAAAAAATAAATATTGGGCTTAACCAGCGAAGTATCTTATGTGAAAATATCATAAAAAGTAAAATGGGATGGGAGAAAATTTCGGGTACTGCAAGAATGGCTGAAATGCCACCAGCTGAAAAGCGTTTTTTTCGATGATATTCTTTCCAAACATCGTCTCTTTGGCGAATGTCGAAAACTATGCAATCCTCGGCAACAACCATTCTTTTCCCTTTGGAAATAATCTTTAAAAGTATGTAAAAATCGTCGCAAACTTTATCGTTTGGAATTGGCGACAGCAGGGATTTCCTTGCGGCATAACAAGGTCCGGTGTTGTTCACAGTTGCGAAAATTTCGCTTTCCCATTTTCGGATGTTTGTAAAAAATTTCTGTGTTTGGTGTTCTTCGTTTTGATAATTGGATTTGTGATTTTTTGTTATAATAATATTTGTAAGGACTCCGCCAACGTTTTCGTCGGAGAAGTATGCGACAATTTTGTGGAGCAAACCTTTGGTTATTCGAATATCAGCGTCGAGAAATAAAATAATTTCGTGGTTTGCTTTTTCCAAAAGTCGATTCAATACGAAATTTTTCCCATTCCTTGGGAAAATGTAGTACTCTACGAAGTTGTTCTCTATTGCGACTTTTTCGAGTATTTTATTTGTGCTGTCTGTTGATCCGTCCGAGCCAAAAATAAGTTGAATTTTCGAAAGTGGATAACTAGAATTTTTTATCGATTGAACAATTTCTTCTATGTTTTCTTCTTCATTAAAAACTGGAACTACAATCGAAACATAAGGTTCCTCAAAATGGTTTGCTTTTCTAATTTCTTTTTTAAAAATTTTGCTTAAGATGAAAATTAAAAATGGATAAATCGTGAAAGGATATAAACCAAGAAGAAGTAAGACTAAAATTAGTATTTCAACTGTGTCCATTGTTAAAAGTCTTCGAATCGTAATACTAATTTCGAAATAATATAACTTTTTTGGTTTTCCGGTTTGCGATACTCAAAAGAAAATTGTAGATTGAAATTACGGATTATCTCTATACCAGCAGATAATGATATGGTAAACAAATCATTTCGGATACCGTCGAGAAATTTCACTCTATAATTGTCGGTTGCAGAGTGATTTACATTGAAGTCGCCACCAACGTTACGAATTATTTTGCCAGTACTGTCGGTAACATTGTCGCCATGTCGAAGAAAGGATACTCGAATAATCAAAGGATAGCGGGGGATTACGAAACTTTTGATTTGGAGAGCCGTTTCGTCGGAGTTTGGCGGGATTGGAGTGCCGATAAGTTTTCCATCGTTTGTGCGGTTGTTGATATTGTTAAAATGTGTAAACATATACGGTTCGACTCGGGTGTATTCCAAACCCACATCGGTTGCAAATGGTGTAGAAAAAATTCCGCCTATATTCCAAGCGGTTTTATTCCCCCAGAAATTTTTCCCGATTTCGGAAAAGATTAGGTCTTCGAGCATCCAAGTGCCAAGAACTTGAAAATTATTGAAAATATTCCATTCAAAGCTTAATCCCATAGCGGCTTTGTCGCGGTCGTGGAGCGAATGTTCAACGGATTTAAGGAATGTCAACGGATTAAGATATGCGATTTCAACGCTTCTTCCGGAATACACAATAGTTTCGAAATATGTCAGATTCCAATTTTTAAACTGAAATGTGGTGGAATGCAAAACCATATATTTTGGTGGAATATCAGCAGAAGCACCAGCTGGTACTTGTGATTTTGGCTGTGCAATTAAACTGAAATGTGAAAAGTGGTACTTAAAGTTGCGAAAACTTGCAGTTAGAAAGAATTCATCCATTGGTGGTGCGTTGTCCGAAACGACGAGACTTTGGTGGATACCCGAGCCAAGCAATCTTGTTTCGCGCGAAAGCCCAATCGAGAACCATTCATTTTGATAGCGGACATGAGATTCGACAAGGTCGAAGTCGCTATTTAATAAAGTGAATTTAACACTGTTTGCAAGAGTTTTATCTTCTTGAATGCCCAAACTTTTTGAGCCGCTGATAAATTTTCCGTTTGTTGCTTGGATGTAATATCCCAGTACAGAATCGATTGTGCCATACACCCGGAAGCCAAGATTGCCATAGATTGACTTCTCGCTTTGGACTTGTTTCACAAATTTAAAAATTGTTCGGAGCGAGCCAAGCGGTTTCACAGAAACATTGTTTCGCGAATCTGAATAGTGATATATATATTTGTCGACGTTGGAAAAAAGTTTTGGTGATAGTACTTGAATTGAATCTGTTTCACTAGGTATAAGCACTGCATTAGTTTTCGATGAAAGTTCAAATTCCTGCAAGAAGGTGCGAAGCAATCTTTTCTCTGAATTATTCAGCTCTTGCGAATTGTTCTGAATATTTTGAAGCATTCCTTGAATTTCGCCTCGCGTGAAAGGGGTTTTGAAAAAACTTTTGTTTTCGACCAAGCCACGAACTTGCATATGCTTCAAAAAATGGTAAATCGGGTTTGTCAAAGGAACATTTTCCATTTGTGCAAACGATTCAGATGATATAAGTAATGATATACCCAATAGAAACTTTAAAAGTATTTTTCGCATTAGTTCCTTCTTGTTGTAAGATTAATAATCAAATATGTTAAACTAATTAGCGTTGCGATACCGGTAGCGATAAGGCTGTAGTATTGGTATTCAGTTCCTGGGGGTAAGTCGGGTTCTCCCGGAACGTAAATTTCGTCGCCATCGAGAATTTCAGTTTCTTTGGGATTTAGCCAAACTTTTTGTGAGCCACGGATAATTCTAATGCGAGATTTTTTTGCGGTCGACAAATAGCCGCCAGCCTTGTCAATGTACCATTCGTATGTCTTGCCTTGTTCAAATGGGACATAGCCTGGATTTTTAACCTGGCCCCAAACGTAAATACTACCAAGGCTTTTTGGAAGGACGACAAGGTCGCCGTCGGAAAGCAGAATATTTTGCTGCAAATTGTTTTTTGAAAGAAGTTCATAGAGATCGCAAGAAACAAAGTGTCCTTTGGTAAATAGATCCATTTTGAATCGGGTTGTATCTTCCAATGTTAAATTACTTTGTTTAAAGAGGGAAAAAAGTTCCAACGAAGGGTCGTCCCAGAATTGTCTTTGTGGGTAGCTTCGTAAGACAAAAGATTTGGAATACGACGGTTCGCAAATTAACCCGCCGGCAATTTTGATTAGGTCGAGCAGTCGAGTTTTTCCAGGTACAATTGGGTAAACACCCGGTTTTTCCACACAACCATAGATACCGGCAACGGCGTTGTTATTGTTGCGTGTTGTAGGCAATTCTCCAACGATTATGTTTGTGAAAGGTTCCAATTCAAAATCCTGTTCAAAAACATTTTTGGCTTCGAGCGAAATCTTTCGTTGAAAGCCATCCTTTAGAACAACAATATTAGAAAGGTCCGCATTATTTTTGAATCCTTTTGCAAACTGAATTAAATCGCTAAATTTGTCCCCCTTTTTGAAAAAGAATTTCCCGGGCTGAACAATAGCGCCAGAGATTGTAACATATTCATAATTTATTGGCGTGTAAGGCACATAAATTTCATCTCCTTCGCGAATATATGGATCGAATTCGAATGAATTTCTCGATTTGCTCAATTCGATGTCTGCCTTGCGCAAACCCCAAATTTGATTGTATACAAATATGTTACGATTTGAAAAGTAAAGGTTTGCAGGTAATCCTTTGTCGGTTAATTCAGACTCGCGTTTGCGTTCAATATCATTTATCATCATTGAAGAGGATATCTTTGGCATCGGAGCCTCTTGCGTAGAATATTCAAGATTAGCAATGGCTATGGCGTCCGATACTCGGTAACTTGCAGGTAGATTATAAACGCCGGGTTTTTTTACGTTACCATAAATTCTGACTAAACAGATTCGTGGTTTATACAACGAAACCGATATTTCCGCTTTTGAATTTATGGCTTTGATCAATTTTTCAAGTTCTTTTTTTGTTTCGAGCAGTGTTTTTCCTTTGACATCAAGGAATCCATAGCGAGAAAGAATGAGCTGCCCGTCGGATGAGATTTTTGTGATTTCGGTATTTATGCTTGTAGGAAGAACAAGAATTGAAATTATGTCCCCAGGACCAACATAATAAAATGTGTCGATGACAAGTGCAGTGGTAGGATATGTTTCTTTCTCGGAAAATAGTTGCTGTTGAAATTGGTTCTTCACTTGCTCGTCGAGTCCGATATCTTTTGGAAGGGTCGGCAAACCAGTCACCTGTGAAAAAAGTTTACTACCAACAGAGAACAATATTAATGCCCAAAGAATTCTTTTCATCTGAATACCAAGTTTAAGTTTACAAAATTACAAAAAGTTGGGATGTTCGTCGTGAGAAAATCGTGAGAATAGAATTGTAAAAAAGAAAAAGGTTGCCTTTTGAAAAGGCAACCTTATGGAAAAGAGTTAAACTACATCATCGAAAAGTCAATAAATGGCTCTTTCAAGTCGGTCATAGCGTTGACGACAAGGTCCACCAAGCCGCCGTAGTAAATTCCGGATTTTTCTTTTGCTCCGTAGTAATCAAGGATATCTCGGATTTGCCCCTTGCAATTGGAACAAGGTGCACAAACATATTTTGGAACTTCTGGTCCAGGTGGTTCATCTTTGAAAGCGTCGAGAATTTGCTTGAATTTTTTCCGGCCGCTTATATGCATTCTCCAATCGAGAAAGTTGTAAGGTGTCATCACAGCAAAACCGCTACCGCCACCGCAACAGTAATTTTCGACTCCGTGGGGCTCCATTTCGCGAAATTTTGGAGCGAGAAAGCGAAGCACCCGACGCTGTGGTTCGACAATTCCCATTAAGCGGACGCTATTACAAGGATCGTGCAAAGTTACTGGGAAATTGTTCCTTTCCGGGTCAAATTTTATCTTGCCGCTAAAGACAATTTGTTCAATTAAAGTCATAGCATTGATTGTTTTAATTTCGTTTCCAAAAATTCGCTCCGCGGTAATTCCCATAGATTTTGATTCATGACCACATTCGCCCATTATAATACCTTTGACACCCAACTTCTTTGCAATTTCAAAATGCTTCTGTGCAACTCTTGCAAGCTGGAAATCATCGTACCAAACACCGTAATTTACACCGTCGTATCCAACGAGGTCACTAGAATAAGTCCATTTGATTCCAGCAGCATCGAGCAATATTGCAAATGCTGCAGGATTTTCTGGCCAGGACAAAAATTCCCCGGCATTATGAATAAGCAGATAATCTGCGCCAGCAACATCCCATTTAGATTCAACTTTGATGCCCAATCTTTCAGTTAAATCTTCATCAATAAAAGAAACATTGTCTTTGACTACCTCGGGAGTCATGCCGGTTGAGGACCCTACCAGAAGTTGTTGTACTGTGCCTTTTTCGTGGATTTCTTTCGCAGCTATACCGAGTTCCTGGCTAAATAATTTTCGTAATTCGTGGGTAATTAATCCATTGTCTATTCCAATAGGACAGGCTTGTGCACATCGACGGCAAATCGTGCATCTGTAACTTAATTCGATTAGTCGTGAGATTAATGTCCAGTTAAGTTCGATGTCACCAACTTGGAACTTTTTCAAGAAGGGACTTCCGGGTTTTACGTACTTAAAATAAAGGCGGCGAAGTATTTCTGCTCGGTAGGTTGGTCGATAAATCTCTTCGTAGCCACTTGCCTCGAAGATTGGACATTCCTCGGCGCAAGTCTGACATTTTGCGCAATGTTCCATTGTAAGTATTAAGGGTTGAAGGAATGTCCAATTGTTTTCCTTTGAAAAAAGTTTGATTAACCCAGATATAAACTTTTCGACAAGTTCTTTTTCTTCTTCTGGACTTTTTGGCTTTGGTACACCAACGGCAACAACTCCGTCGAGAGAATCGTCGATTGTTTGCCTTGTTGTCTCGCTCAATTTTTTGAATCCGGGTAAATTTTCCAATTTGTCGTATGGAGGTGGGAGCTCAATTGTATCGTTTGGTCCGATCTCGGCAAGCGGATAGATATTTGGATTACTAATATCTGTGATTTTAATTTTTCTTTTCTCAGCCATTTTTATTCTCCTTTATTGGCAATGGTGATGAAGCGATGACTAACCAAGTTTTTCTTCCGTCGGCACCGATATGTGGAGCAGACCAATGGACGGGGAAGTTCAATTGTTCCATCAATCTCTTTCTGATTTTGCTATTAGGGAAATTCGGCTCGTCGTCCCATCGAACTTTATGGTAGGTAAAGTATTTCATAAAGAAATGTGTCATATGAGTAAATGGTAAGTAGAAAAGGAAAAATGAAAGAAGATACAAGTGAATGTAGCCTACAGTGGGCAATTCTGGCAAAGAGGAAAATGTAAAAACTGCACTATAAAATCCAAAAATTTCTCGTACTGCATTCTCGGAGGTTAAAAGCCAGAAAAGTGAAGTTACATATAACATTCCAATCAGAATAATGTTAAAGTAGTGGCTTGGGTTTGAGTAAAGTCTTAAATTATTGTCAAGGATTCGTTTGAGAAGTAAGATGATTGCACCAAGTATTCCAAGAATAGAAGCGATCCAGATAATTATGCCAATAAGCTGCACAAACAAGTTAGCATTAAATTCTGCGCTACTCGGGTTTAGTCCAAAAATTAACCCGAGGAGTGTAAAAATCGTTAAGAGAATATATAGGTAGAGAGCATAGTGGAACGGAGCCGAGCCTATCCAAAGCGAACGATTGTGTTCCCAAACGCCTTTTAAAAAAACAATTTCCTGAAACATTGTCCAAAGTTCACCAATTAAGTCTTTTTTAAGTGGTTTGTTCCACCATTCAAATTCTTCGAGATAGGAACCGCCGTATCGAGCTTTCCCTTTTTCGTGGGCGACTGGATAAAGTTCCCAGCGAAGGTGTACTGGCGCATTTGCAATTTTAACCCCTTTGCTAATGACTAAGATAACGAATGTGACCAATCCAATGTAGAATGCAAAATGCAAGAATTCCATAATATAACCTTTTGTTTATCAAAACTAACTTTTAAAGGTCTTCACCTGCAAAAATTAGTTTTGTGTTTGTCATATTATTAAATTTTTCGAAACAAGGAATCCGGGGCGGGATTCCTTGCTTCGAAACGATATCAAAGAACTTTTAGACGCAACCTGTTGGCTTTGCAAGACCAGCGACTTTACAGGCTCCCTTTGCAGGTCCCGACGGAAACAGGTCGTAAATTTGCTTTAATGTGAAACCGGTTTCTTTACACAACTTTCGAATCATCGGAGCGATTCCGTATTGCTTGTAATAATCGCGAAGATAGTTGATAACTTTCCAATGGTCAGGTGTTAATTCACTGATTCCCTCGGTAGAAGCAAGAGCAAGTGCAACTCGCTCGTTCCATTCTTCGGGATTAGCCATAAAGCCGTCCTCGTCGACTTCAATTTTGATTTCGTTCCATTCAAAAACTGGCATTTTTAAGTCCTTAAATTAATTGAACATACTACCATAAAAATGATGTATCATCCAGTGTAGATGACTTTTCCAGTTTCAGGGTCGCGCGGAGCAATTTGTCCCGTGAACGGGTCCTTCATTTCTATGTAGCCACAAGGGCATGCTTCGGCGCATTTATTGCATCCTTTGCAAAGTTCAAGTTTGAAGGTATAAGTTTGGAATCTTTGTACTGGTCGATGTATAACCTGGTCTTGACAAATGCTCCAGCACGTACCACAATCGAAGCACGAACCGCAACTCATACATCTATGGGCTTCGTCTATGACCTGTTCTTCGGTTAATGTGCAGGTGATTTCTTTTTCCAATTCAGCTAATCGTTCGTCGGGCGGCAGCCGTAGCGCTTCGTTTCTATATTTTTCAGTATAATATGAAAATACTATTCTGTCTTTTGTTACCAATGGATAGGAAAGTTCGGGGTCTTTCTCGATGGGAACTCCGCGAAACGTGCTATGAATTGTTTCGGCAGCCATTCTACCTTGGTAAATTGCGATTGTAACTAATCCTAACTCGAGGTCGTCGCCGCCTGAATAAACCTTTGGGTCTTTGACAGAACGGAAGTTCTCGTCGACTTTGATCCAATCTTTTCCTTCGCGCAACTGTTCAAATCCATAAAAATCTGGTTCTTGACTAATGGCAGCAATAAGTGTGTCGCATTCATAGATTTCTTCTGCGCCTTCGATTGGTACGGGTCTTCTTCTGCCGGATTCGTCTGGTTCCCCGAGTTGCATTTTTTGGCATTTGACTGCTTTAACTTTATCTTCGTCGAGAATAAGTTCTTTTGGTGCAACAAGAAAAACGATGTTGACTCCTTCTTCTTCGGCGCCAACTATTTCTTCTTCGATTGCTGGCATTTCGTTTCTCGTTCTGCGATAAAGAATTGTTACATCGGCACCCAATCGACGCGATACTCTTGCTGCATCGATTGCAGTATCGCCCCCGCCAACGACTAGTACTTTTTTTCCGACATCAATTTTTCTGCCAGAGTTGACCATATTCAAAAATTCTGTACCTGTGTAGACATTTGGAGAATCTTCGCCCGGAAGTCCTAAATTTTTCCCCTTGTGGGCACCGATGCCAACAAACAATGCATCGAATTTGTCTCGAATCTCTTGGTAGGGTATGTCTTTACCTACAGCAATATTGCACTTAATTTCCACTCCCAAATCAACGATTCTTTGGATTTCAGCGTCAAGAACATCTTCGGGCAATCGATATTTTGGTATACCGTATCGGAGCATACCGCCTGGTTTGCTGAATGCCTCGAAAACAGTAACGCTGTAGCCACGGCGTGCAAGTTGATATGCACAAGACAAACCAGCAGGACCAGCGCCAATGACTGCAATCTTTTCGGGATATTTTTCCTCGGTCAATTTGGGAAGTGGGAACTTGTGTTGTAGTGCATAATCGCCAATGAATCTTTCTATGCCGTGAATGTTCAATGCTCCGTCCTTGTATTGCCGGTTACAATTTTCTTCGCAAGGATGTGGGCAAACTCGTCCACACACAGCAGGGAAAGGATTTCGTTCGGCAAGTATGTCGAAAGCGAGGCGATAGGATTCATCGTAGGTTCTTCCGCGATCCTCGGTTTGAGCAATTGCCAGAAGAACCTCGCGAATTTTTGTAGCGTTTGGACAACCAGAGCGGCAAGGGGCAAGTTTGGGAACATGAGTCGGACGAAGTGGAGATGTTTCAACCCCAGATGTTCCGGTGCTTGTTCCCCTTATTTTGCCCAGAGGTTTTTTATCTTTTTTTACGAGTCCCATTTTCTCACCCCATAGATTTGTTTAACATAAAATGGTTAGTAACCACCGTAGGGGTACATTCCAAGTTTGATTTTGTTCATTTCTTCGAGCAAATTATCGTGTTTGTTTTCATCATATAACAAATATTCAAGCAAGTATTTAGCAATAGGTGATTTTACATCTTGCAAAGCCTCTTTTGCCAAAGCGATTGTTTTCTTTTCTACTTCGTCATGTTCTTCGACTAACGACCAGAAAGCGGCAAGTTCTTCTGGATTCATTGTTATCGGTTGTTTTTCGAAATGGTCGATGATAAGCTGTTGAACACGACGATGCATAACTGAATCTTGTCGAATGATTTCCATAACAAGATGTACCAACGGATTATCCGATTTCTTGATTATTTCGGTTGTGTTTTTAATCGATGCATCTTCGATCTTTTGCCATCTCTTCAAAAGTTCAACCAGTTTTTCGATTGACTCTTTTTGTGTTGCCATTTGTTTATCTCCTTATTTTGACAAATTAAAATTAAGAATTAATAAAACTATATAGCAATATCAATTATATTTCTGTGTATTGATTTGTTTTTATTTCTTGAGCAAAGTTCAACAAAGTTTCTTGCCCAATTTGGACATCCAATTGTATGAAAATGGACATAAGATGCGAATACATTTCCCAATACTATTCCATCACGATTTGTCCAACATCCGGTACCTCGGGTAACTTTTATGGTTGTTTTGATTTCGCCAAGGATTTCACTTATGAAAGAATAATGGAATTCGTGTCCTCGAAGATAAGTCCCAACATCGAAAAAAGGATTCACCTCGTCGACAATTCCTTCGAAATAACCATGGCCTATTGGTTTTTTGCTCATAGAAATTTTAATAGGCAAAACCCCGCTCATCTGGAAGTTCCCATCATTATCAATTTCTTGGGCAAGAAACATCAGCCCACCACATTCAGCAAATACTGGCATTCCATTTTGCACTTTCATTCGAAAGTTGTTCAAAAATTCCTTGTTATTTGATAATGCTTGGGCATTTGTTTCGGGGAACCCACCGCCTATGTATATACCATCAACATCTGGTACGGTTGAGTTGTCTATAGGCGAAATTGGGACGAGTTCAGCTCCCAATTGCTCTAATGCTTCCAGATTTTCTCTATAATAAAAGCAGAATGCTTTGTCCCAAAAGTAGCCAATTCGCAATGATTTTGTTTGAACAATTTTTGTTTGTGGAAGTTGGGAAACAAATATTTCATTTGCTTGATTGGCTATTTCGATAATTTTTTCCACATCTACATATTCTTCGATTAATTGGCGAGCAGTTTCGATTGCTTCCTTGTTTGCATCAAGCTCGAAAGGAGTCGTCAAGCCAAGATGACGGGATGGGAAAAGAGTTTTTTCTGATAATCTAGGGATTGCTCCGACCACGGGAACACCAGAAATCTCGGTTATGGATTTAGATACTATGTCTTTATGTCTTTTCCCAGAATAATTATTAATAATAACGCCAGCGATGTTTATTCCAATGTCGAAGAATTTAAGTCCCCAAATGATAATCCCACTTGTGCGTGTTATTTTTTGAACATTAATAACAACAATAATAGGGCAGTCGAGAATCTTTGCAAGTTCGGCGGTGCTATGGCTTCCATTTTCGTCGAAACCGTCGTAAAGACCCCGGTTACCTTCGATTATGGCAATTCCATTGTTGTGGGTATTTTGTAAAAAAGATTCAAGAATAGCAGACTTGCCCATAATGAAGGTATCGAGATTGCGTGCCACAGAGTCCGATGCCCGAGATAGCCATAATGGGTCGATGTAATCCGGACCTTTTTTGAATGGAAAAACAGAGTAACCCAGTTTTTTAAGTTGGGAAACTAACCCAACTGAAACAAGAGTTTTTCCGCTATCTCCCGACAAACCTGCAATAATTACCCTTGGACGTCTGACATTCATTTGACACCTATGCAAAATGCAAATGGGCTCCTACGAAAGGAGCCCATCGTAAGTTAATCATTTTGTGCACCCTCTTTATGAGGGATTTCGAGGTAGCTGCCGCCGAAATATGTGTAGACCAGACGACCAGAGTTTACTAATTCCTTTATTGCTTCTTTGCATATATTTTTATCGCAACGGTCTTCGCCGAACATTTCGATGGCTGCCTTTTGTAGATCGGTGGCTTTCCATTTTTTCATACCCATCGTATCCTTTACCATTTTGTACATTGCCTCGGCAACTTCCTCGATAGATACTTTCTCTGCCATATCTCCTCCTAATATGTCAAATGAACTGAAGTTTTGTATGTTAAACCTGCGTGTTTAAAGTCGTCTATGTGTTGTTTAGTGAATTCAATACCGGTTAATTTGAAGAATTTGGGCCAGCCAATTCTTTCGATCCATTCTCCAACTCGCTCGTGTTTGTGTGCGTTTGCAGCCCAGACTTCGACAATTTTTTTCACTGTTTGTACAACCTCGGGCCAGCGTGGTGGATTGTTTGGTAGATATGGAACTGCCAGCTTCGAAAACATTGGTTCGCTTCGAGCATTTGAAACCTTCCCACCGACCCATATTGAAATACCGTCTGTTTCTGCATTGTTTAATGGCATTGCGGGGCATACTGTATAGCAATTGGCGCAATACATACACTTTTCTTCATCGACTTCGACGCTGGGTTTCCCCTGGAATGTCGAGGGACGGATTGCAGCTGTTGGACACGAAGCAACTACATTTGGAATTTCACAAACCTTTGGCAATAACTCGTGATTGACTTTGGGAGGGCGAGTGTGGATTCCAAGAATTGCAATGTCGGAGCAATGGACTGCACCACACATATTTAAACAACAGGCAAGAGCAAGCCGTATTTTCGCAGGAAGTTTCATCGTTTTAAAGTAGTCAATCAACTCGTCCATAACAGATTTGACAACCCCAGATGCGTCGGTTGCCGATGAGTGGCAATGAATCCAGCCCTGTGTATGTACCATACTTGAAATTGCATTTCCAGTGCCTCCAACCGGATGTCCAATTGCTTCCAGCTCTTGGATTAATGGGTCGATTTTCGCTGGGTCGCTCAATAGAAATTCTACATTATGTCGAGAAGTAAATCGTAAGTAACCGTCGGAATATTTTTCAGCAAGTTCTGCAAATTTGCGGATTTTTGTGGTACTCAATAATCGAGGGGAAGCTGCTCGTACGGTATATAATTTGGCACCGGTTTCCGAAGTATGCACAATTACGCCTGGTCGAGGAATTTCGTGATATTTCCATTTCCCATAGTTTTCTTTAATGATAGGAGGTAGAAATTTTTCGTAATGCGGTGGGCCGATATCTGTAATCCTTTTTTGAACTGTTTCAGCCATTTTTTTCTCCTTCTTTATTTAACAAAATTAGTAATTTATTCTTCTTCTAAATAGTTTTCATAAAAAACATAAGGATTTGTTCTCGGGTGGCGAATCATTTCTGGTTGCGGATCCAAACCTATTGCCTCGAGGAAATTGCCCAAGCCGACTCGCTGAATAAACTCTCCGACGCGTTCGCGATTTTTTCCTTCTTCGATCCAAGGTTCCAAAATTGCATCTATTAGTTCTACGATATCGTTGAAGGATTCTTCTGTGTCGAGTTTCACAAAGGGTACAATAACAGAGGAAAGTATTGCGCCTTCGACAATTGGGGCTTTTGCACCAAGAAGGATGCAAGCGCCACGGTCTTTGCCAGGGGCAAGGGCTTTTGGCATTACATTAATGCAATGCATACAATGTCGGCAACTGCTGTTGTCAATTTTAAGTTCTTCACCGTCCCATTCTATGCATCGACCTGGGCACATCATAACAATTTCTTTATTGATGTCGACACCGTTTTTGGCATATTCGCGTACCATTTCTTGGTCGATTTGTATTTCATCTCGCCAGGTACCAATTATAGAAAAGTCGGCTCGAGCAATTGCTGCCACACAATCGTTTGGGCATCCAGAGCATTTAAATTTAAACTTATAGGGGAAAGCAGGTCTGTGAATTTCATCTTGATAATGTTGGGTTAAAAAATAAGTGAGTTTCATTGTATCGTAGCAAGCCCATTCGCAACGAGCCATACCACAGCAGCAACTTGGGGTTCTGATGTCGGATCCAGAACCGCCAAGATCGAATCCGGCTTGTGTCAGTTCGGCAAATGTAGGTTCAAGTTCTTCAGTTCTTGTTCCAAGGAAAATTATATCGCCAGTCGAGCCGTGGAAGTTTGTTAAACCAGAGCCGTGCCGATCCCAAATATCGGCAAGGGTGCGAAGCGCTTCAGCTGTGTAGAACCAGCCTGCAGGTTGATTGATTCGCATAGTATGGAAATGTGAGACATTTGGGAATTCTTCGGGCAAGTTGGTGTAGCGCCCGATGACCCCACCACCGTAGCCCATCACTCCTACGATACCACCGTGTTTCCAATGGCCAATTTTTTCTCTGTACGATCTTTCAAGCAAACCCAAAAGGTCGTTTGCCATTTGGTTCCATTCGGCTGCCGCTTTGATTTCTTTTACGAAACTTGGCCAGGGTCCTTTTTCCAGCTCATTCAGTAGTGGGGTTTCATACTTTTTCATTTGTTCTGCCATATCAACTCCTTTAAATTGTAAACATAACCAATTAATTTAGTTTGATAAAAGGGGAAACTTTTGTTTTTCTTCTCTTCCATACATTTTAAGAAATACCAGCCCCAGAAATCGATAGACCATATGGGCGAATTTAGAATAGGGCATATACCAAAGCAAGAAATAGACTAACACTAAATGCACAAAGTATGTTGGAAACCCAAGAACTGCAGCGTGCATCAAACGGAACATCACACATAGAAGCCCTGTGAATGCAACACCCCAAAGCACCCATAGAAACAACATATCGCTGTAGCTCGACTTCCCGTGTTGGGGTTCGGTTTTGTATCTTCTTAACAGGCACATAAGACTTCCTATTACCATAAGGAATCCCGATAAAATTCCAAACGATTTGACAAAAAGACCGAAAAATTCTCGTAGTTCGTCTGGGTTGTGAATATCAAATCCAGCAAGCATCCGTATGGGGAGGTTCATATCCTCGGGCAAGATTTTACCAAATATTCCCAGAACATTGATGACAACCACGCCAGTGGCTATCATTGCTCCAATAAATCCATAGAAGATAAATAAGTGTCCCAGGAATCGGGTGGAATTTGTTGTGCATCGACTAAATTTTTTATGTAGAAAAAGTTCGATAAGCACGCGCCATACTGCTTGCCAGAAGTTTAATAGCTTTGGCTTGTCTAATTTACATTTCAAGGTTTTCCAATATCTTTTGTAGCCCCAGAATGTGAATGCGAAAATCAGCACATTTCCAGTTAAAAACAATGCTTCAATAGGTCCGTGGGCAACAAATTCTTTATATCTAAAAGCTCCTTCTTTGATTGGGAAGAGATTGTTTAAGTCCCAATTTTGTGTTATCATTACAAGTAATGATATCAAGATCACGGGCAAAAGAAAAAGTAAAGGAAGATATCGCGGCGAGCCAAGAGCAATACCCATAAATTTTGGTATTGCAAAATGCTTGTACACATAATCTCTGATAGCAGCCATCAAGTCGGCAGGTCGAGCACCCCGAGGACATTTCTCGCTACATTCCATACAACCGTGACATAGCCAAATATCAGGGTCCGAAATTAATTCGCTTTTCAAACCCCAGCTTGCCCAAATTATTTCCTTGCGTGGGAAAGCATTTTCTTCGGGTGAAAGATCGCATACGACTGAACAAGTTGCGCATTGGTAGCATTTCTTTAATGTTTCGCCACCGCGTTGTTTTAATTCTTTTATGAAATCAATATCATTTTTAATTTCAATGACATCGCGCACTGCCAACCTCTTTTTTATTTTACTTTATGTTTGTCTAGGTCGAGATAATCTTTGCGTAAGTTGAATACTTTTTCACCAAATATACTAAATCGCAACCACTCGAAACCAAACTTAATTAATTCAGCGTCGTCTGTTCGAATTTTTTCCTTCCTATCATCATCAACATCAAATCTTTTGAAAAAAGTGCTGTCGAACAAAAACTTTCGGAACTTATCTATATCGTAGCAAACCATAAAAAACATTTCTAACTTTACTGGTTCAATCGCCCGCGAGGTTACAAAAAATTTGTGCAGTGAAATTTCCTTGAAAAGTTCGCCCAATTCTTGATATTCTCTTAAACCTTGATCTTGGAACCATTCCTCGACAGTCCATTCTTGATTTTCATCAAAACCTTTGCAAATATCTTCTTTAATTAAGAAATAGAATTCTTCACCATTGTTTAGTTTTTCAGCCTCGTTGGGGGAAGCAACGCCAAGAGGAAACATTCTGCAACTCCACGGCCTATCGTGGTAAACCGAGCAGCCGTTTTCCCCGAGAAAAGGACAGTTCAATGTCTTTTCGTCCATTTTCAACATTACAATTGGATGGCGCAGGTTCGTTGCGATTGGCAAGATTGTATATTTGCTAAGAAATTCCGAAGAATCAATTCCAAGAGCTTTTCTCAGCCTTGCAATATCGTATGGGGTAAGGAAAATGTTAACATTGTTGCAGCATTTATTGAAGCATTCAATATTGGGATGACAATTAAATTTAAACTTCGCATTCTTATCCAATTTCGGGTAATTGGCAATCTGGTCATCGTTGACTATTCTTGTATTTTTTTCAAACATCTTTGTCCCTTTCAATTTCAGCAACATAAGCATTTTTAATATCGTTTTCCTTTGTAACTGGATATGGACCTTGATATCCAGTAAATGGATTAATCATAAATCTATATGAAGCATGGACATGATAATTGTTCCACATCCAGTCCCAGCCGCGTTTAAAGTAGCCACACTCATCGTTCAAACAGACAAAGAGATATTCTACTCCCCAATCGGAATCAACTGGTAAGTAAACTTTTTTAATCTCTTTTCCACAATGTTTACAATAAAACTTCTTTTCCATTTTTAACTTCCTTTAGTTAGATTGGGGATAGAAAAGCAGAATAAAGATGAGCAACATCACCTTGATCCTGCATTTCGCTCCCGTTTTTCAAATAACATAGTGTCCCGGGTTTCCCCGGGACACTCTTGAATTAGAAGATGTGAATAATGTCGCGAGTGAATACATTCCAGGTATCGGACTTGCGGTCGTATACCATATTTACAAATTTTTCCCAGTTCGGGTCCAGATTTGGTTTATCTGCACGGAAGTAGTAACCGGGCCAGCGAGTTTCTTCTCGGAAAAGAATTGCTCGAATGTGGGCTTCGGCTTGGTACATACGATGGATGTTTTCCCAGCAACGCATCAATTCATGCAAATCGGCAGCAGCAAGTTTCTCGCTATCCTCTTTCAAGAATTTCATCAGTTGCAAGCCTTTCTCGAGCAGGGGCTTGCTGGTTTTGAACTGAGATGATACGCCGCCTGCGTATTCGTCCATTATCTTTTGCAAACGGAACATAAACATTTTTGGTCTGATGTAATTCGGGTTTATATCGGGGTCGGTGGTTTCTTTATAGTGTGCTTCGTAGATTTCAAGCGGTTTGTAAATCTTCTTCTTTAATTCTTCAATTTGATTTGCGTCATAGTTCAATTGTGGATTCTCTTTGACGATGTATTCAATTGCACCTTTTGCAGCAATTCTTCCTTCGGCGTGCGAGCCGGAAGAGAATTTGTGGCTCGATGCACCAGAAGCGTCGCCAGCGCAGAACAATCCTTTAACTGTCGACATATTGGGATAGCCCCAGAAATATTCTGGCGGTGCAAGATCCTTTGGACCGCTAACCCAGGCGCCAGAGGCTCCAGAGTGCGAGCCAATGAAGTATGGTTCAGCAGCGGCGATTTCTGATGGAGCCTGTTCTGGGAATGTATTTGTTGCAGCCCAAAGAATTGCCTGCGAGATGGTCATATCGAGGAAGTCTTCCCAGGCTTCTTCTTCGAGTTCTTTCATTTTCTTTTTATATGCTTTGGGGTCGTCTTTGTATTGGTCTGCTAATTTTTGAATTGCTTCTTCAGTACGCATATAAATTGGACCTTTGCCTTCCATAACGTCGAGCATACCAAGCCAGTTTCTCAAGTTTGCTGGAATTGGTTTTACTTTTCCGTAGGGGAGCCATTTTTCTAATTCATCGGTTCTTTCGACCATATAATCGCCTCCGAATGCATTTGTGGCTCGGGATTTAAACAGCAAGAACCAAGCTCCCACTGGACCATAAGCATCTTTGAATCGCACGGGTATGAAGCGCACTTCTTGGCAAGTCATTTCTGCACCAGCCATTATCGTAAAGTAGGCGCTCGAGCCAGAATTCCAAGGTGGATACCAAGCACGCCCTAAACCCTCGCCCGTCGAACGAGGTCGGAAAACGTGAACGGCGCCACCCATTGCAACCAGTGTGGCTTTTGCTTTGAATACGTAGAATTTATTTTCTCGAACGCTAAATCCGACTGCGCCAGCGCATCGGTCGCCGTCCATCAATGGTTCAACAATAAAAATTCTTTCATAAATGTTTTCCATTCCAAGCGCATTTTTTGCGGCTTCGGCAACAACTACTTTGTAAGATTCACCGTTGATCATAAGTTGCCAGCGACCTTCGTGGACATAGTTGCCTTCCTCGTCTTTCCAAATAGGAAGTCCCCATTTCTCAAATAGATGTACAGTGGAATCCACATGGCGAGCTATATTTGCAACAAGGTCCTCGCGAGTAATACCCATCAAGTCGTTTCGAACATAATCAACGTAGTCTTTTACTGTGTTTTTACCAGAATTTAAGTCGACATATAGATTTATAGCAGAAAGTCCCATAGCAACGGCACCGCTTCGGTCCAACGCTGCCTTGTCGACAAGGGTAACTTTCAATCCATATTTCTTTGCCCAGTACGCTGCTTCGACTGCTGCACCGCAGGCAGCCATTCCGCCACCGACAATCAATAAATCAGTGTTGACTTCTACTGTTTCAAATGGTCCCATTTTTTTCTCCTTTATTTTCCAACATATAACATATTACTTATTAAGAGTGAATAAAGAATCGAGTTTAAGCGAACCTGGTTCAGTGAAAAGAAGTGGGCTTGAAATATCGTCTGTTGCAGTGTCCCAACCTCCATCTGGCACAGCCGAACCTTCGGGTGTTGTGCGAATTGGGAATTTAAAGCGTTTTAATTCGCCGTTTCGGAATTTCACTGTCCACATAATCGAGTCGGAACTTCGCATGGGCGTAACTTGTGCACCAAGCGGGACGAAATCTGCGTATCCGCGTACTTCGATAGCCTGGTTGGGGCAGATCTTTACACAGTTGTAGCATTCCCAACACAATTCTGGTTCGCGATTGTAAGCCTTCATTGTTTCTTTGTTCAAGACCATAAGGTCGTTTGGGCAAATGTACTGGCAAGCTGTCTTGTCCAGTGCTTTGCAACCATCACATTTGTCGACTATTACGAAGCTTGGCATTTTAGTATTCCTTTAATTAATTAAACATACATTAAATAAATCATTTTATTCACCTGTGGCTGCTTTATGCAGCTTGATTTCAACTTTTTCTTCCAATCCAGAGTAGTATTCTCGCAAAATTGCAAGCACCTCTGGTCGAGAAAATTCTTTTGGCACTTCAAGACCCTCGGACAAAGCCTTTCGCAACATTGTTCCGCTTAGCAGAAGTCTGTCTTCTACCGAGTGTGGGCAGGTCTTCATCGAAGCCATACCTTCGCACTTATAACAATAGAATGTCCAATCGATTTTCAATGGTTGGCAAAGGAGCGCTCCTTCCCAAAGTTCGTCGAATATTTCTTGTGCCTCGAAAGGACCATAGTAATTGCCAACGCCGGCGTGGTCGCGTCCAATTATCATATGAGTGCACCCGTAGTTTTGCCGGAATAAGGCGTGGAGCAGTGCTTCGCGTGGTCCAGCATATCGCATATCAAGTGGATAACCACCTTGTAAAACAGTGTCTTTAACGAAGTAATTTTGAACGAGGACATCAATGCAACGCACGCGAACATCTGCGGGGATATCGCCGGGTTTTAGCTTTCCAACTAATTGGTGAATATAAAGCCCGTCCATAATTTCGAGTGCAATTTTGGCAAGATATTCATGGGAGCGGTGCATTGGATTTCGCAATTGTAATGCAGCGATTGTTTTCCACCCTCTCTCGGCAAAAATTTTTCTCGACTCTTCTGGCCTTTGGTAA
The DNA here is from genome assembly GCA_039793965.1 of Kapaibacterium sp. (SeqCode). Lineage (GTDB taxonomy): Bacteria > Bacteroidota > Ignavibacteria > Kapaibacteriales > UBA2268 > Naka2016. The sequence continues at coordinate 237,188 of JBAMMD010000036.1, read as the reverse complement.
ATCCCTTTGAATTGTTCCGGGAAAGGACCTTCGCTTAGAACTTTAACAGGACCGGCAAGATTGATTTCTTCTTGGTCCATTACCATTTTTACACCTGGGTGTTCGATGTCTGTGGTTTTGTAAACATTCTTGCATTCGAATTCTTTGTCGATTTTGTACTTTTCCTCTACCTTCATCGTTGCCATTATTTCGCCATACTCGTCGGAATAGAGAGCAACTTCGTCGCCGATTTTAATTTTGTCGGCAGTCTCTTTGTCTGTCGATACGGTAATGGGGATAGGCCAGAAAAGATTGTTTTTACTTGGCATTTTCATTTCTTCGCAAACACTTTTCCAATCGTCGTAGCCCATAAAACCTGTCAGTGGAGTAAATCCGCCTATTCCCATCATAATTAAGTCGCCAGCTTCGCGACTGGTGATGTGAACCTTTAGCAATTTCTCGGCTTTCTTCTTCTCCTCGGCGAGTTCTTTTCCTTCGAGCAGTAGCTTGATTAACTCGGGGCTTCCGTGTGGGCTAATTAATTTCGACATTATTCTCTCCTTTCATTAATTGTTAAACAAACTCAATTGCAATATTAGATTAGGTATTGTATACCAACAACTTATTTGGTTGTTTTGTATACACACTGTAGTTTTAGGAAGGATAAATTTTTATTTTTGTTTCTTGAAGTGCTTTTATTTAAACGATTTTAGAGGGTTGAAGATACTGAAATTTAAAAAAACAACAAAAGAGTTACACAACACCTGTGACATTTTGTACAATTTCGATAAGTTCTTTTTTGGCTCGCTCAATATCGTCGTTGATAAGGACATAGTCAAACTTATCTTTTTGTTCCATCTCCATTTGTATTCGTTCCATTCGTTTTTGTAATTGCTCGGTGGATTCTGTGCCGCGATTTTTCAATCTTTGTTGTAATATATCAAGTGAGGGAGGTGCAATAAATATCAAAAATGCCTCTTTGGGGTAAAGTTTTTTTATCGAAAGTGCACCTTTAACATCGATATCGAAAACAACAACTTCTCCTTTTGATAGGCTATTTTCCACCTCGCTTTTTAAAGTTCCATAGTAGTTGTCAAATATTTGTTCATATTCAACAAAGCCATCGCTTTCAATGATTCGTTTAAATTCTTCTTCTGACATAAAATAATAGTCTCTACCATTGATTTCGTTGGGGCGGGGTTTCCTTGTCGTGGCGGAAACTGAAAATTTGAATTCTGGGAAAGCTGCAAGCAGATATTTAGCAAGCGTTGTTTTGCCCGCACCGCTTGGTGCGGAAAGCACAATCAGTTGTCTTGAAGGTTTTGCCATTATTGCCCGAAAGTTAATTTGCAAAAGTAGGAAAAAACTGGGGAATATCGAATCAATATTTTATTGTTTTGAATATTCTTCCCAAAGTCTTGCCAAGAATTTTTCAAAAAAGCGAACTGGATTTGAAATTAATTTCTTCACTAAAACTTTGGTGCTCATTCGTTTTCGTGTTTCAACAAAAATTTCTTTGAATTTGTTCAGAGCGGAAATTGTATCTGTAAGATTTTCATTGAAATCAGGAAACTTTTTATTAAAGTAGTTTAGTATTTTGTTTTTGTCGAGCCGATTGATCAAGATAGCCATTGTTTGTAGCAGCAGAAAACCTCGTAAAAGAATTTTTCCAATCATTTCTATTGTCGAATAAAATTCTTGGGTGTTTCCGTATGCAAAGATTATTGGAAGAGCAGTTATTAATGCTATTGAAAACAAAAACTTTGGTTTCCGCAAATAAGTGATACTTCCTCTTTCCTCCTTTTTAAAAAAGAAGAGTGCTGCTATGTTTATTGCTAAAAAAAAGAAAAAGTTGTTGATTGCCAGAGAGGCAACAACAAGAATTACAAAAAACCAAAATTTAATTTTACTGACGAGCTTGCTTTCCATAATGTATTATTCTGGTTAAAACATTTTTGGAAAACCAAAATGAAGAAGCACCCACGATTGAACCAATTAGCAAGTAGAGAATCGAAAAAAACAAAATTAATTCAAGAACTCCTATAGTGTTATTGATTTTTAATATTTGCTGAAGTTCACTAAGAATTCTATTGTAAAGCTTAAATATGTCCACTCCGAAAATAACAGTTTGAGTAAACAAGCTATGGAAGAAAGGATACAATACAACCAATGCCCCAGCAAGTATAGAACTAAACAAGTTTACTCTGATTAACGAGAAAATAATTTCTGCGATTAGCCCTTCGATAAAAATTGCAATAGCGCTGTTTAATGCTCCGGCTCCGAACGAAAAAATGAGTTTTACAACAGAGACAATCGTTGCAAGATATATCGAACTTCGGGGTGTGTGGTTTAGAACTCTGAATGAAATAAGTATGAAACAAGCAAAAGAAGCCATAAGCATACCCCGAAAAGGCACTTTCGAAAGCGAAAGCACAGTTCCGAGCGAGACTTCGACGAAAGCCCAAAGTCCAGCAAAAAAGATTAAGATATTTCGTTTGTTTCTTTCCATCACCAATATAAAAAAACCTTGCCGAAAAGCAAGGTTGCGTTGAACAAACTCCTTTCCAATTCGGCATAAAGCCTCGGGAGGCTTGAGCGTTTCCACTCAAACCCATCGGTTGCATTCCATAGGTTTTCACCCCTTAGGAAGTTGCAACTCGGAGTGTATTTCAAAGAACCCTAACAGCCTTCTCTTTTTGGCTTTGCAGTTCCGCCCGGTTTCTTGACGGCTGGGGCTGGTGTTTGTTGTTGCATTGTTGTAGCTTTTCGTGTTTCCGTTTGAATTGGTATTCCTTTGCCTTCGGAAATTAAAATTGGTGTACCACCAAAATAGTTCGAGATTTGCTTGATTTTCTCGAGTTTTTCCTTCCCAGCCTTAGTCGTATCCGAAGAGATTTTCGGGAAAAGAACTTCATTTTGCCAACCTTGGTATCCTCCTTTTAATACCAATACATTTTTATATCCTTGAGATTTAAGAGCAATCCAAGCATTCAAAGCCTTGGTATCTTCTTCGGAAAATAGGATGATTTTTTGATTTCTTTGCAAGTAACTTTCAAAAAGGTCTTTTGCTGAAAGATTAATAGCACCGGGAATAGTCCCTTTTTCATATTCGGATGGATTTCGAAGGTCGACAAGGGTAAAAAATTCGTGTCCGGAAATTATTTCCTCTGCAAGTTCGACGGGTGCAATAAACTTCGATGGTGAATTGATTTCTAATGACAATTCCTTTGGATCGATTCGCACATAAGTTGCTTTCGTTGGGTCATGGGTGAAAAGAGCAATTAAACCAAGGATAAGTGCCAAAACCCCAAGTTTTTGATTTAGACTCAAATTTTTTAGGTTCATATCAACTCCCAAAAATTTTCGAATAAAACTTTTTCTCGAGATAAGATGCACCTGCAAAACCACCAACAGCAATTAGAACAACAGCAAAAACTACAACTCCATAGGGGATATGAAGAAAATCGTATATTGTTGCTTTTCCCATTGCAGTTGAAGTTGCAAAGTTTGCAATCAATGGGTAAACTTCTCCGTAAATGAAAACTCCAATAAAGACTCCAATCAAAAAGAATAAGCCATCCAAATGCCCAATCGAAGTAGAAACTACGGAAGTACCCGGACAATAGCCTCCAATGATGAACCCAAAGCCTAATAGAAATCCACCTACAATCTGAGGAACTACATAGGTGGGAGTGAAGTAAATTAGATTAATATCGAGAAAACCAAACACACCAAGAAAGTAAACACCCAACATTGCGGTGACGATAGCTGTAAACATAACTTTAAAGACGGTCATATCGTAGAGATAGAATTGCGAAGCGAGTTTTCGTGCCGAACCAAACCCTGCACGTTCGAGGAAAAAGCCAAATCCAATACCTATTAAAAAGGCAACTATGAGGCTGAATTCTTCACCAAACATCCCGAATTTGTAAAATGGTGCTATCATAGCCACAACCTCCTAAAAATATAAGCAATCAAATAACCACCGGCAAAAACGGAAAGCATAAACAACCAACTACCCAAGTTGAGAAGCGCACCGCCAGTAAGAGCTTGCCCGCTTGTGCAACCGCCGGCAAGTTTGGCTCCAAAGCCCATCAAGGCACCGCCAATTGTTGCAAAAACAAGCCTTTGAACATTATTGATTTTTGGTCCCTTTTCAATTTTGAATTTCACTCTATTTGCAAAAATTCCAGAAATGAAACCGCCGACAAGCACACCAAGGACTTCGAACACAAGCCAGTCTTTTAGCGGATTTTCCTGAACGAGATAGTTTTGATAGAATTCGTTGTTTTGGGCGTGGTTTGGTGCAATCTTTGCAACGCCAGTAGCAACGAGCGTTGAAACAGCACCAGAGGCTCCCAGCCCTCGCCCCATTATAACGAATGCAAGTAGAAGCACAATACCCAAACCAATTCCTGCAAGATAGGGGTTCCAATATGGTTTTTCGGGGAAACTTTCCTTATGGAAAGCCTTTGTCGTTTCGCCATTTGTTAGCTCTTTTTCTTCCATAAACATCCTTTGTTTATTAAAAACCTGTAAAAACATTTCTAGGCCAATGACTGAATTGTCCTGCATAGACAACGATAAATCTGAGAATTAAGCCACCTAACATAACCATTATCGGGGCTACATTAGTATGTGGAATCTTGTTATTTACTGAAAGTATCTGTATAATAAGTGGAATGATGATACCCATAAATACAACAAAAACCCAGAAGGTTGAAGCAAAAGGACCGGAGAGTATCAATTTCGCAGCATCGATGTGAACTTGACCCGAGGATACAAAGCCGATAAGCATTAAAATAATGATAATTAGTTCAGCGATGAGAAAGCCATTATCAGCTTTTGCAAGCATATGTCGTTCGTAAGGGTCTTTGCCAACCAAATGGACCAAAGCAGCTGCACTGGATAAACCCGAGGCGAGAAAAAGTGTCCATAGCATTGGACTATTCCAAGCCGGTCGCGCAGAAAATGCGCTCAAAAGAATTGCAGTGTAAGCACCAAGTAGACCACCGAAAATCATACTTAAACTACCAATAAGTTTCGTCAAAAAAGGTTTCGCTTGGATTTCTTTTGATAGTTTCTCAAGGGAAGGAAATTTTTGAGCAAAATTTTCTGGAAGCCTAAGAAGTGCATTGATAAACAGAATTGGATAGATGAAAATTAAAATCCACGCACCCCAGGACATCGGCGATTGCCACTTGAAGTTGATATAAAGATTCCAAACATATAGTTTATGTTCGAGGTCCAAAAACAAGAAAAGCATACCAAGAGAAATTGCGATTATGCCAATAATCGGTATTCTAAAACAAGAGCATAGAGTATTTTTGGTCCTACCCGTGAGAATGAAGTAACCGGAGATTAACATCATACCACCAACCAAGCCTCCAAGAAACAGATAAAGCGGGATTTCCCAGCCCCAGATACTTAGTGTCGGGTCGATTAAGTGGTTGTGCCTTGTAATAACCAATTCGTTCATTTTTCCTCCTAAATTAAATAATAAACTTGTGGTTTGGTTCCAGTTTCTGGATTCAATACGTGGTATTTTCGAGATTGAAGCAATTTTGAAACTTCGCTGTTTGGGTCCTCGAGGTCGCCAAAATACATACAATGTGTTGGACAAGTGGATACACATGCCGGGTCGAGTCCTTGGACAACTCTGTGTTCGCAGAAAGTACATTTTGTAGCGTAGCCGTCGGGATGAATGAACCGAGCATCGTAGGGACAGGCAGCGATGCAAGCCTTGCAACCGATACACTTATCGTAATCGACGAGTACAATTCCGCCGATATCGGAAATATGGCTTGCTCCGGTCGGACAAGTGTAAACACATGGGGGATTGTCGCAGTGGTTGCAACGTTCGGAGCGTATCTCCATATGCAAATTTGGGTATTTGCCAATTGTTTCATAAGCTATCCAGTCTCGATTGAACCCTTCTGGTACATTGTTTTCAGTTTTGCATGCAACAACGCAATCCATACAGCCAACACATTTCACAGTATCTATTACCATAGCATATCTTGCCATTTTCACACCTTTTCAAATGTTACAAAATTGTTGTTCATTCCAGTTCCACCCATAATCGGGTCGATATCGTATCGAGTTATTAATTGTGTATCACTGGCTCCTTTTAAATACGCTCTTTTCAATTTTTTTGATGTATGACCGAAACCGTGATACATATAAACGCAATCCGGACGGATTCTTTGCGTTAGTCGAACTTTTATCTTGTTGCTTCTAACACCATCTTGATTTACAAGGACAACGAAATCGCCATTGTTCAGCCCATAATTTTTACCAATATCGGAATTTATCCAAACCTCGTTTTCGTTGACCATATCCATCAAAATTGGATTCGATTGCGTCATACTGAAAGTATGAACTGGTACACGACCAAATAAAAGCCGGAAGTATCCGGGAGGTGGTTCTGGGGGTCGTTCGTATGTTGGGAGCGGGGAAAACCCTTTTTCTGCTAACTGAGTTGAGTATAATTCTATTTTTTGTGTTGGAGTAAATGGAAATTCAAGTTGTAAACCGTCTTCGACAAATATTGGTTGTTGTTTCCCAACGATGACACCGTCTTTTTTCAATTGTTCGTAAGACAAACCGGCCGATTCAATGCGAAAACGAAGATATTCCTCAATATGTTTCCAAGGGTAATATGATTCCAATCCAAGTTTAACGGCAAGTTCGCGTGCAATCCACCAACCTTCGCGTTGGTCGTGTGGAGGGGGTACCACTGGCTGACGAATTCCAACGAATGGTTCTCTGAAAGGACTTATATTCAATTCATCGAACCTTTCGAGATAAATTGCTTCTGGAAGTACCACATCAGCCCACATTGTTATCTCTGTTGGGATGACATCGATAACCATCAAAAAATCAAGTTTTTTAATTGCTTCGATTGTTTCATTTTGGTTTGGTAATGTTTGGATTAAATTTGTGCCATAGACTATCCAAGCTTTGATTGGATAAGGCTCGCCTGTAATTGTTGCACTGCGAATTCCTTGGGTCAACCCTTCTTCTTCTCCAGCAAAGGGATATTTACTATCTGGATTGTATACAACATCATAATTAACATCGGGGAATGGTGGATATGGGTATTTGGGAATGTCCATTTTTACGGGCTTGAAAAAGGCGCCCTTATGGTTCCAGTTTCCCAACAGTGCGTTAATTATTGCAACTGCACGAAGTCTTTGGACATCATTGCCATACCAATTAACATGGCGCCCCGGATGTACAAATGAAGCGGGCTTATGTATTGCAAGTTTTCGAATTGTTTCTCGAATTAATTCTGGTTCTATGCCTGTTTCAACGAATGCCCACTCTGGGGTGAAGGGTTGTATATACTCTCTCAACTGGTTGAAGCCATAAGTATATTTTTCCACAAACTCTTTGTCGTAAAGATTTTCTGTTATGAGTACATTTATCCAAGCAAGGAGTAATGCTGTATCGGTTCCGGGTTTAATTGGTAAATAATACTTGGCTTTACTTGCTGCGATGGAGAATCGTGGGTCTACGACAATAATTGTTGCTCCGTTTGCAATTGCTTCTGCAAACTCTTGCACCTGTGAATTGTGCATATTCTCTCCGAGATGACTGCCGATAAGAGCAAAGCATTTAGAGTTTTTAATGTCGGTACGCTCGGGCGAGCCAATTATTTCCCCATAAGTTAACTCGAAAGCAACTTCACGTGGTCCTCGACATTGGGCAAACGAAGGAGCCGCAAAGTTTTTGACGCCAAAAGCACGCAGAGTATGTTTCAAAAAAGCACCCCCGGGCCCGTGGCTGAAAACTGCTATAGATTGCGGACCATATTTTTCCTTGATTTCCATAAGTTTTTTGGCTGAATGATTTAATGCCTCGTCCCAAGTTGCAACTTTCCATTGCTCTTCACCTCGTTGCGAAACCCTGATTAAAGGAGCCTGCAATCTATCGGGGTCATAATGTTGACCAACACCACCATTTCCCCGAGGGCAAAGTCTTCCTTTGCTAAGTGGATCGAGCGGATTGCCTTCGAGTTTCCACAATTTCCCGTCCTTAACATAACCAATTAGACCGCATTTCCAAAAACATATTGAACAATAGGAAGGAATCTTGACAATTCCTTTTGTCTTATCCGTAGCGTAGAGAGAATTTTCAATAATTTTTCTACCGCCAACAATTAGACCAGAACCAGCAAATGTTGCTCCGCTAATTTCAAGGAATTTTCTTCTTGTGAACTTTTCCATATACCACTCAAATAACTTTGAACAAATTTTTTATATCTTCACAATTTGTGAAATTTGTATAGACAACGCAATCCTTGCAATTTTTTTGTTCACATACATTATTCCTATGTTCAAAAGTCCAGCACGGTGTTCCAATTGTTTGGTAGGCTGGACAATTTATCCTATCGTTCTCGCTACATCCGACTATTTTCCAGCAAGGAATGAGCGATAACATAGTTTTTATCGATGAAATTGAATATTTTCTATTGGTAATTGCATCTCGAATGCATTCCATTCGCTGGATGTCTGCAATGGAAAATAATCGATTTTTTTGGTTCTTCCCTCGATGTGTAAGAATCAACCCTTCGCGTTCATACATTCTCAAAGTGTGGACACTTATCCCTCAAAGTTTCGATACAACCCCTATTGGGTAAATTGGTTCGTTTTTGTTTATCTTTTTATTTTCCATTCTCAACTCATTTAACACTCAAAATTATCAAATTATTTTTCAACTCCAAGCATAGAGACCAACGTAATTGCTTGATTTCTCTTGGGAAAGATTCACTGGTTAAAATTTTAAATTTTGGAAGGACTTAATTCTTTTATTTTCAAAGTAATAAAAGTTGATTTTTTGCAACAAATTTGTTACAAAATTCGATCTTAGATAATCAAAAGATAATGGTGTGTCGGCGGTAGCGAGATGATTTTTTCTATTTCACCAATAAATTTGTGATGGTTAATAAATAGTAGCGGAAACACAAAAGATAGCGCTCTTTCTTGTAGTGTTCCGTTGGGAAATAGCAAATTGGTGTGGTCAATTATTTCTTTGTTTTTGTTGAGGATTGTTCTTCGCTCTGCCTGAAAAATCTTGTTTATGTAAGCATTAAAATGGCGATAAGATTTGCTGAAATGGGCTTCTGCACTAACTCTAAGCGAATTGTCGAGTTTACTACCAATCTGCTTTAAATTTTCAAAGATGTTTTCAAATTCCTTTTCAAATTTATCAAGGGTTTTTCGCAGATTTAAGTCTTTGTATGTGTCGTAAATTTCATCCTCTATCTCCTTTCTTGAGCGTAGGAAATAATTGAATCCAAATTTATCGATTAGTTTTTCATAATCCTTCAATGTAAATGTTATGGAATGGCGGGCTACAATGGCTGGCATTGGAATTTTAAACCATTCGTAAAGTTCTTTTAGTTGTGTTGTATATCCAATTTCGCTTGGTCCAAGCACAGATGCAATGTTGGGTAGAACGTAATCTTGGCAAATAGGTCGTAAAAGAACGTTTGGGGAAAATTTCGTGGAATTTTGTTCAAAAAAATTAATGATTTCGTTGTCGGGTACAATCTCGTCTCCCACCCTGAATGTTTTGTTTTTGTCGTCCCATTCAACTTTGCGCCTTTCGGCTGTTGTGTGGTAAAATAAATTAGGCAGGGAGTTTTTTGCCTGTATATGATATCCTTGGGTTTCAATCAATCGATTGGCTGTTTCAATAATAGAATATGTCGAACCAAATTTTTCAAACTCAGAGAACAGAATATCTTTGAAAGCGTTAGCTTGTCGACATTCTGATGCAAGTATAAATATCAAACCATAGGTTCCAAAAAGATAATGCAATATCTGTTGGAATATTTCCACAAGTGAATTTTCTTTTGTGTAGAGTTCAATTAAGAAATTCGAGAAATCAGGGTCAAATTTTTCTAAGTAATTAAGGTTAATATAATGTTCCACAAAGTTTGCAAAATCTTTCGAAAGTCGTAATTCCGAAATCGAATTTCTCCATTCCTTGTGCAACTTAGCATCCAATGGGAGATTTACAACATCAAACTTACGATTTAACAAGAGAGATTGAAATGCTTCAAGATAATCGTGGTCGTTGTCTTCGATCCAAAATAAGGGTACAAAATAATATTGTGGGTGACGTTTGCTTAACTTTTCTACAAGTTTTATTGCAGTTAGAGTTTTGTAAAATACATATAAAGGACCGCCAAACGCTCCGGGCTGTTGACCAGTGACTACGATTGCAGTATTGTCTTTTGCAAGCAATTCAATGTTTCTTTTTTGACTGCTTGTGAGCGTCAAATCACTGTTCGATTTTTCTACGATTTTTAGCAAGTGATTTCTTTGATTGTAATTTTTTAGTTTTTTCTCAATGATTTTTTCGTTATTGAATAAATCCTCGGTATAAACAAATCTTTCAACGAAGAAAGATTCTTTTTTCAAGAAATCCACGAAAAGTTTCGAAAATCCGGGAACACTTTGAAAGTCAATTATTTTCATTTCAAATTTAAAATTTTAAAATTTGTATAAAGAAGAGAGATAAAAATTATTTTAAAAAGCAATGTTAGGAAATTTATAAATAATTTAATTTTTATTTCGTTTAGTTTTTTTAAAAATAGCCTTGAAGTTTATGGAAGCAACTTTACTTAGTTTTTTCAATAAAACAAATTCTATTCTTGAATCCTTCCTCGATAGTTTTGTGAACGGATTTCGCAGTAGCAACGGCAAAGCATACGAGTTTTCCGTTTTTGATTATCAAATCAATGACTGCAAGGGTTGCACAGAAGATATTTTCTTCCAACCCGGCGGTGAGTGCAAATGTGAAGATGATTTTAACTCCATTTATCCATTTTTGCATAAAAGCGATTTGCTAATTTTAGCATTGGATTTAGAACATCCACGAATTCTAAATGAACTCACGAAAGTATTGTTGCGAATGGAACCTTTGTTTCAGATACCAATAAATGGTGCCAATGAGTTACCCTCTAAAAAGATTTTTTCAATTCTTTTCTCGCGTTCTAATAATCAAAATGCTCAAATTGCTGTACAATTAATTGAAGAATTTGCAACCCTTTACAATTATGAACTTCTTGGCATCGTCCATCGTAGTAATTGTCATCTTTTAGAATATCTTCCCGAAAGCATTTCGAAGAGTTTTGGTTTCGAAGCGGATTTCTTTAACCTTGCACAAGAAATGTGTAAAACAGGTAAACTTCACGAAAATTTGAGGGATAGAATTGAAAGAGAATTCTTGCCCCAAGATTCTCTCTTCAGAGAAATCGTAGCCTTGATGGGAAGAAGTTTCTAATTATTTCTCTCCCGTAGAATTGTTCCAAAGATGTAGTCCCAAAGTGGTGAACTTACCCCAAAACGTGAATCATCGTCGCTGTAATGGTGTTTCATATGGTGGGATTTTATCTTTAAAAACAGTTTGTTCTTAATTGGAAAATGATGAATTGCGTAATGTGTTAAATCATAAATTAAGTAACCTAATACAAAGCCGGCAAAGAAAGGAAGATTGTATTGATTGGGGAACAATGCTTTGAATGTAAAATAGAAAAGGAAGGCGAGAGGTATGCTTACCGAAGGAGGCATAACCAACCGTAAAGGATCGCGCGGGTAGCTGTGGTGTATCCCGTGAAAGATGAAATTGATTCGCTCGCCGAAAGTTGTTTTAGGTCTATAATGAAAAATGAATCTATGGAGTAAGTATTCGACTAACGTCCACAAGAACAACCCAAGAAGGAAGAACAAAAAAATGGTTCCAGCAGAGAGTGAAAATTTGTAGACAGCGAAATATAGAACGACAAGAATTACAGGAACATAAATTACAAGCGGGATATACCATTTGACTTTTGAGAAAAACTCAAGAAAGTTGCTTTTAAACAATCTTGGAGTAATTTCTTGATTTGATACTATCTTTGTCATTTTTTTTCTGGAAATTTTTTAATTAAAATAGACGAAACAATTTTTTAGAAATTTTTAGAAATTGTTTTAAGTCATAAGAAACTAACATCAGTTCGAGAAATTGCATATTTAAGAATTTTTAAGTACTGGTTGCGTGGAATTTCTATTGCACCAAGCATCTTGGTATGCTCATTAATGAACTGGGAGTCGAGCAATACAAAATTTTTTGCTTTCAAATGTTCTACAAGGTGGTAGAATGCAACTTTCGAGGCATTACTCACAAGCGAAAACATTGATTCTCCGAAGAACGCAGCACCTATGGAGACTCCGTAAAGTCCGCCGACCAATTTTCCATCCTTGAAGGTTTCGAATGAATGGGCATAACCCAATTTGTGAAGGTTGATGTATGAATTGATAATTACATCATTTATCCAAGTGTCGGGTCGATTTGCACAAGCCATAATTACTTTTTCGAATGAAGTGTTGATGCGTACTTCGAAAATGTTTTTCTTCAAAATCCTGCGCATAGAATGTGAGGGAGTTATTGAGTAAATGGGAAAAATTGCTCTAACAAATGGGAAAAACCATTCAATTTCCCCGCTGTCGGGGTCTGCCATAGGGAAGAATCCATTCTGATATGCCTCTAAAAGAAGTTGTGGACTGATTATTTTCGATTCCTTATGTTCCATCCTATCTAATGCATTGTTTTAAATAATAGCGATGAATCGCCATAACTTAAAAATCGATATTTTTTTTCGATTGCCTCGCGATAGATTCGCTTCCAGTCTTCGCCTACAAAAGAATAAACAAGAAGTAATAGTGTGCTTCTTGGTTGGTGGAAATTTGTAATAATTGCATCGAAGAAACGGATTTTGTAATCTGGTGTAATGTATAAACTTGTCGAGCCTTCCAACTTTTTAATCTTTCGTTTAGACATTTCTTCGAGCAAGAATTCAACCGTCTGCAATTTATCGAGTTTAGGTTCAATTTCACGCCAAATGTATTGGTCAACTTCGAAAGAATCCCACATTTTCTCGTTCCTTGTTGAATATAACAATTGGGCAAGCCAAAAAATCGATTCCATAGTGCGTACACTTGTTGTGCCAACAGCAATAAAATATTGAAAATCATCTCTTGTTGTTAAAAAGTTATAGATTTTTTCTAAATTCTCGAAATCGACAGATAATTTCTCGCTATGCATTTTGTGTTCATATATATTTTCGCTTTGGATTGGTTTGAAAGTCCCTAATCCAATATGAAGAGTGATTTCGACAAAGTTGATAGAACGCGTATTAAAGTTTGCAATAATTGGTTCAGAAAAATGCAAGCCCGCTGTGGGAGAGGCAACTGAACCAGGTTTGTATCCATAGATGGTTTGATATCTAATTTTGTCTATCTCCTCGTCATTACGGGAAATATATGGTGGTAGAGGTATTCGTCCCAATTTTTCCAAGATTTCTGAAAAAGTCGAACCAAAATTTTTTGAATTGAACTCCAAAATTGAATATTCATTGTTTTTGTCTAAAACTTTTGCTGTTAATTCAAAATCAAAAGAGCAGTCGTTGACGAGGATTGTCCCAGCTTTAATGTTTCTACCTCGGAGCAATGCTTTCCAAGTCGTGCTTCCAGTGGACGCAAGAGCAACCTGTGGGTCTGGGGAAGGAGAAATTGGTTCTAACAAAAGAATTTCAACTTTGCCGCCAGTTTGTTTTTGCAAAAGGAATCTTGCAGGTATTACTTTTGATACGTTACGCAGTAGCAGACTTCCCTTGGGTATGAAATTGGCAATTTCATAAAATTTTTGGTGGAGGATTGTTCCTTCCTTGGTATAGACAAGAAGATTGCTTTGGTCTCGGCTTTCCCGAGGGTATTGCGCAATAAGTTCTTTCGGTAACTTATAGTCGAATTCTTCTAAGTTAAAGTTTGTCATAATTCAATCGAGAGGTATTGAATTTTAATAAAACGAAACAGCAATGAAAAAAATGGATTAATTTTGTATTTTTTTATTTCACAAAAACATAACTTGGATGGTTAAAACTTTGATTTCGATTGTGATACCCGTCTACAACGAAGAGGAAAGAATTGTCGGTACATTGGAAAAAGTGTGGAACTATTTGACAAGTAATAAATACAATTTTGAAATTGTGGTTGTCGACGATGGTTCGACAGACAAAACACTACAAAGGGTGGAGTCGTTCAAAGAAGATGTAAGAATCATCAGCTATAGTCCAAATCGTGGGAAAGGAGCTGCTGTTCGAACTGGAATGCTTAATGCCAAGGGGAAGTATAGAATTTTTTCCGACGCAGACCTTTCCACTCCAATATACGAAATTGAGAAGCTGCTGGAAAAATTAGAAGCGGGTGCGGACATTTGTATTGGTAGTCGTGCAATCGACCCATCGCTTATTAAGAAGCACCAACCTTTTTATCGCGAGTTTATGGGGAAAACTTTTAATAAGTTTGTCCAATTGATTGTTTTTAGTGGGATCGAAGATACCCAATGCGGTTTCAAAGGTTTCACCGAAAGGGCTGCGGAGTTGGTATTCTCCCATTCGAAGATAGATGGGTTTAGTTTCGACGTAGAGATACTTTACCTTGCAAAGAAGGCGGGATTGAAGATAGAACAAGTGCCAGTCGAATGGTATAATGATAGTCGTACAAAAGTTAATCCTTTGCGCGATTCAATGAATATGTTCATTGAATTGTTTAAAATCAAGAAACTGCATTCTAATACTGAAATGAAAGAAAGTGAGATTTAATATTCATACAATAAATCTAAGTTCAAAAGAAACTTGGGAACGAAATCTTTTGTTTTTATCTCTATCGCAATTTATTGCGATGATGGGTATGAATGCTTGCGTTCCTTTTTTGCCTCTCTACATTCGTGAACTTGGTGTTGTTGGTGCTTCTGCGGAAAGATTCTGGAGTGGTTTGGTGTTTGCCGGGCCATATTTCCTTTCGATTATTTTTGTTCCAATATGGGGGAATCTTGGCGATAGATATGGGAAAAAATTGATGATAATTCGCGCAGTTTTGGGGTTGGCTTTGGCAATGTTTTTGATGGGTTTTGCAAAGAATGTTTTGCAATTGTTTCTTCTTCGAGTCTTTCAAGGAGCGACAAGCGGATTTATAGCGGCAAATCTCGGTTTTACTGTTGCCAATACTCCGACTGAAAAGAAAGGCTATGCAGTTGGATTTTTGCAAAGTTCGCAGTCATTAGGTTCAATAATGGGACCATTAATAGGAGGGGTGATCTCGGATTTAGCTGGTTTTCGAGAAGTTTTCTTTTTTGTTGCGGGAATGTGTGTGGTGAGTGCTTTTTTGATATTTTTTTTCGTTAAAGAGATTAATAACACAAAAGATAACGAAACAGAAGGGCTTGTTGAAGTGTTTAGAGTTGTCATTCTTAAAAAAGATTATAGAAACATTTTAATAATGATTATACTTGGCCAGATTGGGATTTTCTTTTCATTCCCAATGTTATCGTATTATTTAGAGCAATTGAAAGCACCATCTTCTATTTTAAGTTCATTGACTGGGCTTGCAATTGGTATAACCAGCTTGTTCAATATTATTTTTGCTCCAATTTGGGGGCGTCTTGCCGATAAGTTTCCAATAAGTAGTCTATTGAAGAAGTCGGTCCTCATATTAAGTAGTGGAATGTTGTTGCATTCAATTGCTATTCACTATTTGATGATATTGCCGTTGAGGGCTGTTGTTGGGATTTCTATTGCCGGACTTGTACCACTTTTGTATTCATATCTTGGAAAAATATCGGAACCAGAAAGGATTGGCACAATTATGGGTTTTGCTTCGTCGGCAACCTTATTTGGTTCATTGCTTGCCTATCTCGGCTCGGCTTTTATTGCCCCAATCATCGAATTGAAATGGGTTTTTGTGATTTCTGGCGGGATTTTGCTTTCAAATTATTTTTTAATTAAGAAAACTTCCTAAGGTTTTCGGAAATAACTTTTGAAACAACATCGACCAGTCGAATAACTTTTAAATAATTCATTCTTTTTGGTCCAAGCAAACCGATGTAACCGACTGAGTCGGTAAACCAATAGGGCGAGGCTATAAGAGAGTAGTCGCGCAGCAAATCGTTTTCAATTTCTTTTCCAATAAGAATTTTCATGGAATAATTTTGCTCGTTGTAAAATTTTTTAATCACATTTAGAATTAAATCGGAGTTTTCGATTAATGTTATCATTTTTTTAATGTGGTCGGGCTGTTGGAATTCTGGGTATTGCAAAAGATTTTTTGCGCCGCTAATCAAAGTGCGCTCTTGTTCGAGAATATTGTTATAAATTTTAAAGAAAAAATTGACGAAAAGTTGTATTATTGGCGATTCTTTGATTTCGGATGATTCGATTAAATGCTGAAAGTTTTCATATATAAATTTCAACGGCTTCCCTGAAATTTTTTCATTTACATAGCCAACCACGGACTCTATCTGCTTTTCATCTATTTCAAAATCTGCCTCAATCGTTAAGGTCTCTACAATATTTGAATGGAGGGCAAGCACGAACAGAAGGCGGTTCGAACTTAATGTGAAAATTTCAAGCTTTTCGACAGTTATGTTTTGTATTTCGGGAATTACTATAATGCTCAAATATTTGGAAAGGAAACCTAAAATCTTTAAAGCATTTTTCAAAAGGTCTTCTACTGTTGAAGGACTAGAATTTCGCAATTCTTCCTCGATTTTATTTAACTCGCGTTCTGTTGGTTTGACTTTTGGAAGAAGTAAATTTATATAATATCGATAACCTTTATCTGTTGGAATGCGTCCGGATGAAATATGGGTTTGTTGAAGTAGTTCCTTTTCTTCAAGTTCGTACATAACATTTCGAATCGAGGCAGAACTAAGTTTCAACTTGTTTTCAAGATATTTTGCCACAAGCCGGGAGCCCACGGGTTGTGCAGTTGAAATATGCAATTGTACAATTGTGCGAAGCACTAATTGCTCCCTTTCATTCAAATTTATTATCTCTTCCTTTGTTTTAAATCTAAACATGCTTGGTTTCATAACTAAAAAATAATATTTTTATCCTTTAAAAAAGACAAAAATTAGCAATAATTATTTTTTAATTGGGTTGTGTAGGTATGAAAAAGATTGCAATTATGCTTGCTGGAGGTAGTGGCGAGCGTTTTTGGCCTGTCAGCCGTTTGGCGAAGCCAAAACAATTAATCCCACTTAATTCTGAAAAAACTCTAATTGAAGAGGCTGTTGAAAGAGTTTCAACATTTATCAATGTCGAGGATATTTATGTTTTTACAAGTCAAATTATATTCGACACGATTCGTGAGGTTTTGAATTTTCTGCCCAAAGAAAATATCGTGCCCGAGCCAATGAAGAGAAACACTGCTCCTGCTCTTGCTTATGCTACAAGTTATATTCTTGCCAAATATGGTGGAAAATATTTCTCATCTGAAATTCTTGTTGGAGTTTTCACTTCCGACCAACGAATTGAACCAATTGGTGCATTCCAAAAAACAGTCGAGATTGCTTTCGATTATGTTGCGGTTCACCCCAAAATCGCAACAATAGGAATTGTTCCATCGCGTCCCGAGACTGCTTTTGGATATATTGAAGTGAGCAATGAAAGTGTGCATCCAGATAATTTGGTTTTTGACGTTAAAGCTTTCAAAGAGAAACCGGATTTAACAACTGCACAGCATTATGTTGAATCGGGCAATTATTTTTGGAATAGTGGGATGTTCTTTTGGCGACTCGACACATTTTTGAATGAATCGAGGAAGTACATTCCTGAAATTTATTTCAAAATTGAACCACTTAGGAAATTGTTTTTAGAGATTGGCTTTGAAAGTTTGAAGACAAAACTACCCGAAATCGAAAGTATATATAAAACATTCCCGGATATTTCCATCGATTATGCATTAATGGAGAAAACGTCGAATATTGTTGTAGTAAAATCGCTTTTTGATTGGGATGACATCGGCTCGTGGGATGCACTTGATCGAACAAAACAACACGATCAACAGCAGAATGTAAACATTGGCAATAACATTTTGATTGACACGCGAAATTCGATTATCTATAATGGATCGACTTCTTATGGTGTGAAAGTTTGTGTTGTCGGTATGGACAATACTGTTGTTGTTGTAACCGACGATGCAATACTCGTGTGTGCCAAAGACCAGGTTCAAAAAGTTAAAAAATGCATCGAAGAACTAAAGAAAGAGCCAAATAATAGTAAGTATTTATAGAACAGGTGGAATAATATGAAAATTCTTTTGAAAGATATTTCATCTTTGATTACAATTGGTGGCAACAACGAAAGGCCAAGAAGGGGGCAATCATTGAATGATATTGGCGAAATAAAAAATGGAGCGATGTTTTTCGATGAAAAAATAATATGGATTGGAACAACGCAAGAAGCGGAAAAAATGAAAGCTAATGGTGAGTTCTTACCAGATAAAGTCATTTCTTTGAAAGGGAAAACAGTTTTTCCAGGCTTTGTCGACTCGCATACCCATCTTGTTTTTGCTGGAAATCGTTCCAACGAATTTGCTCGAAGGATTAGCGGAGCAACTTACCAAGAGATCGCAATCGAAGGTGGAGGAATCATAGCTACGGTTCGTGCTGTCAGAAATTCTTCTGAAGATGAATTATTTGATAACGCTGTTCGTTATTTGACTAATGCAATTCGATATGGGACAGTTGCAATTGAAATCAAAAGCGGCTACGGATTGGATGTTGAAAATGAGATAAAAATGTTGAAAGTTATCGATAGACTTGCCAAAAACTTTCCTATCGAAATTATTCCTACATTTCTTGGTGCACACGATTTTCCTCCAGAATACAAATCAAATCCGAATGAATACGTTGCAATTATTTGCAATGAGATGATTCCAAGAGTTGCAGAATTAAAACTTGCAAAATATTGTGATTGCTTTGTCGACAAGGGCTACTACACACTCCAACAGGCGGAGAAAATATTTAAAACCGCGCTCGACTATGGCTTGAAGCTTCGTTTGCATGCCGATGAACTTGCTGATGTTGGTGCTGCTGGATTTGCTGCAAGGATGGGTGCAATCTCCGCCGACCATTTGATTTTTGTGTCCGACGCAAGTATAGAAGAGATGCAAAAATATGGAACGATTGCTACTCTTTTGCCCGGAACTTCCTATTTTACGAGATTACCTTACGCTCCTGCGAAGAAATTGATTGACAGAGGTGTCCCGGTGGCTCTGGCGAGTGATTTCAATCCTGGTTCTTGTTTTACAGAAAATATGCAGATAATACTTTCTCTTGCTGTTATCAATTTGGGTTTGAATTGCGAGCAGGCTCTTGTTGCTTCAACAATAAACGGAGCCCATTCTCTTGAAGTTGCAAACAATTTGGGCTCTTTGGAAATTGGCAAAGACTCTACATTTGTTGTTCTCAATTGTCCTTCTTATATTGATTTATTCTACCATTTTGGGGTTAATCATGTCGAACAAGTCTGGATAAAAGGGAAAATTTTTTGTGATAATTTTAATTAATTTTTGATTTATTTAATTTTTTTTATTAATTTTGAATTTATTTATTCGCTCAGTTTTTAACAAACAATGAATTTTTTGATCTGTGTCAGGGAATTTGTAAAAATCAATAAAAATTTAGTAAAATTTGAATCATTTGACTTTCTCCTCGCTTGGGGAGAATTTTATTTCAAAGGCTGGGTTTTCCCAGCCTTTTTTTTTGTCTGTAAAATTCCCACCAGGTTTCTGCTAACCGAATTTGAGACTGAAAGCAGGAGTTGTTCCTGCTTTTTTTGTGTTTGTTTAACAATTTAATTAAATGGAGGTTTTATGAACAAAAACACAATTATTCTGAAAGGCTTAATTTACCAGTCTGCTCTTGAGTTTTTGTGGGACGAAGGATTCATTGGTGTTCCATATCCTGGAATTACTAATGCAACAGGTTCATGCGAGGCCGTGAGCAATGTTTTCACTCTTAATGAGAAAGAGTTTCTAACATTGTCCCAGACCGTGCAGCTCCATCTCGAAAGGGATATTATTTTGAATGGCTTGCCCAGAATGTTCTCAACCAATCGCTCGTTCCGAAAAGATAATTCACAATGGAAATCCGACGGTCGCCATTTGAATGATTTCGAACTACTTGAAACAGAAGCACTCGACACCGATCTGGATTGGCTTTTGCAACATTGCCGAGATATGCTAAACTTTATTTTCGTAAATGTTTTAAATGTTTCATCAAAATATGGGTTGTTGACACCGGAACAACACCATAACCTTTATGTTTATTATGAGAAAGGGTTTGAAACAATCACATACACTGAAGCAATTGAAGTTTTACAGAAGGAATATAAATTGGATATTAAATGGGGCGACGACTTGAAGTCTGAACACGAGCAAAAATTAGTGAATTATTATGATAAAAATTTAATGATAACACATTATCCCGAATTAATAAAATTCTTTAATATGAAATTAACAAGGGATTGTGACCCAGAACGACAAACTTGCGATTGTGTTGATGTAATTTTAAAATATTCTGGCGAGACAATTGGCGGTTCTGAACGAGAATATGATTACGAAATTCTTCGGAAAAGACTTTACGAAGGTACAATGATTAAACAATTAAGACTTTTAAAAATAGAACACGACAACAAACCTGAGGAAATTGATGCTGTTTTCGAAGAATATCTTGATTTATTCAAGAACAATCCTCGGAAACGCTCCGGAATGGGACTTGGATTTGGTCGGCTTGCCCAATTTATACTTAGTTCCGAGGAAATTGTGCCTTTTTAAAAGTAAAAGGGAGGAAGAACAAGGGGACCGCCCCTTGTTCTTCGATTTCTAGGGCTTTAATTGTTTTAATATTTTTTTAATTGTTGTAATCCCTTCGTCAATTTCATCTTTTGTAATGCACAAAGAAGGTCGAAATCGAATTGATTTTACACCGGAACCAACAATTAATAACTTTTCACTGAATGCGATCTGTCGAAATTGATTTCTGAGTTCATTGCTTGGCAAATCGAAAGCACAGAAAAGCCCTCTTCCACGAACATTGCTAACTAAATGCTGAAATTCATTTTCGAGCAACTTTAGCTGATTGAGCAGATAGATGCCCATATTTTTTGCGTTTTCTAAAAGGTTTTCTTCTTCGATAATTTCAAGATAACGCGTTGCTCGAACCATGTCTGTGAGGTTTCCGCCCCAAGTTGAATTAATTCTGCTGGAAACCTTGAAGACATTGTCTGTTACTTCATCGATTTTTCCGCCAGCAAGGATACCACAAACTTGCATTTTCTTTCCAAATACCATAATGTCTGGCTGAACATCCATTTGCTCGTGTGCCCACATAGTTCCAGTGATACCAACTCCGGTCTGCACCTCGTCGAATATCAAAAGAGCATCGTTTTCATTGGCTAATTCACGAAGTCGCCGCAGAAATTCTGGCCTGAAATGGTTGTCGCCTCCCTCTCCCTGTATTGGTTCGATTATAATCGCACTAATATCGTCTGGATTTTCTTTGAAAGCTTTTTTAATTTCTTCTTCGGCGGTTCTCTCTAATTTTAAAGTTTCTTCAATATTTTGTCCTTGGAATGGAAATGTCATTTTTGGATTGGTAATCCTTGGCCAATCGTTAAATTTTGGGTAATACATAATTTTTGTTGGGTCTGTATTGGTCAAACTCATAGTGTAACCAGATCTGCCGTGAAAAGCTTCACGAAAATGAATCACTTTGTAGCCCTTTTCTTGGCAAATTCCTTTCATAAAGTTTTTTCGCACTTTCCAATCGAATGCTGTTTTTAATGCATTTTCCACAGCAAGTGCTCCCCCTTCGATAAAAAATGCATATTTAAAATGCTTCGGCACCGCAACTTTGAACAAAGTGTTAACGAAAGTTGCCATCTCTTCGGTGTAAATGTCTGAATTCGAAGGTTTATTGACAGCAACATACTTCAAATATTCAAGAAAATCATTGTCGAGCATTTTGGGATGATTCAACCCCAAGGGTAGCGAAGCAAAACAAGTGAACAAGTCCTGATATTTAGCACCAGTGGCTTTGTCGATAAAATGGGATGGTTTGCTTTCGAAAATGTCGACAACGATTTCAAAACCATCGACAAGCATATGCTCTCGCAGAGTTCCAAGCACTTTGGAACTATCGATAAAATACTTTGGCTTATAATTGAATGACAATTTGGACATAACAATCCCTCCAATTTTAAAAACAAAAGTGAAAAGTGGATTAATGAGATGAAGTGGTTAAAAGGTAGAGGAAAAGCATGAAGGTTTTTCGTAAATAAAAATATGAAAGGTAGGAACCCCCGCGAATAGTTCCTTTCTCGAAATTAATTCCTGCTTTTATTGTTTTTACACGCATATACAAAATTAACGAAAAAATGGGAAAAATCTTGTCAATTTTCAAACTACAAAACAAATTTTAAAAATTTGACAAAATTTTCATAAAAAAAATTATTTTTCAAAATGATATATTTTATAATTTTGTCTTTTAAATTTTTATTTCGTTTTAATTGTTAAATTTTTGTAAATTTGAGAAAAAGGTTTGTATTTTAAATTTGAGGTACTTTAAATGAATGCAAAAACAAGAATAAGAAAAGCAACAGAAACTCAACTCAAGCGATTGGGTCCTACACATGTTTTGCTTTTTCTTGCATTGCTGATATTTTTCTTTTTTGTAGTTTTTCGTAGTGTGATTCCTTGGGGTACTGCTCAATTCGTTGTGCCTTTGTTCAAACCAAGTGGCGACAAATTGGAAAAGATTGGTTTTGTTAAGTTCCAAGGCTTGGTTTGGGCTTCGACTACCAAAGAGAAAGCCGAAGAAATTGTCAAGCAAGGACAGGTTGAGATTCATAAGGACCTTATAAACAAGGAATATATCTTCGATTTCACATTTAAACCGAGAAACGAACGAGAGCACGGCTACGTAAAAGAAGCACTTCAATTCTATGTAAAATCCGAAGTTATCGGTGAAAATGCAATCATTCTTGACCCGGAACTTGCATTTTCCATCCTTGCACTCGACATTGCGTTAATCCTTTCTCTGCTCATTACTATGGTTTTACCCACCAATATTGGCTTTATGTCTTTGCTCTTTGATAGGCAAATTGATAATACAAAGACAAAGATTCGTCTTCAAACTGGTTTCCCAGAAGATGTTGTTGAACTTCTAGTGATGCCCGATGATCTTCTTGTCCAAAAAGACCGCGACGAAGTCGAGAAAAGATTCCGTCTTGTTTGGGAAAGAACAATTGGCGAAGAAATTGCTTCACCACGCCAATCCATTCGTTTCGAAGATGTTTTCGACGAAGCAACCGATTTCGTTAAGTTCCGAAATATAACTTTATATAGTCGAATTAAAGATTATTTCTCCGATTTTGTATTGAAAGAGATTGAAGATACAAAGGATGGCTTGCTTTGGCGAAGAAATCACTTCCTTATTTTCAAAGGACTCCGATTGTATATGGCTCACCATTTCACCGAGAAGTATTCAAATAATGTTACAGGTCTTGCCTATGGTGGCGCAGCATTTTTGATTGTTGCTGTTGGTATTCGTGGTTTGAAATTTATCCCGGCTACAAAGCCTTCGTTTATTTTATTGGCAATCTTCCTTGAGTTTACAATGTTGACTATGTTGTCCGTTACTTTGATTTACACCGAAGAAGAGGAAAGAATGGACCGTATGCTGAAGAAAATGGAAGATGCGAACAAGAGTCAGTTGGAAGCACTGCGAAGCCAACAATACGATATACATCAATTAACTTCTGTCCTTGTAGGTCAATCTGCTGAAATCATTAAATCTCGCGTAGAGAGGGCAATTTCCGAGTATCTTACAAGCGATGACCACGTCAAAAGAATGATTGCCGAAGAAATAAGTCAGAAGATTTTGATTGGGTTGAAAGAATCGTTTTTAAACGAGCAAGAGAAATAAAAAGCTTATAGATTCGATTTATTTTGAAAGTGTCCCCATTTTCTGGGGACACTTTTTTGATCGAGTAAATTATTGTGTAAACAAAGTAACAATGTCTTCGGGACGAATATTTGCTTGAGCGTTCAAAGCTTCTTCTTTGAATTTGTCAGTTCTTGTTTCTTCAAGTTCCTTTAATGCTTCTTCAAGAGTTTGAATTTGTTTAAATCTGGATTGGCTTAAAGGGTGATTATTCTCCATTTGGCTTTTATTCTCAAGGTATTTTAGCGCAATTTCGACAACACTTTGTTGCCAGTCTGTCAATTCCAAAATGTCTTTTGTTTGATTTTTCATCCCTGGATTTTGCGTCTCGATTTTTTTCATTCCCTTAAGTTCTACATTTTCAGTCGGATTTAATGTGTTTTTGATTGATTTTACTTCCATTTTTTTCTCCTTTTGTTTTTTAAAATATTCTTTGTATTTTGTTTTTGTATTTTTGTAAAAATTGCGAAAAAATGTGAAAGTGCAAAATTTATACCAGAATAAAACTTTGAGTACTGTTAAACCAAAAGGAGGTTCTATGAAATATTTCTTACTTTTTTTGTTAACTTTTATTTTATTGTCTTGCTCGACTTCAGAAGAACAATTATCCACAGAAGAGGAAGTAAGAGAGAAAGAAAAAATCGTGGAACTTTTGAAAGCTTATAACAAAGCTTACGAACGGAAAAATTTCTCCGAAATGGTTCGCTATCTTGCCAACGATCTCACATTTTTTGGTAGCGATTCTGGCGAAACTGTGAAATCCCTTTCTGAATTCAAAGTTGCTATTGAAAATCAATGGAAGGACATCGATTCGATGAAGTATGGCGATATGGTCGATATTTACATTTTGATGGATTCAAAAGGGAAAATTGCTTCGGCAATCTATGGCGTGCCGTTGCAATTATGGTCAAATGGCAAGAGTGTGAACTTGTTCCTACGCGTTGCTCGAACATTGAAAAAAGAAGGCGGAAATTGGGTAATAACCAGCGGAATCACTGGAATAACACGCTCTTCTAAGTCGGTCAAAGACCTATTCGGAGGCGAGTAAATAATACTTTTGAAAAGAAACTTCACAATTTAACTTGATTTTCATCAAGAGATAATTGTTTTTATTTGAATGAAGTTTTTCAAATCGATAGTTTCTATGAATTTATGGGTTGTAAGATTGATTTAGTGAGTTTCTCCAACGATACATTTTCAAGTTCAAGATATTTTTATTTTTGATAAAGAAAAAAGTTGTGTATCTTATTAATCTCCAATTAAAGAATAAAATTGTTATAACGAACAATATAAAGCAGAAATCTGTTCAACAACCGAAAAGTGTTAAATAGAGGCTATAATCCGAGAGCTCCGCTTAGGGAAATTCCATTCCTGCTTGACTTAAACAAGAGCTGTTCAATTTTGATTTTGAGTTCTAAAAATACAAACTTGTCTAACCTTACTTTGCTTCCTTGATTTTCTTTTGTTTATCCAAAACGACTCAAAACTTTTACAGCAAGAAAGCTCAGCTTTTAGGATATGTGAGTATCATTTTCACAGGATAAATTATCGATCAATCGAAAATATAAAAGAATATAAGCCTTGCTGTAACTGATGGTTTGTAGCTTGAATTATTTTGCGATTCGAAGGTTTCGACCAAAACTGCAGGGGTAATGGATACCTTTTTAACTGGCTTATAGTT
The DNA here is from genome assembly GCA_039793965.1 of Kapaibacterium sp. (SeqCode). Classification (GTDB taxonomy): domain Bacteria; phylum Bacteroidota; class Ignavibacteria; order Kapaibacteriales; family UBA2268; genus Naka2016. Next base: position 211,687 of record JBAMMD010000036.1, on the reverse strand, counting down.
TAGTCCCAAGTAGAAAATATTTCTTCTGTCTTTGCTGAAATTTTTTTCAATGTTTGGGTCGAAAAAGTCGTATCGTAGAACTAGATTATATTTTGGTGAGAAATAATAAATTCCAAAAACTGTTATTCCAAAGATGCTGCGATTTAAATAAGTTTGGTTGGTAGAGTCTTTGATATTATTTCGTAAGTAATTTACAAAAGCTTCAACTCCGAATTTAAATATGTCTTTTTGGTAATAAGATAAGAAAAAAGAAAACAAATCTTCATCTGTTGAAAGTAAATTGCCATTTGAGAATACATTGTCTTTAGGTTTTGAAAATTTGTGATGATAGTTGAGGTAAGTCCAGATTTTATCGTTCAGTTTAAGCAAAATATTTCCGTAAAGGGTTTTGTATTTGTCGAGTTCGGGGCGAACGCCAGAGCCATTTCCAAAAAGGAACCAGTAGTTAACAATACCTTTGTTATCAATTTTGCCTTTAAGAGAGACACCAAAATCGCGAGAGCCGATAAATCCATAAAGGTCTATAATAGTCATTTCAATATGACGATTTTCCCAAACATACTCTGAAATATCAAAGGAAGGTGTGGGCTGCAAACCAAATGTTAGATTGGAACCTTTGAAAATATCTTTCCATTGAATATATGCATCCTTAAGAAATGGTGCAATTTTTGAGTTGGTGGCAAGAGTAGATTGTTCAATTTCAAAGCGCAATCTGGAATTGAACTGCTCTGAAATTTGATAATCATATGTAAAGTAAATCCTACGAAATTCAAAACCATTCTGGTCTTGTGGGTCCTTGAAGATAGCAAATGGTAGGGAGGCAACATTTTTATCTCGCAAAATATTGTAATAGTAGTCGCCAAACATATAACCCGAGAAACGACCTCGCTCCAAAATTTCTTGCGTAAATGCGTAATTTACAAAAAAGCAGCAAACAACAAAACAGTAAATAAACCTTCGAAATAAAATTATCATAAAACCTCCAAAAAAAAACAAAAATATATGTAAATTAAAAGACATATTAGTATTTAGTTAAGAAAAACTTATATTTGTTATCATAGAGTTGGTATTCTTTTTGTGTATGTGGGAAAGGATGGTTTTCGGTTTGGACCTTTCGGCAAAAGATGTAAATCCGACAGGAGTTTGTTTTTTGTCAGGCAAATTTGCACGGACAAAAGTTTTGAAATCTGACAATGAGATCTTGGAAGAAATTCAGGTCTCAAACCCAAATATTATTGCAATTGATGCTCCGCTAACATTGAACAATAGGATTTGCGATGTGTTACTGAAAAAATATGGTGCTATGCCATTAAAGTTGAAAAGCATTATGCAATTGGCAACACGAGCAGTTAGGCTTGTAAATGAATTAGAAACTTTAATTTTACAGGATACTAAAATTATTGAGGTGTTTCCAACGGCAACTGCTAAAATACTTTCTGTTTACCACCGAGATGACGGTATAAAACAGCAAAAGATAGCAGAGGTTTTGAATATTGAATTTAATTGTAAGGTCTCGAAAGACGAATTGGATGCTTTTCTTTGCGCTCTAACTGGTTGGCTTTTTTCCGCAAATCTGACAATAGATGTTGGCAATGAACAAGGGAAAATAACAATCCCAAATGTAGCAAAGGTAGACGAAATCATTCGAATGGTGCAGAATTTGAAGATAGAGGTTGGAAAATTAAAGTAATTAAAACGATTTAAAAGTTTTACGCTTGTTTTCAATTGATTCAATAAGATCAAGAGTTAATTTGTCGCAAATGAAGTAGCCATCGCCAGTTAATCTAAGTGTCCCATTTTCAATAATTGCTTTTCCCGATTGAATCCAAATTTGGAGAATTTCAACGAAAGCTTTCGACAAATCTATTCCGAATTCATCTTTAAAAGTTTGCAAATTAATTCCTTCGGAGCGGAGCCCAAGCATAACTTTTTCGAACAGTTTCTTTTCAAATGTTATAAGTTCATAATCTTGGATAGGTAAATTTCTTTTTTGAAGCATTTGAATGTAGAGTCTCAAATCTCTTACATTCCATTGGCGTTTGCCGTTGAAAAAACTGTGGGCAGAAGGACCAAAACCAAAATATTCTTTGTATTGCCAATATCCAAGATTGTGAATGGATTTGTAACCCGGTTTTGCAAAATTGGAGACTTCGTAGTGTAAGAAGCCATTGTTTTCGAGTTTATTACGAATGAGTTTGTAAAGTTCAAAGTCTTCTTCTTCGTTTTTTGGGTAAATCTTTCCATAGCGCAAATCTTTGTGCAAAGGTGTTCCTTCCTCGTAAATTAATGAGTAAGCAGAAATATGTTTGATGTCAAGCGCAAGTAATTGGTCGAGCGTTTCGTTTAAAGTTTTGCGTGTTTGACAAGGAATGGAAAATATTATGTCCACACTTACATTATTGAAAATGCTCGATGCTTCTTCTATCGAATGGATTGCTTCTTCCTTTGAATGTATTCTACCCAAAAACCTTAACTCGTCGGTATGAAGAGATTGTACTCCAATGCTGATACGGTTTATTCCAATCTTTTTATAATCTAAAAGTTTTCTTAAAAAATTTGTTCCGGGGTTGCATTCAATTGTAAACTCTTTGAGTTCAGTTAGTTCGAAGTGTTCGTTTAACTTGGAGATTATTCTTTCTAGATCGACAGGTTGAAGCAACGACGGGGTTCCGCCTCCTAAATAAATTGTTTCGATTTTCCTCTCGATCTTTTGGTGTTTTTCGACAAATAAATCTATTTCATTTAACAAAGCGAGTATAAAATTATTGATTAAAGTTTTGTTTGTTATCGAGTAGAAGTCGCAATAGACACACTTTTTTTCACAAAATGGAATGTGGATGTAAACTCCAGCCATATCAACCGAGGTTGTATTGTTTTATTTTACGATAAAGAGTACGTTCGCTAATTCCTAATTCTTTTGCCGAAAGCCTTCTGTTTCCATTGAATTTTTTTAAAGTGTATGCAATAATTTCTTTTTCAATATTTTCAAGATTAAGATTTTCTGAACTTATGTTTGGAAAACCATCCGCTTCGACAATGTGATATGCTTCTGGCTTCAGTTCTATGATATTCGAACCTAAAGCATCGATTTTGGAATTTAGGTCGTTGACTGCTTCTTTCAAAAATCCAATGTCTTTTTTTAACTCAAGTAGAGTTTTAAAAACTACATCAAGTCCGGGCGGTACTTCGGTTGTTTTGGGTATATGAACAAGGGAGGCTTCTTTGGGTTGTTCAGAGATGATGTATGGCGGAAGTGCTGGTGGGATATACTTTTTCAAAATGTCGTGCGAGATGAAGCCAGTTTTTTCCAATTGGATGATGGTTTCAATCAAGTTTTTAAGTTCTCGGACATTTCCTTCCCATTGAAGACCGCGCAGTATGTTAAGTGCATTCGGAGATATACCTTGATATTGAATTCCCAGACGCGCACAAGTCTTCTCTGCAAAATAATCAATAAGAACAGGTATGTCTTCGGGTCTCTCTCTCAATGGTGGAAGGTGAATGTGCAGGTTTTTCAAACGATAGTATAAATCTTGTCGAAATGTACCTTTGTAGATTTCTTCCTCCAGAACTTTGTTTGTTGCTGCTAAAACTCTGACATCGACTTTTCGCACTTCTGTCGAGCCGAGGCGGTTAAACTCCCCAGTCTCGAGTACTCTAAGGAGTTTCACCTGTGTGCCTATTGGCATTTCGCCTATTTCATCAAGAAACATTGTGCCTTTGTTAGCAACTTCGAAGTAGCCTTTCCTTTGTTCGTAGGCGCCAGTAAATGCACCTTTTTCATGGCCGAAAAGTTCAGATTCCAACAAAGTTTCTGGAATTGCCCCACAGTTGACGCTGATAAATGGGAATTTTTTTCGCTTGCTTAATTTATGTATAGCATTCGCAATAACTTCTTTTCCAGTTCCCGTCTCTCCGGTAATTAAAACGTTCAAGTCAGTCGGAGCAACCTTAAGTATTGTCCGATAAACATCAATCATTTTCGCGGATATCCCAACCAATCCAAATTGGTTGCGAAGCAAATTCAATATCTCGTTGTCGATGATTATATCACTGTTCATTATTGCTGGGTTTATGTTTAGTCCATTCTTCCCATCCCCCGGAAAAGACAAAAACATTTTTATGCCCGAGTCGGATCAAATCGGTTGCCACTTTGTGGCTTGCATCGCAGGAACCTCCTTCGCAATAGACAATGATGACTTTTCGCTCGTCAAAAGGAATTTTGCTCAATTTTTGAAAATATTTGTTCATATCCTCTTCAAAAGCAAAAATGTTGATCGCATTTCCAATATGCTCTTTAAGATACTCTTCTTCGGAGCGAGCATCGATTAATATCAAATTTGGTGATTTTAAATATCGGTTAAGTTGCTGGTATGTTATCGTTGGAACTTCAATTTGATTCACATCACTTTGGTTTGTTTTGGTTTTATTATCAGAATATACTTTTGAATTTTCTGCCAAAAGAGTGTCATTTTTTCGATTTTTCTGCAAAACATTGTCATTTGTTAAAATTGCGTTTGTTGTGTCAACCTTTGTGGTTTGCGTTATTTTGGAGGTATCTGTCAAAAGGCGTTCTAAAAGCGTGTCGGAAACCATTTGGGGTTTCTTCATAATGTTTATTCCATAGGGATTGAGTGTGTTGTAGATAAGAGAAATTATGATTGCAAATCCAATGATAAAAATGCTTTCTTTTAGAACCTGACTCCAATCTATTTTTTGCATATTATTTTCCTTTTGCTTTTTTGATTAATTCATAAGCATAGTTTATTTCCTGAATTTTCTTTTTTGCTAAATCTTGAATTTCTTTACCCAGATTTTCCACGAAGTCTGGATGGTATTCGCGGACTTTCTTTTTGTAAGCTATTTTCACTTCTTCAAAGGTTGCATCAATACCAAGCCCAAGGATGTTGTAGGCTTTTTCCAGCGAAATGTTTTGAAAGGTAGTTTCCGACGGAGAATTCACTTTCGTCGAGTTTCTGAATGCTTCGTCGATTTGACGTTTTAAATGCTCATCTTCGTCTGAAAGGTCTGGTGCAACGAAGGGTATATCTTCCTCAATTAAATTGGTTTTGAATATTTCTTTTATTCTATTGAAAATTTGTCCCATCTTTTAATGCTTAAAAAAGTCGAGACGAAAGAAGAATCAAAATATGACATAAAGAAAGATTTTTCGACAATGTGACAGAAATTTGTTAGTATGATTCAGATTCGTTGGGAAAATTTAGGCTTCGAACGTCGTCGGCATACTTTTTACAGGCGTCAAGTATGGTGTCATACAAATGGGCATAACGACGAACGAAACGAGGGTTGAAATCGATAGTTAAACCGACCATATCTGTGTAGACAAGGATTTGTCCATCGCAGTAGGGTCCTGCCCCAATACCAATAGTTGGAATTTTTAAAGTTTGTGTTATTCGTTTAGCCAACTCAGATGGAATTTTTTCAAGAACCACAGCGAAAGCCCCAGCTTGTTCCAAATTCACTGCGTCGCGGAAAATTGATTCTGCCTCATCAGGATCCTTCCCTCTGGCACGATAGGAACCAAATTTATGAATACTTTGCGGAGTTAAACCGACGTGACCCATAACTGGAATTCCGCTTTCAGTCATTCGGCGAACAGCCTGCAGAATTATATCGCTTGCGCCTTCGAGTTTGACTCCCCCGCAACCAGTTTCTTTCATAATTCTACCAGCATTTGTAAAGGCTTCGTCGGCGGATACCTGGAAGCTCATAAAAGGCATATCTGCAATAATTAGTGGTCTTTTTGCACCTCGAACAACTGCTTTGGTATGGTAAATAATTTCATCAAGTGTTACTGGAATTGTAGTTTCCAATCCTTGAACAACATTTCCGACTGAATCGCCAACAAGAATCACGTCAATGCCGCTTTCGTCTAAAATTCGAGCGATGAGGGCATCGTAGGCAGTCAAGCATACAATTTTTTGTCCTGCGTTTTTCATTTCTTGTAAACGAAAAGTGGTAACCTTTCTCGGATTGACATTTGTGCTTCCAATGTAATCCATTCCGAACCTTTTTGATAATTTAAAAGCAAAATTACAAATATGTAATTAGAATAACTCACCAAAAATATAGAACTTTCACAAAAGCACTAAAAAGAACAGAAAAGCCAACTTTTTGGAAAAGAATGTTGCGTCGTTGAATCGATATTAAATCATTTTAACATTGGACCATAATGTTCGAACATATAGTTCACGACGGCTTCAGCTTCCTGTGGCTTTAAGCCTTGGTTTGGCATTGGGGGATAATTGGGGTCGACCTTTACTGGATTGAGAATGAATTTTACCATATCTTCTTTACGGTTTTCGTATTTTTTCAATACTTCTTTGTGCGGTGGTCCAACAAGTTTTGTATCGAACTGATGGCAAGCGACACATTTGGCTTTGTATATTTCCTCCCCGTTGATTTGTACTCCGGTCTTTCTACCGGCACTGGCAAGTAACTGCTCGTGGTAAGTAATGTAGTCGCGTGCAATTTTGAATTCCTGTGTTTTGTTCGACACTGCTAACAAGGTTGTATCCGAGGCAAAAAGCAATAAAAAGGAAACAAGAGCGGAAACGAAAGCATATTTTGCAAATGATATTTTGTTTTCTTTAAGAGAAAAGTAGCTGAATATTATACAGAGCAGAAGAATAAGAATCGAAGTCACTGTAAAAACAAAATTTTGCAAAGTTACAAGGTTTTTTGGGGCAATTAAGTACGATATGAACAATAGTATTGGAAAAATGTTGCCCGCAATCAAGACATTAGACAAAGCTCTTTTAATAATTCCATTTTCTGTGAAATAATTTCCTTCGATGGATACTCTATCGGCAGAATAGGTTTTGAATATGTATGATAAAGGTGTGATAATGAATGCAATCGCCACAAAAAGAAAATATCTGATGATTGAGTTGCTGTCGAGAAAATCTGAAAATGAGAATGCGGAAAGTTGAAAACCTCCATTTACGCAAATAGTGAACACTCCAATAGAAATAAATGCAATGATAAGTGAGGATAGTGAAACTAAACATAGAAGCACAATATAAAGAATATCTGGCTTAATGAAGTTGATGCTTTTGGACCTAAAAAGAAGCACTTTCAAAATAATAACATCGAAAACGAAAAGTGCAATGGAGACAGAAAATGCAAGGGAAAAATCGTTTGGGGCTTTCTGGAGAAATTGAAGAAGGGAATAGTATAGAGCAAGCAATGGAACAAGCCCAAGTCCGATAATGGCTATGTTTCCTTTAGCGACATAATGCAAATACTTTTTTGAAACATTAAGGTAATAATCATCATTCTTTGTTGTAGCTTTAAAATAGTAAATAAGGGAAATGATAGCACCGCCAAAGAGGAAAGCAAAGTAAAGTACGAAGATAGAAAATCCAATGAAAAAAAGAATCTCCAAAAGTTTTAAAACTTGTTCGTTGTGCGGAATGGCAATTGCGTTGAAGAATTCCATTTTTATTCTCCTACAAGTTTAAGATTTTCTGAAAAGATAGAATAAGAGTTACAGAAAGCACGAACATATTTAAATTTATAAAAGCAAATCTATAAAATGTCTGTGGTTGGATCACTTTTACCATTCTATGTGTTCTTGCAATAAGATAAGTTCCGAGCGACAGGATTGCTAAAAGCGTCAGGAAATTAAATCGATCAAGGAGTGTGATAGTTAACAGCGAGAGAACTACAAGAATTACAATCCATACGAAAGAAATGCGTGAAATTTGTAATGGCGAAAGCAGTTCTGTCAAAACCGGGAAACCAGCGTTACGATAATCATCTTCATATAGAATTAAAAGTAGCCAAAAATGAGGAATTTGCCAGACGAAAAAGAACAAAGCGATAGCAATATTCAAAGGGTGGAATATTTCACTGCCAGCGTAAGTCCAACCAATCATTGGGGGGATTGCCCCAATCAAAGCGCCGGGGATAGCAGCGAATGGTGAGATACGCTTTAGTGGTGTGTATACAGCGTTGTACACAAATATGGCAATTATACCAAGGAGAAAAGGAAGCGAAAGCCCGCTGGATAAAAGTAATATACCAAGTCCCAGGATGATTAGAACAGAAGAAAATAGCAAACCAAATTTTGGAGTGAAAGTTTTCCTTGGGATTGGTCGATTTTTGGTTCTTTGCATTTTTGCATCGAGTTGCCACTCTTGAACCTGATTCAAAGCACCGGATCCAGATGCTAAAAGCAAGACAGCAAGCCAAAGCCAGAAAAATTCAAAATTAATTGAGGTAGTTGACAAAATGTAGCCAAGCACAGCACTAATTGAAACTGAAACTGCAATACGAATTTTAACAAAAGTTAATATGTCTTTGATTCTAGCTTTCATTGTTTGCTTTTTACGAAATTATTGTAAAGCAAGTCGACAATATAATTCAATTCATCATCTTTCAATTTGTTGCTTTGGTTTGTCATTTTGATTTTTTCGTAACCGCGAACAATGTGTAAATCGGGATTAATAATAGATTGACGTATGTAATTTTTGTCGATAGTGATAAGACTATCTTTGCCATTGACAAGGACTTTTGCTGTGCCACGGCGAAGCTCGGTGAAGGATGGAGCGATACTTTTTCGATCGTCTAAACTATGGCATTGAACGCAGCCTTTAGCAAAAAGTATAGCATAGCTTCCAGTAAGGTAGTCTTTGTATCCGCCAGTATGTGAAGCTACATATTTTCGAAGGTAGCCTTCGTCGACTTTACCTTCGAGCCAAAGACTGAATTCATTCTCGGGAACAACATAAACTTTGCTGTACATTAGGGAATGGTTCAATCCGCAATATTCAGCACAGGCGATGTCGAAGGAACCAATTTCCTTTGGGTGGACGACCATATAGTTTTCTCTACCAGCGACAGCATCTTCTTTGATTCTGAATGCTGGGATGTAGAATGAATGATTGACATCAATGGAAGTAATTGTGAATTTAATTGGTTTTCCTACAGGTATAAAAAGTGTGTCTGTTGTTTTGCCGTTTGGGTAATAAAATTTCCAGGCCCACATTTTTGCTTCAACCTTGATGTTAATAGCATCGGGGGGAACTGCGCGAGCTTGTTTAAAGACATCGTAACTATAGAAAAACATCGAGAGGACCAATCCGACTGGTACAAGTATCCAAATAATTTCGATAGTTTTATTGCCTTCGATATTTTCTGCAACTGGATTTCGTTTACGATTGTATTTTATTGCAAAGTAAATCATAGCAATAGTGATTATCAAAAGAAAGCCAACAGCAATTCCAATGATATAAAGCATTACATTATCGACGTTCCTTGCATAATCTGTTGCATAATTGAACATAGCTGCCTCCAACCTTATCTAAAAAATATATCAGTTGCAGTAAGAATAAAAATTGAAGCAAGAGTAACAAGAGCAACCAAAAGGAAGAATTTGAAAAGCAAACTGTCGTATTTTATGTGCATAAAGTAGTTTATTACAAGTGTGGATTTTACTGCTGCAATCAACAAAGCAATAAATAGGGATATTCTACCGAAATCAATCCCAGCGATTGTAACAGTTAGCACAGTTAAAGAAATAAGACTTAACCACACAAGTAGGTATGTCCCGTAAGGTATTAAATGTTCCTTGTGTTCATTTTCCATATATCACCTCTCAATGAATTAGGTAGAACAATGGGAAAAGAAATATCCAAATCAAGTCGACGAGATGCCAGTACAAGCCAGAATTTTCAAGTTTTATATAATCTTTGCTTGTAATCTTATTTCGTAAAAGGAAAAAGAGCATAAATGAAAGAATGATTATCCCAATGATGACGTGGAGAGCATGCAAACCAGTCATTGAATAGTACATACCATAGAAAATTATTTCACCATTAGGTTTTGAAAGTAGTTCAGGGCTATTAGGGGCAATCCCATGACTGAATTTTGCGGTCCATTCGAAGTATTTGATAACCAAGAAGGTAAGTCCAAAAGTAATTGTCGAAATAAGATAAAAAAGCGACAATCCTTTTTTCCCCCGCTGTATTGCTGCAATTGAAAGTGCCATCGTCAAACTGCTCGTTAGAAGTATGATTGTGTTGATAGTGCCAAGCACAATATTTAATTCCTGGCCTCCAATGACAAAATCCTTGGTGTATTGGAGTCGATAAGCCATATACAGAAGGAACAGCCCGCCAAAAAGAAGCAATTCAGTAAAAAGAAAAAGCCACATTCCGATTTTTGCGGCAATTGGATCTTTGTGATGGTGGTCTCCAATATGATGTGCCTCTTGTCTTGCTTCTTCCTTAATTACTTCTTTAGTTACATCAAGACTTTCCATTTTTATTCTCATTTATTTTTGAAAAATCGTAAGGTCCGTGGTCGACAACGGGAATTTTTTCAAAATTTTCAACTGGGGGAGGCGAAGGTATTTGCCATTCGAGAGTTACACCGCCCCAAGGATTCGATTCCGCTGGTTTGCCTTTAAACAAAGCGTAGATTAAATTCCCAAACATTAACAATAACCCCAACACCAAAATCCAAGAGCCGACAGTTGAAACAATATGAAGAGTTTGATATTCGGGTAAGTAACTCCAATAACGACGAGGCATTCCAAGATAGCCAAGGATGAACATTGTAAAGTATAACATATTGAAACCAATGAAAATCAAAGGGGTTGCCCAAATTGCAATCTTTTCGTTGTACATTTTGCCAAACATTTTTGGGAACCAATAGTGTAAAGCGGCAAAAAGAATAATTGCTGTGCCACCAAACATAACATAGTGGAAATGGGCTACAACAAAATATGTATCGGTGACGTGGATGTCTGTTGCAAGTGAACCCAGTACCAAACCAGTTAAGCCCCCTATGGAGAATAGGAAAATGAACATCATTACGTAAATCAAAGGGGCACGCAGTTCAATTGAACCTTTGTATAAAGTTGCAACCCAATTGAAAACTTTAACTCCGCTTGGGACTGCAACGAGGAAAGTCAGCAATGAAAACACCATACGAGAAGTGTCACTCATACCAGAAGTAAACATATGGTGTGCCCAGACGAAATAGCCAATTAATGCTATTGCGAGCGACGAAAATGCAATAACCTTGTAGCCAAAGATAGTTCTCCGAGCAAATGTTGGGATGATTTCAGAAACAACACCCATAGCGGGGAGAATCATAATGTAGACCGCAGGATGAGAGTAAATCCAAAAAAGATGTTGGAAGAGTAGTGGGTCGCCGCCAAGTGCTGGGTCGAAAATTCCAACGTGGAGAACTCTTTCTATAACGACAAGCACAATTGTAATACCAACAACTGGAGTAGCAACAACTTGAATCCATGCAGTAGCATACAAAGCCCAAACAAAAAGTGGCATACGGAAGAAAGACATACCCGGAGCGCGCATCCTGTGTACAGTAGTAATAAAGTTTAAGCCTGTTAATATTGAAGAGAAACCAAGAATGAATGCTCCAAGCAATGGCAGGATAACGTTAGTTGTAGTTCTTATGCTGTAAGGAACATAGAATGTCCAGCCAGTGTCTATTGGACCACCTTGTAAAAATAGTGATGCTATCGCAAACAACCCGCCTATAATATAGAGATACCACGAAAATAAATTTAGCCGAGGGAACGCGACATCGCGAGCACCAATCTGGATAGGTAAGAAGAAGTTTCCGAAAACAGCTGGGATACCCGGTATGATAAAAAGGAATATCATTATCACACCGTGCAAGGTAAAAAAGGTATTGTAAGTTTGAGCGTCGACAATTGTTTTACCGGGTGTAAGCATTTCTAATTTCATCAAAAATCCAAGAGTTACACCTACCCAGAAAAATGTTACCATAGATACGAGATAGAGTATACCTATTCTTTTGTGGTCAGTGCTTAATAGCCAGGCAAAAATTCCTTTTTTTGATTTATGCTCAAGGTAGTTTTCAAGAGTTGCTGCAATTGTACCGTTAGCCATTTTTGACCTCCTTAATTTTTCTTTGCTTTTTTATTAAGATAACGAAGAAAACACCAAGTGAAAGCAGAATTAATGTTCCAAATACGCGTGTGAAGTTGAACATATATCTTCTACCTTGCGGGTCGTAGGAATAACAGAATTTTAATAGTCGATTTACTGTTGGCAATGGAAGCCCTTTTTCTGCTTCCAAAACAGCCATTTTGAAGTCGAATGGATTGAATTCTGTTCCGAAAAGATAACGAATAATTTTTCCGTCTGGGGCAATTGAATATAAAGCAGCACTATGAATGAAGTCGCCTTTGCCGTCTGGTTTAAAATAAAACCCAATTGCATCTGTGATTTTTCTAACTGAAATGCTATCTCCAACAAGAAAATACCAGCCATTTGGGTCGATTTGCTTTTCGAGCCCTTTTAAATGGTTTTCTTTCCATTTCTTGGCTTTATCTGAAGTTTCGGTATGGTCGAAACTAATTGTGACCAATGTGTAATCTTTTCCCGGGGTCAAATCTAATTTGTCCACAACTTCGGAGACGCCAGTCAGAAGCGGACTGCAAATGCCTGGACAATGATAGTAGACAAACATTAAATGGTCGGCTTATTTATAATGTCGCCAAGCTTCAATTGTTTGCCTTCATCATTGGTAAATACAAGGTCGAGAGGGACTTTATTGCCAAGTTTTTCAACAATCCCAACTTCTTGTTCGCGATTGCCTCGCGCAGGTAAAATCATAAGAATGGTAAAGATGATAAATGCCAATATACCTTTCATTACTAAATAAGATTTAATGAGAAAATCTTTTCCACAACTTTTTTCTTTTCTGTTGAATTTGCTTTTATAAACTTTGATGATAATCCGTTCAGGGGATAGTTTGAAATAAGTAATTCCTCTAAATTTTTGGTGTTATTTCCAATTTTGAGTAAAAAAGCAGAAAATTTACCCAAGTCACTAATATATTCTTTGATTTCACTTTTTGTAAGCGTAGAAATAATTTGATCTGCTTTCTTACTTAAAGTATCTGTTTCTTTAGCAATTTTTTCCATTGCTATACCAATTGGGATCGTTGGGGGAAGCTCATAGGATTGTGTAACTTTGTAAGTAGCATCCAATTGGGCAATGTCCTTGTCTGTTATTTCTGGGAAATCAGTACCAAATTTTCGGATAATATAATAAAGAGCAATTTTTTCTTTTGGGGAAAGAAAATCGTAGGCGACCATTCCACTACCAGCAATTCCTTCCTGAAGTGTTTTGTACACCTGGGTTATATCTCGACCGTTTTTCCAACCGTCCTTTTGCGAGAAATTTCTCGGTGGGGGATTGAGTCCTTTGCCGGCTATTCCATCGCCTTTTCCAGTTTCACCATGACAAGTGGCGCAAGTTGTCTTGTAGATTTCTTCGCCACGTTTCAACATTTCTTCTGTTGGATTTTTAATTAACTCGACTTGGACGCCTTCGACTTTTCTGCCCAATGTTAGTTCAACATCCTTGAATTGCTTTGCAGGGTCCGGTTCGTCGTATGGTGTTGTGTTTCGATAGAGCTCATCGATTTGGTTTAGAAAAACAAGACCAATGGAGAAGATTATAAGAAAGAAGAGTATGAATGAATAGCCAACCCATCTTTTCGGGTCTTTGAAAACTTCTTTAAAGTTGATTTCATCGTAAAAGTAGTCAAATAATTTTTTCATTTTTGTATTCCAAAATTAAAAGTTTATTCTATCTAATAAATATTTTTAACGAATTTTTATGAAAATATTGTAATCGAAAAAATTTATAAATGGAACTCAATTCCTCGTTTAAGTTTCGGGTCGCCAATGGGTACCAGATTCGTTTTATTTCCAACAAAATAGAATACTACGAGAGTCAAGCCAATCCCAAGAATAATTGGAACGATTTCGAACCAGTTTAAAGGAACTCCGTTTTTAGAATAAGTTGGCATTACAATCCAGAACAAATCGTAGTAATGGGCAAAAGAGATCCAAAGTGCAGCAATTTTCAAGCGTTTTGGGTCCATTTTTGCAGGTTGTGGTAGCAAGATGATATAAGGAACAATGAATTTTACGAATATAATACCAATCGACATATAAAACCAAGAACCAGAGCCACGATTGATGAACCAAAATGTTTCTTCGGGTAAATTCGCATACCAGATGAGCATAAATTGACTGAATGCTATGTATGCCCAAAAGTTTGTAAATGCAAAAAGCAAGGCTCCCATACTGTAATAATGGTCTGGTCCGAGACCTTCGACAAGATAACCATTTTCGTTAAGAAGGACCGATGCATAAGTGAAAATGCCGAGCGCCGCAAGGAATGAACCTGCAAAGTAGTAAACGCCGAAAATAGTTGAATACCAATGGGGTTCGAGGCTCATCAACCAATCGATTGCAAAGAAAGTCAAGGAAATTGCAAAGATTGGCATAAATATGGCGGAGACAACGGCATTTCTTTTTGTTAGCTTCTGTTCGAAACTTTTGTCTTGTCGACGGGAATTGCTAATGAACAATAGATAGAAAATTATCCAAAGAGCAAGGAAAACGATGGTTCTTATGATGAGAAAAGTTTCGTTGAGATATGGAGCTTTGTTTCTTAAAATGGGATCTGTTTGAACAACATCGTGATGGGTCCAATGATATAGCGAATGAATGTTTAAAATAATTGGGACTATTAGCAATGGAACAATAAAGATAAGACTGGAATTGATTTCAGCAACACGGCGAAAAGGCACGCTCCAAACAGCGCCAGATAGATATTCTATTCCAATGAAGAACAATGATGCAACTCCAACACTTGTCAGCCAAGTCATTAATACAATAAGATTAAAGGATATGCGAGTTGAATCGACAGCAAATCCAATTATCGTTCCAAGCAGACCGATAAAAAGAAACACTAAACCGAGATTTAAAAGTTTTTTTGGTAAACTTTTCTTTTGATATAAAATTTCTGTGTGTTCACTCATTGAACGTCCTCCTGTTTTGCATTGAGAGAGCGCTGCAAGGCTCGGATATATAAAATAATTGACCAACGTTCTTTTTCAGTTAATTGTTTCGCATAGGAAGGCATAACATTTTGCCCTTCGACAATTACGTGGTATATTCTGCCGTCGCTCCAATTTCTAACTTTTTCTGAATGCAAGCTTGGGGGATTGGGGAATTGGCCATTGAGATGGCTGTCGCCTTCGCCGCGCCATCCGTGGCAAGGACTGCAAAAAGTGTTGTACTTTTCTTTACCGAGTTGTAAATTATCAGCAGTTGGTAAAAGTGGATTAATAAGCTTTGCTCCAGCCTCTTCTGGTTTGCCTTTGAATGGATAGAAAGTTTCACCGCGTGCAACAGTGCCAGCAACTGGTTTCCTCATTCCAAATCCATCGGCAAAGAAGGTTGAGGATTCTTGAGGATTCAATCGAAATTGGTTCAGCATAAAATCGAAGGGTGGAAGATAAAGTATTTTGTTGTTGAATAAATATCCAATTGCCGAAGTAATTACTGCAACTATAATAAGAAATGTTATGAATTTCCAATCGAAAACTTTCGGTTTATATTTTATTTCATCCTCTTGGTAGTTGATATCGATAATTTCATCAGCCTCGAATTCAGCGAATAAATTTTTAACTTTGGCATAGTCGAAATTTTTGTCTTTTGTTTCAACGATTATGCCACAGAAGTCAGTTGAAACTTTTTGCATATAGTCTGTGTCGTGCAGTGGATGGCGATTGTTAGGTAATTTGAAAATTATGAAAAGCATAAATATTGCAGTACCGACCGAGGCAAGAAGAACCGTCAATTCGAATAATACTGGAACGAAGGCTGGGAAGGAGAACCAAGGTTTGCCACCTATCGTTAAAGGATAGTCGACCGACATTGTCCACCAAGTTAGGAATAGTCCAAAACTTGCTCCCGTCAAGCCAAGTATTAGCGCAACGTATCCAAGGGGTGACCATTTCAAGCGCATAATTTTTGGAATCACGTGTAGTGGATAGGAAGAGTGTACATCCCAATGTTTGAAGCCTAACTCAGCAAGTTTTTTTGCAAGTTTAACTAACTTGTTCGGTTGTTTAAATAATGCTCCTATTGCATATAAATTATTTGCTTCCATTTTAACCTCTTAATGGTGAGTGGGTTGGGAACCTTTGATAACTGCTTTTACTTCTGATATTGAAACAACGGGCAAAGTTCGAATGAATAGAATTACAAGAGTAAAGAATAACCCAAAACTACCAAGCAATATTCCAATATCTACCAATGTGGGCTTATAGTAGTCCCAACTTGTTGGTAGAAAGTCTTTGGAAAGTGTTGTAACGACGATAACAAATCGTTCGAACCACATTCCAACATTAACCAAGACACCAATTATAAACATAGGTATTATGCTTCTTCGAATCTTTTTGATCCAGAACAATTGAGTAAAAATAACGTTACAAGACACCATAATCCAGTAAGCCCAGGCATAGTTTCCAAATGCACGATTCAAGAAAACAAAAGACTCGATGGGATTTCCACTGTACCAAGCTATGAAGAATTCCACAGCGTAGGCATAGCCAACCATCATCCCAGTTGCAAGCATAACTTTGTTCATTTTCTCCAAAGTGTCCAAGGTAATGATATGTTTAAGATTGAAAATCTTTCGGACAATAATCAAAACATTTTGCACCATTGCAAAGCCAGAAAATACAGCGCCCGCAACGAAGTAGGGTGGGAAAATTGTTGTATGCCAGCCGGGGAGTATGGACACAGCAAAATCGAAACTAACTATTGTGTGAACCGAAAGAACCAGCGGAGTTGCAAAACCAGCAAGGATAAGGTAAATCATTTCATAGTGGTGCCAATGTCGATTTGAGTGTCGCCAGCCAAGACTGAAGATTGAATAAATGACTTTCTTGATTTTGTTTTTAGTTCTGTCTCGTAGCATTGCAAGGTCTGGGATTAATCCTATGTACCAGAAGACAAAAGAAACTGTTAGATAGGTACTTACAGCAAAAACATCCCAAATAAGTGGTGATGTAAAATTAATCCAAAGATGATGTTGATTTGGAAGAGGGAATAGGTAACCGGCAAGCCAGGGGCGACCGGTGTGAATTAGTGGAAAGAGACCAGCAGTTATAACTGCGAAAATCGTCATTGCCTCGGCAAAGCGTGCTATGCCGGTTCTCCATCTTTGTCTAAAAAGGAACAGTATAGCTGAAATCAACGTCCCCGCATGCCCAATACCAACCCAAAAGACGAAATTAACAATTGGAATTGCCCACCCAACTGGTTGATTGTTTCCCCAAAGACCAATTCCGTAGTAAAAGGAAAAACCAAGACAAACAGCGCCAATAAGTAGCAATGTAGATGAAATGCCAAGAGCAAGATAGTATTTCCAAGTTGGTTTGGTTTCCAGAGGTTTGGCGATAGCATCGTTAATCTCGGAATGTTTTGGTCTACCTTCGACAACTTCTGGTTCGATTGTATAGTCAATCTGGTTCACGCTTTATCCTCCTGTTTTTTATTCCTCAATTTTGCTATGTATGTAACATTTGGTTTGATATTCAATTCTTCAAGGACAAAATAGCCAAGTTTATGGTTTCGCCAATAGTAAATTTCGGAGTTCTTGTCGTGCATATCACCAAAGATAATTGCTTCTGCGGGACAAGCTTCTTGACACGCGGTTTTGACATCACTACCTTTCAGCTCGGTACCTTGTGCCAGCGCGTTGTGTCTTGCTTCTGTGATTCTTTGGATGCAAAAAGTACATTTTTCCATAACGCCCCGGGAACGGACCGTAACTTCAGGATTATTAAGAAGTTTCAAAGAGTCTTGGTAGAAAAAGCCGTTTGCGAAATGGTCACGAAAATCGTAGAAATTGAATCTGCGAACTTTGTATGGACAGTTGTTAGAGCAATATCTCGTCCCAACGCATCGATTGTAAACCATTTGATTTAGACCATCGGGACTATGATTTGTTGCTACAACTGGGCAGACATTCTCGCACGGGGCGTCGTCGCAATGCTGGCAAAGCATTGGTTGAATGCTAACTTGTGGATTGTCTACGGTACCGCTAAAGTAAGTGTCGACTCTTATCCATTGCATTTCGCGGCCACGGAGAACCTGGTCTTTGCCAACAACTGGGACATTGTTTTCAACATTGCAAGCGGTGATACAGGCTCCGCACCCAATACACTTGTTTAGGTCTATTGCCATTGCCCATTTCAAGCCACTATATTTGATTTCGGGTATGATAGATAACTTTTCTTTTACTCTATGTATTTCAAGTTTTCCGTTAATATATTCATCGAGGTAGCCTTCCTGTATGATATGTCTCGACTTGTGAAGGTCTTTTACGAAAGAATCATTTAGAGAATGGTGTTCAACGGTACTTGCAATGCGATATTTTTTGTTTTGTTTTGTAATCTTGATATTTGATAAAATGTAACCATCCGAAAAATTGTTTTTCGATAGCAAAACGATGGGATTAAATCCGACATCCTTTCCAATTGTACCAACATTCTCCCTTCCAAATCCAGCCTCGATAGTTATTGTTTTTTCACTTATACCCGGAAGGATAAAGACTGGCGCTTCGAATGATTTTCCGTTGTAGTCTACTGTGACAAAGTCACCAGAAGTAAGATTTAGATTTTTTGCTTCGCTTTCTGAAATGGCAAGGTAGTTATCCCAGGTTACTTTCGAAATCGGATGTGGGAGTTCAAGTATCCAAGGATTGTCTAAAAATTTTCCATCCCCAATAAAGTACGGTTTCTTTACGACAAGCGACCATACTTTTTCTTTTGGCTTTGTTTCTAACTTCTCAATAGCTTTAAAATTGCAAATTAATTGTTCTTTGAGATCATTTGATATAACTAAAACTCCATCGTGTAGGACAGAGAACCAAAATTGTTCGAAAGAAACTTCAGAATCGGATTTTGGGTAAATTTCGCTTTGCCAATAGTTTTTGATATACTTGTGGTAATTGTCGTAAGCCATTTTCGACTCGAGTAACGCGAGTATTATGCTTTCCTTTTGGTATGTACCATATAGTGGTTCAATTAGGGGTTGGGCAATGGAGTAGACATTCCAACCATTGAAGAAGTCTCCCCAACTTTCAAAGTTATGACTAATGGGGATTATGTGAGTGGAATTTACTGCTGTTTCGTTTTCGCTTTCAACGAGAGTAAAAACGTATGGTATCTTTTTGAAGGCATTTGCAAAATCGAGATCTTTGGGAAAATGGAAAACAGGATTGCAATCTAAATTTACAACAAGCCCTACTTTGCCGTTGTTTAATTCTTCTTGAAGCTTTACAAGATCATCAAGTGTGCTAAGCGGAAAGATTGGTGTTGGCCGTTTGCGATAACATTTGGTGTTGCTGAGTATTTCGTTTAGAATGAAACCAAAGAAATGAGTTTCGTAAGTCACTGAATCGCCGGTGATTACTGCCGCCGAACCCTGATTTTCTATCAAATCGTTAACAATAGATTTCAGTAATGAAATATTGATATTGTTTTGCTTGGCAAATTCTTCAATTTTGAAACTTCCAAATTTTTCTTTCAAAAATGACAATGGAAAGTTTTTATTTAGAACTTTATCGTAGTTCTTTTCGATAATTTCATTTATTATGGCTCCTAAGAAATTTGAAAATTGAGTTGGATTCAAAGGTAGTCGATAATCAGCATTTGCACCAGTTAGCGATAAATCGGACTCGATGGCGTAGAGTCTATTGAAATTTTTGGGGTTATCGACATTTCGGTTTCCAACAAAATCGCGGATATTTTTAATAAAAGTGCCTTCGGTAGCAAGAAAATTACTTTCGACAGCAAGTATAATCTTTACTTTAGAGATATCAACTTCGTGGAGCGGAGCATCTGGATAAAGTTCTTTCCATGCTTTTTCTTTAGCGTACGGTTCTAAAAATTCATAAGTGTAAATTTTTGTAGAGGGGTATTTTTGTTGAAATTCGCCAAGGATTTTTGCAAAGGAAGGAGAAAATATTGGCTTGGAGAAAAATACAATTTCTTTTCCCTCTTTAATTGTGTTGTTAATTGCGCCAATCAAATCGGAGAATGCCCCGGTGAAATCGACTTCCTGCCACTTCCCATTGCGCTTTACCAATGGCTTTTTGTAACGTTCAGGGTTATAAAGGTCTAAAATAGTTGCTTGACCTGTGGCACAAATTTTTCCGCGGTTTCCGGGGTGGTCTGGATTACCATCGACTTTTATTGGTCTGCCTTCGCGTGTTTTAATCAAAATTCCACAATGGTTTGCACACCCTGTGCAAGTTGAAGAGTAATAGTTCGCTTTCCCCGGCAATATATTCTCTGGTTTCTGGTTGTATGGAACAATCTCGCCTTTGTCGCGGTAGTTTTTACAAGCGGTGGTGGCAAGCGCCAGCGTCGCCGCAGAAATTGCAAGAAATTTCCTTCTCGACATATCGTTTAATTTACTGATGTCGAACTCTTCTTTAATATTTTCTGCAAATTCTGTTTGCTTTAATATCTCGCTCTTGGTGGGGAATTTAAGTTCGTCTAAACTTTTCCAATATTTTTTATCCATTTTCATCCTTTATGTTGTCTTTTTACAACCTTTGGTTTTATAATTGTTGCCGAAAAGATTGAAAGTAAGAATAAACAAAGAGGCTTTAAATTCTCGAGTGAATGCACTAACATTAGAATTTACATTGAAGTCATCTTTTCTTTCGCTCCGTTTGGTTGTATCTTTTAGCATAGTGGTTTGGATTATCTATGACAGGCACCACAAAATTCTGGACCACGATTTACTTTATCTTTGAGTTCTGGCATTTTTTGGTGGGCATTTCTGTGACAATCCAAACAAGCGCCCATTGTAAATCTTTGAACTTGCTGGACTTTTTCCATTCGAGCTACGTCGCCGTGGCAATATTTACAATCGATTCCTTTATTAATATGAACGCTATGATTAAAATAGGCAAAGTCTCCGAGCCGATGAATGCGCTTCCAACGGACAGGCCTTTCGTCCATATAAAATTGTGTCAATTTAATGATTTCTGGTCTATCTTTTCGTGCGATGGTATGGCAATTCATACAAATATCCGTTGAAGGAATCGTGGCAAAGCGTCCTTTGTCCACTCCTATGTGGCAATATTTGCAATCGATTTGCATATTTCCGGCGTGAAGTTTGTGGGAAAATGCTATAGGTTGGTCGGGCAAATAGCCAACACCATCTCGTTCGGGTCGCGAAACGAAGAAAGTAATCAAATAGGCAACCGCTACTACAAAAGCCGTTATTGGTACTCTTACCTTTAAGTTATAATCAAGTTGAGATTTTTTCACGATTACACCAAGATTATAAAAATCCTAATATAAAATTTTAAAAATAAGGAAAAAAAGTATTTTTTAAAAAAAATTTAAATGATTTTATAATTCTAAAGGTAACAATGGTTTATTTCATTAAGAAAATGTTTATAAGTTCAAAATATTTTTTTAGTTTTCTAAAATAATGTTATTTAATCACGTCAGCCCCAAAATTAATTTCTTTTAATAGCAAAGATTTCTCTTTTACCGGTAAAAAATTGATACAAGTTTCAATTGTCAATCGAAAAAAGATAAATAGCAAAGTAGTATCCAATTGAAAAGGGATTGCGACCACCTTTGTTTCGCTTTTAAGGTTGAAAACGATACTTGAACACTCTTCTGGTCTCGCTGCTAAGTAGAACTATTGTTGATGGTGGAAGGATGGTCCCAGAAGAGAAATTAACACCAAAAAACTTGAAAGACTTAACCAATTTGAAATTCATTGTCAAATCCCGAACGAAAAGGGTTTTCGATTCGTTATCGATTAGATAAAGATATTTGTGGAATTGGAATGAACTTTCAACGCCAAATTTTTTCCCAATCAAAATAGTTTTGACTTTTTTGAAATTTGATGGATTGAATTGCATATTTTCCAGATTCTTTCCTTGGACCACTATATCGAAAGTTTTACTTGTTGGATTAAAATAGAAACCGCGTATCGAAGATTGCTTCAAGCCGAGTTTGTTTAATGGAATATTGTCTTTCTTTTCAAGAGAAAATTTGTCGAACTTTATTATATCTTTTTTGGAAACAGCATACAAAAAGAATTCGTCGACGAATACACATTTGAAACTTTCGTTTGGAGTCTCTCGGACAAAAGTAATGTGGAAATTTGTATCAGCCTTTGCCAAAACACCATCAAGAGTGGCAAAATAGAACGCTGTATCCAAGCTTGAGTAATAAATACTTGTCGGTTTGGGAATCTCTATCCTATGCTCCCCAATTTCGTCGAGTTTGAACGTTTGATATTGATTGCAAGCTACAAGGAGAATAGCAATTGTTAAAATGTTTACTTTCCCCATCTATTTTCCAAAAAGAATTTATAAAGAACTATCCCCACTGAGATTGCAAGATTTAAGGATTCTGCACTTCCCGTCCCCTCGATTTTAAATTTTGTGTGTACTTGTTTTAAAATATTTTCGGATATACCTCGTGCTTCGTTGCCAAATATTAGAATTGAGTTTTTGGGGAAAGAAATTTTGCGCAATGGTAATTGAGCGTCGAGAGAACCCGCAAAAACTTTTGCTTCGGCTTTCCTCTTTTTAATAAACTCCAATAAATTTTCTTTTTGAATAACATTTACTCGAAAGAACGAACCCATCGAACCACGAATTACTTTTGGGTTATACTTTTCCACCGAGTCTGTTGATGTTATAATGGTGCGAACTCCAAACCAATCTGCAGTGCGAATTATTGTGCCGAAATTGCCGGGGTCACTTATCCCGTCGAGAACAACTATTGGATATTCAAATGGAACTTCAATTTTTTCCGACCTTGCAACGGCAAGGATGCCTTGCGGCGTTTCGGTTTCGCAGAGTTGGATAAATTGTGAATGCCGAGCTGTGTAGACCTCGACACTGCGGTCGTGGAATTTGCGGGCGAGTTCGAGTGTGTTTTCATTTGCTGAACCATCAACGACGATAAGTTCTGTTGGGTATTTCGAGTTGTAAAGCTCTTCACAAAGTTTAAAGCCTTCGGCAATAAAAAGTCCTGTTTCTTTCCTTTTCTTTTTGTCTTTCAAAGAAATAATAAATTTTTTTAAATTATTGCTTATTGGCTTAAACTTTATTACCAGCATTTTCCTGTACCTTATTAAACTTTGGGAAAATATATTGGGTGAGCTCGGCAGAAAAAAGGATGATGAAGAAGAGATAGTAAACCCAGATGAGAATTGAAACAAGCAAGCCATAGGTTCCATAGAACTTGCTATAATTTGCAAAGTTTTTAAGATAAAATGTAAAACCAAAACGTGCAAGTTCGCTCAATAGAGTGCAAATTGCCGTTGAAATTAAAATAATTTTGAAATTAACTTTTGCACTTGGTATGAATTTATAGATAAACAAGAAAAAAGCAAAGTATAGCGCAATCCAAATTGTTTGTACAGTAAATTGTGAAATAATATTGGATATTGTTTTCGGCAGAATGTCGATAATAGTTTTGCTTACAATCACAACAATTGGTAGGACATAAGTTAACAATAATATGAAAATGGTAAGAACAAGAGTAAGAAAGATGTCTTTAAGTTTGTAAATAACAAAGATTTTTGTTGCTTTTATATTGAAAACAATATTTAGACTATTTCGCAGCGAGCTGAAGACAGTCGAGGACAACCATAACAAAGCAATAATACCGAAAATGCCAACGTAACTGCTTGCTGAGAAAATATTATTAATCTCGAGAAGCAAGTTGCTTACAAAATAGTACGAATTTTCTGTTTCTGGCAGAAAAGAAAAAAGCAAGTTCGAGATGAATTCTATAAAAGAATTTTTGTCGAGAAATTGGGTTGCGATGAAAATACCAACAAGAATAAGTGGGATTATATATAATAAAATATTGAAAGAAATGGCAGCAGAGAGAAGAAAGATATGATGGTTGTCAATTTGTTCGATAAATTGATACAAATAGTTAAATAATTTTTTAGTAAAATTTAAGAATTTAATTTTCAAGGTAGTGTGAACCTCGGCTTACTTTGTCTTCAATTGTAGCATTAGTTACGGCAATTGCAGTGATTATGCCATTTCGCAACTGAAGAATGTCCTTACTCATCTTGGCTTTTTGATAAAATTGTTCGATTTCATTCTGAAGATGACGTAGAATCGTTGTGGCTCGCATAAGTCTTTGCCGAGTACGAACCAAACCGACGTAATTCCACATAGTGTTTTTTATTGTAAGCCAATCTTGTGCTATAAGTGCTGGGTCGATTTCTTCTTTTTCTTCGACCCACGGGAAAATACTTGGAATGTATTCATCGCTTTTATGTAATTCGGCTGCATCCAATCCTGCATTGTATCCCCAAACGACTGCTTCGAGCAAAGATGTCGATGCAAGTCTGTTTGCTCCGTGGACGCCAGTGCAAGAAACCTCGCCAACTGCATAAAGTCGTGCAAGGGAGGTTCTTCCTCGCAAACTTACGCCAATACCACCACACGAATAATGAGCAGCCGGGACGACTGGGATTGGTTCTCGGGTCATATCAATTCCAAAATTTAGCAGATATGAATATATCGTTGGAAATCGCGACTTTACCCATTCTGGATTTTTATGCGATATATCGAGATAAACGCAAGGATGGTTGGTTTTCAGCATTGTTTGGTGTATTCCTCTTGCAACAATATCGCGAGGGGCGAGCGAACCAAGTTCGTGGTAATCTTTCATAAACTCGTATCCATTCTTGTCGATTAATCTACCGCCTTCGCCCCTTACTGCCTCGCTAATAAGGAATCTATCTCGTTCGTTGTAGAATGCTGTGGGATGGAATTGAATGAATTGAAGGTTGAGCAATCGAACTCCAGCCCGATATGCCATTGCAATTCCATCTCCAGTTGCCTCCGGTGGGTTGGTAGTGTGGAGATAAATTTGCCCAAGTCCACCAGTTGCAAGTATTGTTTTGTATGCAAAAATTGGAAAGACTTTTCCAGTTTTATTGTTCAATACGAATGCCCCAAAGCATGTAGGTTTTTCATAAATGTCTAAAGAATTGATAGAGTGGTGTGAAAATGTTAGCAAGTCGACAGCAGTATGATCGGTTAAATATCTAATGTTCTTGTGTTGCAAAACAGCGTCGATAAGTTTTTTGTGGATCGTCTCTCCGGTCCGGTCTTTGGAATGCACAATCCGACTTGTTGAATGGGCTCCTTCGGAGGTGAAATGCAAGTCCCCAGATTCTGTCGTATCGAAAGATACACCGTATTTTTCGATTAAAAGTTCGCGGACAAGTTTGGGTCCGAGATTTGCAATTAATTCAACGGCGGGAGGCCAATTGTGCCAGTGGCCCGCTTCGAAAATATCTTGTTTTAACTTTTCTGGTGAATCCTCTTTGCCAAGGTATACAATTCCCCCTTGAGCCCAAGGTGAGTTCCCGCTCAACAAAGTGGGTAATTTGGTGATGATTAATACTTCTCTTCCTTTGTCTGCTGCTGTCAGAGCCGCTATTAATCCAGCAACTCCAGAACCTATCACAAGTATTTCTGTTCTAATTTCGTCCATCTGATTTTCTGTATTTAATTTTCAAAATTAATATTATAAAGGTTAAAATAAAACCGATAGTGTTGGCGAAAATGATTGGTGCCTCGCCAAGAAG
Organism: Kapaibacterium sp. (SeqCode); assembly: GCA_039793965.1. GTDB lineage: Bacteria > Bacteroidota > Ignavibacteria > Kapaibacteriales > UBA2268 > Naka2016. The sequence continues at coordinate 186,180 of JBAMMD010000036.1, read as the reverse complement.
AATCCCATAGATAAGCCAGAAAAGGATTCCTGTGGTAAGTATAACATACATTCCAAGCGAGATGTCCTTTGTGCTTTTGGTTCTTATTATTTTTACTGCTTGGGGAACGAAAGCCGTGGTTGTCATAACTGCGGCAATCGAGCCGACAATCTGGGTCGAATCCATTTTATTCTCCGATAATTTTTACAAGAACACGCTTTCGACGATTTCCATCGAATTCGCCATAAAAAATCTGTTCCCAAGGTCCAAAGTCAAGTTTGCCATTTGTTATAGCAACAACAACTTCACGCCCCATTATTGTTCGTTTCAGATGTGCATCAGCGTTGTCTTCGAAAGTATTATGTCGATACTGAGAATATGGCTTCTCGGGTGCAAGTTTTTCCAGCCAAACCTCGAAATCTTGGTGCAAGCCACTTTCATCGTCATTGATAAAAACGCTTGCGGTTATGTGCATTGCGTTAACAAGGCACAATCCTTCTTTGATTCCGCTTTCCTCAACACATTTTTCAACTTCACGAGTTATGTTTACAAATGCTCTTCGCTTTGGTATATTGAACCATAGTTCTTTTCGAAATGACTTCATAATCCGTCTTTAATTTATTTTAACAAATTTTTGAAAATATATTTTTTCTTTTGAAAATATCCGGATAGAATAAACACCCGGTAACAAAGACGAAATATCGATCTGATTTGAATTTAATTTTTGCTCCATAACAATTTCCCCAAGATTATTTACTATTTGGAAGGAAGCAAAGAACATATCGGAATTGGGATTGTCAATATAGATGTATTCGCTTGCTGGGTTGGGATATAAATTAAAGGTTTTCTCAATATCTTTCCCCCGGACATTACTTAAAAGAATGTTTTCAAGGAAAATTTGCTTCAATTCGCTTCTATTATTGCTTATCGCAATCATCATTGAGAACATTTTCTCTTCGTCTTGGTTGATTTCGCCTGGGAATCTCATACCGCTAACAAGGGCTATGTCGTCTTTACCATTAAATTGCAAGTTTGTTCCAGAATTTAGTGAAAGTATTTGGCGATCGCGTGAAAATGCTGAGGTGAAATCCGAATTTAAAACTGCTGATTGTGGCTGGTCGGTAGAATTTTCCGAGTGTACACCAACGCCCACAAAAACGGAGGAATCTGCTGATTGGACGAATTGAACAGCTGCGGCAACCGGCACTATTGTTTTTGGTATCGCCTCTGGTTCGAGATATGCATAATTATCGCTCGACGAGGTGCCAACATCCCAATCTTGAAAATATCCAACGGAAAGGTTCTTAAGCGTCCTTTGGCTAATGTTTTTAACCTTAAAGAAAATTTTGAAAAATTTGTTTCCGTATGGTGGGACATAAACAAATTGTTGTATTTCCACACCTATTCTTTCGAGTGGCTGTGCAAGACTGTCGTCGATAATTCCAATGTTTTTGTCTGGTTTTGCAAATGGCTTTATTGTTCGAAAATCGCTTCTATCTGGATTGAGAGCAAAAAGAGCGGTGACGATTTTGCTGCTGTCCTCGCATACCATCAAACCCGCCTTGTAGAGTTGATTCCCGAGACTTTTGCTAGCGATTCCACTTCCAATCTTTTCGCTATTGGTCTGGTAGAACCCAAGGGTGCCTTTGTCGCTTATAGAAAAGATTATCGAATCATTTTCAAAAGTTGAAATATAAGAAGTTGGGATGAAAGGAATTAAGAAGAAATCACGATAATTATTCTCTCCGAAAATATCGACTCGAAGAAAAGTTTTGTTATCATTTTTCTCTTTGATGTAGAATGAAAAAGGACCAATTTTGAAATCCGTATAAGTTTGAACTTCCCCGAGTGTAGTTTCGTTGTCGAGTAATTCGAGTGAACTATCGAAAATGTCTGCAGCCGAAAGAACGAAGCGAAGATTTCGCGAAGAGCCGAGATAGTTGTGGGCAAAAATATCGACAAGTACGGTATCGCCGGGAAAGAATCTATCGTCCGGGGTTCCATCTGAGTGGTAAAATATGGTTTTTATGGGTTTTATTCCTGGTATCGAAAAGGGATTGGTTTCGAGAAGTTTATGCATATTAACTCTTCCGGGAACTAAATATGGTTGAGAAGAGTTTAATTCGGATATATCGTCTGAAAGTTGGCGAACGTATTCAATTGTTTGCAAAGGGGAGAGCTCGGGGTAAACAGAACGAACAATAGAAACAACACCAGAGACAACAGGGGCTGCAAAAGATGTACCTCCTTGGGTGGATGATTCATAACCATTGGGTGTGTTTAACGTTATATAGTTGCCTACACCGGGAGCCATTATCCTAATCGTTTCGTTAAGAACAGTGTTCGGTGTGACATAATCGACCTGGTTAACTTCGCCGACGGCAAGAACGCCGGAATAGCCCGCTGGATAGTAGATCTCAGTCTGTGAATTTTTTACATTACCCCCGGCAGCAACCACAACAACATCACGGGCGATGGCATAATCAATAATTGATTGGTCGATAGGCGATGGCGATTTGACTTTTCCCCAACTACAATTAACTACTTTACAACCTCGAATTGCCGAATACAAAATTCCCTTATAGCCATAATCTATCACACCAGTGCTTGAAATTTTCGAGGCTTTAATTGGGAAAATTCTACTTCTATATCCAACCCCAGCAATTCCTTTTGCGTTGTTAGTAGTTGCCCCAGCAATTCCGGCAACAGACGTTCCGTGAGAGTTAGGGTGGTATGTGTTTCCGCCATCTTTTTCATCGCCATATGCAAGATTGCAGCCGATGTAATCATCAACGAAGCCGTTGTTGTCATCGTCGATATTATTGTTTGGAATTTCCCCCCAATTTGGTGCGATTGAGCCAGACAAATCCTCGTGGTTCTGCAAAACTCCAGTGTCAACAATCCCAATGATGATGTTTGTATCCCCGCGTATTGTGTCCCAAGTGTCGAATGCTTTTATTGTTGCAAGCATTGTTTGGTTGGGGGCGTATGGGTCGTTGGGGATTTCCAGAATCTCGTCTTGGAGGATTGGCTCGGCAATTTCAATTTCAGGATATTTTTTCATTAAGTCATTGCAGAGTTTGATAGTATTTTTCGTATCTTTGACCACTACTTCGAAAGTTCGAAGCAAGGGCTCTTCTGCTTTTAAAATTTGAGATAGACGATAATTATCGAAGGAAAAGATTTGATTCCCTTTTTCAATTTCTCGGGTAATTGATGCTTGATCGGGCAAAAGCTGAGAAAACCGTTTAAAGTAGGGACTTTGCAAAATTGTTTGTATCGCTTCTGGTTTCGTATTGGGTTTGAATCTAATATAAATTGAATTGGAAAGACCCTCGTTGGATAAGATTGCACAATTATAAAAAATAAAGATTAAAATGATTAAGTAAGCCTTTTTCATAAGAAACTCAAAAAAATACAATTTACAAGACGATTGAAATGCAATTTATGTAAATTTATATTTTCTACCATCTTTGCAATCGACTTGCTATGTAGTGTTTTTGATAAGTTAGTCTGGGTGTTGCGAAGAGGATTTTTTTTAAATTGTGGTTTCCAATAATTCTTAAATAGGATGGAATATTTAGTAACTGCACGAAAATGGCGACCGTTGAAATTCGATGAAGTAGTTGGCCAAGAGCATATTACTCAAACCTTGAAAAATGCTGTTCGCTTGAACAGAATTCACCATGCTTATCTTTTTTCTGGACCGCGTGGAGTTGGGAAAACGACCACGGCAAGAATTCTTGCTCGTGTTGTCAATTGTGAAAATCCTATTGATGCAGAACCCTGCAACAAATGTGAATCTTGCGTTGCGATCCTCGAAGGTCGTTCCCTCGACGTGATTGAAATTGATGGCGCCTCGAACAACAGTGTCGATGACATTCGAACATTAAGAGAAAACGCAAAATACCCGCCAGTGTCTGGCAAATATAAAATTTACATCATTGATGAAGTGCATATGCTTTCGACTTCTGCATTCAATGCACTGTTGAAAATACTCGAGGAACCACCAAGCCACTTGATTTTCATTTTTGCAACAACCGAACCACATAAAGTTATCCCGACTATTCTTAGTCGTTGCCAGCGTTTCGATTTCCATCGTATGGAAATCAACAGTATAATCGAACAAATTTCCAAAATTGCCCGCTCGGAAGGAATCGATATCGACGAGATGAGTTTGTTTACAATCGCAAAAAAATCCGATGGTTCGATGCGCGATGCTCAGAGCATATTCGACCAATTTGTTGCCTCCGCTGGGAAATTGATTCGTTTTGAAAAAGTTAAAGAACTTCTTCATATTATAGATGATGAATATTATTTCAAGGTTTCGAGTGCCTTCCACCAACGAAATCCTTCTCTTGCTTTCGAAATTGTCGAAGAGTTGACCAGCAATGGTTATGAATACACTGAATTTCTTTCGGGACTTCTCGAGCATTTTCGTAACATCTTTTTTATAAAACTTACCCAGAATCCCAATAAAATGAATTTACCCAAATCCATAGTTGATAGATACTTTGACGAAGCAAGCAAATTCCAAGAGAAAGATTTGATTCGGATAATGAATCTGATATCAACAGTTGAACAACAAATTAAATTTTCAACGATGCCGCGAATTCGGCTTGAACTGCTTCTTTTGCAAATAATTGAAATGCCTTCGGTCATCGAAATAGATGAACTGATAAAAGAGATTAAAGATTTGAAATTGCAAACACCATTGGTTAAAAATCCCGAAAAAAAAATTCATCAACAAGTTGCTAATGAGAAAAGGAACGAGCAAACCGGAGAATTGAGAACCTGGGAAGAATTCCTTGAAAAGTATAATTCTAAATTGAACGGGTTGAAAGGTTTCTATCTTAGCAGCGTCGTTAATGTTGAATTTAGAAATAAGCAGATTGTGATTGTCGCCCACGACGATTTTGTTTACGAAAACTTAAATGCAAAGAAACGCTCAATTAGATTAGCAATAAAAGAATTTTTTGGTAATGATTTTGAAGTGGAAATAATCCAGACAGAAAAACAACAAGCCCGAACAGCAGTCGAACCATTTGATGGTGCCATTTCAGATAAAGATTTGCAAGAGAACGAAACAACTGACCAGAATAGCAAAACTATCGAACAAATGATAATTAATCTTTTTGGGGCAAGAGAAATACCTTTGCCCTAAGCTACGCCGCTGGCAATTGGACTTCGAAAGTTGTACCCTCGCCCACCTTCGACGACACATTAATTTTGCCACCAAGTAATTCAATTGCATTTCGAACAATCGACAAACCCAGTCCGGTTCCAGAGATTGTCTTGATATTTTTGCCCCGATAGAACGGCTCGAAAATATTTGGGAGATCTTTTGGGTCTATTCCTATTCCATTGTCAGAAAATTTTAAATTAATCCAATCTTTGCCAACATCTATTTCAATGTCAATTACTGGGTTGGGTTGTGAATATTTGACAGCGTTTGAAATCAAATTGGAGAAAATTAATTGAAGAAGTTTAAAATCGACCTTGACTTTTTCGACTTTTGTATTTATTTTATATTTAATTTTTGCAGTTTCTTGGTAGTAGAGCAAAAAGTCATTGACTAAACTTTCGAAGAAAACTTTGGAATTCACAACTTCTAAAGAAACTTCCTCGACTGGACGGCTAAGTTTGTTGTAAAGAATTACATTTTCGAGCATATTATTCATATCTTTAATTGCTTTTTCAATTCTTTTGAATTGTTGTTCTTTTTGTTCCGGGGTTAATCTGTCGAAATGTTTCTTCAAAATCTCGGCAGAAAGTACGACTGCTTGCAATGGAGTTCTGTATTCGTGAGAAATTAAGTTAATAAAGTTTGTTTGAAGTTCGTTGATTTGAATTTGTTTTACAAGAAGGTTTTGGAGTTCATTTTGATAATTTATTCTTGCAACATTTGTTGCAAAGATTTGTGAAAGTCGGTCTAATGAGGAGATTTCTTCATTTGAATACGGTCTTTCTTTTCCATAAACAATTAAAATAGCCATAACTTCTTCGCCACTCGTCAAAGGAATTTCAATGAGTCTCTTACCTTGGAGAAAATCAAGTTCGCTAAGCAATTTGTCCTTTTCGGCATTTTCAATAGTTATAATGTCTCTATCTATCATAATTTTTCCCAAATATGTATTGATAAATTTTTCCAAAGGTATTAGCAAAGGGATTTTGTTTTTCTCAGTGAATTTTAAATCGAGTATACTTGTAATAGAGTAAGTTTCGTCGGTACGGATTAATTCAATAAAACATACCCCTTCGGAATTCGTAATTTGTAAGGCAACTGGAAGTAGAATGTCGAGTAATGTTTCTTTATCTTGAACATTGGTTGCCAAGCTCGAGATTGTAGCCAAGCGTGAATTTGTTTCTGCAATATAGGCTAATCTTTGTTCAAATTCTATTTTTGATGTGATATCATCGAAGACTTCTATCCCCCCGAGAATATTTCCGTCTTTATCTTTCAACGAAAGCGCTTTCTTCGAAAGTGTAAGTTCTTTCCCGTCTTTAGAAATAAATTTTATAGTCTTTTCGATTGGAATATCTTGATGATATCTTTCAATAATTTCACATTTGTCGAAGTTTTTTATGCCCTCGCAAAGAAAACATTTATTTCCTACCACTTCCTCTGCAGTGTAACCAGTAATGGTTTCTGCATACTTGTTCCAGGAAGTTATATTTCGATTGGTATCGATGGTGAATATGGCCGAAGGAACAATGTCGAGAATCAATTGATTGAAATTCAGCGCTTTTTGGAGTTCTTCTTCGTAGGTTTTTCTTTCTGTAATGTCGATCAATATTCCAACAACTGCTTCCTCTTTTAATTCTTCTAAAAGGATTGGTGAACGAATCGAAATGTAGATCTTCTTATTTCCATGAGCATCTTCTTTTATTAATTCAAAGACTTGCATTTGTTTTGTTAAACGAATTTCTTCATCTCTTTGGTAAAGGGTTTTCGCTAATTCATCTTTGAATATCTCTTCTATTTTCTTTCCAATGATTTCTGTGCGGGGCTTTTCGGCAAAAACTTCAAATGCAGAATTGCAAAATCGGTATGTTTTTGCTTTTAAGTCGCGGTAATAGATTGGATACGGAATAGACTCAACGAGAGTTTCAAACAATGCCAATTGAATTTTTAACTTATCAGCCAAAAGTTTTCGTTCTAATCCAATTGAAATTTGCTCTGCAAGCGAAGATAAATGATATAAATTTGTCTTCGAAAGGTTCATTTCCTGTCCGTAGGTGTAAATTCCAATTATCCCTAAAGAACTTGTCTGGCAAGTTAATGGCATAGTAATAAGCATTGAGGGAGTTTGATATCTTTTGTCGAACCAGAAATCTTCCAATTCTTTCTCGGTATAAATAGAAACTTTTTGCTTGCGCAAAGAATCAATTATTGGGTGGTTCGTTTCAGAAAGGTTTAGCCTGAAGAAGCGATTGCCAAACCGGTCGTTGTGTTTGACGATTCGAATTGAATTGGATTCTTCGTCGAACACACCGAAAATAAAGTTTGGAACAATAGTAATGTATTGAAGGGCTTTTATAATGTTATCTGCAATTTCAAATAAATGCCTTTCTTCGTTGAATGTCCGGAAAATAGTAAACATAGAACTTAAAAAGTTTTGGTTTTCGATTTCTTCTGTTACATCTCGTAGAAGAGCTTCAATCGCAAACCTCCCGTTGTCTTCTTCGATGTAGAAATAGTCGCCTTTAAGATATTTGGTGTTTCTGTTGCTTGTTTTGAATTCCAAAAGGATATTTCGTGCCGTATTTCTTTCTTTTAAAATGTTTATAACTTTGCTAAACCACTCTGGATTTTCAAGTAAGTTGGCAAAATTGGTTTCGAGAAGTCGCTTGGGGGAGAAACCAAGTATTTCCTCGACAGATGGGGACACGAGTTCGATTTTTCCATCTTCATCCAACTGGAATAACACTTCATTTAGACTTTCGAACAACTGGCGTAATTTTTTTTCGCTTTTTTCAAGTTCTTTTTGAATTAAGTACTTGTCTGTTACGTCGATAATTACCCCGTCGAAAAAAACTTCGCCAGTGTTTGGTTCTGGAACCGAGCACCCGAAGTCATAGACAAAGATTTGCCGACCGTCTTTGGTAATCATTTCTGTCTCGACTTTTTGCAGCTTTTCTTTGCTTAAAGCATGAAATTGTAGAACCTTATCTCTGTTTTCCCTTGCTTTGTAAAATTCGAAAGCGGAAGTGTTTAACAATTCTTCGATTGAATTGCAACCAAGTATTTTTGCAAGTGCTGGATTTGCAAGGAGTATCTTTCCATTTAAATTTGATCTATAGACTCCAATAGGAAGGTTGTTGATAAGATTTGTATACAACTCTTGACTTTTTCGCAACTCTTCTTCGACCTTTCTTCGAGTTTCAATTTCATTTGCCAATTCTTCGTTAAGTTTTTTTAATTCTTTCCTGTTGTTTTCAATCTCTTTGATTTTCTCTTGAATTTGTTGTTCAAGTTGAATATTTTCTTGGGAAATTTTATTTATGGTTTCCACCAGTTCTGTAATGTCGATAAAAACAGCACCGATAAGGTGTCGATTGTTTTCCAGTTGAATTTTGAAAATTTTTTTGAAAAAATTATCCAAATACTGATTATTTAAAAAAGTTCCTTGAATAATTTGTGGTATCGAAGAAATATTGCCCGATGCGAAAACGTCCCTTAATGCTTCTTTTAAAATCAATTTCCTTTCTTGTGGAATACCAGAAAAAATTTCAGATTCCAGAAGAACATCAAGAAATTTGTTCGAGACTAAATCCTCTTCTTTTATTTTAGAAGTGTTTAGAAAGGCTTTATTCCAGTAAACGCATTGCTCTTGGTTATCCACCAAAACAATCGCTGCATCAACTGTATTCAAAACGGTTTCATAAAGAATCTCCATTTCGGATTTAGGTGGATGTGAATTAAGAATGACAAGGAGAGCCGTTTGTTGGTCAAACTCAACTTCTTTAACGGAAAGGTCGAAGGTTTCATCGCGATTTTGTTTGAGTTTAACATTGTTTAGTACAGTTTCACGGCTACCAATGAAATTTTCAACAGATACAATTGATTTTAAAGAGGGAACAAGTTCGAAGATATTTATGTTAGAAGAGTTATAAAGTTCGAACAATTGATTTGCAAAATGATTTGCAATCAAGATTTCGCCGTCGGTGGTTGCAAGTATTAATCCTTGCGAATTTGAATTATATAAACCATCGTAAATTGCTTTGAATTTATCGATGTCTTTGAATTCTCGTTTGAGATTTTTGTTTAAATAAAAGAAAGCAACAATAATAGCAAGAAGACATAATGTAGAGATAAATGGAAGGATAAACAAGGAATGGAGGTCTGACGGGGGCGATTTTATCCATTGGTCGAAAAGCGAGACTATCGAAATTAAAAATGCGAATGCAATCAGCATCGAAACAAGAGTAGAGTTGAAATGATACCTTTCCATTTCACAAATGAATTGATTCAATTTATAAATTAAGAAAATTTTGCAAAAGATAAATGGTTTTGTTGGTAAAACTTATTATTTTTGCATTTTAAAGGTTATTAATAACAAAAATAAGGGGATACTTGAAAAGTTTATACTTTGCCTCTTCCAACCCACCAAGTCGCGGTAAGCAATCCGATTTAAAGTTTAAAGTCAATAATGAAATCCGAGTCGAGCAAGTCCGAGTAATTGACGATCAAGGGAAAATGCTTGGGATTTTTCCCACTCGCGAAGCACTACAAATTGCCAACGAACGAGACCTCGACCTTGTGTTGATTGCTCCGCAAGCTAATCCACCGGTTGCAAGAATTGTTGATTATGGGAAATTTATTTTCGAACAGCAAAAAAAAGAAAAGGCTGAACGCAAAAAGCAATCCCAACAACAACTGAAAGAAATTAGATTTAAATGGAGAACCGATACCCACGATTTCAATTTCAAAGTTAGACACGCTCTGGAATTCCTCCTCGACGGGAACAAAGTGAAAGCCTCGGTCTTTTTCCGTGGGCGTGAGATTTTGCATCAGGAAGTTGGAGAAGAATTGCTTAACCGGTTTATCGAGGCTTTGGCAGAAATCAGCAAAGTCGACCAGCCTATAAAATCCGAAGGTAAAAGGATTTCAGTGATACTTGCCCCAGACAAAGCAAAAATCCAACAGTACGAAAAGCAAAAGAGACTTGAAAATAAAAGCTAAATTCCTTTGTTTTCAAATTTCAATGGTAAATGAGAACAAGGGGATGCTACCCCTTGTTCTTTTACACCTAAATTTTATATGTAGAAATTGCTTTAACATACTGAACACGTTCGTACTCGCTTGGGTTTGGTGTGTTTTCTTGCGACATTATGCCGATCATCTGTTGAACGCTTTCATATTCGTGTTCCTCCATCCATTCAATTAGTTCTTTCTCGAGTTGAAGAAGATAGAAGACACCATTTTTCAACAAAGCAGAGCAAAGCATTGTAACGTTTGCACCAACGAGCAACATTTTGATTACATCGTCGGAAGTGTGGATTCCGCTTGTTGCTGCAAAGTCGATTTTGATTTTGTTTTTAAGGATTGCAATCCATCGCATTGGCAAACGATTGGCGTGAGAAGTGCTTAGATGAATTGAAGGATGGACCTCAAGCTTTTCAAGGTCAACGTCGGGCTGATAGAATCTATTGAAAAGCACAAGGGCATTTGCTCCTGCTTCTTCAATTCTTTTTGCGAAGTTTGCGAAATTCGAAAAGAATGGACCTAATTTAACAGCAACAGGTAAATTAGTTGCAGATTTAACTGCTTTAATTATTTCGAGATATGTGTTTTCGACGCTTTCCCCCGATTGGTTCAAGTCGGTTGGAATAAAATAAATGTTAAGTTCGAGAGCATCGGCGCCAGCCTCTTCGATTTTTTTTGCAAATTCTGTCCAACCGCCTAATGTGGCACCGTTAATACTACCAATAATGGGGATTGAAAGGCTTTCTTTAGCCTTACGAATAAGTTCAAGGTAGTTGTCCGAGATAAAACGATATTGGTCGTATTCGGGGAAGTAAGTGAGCGATTCGGCGTAGGAATAGGTCCCTTGTGTGGTGTAGAAATGCAAGTCGTGTTGCTCGGCGCGAAGTTGTTCTTCGAAAATCGAAGGAAGGACAACAGCGGCTGCGCCAGCATCTTCGAGTTTTTTTAGTCCTTTTAAATCCTCTGTCAATGGTGACGCCGAAGCAACCAACGGCGATTTCAAATTCATTCCAAGATATTTTGTTGATATGTCCATATAAACCTCTATGTATTCTTTTTAAAGTGTATAGAACAAAGGGCTACTGGTATTCGGTAGCTCTTTCAATTCAATATTTTCAACTTTGTCCATTAGAACCAATCTTCATTTCCGCAAGATGTTTGTACATTTGATAACGCTTCTTCACATATTCTTGGGCTTGCTCTTGCAAGTATTGTGCAAGTTGCGGGTTGCTTTGAGCAAGCATACGGAACCGAATTTCTTTGTTCATATATTGACTAATTGGCACGCTGGGTTCTTTCGAATCGAGTATCAACGGATTTTTCCCTTCCTTTGCTAATTCGGGATTGTAACGATAAAGTATCCATTGACCACTATCGACAGCAAGTTTGTGATGTTGTAAAGGTTGGCTCATATCGATACCGTGGGCAATGCAATGGGAAAATGCAATTATTACCGATGGTCCTTCGTAGGCTTCTGCTTCGAGAAATGCTTTCAAGGTGTGTTCGTCTTTTGCACCAAATGCGACGGTGGCAACATAGACATTACCATAAGACATTACCATCCAACCGAGGTCTTTTTTGAAAGCAGGTTTGCCATTAGCCGCAAATTTAGCAACTGCCCCAAGTGGTGTTGCTTTCGAAGCTTGCCCGCCAGTATTGGAATATACTTCGGTGTCGAGTACAAGAAGATTCACATCTTTACCCATTGCAACAACATGGTCGAGACCACCGTATCCAATGTCGTAAGCCCAGCCGTCACCACCAATTATCCAAACACTCTTTTTAACCAGATAGTCTGCTATCGTCATTAATTTTTTTGCCTCCGGGGCATCAATCTCTCGTAGTTTATCGACAAGGATTTTAACTCTCTCTCTTTGTTCATATATTTCTGGTTCGGTTTTTTGTCGTGCGTTTAAGATTTCCTCGACAAGTTGCTCTCCTATTTGTGGAGCGAGAGATTTTAACAAATTGATAGCAATCTCTTTTTGCTTGTCGATAGCAAGCCGAAAGCCAAAGCCAAATTCAGCATTGTCTTCGAACAAAGAGTTGGACCAGGCAGGACCTCGGCCATTTTCGTCTTTTGCCCAAGGCGTGGTCGGCAAATTGCCCCCGTAAATCGAGGAGCATCCGGTAGCATTTGCTATTATTGCGCGATCGCCAAACAATTGTGAAACAAGTTTTACATAAGGGGTTTCGCCACAACCTGCGCAAGCTCCAGAAAATTCGAATAAAGGCCTTTGTATTTGCTGTTGTCTGATAGTGGAAACTTTGATTTTTGTTCTGTCGTAATCTGGAATCTTAAGGAAAAAGTCCCAGTTGATTGCTTCTTGTTCGCGCAAAGGCATTTGCGGCATCATATCCAAAGCCTTGTGTTTCGGATTAGTCTTGTCTTTAACTGGGCAAACATCGACGCAGACACCACATCCAGTACAATCTTCGGGTGCAACTTGTATCGAATACTTTAACCCAGCAAATTCTTTATCGCGTGCATCAGTGTATTTAAATGTTGGGGGTGCGTTTTCCAAATATTTTGGATCGAATACTTTTATCCTTATAGTGGCGTGTGGACAGACGAATGCACATTTGCCACACTGGATACAAATTTTCTCGTCCCAAACTGGTATTTCGAGCGCAATGTTTCTCTTCTCGTATTGAGTCGTGCCAGTGGGCCAAGTGCCATCGACGGGGAAGACACTAACTGGGAGCCAGTCGCCTTTCCCAGCAATGATTGGACTTTCAACTTTCTTTACAAATTCAGGCGCATAATCTGGTACTGGGGGTTGAATATCACGATTTGCAGTAATTTTGTCTGGGATCTGAAGTTCTCGAAGATTTTCGAGAGTATTTTCCACAGCCTTTATGTTTTTAATAACAATGTCTTCACCCTTCTTGCCATAAGTTCTTACTATTGAATCTTTTATTGCTTGAATTGCTTGGTCTTTTGGTAAGATTCCCGAAATGGCGAAAAAGCAAGTTTGCATTATAGTATTGATTCGTCTTCCCATACCGCTTTCTTCTGCAACTTTCTGAGCATCGATGTAGAACACACGGATTTTTTTATCTAAAATTTGCTTTTGTACTGATTTCGGGAAAAAGTTCCAGAGTTCTTCACCTTCGAATGGTGCATTAATAAGGAAAGTTCCGCCGGGTATTAAGTTGTCGAGCATATGATACTTCTCGACGAAGACCGTTTGATGGCAGGCAACAAAATTTGCTTTTGTGATTAGATATGGAGCACGAATGGGCTCGGGCCCAAATCGTAGGTGCGAGACAGTCAATGTTCCTGCTTTTCTTGAATCGTATACATAGTAGCCTTGCGCATACAAATCTGTGTGTTCGCCAATAATTTTAACAGAGTTTTTGTTTGCTCCAACTGTACCGTCAGAACCTAACCCATAGAACATTGCACGAATAACTTTATCGGATTCGATAGAAAATTCTGGATCAAAATCTATGCTTGTAAAAGTTACGTCGTCAATTATACCAACGGTGAAGTGGTTTTTAGGTTTTTCAAGTTTCAAGTTGTCGAATACAGCCTTGACCATAGCTGGGGTAAATTCCTTTGAAGACAAGCCATAGCGACCTCCAACGATTTTTGGATGTTGTTTGAATTTTGGAGTTCCCTCTTCATAATGTTCGAATATAGCGCTTACAACGTCCTGGTATAATGGTTCCCCGATAGCACCGGGTTCTTTTGTTCTGTCGAGCACAGCAATGGCTTTGACTGTAGATGGCAATGCGTTGATGAAATGTTTTACGCTGAAGGGGCGATAAAGGCGCACACGAACAACGCCAACTTTTTCATCGTAGTTTTTCACAAGATACTTAACTGTTTCTTCTGCTGTTTCGCCGCCACTTGCCATAAGAACAACAACACGTTCGGCTTCGGGGTGTCCAATGTAATCGAACAGATGGTATTGTCTTCCGGTCAGAGCGGCAAATTTATCCATTTGTTCTTGTACGATGTCGGGGCAAGCAGCATAAAATCTGTTTACAGTTTCTCGGTTCTGGAAGAAAACATCAGGATTTTGAGCAGTTCCTCGGATTACGGGACGTTCTGGATTTAATGCACGAAGCCTATGTTCATGAACCAGTTCATCGGGTATCATCTGCCGCATAATTTCATCGGGAACAACCTCGATTTTGTTTTCTTCGTGCGAAGTTCGAAAACCATCGAAAAAGTGGATCATTGGGATGCGTGATTTTAATGAAGAAGCGTAGGATATTAATCCTAAATCCATAACTTCTTGCACCGAGCCGGAGGCAATCATTCCAAAACCGGTCATCCTTGCAGCCATAACATCGCTGTGATCGCCGAAAATAGACAGAGCGTGGGTTGCAATAGTTCTTGCGCTTATATTGAAAACAGTTGGGGTCAATTCACCAGCAATTTTGAACATATTTGGGATTTTCAACAGCAAGCCTTGTGCAGCAGTAAAAGTAGTTGTTAGTGCACCAGATTGCAAAGCACCATGGACAGCCCCAGCCGCGCCGGCTTCACTTTGCATTTCAACAACAGTTGGGGTCACACCCCAAATGTTTTTGTATCCTTTAGCTGCCCATTCATCGCACCATTCGCCCATATTTGAGGATGGGGTGATTGGGTAAATTGCAATTACTTCATTAACACGGAAAGCTACATACGCAGCAGCTTCGTTTCCATCCATTACTGCAAATTTTTTCTTTTCCATATTATTATCCAATTTTTCGTAAAAAACAAACAGCAAAATTAGAAATAATAAATCAGAATAATGGTAACAATCCAGTTTTTGTAACAAGCAAAATTGATAGAGTTGCGAAAGAGAATAAAAAAACTCATATTTATTTGATTTTCAAAGTATAATTGCTTTACATTCTGTGTTGTTTTTGTTGTAGTATTGATTTCGCAAGTGGAGATTCTTCATTTTTTAGTATTTCACATTTCAATTTGTATACTTTCGAAAATTTTATTAATTTTGTAATTCGAGAACAGGGATGTAGCCAAGTGGTTTAAGGCATCGGCCTTTGGAGCCGACATTCGCAGGTTCGAATCCTGCCATCCCTGCTAAATTTTTTTGAATTACAAATGTTAGATTTTAAGATTGCAAGCGGACGGTCGAACCGGCAACTCGCTGAAAGAATCTCCGATTACATTGGTGTCGAACTTACCAATGTTTCAATAAAAAATTTCAGCGACGGCGAAATTTGGGTAAAATATGAAGAAAATATTCGTGGTGTGGACCTGTTCATAATTCAATCTACGAATGCACCCGCCGATAATCTTTTGGAATTGCTTCTTATGATTGATGCTGCAAAGCGTGCATCGGCGAAAAGAGTTACTGCTGTCATTCCATATTTTGCCTACGCTCGCCAAGACCGCAAGGACCAACCGAGAGTTTCCATCAGTGCCAAACTTGTTGCAAATCTTATTACTCGCGCTGGCGCCGATAGAGTCATTTCCATTGATTTGCATAGTTCTCAAATTCAGGGCTTTTTCGATATTCCTTTCGACCATCTTTATGCCTCACCAGTGCTCATCCGTCGTCTGTTCCAACTCGATTTATCTAACTTTGTTGTGGCTGCACCGGACATTGGCGCTGCAAGAACTGCGCGCGCCTATGCAAAGAGATTGAATGCCGAGTTGGTAATAGTTGATAAAAGACGACCAGAGCACAACATTGCAGAAGTTGTAAATATTATTGGCGAAGCAGAGGGGAAAAATGTCATTATGGTTGACGATTTGATTGATACTGGTACAACTTTCGTTCAATGTGCCGAAGCTTTGAAGCAAAGAGGAGCCCTTGATATCTACGGAGTTTGTGTCCATCCAGTTTTTTCGGGAAATGCCCTGGAAAAAATCGAAGATACCCCGGCAATTACAAAAATGTTTGTTACAGATACAATAGCATTGAATGTAACATCACCAAAGGTGGAAGTAGTCTCTGTAGCCGAATTGTTTGCCGAAGCAATAATAAGAACCCACGATAATCGTTCTATTAGTTCTTTGTTTGAAATAGAAAGATAAATTTTGTTTATTAAAGTAGGTTTATAAATGAGCGAAGTAATTTTGAAAGCGAAAAGAAGAGAAATTGGCAAAAACGTTGCCAGAAATTTGCGTAAGAAAGGGTTGATACCTGGCATTTTCTACACCAAAGAGGTCGAGCCGATTCCTATTGTAGTCGAACAAAAACCATTACGACCGATTGTCCATACCACCGAAACTAAAATTGTACGATTGCAAATTGAGGGTGAAGAGAAAGAATATAAATGCATCCTCAAGGATTTGCAAATCGATCCGATTAAAGATACTATTTCCCATTTCGATTTGTATGGGATACACGAAGGAACTCGTCTTACAGTTGAAGTACCCATCATTTTAAAGGGCCAAGCAATTGGCGTACGCGAAGGGGGAACATTGCAGCAGAGCCTTGCAAAAGTCCGAGTTAAATGCCTTCCCGAAAAAATTCCAACTCATTTCGAAATTGATGTTACAAATTTAAAGATTGGAAAATCAATACACATTTCGGATATTCACACCGAAGGGGTCGAGTTCGAACTTGCTCCCGAAACAGTTATTGTTGCTTGTCTTGCACCAAGAGTTGCTAAAGCATAACTTCAATTCTTTAGGTATTTGGGCTATCGTTCGATAGCCCTTTTATTTTGAGCCTTGTTCTGTCTTTTGTTCTTGATTGTAAAATGTTTCAGGTTTGTCTCGCCATTTAACATCATAATATCCCGGTCGCTCTTTAATAAACAATTTGAAGAACTCGTTGCCATAGCCAACACCTTTAGGATTACGCCCGTGGTCTTTGGTGACATCGTTGATGTAACCATCGTTGTATTTCGCAACCAAATACTCCCAAAGTTTTCTCCATTTTCGCATTACAATGTTGGATTGAGAATGTGAATATTCAGTCAGAAAGTCTATTGCTCTTTCTGGATTTGTTTTATACAATTCTAATGCGACTTTCTCTATTGCGGGTTGGTAATCGAAAAATTTATCTTCGAGTTCTTTTTGAACTTTTCTTATATCTTGGTACATATAAGAATACTTTGTGTAAGCCCAGTTGGCTACTAAATTGAATATCCAGAAAGCGGATTCGAGAGTGAATTCGCTAATGCTACCAACTCTAAAACACTCTGGGGGTTCTTTTATCGAACAATAAATAGGAATGTAAACATTTGTGTAGTTGTCGTCGACGCCGTACCAATGAATGCCGCCTATCTGGCGCGGTAGCCAAGCACGAAGTTGAGAGACAAATGCAAATGCTGTTTGTTGAGTGGAAATAGGCCTTTCCCAAGCATACCCGGTAGTATCGCCATCTATTTTCCAAGCCAAAGGTTTCCAGCGGACGGGGCAACCGAAAGGACCAGCAGCCAATCCTTTTTTCAAATCATATGGTGTTCCGTCGAAATGATCACGCATTAAGTTGATTACATCACGGACTGTTAATTTTTTATCGGGTTTTATCCACAAAGGATAGGGTTTGGCTCCTTTAACTGCTCGCCAGTAATCATCTGGAAAGTTTTGAGACGGGGCAGCACGACGGAATATGCTCCAAACCCGCCCTTCGCAGAAAAGAAGAGAGCTGGGGCTCGGTGGGTCATACACATCTGAAAAGGAAAAAGGACCCATTTCTGGTTTGTAATAACCTTTTTCGATTGCAAATGAAATCACGTCGGGAGCATACATACAATTTTCTGGATCGTTGAGCGGAAATTCTCGTATTCGAGAATGATTGGCGTGGGCAGATATATAACCATCGGGGATTTTCAAAGCAACCCAAACTGCACCCTTTCTCCCCGGACCTTTTCCTATCATATCCATTATCCAGACTTCGTTGGGGTCGGCAATAGAAAAGGATTCCCCGCTTGAATAATAACCATATTCAGCCACAAGCGAGGTCATCACCTTTATTGCTTCGCGTGCAGTTTTGGCTCTTTGCAAGGCAAGTTGCATCAGACTTCCATAATCAATGATGCCCGTAGTGTCGCGTAGTTCTTCGCGCCCGCCAAAAGTTGTTTCGCCAATCGAGACTTGGTATTCATTAATTAAACCAACAACCTGATATGTGTGGGGCACTTGTTTGATTTTTCCAAGATATTTGTGCGTATCCCAGTCGTATATTTCAATAGAATCTTCAGCCGACCAGTCTCGTGCAGGGGAAAAATATAACGGTTCCATAAATCCGCCTGCATCGGCATTATATGATATCATCACAGAACCATCGGCAGAGGCACCTTTGGTTACCAAAATGTTTGTACAGGGTCGTAATGTGTATATAGAACACATTAAGCAAAACAAAAAGAAAATAATCGTTTTTTTCATAGAGCCTAATTGAATTTAAACGAACTACAAATATAGTTTTTTCGTTACAATTTCACCAAACTTGAGGATTTAGTTTTTTAATGAAATTATGCTTAAATTTGATTTGTAAATAGGTTGACGATTATGAAAAAGAATAGGATAACAATTAATTTTTTTATTGGATTGTTTGTTGTTGTTGGTTTTATTTCGATAGGCTTTGGTTTAGTTTGGTTTGGTGCTTCAAAATTTTTCAAGGAAAATTTCTATTATGTTACGTATTTTGAAGGATCGGTCGAAGGGGTGACGAAAGGAACTCCGGTGAAATATCTTGGTGTACCGGTTGGGAGTGTCTATGATATTCGAGTTGCTCCCGATGGCAAAATGATAGAAATAGTGATGATTTTTGAGAAAACAGTTAGAATAACAGACAGTTTGCGTGTGAAAATTGAGCTTTCTGGATTGACTGGTGGACGTTTTCTGCAATTATTCTATTCGAACGATCCTTATGAATTGAACTGGTATCCCCGAATCACATTTCAGCCCCCATATACTTACATAAAATCTGCTCCTTCTGGTATCGAGACTCTCGAGGCTAGTGTTCGAGAAGTTGTGAACCGACTGATGGAATTTCGTTTCAAGGATGTTTCGACGAGTGCTGTCAATTTCCTTGATAAAGCAGCTGAATTTGTCTCGAACGAGGAACTTTTACAAACAATTCAAAATTTGCAAGAAACCACTCTCCATTTGAAAAATTTAGCAGGCAGACTTGATACAACTAGAATAATTTATGAGCTTGAGTTAGCCTCGGAAAACATTAACAAAATCACAAAGAAATTGGAAAATTTTGCCGATTCACTTCAAAAAGAAATTGAAAACGCTAAATTCTCTGAAAGGGTTGATAAAACTTTTACAAATGTCGACAGCCTTGTGAATTATGGAAATACTTTGATTTATTCTTTTGGTACAAAAGCTGAAATGATTACTTATTCCTTGAATGACTTATTAAGCGGTCTTAAAAGGTCGAATTCGCTTTTGCAAAAACTTATACGCGAGTACACACAAAACCCCGGACAATTGTTGTTTAGCGAACCCCCACCGAAAGAGGATTGATGAATAAATACAAGGTAGAGATGGAAGTATTGGAAAAGTTAATCGATATTCTTGAATCTGCAAACTATGTTGCAGTATTAACTGGTGCAGGGATCTCCGCTGAAAGTGGTATCAAAACTTTCCGAGACCCCGATGGCCTTTGGGCAAAATTTAATCCTATGGAACTTGCAAGTATCGAAGGTTTTATGTCCAATCCACAACGAGTGTGGGAATGGTATCAGTATCGCAGAGAAATTATCCACAAAGCGCAACCCAATCCTGGCCATTATGCGCTCGTAGAGTTTGAAAGGATTTTCCCACAATTCACTTTAATTACGCAGAATGTCGATAGACTCCATCAAAAGGCTGGGTCGAGCAATGTAATTGAACTTCATGGGAACATTATTGATAATCATTGTTTTAATTGTAAAGAACCATATTATGGCGACGTTGATTTACCCGATAATGAAATTCCGCGGTGTCCAAAATGTGGCGGATTGATACGCCCATCAGTAGTTTGGTTTGGCGAGATGCTACCGCCCGCTGCAATTGAACAAGCAGAACAGGCTGCAATGGAATGTGATGTTTTCTTTTCAATTGGCACTTCCGCAGAAGTTTATCCCGCCGCCAATTTGCCTTACATTGCCAAAAGATCGGGTGCGGTACTCGTAGAAGTCAATCCAAATCCTACAGTTCTTTCGCCCAATGTAGACTATAGAATTTCCGAATCTGCCGCTTCGGGTTTGCCAAAGATTGTAAATTTGTTGAAACAAAGGAGGAAGCAGGTGTGATTGTTGGCATTGGAGTTGATATTATAGAAGTCGAAAGAATCAAGACGGCAATTGAAACTTATGGCGAGCGTTTTCTAAAAAGGGTTTTTACAGCAAACGAAATTAACTATTGCGAAACATTCAAAGATACAAAGTGGGTTCACTATGCTGCTCGATTTTCTGCCAAAGAGGCATTTAGCAAAGCCGTCGGAACAGGATTGACCCAAGGTTTTAAACTTAACGAAGTTGGAGTAATTAATGGCGAAAATGGCAAGCCCGAAATTGAATTGTTTGGTGGACTTCGTGAAAAGTGGGGTAGCTATAAAATCAACGTAAGCATCTCCCATATAAACGCAATGGCTACAGCTGTTGTAATTATTGAAGATTAAAAATAGATTGATACACTTTTCGTTTCAAAAAAATTTGATTTTTATGGGCAAAAAGCCAGTTGATAGGAAAATTAAAATTGTGCAACGCAATAAAAAGGCATTGCACGATTTTGAAGTTCTGCAAAAATACGAAGCAGGGATTGTTTTAACTGGATCCGAGGTCAAGTCTATTCGTCAAGGAAAATGTTCAATACAGGATGCTTATTGTATGTTTGCAAAACCTAAGAAATATCAAAGTTTTAACAATGGAAAAGATCTGGAACTGTTCATTTATAACTTTCATATTAGTCCATATCAGCAATCAAGCGACAGGAATATTAATCCAACTCGTGAGAGAAAACTTCTTTTACACCGAAGAGAATTAATCCGATTAAAATCTGCAATTGAACAGGGTGGTTTGGCATTGATACCTTTAACATTGTTTTTTTCTGGTCCATTTGTCAAATTAGAACTTGGGCTTGTCAAGGCAAAAAAGAAATATGATAAACGAGAAGAAATTAAAAAGAAAGACATCCAAAGAGAATATTCAAAAAAAATTAAATTCTGAGGTCAGATGATGTTTCCACCAGTTAATGAACAAATGGATGTAATTAAAAGTTTTGCTGTCGAAGTTTTCCCCGAAGACGAACTTTTCCGTAAGTTGGAGAAATCTTTTAAAACGGGGAAACCGTTGAAGGTTAAGTTAGGCTGCGACCCCAGCAAGCCGGATTTGCACATTGGGCATTCAGTGGTTTTGCGTAAGTTGAGTCAATTCCAAGAACTTGGACACAAGGCAATACTAATTGTTGGCGACTTTACCGCAATGATTGGCGATCCCTCGGGCAAGAGCAAAACACGGCCTGCGTTGAGCTTGGAGGAGACAAGAACTAATGGGCAAACTTATCTGGAACAAGCAACAAAAATACTTTCAACAGAAAATCTCGAGGTTCGGTTCAATTCTGAATGGCTTGGAACGATGACTTTTTCTGATGTAATAAAGTTAGCCTCGAAATACACAGTTGCCCAAATACTCGAACGAGACGATTTTTCAATTCGCTTTAAGAATGGTGTACCCATAAGTATCCACGAATTTTTGTATCCACTTGCCCAAGCGATGGATTCAGTGGCGATCGAATCTGATGTTGAATTGGGAGGAACCGACCAGAAATTTAATTTAATTGTTGGTCGCGAAATTCAAAAGGCTTATGGGCAAGAACCACAATGTATTGTTCTGATGCCAATTCTCGAAGGTACCGATGGAAAAGAGAAAATGAGCAAATCACTTGGTAATTATATTGCTATAACAGACCCGCCGCGCGAAATGTTTGGCAAAGTTATGTCTATTCCAGACGAGTTGATAGTTAAATATTACAAATATGCCACTTTCCCTACGGCAGAAGAACTTCAAAAATTTGAAAATGATTTTGCGAGTGGAAACTTGCATCCAAAAGATGCAAAAGTTGAAGTAGCTAAAAGAATAGTTGGCTTTTATTATGGCAAGAAAGATGCTGAGGAAGCCCATCAGGAATTTGAAAAAGTTTTTGCCAAGAAAGAAATTCCCGACGAGATTGAAACCGTTGTGTTGAATGTTGACCTCGAGGAACAATCCCTTGTCGATGTGCTTGTTGCAGTGGGACTGGCACCCTCGAAAAAAGAAGCTCGACGGTTGATTGAACAAGGGGGTGTGTATGTGGATGGTGTTCGTGTATCAGACATTTATGCCCAAATAAATATTTCCAAAAAGAAACTTATAAAATATGGCAAAAGGAAATTTTTGTATGTTCAAAAGGGTTAGTTATGGGGAATTTAGTTGAATTTTTTAAAAAAGTCGAAATATTTCGCAATCTGAGCGACGACGAGCTGTCTCAAATTGTATTAAACATAGACTATCTCGATTTGGAGAAAGAAGAGCATCTTTTTGTTGAAAATTCACCTCGTTACGGGTTGTATATCGTTAAAGAAGGAAGGATAGAACTTTACAAGAAATCACCTTTCGGTGAGAAAAGGCGTCTTGCCTTTTTTGGAAAATACGATTTTCTTTCCGAAGGAGCCTTGCTCGATGATTATCCACATTCGACGAACGCAATTGCTGTTGAACCAACAAAAGTGATTTTTTTAAGTCGAGATAAATTTCAATCTTTTCTAAAACAGAATACCGAAATAGCAGCAAAGATTATTTCTGGAATCAGCCGTGTGATTTCTCGGCGAATGCGTCAGTCTACAAATCAGGTTGTAAATGCTGCAGCTCAATATATCTCGGGTCGTGTTCGTATTGAACACGATTTGCTCGGCGAACGAGAAGTACCTTATGAATTTTACTATGGGATTCAAACTTTGCGTGCCCTTGAAAATTTTTCTATAACGGGAATTCCAATAAGTCATTTTCCGGAATTAATAGTTGCTCTTGCTCAAGTTAAATATGCTTGTGCCTTGGCGAACCACCATCTCGGCTTGCTACCAACCAATATCAAAGATGCAATAGTACAAGCTTGCAAAGAAATTATCGACGGGAGACTCCATACTCATTTTGTTGTCGATATGATCCAAGGCGGGGCTGGAACATCAACAAATATGAATGCAAACGAAGTAATTGCAAATCGTGCTCTCGAAATAATGGGCTATGAATTTGGGCAGTATCAATTTTGCCATCCGAACAATCACGTGAATTTGTCACAATCTACAAATGATGTCTATCCTACATCCTTAAGAATCGCATTTATTTATTCCATTGAAAAGCTTATTCCAATTTTAAAGGATTTGATAGAATCGTTCCACCAGAAAGGACGCGAATTTGCTCCTATTTTAAAAATCGGAAGGACTCAGCTTCAAGATGCCGTTCCAATGACGCTCGGACAGGAATTCGAAGCCTTTGCGGTTACACTCGAGGAGGAAATTGCTAGAATAAATCAGAATAAAAATTTGCTTTTGGAAATCAACCTTGGGGGGACCGCTATTGGAACGGGGATCAATACACATCCTCAATATAAAACTTTGGTTATTGAATATCTACGAGAAATAACTGGTTTGCCATTAGTGCTTTCGGAAAATTTAGTCGAGGCGACGCAGGATACTGGAGCTTTCGTTATGGTTTCCTCTGCACTTAAGAGGCTTGCAGTGAAACTTTCCAAGATTGCAAACGACTTGCGTTTGTTGAGTTCTGGGCCAAGGGCTGGGTTGAACGAAATTAATTTACCCAAGATGCAGCCCGGCTCGTCGATTATGCCGGGGAAAGTCAATCCTGTTATTCCGGAAGTTGTAAATCAAATAGCCTTCAAAGTCATTGGTAATGATTTGACTGTTACTCTTGCAGCCGAGGCTGGGCAGTTGCAATTGAATGTGTTCGAGCCGATTATTGCTCAAAGTATATTTGAATCTATCGAAATGCTCCGTAATGGAATAAACACATTTAATCATCGCTGTGTTAAAGGTATAACCGCAAACGAGAAAAAGTGTAGGGAATATGTGGAAAAATCAATTGGGTTGGTGACTGCCTTGAATCCATATCTTGGCTACGAGACTTCAACGCAACTTGCAAAAGAGGCGCTTGAAACTGGAAAGTCTCCATACGAACTGGTTCTGGAGAAAAAATTACTTACGAAAGAACAACTCGAGGAGATCTTGAGACCGGAAAATATGATAAAACCAAGTTTAAGGATTGATCTGACACTGCATAGAGAATAGTTTGAAATGAAGTTTTAAAAAGATATTTCGTTGCTCTTCCTTTTGGAAAAAATACCCGCAAATTCAGATATTGAAACACCAAATAAAATTAAAATTGCACCGAGATATTCAATTGGCTTTAGAATTTCATTGAAAAAAATTAATGCGAAAATACTTGCAAATACTGGCTCGAGC
Source organism: Kapaibacterium sp. (SeqCode) (assembly GCA_039793965.1). Classification (GTDB taxonomy): domain Bacteria; phylum Bacteroidota; class Ignavibacteria; order Kapaibacteriales; family UBA2268; genus Naka2016. The sequence continues at coordinate 161,622 of JBAMMD010000036.1, read as the reverse complement.
GAAAAAATGAGGGCTGCTTTAACGGGCGAGGTATACTTTTGGACGCTCGTATGTATTGTAGTTAATACAACAGTTGCTATTATACCATTGTAAAGTAATGCTGTGACGAGACTTTCATTAAATTCGATTTTTAAATTCGTTTCGAAACCAATCATTCCGATAAAACTTGCGAGGAAAACTACCAGAAACTGGGCAATAACGATTTGCATCGTTGTTTTAAATTCTTTAACATCATTGGTGAATTTATTCATATAGACAATGTAAAATGCCCAGAAGAATGTTGAAAAAAGAGTTAGTATGTCCCCAATATTAATATTATCCATTCTTGGATTTGTGAATAACCAAAGTCCCACCATAACTATCAAAACGCCAATCCACTGGGGAATTGATATCTTTTTATTTTCTATCAACTTATAAACGAATGGTGTAAAAGCAACGGAAAGTCCTGTTATGAAGGCAGACTTAGTTACACTTGTATACTTTAATCCAATTGTTTGTAAAATGAACCCACCAGCATAGAAAAAGCCAAGAATTGAACCGGCAAAAAAGTGCTTGCGTGAAATTTTATGAAATTTATTACCCCAAATCAAAAGAGAAACAACGAGAGCAAGGGTGAATCGTAAAAAAGTAAATTCTAGCGGCGAGGCAAATTGCAAACCTATTTTTGTAAACGAAAAAGTTGCCCCCCAAACAACCGTAATCACTAATAAAAGCGTTTCAGCTTTCCAAGATTTCATATTAATTTTTTGAAAAAGTAATAAGAAGGAAAAAGGATTTTTTTATTTAATTTTGAGTTTTGAGATTTATACTTTTTGCGGGGAAGTAGCGGGGAAATGATTCATTGCGATGTGTTTTTTACACCTTCTGAATTTGAGTTTCCACAAAGAAAGGATGACGTGGCTTTAGTTGGCGTGGATATTTTGCGTGCTGGAACAACGATTTGCACTGCTTTGCGTTTTGGTGCAAAACAAATCATACCAGTGGCAAGCACAGACGAGGCATTGAACATTTATACAAAGTTCGACAAATCTAATGTTTTGCTTGTAGGCGAAAGAAACAGTCAGAAAATCGATGGTTTCCATCTTGGAAATTCTCCACTTGAATTTACGCCCGAGTTGGTCTCTGGCAAAGTTATTATTATGACGACTACCAATGGTACAATGTTGTTCAATAAATGTTTAAACTTCCAACACTTTTTTGTTGGTGCATTTGTAAATTTTTCTTCGGTTGTTGAAAGAGTTTCAAAAAGTCTTGAACAAAATGTTAGTAGGCTAATCTTTGCTTGTGGGGGACAGGACAATCGATTTGCGCTCGAAGATGCTTTGTTCTGTGGGAAATTAATAGAAACTTTGATTAAAAAGTTCGGCGACAATCCAGATTTTCTAATGAATGATGGGGCGATAGCTTCGCTGGAGCTTTATAGATTGCATGAAGTCGACCTTGTTGGTTTCATAAAAAAGACCTCGCACGCTCGTCAATTAATTCAATTAGGCTTTGAAAAAGATATTGACTTTGCCTTGGCAATTGATAGTCTATCAGTTGTACCATCGGCAAACGGTTTGTATATTGTTGCCGAAAAGGCATAGATGGGAAAGGACAAGAACATAGAAATCCGCTACAAGAAGGTTCAAAGGGAAGAACCTCCTTTAGTGAAGAGCACTCACGATTCGAAGGAGGAACTTCGAAGACAAATTATATCGAATTATCAGAAGTGGATTCGAATTTTGTCCATAATCATTGCGCTGATTTGTATTTTTACTATTATTTCGATACTTTCTTTTTCGCCAACTGATGAGTTCATTTCTGAACTCCGTATCACAGATTATTTTAAAGCAATTTGGGGTGACGAGACAATTGTTTCGAAGATAAAACAAGTTTCCAACTTGATGGGACCATTTGGTGCCGCTATATCAAGTGTTTTGATAAATAGAACTATTGGTTATTTTTCAATTGTTTTTCCAATACTTTTATTCCTTTGGGCAATAAAGCTTCTTATAACGCAAAGTTTTTCTGGCAGGTTGGTCAACTGGACTGTTGTTTCGCTTTTGTTGGCTTTTTGTTTGAGTGCATTTGTTGGTTCTGTGAATATTCTTTTTGGAATTGCGATTCCCTACTATTGGGCTGGAAGTGTTGGTGTTTTTCTGTCGACTGTTTCATCAAACTTTTTCGGGAAATTTGGTTCCTTCGCATTATATTTAGCTGCTCTCTTTTTGATTATTATCTTTTCTTTTGATATCCGAATTGAAAAAATAATAATAGATTCACTTGAAAAAATAAAAGTGCTTTTTAAAAAGGAAAAATCAAACAGTACGGGAGTTTCCGAAGAAAAGTCGAGCGAGAATTTGGCTGAAAGTCAGTTGCAAGAAGAGCAAAACGAACAGGTTGGCGATTTTGCAGTTGAAGACAAAGAAACTGCCCATATACTTATTCGAACTTACGAAAATCCTGTAGTGGAGGAAAATGAAGTTTCAATGGTAAATCTGAATACTAATGGTGATAAAACATTTGCTGAACAAGCGGACCTGGAAGTTGATAGTAAAGATGGAAGTGAAGATTTGAAACAAGGCGGCAACCAAAATGTAACAAAAGACAAAAAACTTGTGGTAATCGTTGAAGAAACGGAAGAAGTAGGTCGAAATGGAGTCGAGGAAAAAAGCCAATCGTTTTCTCCGATATCCACATTGACACTCGACGAGAAAATCAATTACAATCCACCTCCATTAGATTTGTTGATTGACGATGAAAGCAAATTCCAAATTAATGAAGAGGAATTGAAACAGAATGCAAAATTGCTTCAAGAGAAACTTGAGACATTTAAAATATACATCGAGAATCTAACAGTAACTCCTGGACCGGTCGTCACTCAATATGAATTTGTCCCTGCTCCAGGAATAAAAATCAGTCGAATACAAAGTTTATCCGACGACATTGCTTTGGGATTGAAAGCCAAAGGAATTCGAATTATTGCACCAGTGCCCGGCAAAGGTACGGTTGGTATAGAAATTCCAAATAAAAAGCCTCTGGTTGTGCGCTTTGGGAATTGTTTAAAAAACGCAAAAATAAATCCGAACTTTCATTTGCCAATTATTTTTGGGAAAACCATATCCGGGGAAGTTTTTGTCGACGATCTTGCCCGAATGCCACATCTTTTGATTGCTGGGGCGACTGGCTCGGGGAAAAGTGTTGGAATAAACACTATCATAGCCTCGCTCATTTATCGAATGCATCCACAGAATCTTAAATTTGTGATAATAGACCCCAAAAAAGTCGAATTGACCCACTATCAACAGCTTTTATATCATTTTCTTGCAGTTTCCCCAGAAATTGAAGATGCCATTGTTACAGAGCCTTCGGACGCTGTCCTTGTTCTTAAAGCGTTAATTGCCGAAATGCAAAGCAGATATGATATTCTTGCCTCTGTTCAACAAAAAAACATATTTGAATACAACAAGAAGGTGCGCGAGGGATTATTCCGAAATGAACAGGAATTTGTCCACAGGCCAATGCCATACATTGTAACAATTATTGATGAACTTGCCGACCTTATGCTTACCACTGGTAAGGAAATCGAGGGATTGATTATTCGGCTTGCCCAACTTGCGCGTGCCGTTGGGATACACCTTGTTGTTGCAACTCAAAGACCATCGGTCGACATCATAACTGGGCTTATTAAAGCGAATTTTCCGGCAAGAATAGCCTATCTTGTTGCCTCGCGTGTCGATTCGAGGACAATACTCGATACAATAGGAGCCGAGCAGTTGCTTGGCAATGGTGATATGCTTTTCCTACCAAGCGGTTGGCCCAATCCAATTCGCATTCAAAACGCATTTTTAACCACAGAGGAAATTGAACTTATTTGTAACCACATTGGCAACCAGAAAGGATATTCAAAACCATATTATTTGCCTCGGGTCGAAGATGGTAAGTCCGACAAAGAAACATTCGACCGCGAGGGTTTCGACCCGTTGTTTGAGGAGGCTGCCCGACTAATTATTCGACACCAACAGGCTTCTGTATCAATGTTGCAACGAAGATTGAAAATAGGTTACAATCGTGCAGGCCGTATTATGGACGAACTGGAAATGGCTGGAATTGTTGGCCCATTTGATGGAAGCAAGGGGAGAACAATAAAAATTGCAACAGAAGATGAACTCGATAGATTTTTGAATGAAAGAGGGTTGTAACCCTATTTATTCTTTAACCGATTTTGTACTTTTTTCAATTCGTTTAAATCGTAGCAAAGGTCAATAATGTTCATTCTTGCACCAGAGTCGCCTTTCAAATAGATTCGAGTAAATCTTTCAATTAGTTCTTCCTCATCAAATAATTCTATTGTCATTGTCAGCAATTCCAAGACTTTTTCGAAAAGTTTCTCAATCTCGAGTTTTGTTGCTTCGTTCGAGGTATTTGTTTTCAGAATACGATATCCACCCCATAGAGCAGCACCGTAAAAAATTAATTCATTTGCAAGAGTGTAGTTGTTATTTCCAGCAAGAGCCTCAAGGAGAGCCCCAAGGTCTTTTCGCTTGCGTAGGGTGCCACCGCTTGTATAGTCGAGAAATTCGAGTACTTGATTCGTATCTTCTGAAAGTTTCATATTTAATATTTTATTGTACTTAAAACCGAATAAAAAACTTTGTCAAATTCTTGATTGGATATAGTTTGCTTTTCTTTGATATTAATTTGTACAAGGGAGAATTCGTAGACTTCGTTGAGGGCTGAAACAAAAACGGCTGATTTTCCAATAAGTTTATTTACGATATTCTCATACTTATAAACATAGAATTTTTGTGATCCGTTTTTGATTGGTTCGAAGTTCCCAACAAGTCTGATGTTGTTTACGCTTTTGAGTTGCTTGATTTCGAAGCATTTGGTTGCAATTCCAAGTAGTCCTTGGTTTTTCAAAATGTTCTGCACATCGATTTTATTTGTTAATCGAGAAAAAACAATCGATAAGGTATAGTCGGGATCGACGGAAACTGCGAAAACATTCGAGGGGGCTTTGTCCTCGGTGTCGACTAAAAACCATCCTACGGGGAGGAAAGCGATCATATCTCCTCGTTCGGCTCGGATAGCTTCATCGCTAATTTGAATCGATGGCTTTTGCAGTATAGTAAAATCTGTTGAAAATTCTTTGTCAGGAATTTTCTCTTTGACTATTATGCAACTTGTCAGAAATACAAGCAAAATTGTTTTGGTTAGGAAGTTACCATTCCTCGACATGGAGTGAACCCGGTTTAGCTCTTGTGTGTCTTGTATAACCTTTTTCTTTTAAAATAGCCGAGACGCTCTCGACCATTTTAGGATTTCCGCAAAGGAAGAAGTGGCTTTTCTCTGGGTTGATTTCAATTCCTGCTTCTCGTTCCAGCAAACCGCTTTGGATGTGTTCTTCGATATACCCACGCAATCCGCCCCATTCCTTTTCAGCGTGGACAAGGGTCGGAAAGTAAAAAAAATTTTTAAATGTGTATTGCAAAAAAGTAAGTTCGCTATAATAGCCTAAATCCCAAGGATAGGATGCACCGTGGATTACAGCAAGTTTTCGGTGCTGGTTTTCTGCAATATGTGAGCGAAGAAAACTGATGTACGGTGCCAGTCCCGTTCCAGTTGCAACCATAACAATATCGCAATGTGGCGGAGTGTCGTTTAATTTAAACAAGCCAAGGATTTTAGTATCGACCCACATTCGACTTCCCAAGTTTAAGTTGAATAGGCGAGGAGTAAGTTGCCCCGACTTTACTTGGCTTATATAAAATTCAAAATTCTGAATTTCGTGGTTTGCCGAGGCAATGGAATACGGTCTTTTAATTAGTTTATCAGGGGAAAGTTCCTCGGAAATTGCGATTGAATTTGCCGAACGTGGTTCCTTTGCTAAAAGTCCAATTTGAGTGAACTGGCCAGCTTCGAATTTTGGTCGTGGTTCGTCTGTTCGCACTCGAAGTATCATCAAATCTGGTGTTAATAATATCTTACCAACAACTGTGGAATTATAAATTGAATCTTCCATCATTAAAGCATTTTTAAAAATACAAAATTATCTAAAAATTGGCTATGACATATTATTCTGTTGATTTTCTCTATTTTGGAACAGCCTAATACGACTTTCCCTTTTTCGTTTTGCAACTTCTCTTAAATCAATGTATTTGTCTGCTTCGTCGATGATCTCTTCCCCAAGTATTGTTTCGACTAAATCTTCCATTGTAACAAGACCTTCGATTCCGCCGAACTCGTCGACAACGAGGAAAATATGTTGTCTTTTCGAAAGGAATTGATTTAATGCGTCGTCGAGTGTTACATTTTCTGGGATGAAATGTATCTCCCGAGCGTATTCGCGTAGCTTTGTCTCCATTTTGTTGTTGAGTGCTGCTTGGAATATATCCTTCGAAACGACATATCCAATAACTTTTTCGTCAAGTGAAGAACCTTGGTAGATTGGAAAGCGCGAATAAATCTTGATTTCTGGTAATTTTATGGCTTCGCCCACTGTCATATCTGCGTTGCAAGCAAATATTACTGTTCTTGGAGTCATTACATCGGATACTGGAACTTGATTGAATCTGATTACATTTGTGAAAATTTTGTACTCTCCAGTTTGGATTGTGCCTTCGTCGTGTGCAGTTTCAACAACTTCCTGTATGTCTTCGAGTGTAGCTTCTTCTTTGCGTGCTGTAACTATCTTTTGAAGCCGATGGTAGAAAATACCGGCAAAACGAAACAAAACATACAATGGATATAATATTTTGTAAAAATGAACGAATAAATTTGTTGAAAATCTTGATCCAAGAAAGAAAAGAATACTTCGAAGAATAAAAACGAAAATAATGAGCAATACTATTGAAATAGAAGTGTAGATAGGCGACAAGATAAACGAAAGAAAAGCGAAGTAAACAGATAGAAAGTGTAAAGAAATTAGATAGAAAAAAATTTCAAAAAATAAGAAGGATGAGGAGACAATGTGTTTATTTTCGATAAGGGTTATTTGTCTATTGGTTTGTTGTTTCTCCCGAAAATCCAGTTCTTCGGTTTGTGCCTCGGATATTACACCATTGAGGAAAGCAAGGAACAATGAAAACGTTATAAAAACTAATGATAATAAAACAATTTCCATTTTAATTAAAACTATCGCTGGTAATTTTTATTTTGGGTGATTGAAAATCGCCGAAAGGAGTTGAAAAGGTTGGAACTGCTTCGATAGCAATTTTTGATGGGTCGGATTTAACACCGCCAAGGTAAAGTGCGAGATTGACAAGCCCCTCGTAGCCGCGGTTGCCAAAAAATTCAAATAGGTCGAGGCTGACTTCGAGCGGTAAGTGCCCAATTGAATTGCTTGCAGGGTATTGAAATTCTTTGTTTAATTTGCCGGATATTGTCTGTACGCCATCAATAAACAAAACCCAATCCATTTTTTTGAGGGTGACTGGAATGGGTTTGGTTCCGCTGGTACCGGTGTTCGGATTTTTGACAGCAATGTTGATTATAAAAGAGGCTGGAAGTTTGTTCCGAGCAACCTCTTGACCTATTTTTACTGCATCGATTGGGGAGAAATCGTTTATCGAAGATTTTGTAGCGATTGGCACACCCGCAAGTTTAAATTCTGTTATGCTTTCAATCTTAAATCTTGGTGTAGAAAATTGACTCAGTGAGTGCGTAATATTTTTGATTTGCTGACAAAAAGTGAAAGACAGCATAAGGAAAATGGAAGACAATATTTTAAAATATGATTTCATTTTTTTCTTTCCCTTCGACGTATAGCAAATCGATTTAATATGAAAAAAAGGAGGTTCAACTCCTTGGTGTACCGGAGGAGGGATTTGAACCCCCGACACACGGATTATGATTCCGTTGCTCTAACCAGCTGAGCTACTCCGGCAAAAAATGCAAAATTAAAGATATTTTTCAACTTTTCAAAATCTTTTTTATTTCATCACGAATTTTAGCGGCAAGTTCGTAGTTTTCCTCTTTGATTGCTCGTTCGAGTTCATCTTGCAATCGTTCAATTCGCGATTTTGGTTTTTCGCGTTCGATTTTACGAGTGAAATCGAAATCCTCTTCGTCTTCGTCGGCACTGTCGAAGATTGCGGATTCCGAACGTTCTTCGATATCACGTTGACGATCGCTAAATGTAATTCCAGCCTGGTCCAATATCTCGCTATTGACAAAAATAGGAACCTTGCAACGAAGTGCAAGAGCCACTGCATCGCTTGGTCTTGCGTCGATGTCAAGTGGTGGGTCCTCGAAAATAATTCTAGCGTAGAATGTTCCATCACGCAGATCGTTGATGTATACTTCTTCTATCTTTGCGTCCAATTTCTCGAGTATGTTTCGCATCAGGTCATGGGTCAAAGGCCTAGGGGTGGTCAAACCTTCGAGTACAAGAGCAATTGCTTGGGCTTCAAATGGTCCAATGATGATTGGCAGACTCCTCGTACCGTCTTTTTCCCGAAGTATCAGGGCATAAGCATTCGGGCTGTCGGGGCTTTGAGTTATTCCAATTGCTTTGACTTCAACTTTGTCCATTTTAATTCTCTAATTGGTTCGATGTAAAAGACTATATGTTTAATTTTTTATTTTACTTTACTCTTTGTACTTTTTGATTTCATTAATAAGTTTTGGAATCACATTAAATAAATCGCCTACGATACCGTAATCGGCAACCTTGAAAATTGGGGCATCTTTGTCTTTATTGATAGCAAGAATGTATTTAGAACTAGACATTCCCGCCAGATGTTGTATAGCCCCACTTATTCCACAAGCAACATAAAGGGTTGGTGATACTGTTTTCCCAGTTTGCCCCACTTGTTCACTGTGTGGTCGCCATCCAGCATCGACAACAGCACGAGAAGCTCCGACAGCACCACCAAGCAAGTTGGCAAGACTTTCAATCAGATGGTAATTTTCTGGTCCTTTAATTCCGCGGCCCCCGGAAACAATTATATCGGCTTCGAGTACATCGAGTTTCCCTTCATTTTTGACATTGTTTACAACGATTTCTTTTCGATCGTTTTCAGTAATGTTTGGCTCGTAACTTTCTATATTCAAATTATCAACTTGGGATGTTTGTGCAGTGAATACATTTGGCCTAAGCGAGAAAATTTGGATTTCGCTTTTTGGTTTAACAATTATTTGTGCTTTGCCAGCATAAACAGGTTTCTTTGCAAGCAGTTCGCCATTGTTTACTTCGAGTGCTATACAATCGGAAACATAAGCACAGTTCAAACTTGCCGAAATGCGTCCAGCGAGTTCAAAACCATAGGTGTGTGCAGGAAAGAGAACCAAATCGAAGCCTTTATCCTTGATTAACTGTGATAATGCTTTCGAATAGAGAGAAACCGAATATTTCTCGAAAAGCGCGGAGTTGATGTGGATAGCATTTGTTAAACCGTATTCTTTTGCTGTTTGCAGTGCCTCGTTTTTGGCATTTATTGCAATCCCCCAAAGTTCTGCAGAAGTGTTATCTGATAGTTTTTTCCCAGCAGAAATAAGTTCGTAAGAGACTCTTTTGAGTTTGGTGTCAACTGGTTCAAGGTATATCAATACTTTTTTCATATTTACCTCCAAAATAATTAAATAATTTTTGCATCTTCGTGGAGAAGTCGGGCAATTTCAGCAATTTCTTCATCGCTATCACCAACGATTTTGTTCTTTCTTGAACGAAGTGGAATTTCCATACTTAAAATTTCGACCATTTGTGGGGTTGCTTCTGGCAAGATTTCCTCAATCGGTTTGTTTTTTGCTTTCAATATATCTGGAAGTTTGGGATACCGTGGCTCGTTCAAACCTTTTTGTGCAGAAATTACGCAAGGAAGAGTTGTTTCGACAACTTCTTTGCCACCAACGACATCACGCTCGGCTATAACTTTGTTGTTGTCGATTGTTAATTTAGAGACAATTGAAATAAGTGGAAGTCCAACGAATTCTGCAACCATTGCTGGAACCATCAAGGAATCGAAATCAACGCTTTGACGGCCGAAAAAGATAATGTCGGGTTTGAACTGAATGGCATAATTTGCGATATTTTTAGCGGCAAAATAGGAATCGAAATATCCATCGGTTTTAACAAGAACGGCTTTGTCGGCTCCCATTGCAAGAGCAGAACGAATTACTTCCTTTGATGCTTCTGGCCCCACGGTGATCGTAACGACTGTTCCACCGAATTTTTCTTTCAGTCGTAAAGCCTCTTCGAGCGCAAATTCATCATAGGGGTTGATGATGAATTTGACCCCTTTTTCGTCGATGGACTTCCCGTCGGTGCCAATAAGAATTTTTGTTGCAGTGTCTGGTACACGAGAAATTCCTACAAGTATATTCATATTAACCTCTATGTTTGAAAAAATCGATGTAATACAAAATTAAGAATTTGTTGGTATAATTTTACCTCTTGTGATTTGAGATTTAATGAGTTTTGTAACCTACTTGTTATAAATGGGTTAAATGTTTTCTCGGTGCTAATCTGCTAAATTTTATTATTTTTTTCCAACATTTGACCAATTTTTTCGTTTATTTTCTTAATTTTGTTTTTTTAAGAATGTGAAATATGTTTACAGTTGTTGTTTTATTGATACTTATTGCTTCGGTTCTTTTGATTGGAGTTATTTTGCTCCAGCCCGGCAAAGGTGACCTGTCTCCAACCTTTGGAGGATTGACTACCCAATTCGGCTCGATGTTTGGAACTCAAAGAACGATGGATTTCCTTCAGAAAACGACTCGGGTCTTGATTATCGTTGTCTTGCTACTTTCTTTATTGGCAAATAAATTTCTTTTGAGAAGTGGCGGGACTCAGGAAATAAGGCCCGTCACTCAAGGTGCCCAAATTCCAAAATCAATGCCAACGGCACCACCGCCAGTTGAGGTTCCAAAGAAATAATTATATTTTAGTAATTTACTGAGGTGTTGAATGAAAAAAGAAATATTCTTTACGATTACTTTGGTTATTCTTTTGTCTTTGTTTGCATTTTCAAGCGAAAACGACACTGCAAAATATTACTTTAAAGAAGTTGTAATCTCGGCTCTTCGCTATCCAGAAAAAATTTTAGAAGTTCCTTTATCGGTTTCTTATCTCGACTCTAAAAACTTCTATGGCTATCGTGGAATTTCAATCGAGGAACCATTGCAAACGATACCCGGGGTACTTGCACAAATTCGTAGTGGCACCCAAGATGTTCGCATAACAGCCCGAGGCTTCGGATCTCGAGGTGCTGGTGACCGCTCGAATAGTGGAACCGTTCGGGGAATTAAATTTCTGCTCGATGGTATTCCGCAAACAGAACCAGACGGAAGAACCTCGCTCGATTTTTTCGATATAGCATTCGTTGAAAATTTAGAAGTAATACGCTCCAACGCCTCGGCTCTGTGGGGTAACTCTGCAGGTGCAGTTTTTAGTTTTAACACAATCCCTTCCGATAACAAGCCTTCTGCTTCTTTTTCTAAATCAATCGGTTCTTGGAATTTTGATAAGAATGTTTTAAAACTTAAAACATCAATCGGAGAGAATGGCGTTATTTACTTGAACTCGCTTTATTTCTCTTTTGATGGCTGGCGAAAAAATTCTTACTCCGATAAACTCCTGTTTAACTTTGGCATAAGAACACCTTTGGGAAATAATAAAGAACTTTCCACATTCGACGACAAAAAATTTGCCCCAACAATTCTACAAGTGAATTTGAATATTGCAAAAAACTTGTTTTACATCCCCGGAGCAATCACGAAACCAGTTTACGATAGTTTGCCCGAATCCGCCAATCCAAATTACTTGAATAATAAAGAAAGAAGGAATAACCGTTTGGCGCAAATTGGTGTTTCGATTACCCACAATTTCAGCGAAAACAATATGATTTTCGCACAAGGATTCCTGACTTCAAAGTATTTGCAACGTTCTGAGCGTGGGACCTACCGAGATTTTACAAGATACTTTCTCGGTTCAACACTTTACTACCAGAATCAAATGAAATTTGGCGGGATTTCTAATATTTTCCTTTTGGGATTAGACCAAACTCTGCAAGATGGGGCAATTTTGTTTTATAATTTAGACTCGAATGCCAATCGTTCAAATCAACTACGCACCGACAAAAAAGAAGGTTCGAACACATTTGGACTTTTTCTCCAAGATGAGATTCTTTGGAAGCGTTTGAGTATACTTTTAGGATTGAGATACGATGCGGTTACCTATGTTTCACAGGACTTTCTAAACTTTACTAAAAGCGATGAAAAGAAATTCGATAGGTTAACCCCGAAAGTTGGAATTACCTATCGTTTGCTCGACAATTTCTCAATTTTCGGAAACATAGGCGGGGGAATCGAGGTTCCTGCTGGAAACGAAACCGACCCAGCACCAGGTGAAGATACAGTTTATCAAATAAATCCTTTGCTTGAACCAATTGTCTCGACAACTTATGAGTTGGGTATAAAATCTTTTTTTGAGACTGGGAAATATCTGAAAAACATTGAATTCGAAGCAAGTGGATTTTATATCGATACAAAAAATGAACTAATTCCCTATCGTGAAGGAAGATTTTACTTCTCCGCTGGAAAGACAAGTCGACTGGGTTTGGAAGCACTTCTGAAAACATCTTGGTTTTATGGTATTTCCATTAATGCCTCTTTTACATACATCTTAGGCAAATTTGTGGATTATAAGGTTGATTCTTCGTACTACAACCCAGACAAAAAAGGTGTTTTTGCCGACTTTAAAAACAATTTTATACCGGGGGTTCCCAAATTTTATTACTTTGCATCCATAGTTGTTCCATTTATCGCAAATTTTGAATTTTCTGTCAATGGACTAGGAAAATATTATTGTGACGATGCAAATAAAATAGAAGTCCCCGCCTTTAATGTTTTTAATTTCAGCGTTTGGTTCGATAAAATTTACATCAACAATCAATTGAATATATGGTTAGCTTTCAGCGTTAAGAATGTTTTCAACACAAAATACATTGGTTCCGCCTTTTTAAATCCAATTTATGAAAAGGGGACAAACCAGCCATACTATATTGAACCGGGCTTGCCTCGGAACTATCTTTTTACAATCGGATTCAAATTTTAACTGAATTGGACATAAAGACACTTGCCCCATGCGAAAGGAGATCGCGGGCGAGTTTTTTACCGACTTCTTCGGGCTCGATAGCCAATCCAAAAGTCGAACTCCGGATAAAGGAATTGCCATTGGGGGAGGCAACCATCCCCTCGATAAAGATTTCGTAGTCAAGAATAATCGCATAGGCAGCAATTGGAATCTGGCACCCGCCACCCATAACTCGAAGAAATTCTCTTTCGGCACGAACTGCATATTCCGTTTCGATGTCGTTCAAAACTTCGATGACTTCCTTTGCAAAAGTATTTTCTTTATGGATTTCAATAGCAATTGCACCTTGTCCAACTGCTGGGATTACAACCTCGGGCGAAAAAATTTCTGTAATTGTGTGTTGCATTTCTAATCTTTCGAGACTGGCTCGGGCAAGAATTATTGCATCGAGGTCTGAATTGTACAATTTCTGTATACGTGTTGTAACATTTCCTCGTAAAGGCACAAAGTTTAAATCTTGCCTAATTTGCAATAATTGAACTTTACGCCGAGCTGAACTTGTTCCAATTTTGGCTCCATAGGGTAGTTCAATGAACAATTTATTGTTTTTCGAAATCATAATATCTTCTGGATTATCACGAGGGAGAATAGCCCCGATGATCAATCCTTCGGGCAATTCAGTTGGTAAATCTTTTAAGCTATGAACAGCGATGTCTATGTCGCCACGAAGCAAACTTTCTTCGATTTCTTTGGTGAAAATTCCTTTCCCTTCAATTTGCGAAAAGTCTTTTTCGAGGAATTTGTCGCCAGTTGTTTTAATGATAATTAATTCGAAAATCAGCTCTGGAAAGAACTGCTGAAGCCGACGGAGAACAAAGTTTGTTTGCACGATAGCAAGTTTGCTACCACGAGTTCCTACTTTTAAGCGTCTTTCTATCATTCAGAAGACTTCTTGGTTTTTAAAAGGAGTTTTTTGATTGCTTCGATACTTTTTTGCTCGTCTTCTTCTTTATAACTCTGAGAAATTTTTTCTTGAATAAGGCTTGTTTGTGAACCACCCTCGGAACTTTTTGTTTCTTCTTCGGAACTTGCACTTATTGGAACAGAGGGTAATTCAAATTCTTCTTCCATATAAGTTCGATCAATTGGCAAACCAGCGGCAATTTTCTCGAGTCGGTCTTGACCAAAAATGCTAACCAGTTTTTCGAAAACTGTTGTGCGTGTAAATGGTTTTGATATAAAACCGTTGACGCCAAGTTTGATTGCTTTACCAAGATTTTCAGTATCGGAAAGAGCCGAGACCATCAAAACTGGAATATTTTTTGTGATTTTAATAGTTCGAAGTAGTTTCAACGTCTGATGTCCAGAGAGGTCGGGCATCAAGATGTCCAAAATGATAATATCTGGAAGATGTTCAATTGCAAGATTGATGCCTTCGTATCCGTCGGAAGCAAGCAAAGTTTTTCGAAAGCCGTAGCTTTGGAGTGTTTTGGAAAGAATCCTTTGCATCCAGATATCATCATCTATAATCAGAGCGCAATACTCAACCATTTTGTTCCTCCTTTGCTGTCGTATTTTGAGAATTATCTTTATTGAATACTACTGTTTGTGATGTAAGGTTATCCTTCAAATTTTTGTTTTCTTTGACCGAGATATTTTTCATCTCTTTCCTTAGCTTTTCTATTTCAATTTTTGCTGCTTGTCGGTTGAGCTCGATTATTTTGTCGTAGACCTCCTTCCGATGGACAGGTATGGATTTTGGAGCTTCGATACCAATGCGGACGACTCCCCGTCTATAATCAAGTATAGTAATTTTAACTGTTGAACCTATTGTAATAACTTCTCCAATCTTCCTTGAAAGAACAAGCATATATTCCTTTACTCTTGTTTAGTTTTCTTTGGAATCACAAAGTTTGTTGAATACTTATCGCTTGGAAGAATCGTTTGCCAACCTCTTTGGTTTTCAACATCGAAGACAATCGGAGCTTTCATATTTGCTGTCATTTGCTTGTTTTCGTCTTCGAGCGTTACAATAACCATCAAAACAAGTTTTTCAAGGTCGAACTCATCTCCCGGGTCATACATTAAATCAAGATGCCACGGGCTTAGGAGTGGAAATCCAATTTCTGGATTTTCAACCGAGATTAACCATTTAAACGGAAGAGTTTCTTCGTCGGCAATCAAAACAAATTCGTGCAGATCTTCGAAACCAAGAATTCCATTTTCGAAATAAAAGATATGTTGTGGTTCGATTTCCAGAACTCCAAACTGCAAAGTTTTGATGATTTTCTTTTCCTTCACTTGGTTCAAGTCCATAAAACAGTAATTTAAATCAAAGTAAAATTACAAAACTTTTTTAAAATGTAAAAGAACAATTTCTATGGATAGAAATCATTTACAAGGTAACCCCAATAATTCATTGATGCAATTCTTTTCCTTTCTTTGGGAAATTTTTTTGGAGCTACCTTTTTTTGTACATTCAACAAATCTTTGTAAAGTTTCTTTTGCTGCTGCTTTACAACCGCTTTCCTCCGAGCCATATCTGAACTCATAACCTACAACTTCACAATTTAAATTAAACATTGGGGTTATGACAATTTGTTGCGGATCCAAGTTGGACGCCACTTCAACGATTGGCAAAGTACCGGTCTGGAATCTTTTAACAGTTTGGCACTGCGAAGTCAAATAAACTTTGGAGGTATCTTTTTGGACAAGTGTTAGAGTTATTTCTTTTGTTTGTAAATCAGTTGTAACATCAAAAGAGGCTTGCGCAAGATCAAAATCAAATACAAATTCGACAAGTTCGCCTGGTCTCAAAGTATAGCTCTGGCCAATTTCGTTAAAAACAATTCTTTTGCTTGGAAAGCCTGCAACAGTAGTAGAAAAATTTCCATTATAGTTAGCTACTTTAATTGTATCGTATACATATTCAGTGACTCGGACTTTCGATGTTCGTTGATATTGTTCCGGGTGGAAAATAAAATCAATCACCTTGCAGCCAGACAAAATCAACGATATCAGTAAAATGGTAAAGGTTTTTTTCATAGGAATTTACCATTATTTCAATACATAATTTGATGTTACTCGAATCTTATAATATTTATCTAAGACCGGGAAAATACTTTTTTCAAAAATCCCGGGTTTTTCATCTTCGGGCAAATAATGGTACCATTTTAAGTTTTTAATTTTAGCAAAAGAATCCCAAAGGTCTTTTTTGAGAATTTTTTCGTTTTGTGCTTGAGGGAATTTACCAATGAAGAAAAAGTATTTATAAACAGTATCGGGCATTTTTGTAAATTGATGCAAAGCTTGTTTGAAGAGAAAGTTTAAAGAAGTCCAATTGCATTTTACCATTGAAGATGTAGTGTTGAAAAATTCTGTGCTATCCATTCCTCTACTGAGAAAAAGCATATTGAAACCATTTTTGGGTCCGTCGTTCCAAAAAGTCACAAAAAAACGATTACCTATTTGTTTGTTGATAAACTCTAAAACTTTGTCTGAGGATAGTGGAGCAAACTTGTCGAAAAAAATGCAAAAAATATTTGGCAAGTCCAATGGAATGCATTTTCGTTCTACTTCCAAGTCGACGTCTAATCTTTTTAAATCGAATTTATTAGTTGAAACAAGTGAATCTAAAATTTCTTTTTCGATTGTTTTTCTCACATCGACAAGAGATGTGATCAATTTAATTGGTTCTTCAATTTTTTCTTTTTTTGCCAGGTCTTTTAGTGAATTAATCAAAGTTTTTTTTGATGAATAATCATAGCATTCTGGGAATGTGCCAGTGATTATGTAAAAAGTGTTTTTGGTATTTTCTTTATCTACAAGAGCATCTGAAATGAATTTGATAAACAAGTCATTGATTTTTTCATTAGTAAGCGAGACCAATACGGTATCCCTTATTGTCTTGTTGATATAGTCTTTAATTCTATATTTCCACCTTTGGATGTCTTCGCCAGGGCGAATTTTCAACTCGTAATCTGGTCGGAAAATTCTTGTGGTTGTGTAGTAAGAAAAATTTAATTGAGTTGGCTTATCCTTGGATAATTCTTGAGATAATTTTTCGGAAACATTATTCGCAATAGTGTCTATTGAAATATAATCGTTGTTTAAAATTAGAACTTTTACATTGTAGATAGGAGGTGTCGACTCCACAAATAAATAAATTATTCCGAAAATAATTATTCCGACAATTATTAAAATAATAATGAGTTTAGTTTTGTCCATTTTTTACCTCACTTTGTTGAAAGATTTTATAGTAAATTTCCAACAAGTCATTTTGAGTTAAAACATCGTTGAATCTTTCTTTTGTAATCTCCTTTAAATTGTTAAATTTTTTCCTTAGTTGGAATTTAAGACTATCGGGGTTAAGAAGCAAAAGTTTGTAGAAACCAAAATACGCCAGCCCAAAAATGTACCATAGTCCGAAACCATTTGTACCAAGAATTGAATAAACAATTGTCACAAAGATTACTTGTGGACCAATGATTTTGATTGTGTCTGCGGTCGACAAAGTAAATACTTCTTGGGATGTGTTGGGATCGATTTCTGTATATTTGTTTATTACCAAAATAACAAATAGAGCTATTTTAACTAACCCCAGTAAAATTAAAATTGGAACACCTGATTTTTTGTGAAATTCTTTTTTGCTCGAATCAAATCCAGCCAAACCACCACTGGCGTATATTGCTAAAAATCCATCAAGAATGCTAAAAAGTAGTGCAAGAAATTCTTTGGGTACTCTAATTATGTCGGAAAGGTATTCCAAACTACGATGCGACACCCAAAAGTCGAAAATAAGAACTAAAAGACATAAAATCCCGCCAACAATGAACCGACCAGATTTTTCGTGAGCAAAAAGCTCAAGAAACTCTTGCTTCTTGTTTTGAAATTTTTGATAGTGTTTTTCTGCTAAATTTAGTTTTTCATAATCTCGACGAATTTCGGAGCATTTTTCATTAATAGTGGCAATTAGGATATTGTTGGAGTTCATATAACTTAAACTTATATTTAAAATACAAAAATAAATAAAAAAATAAATAATCCAAATTTTTTTGATTATTCTTTTCTTGCTTCAATAATTTTTATTACATCTTCTAAATTTTGTTGTGATTGTTCTACAATTTGTTCGGCTTCCTCAATTATTTTTGCTTTGAAGTCCTCGTCTTTCAATGTCGGTAGATTTATTAAAATATTTCGGTAGGCACCCCAAATCCCTGTTTCGAGTGCCTTGGCTCCAACCTCTATATCCGATTTTGAACTAATATTTCCAATCCTTGCTACTTCTTTCAATGCTTCCCAGCATTGAAATGCCAAACGCATTGTAGTCAAAGGTACCATTATAGCTTTCTTCAATCCTTCTTGCATGGCATTTTCTCTCGTGAGTATTTCCTCGGGGGATGTCTTTGGCAATCGCATCGCTTCCATATATTCGTTGAAAGCGTTTGCGTCGGCATCAATCATCGAAATTAGTTCGCGTGTTGTGTAATACAATGGTGGTATAACTTTTCGCAAATCATCAGTTAGATGTTCAAATTTCCGTACACCATAGGTTAATTGCGCAACCATACATCCGAGTGCTGAGCCAATTGCAGCAATTGCAGCAGAGGCAGAACCACCACCCGGGGCAGGTGTTCTTGCCGAGATTTTTTGGATAAATTCTCGAACGCTGCTGTTTGCAAGCGGTTCATTTGCCTCTTCTTCTATCATATATTCTATTATTTTCTTCTTTGGGTTAAATTTTGTGATTGAATTCAAGCCTAACCTGTCGACAACTAATTTTACTTTTTGGTCTTCGTCCAAAATGAACAAATCTTCCTTTTCTATGTAATAGTTTGCAGCCATCAATATTGCTTCCAGTGGGATTAGACCAACAAGTTCGGAGCCGGCGACGCCAATTCGCAATTCTTTCGCTTGTTTTTTTATCTCCTCGAATACCAAATGTGGGGGTGCGACTTTGTAGTTTGTTAGGTTAATTGACACTTGAGCCATATTGTATTCTTCGACCCACCAACCGATTGCCTTGACTTCTTTGAAAAGTCCCGGTTGGTCTGGTCCACGCCCAGCCTCCCGAATGTTTAAAGCAATGCGATGTGCTTGCTCTTTCGTGCCCAATATGTTTACGTTGTATGCAATCAAGAAAAATCTCGCGCCGGTAACTGTGGCTCCCCATTCTGGTATAAATTCTGATGGACCAAAGTCGGGTTTCCATTCGGGCTTTTTTATTTTTTCTGCAAGACCTTCGTATTCTCCTTCTCGGATTTGAGGAAGTTTTTTTCGGTACTCAAGCGGTTGGGCATATTCATATAAATACACTGGAACACCAATTTCTTCCGAAAGACGGCGACCAAATTCTTTAGAACATTCGATACATTCCTCCATAGTCACATTTGCAACCGGAACAAATGGACATACGTCGAGTGCCCCTATTCTTGGATGTTCGCCCTTGTGTTTTCTCATATCAATCAATTTGCGTGCAACCTTTGCTGCGTTCAATGCACCTTCGACAACCGCTTTGGGCTCCCCGACAAATGTGTAAACAGTTCGATTGGTTGATTTACCGGGGTCGACATCGAGCAATGTGCATCCTTCGGTGTTTTTGATTGCTTCGGCAATTGCGTTAATTATACTCTCTTCTCTTCCTTCTGAAAAATTTGGAACACACTCTACAATTTTCTTCTTCATTTTCCATTATTTTTATTTGACATATTATCTGTAAATTATTAACTGAGTTACTTTTGGAATAGTAAAAATGTATTTTTTCCCACTCCAGAACATAACCGAATGGTTTGAATTGTTCAAATCTATATCGAGGCTGTCTGCTTTAATTGTTATTTTTATGGGATTCAAGTATTTGTAGCTTGTATAAACTTCAGACAAGTCGATTTTGCCAGTTTTTCGACTTTCCGAGATACGCAGAGTGTCTTTCCATTGGTATTTTTTTTTCTGAATGAGCCAAATAAAGTTCGTGTCTTTGAAATTGCTTTGCTCGTAACATACAGAATCCGCTGAACAGAATTGAATTTTTTTGAATGTATTCCGCTTGGTGTTAAATACGTTTGCAACTGCATCGACATCAAAGCCCACATAATATTGCCTTTGGGCCTTTTTCGCAGTTTTAAATGTCAAGTTGTAATAGTTTAACTCTTCTAAATGCTTTTTTTGCATCTTTGCGACAGATATGGTGTCCACTTGTTGCGATAACAAGTAGCAGGGAAAAACCAAGAGCCAGAAAAAATGATAGATTTTCATATCTTAAAAAAAGCAAAATTAATAAAATAGTACCGGATTTAGAATGGATAGGAATCGGGTAAGAACACGATAATTCTTGCTAAGTCCGTGTTAGTATGCTTTTTTTTAAACTATGATATACTTTTTTATTTTAATTCAAGGCATATATTGAAAAAAAGAGACCCCTTTCCAAGGGAGATTTATTTTGGTTGTCTATGTTAATTTTAGCAAGTTTTTTAATTGTATATTTTGATAATAACTTGGTTTTTTTTGTCGTACCATTCAACTTTAGCGGTGGATAAAGAAAGAAAATATTGATTTTCTCTTGCACTTCTTAGTGGGCCACGGCCGGGTGGATCATAATTTGGATCCCAATCATAAAAAATTGACTAAAACCAATATCTTCAAAATCTTCTTTTATATGTATTTCAATAAATAATGTGTCTTGATAGATTTTATAAGGTGTTTTTTTGCCTGAAAACGAGTAAAATTAAATTCATATGATTGCTTAACAATTTTAAAGTCAAGGTAATTTCCAGAATTTGTTGAGTCGAATGCAAAGTCGATTAAAAACCCTTATCAAAAAAATTTTTTCAATCGAACCTTCTAAGAACTTATAGTGAGATATGTCGATTCGCTTGAATTTTAACGGGAAATATGATGTAATATCTTTTGTTAAAGAGTAGCTATAGTTAGATCTTCCAGTCCGAACATCGCTAAAATTTGCTAAATACATTATAGAGTATCCAGCTGGAATGTAGAATTCAATTATCGCATAGCAAGGTTTTAATAGTATATTTTCTATGTCGTATATTTTTTTCGAAGTAATGAAAAGCGAATCGGTTACACCGAATTTGGTGTTTCCACAATCTATTCTGCATTTGTAGTATCCAATGTTTCCCTTGGGTACTTTGATTTTAATTTCTTTTAGAGAAAAATTAATAATTTCAATCGGCTTGCCACCAATCGATACGACGGGTGTGGTGATTTTACCAAATTTTCCTAAAATAACATAAGCAAGTTTGTGCCAATTGATTGTCAGTGTATCTTCCCAATAAGTCTTGGTTCTTTCTATTGTTGTTATATTTTCTTTTGGAACAACGTTCAGGAAATTTGGTAAATAGTATTCACTTTCGTTTACAACAAATTTAACTCTCGAGGGTTTGTATGGGACTTCTGGTACTTTGAGGACAATGAAATCTTTTGTGAAAAATTTGATACTTGCTAATGAATCTTAGATATAGACCTTAATTTGAAAATTGGAAAAATTTACATTAGGAAAGTATTCGCTAAGGAAGGCTTTCCAGTAGATTTTCAAGTCTTCGTGCCAATCGACCGAATCTTGTTCAAACCTTAGGACTGAGGGAAGGACAATTGTTCTGATGATTTTTGTTTGTTCGACAGGACTTTCTTTGGTGCAAAACACCAAAAAAGAATTACCAACGAAATTAAAAGTTTTTTCATTTTAATTCCCTTTTTTATAAAATCACAAAAAAAATGAAATTATTATTTGTTTTTGTAGGAAATTTTTAATAAATAGGAAATTTTTTAGTGGAGGAATTGTTCAATAAAGATTGAGTAGTTTTTATTCGTAGCGCAAAGCTTCGATTGGGTCGAGATTTGCAGCACGATAGGCTGGATAGGCACCAAATGTAATACCAAGTATTGTGCAAACCACAACACTAAGAACAATCCAAGAGATAGGGAAATACATAGTAAGTTTTATTGCATTTCCAAGCAAGTAGCCGCCAAGGGTTCCGAAAATGATTCCCAATAAACCGCCGACCTGGCAAAGGGTAATCGCTTCGAGGATGAATTGCCACAGAATCCATCTTCGTTTGGCGCCAATTGCTTTTCTAATACCAATCTCGCGAGTCCTTTCTTTGACAGCGACAAGCATAATATTCATTATACCGACGCCAGCAGCAATTAAAGCAAATCCACCCGAGATGAAACCAAATATAGAAAGGAAATTAACAAAACTCCCGAATTGTTGGCTTATTGTTTCGTTGGTTTCTATTTCAAATGTGTTTTCTTCCCAAGGCTTGACGTTTCTAATAACACGGAGGTTACCAATAACTTCGTCAATTGTTGTTTCGAGCAATTCGCGATTAAGCGCTTTCACGGAAATAATCAGCGATTCTTCCCAAGGCGATGCAAAATATTTCAAGAAGTTTGTAATCGGAATGATTACCCTATTGTCTTTGCTTTGCCCGAGCATTGCCCCGCGAGTTTTCATCACTCCAACAACAGTAAATTTTTGATTTTTTATTGTTATCTCCTTTCCGATGGGATTTACATTTGGGAAAATTTTCACAAGGACATCGTTACCTATTATTGCCACATTTCGATTGAAATCAATATCTTCTTCTGTTAAAATTCTTCCGTAATCGACATCTATTGCATTTGTAATGAAAAAGTTATTTTCGGCGCCGACAAGAAAAACATCCGGGTCGGTTGAAAGATTCCCTGCTGTAACGGTCATACCAGAAGTAAATGAATGTGCTGAAATAATATTTGTAGAATAAGTCATTTTCTTTAATTCTTTGTATTCGCGATAAGTTATTGGTTTTCTTTTTCGATACTTGTACCAAGTTCCACCAGTTTGAATTGCGGGTTCTCGTTGTATCCAGAAAGTTGTTTCGCCAATGTCTTCGAGTTGTTTCAACACTGCCTTTTCAAACGAAGTTATGATTGTTCCAGCAGTTATAAGTGCAAAAACACCAATAGCAATACTCAATAGAGTTAGAGAACTTCTAAGTTTATTAGTTCTTATGGAATCGAATGCTTGGGTAATACTTTCTGAAATATTCATACACTATCACTCATATCTTAATGATTCAATTGGGTCAACGCGTGAAGCACGAATTGCGGGAAGTAATCCAGAAATTACGCCAACAATAATAGCAACCACCGAAGCGTAAAATACGAATTCCACAGGTAAAAATGGCTGAAGAAAAGCGGTTTCTGGAACGAAGTTCGGGAGAACTTTGGCTACAATAAAAACTAAAAGTGAACATAGAATGATAGAAGAGAGTGCACCTGCAAAAGCAAGCGTTGCAGATTCGATTAAGAATTGCAATAGTATTGAGCGATTTTTTGCCCCAACTGCTTTTCGGATTCCAATTTCTTTTCTTCGCTCTGCAACCGATACAAACATAATGTTCATAATGCCAATCATTCCGACAATAAATGCTAAAGTAGTCATTCCAATTCCAATACCCCAGACATAGAGGCGAAATGTCGACACAATTTCTTCGAATGCCTTGGTTTCATTAATGGAGAAATCATCTTCTTGCCAAGGTTTCAAATTGCGGATAACTCTCATCAAACCTCTGGCTTCCTCGCGGACCTCGTCCATTTTGTCAAGACTTCCAGCTTTGATGCCAATGGAAATATTTCGGCGTCTTTCTCCACCAAAAATATCAAGGAAATTGCCTATTGGGATGTATATTCTATCGTCGATGAAATCGAGTAGCATTGTTCCTTGCTTTTTAACAACGCCAATAACTTCAAAACTGTGTCCTTGCAATTTGATGATTTTACCAATAGGATTCTCCTCTTGAAATAATGTTTTTGCAACTTTGTGACCGATTACAGCAACGGGTCGAGTCTCGCGTTCTTCATAATAGGAGAAGAATCTACCCATTTCGACATCGCCCGCCGGAAGTCTGCCGTAATCCGCTGTGGTTCCATATATGTTGATTCCAGAATATGTATTACCGTTTGCTTTAACTTGAGCATTCCACGTAGTGGCCCCGGGGACAGCGATTTCTGCAAGAGTAAGTTGAGAAATTAATTGTTTTGCTTGTTGGTATGTAATTTCTTTCCTGTTTCGAACTTCTTTCCATTTTTTTCCGCCAGACCAATCCCATTTGTCGATGTAGAGCATATCCTCGCCAATTAAATTGATGGAATCTTGCAACGCTTTGTCCAGCCCCGAAATTGCCCACCCCATAAGAACAACAAATGAAATTCCAATGACAACACCGAGAGTAGCAAGAAACGCTCGTAATTTATTTGATATTATCGATTCAAACGAAAGTCTAATTCCTTCGGAAAATTCCGTAAAGAATCTCATTCGTTTACCCCCTCGTAAACAATACGCGAATGGTTAGGTTCATCGGATTCAATCAAACCGTCGCGTAATCTGATAATTCTTTGCGCATGCATTGCGATGTCCCTTTCGTGTGTTACAAGGACAATCGTGTTCCCCGCTTTCCAAATTTGATGGAATAATTTCATAATATCTTCGCCGCTCTTGGAATCGAGGTTACCAGTTGGTTCGTCGGCAAGAATAATCGAAGGATTGGTTACCAATGCTCGGGCAATTGCAACTTTTTGCCTTTGTCCTCCGGAAAGTTCATTGGGTTTGTGCATCATACGGTCTGCCATTCCAACGGAAATCAAAGCATTGCGAGCAAGTTCAAGCCTTTCAGATTTTGGTTTTCCAGCATAAATCAAAGGCAATTCGACATTTTTCAAGGCGCTTGCTCTTGGCAAAAGATTGAACATCTGGAAGACAAATCCAATCTCTTTGTTTCTAATTGCAGCCAGTTCATTATCGTCGAGTTCACTTACGTTGATTCCTTTCAGGAAGTATTCTCCTCCAGTTGGTGTGTCCAAACATCCAATAATGTTCATTAAAGTGGATTTGCCCGACCCCGAGGGACCCATTATTGCAACGTATTCGTTTCGATAGATTTTTAGATTGATATCGCGCAAAGCAAAAACTTGCTCGACACCAACAAGATATACTCGTGAAATATGCCGCAATTCTATTAGTGGTTGGTTATTATTACTCATAATGGTTACTTATTTTTTCCCAAATTTTATTGAATCGACTTTAATTGGCGATCCGTCTTTAAGAAGTTTACTTACAGCCGTAAAGCTTCCCGAAATGACCTCGTCGCCCTCTTTCAACCCTTCGATTATTTCAATGTATCCTTTGTCGCTTATACCGGTTTTAACTTTAACCATTTTTGCTTTTCCTTTGTTATTGAGAAACACAACCGAAGGAGGGGTCCTTTTTTGCAACTTTTGCTCGTCTGCCACCTTTTCGATGTCGCCAGTCGATACGTCTGATTTTGGAGTGAAATCTTCCATTCTAACTGTAACTGCTTGCAATGGGACGGCGAGAACGTTCTCTCGTTTGTTTGTCCGAATTTCGGCATTGCAACTCATACCGGGTCGGAGTCTTCGGTCGGGATGCAAAAATCGAACTTTGACTTTGAAGTTCGTGACTTCATCTTGAGTTCCAAGTTTGCTTGTCAATGCGCTGTGTCCTGTCTCGACTACAATTCCTTGGAAAATTTCGTCGGGGATTGCGTCGACTTCGATATCTGCCGAATCGCCAACTTTAACATTAACAATGTCGTTTTCGTCGACTTCAACTATTGCATTCATAACCGAGAGGTCGGCAATTTGCATTATTTCCGTACCAGCCATTTGGGCAGTTCCGACCACTTTTTCGCCTTTTTCAATAGAAAGAGAAGTAACAACTCCATTGATTGGAGAATAGATGGTAGTTCTTTCGAAACTTTTTTGCATTTGTTTGTAAGCAGCAAGTGCTTGTTGGTAATTAGACAAGGCAGCGTTGTAGCTGGCAACTGCCCGATCGAAGTTTGCCTTTGCCAGTTCAAATTCTTGTTTCGAAGCAAATTCTTTTTGGTATAGTTCTGTTATTCTTCGCAATTCGCTTTCGGCTCGGACTTTTTCCGCGAGCGCACTTTCTATTTGGACTTTTGCCGCATCGGCTGCCGCTTTGAATTGTTCGAGTTGAGTTTCGAAAATGTCCGGTTTGATTCTAACAAGCAGTTGCCCGGCACGAACAGTGTCTCCTTCGCGAACCCCGAG
This sequence comes from Kapaibacterium sp. (SeqCode), assembly GCA_039793965.1. Lineage (GTDB taxonomy): Bacteria > Bacteroidota > Ignavibacteria > Kapaibacteriales > UBA2268 > Naka2016. The sequence goes on along the minus strand of JBAMMD010000036.1, from coordinate 135,515 downwards.
ATAAATGATTTCACCGCTGGTTTCCGATGATATTTTTACTTTGGTTTCGGGTTCAATTTTCCCAACGGCAGATACTGTTTGAATAATTGTTCTTCGTTCAACTTTAGCAGTTGTTACTTTAATTATCTCTTCTTTCTTACCAGCGAAAAATGAAATTAGAACTACCGCGAGCAAGGCAACTACTGCAATTAAGACTATTAATCTTTTTTTCGACTTTCGCTTTGCCATATTTTATTGCCCTATGTTTGTTTGTTCAAAATTGTTTACTTCCGATAGTTTTTCAAGAATTTCCGTTTTGAAAACTGTTGTTCTGGCTACGATATCTTGTAAATTCTGTCGGTTCCTTCCAAGTATTAGAAGGAAGCCAAAAAAGATTGCCAAGCCAAAAATTGTGTTTAACAAGTTGAAATAAGACAACAATGTGGCAGCCCAGAACAAACTCATAATGCTTGCGGAATTTTTTACAAGATACCTAACCCATAATTGGGCAGAGGTTGCCGGATTGCCATTCAGGCTTGCAATTTTCAATCCAACCAGATACTTACCAAACGAGACTCCAGATAAGGCTTCCGATAAGAAGTAGAAAAGATACACTAAGGCAGGGAACGCAAAATTCAATCTGTTTGCTTGGAAAAATTCATTTTGGTATTCTTTCATTCCCTGCGGGTCGGTGGCAAGTTTTGAAATTTCTTGATAAAATTCGATTTGAGCATCGAGAAATCCATTGATTTTAAAGAATGCAAGCACGATAATAATAATTATTAAAGTATCGACTAATGCGGCAAGAAAACGTTTACCAAATGTTGCTCGCAGGGTGATGGTTTGTTCTCCGGTATATGCCTCGGCAACATCCCTAAGTTTCTCTTGCTCTTCTTGTGGCAACTTCTCGAAACAATATTTGCAAATCGTTGGGGTGGCAAAATAGTAAGTTGATGAATATTCATTATGGCATTTCTCACAAATCATAATTAGCCTTTATTTATTTTGTATGTTTCCAATTGCATATAAAAACTCTTTTTGCGCAATATAATAATTATAAAGTGTGTTGATATGATTTATCTTGCTGTTTGTCCAGAGATTGTTAGCATAGATGTAGTCGACGATACCAATTGCCCCGACTCTATATCTTTCCTGTGCACTTTCGAAATTTTTTTGTGCAGATTCGAGCGATTTCTTCGATGCGAAAAGTTGTTTTTCCGCAGCCTCGAGGTTGTTTAATGCTTGAATAATTTGGTTTCGTACATTTTGTTCGAGCTGTAGTTTTTGCATTTCGAGTTGCAGAATTTGGGCTTTTGCCAGTTCGATTTGATAGTTCGATTTGAAATTTTCGAAAATAGGGATTCGAAGCGAAAGTCCGACGAAAGAACGTCCAAGGTCCGAAAAGTTGCGAAATTCATTGTTTGCCCACGACCAGCCACCATAGGCAGAAAGGGTTGGAAGGTATCCAGCACGAGCTATAGTAAGATTTGCTTGACTACTGGCAATTTGTTGTTCAATCGAAATCAAATCGTATCTTTTGACAAGAGCATTTTTTACCAGCGATTCATAATCTCCAATCTCGCTTTTAAATCTTTTTACATCTTCTTCCGTGAAATTGATTTTTATGTCGCTTTCGTTTACGTCGATCTCAACGTCAGGTTTCAAGCCCATCGTTGTCAATAAGTTGGCTTTTGCATTTTTAAGCTCGTTCTCGGCTTGAATTACTAAAATTTCTTTATTGGCAAGTTCCGCCTCCTGCGTTAAAACGTTTGCATAGGGAATCGCTCCAGCATTGTATCTGGCAGTTACTCGTTCAAGGTCTTTCTTTGAAAATTCAACATCTTGGCGACGAGCCTCGAGAATTTTTTTTGCTTTCAGAACATTTACATATGCCCTGTGGACACTGATTTCCACATCTTGTAGGGTTTGGGAGTATTTCGAATAAACGGAATTAAGATTTTCCTTCGCGGACTTGTATTGAGCCTCGCGGGAAAAGCCGTCGAAAAGATTGTAGTTGAGCGAAAGACTCATATTATAGGAATTGGGTTCAATCTTCCCGACGATAATCGTTTGCCCCCCGATGTTGATTTTCTGTCCGCTTTCAACATTCAGCTGGCGAGTGTATCCCATATTAAAAGTTGCCGATGGCAAAAAGTTCCCGAAAGCAGATGTAATTTCAGCCCCAGCAGTTGAAATTTGCGATTCGATAATCTTAATCTGGGGATTGTTTTCTTTTGCAATGGATAGGCAATCATTCAACGAGAAAACCTTTGTTGTTCCCTTTTCTTGTGCAAAAATAGATAAATGAAAAAGAAATAAAGTTAAAAATACCTTCTTCATAATTTTAATCTTAAATAACAAATCAAAAATACGGATTAACGCAATAAAAGTTGCATTAATCGAAAATATGATGTATAATTTAAATTATGAAAAAGAAGAACGAGAGGAAGATAATTGTACTGTTGAATTTTTTCTTCTTATAATGCGAACAATAATGAAGGCAACTGAACCAAGAAAAATCATTGTCAAAAGAAATTTGCCAGTATCGAAAGTCGGCGGATAATAGGTTACCGTTCCATCTTCGTTTACAACTTTGACTGGTTGGGTGTAATAGAAAGCGGGATGGAATGGAAGATACCACAACCAAGAGGTGTGTCCCATTAAATATCCCATCATCAAACCACTGGCGAAATCATTATAATGATAAACTCGCACATTTTGCGGAAGATTTGGAACATCCCGTGATGTGATAATCTTGCGGGGAGCCCCATATTTCGATTGAAGATTTGAACGATTGAACATCGAAGTAGCCGAGCCACCGAAACTGCGGGTTGAAGGATTGTTGAAATTTCGCGTAGGCGTGGAATAGCGCGGTGTGGCGGTTGGAGTTTGGGGATATCTATTTATTCCGGGGGAACGAGTGCCTCCAAAAGACTTTGTTCCTCCAAAACTTCGAAATGAGCCTCGGGACCCGCCAAAGCTTCCCCCTTTCTTTGCATCGAGGTTTTCGAAGGGAAAACTAGCTAAAAGCAATGCTAAAGAAACAACCCAAACCCAAAATTTTATCTTTTTCATTAGAATATCTCCTCTGTTTCAATAACATCCCCTGGATAACGAAACGTAAATGTAGCTTTAAATATTGTTCCTTCGATTGATTTTTCTTTTTTGAAAAGGGAGACAATCGATGATTTGCTCTTTTTTGGAGATTTGATATGCACGAAAAGATTTACAAGCCCGTCAAGGACCTCGTTGTCGAAATAAACTGTTGTGTTTTCAATTTCGCCATCGCTTTCAATTGTTAATAAATGCAATTGCTCGGCTTCTTCTTCCGTGAAAGAGGGCTCGCGAAAGACAATATTGTCGAGATAATCTGTAAAAGGGTTTTTCAAATACTCCAGACCGTCGGTCCCGGTATATGAAATCACAGCGTCGAATGTTCCGTCTTCGCTGAGGTTTAAAAAAAGTTCGTTCAAACCGCCAACTTGTTGACCATTGTAATAAACTGCTGTTAATTCAATTGTTCCATTGCTTTCGATTGAAAGCACTGCCATATTTTTCTACCAGTTGTTAAAATACAATAATAGTCATTTTGAAATTAATTGTCATTGCAATCAAAAAAATAAATCTTTGATATGATTTTATCGTTTTTGATATACTTTACTAATGAAAAAATAGTGCTCGAAAGTAGAATGGACATTAGTACAATTGCGATAGTTGTGATTAACTTTCTTGGTCGAAGTATTAAAATTCCAGCAAAAGTAAAAACTAAAGGAAAAAGTTTAAGATTGAAATGGTAGGGATGGTGATAGAATGGAAGCAAGTCGAAAATGAAGATGATTCCTAACGAAATGAAAAATACACCCCAGAAAATTTTTGTGTTATTCATTTTGTGTCTCCTTTGATATCGATTTCCCGTTTCGACTTCCATAGATGAGAATAAGCAAGCCAAGTATTATCAAGATCATCGGTAGCCACATCCGACCATAAAACCAAGTGAAAAGATTGTCGAGCGTAGCGAAAATTCCTATCATTATAAGAATGATTGCCAATATTTCTTTTGAACGTTTGCTACTGCCACTTCTCTCCTTCTTTTGTTCTTCCGTTTCCATCGATTCAAGCGGGTTGTCAACTGTTTGTTGGTGAGATTTCAATGGCATAGCAATCCAACAAAAAATATAAATTAATATACTAATGCCCCAGATTAATGCAGTTGTAAGAAATATAACTCGGATTATTGCAACATCGATTTGAAAGTAATCGGATAAACCGCTACAAACTCCAGCAATTACCTTTTCATCTTTGTTTCTATAAAGTCTTGATACCACTATTACCTCTAATAAATTTAAATAATTACTGATTTTAATTACGAAATCTGTTGATTTTTGTTACGCTTCAAGTAAATATTAAAAATTTTAAAAACAAAGTATTGTTATCGACCATGGTGGTCGAAGCAGTTTTGTTTTTTGGGTGATCGATATTTAAATTAAAAAAATTTATTAAATTTGTTTTTTATTTTTTTAATATATGTATTTCTTTTTCTTTTACAAGTGTTTAGTATCTGAAGGGCGAGCCGATTATTTCAAAACTCTTCGTCTACCTAAAACTCGTGCCCTGAAGATTGTTCTATTCAAACATTACGTTACAGACGCCCCGATATAATTTTATTCCACTAACACATCTTCATCCTTAATTTTCAATTTCTTTATTATTTTTAAAATAAATAAGGTGTAATTATGAAAAAGGACTTTTTGGAAGTTACTGATTTTACAACTGATGAGATATTGCAAGCATTTGATCTTGCTTTCAAAATGAAAAGCAAGCCTTCGGATTATTACGATGCTCTTCGCTACAAAACACTGGCTCTGATTTTCGAAAAACCCTCGTTGCGAACTCGAACAACATTCGACGTTGGTATCCAGCAACTTGGTGGATTTTCGATTTACCTTTCTCCGGCGGAAATCAATCTTGGCAAGCGTGAATCGGTTTACGACGTTGCAAAAAATCTTGAACGAATGGTCGATGCAATTATGGTTCGAACATTTGGGCATAATATAGTTGAAGATATGGCAAAGTTTGCACGTATTCCGATCATTAATGGTTTAACAGATTTTGCGCATCCTTGTCAAGCAATGGCAGACTATTTTACAATTCGCGAAATAAAAGGAACAATCAAAGGGTTGAAAATTGTTTATGTTGGGGATGGCAACAATGTTGCCCACTCTTTGATGGCTGCTGCTGGTAGACTTGGTGCACATATTGTTGTTGCAACCCCAAAAGGTTTTGAACCGAATTTAAATGCATATAGAAGTGCTATCGAAGCTGGGAAAGCGACTGGTGCTAAAATTGAAGTTACCAACGACCCTGTCGAGGCTGTCAAAGATGCCGATGTGGTTTATACAGATGTTTGGGCGTCGATGGGACAAGAATCTGAAGCAGAAAAAAGAAAGAAAATTTTCCAGCCATATCAAGTCAATCGTACGCTGTTTTCGTATGCAAAACCCGATGCTATATTTATGCATTGTTTGCCAGCCCACCGGGGCGAGGAGGTCACCGATGAAGTGATTGATTCACCAAATTCTGTTGTTTTCCAGGAAGCAGAAAATAGATTGCACGTCCAAAAAGCAATTCTTTATATGTTAATGAAACAAAACTGATATGGGCTCAAGTGTGAAAACTGCGTTAATTGCAATCGGCGGTAATTCTTTGATAAAGACTGGTGAAAGAGGCACTCTCGAGGAACAATTTAAAAATGCACTCGATACCGCAAGAAATATAGTAAAGATGGTCAAAAACGGATGGAAGATTGTAGTTACACACGGAAATGGACCACAAGTTGGTGCTGCGTTAATTCGTTCCGAAAGGGCTTCCAGCGAGGTTTACACACATACGCTTGATATGTGCGTTGCAACTACGCAAAGCGAAATTGGCTATTTGCTACAAAGGGCTTTCTATGAATCTTTGAGCGAAGAGAATTTAAATATCCCGGTGACAATTGTTCCTACTATGGTTGTTGTCGATCCCAACGACCCCGCTTTCAAAAACCCAACCAAACCAATCGGACCATTTTATGACAGAAAAACTGCCGAAGAAAGACAAAAAAAATTAGGATGGAACATTGTTGAAGATGCAAATCGTGGGTGGCGACGCGTAGTTCCCTCGCCCGAGCCTTTGGATATTATCGAATTGGAGGTTATTAAAAATTTACTTGACGATGGTGTGATAACAATTGCTTTGGGTGGAGGTGGTATTCCGGTTTACTTTGATGGAAAGAAAATTATAGGATGCGAAGCCGTAATCGACAAAGACCGTTCTTCGGCTCTCCTTGCAAACAAACTTGATGTTGATTTGTTTCTAATCAGTACTGGGACAGATTTTGTGTACCTGGATTTTAAAAAGCCAACACGAAAACCATTAATGAGAATTTCTGTCGAGGAAGCAGAAAAGTATTTGCTCGATGGCCATTTCCCAGCAGGTAGTATGGGACCTAAAATTGAATCTGCTATCAGGTATCTGCGTGCTGGGGGTAAACAAGTGTTAATTACTTCCTACGAGTATATTGAAAGTGCCCTTGAAGGTAAAGCTGGAACACAAATTTTGCCATAAATTTTGAGATTTATATGAAAATTGAACATATTATTCAATCGCAACAATTCACAGTTCCTTTGATTTGGGAACTGTTCGGTAGAACAAAACAAATGGAAAAAATTGTTCGCAAAGGGGGAACAAAAGATTACGAACGCTACATTATGGCAACATTGTTCTATGCCCCGTCGACAAGAACAAGATTTTCTTTCGAATCGGCTATGTTGAGATTGGGAGGGAAAATTTTATCTACAGAACAAGCGAAAGAATTTTCTTCTGAAATCAAAGGAGAGCGACTTGAAGACACAATTAGAATTATTGGAAATTATTGCGATTTAATTGTTTTACGGCATCACGAAGAGGGCGGAGCAGCACGCGCAGCATCGGTATCAAGCGTTCCAATTATTAATGCTGGGGATGGCTCCGGTGGTCAACATCCAACCCAGGCCTTGTTGGATTTGTACACAATTTATAACGAACTTGGAACACTCGACGGGCTGAAGGTTGCTTTGATTGGGGCTTTGGACAAAGGGCGCACAGCACGCTCCCTTGCTTATCTATTAAGCAAATTTGAACGCACAAAATTATATTTTATTGCACCATCGGAATTACAAATTAAAGCAGATATTCTTGAACATCTTGATGAAAAGGGAGTTTCATACGAACTTTTAGATTCCGTTGACAAGGTTATTTCCGAGGTTGATGTGATTTATCAAACACGAATTGATAAGGAACGATTGCATAATAAAAATTTAGACTTAAGTGTTTACAATATTACGCCGAATGTTCTTAGGAAAATGAAAGAAAACGCAATCATAATGCATCCGCTACCGCGTTCAGTTGAAATTAGCCGTGAAGTCGATACCGACCCACGCGCAGCATATTTTAGGCAAGCTAAAAACGGACTCTACGTTCGTATGGCTTTGATTACAATGTTACTTGATAATGAATAACAATGAAAGGTAAAAAATGAGAACACAGGATTTTATTGAACTGGAAAATCTTTATGGTGCCCACAATTACCATCCTCTGGATGTTGTAATAACGCGGGCAGAAGGTTGCTGGGTCTACGATGTCGAAGGCAAAAAATATTTGGATTGTCTTGCTGCATATTCTGCTGTAAATCAGGGGCATTGTCATCCCCGAATTTTGAAAGCGTTTATAGAGCAAGCTACAAAAGTAACTCTTACCAGTAGAGCATTTCGCAACGATCAGTTGCCTTTGCTCTATAAATTGTTGCACGACATCACCGGTTTCGATATGGCTTTGCCGATGAATTCCGGCGCTGAAGCTGTGGAAACTGCCATCAAAGCCGCCCGGAAATGGGGTTACAAAGTTAAAGGTGTTCCCGATGGAAAAGCAGAAATTATTGCTTGCGAGAATAATTTTCACGGAAGAACAACAACAATAATTAGTTTCTCGACGGAGCCACAATATCGCGACGGTTTTGGACCCTTTACTCCGGGTTTTCAAATCGTTAAGTATGGTGATATAGACGATTTGAAATCTAAAATTAACGAAAATACCGTTGCTTTTCTGGTTGAACCAATTCAAGGCGAAGCTGGAATAATTGTCCCACCAGTTGGTTACCTTCGGGAAGCCGAAAAAATTTGTCGAGAACACAATGTTTTGTTCATTGTTGACGAAATCCAAAGTGGTTTGGGTAGAAGTGGAAAACTCTTTGCATATGAATACGAGGATGTTCGCCCCGATCTTGTCATCATTGGCAAAGCACTTTCCGGAGGGTTCTATCCAGTGTCGGCAGTGCTTGGGCACAAGGAAGTTCTGGGAGTGTTCAAGCCGGGCGACCATGGTTCAACATTTGGTGGGAATCCGCTTGCAGCAGCTGTTGCACGCGAATCCTTAAAAGTACTACTCGATGAAGGAATGATAGAGAATTCTTACAATTTGGGGAAATATTTTCTTGAACAATTGAAAAAAATTGAAAGTAAGCATATTATTGAAGTTCGCGGCAAAGGCTTATGGATTGGAGTAGAACTTGATATGCCTGCTCGTCCATATTGCGAAAAATTAAAGGACGAAGGTATTCTTTGCAAGGAAACCCACGATAGGGTAATCCGTTTTGCACCTCCACTTATAATAAAAAAAGAAGAAATAGATTGGGCTCTCGAAAAAATAGAGAAGGTAATTAAGTCATTCGATTAAAATGAACTTACACGAATTGAATTTAGACGAGAAAATCGCTCAAATGATTATCGTTGGCTTTCGAGGTTTAGTTCTCGAGGATGAGGGCTGGCTTTCAGACTTTTTGAGTCAAGGTCGGCTCGGCGGAGTCATTCTTTTCGAAAAGGATTTCCAGACAGCCAAAGAACGCAACATTGCAAATCGCACACAATTGGTGAATCTGATAAATCAAATAAAAAACATTTCGAGATATTTCCCATTTATTGCAATCGACCAAGAAGGCGGTTCGGTATCGAGGCTGAACTCTTCGAATGGGTTTGAAGATTTTCCGTCCGCCGAGATGATTGCTGAGAAAGGAGATATCTCGTATGCAAAAACAATTTATTCAGAGCTTGCTCGAAATTTGAGTCTGGTGGGATGTAATGTAAACTTTGCCCCAGTAGTTGATTTATGTTTAAATCCAGATAATGGTGTGATTGTTAAGAAAAAGAGATGTTATTCTTCGGACCCAGAGGTTGTAGTATCTTTCGCAGAAATTTTCATTCAATCCCTCTTGGAAAAGAATGTTTTACCAGTTGCGAAGCATTTTCCCGGACATGGTTCTGCTTTGGGAGATACCCATACCAGTTGGGTTGATGTAACGTATTTCTGGAAGTCTATCGAATTAAAACCCTACGAGATACTTAATACCAAAGGACTACTTGATGCTGTGATGGTTGGTCATTTGTTCAACAAAAACATTGACCCATTGTATCCGGCATCTTTGTCTCATATCTGGATAGAAGAAGTCTTGCGTAAGCAAATAGGATTCAAGGGATTGGTCTTTACCGATGATTTACAAATGCGAGCAATTGCCGACAATTTCAGCTTCGAGGAAGTTGTCGAGATTGGTCTCAATGCTGGGGTAGACGTTTTTGTTTTTGCGAATCAAATTGAATATGAAGAACAACTACCTTTGGAATTCATTAAGATAGCTAAAAAACTGATACAGACTCGTAAAATCTCCGAAGAAAGAATTGATAAATCAGTCGAGCGAATTATTTATTACAAAAACAAATTTATGTTGAACTAATTGAGTGAAATTATGGAAAAGCGAACAAAAGTATTGATATTAGGTGCTGCAGGAAGGGATTTTCATAACTTCAATGTGTTTTTCAAGAACAAGCCGGAATACGAGGTCGTTGGTTTCACAGCGGCTCAAATTCCAAATATTGATGGCAGATTGTATCCGTCCACTCTTGCAGGAGAACTTTATCCCAATGGTATACCAATTTATTCCGAAGACGACCTCGAGGATTTAATCCAAAGATACGACATTGACGAATGTGTTCTATCTTATAGCGATTTGTCGTATGAAACTGTGATGCACCTCGGTTCCCGAGTTATCAAAGCTGGAGCAAAGTTTTCTATGCTTGGTTCTCGGCAAACAATGTTAAAATCCACAAAACCAGTTATATCTGTTACTGCGGTTCGAACTGGATGTGGTAAAAGCCAGACTACGCGTGCTGTAGTAAGAATCTTGCGAGAAGCAAACAAAAAAGTGGTTGCTGTTCGCCATCCGATGCCTTATGGAAATATTGAAGAACAGAGAGTCCAGAGGTTTGCATCAATCGAAGACTTACACCGTTACAACTGTACCATCGAAGAAATGGAAGAATACGAACCGCACATTTCAATGGGAAGCGTCATTTATGCTGGGGTCGATTATGAAGCAATTTTGCGAGAGGCAGAGAAAGAAGCTGAAATAATAGTTTGGGATGGTGGTAACAATGATATGCCATTCTTCAAGCCAGATTTGTCTATTGTTGTAGTCGATCCTTTGCGACCGGGACACGAAATTACGTATTATCCTGGCGAGGTGAATTTTAGGATGGCTGATGTTATAGTTGTCAATAAAGTCGACTCTGCCTATCCAGAAGATGTTGAATATGTTTTAGATAATATCAGAGAATACAATCCAAAGGCAAGAGTTGTTTTAGCTGCTTCGGCAATTATGGTTGAAAATCCTGATATAATTCTTGGGAAACGAGTTCTTGCCATTGAAGACGGACCAACATTGACACACGGTGAAATGTCTCTTGGTGCAGCGGTTGTTGCTGCAAGACGCTTTGGTGCCGAACAATTGGTTGATCCACGTCCCTATCTTGTCGGCTCTCTTGTCGAGACTTTTGAAAAGTATCCTGATATTGGTGCCTTGCTTCCGGCAATGGGATATGGTGCCGAACAGATGAAAGATCTTGAGGCAACAATTAACAATACTGACTGCGATGCTGTTCTGATTGGAACTCCTATTAATTTAGCCCGTTTTATTAAAATCAACAAACCATACACACGCGTCTATTACGAATTGGCAGAAATTGGAAAACCAAATTTAAAAGATATTCTATTTTCATTCATTCAAGAAATATAATTTTTGAATGTGCTAAAATAGCGACGAGACTAACTTTACATTTGTTTGTATTGAAAAAGGAAAGGGGCACAAAATCGTGCCCCTTAATTATTGTTTTATGTTTCTTTATTGTTTAATGAACACCACAGGTACAACTTTCACAATATGGTCTGATTGAACCTTGACATAATAGGTACCACTGGGAAGATTGAGCTCATCAAATGGAATAGATAACTTATTGAAAGAATTTGCGGGGACAAATGTATTTATTGAATAGATAACATCGCCAAGTGTATTAGTTACCACGATATTGTATTGATTGCTTTGTTCCGAATTAATTACAATTTCGCTCTGATTGCTGGTTGGATTAGGATAAAGAGCGATTTTTGTGCCATCGGACATCGTGGATTCGGCCCCAGCAACAATAAACAATGAAACACTCACATTTGTAACATTGGATTTAACAGTGTCGCAATTCCATATTAAGCAATAATAATTTCCTGCATCTTCGGAAGTTACATTAGAGATGAACAATCTCGGTTCATTTGCCGATGCAAGTGGAATATCATCCTTGTACCATTGATAGTGCAAATTCAAACCTTGGGCTTCGACGGAAAGGTCCAAGTTGTCGCCAACTTTTAAAGTTACTTCGTTGGGTAAATCCTTTGTTATCACTGGGGGTTCGGTTATCTTGATGATTTTTACGATGTTTGTCTTAAATGATGTTCCCAAACCAGGGACTTTGACAATTGCGTAGTAATCGCCCGGCAAAAGAGAAACAACGGGCAAATTGATATTAGCTCCTGCTGGAGATGTCAAATAGTTACCAACCATTATGTTCCCGCGATAGATTTCAACGACGGTTCCACCCGGAATGCTTGGGAATGGAATTTCCATTGGAATTGTAAAATATTGGTCCCCTTCACAAATGTAAAGAGTGTCTTTTTTAATTAAAATGTTTGGTACGACATGAACTTTTACAATGGCAGTAGTATCGGCGCCACATCTTCCATTTACAATAGCAAAGAAATAATCGTTGGTATCGGCGTACGAAATGTTCTTAATTGTGAAATAATTTGAACGAGTTCCGGAATACTTCCAATCATCACGCAATGGTGAACCATTTTTATACCATTGAATTGGGAATGCATTACTCGATAGTTCGTTGTACATATGAACATCAAATGTAAATGTTGCAGTCGAGGCAAGATATCCATAGTAATCCTTTGGTTCTTTCGATATTTTTGTGTCGGTGAGAACATAGACAAGGATTTTATCGGTAAAATCGCTTTCGCAAACGCTTGCCCCTGTGACTTCGCAAGTATAAACACCAGAAGTTGTGAAGTCAACGTTTCTAAGTAGGAGTTGTTGTTGAGTGGCACCTTGAATTTTTTTCCCGTCTTTGTACCATTGGTAACCAAGTTTTGAGCCTGTTGCATACGCAATTAAAGTAACATCTTCGCCAACACAAGCTATTCCAGCTTTTGTATGTGATATAACCATTGGTTTGTCGTAGATGTAAAAGTCACCAGTTTGGGAGTTAACGTAATCGATCGTTGGGTTTAGGTTTGTTGGATGTTCTCGGTCGTATATCTTTATTCTGTTTGTTGTATCGGCAAACAAACCACGAGGAATTCTCCATACTATTTTACCATCTCGTGCTGAAACATCTTCAAAAATATTAAAGTAGGAGGAACCTTTATCTTGTGAAATATCTATGTCGATTTTTTCAATTCCTCGGGAAATCCATTGAATTTCAAAGTTGCCATTGTTACAAATATCTTGTGTAGAATTTTCTTGTGGACTAACCAATCGCAAATTAGGAGTGAAGAATTCGAACGGCGTATCCATCCCGCCATAAATATTGCGGGTGTCGACTCCAGCCCAGATACCATCGAGGTCATAAATTCTTCGAATCAAATTGCCATTCCTGTCGTAGACTTCGATTTTTTGAATACCATTAGAAAGATTATTTGGAATAATAGTTGCCCAAGCGGCTTGTTTTCTGTCAAGATTGTTGTAATAGCTTGGTCCTTGCGGTGGGAAGGGATTTCCTTGGGAGTCGACGCCATCTTGGAGAATGGCATCTTCATCTTGCACGATAGCAGTTGAAATTGGATTTGTTGCCGTTGGTGAATCATAGAGACAGACAAATGATTTTGGTTGCAACCAACTTTCACTGTCGTAAATTCCAGTGCATTTTGTTGGTGGATTACCAAAATCCAGTGCCAAACTTGTGTTGTTCGTTTGATATCGCTTTATCAATGAACCCTTTTCGGAACCAAGTACTAAAATCCAATATACTGCTCTTCCTTCGTTGAACGATGTATTTGTAGTTGGGACAAGGGACATCCAAACATATTGGGTGCCGTCGGCGTTGCTTTCAAAAGTGGAATAAGCGTTTGCTTGTGTTAAATCGCGCAAGGCATTGTACCAATAAGAATTTGTTATATGATTGAAATGCAAATTATTGCCAGCGCCATTATCAGTTGCGATATTACCAGTGTAACCAACATTTCTGCCGCCGGAAAAGTAGCGATAAACTGTGTTTGGATGTAAATTCTGCAGTTTAACTAAAGCAAAAGCAGGAACTCGGGTGCCAAAATTGCCAACGCCCTTGATGTATTGTGGGACAAGAATTTCGGTCATTGTAGGTTCGGGCTTAACATTAATTTCGACTGTATTTGAGGATGGAAAGCCGGGCGAAGAGGCTGAAACGAAATATGTTCCCGGAGTACTGAATGAAAGATTCGAAAATGTCGCAATCCCGTTATTAAAATTGATGTTAAGTGAGAAATTTTGTGGACCAACAATATTAAGTTGTCCTTGGTAAAGATGATAATTAGTGTTTGTGGAGTTGTCTGAATTTACCGCTCGAATTGTGAAGGTTGGTGCAGTTGCATTAATATGCAATTTGGTATATAAGTTTTCAATTACAATACCCACTGGTCCACGGATGACTTGCAAGTTTGCTTGTGTGGGCGAAAGTGGGTCTCCGGATAAAACTTCTGCTTGAATGGTGATGGTTTGCTCAAGATTATAGACCAAGTCGTCGAAAGTGACATAAGTGGATTTATATGGAATAACTTTTGTCAGTGTTCCCAAAAGCGTACCAGTTCCATTGACAAGCGACAGTCGTACTGTGGTGTTTTGCGAAACTTTTTTAGCAAATCCATTATCATCGACCGAGGAAACAATCAGCGAGAATGGGACATTTGTCAATGGATATTGCGGAGTAATGTTGGATATTTGAAGTTGTGTTCCGCCACCAACGGATGAAACACTTGTAACATAAATGTCGTCTATTCTCAATTCTGGACGATTACCGCTTCCGCTACCAAGGAAATAGTACTTCCATCTTAAATAAACGACGGGTTGGTCTTCGGCATTTGCTGGCAAAGTGACGGTAAAAGTACTACTATGTGGTGGTAATATTGTTGGATTGGGATGTCCAACATATTCGTTATAAATATATTCCACTGGGTTTCCGTTATTGTCTGTGACATCTTGGAAGGATCCCGAATCACCAATGCGATATTGCAAGCGGATGCGATACTCTCTCGTTGTAGTACCAGCGATTTTAACAAAGCCACCAGTCCAAGTGACTTGAATATTTGTTCTGTTTGTAGTATTTAACGCTAATACAGCAGCTCCAATGTTTCCATTCGTTGAAGTGTTCACAAACGAGACACCATTAGTTCCCAAGCCATTAATTCTGCTTCCAGATGTTAAATTGTACGCACCGGTGTAGTTTGTGGTCATTTCCGTTTCAAGCAGAGGATCTTGCGTAGATGTTCTGTGAAAGATCATAGAAGTAGGGTAGGTACCCGCAGGGTTCGTAGCAGACCATTCAGTGAAAGAGTAGTTACCGCTGGAAAGATCAAACGGTGCTGGATAAGTTAATTGCGAAAAAGTGGAAGATGTGAAGCCAAGAAAAACTACAATGGCAAAAAATATAAATTTTTTCATAAGGTCCCTTTTGTTTTATTAAAGTTATATAAAATACAAAATTAATAATCGAAATTTTTTAAAATGTTAATTTAAAGTTAAAAATTACTTACTTTAGTAAATACTGTTCACAAATTTTATTTTCCTGCAAGGTATTATGAGATGAAAGATAACCCTCATTGCTTTTGCTATTCAATGCATTTTTCGTAAGTTTGTAATTTTATAATGATTTGATTTTATATGCAGGATAAGTATCCAAAGTCTTATGCACCCGGACAAGTAGAAAAGAAATGGTTTGACCTTTGGCAAAGAAACCAAATTTATGTTGCTTCTGCCGATTCACCAAAGCCGGGATATAGCATTCTGATGCCACCACCAAATATAACCGGGATCTTGCATTTTGGGCATGTTTTAAATATTACAATCCAAGATATATACATTCGCTGGAAAAGGATGCAAGGTTATGAAGTTTGCTGGTTCCCTGGAACAGACCATGCTGGAATTGCAACACAAACTCGAGTTGAAAAGGAACTTGCAAAGGAAGGATTGACGCGTTATGCTCTCGGTCGGGAGAAATTTTTAGAACGAGTTTGGAAATGGAAAGAAGAATATGGCGGCATAATACTTCGACAATTACGCGAACTGGGAATTTCTTGTGATTGGAGTCGAACTTTGTTTACAATGGATGAATCGGCATCCAATGCGGTGCGCGAAGTTTTCATAAGACTTTTCGACGAAGGCTTAATCTATCGTGGTAAAAGAATCATAAATTGGTCGCCCTTGTCGAGAACTGCTCTTTCTGACGAGGAAGTAGAATTTCGCGAAGTGAAGGAATATCTTTATACACTTCGTTATTATTTTGTCGATTCCGAAGATTATTTGCTTGTTGCAACTGTTCGGCCCGAAACAATCTTTGGCGATGTTGCCGTAGCGGTAAATCCTAATGATGATAGATACAAGCACTTTATTGGTAAGCAAGTCCATGTACCGTTGGCAAATCGTCCGGTTCCTGTTATTGCCGATGACTATGCAGACCCAACCTTTGGGACTGGTTGTGTAAAAATCACACCTGCACACGACCCAAATGACTTCGAAGTTGGACAAAGGCATAATCTTCCGATAATTAATTCCATAAATCCCGATGGTACTTTGAATGAGTATGCTGGTGAATTTTGTGGGCTCGAACGCTTCGAGGCGCGGAAGAAAATTGTGGAAAGACTTGTCGAAAGAAATTTAATTGAAAAGATCGAGGACTATGTCCACAATGTCGGCTTTTCTCAAAGGGGAGGGGAACCCGTAGAACCATACTTATCGGATCAATGGTTTGTGCGGATGAAACCGCTTGCCGAAATAGCATTGAAACCTGTTCTCGATGGAAGAATAAAATTTTATCCAAAGCATTGGGAAAAAACATACCAACACTGGCTTGAAAATGTTCGCGATTGGTGCATTTCGAGGCAACTTTGGTGGGGACATCGAATTCCGGTTTACTATGCTCCCGATGGACGCTACACCGCAGCAAGAAACGAGGAAGAGGCTTTGGCGAAGCTTGGTTTGGCTAAGGATGTTCCTTTGGAACAGGACCCAGATGTGCTCGACACTTGGTTCTCGTCTTGGCTTTGGCCACTTACAACGATGCGCTGGCTACACGATGGGGTAACAGAAGACACACCGGATTTGAGGAAATTTCTACCAACAGATTTGCTTGTAACTGCGCCCGATATTATTTTCTTTTGGGTCGCTCGTATGATTATGGCAACAATGAAATTTAAAAATCAGATACCTTTCAAGGATGTCTATTTTACGAGCACTATTCGCGATGGTTTGGGTAGAAAACTAAGTAAATCGCTTGGAAATTCGCCCGACCCATTGATGATTATTGAAAAATATGGTGCTGATGCCACAAGATTTACTATGACGTATCTCTCTCCGCTTGGACAAGACGTCAGAATGGAAATCGACGTAAAGACCCAAGATATCCCTTCGATGGAAATTGGAAGGAACTTCGCAAACAAAATCTGGAACGCTGCTCGCTTTCTTTTAATGAAACGCGATATGGTTGAACTTCCAGAATGTTGTCCATCGAACCAGGAAAAACAACTTCAAGTAGGAGAACTTTCATACGCCGATAGATGGATACTCTCGCGCTTGCATAGTACTATTTTAAAAGTCAATCGCAATCTTGAGAATTATCGAATTAATGATTATGCAAAATTGTTGTATGATTTTGTCTGGCGTGACTTTTGCGATTGGTATGTTGAAATTTTAAAAGTTGAACTGAAGGATACAAATGAAGTTTCTTTCAATCAAGCATTGATGCGCTTTGCTCTTGATATTTTCGATAATATTTTGAGATTAATACATCCCGTAATGCCTTTTATTTCCGAAGAAATCTGGCATTTAATCAGCAGAAAACCGGAGTTCGAAAGTATTAGTTTGCAACCTTTTCCTATGTACATCAAGGATTTTATTGATGAGGAAATTGAATGGAATTTCGAAATCTTTCAACTTGTGGTCGAAGAAATTCGCAAACTTAGGAACGAAATTGGCATTGATGTAAATAAAAGAATCGATTTGATTTTGAACACCCAAAATCAAGAACTATTTTCAATGCTTGTACAAAACAAAGATGCTCTTTCTTTCCTAGTCCGTGCCAATGAAGTTAAAATACTTGATAAATCGGTTGAAAACGTTCGTGCGATTTCGAGTGTTGTGCGCGAAGTTGAAATACATTTATTAATTACTTCTGATATTGATATTTCAAAGGAAAGAGAAAGAGTTTCTAAAGAAATTGAAAGATTGAGAAATAATATTGATTCTATTTTAAGCAAATTGAATAACACAGCTTTTCTTGGAAAAGCAAAACCAGAGGTTATTGAAAAAGAAAAAGCGAAACTGGAAAGTATGAACGAAACGCTTTCAAAACTTGAAAAATTGTTTGCACGATTGAGTGAATTATGAAAAAAATTCTTATTGAACCATCACTTTTGAGTGGAAATTTTGCAAATCTTGAAAGTGACATTAAACAATGCGAAGAAGGTGGTGCCGATTTGCTTCACCTTGATATTATGGATGGATGCTTTGTCCCAAACATTACATTCGGACCAGTTGTTGTTGAAGCCATTCGCAAAGTAACAAAGCTTCCGCTCGTATGCCATCTTATGATTATTCAACCCGAGAGATATATCCAAGATTTTGTTAATGCTGGGGCAGATTACATTTCAGTTCATTGTGAAAACCAACCCCACATTCACCGTGTCCTTGAGAATATCAGAAAATTGGGAGCGAAACCCGGATTGGCTTTGAATCCCGGAACCCCACTGGATTTTGCATTCGAAAATGCTGAATATTGTGATTTTATATTATTGATGTCTGTCAATCCTGGATTTGGCGGGCAATCTTTTATACCTTCGTTTTTGCGTCGTGCAGAGAAACTTAAAGATTTTTTGGTAAAGCAAAATTTGGAAAATATTTTGCTGGAAGTTGACGGAGGAGTAAAAATCGAAAATGTCCACCAAGTTGTAAGTGCTGGAGCTGATATGGTTGTTTCTGGTTCGGGCTTGTTCTTTGGCGATATCGCAGAGAATATACATCGAATGAGGGAAGCCATCGAAAAATTCTTTAGTGAAAAAGCCCTCTGAATTTTTTTAGTCACTTCTTATGAAATCTTTAAATTCTTTATCCTTTCTCTATACGGCTTTTAAAGGAATGAGATTGACGAGCAGTTGAATATTTGAATTAGTAAAAGGAATTTTGAAAATAAATTTTTGGTAATGCCCAAAGATATTTGTCAAAAAACTTTTAAAGATGAATTTAAATAGTTAACTTTTTTGAAAATTTTTAAATTTGTTCATTCGATAACAAACCAAAATCAAAAATGGTTAACTTTACCCTTAATGTGGGTTTGATTTATTCATTTTATGTTGTCATATTACTGACTTTTAAAATATTCTTTCGGCAGTCTGAAAAAATTGATTTGCCAGAGAAGTTTGTTGAGTCTTTTAAAATTGACAAGGTAATATTGATAACTTTAAGTATTCTCGAAACATTTATTCTTTTTTTGATTGTATTTAAAAATAGTCTAGTATTAGGTTTTAATTTTTACATTCCCTTTTTGTTTCGATTATTTGGTTTAGGATTAGGCTATTTTGGATTGGTTTTTATAACTTTGAGCTTGATTAAACTTAAAGGAAGGTACTCGGCAACATTGAACATAAAAAAAGGACATCAACTTGTACAAAATGGGATTTATCGCTATATTCGCCATCCAATTTACACTGGACTGTTTTTGCTTCATCTTGGAGTGACACTTGCTCTTGCAAACATTTTTGTTGCGATAGTCTGGATCGGAGGCATTTTAATTTTTCTTTTTCATCGAGTGCCGAAGGAAGAAGCATTGCTTGAATACTACTTCAAAGAAAAATATCGAGATTATAAAGCCTCTACCGGTTTGTTTCTCCCAAAATTTTATCAACGGAATAAGTTGTAAATCGTCTTGATTTTATTAATTTAAATTATACTTTTGGATAAGATTTATGAAAAAGTTTATATTAATATTTTTCTTCTTAACGTTAAATTTTCTTGAGAGTGTTGGGCAAGAAAATGAGTACGACGACCCAGCACGCAGAGCTCTTGAATTCATCAAACAACGAGCATATCCATTTGAATCGATTCCCGATTTTGCTCGCCAAATCGCATTCCAGCAAATGGAATTGCTCCAGCAAAAATATATTTCAGAACACTCCTTGGCAGAACAACCTAAATGGAAGCCTGTCGGTCCATTCGATATAGGAGGTCGTGTTAAGTCTATTGTTTTCCATCCGAAGAAAAATGGCTGGGTTTATGCTGGTGCCGCTGCTGGTGGTATTTGGTTTTCTTCGGACTTCGGAAATAATTGGGAACCAATCTTCGATTACGAAAATGGTATCGCTTTTGGTTCAATCGCAATCGACCCAAATAATCCAGATATTTTGTATGCAGGTACGGGCGAGTCTGTGATTGGCGGAGGTGTTATTTACCTCGGTAATGGAATGTACAAAAGTACTAATGGGGGGAAAACTTGGAAACTTCTTGGTTTGTCGGAAGTTGGGGCTTTTTCAAAAGTTTATGTTCATCCACAGAATTCAAATCTTATCGTTGCCGGGGCAACAATCCGAAAACCAGGGTTTTATGTTTCAACTGATGGGGGAACTTCTTGGCGAAGAATGTTGGACAAAAATGTTACAGATGTTTCAATTAATCCAAATAATCCTGCTGAATACTTGATTGGTGTTAATGGCGAAGGGGTCTATTACACTTCCGATTTGGGGCAAAGTTGGATTTTTAGAAGTTCCAGTTTCGAGCAACCAATAGGTCGAGTTTCGGTTCAATTTGCGCCTTCACAACCTGAAATTGCTTATGCTTTAGTCGATGTTAGTTCTCAAGGTTTGATATATCGTACCACCAACAAAGGAGAGAGTTGGACTCTTGTTCATCGAGGTTCGACAGAATTTTTCCGTGGCCAGGGTTTCTATGACAATTTTATTGAAGTTCATCCAAAGGATCCAAATATTGTTCTTGCTGGTGGAATCGACATTTATAGAGCATCGGACGGTAAAATTTTTACAAATGTCAGCAATGGATATTCTGGTGGAAATGTTCATGTTGACCAACATTGCGCTGCGTTTAATCCTTTGGACCCAAAAATCGTAATGGTTGGCAATGATGGAGGCATTTATTTATCGACTGATGCGGGGATCAATTGGCAACCAAAGAACAATAATTTACAAGTCACTCAATTTTATGGTTTCGATATAGACCACACAAGGGAAAACATTAACTACGGTGGGACGCAAGACAACGGGACTCTCGGCAACAAAGAGGATATGGATTGGTATTTTGTTGCTGGTGGAGATGGTTTTCGCACTGTCGTCGATCATTCAAATCCCAATATTATTTATGGGCAGTCGACACCGGGAGGTATTATCAAGCCTTTTAAACTTGATCTAAAAACTGGAGCTTTCACATATATTGACAAAGGGATTGATTTTTCTGTTGGGGTTTGGGACCCACCATTAACAATTGACCCTAATTATAATGTAATTCTTTACTATGGTCGCGATAAACTATACGCAACGTATACTGCTGGTGCAGGTTGGGATCTGCTTCCTACTCCGAATGTAAATGGCAGATTCACGGCGATAGAAGTGTCGCGATTAAATTCTGAAGTAATTCTTGCGGGCACCAGTGGTGGCGATGTATTAATCACTACTGATGGAGGAGAAAGATGGACTATAGTATCAGAAAATGGATTGGTGAACCGCTGGGTAACCGACTTTGCATTTTCAGAACAGAACGAAGGAACAGCCTTCGTAAGTTTTTCAGGATTTTACACTTCACACATTTTCAAAACAACTAATTATGGTAAAAATTGGATTGACATTGGTAAATCGCTACCAGATATCCCAGTGAATTCTGTTGCAGTTCATCCTTTCAACGAAGATATAATTTTTGTTGGTACCGACATAGGAGTATTCGCCAGTTATGATGGTGGTTCAAACTGGTTCCCATTTGGCGAAGGTTTACCGAGGAGCCCAGTTACCGATTTGAAATTTGCACGATATCAACTTACTTCACAAACTATACCTTTGCGGGCAGCAACCCATGGACGAGGTATCTGGGAAGCCGATGTTCCTATTGAACCAATCACCAATTTCGAAATCACTGCACCAGCCGGGGGCGAGATTTATATCAGTTCGACCCAACAAGTTATTTCTTGGTATGGTTTCGCCCCACCAGTAAGAATTGAGTATTCAATAAATGATGGCATCGATTGGCACATTCTTGGCGAAAATGTTGCAAGTTCGCCATTCCTTTGGGCTATTCCAAATGTTGCAACTGATTTTGCAAGAATTCGTGTAACTTCGCTTTCAAATCCAAATCAAGTCCGAATTTCAAATACTTTTGCCATTTCAATCGTCGACAAAGGTTCCATTTTGCAATCTACTGGTGTTAATTTTATCCCCTACGGAATTGCTTTCGATGGCAAAGATGGTTTATGGATTACGAGTTTTGGCTCTAATCAACTTGTGAAACTCGATGCAAATAAATTAACAAGAGTGAAAAGTGTGAAACTACCCGGTGATAGTCTTTTCACCGATATTTCCTACGATAGAGAAAGCAATATTATCTATCTTCATCGAATGAATAGCACAAGTGGTTCCGGTGGGTACGTTCTTGTAGTTGATACCAATGGCAATTTAATACGGCAATTCCAAAGTCCCGCAAATGTCTATCCTATTGGGATAGAAGTGTTTGACGGAAAGTTGTTAATAGGCGATCGCGATAAGAAAGATGTTTATGGCAAGCAGATATTATTTGTTGCTGACCCTATAACAGGCAAGGTCGAAGCTACTTATCAAAATCCTTATTCAAAAACTTATGGACCTCGTGGTTTGGCTTACGACAGAGAAATGTATGTTTACCAGATTGGAACATATTTCCCGAATGCTGGCGCCCTTGCAGAAGCTGTGATTTCTAAAATCTCTAAAAATGACCTTTCGAAAGAAATGGCCAGAATTAATTTGCAATACCCAAATGGTATAATCAACGCTCGTGGAATTGAATATGACCCACGAGATAAGAATTTCTGGGTGACGGATTACCAAGGGAATATTTATAAAATCGCTGGTTTCGACCTTGTTCTTTCCACCGAAAATACTAAATTACCTTCGACTCTTCAAGTCAAAGTCTTTCCAAATCCTGCAAAAGATTTTGTTTTCCTTTCATTCCCTCAAGAGATTATCGATGTTTTATCAAAAGTTCAAATTGTCGACAGTTTTGGCAATATTTTGTTTGAGCAAAATCTCGACGAGGGGAACGAAAATTTCCGCAAAAGTTTTGTCATAGATGCTCGCGATTTTGCTTCTGGTATATATTTTGCTGTTATTAAAACTGAATCGGGCAAGGTAGCAACTGTGAAGTTTAACATTTTAAAGTGAAAATGTTTAACAAAAGATCTTCAAAAGAAGAAGATTCAAGTCGTACTAGTCCGGATAGATATTTGATTACCTATGCCGACCTTGTTACCCTTCTTTTGGGCTTATTTGTAATTCTTTACGTAAGTGCACGCGTAGATGAAGAGCGATACAAAGAATTTGCCAAAGCATTTGCAGATTATTTCAAACCACAGAAAGAACAGGATGTTCACGGTACTGGTTTGGATCCGTTTAAAGGTGTGCGGAAAGGAATACCAGAGCCGGTGCTACCATTTCCCGACAGACGCAATCTATCGGAAATACAGTCAGATTTATTGAAATCTCTGGATGTCTATTTGAAAAGAGGTGAGATAACGATTGCAACCAAAGGATCTAACATTGTAATTACTTTGCCAGAGAAGTTGTTGTTTCAATCTGGCAAGGCTGAAATCGAAAAAGAAGGCGAGGATGTTTTAATTCGACTTGCACAAACTTTGCAAGGGCTTGCAAAAGACCAAGAAGTCTCAATCGATGGACATACCGATAGCGACCCAATACGAAGTTTTCGTTATCCATCGAACTGGCATCTTTCTGTTGCACGCGCCGTAAATGTTGCATATATGTTGATTTCCAATGGTGTGCCCGAGCATTCCATCGTTGTCCGTGGATTTGCCGACCAACGTCCCGTAGCGGACAATTCAACCCCCGAAGGCAAAGCTAAAAATCGACGCGTTGAAATTACTATCTCCGAACAGAAGCCAAATGTTCCAAATACGAAAGGATATGAAGCGAATGCGCCCACTCAAAAATAGAACTTTTCTTTCAATAGTAATTTTTTTAATAAGTTTGAACATTACCATTGCACAATTGAACAAGGAACCAGTTGAAATTGTTGAACTTCCGAATGCTGGACTCTACCGACAAGGCTCCCTTTCTTTTAGAATAAATTTTTCTCGTGTAGATTTATTGCGCTTTTCTTTTTTTCTTTCCCCGTTGAACAGAACTTTTCTTGGTTTACAGACAAATTATATTTTCTTTTCTGCAAACAATTTCCATCTCTTCCTTCCAAGCCTTGTTGTTAAATATAGGATTTTAGAGGAAGATTTCAACCTTCCAGCGCTAGCTCTTGGCATTTCAACTCATTCTCTTTCAACAAATCAATATATTTACGAACGATTTGCCCCCACTTTGTTTCTTGTCGGTAGCAAGTCTTTCGATAATTACATTGGAATTTGCAATTTTCACCTTGGTTATGCCTATTCTTTTTCTTTTGGTAAATCAGAAGATAAGTCTTTGGTCTATATTGGTTTTAGCCAACTTTTTTTGAAATCTTTTTGGGCTAACTTTGAATTTTATAAGCTGGTCGGGGGCAACACAGAAATCAAAGATAATTTATTGAACTTTTCGGCAGAATGGGTTGTAGCAGAGAATGCAAAAATCGGAGTTGTTTTCAAGGATTTGTTGAAAAAGAACCCAGAATTTATTCTTGAGAAATACTTGCGAGTCGAGTTCGGTTTGAGGTAAACTTTTACAGCCTTAAACAACAGAATTTCAGTTTTTCGATTTTCGAAATGTTTCTTTTATAAAGTTTTTGAATGAAATATCCTCGTTGTTTGTTTGCGGAGTTTCAAAGTTTTTTTGTATGTTTAAAGAAGGAGTCGAGGCTAAATTATTGGATTGAAAGATTTTAGTCAAGTCGGCAATTGCTGTGATGTTATTTTCACTTGCGCCGATTAAAATGTAGTTTTTTCCAATTTGAATAATATAAAGAAAAGATTTATTGGACAAAGGTAGTTTGGAGACTATTTTAAAGTTGACTCCGAGTGCCAAATTCCTACGTAAATTTAATGTTTTCTTTAAATAAGAAGAAAAAAAGAAAACTGCAAGAAGGAAAAGAAAAACAATAGTTAAAGATTGTATTAATTCTGCACTTATCATAATTATTTTTTTAAGGTTTTTAGTCTTTCAGTTGGGTCGACCAATGTTGTGATTCGGATACCAAAGTGCTTATCGATTACAACAACTTCTCCCTCGGCAATTTTTTTCCCATTTACAAGAACGTCGACCGGTTCACTCACTAGTTTATCAAATTCAATAACAGAACCTCGACCGAGATAAAGAATATCACGAATTAACATATTCGTTCTACCAAGTTCAATTGAAACGGGAAGTTGCAAATCATAAAGCATTTCTAGTTTTGGTTCCAACGGTGAATAGATTGTTTCGCCCAACCCAGCTGTAGTTTTAGCACTCGGGATTGTGGTTCCTTCAAGTGATTCTTGCGTGGATTTTTCGCTTTCAGCTCCAGCGGGTAGTGCCCCACTGCTGATTAGTGCATCTATTTCCTCTTGGGTCAAAGACATAGTTAATCCTCCTCTTTGTACAACAAATCATCTTCGACAAGGTCTTCGTCGCGTAGTGGACGAAGAATTTTTACAGCTTTTTTACCTTCGACCATTCCGGGTCGACCAGCAAATTTTTTCTTGCCACCGATTGAAATAATGATTTCATCGGTGATTTTATTTTTCAAACGGATTATATCTCCTTCCTTCAATTCCAAAAGTTCTTTTACGCTAATTGATGTTTTACCAAGTTCGGCGCTAACCGTCAAGTAGGTTTTCGACATATGTTTTTTGATTGTTTCGATATTTTCACGAATCTTTTCTTGAGTCATTTTCACTGGACCAGCGGTAACTTGTTGTCGCGAAAGTTTAGTCAAAACTTCTTCTAATGCAAAGGTTGGGAAACAGAGGTTCATCAAGTATGTATGAAGGCCTATATTCACATCAAAAGATACAACAATCACGATTTCCGAAGAGGGTGCAATTTGAACGAAGTCGGCTTCCATTTCCAGACGCTGATATTTAAAGGAAAGTTCAGCAATCGAGCGCCATGCATTTTGCAAATCGGAA
Source organism: Kapaibacterium sp. (SeqCode) (assembly GCA_039793965.1). Taxonomy (GTDB): domain Bacteria; phylum Bacteroidota; class Ignavibacteria; order Kapaibacteriales; family UBA2268; genus Naka2016. Next base: position 109,605 of record JBAMMD010000036.1, on the reverse strand, counting down.
AGTGCGTGTTCGATAACTCCTCGAATAACTGCCTGTTCAATAGGGGTTATTTGTCTGGGTTTGGGTTGGACTTCGCCACTACCGCCAAGCAATCGCTCGACAAGCACAAGCGCCAACTGTGGACTAATTTCAAGGATTCCAGAGCCGTCGGTTCCAACGATATCGAAAACGTATAAGCAACTTGGATTTGAAACAGAAAGTATGTATTCGGAATAGAATAATTGGTCGACAGAAGTAACAGAAATTGAAACTACAGTTTGCAATCGAGAAACGAGATAGTAACCAAAAATTTCGGCAAAATTTTCGTGTATACTTTGCAATGTTCGCACTTGGGATTTGGAAATTCGGTTCGGTCGGCGGAAATCGTAATTTGATATTTCAGCGCGTTTCAACCGTTCGCTTAGGAAATCGTCGACGTCGAGCGCACCGCTCGACATCTCCTTCAATAGGTTATCTATTTCCGATTGCGAAAGAACCTCGCTCATAATTGCTCAATCTATCTTATTGAATAATAAACTCTTGTAAAAATACATCATTTAAAATTAAATCGTGTTGTGAAAATATTGCTTTCAAACTATCCTTAAAATCATTGGCAAGATTATTTCTGCGCTCTTGAAGTTGAGCCACTGTTAACGAACCTAAAATTTGGTTGATTTTGCTTCGTATCGGAGCCATAATTTCTGGTGGCAAATTTGCCGCACCTTCACCACCTTTGCCAAAAATTGCTTCCAACACTTTTTCGTCGCGTGCACCAAATTTAAATGCAAGATTCACCACAACAAATTGATCGGAATTCAACGGATTTGTTGTTATACGTCCAGTTTCCACATATTTCATAAGTTTTTTGTCTAGTTTCACTTCTTCTGTTTTTTGCTCTTCTTTCTTTTGACCGCCACCAAGATTTTCTACTATGTAAGGTAGAAACAAAAATCTTGTTGCAATTATCAATATTATAAGTGCCCCGAAAACTATTCCTAATATTGGCACCAAACCCATTCCGCCCGAAGGCTTTGCTTCTTTGGCTTGTGTTCCTTGGTTGACTTCACCATTGCTTTGAGTTTCTTCTTCCTTTTTTGCCATTTTTACACCTTTAATTGATTTAAAAAACATAAAAATTATGCCAAACGTATCTAATTCAATTATTTTCTTGATTTATAATGACTTATGTCATACCCTCCAATTTAACATATCAATTATTGGCTAAAATTCTACACTTTACATTATAATAGTCGAAAAATGTTGAAAAAATTGTAAATTTTCACCACCTTTTCATAATTTCTCGTGCGATTACAAGATGTTGGATTTCGGAAGTTCCTTCGTATATTTCGGTAACTTTTGCGTCTCTCATCATTCTTTCAACATGGTATTCGCGAACATAACCGTAGCCGCCGTGAATTTGTACAGCCTCGCGAGTTATTTCATTTGCGATTGTAGATGCAAAAAGTTTTGCCTCGGAAGCCTCTTTGATATGGTCATAACCATTGTCGCGCAACCAAGCTGCCTTGTAGACCAGAAGCCTTGCCGCATTTATCTTCATTGACATTTGTGCTAATTTGGCTTGTATAAGTTGGTGTTCTATTAATGGCTTTCCAAACGCTTTCCTTTCTTTTGCATAGCGGATAGAAGCTTCGAAAGCTCCTTGGGCAATTCCAAGAGCTTGCGCAGCGATACCGATTCTTCCACCATTTAAACCACGCATTGCAATGTAGAAACCTTCGCCAACATTTCCGATTACATTTTCTTCGGGCACTTCGACATTTATTAGTCCAAGGCTTGTGGTATCGCTTGAACGAAGTCCCATTTTATCTTCTTTCTTTCCGATTTCAAATCCGGGGGTTCCTTTTTCAATTGCAAAGCAAGTAATGCCTTTGTGTCCCAGTTCAAAATTTGTATTTGCGAACACAACATAAATGTCGGCATTTTGACCATTTGTTATCCAATTTTTAGTACCGTTTAAAATCCATTTGTTTCCTTGCTTGATTGCAAAAGTTTTAATTTGTGTTGCGTCGCTTCCGGCTTCTGGTTCGCTTAGGCAATAAGCTCCTAAGAGTTCTCCTGCAGCAAGTCTTTTCAAGTATTTCTCCTTAAGATAAGTAGAACCATAATTTTCAAAGATCCAGTTGACAAGGGAGTTGTGAACTGAAAATATTACTGCAACAGAAGCATCAATTTTGCTAAGCTCCTCCAAAGCAATGACATAGCTAATTGAATCGAGCCCACTACCTCCCCATTCCGGGGAAACCATCATACCCAAAAAGCCCAGTTCACCAAGTTTTTTAATGATTTCTCTTGGAAACTCGCCTTTGATATCTCTTTCGATGACCGAGGGAGCAATTTCCTCTTGAGCAAATTTTCGTATTGTGTCTCGAATTTGCTCATGTGTTTCGTCAAGTTTAAAAGAAATCATAATACTACCCAATAAAAGTAAATACAATACAAATTTAAAAATTTTTAAAGTTTAAATTCGTTTATAATTTTTGATGTTGAATAATTAGGTGATGATAGAAAACCAGGTTTTACCCGAAAGAACTCTTTTAGTTGCAATTCCAAAAAAAGGAACCTCGAAAGAAATAATTGAAGAGCATTTGGAAGAATTGGCTTCGCTTGTACGCACTGCGGGTGGTGAAGTTGTCGACACTGTCTATCAAGAGCTTGTTGCATTCCATCCTGCAACTGCAATCGGGAAAGGGAAGGTACAGGAAATAAAATCTTTGATTCAAGAGAAAAACATTAATCTTGTTGTTTTTGATGACGACTTGACCCCAGTACAGACAAAAAATCTTGAGAATGAATTTCAATTGAAGGTTATAGACAGAACCACACTAATTCTTGCCATCTTTGCTAAGCACGCCCGAACCACTGAAGCCAAAACACAGGTCGAACTTGCTCAATTGCAATACCTGTTGCCAAGATTAACTCGATTGTGGACACATTTGTCCAAGCAATATGGAGGAATCGGCACCCGCGGACCAGGAGAAAAACAAATTGAAACCGACCGACGTTTAGTCAAATCTCGAATTCAACGCTTACAAAAGAAAATAAATAATATTTTAAAACAGAAAGAAATAGTTAGAAAGCAGCGAGAAAGTTTGTTCAAATTTGCTCTTGTTGGTTATACAAATGCTGGTAAATCCACCTTGATGAAAGAGTTGACCAATGCCAATGTAGTGATCGAAAACAAACTTTTTGCAACTCTTGATACGACAACACGGGCATTTCACTTGCCAAATGGTAAAATTGCTTTACTTTCCGATACCGTTGGGTTCATACGTAAGTTGCCAGCCCATCTTGTTGCTTCTTTCCGTAGTACACTTTCGGAAGTCGAATTTGCCGATGCACTCATCCACGTCGCAGATGCAAGTAATCAATATTTGCTCGAGCAAATTAATGTGGTCGATGAAACTCTTGAACAACTTAAAGTCGACCTAAAAACTAGGATTTTGGTTTTGAATAAGATAGATTTAATTCAAGATAAAGAATATATTAAATATTTGCAGAAAGAATTTCCAGAAGCAATATTGATAAGTGCTGAACGAGGAATCAATATTAATGCTTTATTGCTAAAAATGCAACAAGTTGTTGAAGAAGAAACGCGATTTGTCAAAGTGTTTCTTCCCTACGACAAGATGGAATTGGTGCCGTTCATTTACAAAATGTCTAATATTATTCGAAAAGAAGAAAAAAACGAAGGAATCGAATTTTACACCAAATTAAATAAACAGGAAGAAAATTACTTTGTAAATCTATTTCATTCGTATATACAAAATTAAGGGAATCGATGGAAGAAAATCCAAAACAAAAAGTTGAAAATATTTTGCGCGACACTCGTAAGAATGTTCGCTATATTATTCTTGCAAGCAGGAAACTTACTCGCGAGGAAAAACTTCGCGTGTTACGATTTTATAATTATGACCCACAAAATCTTAAAACAAAACCAAATTCAACAATTATCATCGAAAGTGATATCTGATGCTGTGGACAAGGAGCAAATTTTTTCACACTTACAGCCCCCCCTTGCCCGCTCTTTTAAGCTAAAGGAAATATTAGATGTTATTCGGAAAGGGGAAAATCTTGGTGTGCGCTTTTTCCACGGAAGTGCAAGGTCGTGGTTTCTCTATTTGATTCGACAAAATATTTCTGCAAGACGTTTTGTTGTAATTGTCCCCGACGAAGATTCAGTCAACAAATACACTCTTGACTTAAAATCTTTCTTTGAACTTAAGGATATTTATTCTTTGACAACTTTTTCTGTTTCTCGTTTCCGGCAAATCCCAAACGAAAAACTTGAATTGAACATTTACGAAAAGTTGTTACAATTTTCCAAAAGCATAGAATCAATTCTTATCGTTACACCCGAAATTCTCGATTTTTCTGTGCCAAAGCCAAAGGCATTCTTTGAAGAGCGACTTGAAATTGCTGTTGGGATGTCATTTCCATACGAAACTTTCATAGGCAACCTTGTGCTGAAAGGTTTCGAACGAAAAGATTTTATCGAAGAGCAAGGCGATATTGCTGTTCGAGGCTCCATTGTCGATATTTTCCCGCTTGGTTTAGATAATCCTCTTCGAATTGAATTCTTCGGGGATGAGATCGAATCCCTTCGACTTTTTGATTTGGAGACTCATAAAAGTATTAAAAAGATTGATAGAATCGAAATTATTACGACTCTTTTCCAGCAGAAGTTTGAAACCACAACCGTTTTTGAATATTTTGGTAAGGATGATTTGTTTTTTATCGATAACAAAGAACTCATAGAACAATCTTACCCCGGCATAAATCTTGAGTTTGAATTTCAAAAGATTTGGCTAAATTCACTTTTAACGAACAATTTCGAAGTCAAAACAAAAGAAGTCGGGTCCAATCTTGCTTCTGTAAAAAATTTTATAAAAGAATTTTTGAAGTTTTTTAACCAAGGATACAAAATTTTCTTCGCATCCGATAGCGAGTTACTTTCGGAAAGATTAAAGGACATAATTGTCAACGCTGTACAACTTGAATATGAAAGCAATCTCGATGCTTATGATAGAATTTTCGAGCCAGAGGAAATTGTCTCGAAATGCATTTGGTTTACCAAACCATTGAGCGAGGGGTTTATTATCGAGGACGCATCAATAGTGGTTTTTGTCGAGCATCAAATATTTGGTCGGGAGCGTGCACGGGTATTGACTTCGAAGGTCAAAGGATTAAGTTTTAAAGAACTTGGTGAATTGGATATTGGCGACTATGTTGTGCACGTCGACAAAGGAATAGCCAAATTCGATGGTTTGCAAAAAGTTAAGTTGGGAGATAGTTTACAGGATTGCGTACGATTAATTTTCGCTGACAACGACATTGTTTATCTGAATTTGAACTTTTTGCATAAACTTCAAAAGTATCGAGCAGAAGAAGGAGTTGTTCCAAAACTTAGTAAACTTGGAACAACAGAGTGGGAACGAAAGAAACAAAGAATAAAGGAGCGATTGAAACGCGATGCTTACGAATTGATTAAATTATATGCAGAACGAAAGGTGCGAAAAGGTTTTGCATTTCCTCCCGATACAATTTGGCAAAAAGAGTTTGAAGCATCGTTTGTTTACGAAGATACAATCGACCAGGCAAAGGCTACCGAAGATGTGAAAAAAGATATGGAGTCGGAAACTCCAATGGACAGACTCATCTGCGGCGACGTTGGCTTTGGCAAGACAGAGGTTGCAATTCGTGCTGCGTTCAAAGCCGTGCAAGCAGGCAAACAAGTTGCGGTTCTCGTTCCAACAACTATACTTGCCAGCCAACACGAAATCACTTTTAAAGAGCGACTTAAAAACTACCCAGTTATTATTGAATCTTTGTCGAGGTTTAAAACCGCAACGCAAGCAAATGACATTTTACAAAGACTTCAAAAAGGTTCGATAGATATTATCATCGGAACACACAGACTGCTCGGCGAGGATGTAAAATTCAAAGAGCTTGGACTATTGATTATCGATGAGGAACATCGCTTTGGGGTTCGTGCAAAGGAAAAGTTGAGAAAACTTCGAACTAATGTCGATACATTAACAATGACTGCAACGCCAATCCCTCGTACATTAAATTTTTCGCTCCTTGGGGTTCGTGATATGAGCATAATGGAGACTCCACCAAGGAATAGATTGCCAATATATACTGAAATAATACATTGGGAGGAAGACATTATCCGCAAGGCAATAACGAGAGAAATTGCTCGCGACGGTCAGGTGTTTTTTGTTGTCGACAAAATAAACCACATTGATTTAGCATTGCAACGCTTGTTAAAATTGTTCCCCAATTTGAAAATTGCAGTTGCCCACGGGCAAATGAAAAATTCTGAATTAGAAAAAATAATGTCTGATTTTATTTTAGGGAAGTACAATTTTTTGCTTACAACAAAAATAATTGAATCTGGTCTTGACATTCCCAAAGCAAATACTATTTTTATCTACAATGCACAAAATTTTGGACTTGCCGAACTTTACCAATTGCGCGGTCGCGTTGGAAGAACAAATATCCAGGCATTCTGCTATCTTATTATTCCGCCGTTGGACGCATTGCCAAGGAAGGCCCTTCAAAGGTTGCAGGCACTCGAGGAATATACTGAACTTGGAAGTGGTTTGAAACTTGCTATGCGCGACCTTGAGATCCGCGGTGCTGGCGACATTTTTGGCTACGAACAGAGCGGTTTCATCAACGAGATTGGTTACGAGATGTATCAAAAGATACTCGACGAAGCTATTAATGAATTGAAGGCAACCGAATTCAAGGATTTGTTCCCTGAGCAAAAAGAAGAAGAAAAGTTAAAGTTTCTCGAAAACAACGACTTGCAAATCGAGGTCGAATTCGATGCATTTCTGCCTTCAAATTATATTAAAAACGAATACGAACGCTTTAAATACTACAAAGAATTGTATAATATTCGTAATATGGAACAGCTGAACACCATTCGAGATGAATTGAAGGACAAATTTGGTCCTATGCCACAAGAAGTGGAAAACTTGATTAAAGTTGTTTCTTTACGAATTAAGGCATTGGATACTGGCATACAAAAGATCACTTATCGTTCTCAAGTGCTTACAATTGAGTTCCCCGACGAATCGAACAAGGAATTTTACGACAATCTTTTGCCCGTTATTTCCGATTTTGCGATGAGTTTAGACAAAGTCAAGTTAGTTCAACAAAATAAAAAATTGTATTTAAAAGCCAAGATTCTTTCTTTCAACGATGTTATGGAAATTATATGGAGATTTAAGAAAACAATTGAGGTTGCTGTGCTATGAAACAAGATTTGTTGCTATCAATAGAGACTTCCTCTAAGGTTTGTTCTGTTTGTATATCTCAAGCTGATAATATATTGCTTGAATATTCAATGACAGTTTCCAACTCCCACGACCGATTTCTTGCAGTGTTTGTTAAAAGGGCATTGGAGGACCTTGGATTGAAACCAGCGGATTTGTCTGCACTTGCGATTTCCTCTGGTCCTGGTTCTTTCACTGGACTTCGCATTGGTTCAGCATTTGCAAAAGGGTTTTGCTTCGATGGTAAAATCAAGTTGGTGGCTGTTCCTACTCTTTTTGCCATTGCATTCAACTGCAAAAAAAATATCAATGCCGATTTTAGCAGAGTTGTTGCTGTTTCCCATTCCCATAAGGATTTGTTTTTTTATCAATTTTTTGATCACCAGTCAAACCCGCTTTCTGATATTGCTTTTAAAAGTGCTGTTGAATTGAATAATATTCTGCAAGATTCAGACATCGTTGTTGGTATTGGAGCCGAGACCTTTAGCGTCGGGGTGAAATTTCCAATATTAAATATTATTTCTGCTTCGGCTATTGCAAAAGCTGGCTGGGAATTGTATAACCAAAAAAAGTTTGTATCCCCGGACGAATTTGTTCCTTCCTATTTCTTTGAATTTCAACCAAATATTAAAATGAAATAATTTTTTATCATTGCTCGACTTTGGAACTTTCGCCAGAAGTGTTGATTATTTGAATTGCTTCGTCCTTTGTAATTTTCTTTGTACCTTTGCATTTTGGATAAGTGGAACAAGCAAGGAAGTAACCTCGCGGTCCCCTGCGTAAAATCATTCCACTTCCGCATTTTGGGCATTTTTCATCGGGAACTGGGATAGGTTGGAATCTTGGGGCTCCTTTAGCGTCAATAGGTCTGGTGCCTTTGCAATTTGGATAATCTATGCAACCGTAAAATTCTCCTTTCTTGCTATTACGCTTTACCATAGGTTTGCCACAAATCGGGCAGGTGACGTCCTCGACAATTTGGGGTTCTTCTTTTTGTATAACTTCGTAAAGGGGTTTCGTGTTTTTGCATTTAGGATAGTTTGTACAACCGAGAAATCTTCCATATTTGCTCACACGGACAACCATTGGAGCGCCGCAAACATCGCAAACGATCCCATTTTCGGTCAACTCTTTATTGGCATTCACGAGAAGTTCCGTTAATGGCTGGTAAAATTTGTTAACAACCTCGCTGTACTTGGTTAACCCTTCGGCTATCGTATCGAGTTCTGTTTCCATCTTTGCAGTGAATTCAACATTGAAAATATCCGAAAAGTATTTCACAAGCGTTTTGTTGACCTCCCGTCCGAGGATGGTTGGAACAAAAGCCTTGTTTTTGAGTAAAACGTATTTTCTTTCGAGCAGGGTTGACACAATAGTTGCGTAAGTGCTTGGTCGTCCAATTCCTTTTTCTTCTAATTCTTTAATCAAGGATGCCTGGTTGTATCTTGGTGGTGGTTGTGTTTGTGATTCTTTTGGCTCAACATTTTGAAGTTGAAGTTTTTGATTTTCCGTAACTTTGGGTAATTTAGTTTTCCCTTCTTCGGTATCCTCGTCGGATTCTTCTTCTTCGCTATATATTGCAAGGTACCCGTCGAAAACAATTACCCGCCCGCTTGAACGGAAAAGAAAATCACCACCCTTGATTTCAACGACTGTTTGGTCGTATTCTGCGGGCACCATTTGCGAAGCAACGAATCTGTTGTAAATAAGTTCGTAGAGCAAAAGCAAATTTCTATCCAGCAAGCCTTTCAGGGAATCGGGAGTTCGGTTGATGTCTGTCGGGCGTATTGCTTCGTGGGCATCTTGAACATTTGGGCTTTTGCTTTTATAGATGTTTGGTTTATCGGGGAGATACCTTTTTCCAAATTTATTAAAAATGTAACTGCGTACTGAATCTATTGCATCGCTGCTAATTCTAACAGAATCGGTTCGCATATATGTAATCAAACCGACATTACCTTCTTTGCCAAGTGGTACACCTTCGTAAAGTCTTTGAGCAAGTTGCATTGTAAGTTTATTCGAAAAGCCGAGCTTTCGCGCTGCTTCCTGTTGCAATGTGGAAGTGATGAAAGGTGGTTTTGGCGACTTTTTGATTCTTTTCTTAGTTACTTTCGAAACAAAGAATGCATCGACATTCTTGATTCGTTCAACAAGATTGTTTGCTTGTTCGTTGGATTCGATGTAAAAGAACTTTTCAAGTCGTTTTTGATATTCTTCAGTGGTTTCATTGCGTTGTATTTTTTTCGAGCCTTCAGGATTTTTGATTTGTTTTCCGTCGAATTCGATTAGTTTTGCAATAATGATGTTTTTTCCTGTTGAGAACTTTGCTTGAATGTTCCAGAAAACAAATGGTTCAAAGTTTTCGATGTCTTCTTCGCGTTCGCAAATCAGACGGAGTGCGACCGATTGGACTCTTCCGGCAGACAATGCTTTCAAAGATTTTGTTATAAGGGCATTTGAGACAAAAGGGGAGATTTTATAACCAATCAATCTATCCAACACTCTTCTGGCTTGTTGCGATAGATACAAATTTTCGTCGAGTTCTCTTGGATTGGCAAAGCCTTCTTTAATTCCTTTGGGTGTGATTTCATTGAAAAGAACCCGCTTGATTTTGGGATTTACTTTTTGGATTTCTTCAGCAATATGCCAAGCGATTGCTTCGCCTTCGCGATCGGGGTCGGTAGCAATATATACATATTGACATTTTTTTGCACTCTTGCGAAGTTTTTCTATTACCTCCTTTTTGTCTTTAAGTATTTGGTAGATTGGTTGAAAACCGTTTTTTATGTCAACACTCAATGTGTGCTTATTAAGGTCTTTGATATGACCAACAGAAGCCTCGACGAGGTAATCCTTGCCAAGATATTTGTTGATGGTTTTTGCTTTTGCTGGCGATTCGACTATCAATAAATTTTTTTCTGCCATTTCAATTCCTTCCTAAAAGAGAATTTTTAACGATAGTTTTCAAACTTTATTTCAAAAGACGAATCACAAAAATATATATATATCTGTGTAGATGGAAATAAATAAATCATTTAATAAAAGGTGGATTCTAAATGGAAACTGTGAATCTGATAACTACATCAAATCGAACAAAAATCAAAGAAAAGTATTTTTTTGGAGTTGTTTGCCCACGAACCTTTCCATATTCGGAAATCAAGTAGAAATAAGGTCTGCTCCTAACTACTTCTGTTAGAACTTGGGAAATTTCAGTACTAATCACATAAATATGGTGAGGCTTGCGATAGAAATCAGTAACATCAACTTCGTTGAATTCGCCTAAAAGAAAAGTTGGCAATGTGGTGTCGGGCTCGAAATCGTTTGTGTCTTTTGGATTCGTTATGTTGGGTTTTGGCTTTGCAAATACAAGGTAGAAGCGAACATTTTCGATAACAAGAGTGTCTTTTTTTGGGATAAAGGGTTTGTTATTGCCATAGACAAGTGAATCGACCCAATAATTAAATTGGACGATTTCGGCTTTTTCCAATCGAGACTTATTTTTTGTAAATTCTTCATATTCGTTCAAATTTGCAAAGATTTTGGATGTATCGGGAATAGATTTGTCGAAGTAATTTACATAAAAGTAAAAAGGTATCTGGAATCTGAAATTCTGGATTGAACTAACAAAATCGGTGCTACAACTTTCGAAGAGAATATAAATGCAAACAATAAATGTTTTTAAGACTGTTTTGTGTGACTTCATTGTTTCTTCCTTTCCAAAAAGAAGCCCAAACCACAGGAAATCATTGGTTGGGATGCAAAACCTAATTCAAGGTTGATAAATCCAAAATGGAATTGATAGGTCAACCCGCTTTTAATTTGCCATTTTGTAAAGGTGGAGAATAAAATCTCGACTGGTTTTGCTTCGCGAAGTTCGATGAAAGGGCTGTTAATAATGTCATTGTTTAAACCGCTTGTGTCTTTGATGGCTTTAAATGTGCCAGTTAAGTTTTCATATTGAATTCCAATGTAACCAATCATATTGTTGTTGAACTGGTTCGATGCATTTAATCCAACAGCATAGCTTGTTAGGTTGAAACTTGTTCCGCGGTACATTCTGTGAAATATAATATGAAACGAGATGTTTTTATCGCGAGCAAAACCAAAAAAGTTAAAAAAATGGTCAATTCGCTGATTCAAGCCAAGCGAGAAATAAACAAAGCTTTCACTTTGAATTGGAAATGAAAGGAATCGAAAGCGAATTTCATTTTTAAGTGGACTTTCAACGATAATTTGAACAACTGGTAACCCCAACATCAAATCAAGATGCAATCCTTCGGGATAGGCGATTGTTTTATACATTGAATCGGGATAAATATGATTTTGTGGCGCCGCAAAAATTGGCACCGAACTTCCGCCAAAAATTGTTGGTTGTTTGTTTGGTTTTACAATTTTTGGGATGATTTTGCCGTCTCGAATTTGCGACGTTAAAGTTACAGTAGTATCGTAGAAACCGTCTGGCACTTCTGCGTCGAACCACTTGTGTTCGTCTGGAATTAACATCGACGAAAAGGCAAAATTTAACGAGACTTTGAACTTCCCATTCAAATTGCTTGTGCCAAACAAGGAATTGTTCAAACTTTGTTCAAGGGTTGTAAAAAGCGGTTTAAGATAGCCTTCGAGATTACGCGAGGTGAACAAAACGAAATTGCGGGAAATAACAATATCCTTTGCGTTCAGTTCTTTTGTGCAAAAGCAAAGGAATAGAACAACAATTTTAATTTTTAAATCCAAATCATTCTTAAGAAAAAGACTCAAACAAAATATTAATAATAACAGAGAAAGAGTTTTGTTACAAAAAGTAAAATTAGAAAGAGAAAATTTTTTTATCAAATTGCTTCGAAAATGTTTTTTATTTCTGCCATTTTATGATTCTGAATTCTGTTCGACGGTTTTTTGCTCTTCCCTCTTCAGTCGAGTTGTCGGCGATAGGTTTTGTTTCGCCATAACCAATTGCAATTATTCTCGACGGGTCGATGCCTTCTTTCACAATTGCTTTTTTTACCTCGTCGGCTCGCCTTTGCGAAAGTTCAATGTTATACCTCGGATTTGTGGAACGATTGATTGAATCTGTGTGTCCGGAAATTTCAATCACCATTGATGGGAATTTTTTCATCATTCGAATGATACTTTTTATTGCTGTATAGGATTCCGGTTTAAGATTGGATTTATCGAAATCAAAATAGACTTTTAAAGCATAGAATTTTCCAGTGTCGATTGTTGTTTCAATTGGAATTGTATCTTCGAGCGTTGTATTGTCTATGCAATATTTGACGACAAGAAGTTGCTCTCCATAAGTGGGAAGTTCAATATCAGCGAAATAATATCTTTCAAGGCGTTTTACAACATCATTAAATACAAGATTGAACTCATATTTAGAGTAAATGTGCTTGTAAATCCCTCCAGTTTTCCATGCGAAATATTTCATAAATATTTCGTTAACTTCGTAACCAAAGTCGATACCGCAGATTGAAACATTGCTTTGTTCAGCATAATCGATGACTTGGTATGGCTCGAGTTGAGAGGCATTATCCCACCCATCGGTGAACACAATGATTACCTTTTGGTATTTGGGTGGCAATTTATTCAATTCGTTTATTCCTACAAAAATAGCATCGGAGATAGCTGTCCATCCACCGAAGAAACCCAAGCCATCAATTCGTAATTGTGAAATGGCATAGTCTTTTGATTGGGTCAATGGTATTTCCAATACAACTCTATGGTCGTATTTGATTAAACCAACTAAATCATCTGGATGTTTTTTCTGAATGAAATTCAACACTGCTTCTTGAATTTCGTATGCACGGTCGTTGCCCATCGAACCGCTATGGTCGAGAACAAACATAAATGCATAAGGTTGTCTGATAGTTATTTCCGATTCTCTTACTTCAAATTTTGCAACAGGAACAATTTCATTTTCGATTAAAAAATATGCACCACACCAACGCTTTTTCCATTCGCCAAATGTTGCATTGTAATAGAAGACAGTATCCTTCCCAATCAAATGGAAATAGATCCTTGCAATGTCGTCGGTAATTAAGCTGTAACGAGATATCTCAAGCGAAAGCGTTTGTGGCTTATCCTTGCGAATGTCTTGGTATGTTTGAATGTGGTTTGGCTTATAGTTTAACGGTGGGGGGAGTTCGGGCAATGGCGTTTCGCCTTTTCGAAAAAGTGAACAGTTGGTTAAAAGAAGCGCAATTACAAAAATTGTTAAGTAATTTTTCATAGAACCACCTAATTTTTTTTAATTAGTTTTTTATTACTTTGAGTATTTTCTTAAAACATTCAACAGAGCAGAAAAGTCCCTTGGATATGGGGATAAAAATTCAACGCGTTCCCTTGTTTGGGGATGAGCAAATTTCAAAGAGTATGAATGCAAAGTTATTCGGTTGATAATTGGTTTTTCTTCTTCCCCTCGTTTCAGATTATATCTTTTTTTAATGTGAGAAAGGTAGAAAGCCTCGTTAGAGCCATAAAGTTCGTCGACAAGGAGAGGATTTCCAACGGTGGCACAATGGACTCGAATCTGATGGTGCCGGCCTGTCACAAGATTGCATTCGATAAGGGTGGCAATGGAGAAGCGTTCAAGCACTTTAACCTTGGTAAGGGCTTCTTTGCCCCGAGCCGAAGGTATTGTTCTTCCTTTGTTGGCTGGGTCGGTTAGCAATGGAATGTCAATGTCGAATTCATCCTCGGCAATCCAACCAGAAACAATTGCATGATAGATTTTTTCAACAGTTTGCTCTTCAAATTGTGTGTTTAAATCCTTGTGGCTTTCAGCATTTCTTGCAAATACCATAATTCCGCTGGTCTCTTTATCCAGACGATGGACGACCCAAACACGGCCAAATTTCTCTTCGAGCAACATTCGTAGATTTGGTATATTTTTATCAAATCGGTCAGGAATCGACAATACTCCCGAGGCTTTGTCGACTACTATAATATTATCGTCATAATATACTAAATGGTAAAGTTTATTATGTTTCATAGCTTATTTCGCCAGCAGCAGATAAATAAGTGTTTTTCATTAGCATTGCAATAGTCATAGGACCAACACCGCCTGGAACTGGCGTGATTGCAAAAGATTTTGGTTCGACGCTTTCAAAATCCACATCGCCAGCCAATCTATAACCTTTTGGTGCATTCGGGTCTTCGATACGATTTATACCAACATCGATAACAACCACACCATCTTTGACGAAATCTTTGGTTATAAATTGAGGTTTGCCCGCTGCGACAATTAAAATATCGGCAAGTTTGGTGAATTGTCGAAGGTCCTTCGTTGCGGTATGGCAAATAGTTACAATTGCGTTTGCGTATGGTGCTTTTTGGTACAACATATTGGCGATTGGCTTTCCAACAATATTGCTGCGCCCAACAACCACCGCGTGTTTTCCGGTGGTTTCAATATTGTAATACTTTATTAGTTCAACAATTCCCGCTGGAGTGCAAGGACGGAACCCAGGAAGACCTATTACGAGCCGTCCAAAATTTTCTGGATGGAAGCCGTCGACATCTTTCGATGGTTTGATTCTTAATGTAGTTTTTAGTTCATTTATATGTTTTGGCAAAGGAAGTTGGACGAGGATACCATTAATTTGGGGATCGTTGTTCCATTGGTCTATTAGTTCCAAGACGAGTTCTTCTGGCGTATCTTCGGGTAAATGTTCAACAATTGAATAAAATCCAAGGTCTTGGCAGGCTTTTCGCTTCGAGTTTACATAGACTTTCGAAGCTGGATTGTCGCCTACAAGAAGAAGAGCAAGCCCCGGAGTTATTCCTTTCTTAGATTTTAATTCATCTGTTTTTTCTTTAATTTCTTTAAGTATTTCCGATGCAACAACTTTACCATCAATTAATAGAGCCATATTTTTTCCTTTTCATCAAATCAAATTTGTATAAAAAACCAAAGGTAAGTATATCGATTTTACCAAAATTGTAATCTGCATAAGCAGAAAAGTTACCAAGATTTAAAACTGCACCAATTGTGAATTTTAAATTATTATCAGAGATTATCACATTTTTGTTCATTGCACCGTATGGGTCGCCATTGTATCCAAGCTCTGGGTTCTTTCGGAAAAAGTCGTCGGAAAAATCACTTGGGGTGCCATTATCGTCGAGCCAAATTAAACCAAGTTGGTATTGAACAACAATGGGTAAATAGAAGGTGAAGTCTGTGTTAATATTGATTTTCTCATAACTTAAACCAGAGAATAATTCGAAATTTTTCGAGACACGCCGACTAAAGTGGATATTGGCATTGAAAAAGTTTGCGTTTGCGTTCAATTCAGCATTGGTAACTCCAATTTTGTTTCGAAGATTTGTGCCCTGATAAGCAACTTGAATTGCAAGGTCTATGAATGGATTGGGAATGTACTGGGATAGAGAATGTCTCAATCCAATTCCCCAGAAAGTGAATTTGCCAATATTTTTACCTAAATCAATTCTTGGGATGTACCTAAGTGTGAGTTCTGTGCCAAAAAAAGAACCTATTTCGATTTGTGGCATTCCGGCAACAATAGTTCCAATGTTGAGACCTTGGGGCAGTACGAAAGTTTCGGGAAAATTTTCGATAGACTTGAATATTGTATCCCGCAAATTTGTTGGTAATAAAGAAAATATTGGATTTTCATTTAAAAGTGAACGAATTGTGTCTCGATTGAAATAAAGAGATTCTTTCCCCTCGCCCAAAATTGTTGGTGCACTACTTGGTGTTTTAAGTTTGTTTTTTGTAACGCCGTCGTACATTAGCATTTTAAAAGCCATATAAATCAATCCGCTTGTATCTCTTACATTGATTTTTGGCGGAATTGTTGAATAGTCAATTGTTACAAAAGGTGAAAGCTTTGAAACTAAATCTGAAGTGTTGCTCGGGTCGTATGGTTCTATTGGCAATGTTGGAATATATTTTTTCTTGTTATTGGGGACGAAGCCTACAGTTCCGTTAACACTTAATTTTATGTAAAATTCATTGTTTTTGGGGATGAATGCGCTCGAAAAAAATCTTGCGTTTGCAGTTGTATTGACAACCTCCACCAGTGGTTGAAGGTATGGGACTCCGTTGAGCTCGAAAATGTCTTTGCTCAATGCACGTGCAAGAAGGATTGTCCAGTTGTTTGCGTGGGGATAGTTTTCGACTCCAATTGCAGATTCAATTGAAACAACAAAACAGAAAGCAAAAAGAACAAAATTCTTGAACATTTTAATCACCATTATTTAAGAAGTTTTTTCCTAATTAGAACATAGAAAGGTAAAGCTACGATGATAATTAAAATTATGTGAAATAAACTTAGAATAACTCTGAATGCAATTCCTATTAATGCAAAAAATGAGTAGAAAATTATGCAGGAAATTGCAAGTGCAACAATAAATGCAACTAATCTTTTCCACCATTCACCCATAAAACCTCCAAAATAACAAATTTAAAAAATTAGAAATTTTTTGGTATCAATCGGATTGCCTCTTCCCCAAATATTTGAATAAGTTTAGATAAATTGTCTTCGTTCAATGCAAATCGGACATTGTCGGCTACAAATGCTTTGCGCTCGCCGTTGTTTTTCAATATAAACAACACTTTTGTTGTTGACAATGGTGAGTTGCATAGTGCTGCGAATTTCGTCAACTTTTGAGTTGCCTCGTTATCTTCAATTAAATATATATGAATCGACTCGACAAAGCGTGCCAAAGCCTCTTCAATCGAATGTATTTCGTTGACGTAGATTTTAATAGTATTTTCATCGCGAAATTCACCTTTGCCAATTATTAGGACAATTTTGTCTTTTTCGAGATGATGATAATATCGGGAATAAACATCGCTCCAAATAACAAGTTCGGCTTTGCCACTGAAGTCTTCTATTGTTGCAAATGCGAATTTCTGTTTGTTCTTGTCGATTTTGGTTTCTATTTCCGTAAGGGTACCAACTATTCTAATAAGATTTCCATTAATTGTCTCGTTGAAATTTGAAAGGTCAACATTGGTGAGTGTTCGAATTATGTTCCGATATTTTTCTAAAGGATGTCCACTTAAATAGAAATTCAGGAACTCTTT
The DNA here is from genome assembly GCA_039793965.1 of Kapaibacterium sp. (SeqCode). Lineage (GTDB taxonomy): Bacteria > Bacteroidota > Ignavibacteria > Kapaibacteriales > UBA2268 > Naka2016. The sequence continues at coordinate 92,268 of JBAMMD010000036.1, read as the reverse complement.
TTCGCGGGATAGTCTTTCTCTATAGTTCCATTCGGGAACTTCTGGCAGTTTTGGCTCGACAATCAGTTCGTTGTGTTCAATATTGTCTCCGAATAGAAAAGAATCGGGGCTTGTAGTTTGTTCTTGAACCTTTCTTGAAAATTCCAAAGCAGTGTCGATTGCAGAAAATAATGAAGCACGCCTTCCATTTTCAATTGAGTCGAAGGCTCCCGTGCAAACAAGTGCTTCGAGTACTTTCCTGTTTACAACTTTTGGATCGACTCTTGATACAAAGTTGAAAAACGAAGTGAATGGTTTGTCCTTACGAGCATTAACAATCGTTTCTTCAACTCGTGTTCCGACATTTTTAATTCCGGCGAGTCCGAAGAGGATAGTTTTTGAATCGATGGCAACAAAGCGGGCGAAGGAACGGTTCACATCGGGCGGAAGTATTTGAATGCCGAAAGACTTGGCTTCTTCAATTAGCTTTGGAATTTGTTTTGGGTTGTTGATTTCTGCATTTAAATTAGCAGCGATAAATTCTGCTGGATAGTGGGCTTTCAACCAAGCTGTTTGATATGCGAGAATTGCGTATGCTAAGGAATGTGATTTATTGAAGCCATAATTGGCAAATTTTTCAATCAAATCGAAAATTTCTTCGGCGATTTTCTCGTCGATTCCGTTAATTCTTTTAGCACCTTCGATGAAGTCTGGCTTCATTTTCATCATTACATCAATTTTCTTTTTGCCCATTGCACGCCGAAGATTGTCGGCTTGGGCAAGGGTAAATCCTGCGATATCTTGAGCAAGTTGCATTACTTGTTCTTGGTAGACAATTATTCCATAAGTTGGTTTCAAGGATTTTTCCATCAGAGGGTGTAAATATTCGATTTTTTTTCGCCCAAATTTTCGGTCGATATACTCTGGGATATGTTGTATCGGACCAGGTCTGTACAATGCGTTCATATCGCTAAGTTCCATAATACTTGTGGGCTTAAGCTGCCGTAGATATTCCTGCATTCCAGAGGATTCAAATTGGAATACACCAAGAGTTTTGCCAAGGGCGAAAAGCTCAAATGTTTTCGGGTCGTCGAAATCAATTTTGTCGATATCGATTTTGATTCCGTGGTTCTTTTCAATCATTTCTATTGTGTCATCTATTATAGATAGCGTTCGCAAACCAAGGAAGTCCATTTTCACAAGTCCAGCGCTTTCCAGTTCGTTCATACTATATTGTGTAACAATTTCGATTTTGTCTTCGTTGTCGACTTTTTGTAAGTAAAGTGGGACGAACTCGCTTACATCTTCCGGGGCGATTACAATACCAGCTGCATGAACAGAAGTGTGGCGATACAATCCTTCCAGAAGGAGGGAATATTCAATAAGTTGCTTATATCTTGGGTCTTCGATGTTTTTTAGTTCAACGAGATCGGGCAGTTCAAGTGCTTCGTTCAAAGGAGTTACTTTTCCCAGAACCACAGGTATTTTGCTTGTGATTCTATTGATTTCCTGATGTGGAATGCCAAGTATTCTTCCCACGTCCTTCAAGACAGCTCGCGAGGAAAGTTTACCAAAAGTAATAATCTGTGCAACACATTTTTCGCCATATTTCTTTTTTACATAATCTATTACCAAGTCTCGTTTGTCGTCTGAAAAGTCTATATCGATATCCGGAAGAGTTACTCTATCTGGGTTCAAAAATCTTTCGAACAGCAAACCATACTTAATGGGGTCGATATTTGTAATACCAAGGGCATAGGCAATAATGCTACCGGCTGCAGAGCCTCGGCCAGGACCAATTCGCACACCCATATTTCGTGCAGCATTTACAAAGTCGGCAACGATTAAAAAATATCCAGAGAACTTCATATTTCGTATTACCTCTAATTCATAATCGGCACGTTGTTTAATTTCATCGGTGATTGTATGGTAGCGTTCTTGTAGCCCTTTGTAAGTAAGTTCTCTTAGGTACTCGTCAAGATTTTTGGCTGATGAATCTTTTGGAATCTTGAACTCGGGCATAAATATTTTCTGTTCAAAGTTCAAATCACATTTATTTGCTATTTCGACTGTATTTTCAATTGCTTCGGGAAATTCCTTGAACAACTCAAACATCTCTTCAGTACTTTTATAATAAAATTGGTCTGATCGGTAGCGAAGTTCGTAAATGTTGATATTTTGGGCTCCCTCGCTCGCAGCCTTAATGTTGAGATAGACATTGTGCGCAATGGAATGTTCTTTGTTGATGTAATGAACGTCGTTGGTTGCCAATAACTTAATGCCTAAATCTTTTGCGATTTTTGGTGCCCATTCCAAAATACTTTTGTCCTCGGGTAAGAAATGATTTTGCAATTCAATATAAAAGTCTTCGCCAAAAAGTTCCTTGAAGTATTGCGCCTCTTTTTTTGCTCGATCAATATCACCGTTAATTATGTGGGCATTAATTACACCATTGATACAACCAGAGCAAGCGATGATGCCTTCTTTATATTTTTCGAGGAGTTCCTTGTCGATTCGAGGCTTGTAATAAAACCCCTCGAGGTGGGCTAATGTAGTTAATTTGATAAGATTTTTATATCCTTTGAAATTTTTTGCAAGTAAAAGTAAATGATAGTAGTTCTTCTTTTTTGTTTTGCCAGAAGTTTTGTCGAATCGACTTCCTGTGGCAAGATATGCTTCGAAACCTATAATAGGTTTGATACCTTTTTTCTTTGCTTTAAGATAAAATTCCATAGCGCCGAACATCACACCGTGGTCGGTAAGGGCAACTGCTTTGTGCCCCTTTTCTATTGCTGCATTTATTAAATCGTCCACTGTTGCAGCAGCATCGAGCATAGAGTAATGGGTATGATTATGTAGGTGCACAAATTCCATTTCGTAAAGCCAAAAGTTGTTTTGTAAACAAAATTAATAGATATATTTTTTATTTTTTGGTTAGAAATAAAACTTATTGTTCGGTGACCTTCTCAAGTTTTTTCATTATGCTAAAGATAAATGCGGCTGAAATCAAACAACAAACAACAAATACAAGCCAAACCTGCCAAAGTTCAATTCTATCCCAAAGAAAACTTCCAACAAAAAGCAATTTGTTGCCAACTGCTGTGGCGAGTAGCCAACCTCCTTGCATAAGCCCTTGGAACCTCGATGGTGCAACTTTCGATACAAACGACAAACCCATCGGGCTAAGGAACAATTCAGCTATAGTCAGTATAAGATAACTTAGTGTTAGCCAGTGTGGACCAACACGTTCCCAAGTTGTTATTCCAGATGTATGGATTAGTTTTGGCGAAGGTAAATCTATCGAAGCAATTAGCATAATAATAAATGCAAGTGATGCGATGAGCATTCCAATACCAATTTTTCGTGGCGTCGATGGTTCCATATTTTTATTTCTTAACCAAGAAAAGAACCCCATTATCGGGAAAGTTAAAATGACAATAAACAAAGGGTTGAAGGCTTGGAACTTTTCGGGTTCGATTGGTGTTGTAGCCGGAGCATTAGTAATTAGGAAATAAGTCCAAGCGCCGAACGCTACGAAAACAATTGCGGACAAAGCCCTATAAAGAGGTTTTTTCAGTGTAAATGTCAAAATTAGACCTGCTATTGCAGCGATTAAAATAAGTAGGTGCCAAAGATTGAAAAACATCTGGTTGACTTGACCAACTTCTTTAACAGTGTAATCGCGAGCAAAGAATGTTAGAGTTAAACCATTTTGATGGAAAGACATCCAAAAAAATATAACAACGAGAAAGACAAGTAGGAGCACAACAACGCGGGGTTTTTCTTCTTTTGTAGAAGCAAAAAGTATCCAAGTTGCAAAAGCAAAGAACAAAGCAATCGCAAGCCCAAGCGAGAAGTTGTTCAAGATGAAAGTAAAAATTGCAACGACGATGACAAAAATGAGTATGGAATAAATCAAAGGCATAAGGTTTTCTTTTGTGAGAAACGAAGTTTTAGTTTTAGATGTGCTTTCCCGTTCAACTTTGATCTTTTCGGGAAGATATTTTTTGAATGCAAGATAAACTATCAAAGAAATTATCATTGCAAGTGCGGCAATGGCAAAAGCCATATTATAGCCATAGGAGAATGCTTCGATATAGTTACGCGCAAAAGTTTGAAGATCTGTAAAGTTAAAACCGACCGAGACCTTGCGGGCAAGATTTGTCAAGTTTTCAATTTGAGTAGGGTCTGTCAATTTACCATTCAAGAAGCTGTGGCACAATGCTGGCAAGCTTGCGTCGTGTAGAAATCCGCGAGTTTCCAGTATATAATTTCGAATCCCGGTTGCAGCAAAGGGCGCAAAGAATGCACCAATGTTTATTCCCATATAAAAAATCATATATGCAGTGTCGCGCAAAGGAGAATATTTCGGGTCGTCATACATCTGTCCTACAATGGCTTGCAAATTTCCTTTAAATAATCCATTTCCAAGGGCAATAACAAACAGACCAACAACAGTAATTGGTAATGTCATCCCCGGAATTGCTACAAGGATATATCCCAACAACATAATGATAAGACCAAAAAGGACGGTGTTCTTGTAATTGCTTGTGAAATCCGCGATCATTCCACCGATGAGTGCAAGAGCATAAATAGCAAAATAGAACCAACTGTAAATATCGCCCGCCTTTTCTGCCGAAAGGTTATATTTTGCTTGAAGGAAGAGAACGAGAACAGCCATCATTGTGTAGAAACCGAATCGCTCACCCATATTGGAAAAAAAGGCAATTACGAGTCCTTTGGGATGGTTTTTAAACATAGTACACCAAAATATAGTTTAACATAGCTAGTCAATTGCCAAGATTGGGATAATTTCCTTTTGGATGTCGCCATAAACGACAACCTCGCCACTGTTTGTGATTACTACATCAATTTCCGAGCGAAAACCAATTTTCTCCTCGGGTATATAAATCCCCGGTTCAATCGAAAAACAACTACCCGGGATAATCTTGCGTTCGTCGCGTGTTTCAAGATTATCCATATGTGTTCCGTTACCGTGGACTTCTTCTCCGATGTTGTGTCCAGTGCGATGTGTAAAGAATTTGCCATAGCCTGCGTCGATTATCACTTTTCTTGCTGCATCGTCGACTTCAAATCCATACACTGGCAATTTTTTTGAAAAGCGTTCCTTGACCAATTTCAAAGCATTGTCTCTTGCATTTGTTACAATTGTAAAAATTTCTTTCAGTCGCTCGGGAATGGATGTGCCAACGAATCCCATCCAAGTAATATCATAGAAAATAGAATGTTCTCTGTCGAGTTTTGCCCATAAATCGAGCAGAACAAGGTCCCCTTTGCGAATTTGGTAACAATTGGATTCAGTGGGTTCGAAATGTGGGTCGGCTGTGTGTTCATTTATTGCCACAATAGGTCCATCGTTTGTAGTTAGTTGAAATTCTTTGTAAAGATCGAGCATATATTTATGAATATCGTATTCTGTTAGATTATCACCATTTTTTACTCTCCGAGCAATTTCCCGAAAGGCTAAATCTTTAACTTTGTGCATAAACTCGCCTGCAATTCTGTGGGTTTCAATTTCATCTTCTGAAAGATGTGCTTCGAAAAGACTAACCAGATTGGCGCTCGAGAAAACTTCGATACCAAAACTTCGGACAAGTTCGACTGTTCCAGCATCCACGTTGGAAACATAAGGAATTGCATTCCTTGGAGAATATTGCATAGCAATCTTTTTCGAGCCCGAAAGTATCTGGCGCAGTTGACTATGAAGTTCCTCCCAAGGCAAGTATACAAATTTCTCGCCAGGAAGATGATCGAGTTTCCAGGATTCGATTTTATGCACAAGTTTTTTGGGGCTACCTTCGGTTGGTATGAAATAAAACCAGCGCCGGGAGGTAAAACGTTTAGTATCGATGTTCAAAATTCTAATTGCAATAGGGTCGCGATTGTGAAAATCATAGAAAAGCCATCCATCAAGTCCCTCGTGTTTCAATTCTTTTTGGATTGCGTTAATGTTCATTTTTCTTGCCAATTTTTTTGTAACATCATAATTAAAAAATTTAAATTTATCAAAAAAATCGAAAAACGAATTCTCTTTTTTTGATTCAAATTTTTCTTTGTTAATTTCGTATTATTGTTTTTATATTTTTATTAGTTTGGGAAAAAAAGAATTAATTGGAAAAGAATTTAAGTGCTTGGACAAGGGGTTCGTTCGCCTTGTCGATATTATGGGCAGCGACGAATCAATTGTGCAAGCAGCTCGTGTTTCCTATGGTCGGGGAACCAAGACAGTGTCCGAAGATAGGAATCTGATACGCTACTTGATGAGGCATCGCCATACTTCACCGTTCGAAATGGTCGAGTATAAGTTCCACGTAAAATTACCTATCTTTGTAGCTCGACAATGGATTCGGCACCGGACTGCAAATGTAAATGAATATTCTGGGCGTTATTCAATAATGTCCGACGAGTTTTATGTCCCTTCGCCCGAAAATGTTCGTGCCCAAAGCAAAGTGAATAAACAAGGCCGTTCGGATGATCCATTCCCTGAAGATGTCGCTTTGGAATTCATTCAAGATTTACAACAAACACAAAGCTTTCTTTATGAAAAGTATAACAATTATCTTTCGAAAGAAATTGCACGCGAACTTGCAAGGATAAATCTTCCTCTTTCAACTTACACCGAGTGGTATTGGAAAATTGATTTGCACAATCTTTTCCATTTTCTTGAACTACGCTTGCACCCAACAGCGCAGTATGAAATTCGTGAGTATGCCAAAATCATTGCAAATATCGTGAAAGAAACTTGTCCACTTGCATATCAAGCTTTCGAAGACTATCGATTGAATGCTGTCACATTTTCATCTCTCGAATTGAAGATACTTAAAAATATGATTCAATACAAATTGCCTTCGTTCGAGGAAATGCTCGAAATGGGACTGACTAAACGCGAAGTTGAAGAATTTTTTACTAAAATTTCATTTATCAACAGTTTAAAATAATAGGAGGTTCTATGTTTCAAAAAATGGTTCTTTTATTAGGTATTTTTTTCACTTTTTTTGCGGTAAACAAATCTTTCTCGCAAACAGACGAAGAAATTATTTCTAATTTCATCAAAAAGCAAAAAGAGATTTCCGATATGTCGAAATTGAAAACACTCTTCCAAGAGTTCAAGGTGTCTATTATGGGTATGGAAATGCCAAACAAACTTTGGATTAAAGGCGACAATATGCGCTACGAAACTTCTTTTATGGGTCAATCTACTGTTGTTGTAGTAACGCCAAATTCTGCGTGGCAGGTACAAAATGGTGCTGTAACCGATTTGCCTTCCGAGCAAATACCGCTTGTAAAGCAACAGTTAATGGGTCAAACTTTTGCGGGTATGCTTAACTTTTCCGGCGAAGCCTTTAGCTCCGATTATATCAATTTTGAAATTGTTGGCCGTGAAAACATCGAAGGTGTCAATTGCTTTCAATTGAAATCTAGTCCCAAAGATACCTCTGGCGATAATACCAGTAGGATTTTTTGGTTTGAACCTAAAACCTATCTACTACGAAAAATTTCGCTAAAAGGGCAAGGGATGGGGAAAGAACAAAATATTGACATTTTTGTAAAGGAATATCAACAAATTGGTGGTTTGACTTTTCCAAAGCTGGTTGAAATTCAAATGGGAGATGGTCAGAGTGCCAAAATCGAATACACTACAGTTAAGATTAATGAACCTTTAGAAGATAGTTTGTTTAAAAAATAATCTGGTACGAGAATGAGAAAATTGGCTTTTATGGTGTTTTTGGTGGTTTTGCTTTCCTGCAAAGAAACACCAGAAGATATCATTCAAAAAAATATTGAAATGCGTGGCGGAAAAGCAAACTTCGACCGCGTGAAGAACTTGCTTTTGTTTGTTAATATTAGTTCAATGGGAATGGAGCTCCCAGTGAAGATGTATATTGTTCGACCTAATTCTATGAGAACCGAAGTAACTTTTGGCGGACAAAATGTTGTAACAATATTGTTGCCGGATACTGCAATTGCTATTGTGGACAATAATGTGACTTCGTTGCCCCCGGATGCTAAAAATGAAATGCGCCGAAACCTTGAGACCCAATTGAATTATTTGCGTTCGGAATTGATGAATCTCTCTGAAAATGGCGGGAAGGTGTTAGAAGTGACAAAAACAAAATTTAAAGGGAAAGACGCTCATATGTTCAAGATTTCTTATCCTGATGGCTCGATTTCTTATGTTTTTATTGACCGAGATACATATTTGAATCTTGGCAACAGGATTGAGAAAATTATCGAGGGACAGAAGCTTGAAACCGAGACCGTGTTTTTAGACTATCGAAAAACCAATGGATTGATTGTACCTTTCAAGACTGAGGTTTACAATGGAAAAAATTTGATTGCCAAGTTATCTATTGATTCCCTTGCTATTAATACTACTTTCGACTCGAAACTGTTTACCTGGTAATAATTTTTAGTTCAAATAAAGGCTCCAATCATTTTTTCTGGTTGGAGCTTTTTTTAATCAATATTTTAGCAATAAAATATTGAAGGGAAAAGTAAAAATCAAGCAAAGGTAAATTACCTTTCCCCATTTATACAAAATGAGCATATTTCAATTTTGGAAGATCTTTAGTTAGTTCTAATACGCTATATTTAGGATTTCAAAAATGTCATTATAATCAAGATTTCTGATTACGCCAATTGGGCGAATTTCAGATGCTTTGTAAATTATTTCTGTTATTTTTGGTATTTCATCTTTTGTAATGTTTAAATCGCGCAAGCAGATGGGTGCACCCCAAGATTTATATTTTTCCTTTAAAGCAACAACAGCCGATTCAACATTCTCTTTGTTAAAAATAATTTTCGCCCACCGCAGAAATTGGGATTCGTTGAGCAAATGAATGTATTTTATCCATGCTGGGAAAATAACGGCAAGTCCCGCTCCGTGGGCTACTTCTGGATGGAGTGCGCTAATTCCATGTTCAATAGTATGACAAGCCCAATCCCCACCGTAAAGACCAGCGCCAGAAATACCATTCAAGGCAAGGATGGCACTCCAAGCCAAAGTTGCCCGTGCATTATAGTTTTGTGGGTCCTTTTGCAAAGTATCCACGCTTTTGAAGATGTTAAGAATAAGAGTTTCATCGAGCGAAGTGGTGGGTTCTTCGCCATTGGATTGAAAATAGAATTCCATTATATGGGAAAGAGCATCAATTGCGCCGTAAACAGTTTGCTCCCATGGCAATGTAAATTGGACTGTTGGGTCAACAACGGAAACTTTGGGAAAAAGAAGTGGGCTTGCAATATTCCACTTTTTGTTTTCGGCTTCGTTAGTTAACACTGCGTATGGATCCATTTCAGAACAAGTTGCGGAAATAGTCAGGACTGTAAAGATAGGCAACGCATTGGCGATTTCTACTTTACGCTCGAATGCGTCCCAAAGATTCTCGAGATGGAAACCAGCAGCAATCGACTTTGCCTCGTCTATAACTGAACCGCCGCCGACCGCCAGTATTCCTTGTAAGTTATTTTCTTTGATTATTTTGATACCTTCGTTTGCGTGGGAAAGAACGGGATTTGGACGCACGCCCCACAGTTCCTTCCATTCAATATTGTTTGCTCGAAGCGAGTCGACAACTTGGTCGTAAACTGTATTCTTTTTTATAGAGCCCCCGCCTGCAAGTAGCAGGATTTTTTCAATGTTGTGCTTTTTTATTTCTCTCCCAATTGCTGTTATTACACCTTTTCCAAAAATGACTTTGGTCGGATTGTGAAACACAAAGTTTTGCATATTATTCCTCTTCGATATTTAACAATTCTTTTGTGGCTTTTTCGATAGCGATTTTGTATGAATCCATTTTGTCATCGAAAACAAAGTGTGAAGTTTCTTTAATAATTTCCAATCCTTTTTCAGTTATTTTACAAAGATATAGTTTTAGATTGGTAGCTCCGTTTGCCCAAAACAACTCGCCTGTTAAGTAATAATCGACTTCGAAGTTCAGAAGTGCCTTTATTTCTTCGATATTCGGAGGAGCGAAATTTTCTGGTTCAAACAAATTGAAATAAGAATATATCGAATCACGAGAAGCGATGTCGAAAACAACAAAATCTTTAGAATTTCTTGCAACTTCAAAAATTGTCTCAATTGCAAAGTAGGATGTAGTTTGTTTTCTTAAATATAAATCCCATTTCGTTAATGAGTCGCTTTCAATGTAATTTATGCTACCAATGACAAGAGTTGGGGCTGGTTTTACTTTTAAATTACCTTCGAGATGACTGAACAAATTTGGTTGATTTACAAGCTCGGCAAAAGCACGCTGACAAGCAGTTAGAAGTGCGGGGTCGAGTATTGGTTCGTTCTTATCTTTTGTAAAATATCGAATTAATGCATATCCTTTACTATTAGAAATGGTATTGTCAACGAGATTAAAACTTAAAAACTCAACTCGCAAGATATTTGCGAAGCGATTTACTTTGATGAGGAGGATCTTGTCTGCGGCGAATTCTTTGGCAACATTGTATGGTGTTGGTTCGATGCCTTTGATCGCCAGTTCTCGGGCAACTGAATCGCGAAGATCGAATGGTATTATTTGAAATTTATTGCTAAACCGAGTCACAAGGTTCATAGCCGCTTCAACTTTGATTGGATTCAATCCCTTTACGTTTTGATTAAATTCTATTTCACTTATCAAGATTTTTTTTATGGTGTCAGTTTGGGCGAAAGCCGTAAGATTGTATAAAATTAGCATTACAAAAAAAATCCGAAGCGTTCTCATTTCCCTATTGTCTTGATGTATTCTATGAATTTCTCGTACGAAAGGCAATTTACCACATCTTTTGATTCGAGCCAGCCTTTTCGGGCAAATTTAACACCATAAAAAATATCTGTTAAGCTATTGGTGTCGTGTGAATCTGGATTGATCGCAATTTTAACACCTTTTTCTTTTGCATAAAGGAGATATTCCCAAGGAAGGTCCAATCGATATGGGTTTGCATTCAATTCAATGATTTTACCATAATCTCCAGCAGCATCGATTATTGCTTTTATATCTACTTCGTAGCTGTCTCTGGAAAGAATTAATCTACCAGTTGGATGTCCCAGAATGTGTGTGTATGGGCTCATTATTGCATAGATAATCCTTCTGGTCATCTCATCTTTTGTCATTTTGAAATGGGAGTGTACCGAGGCAACAACGACGTCGAACTGCTTCAAAATATCTTCGTCATAATCAAGACTTCCATCGGGAAGAATGTCCGATTCGATACCTTTTAGTATCTTCACGCCTAAATTCTTTTCGTTGAGTTCATCAATCTCTTTGTGTTGTTGGATTACTCTTTCTGGTTCGAGCCCATTAGCATACTTTGCAGTTTGGCTATGGTCGCATATAACAATATACTCAAAGCCAAGGTTTTTCGAAGCGATAGCCATTTGCTCGATCGTATTGAATCCATCGCTCCAAGTAGAGTGAATATGAATCATTCCCTTTAGGTCGGCCTCTGAAATTAATTTTGGGATACTTTTTTCTTTAGCACGAAAAATTGCAAAAGGTTTTTCTCGTAATTCTGGGGGAATGTATTGTAAATCCAACAAATCAAAAAGTTCATTCTCAGTCTTTAATGGTTTTAGTTTGTAAGGATAGTTTGAGAAATCAAATGGAATATCTAATTTCTCGGTAAAGTAGTTGGCAAATGCAGAAATGTATTCTTTGGTTCCAGTAAGATTATGCAAAAGCCAAACATAATTCTCTGGTTGGGTAAATTGTATCGAGACTTTAATTTCATCTTCAGTTTCAAAATTTATCAGATTAATGTTTTTATGAATTTGGTAATTTTTTTCGAAATGATTTATAATACTTTCCGGAGAGTCGGTAGAAACAAGAAAGTGCACTTGGGCAACAATTTCTGCATACCGACGCATTTCGCCAACAGTGGAGCAGTCGAGAACTTCTGGGATAGATTTCAAAAAAAGATTAATCTTATTTGCTTCTTGAAAGCAAGCAATTTGATGTTTTTTGCCTTTCCAAGCCTTGATGTGTTGAATACTATTGTATATGATTTCTTGAGATTTTGGTGAAAAGCCTTTGATTTTTGCAACTTTTCCTTCTGCACAAGCGTTTTCAAGGTCGTCTATTGTTTTGATGCCAAGAGTATCATAAAGTAATTTTGTCTTTTTTGGACCAATTCCGGGGATTCGTGTAATTGCGACCAATTCGACTGGTATTTCAGAGATAAGTTTCTCGTAGAATGACATTTTCCCAGACTCGACGTATTCTGTGATTTTTTTTACAAGAGCCTCGCCAAAGCCTTTAATTTCGCCAAGTTTTCCTTTTCGGACCAAATCGGCTACGTCGAGTTGCATAGATTCGATTATATCGGCAGCGTTTTCGTATGCTTTCGCTTTGTAAACATTTTCTCCTTTTATTTGTAGGAGAATTGAAATGTTTTTTAAGATTTTGACTAACTTTTTATCTATTTCCATAAAAAATTATACAAAAGCACTGAAACCAGTGATATCTTCGCCAAGGATTAGGGTATGAATGTCGTGTGTTCCTTCGTAAGTTTTAACAGATTCAAGATTTGCCATATGTCTCATCACGGGATATTCATTCAATATTCCATTGGCACCGTGAATTTCACGGGCTATCCTTGCGCACTGCAAAGCTATTTCAACGTTATTTCGTTTGGCAAGGGAAACCTGCTGGAAACGGGCTCGGTCCTGATCCTTTAGACGACCCAGGCGGTATGCAATAAGTTGTGCTTTTGTTATTTCGGTAAGCATCCACACTAACTTTTCTTGAATAATCTGGAATGCACCGATTGGTTTTCCAAATTGTATTCTTGTTTTTGCGTAGTTGAGTGCCGATTCAAAAACTGCTATAGCAGAACCAATTGCACCCCATGCAATTCCATATCTGGCTTGAGTCAAGCAACTAAGTGGTCCTTTCAAACCTGTTACATCGAGATGGTTTTCTTCGGGCACTTCGACATCTTCGAGAATTAGTTCAGATGTGACAGATGCTCGAAGCGAGTGTTTGCCTTTCATTTCTACGGCTTTGAAACCTTTGCGATTTGTTTCAACTATGAACCCGTTGACGACCCCATCAAGTTTTGCCCAAATGATAGCCACATCGGCAATGTTTCCATTTGTAATCCACATCTTTGTTCCATTGAGGACGTAGCCACCGTCAATTCTTCTTGCTGTGGACGCCATTCCTCCGGGATTCGAGCCAAAATCTGGCTCTGTCAAACCAAAACAACCGATTACCTCCCCGCTTGCAAGTTTTGGCAACCATTTTTTCCGGGCTTCTTCTTTTGCGTATCGATAAATTGGGTAGATTACCAAAGAGTTTTGTACGGAAGCAAAAGAGCGTATTGCCGAATCACCCCGTTCGAGTTCCATCATTGCAAGTCCGTAGGAAGTATAGTTGGCGCCAACACCTCCATATTCTTCGGGAAGAGTAACCCCAAATAAACCTAATTCAGCCATTTTTGGTATCAAGTGCATAGGGAAAGTTCCTTGGCTATAATGGCGTTCAATGATAGGAATAACTTCAGTGTCGACGAATTCACGAACTGTGTTTCGGATAAGTTTTTCTTCTTCAGTAAACAGTTCCTCGATATTATAATAATCATAAACATTGAAATTCATAATTGTCCCTTTAGTGCCAAAAAATTTATAATTTACTAAAGTCGATTTATCATAAAATTTATTTACAATTTCAATAGAATTAGTTTTTTTTATTTTGCTTCTTTGTAAAAATTTGTACACTTCTATATCTTTATCAATACTTTAAAGTTCTCTTTTTTTAATTATTTTTGCTTTTGTAAAAAAATGGATTAGTTGTTATGGATTTATCGACAACATATCTCGGGTTTAAACTTTCAAATCCAATCATTGTTGGAAGTTGTGGCTATACTTTTTCAGTTAAGGATATTAAAACTCTTGTCGAAAATGGTGCGTCCGCAGTTGTTTTGAAATCAATTTTCGAAGAGGAAATCACTTGGGAAATGGAAAACAATCTTGCCCTGATGCAAAGACCAATGACAGTTTACCCAGAAATTTACGACTATTTTAATTTGGAAGAGATCGAAGATAGCGTAACCAAATATCTTAATTTAATTTCAGAAGTGAAAAAAGAGGTTCACGTACCAATTATCGCATCCGTTAATTGCGTGAGTGCTAAAGAATGGGTTCCATTTGCTCGAAGATTAGAATCCGCTGGTGCTGATGCGCTTGAATTGAACATTTTTATAATGCCGTCGGATTTAGAAAAAACCAGCGAGGAAAACGAGAAGATGTATTTCGAAATCATCAATTCTGTTCTTGCTGAAGTAAAAATCCCCGTTGCTGTAAAACTGAGCTACTTTTTTTCAAACTTAGCGATAATGATTAAAAGAATATCTGAAACCGGAGTGAAGGGTATTGTGCTTTTCAATCGATTTTTTGAGCCCGATTTCGACCTCGATTCTTTAACTGTTGTTCCAACCAATGTATTGAGCCAACCCGGAGACCTTGGAAAGTCTTTACGTTGGATTTCAATTATGAGCGACCGAGTTAGTTGTGATTTGTGTGCTTCCACTGGTGTACACGATGGAAAATCTGTAATCAAGCAAATACTAGCTGGAGCCAAGGCGGTGCAGATTGCTTCGGTGCTCTATCGCAAAGGACCAAAGGTTATTGGCGAGATGCTCGAAGAAATTAAGGGCTGGATGCAAGAGAAAGAATTTTCCTCATTAGAGGAATTTAGAGGTAGGATGTCCCAGTCCAGAAGTTTGAATCCTGCTGTTTATGAGCGAGCACAATTTATGCGATATTTTAGTGAGAAGTTTTAATGAATTAGGGATCAAAATTATTGAAAATATTAGACCAGATTGCTTTACCAGTTGCAGAAGATTTAGAAAGATTTGATAGTTACTTTCTCTCGGTATTGAAGACCGATATTGGTTTGTTGAATACCGTAATACGCTATCTTGTTTCAAAGAAAGGAAAGCGGATACGCCCGCTTCTTATTTTCCTTTCTGCAAGTCTTGTTGGCGATGTCAACGAACGCACTTTCGTCGGTGCGACAATGGTCGAGTTGCTTCACACTGCGACGCTTGTGCACGACGACGTTGTCGACGAGGCAAAAGAGCGCCGCGGCATTCTTTCGATTAATGCCAAATGGAACAACAAAATTGCAGTTCTATTGGGGGATTTCCTTCTGGCAAAAGGTCTTCTTGTTGCTATAGAGAACAATGAATTCGAGTTTTTGCGGGTTCTTTCCGAATCTGTTAAATTAATGAGCGAGGGGGAACTTTTGCAATTTCAAACTTCGTATGAATTGGAGACAAGCGAACAGCGATATTTTGAGATAATTTATAATAAAACTGCGTCGTTGATTTCCGCTTGTTGCGAGATTGGTTGTTTGAGCGTTACAGATGATGTTGAAGTTCGAAGAAAGATGAAAGAATTCGGAAAGTTGATTGGACTTGGTTTTCAAATTCGGGATGATATCTTTGATTATATTGGAAAATCCAGTATAATTGGAAAACCTGTTGGAAACGATATCCGAGAACGAAAGATTACATTACCAATGATTTATGCATTACAAAATGTGTCTAAAAGTGAAGCCAAAAACATTGTTAATAAAGTTAAATCGAAATCAAGCAAGAAAGATGTAAAAGAACTAATTGAGTTTGTTATTAAAAATAATGGAATTGAAACGGCGCAAGCAACGGCAAATGGTTTTGTAACGAAAGCAAAAAGCATTTTGGTAGAATTTCCAGATAGCGAAGCACGTAGCTCGCTGCTAAAATTGGCTGATTTTATTGTTGAAAGAGAGAAATAACAATAAATATACTTTATTAGACATAGCTCACAAAAAGTTCCGAACCGATTAAAAAATGTTTAGGTGGGCGGAAACTGGCTGGGCTTTACAAAAGTTAATTGTTTCACCGCCCACCGTTTTTGTTACTCTTTCGAGAGATTAATCACCATAGACATATACTTTAAAAGTAGCGATTATCCCAAGGATATTCGTTGTGTGGTAATCGACATGGTGAATTTTGGTTATTCCGACACTTTTGCACGCTGCTTCGATGCTTGCATCACCAGTTGCTATCAAGCCGAGGATGGAATTGCACGATGCTGTTCCAATTTTGGTATAAGAAGTATTTGAGGTGGCTGTAACGGGGGCTTTGATATCTGTATATAAAAAGCCAGTAACAGGAGCCACTCCCATTGCAGAACAACCTGCTAAAATACCAATTAAAAGAAAAATAGTAGAAAGAAAAATACTTAATCTTTTCATTGGTTACCCCCTAAATTGTAAATAATAAATAATATATGTAAAGCCCAGCCATAATTTGTCACAAGGGGAAATTGATTTTAAAAAACAAAAATAATAATTTTAAAAGATTTGAAAGAAATAATAAAAAATTTTTTGTGAAAAATTAAATTTGAATATTATTGTTAATGTAAACGAGAAATCAATGGAACTACCATCATCGATTAAAAGAGGTTTGATAAAAATTCAAAAAAATGAACTTAATGAATATTTTGTATACGAAGCACTTTCGAAATATGTGAGGGACGTAAAAACTTCGCAAATTCTTTCAAGAATTGCTCGCGAAGAACTTGCCCATTCAAAATTCTGGGAAAAATACACTGGATCTTCTCCAAGGGCTTCTAAATTTACTGTGTGGTTCTACAAACTATTGGCAATCTTTTTCGGTATGATGTTCAGTTTGAAATTGATGGAAAAAAACGAAGAGAAAGCCCAAAAAGTCTACGAGTCGATTAAACAATATGTTCCCGAGGCTGAGAAAATTATCAAAGAAGAAGACGCACACGAGATGGATTTGATAAATATGATAGATGAGGAGAAACTAAATTATGCCGGAGCAATTGTTCTTGGGTTGAACGATGCTCTTGTGGAGTTGACCGGTGCTCTTGCCGGCTTAACATTAGCATTACAGAATACTTTTCTTATTGCAATTGTCGGGCTTATAACTGGTATCGCTGCTTCGTTTTCAATGTCTGCTTCTTCGTATCTATCGGCTCGTGCCGATGGCGGGGGTAAGGACCATATAAAGTCTGCGCTTTACACTGGTATTGCATATATTTTAACTGTTGTATTACTTGTTTTACCATATTTTCTTTTAAGCAATCCTTTTTTTGCATTGGTTGCTACTATTTTGATTGCTTTGTCGATTATATTCTTTTTCAATTTTTATATTTCTATTGCAAAGGATTATTCCTTCAAAAATAGATTTGTTGAAATGGTGATTATAAATTTGTCTGTGACTGGTATTACATTTCTTATTGGTTTTGGCATAAGAAAAATCTTTAATATTGAAGTTTAATGCAATTAATTTAATTATTAGTAACTAATTTTGAAAATTGTAAGAACATTTTTTATACAAAAAAGAAAAGGATATAGTTTATTTGTAACAATTTAAATTAATTTATAAGTTTAAAAGTTTAAAGGAATTTGTGAATGGAACGTGAAATTATTTATCTTGAAGATGTGACAATACGCTTTGCTGGTGATTCGGGTGACGGCATGCAACTTTCAGGTTCGAGGTTTTCTGATACAAGCGCTTTGGTCGGTACCGATGTAAGCACATTTCCCGACTATCCATCCGAGATTAGAGCACCCGAAGGTACTCTCTACGGCGTAAGCGCCTATCAGATTCATTTTGGTTCAAAGGGAGTATACACTCCTGGGGATACTATCGACGTACTTGTCGCTATGAATCCTGCTTCGCTTAAAGTTAATCTTCCTTACTTACGTAAAGGTGGTATTTTAATCGTCAACACAGCAAATTTTACAGAAAAGAATTTAAAACTCGCAAAATATGAAACCAACCCATTAGAAGATGGTTCTTTGAAGGATTATCAATTATTCAAGATTAACTTTAATGAGATAGTCAATGAAATTTTAAAAGATTCTGGCTTAAGCCCGAAACAAATCGAACGAACCAAGAACATTTTTGCTCTTGGTTTGACCTATTGGCTTTTTGATATGCCATTGGCTCCGACAGAGGATTGGATAAAGAAAAAATTTGGAAGAAGACCACAAATTGCTGAGGCAAATCTCAAAGTGTTGCGTGCTGGATATGAATTTGGCGAAACCAATGAGTTGTTCGCAATTCGCTATCGTATTGTTACAAAGAAATTAGAACCAGGAATTTATCGAAATATTACCGGAAACGAAGCTGTTGCTCTTGGTTTGGTAGTTGCAGCAAGCAAAGCAAAACTCCCTCTTTTCCTTGGGTCATATCCGATTACTCCAGCTTCTGAAATTTTACATTTCATCTCAAGTTATAAGCCTTATGGTGTTCGACATTTACAAGCCGAAGACGAAATTGGTGGTATTACAAGCGCAATTGGTGCTGCCTATGGTGGTGCGCTTGCAGCAACTTCGACATCTGGTCCCGGGCTCTCTCTAAAAGTCGAAGCTCTAGGATTAGCAGTAATTCTTGAATTGCCCCTTGTAGTAATTGATGTTCAAAGAGCTGGACCGAGCACAGGAATGCCTACGAAGATGGAGCAGGGCGATCTTTTTATAGCAATGTTCGGTAGACATGGCGAAGCTCCACTTCCAATTCTTGCTGCTTCGACTCCAACTGATTGTTTTGATATGACAATCGAGGCTGCAAGGTTAGCAATAAAATATATGACTCCGGTTATTCTTTTAACTGATGGATATCTTGGACAAAGTTCAGAAGAATGGAAAATTCCTGATTACAATTATATTCCCGAAATTCCAGTCTCGTTTTACACCAATCCAGATTATCTTCCCTACAAGCGAGATCCATTGACCCTTGCAAGATATTGGGCAATTCCCGGAACCCCAGGGCTTGAACATCGAATTGGAGGATTGGAAAAAGAAGATATTACAGGTATAGTAAGCCAAGACCCCTTGAACCACCAAAGGATGGTCGAACTGCGGGCGGAGAAAATTAAAAGAGTGCAACAAGATATTCCCGATGCAGAACTTATGGGCGACGAAGATGCTCCGCTTTTGATAATCGGCTGGGGAAGTACTTATGGTTCCATCAAAGCTGCATTCGACAGATTGACCGAGAAAGGCTACAAACTTGCTTATGTCCATCTTAAATATTTAAATCCATTTCCTAAAAATCTTGGTTCAATTATTGAGAAATTCGATAAGGTATTTATTCCAGAAAATAATCTTGGACAGTTGGCTTTCATCATACAAGGAACATTTATGAAACCTGTTATCCGATATCATAAAATACAGGGAAGGATTTTCCTTTCGACCGAAATTGAAAATAAAATCATAGAAATTTTAAATAAAAACTGGAGGTAGCGATGACAACATTAGTTGAAAATTTAATAAAAACAAAGCCGATACAAACAATTGAGTACACTCCCAAAGACTTCAAGTCTCCGCTTGAGGTTCGATGGTGTTCGGGGTGCGGAAGTTATTCGATTCTTGCGCAAGTTCAGAAAATTCTTGCTTCATTGAAAATTCCTCGGGAGCAGTATGCTTTTATTTCTGGGATTGGCTGTAGTAGTCGCTTTCCTTATTACATCCAAACTTACGGAATTCATGGAATTCATGGCAGAGCAATTGCTATTGCCACTGGATTGAAAATAGCACGAGAAGACCTTTCCGTTTGGGTTGTGACTGGCGATGGTGATTGTATGAGCATTGGCGGAAACCATTTGATTCATGCTGCACGAAGAAACATCGGTTTGAAAGTCCTTATGTTCAACAATGAAATTTATAGCTTGACAAAAGGTCAAGTTTCCCCAACTACGCAATTAGGACAACCCACGAAATCCTCGCCCTATGGCAACATCGATTATCCTTTCAATCCTGCTTCACTTGCTCTTGGGTCGGGGGCAACTTTTGTTGCTCGCACATTCGACCGCGACCCAAAACATATGATAGGGATCCTTGAACGTGCAGCAAGGCATAATGGTTTTGCTTTTGTTGAAATTTATACAAATTGCGTAATTTATAATGATGGGGCTTTCGATTTATATACTGCTCCGGAAACCCGTAAAGAGCATTCTGTAATGCTCGAACACGGCAAGCCATTGATTTTTGGTGCCAATAATGATAAAGGTATTCGTCTCGAGGGTTTCACACCTACTGTGGTTTCATTAACTGACGGCAAATGGTCTGTTGATGACTTGCTTGTTCATAACGAGGAAGATTCCACCCTAGCATTTATTCTTGCAAATATGACATACAACCCCAATTTGCCTAGACCTTTTGGTATTTTCCAGGCAATACAAAGACCCAGCTACGAGGAACTTGTAATCAAACAAATCGAAGAAGCACGCGCAAAAACTCACGACACTTCGATAGAATCTCTGTTGAAAGGTGAAAATTTTTGGGAAATTAAGTGAAGATGTTTTTGATTTTAGAATAAGACGGGAGATTTCTCCCGTCTTTTCTTTTTAGTTCGCCAAGATTATAAACCTAATATTTTATTAACTTGTTTTTTCTATTCAAATTGGAATTCACAGAAATTTTGAATTTTACTTTCGTACAACTCGAGTAATTCAACTTTAGTTTCATTTAGCTCGCTAAACAAATCTTCCGTAAAGAATCCGTCAAATAGTGCTTCGCCTTTTCTATAATTTGCGAATTACAAGAATTTTTTTAAATGCAAATTTTTTAAATAAATTACTCAAAAGATATCCAAGCCGAGCGGTGCAGAAGTCGTTCAAATGGTGATTGATTTCGAGAACGGCTATTGATTTCGATAGTTTTTATTGGTAAGTCGATGTTAAGTATCGTTCTTATTCTTTTTGCTCTCTCGGTTGCCAATTTTTTGTTGTGGTCTTCGCTACCAAGGTTGTCGACCGAGCCAAGTACAGCAATTTTTTTCCCTCTCGACAGTATTTCGGAAACGATAGTTTGCAGTTTTGGATTGACCCAATATGGTTCAGATTGGTCGAATTTGAACAACCCTGCCAACATGTTATTCTTTCCATTTATTGGATTGTGGTAGGTTACATCTGTGGAATTCAGTTCTATGATTTTTACGTATATTTTGAGAGAATCGTTCACAACTTGAGGTAAATCATCTTCAGTTTGAATTTGTGCTTTTATGAGCAATGAATCGAAGTTTGAATATGAAATTTGTTCAAAGTTCGACAAATCAAGTTCAAACTCATTCTCGGAGAATACGATTGATTTGTTTTGAGAATTTATAAGCACTTTGGTTTTGTATTTAGAATCCGTTGCAGTTTTTATTTGAACGTCCAAGGTCGGAATTTGCATACTTGTGTCGATTTTTACTGTTGTCTCGCGATCGAAAAGATACATACCATCTGAGAAAACAATTTGAATGTTACGCTCTTCTTCCTGTAGTTCTGGCAAAGGCTTTTTGATGGAGGCAACACTTTGACTTGTGTTTTCAATGAAATCTCCAAGCCCTTGTGAACGGAAATATTCAACCAATCTTGCTATTCGTAAGTCACATATATTTGGCAATTCGTCGCTTGTTTGCGAACACACTAACGTTATTTTTCTATTGGGATTTTTCTTTAGATATTCTTTGACTATGCCAAGAATTTTCCTGTTTTCTTCATAATACATTTGTGATTGTTGGGTAATTGGTATTGAGTCTTCGCCAAATAGAAAGTCGTTTTTGGGGAAGAAAATAATAGTAGGCGTTGGAGTTATTTCAACAGAATGGCGAAGGTTTCGCTTTAAAAACAATGTATCTCCATTTTTAAGACCTTGGTTTCCCGGTTTAATTTTAATATTGATTGTAGCCAGCAATGGTCTTAATCCTTTGGGTTTGATTGGTTCTGGAAAGTCAGGGGGAGGAGGTTCGATTGTTGGTTTGGGCATTGTTCCTGGAATATTATATCCAACAGAAATTCCAAGAGAAAGATGAAATGTATTAAGATTCACATTTTTTGCAAGTGTCGAAAGCGGAACATCGAAATAAAGATTTGGTTTTATGTAGCTATTCCCGACGAGGAAAATCTTCAAACCAATGTTGAAAAACAAACCAAACAAAGGATTGCGAAAATTATTGATTTCCCCTTCGAAGACATTTCTTGTTTTTTGTTTATTTTCAAAATAGGCTTGCTCCGGTGCAATAAGTTCTTCTTTCTGATGGAAATTATGTTTAAATGGGATGTTTAATGAGGTGCCAAATCGGAAGGAAAGTGGTTTCAGCTTGAAAAGATTGTCTAAGTCCAAGCCTTGTGTAAAGGAAAACGTAAAAATTTCTGTTTCTAAAGTATGACGACTTATTGCTTTATATACTTTTTCATTGTAAATAACATCAGCAAAATATTCTTCATATTCAAATTTTCCAGATAAGTTTCTAACAGCAGCAGTAGTGAAATAGTTTAGATTGAACAGATTTGTCGAGTAAATGCTCCTAAAAACTCCGGTAGTGGAAATGTCGAAACCCAAGCCTTTTCCTTTTGTAAAATGTCCACAGCAGTCGTAATTTGGAAATCCGTTGAAATTGCCAAAGTAACCATTGTAAAGCAAACTGCTACCAAGTTCAACACTTATTTTTGGACTGGCTTCAATCTGAATGCTTTTCAATATAATTATTATTAAAAAGTAAAATAGGTAGATTTCATTCCTTTTCATATAATTTTCATATAAATTACATTTTAATGAATTCAATGGTAACCGGTTTGCCTTCGTTGGAAATTACCAATCTGTATATACCTGGGGAAAAGTTTTTGACACTCAACATTTTTTTCTGAAAACCTGGGGTTACCCAAAGCGTCTCTTTAAAAAGGGAATTTCCTATGACATCGAATATTTCTATTTTGAGAATCCCGTCAGCAATTGGACTAAATGAGAGTTCAAGATTATCCGTGGTTGGATTAGGAGCAATCCGAATATCTTTGATGAAATCGTTTTCAATGAAGATTCTTCTGTTTCCACAAAGTCCTACTAGTTTGAGAACTCCTTGGTTTGTCGAGACCTTTACATTTTTACCCCAGAAGTTACTTGCGGGACTCCAAATGATATTTGTTGAATCGGACTCGGCGAGCGCAACGTTGCCGATGATTTTTGCAATTGTACCTGCAGTTGGGAAATTGCCCTCGACCCGAAAGCTAATTGTTCTTTTATCGCCGTCTATTTGGTTATTCGTGATTGTTGCAGTGCCGATCTCGGACTCAATTGCGAGCGGCAAAAACATCTTCGAATTCAAAGAAATTTCGCCCTCGAAGAATCTTCTTCCGTTATATGGTAAGTTTTCTGTATTTTGAAATTCAATTGGCAAAGTGATTATTCCTTTGGGTTCTGTTTCGATTCTGGGTAAGATAATTGTTGATGTACCAGTATAATTGCCAAGCATTAAGGTTCTCGCTGAACTGCAAGGTGAGCTGTAAACAGTCATTGTAACATCGCTGGGGGGTGGGGATATCATAGTTATGTTGATAATTTTTCCGGAGTTCGATTGAAGGGAAAAAGGTGTTGCAACGTTGGAAACAAAATAACCATCTGGGTCGAAAACAAGACTATCGACAGATATTTCGATGTTCGATAAATTATTCATAGTAAGTTCTCTCGTAGGGATTTCGGGGATAAACCGAATGTCGTATGTAGAAAGAGAAATTTCTACACCGAAGCCTTCGCCTGTGATTGGGATACGGAAAACATAGTCCCATTGCCCAAGATAGTAGATTTCAACGAAAGAAGAGAATTTGCCGATTTCTTTTGGTTGGAACTTCAATTTGATTTTCAATTTTTCATTGGAATTTAGGACCTGATATTGGTTGCCATCCTCAACGGAAAAATATTTCTGTCCGTCGGGAAATATTCTGACAAAATTTACTGGAAGGTCGAGAGTATCGTTGTTGAAGCCAAGTTCTATTTCAATTTCCTTTGTTTCGTTTACACATACCGAACCAAAATCAATTGCGCTGACAAGGAACCTAAAATCTCGGTTGATACCTTTGCCGCGGAGTGGTAGGGTGTACTTTTCTCCACAAAAAACAATGACAAGTGTATCGACAAAGTTGCCAGTATCTTTGGGATTGTAATTAATTTGCAAAGGTAAACAATTTCCAGTCAAAATTGTTTCGCCAACTATGTTGTTTGCAAGACTAAAGTTTTTTCCTTTGACGAAATAAGCATTATCAACGATGAGAGGAACATCACCGATGTTGCAGAAATTATCAGTAATTCTATTAGTAGTAGAATAATATATTTTTTGAGGAGGTAAAACCACCTCCTTTATTTGAATCCTGGGCTTGTGGATTTTAAAAGGACCTGCAATTACTGATTCGGGATATGAAAATTCACGTAGCATTACAAGATTTCTTTCAGTTTCGGCTGTTGCAACTATGAAACTTTCGGGTGAAACTTTGAAATCGGTGATATTGTATCCAGTGCCATAAATTTCAGCAGAGCGAACATCGTTTACCAAATCCCAAAGAACCATAACGGGATTATTTTCAAATCCGATGACCACATAATTATCGGTAGGGGAAAAGTCGATTCCGATTGCATCGGACCAGTTTTTGTAGAGCGAACGGACAATTTGTTTACTTGAGATATCAATAACGAACGCATCGGAGAAATTCTCGAGTATATCTTTTATACTGTCCTTTTTCGTTGTATAAGCAATCAAACGCTCGTCGTTTGAAATTGCAATATTTGTGATAATTGGTTGGTATTTTATTTCTATGTCATTAATTTTCACGAAGTTGTCGAGCGAGAAAAGTTGAATATGATTTGAAAGCAAAGCAATAGCAATCAAATTGTTCCTTTTTGCAACCCGTTGGATGGGTGATGATAAAGAAAGTTTACTTTGAAATGTTAATTCTGGAAGGCTGTAGATTTCAATGTTATTATTGTTTTCTCGAACAAGAAGAAGTCTTTTGTTTTGTTCATCAACGACGAATTGTTTAATCCTATTCCCTTCTGGGATTGAAAGTATCTTGATAATTTGACTCTTGATTAGGTTGATTAAAACCAGAGTATCGTTCTTTTCATACCCGTAGAAGTCCGACCAGCGGTAGGAGACAATCGCAAAAGTGTCGCTATTGAAATAGTCCAATCCTGTTATGTTAGCCTGTTCGAAAGGGAAATTCAGATTTGTAAATGTAATTGTTTTTAGTTCAGTTTTTGATTTAGTTTCAATTTCGGTTACTTTTCCGTCCTTTGTTGCGGAGAGGATTTTTGCGCCGTCTCGGCTGAAAGCAATTTTTTGAGGTTGACTTGCCTTCGTCGAGATTGGAACCTCCGAAGAAGGTGCAAAATTTTGTGAAATTCTTATAAACAATGAATCGGTCTCAATATTTGGGACTGCCCAGTTAGCGTTGCTACCAATCGCGTCAGAAATTTTTGTCCAAGTTTTTCCTTTGTTGGCTGTATATTCAACCAGGACGTTGTAATTTAATTTGTTGCCTTTCCATTGGATAAGGAAATTTTGGCAAGGATATAAGATTTCATTTGGTTCGGGTTTAATAAGGGTCAATTGAGTGCGTTTAGGTATTGGGAAAGTGTTTGCAACAAGTGCAATATGGTTTTGACGTCCGTTGTCGTAAGAAATAGTGAGATATTCTCGCTTATACTTGGTATCTTGTGGAAAAAAAAGTACTTCGATTGCATATGGGAATGGAGATATAATTTGTACCGGTGGGGAATTGGTGTTGATTGTGGAACCAAGCCAGAGGTACTTAAATTCTGGAGATGTTGTTCCAACCCAATCGACTTTGGTTGGATATCGGGCCGAACCTTGCGATTTTTCCAATCCAGAGACTATGTTTATTCTTTGGTTAGAAAATTCGCCAACTGGTACATTCGGGAAGCGGACTTCTTTGATTAAATTTCTATCGTTATCGACAAATTTAATGTAAGTTGAAACACTTGAGTATAATGGATGTGGAACGATGTTATTGGGTATTGCTTTGCCTACTTCGTCTTCGACTGTGACGAAAATTTGTGGTATTTCAGAATTAGGTGAACTAGAAATCCAATTCAGTGTTTGAAAACCTGAAAAATCTGGATTTGAAACTGCAAGTGGTTTTATAGGGTAAAAACCTTCTAAAATAATGACTTGAGTTGAGGTAATCGAGATAGGTTGTCCATCTTTAAGAACTTTGAATTTTAAAGATAAAGTGGGATAGGTACCATAGTTCAAACTTTCGCCAAATTCAATTTCGACCCGCGCAATTGTTGTATTAAAAATAATTAAAATAAAAACAACGGTATATTTTAAATATTTCATAATGTTTTTTAAAATAGAAAAAATTAGACACATCATAAATTACAAAAGTTACAATTCGAGAGCAATGTTCACCTTTATTCCCATTGATTCTTCGAACAACAACTTGCGGCGCTCGGCGCCCCAAAGTTCAACATCGGGTACATCACTATTGTTTGCCGGTATTAATTTTATAGTTATAGAATTGGTATTTGGGATTACAACAATATCTTTTACGGCTTGGATTTGCCTTCGGTCGATACCTTCTGCAATTCGTAAAATTCCGGCAAGTATTTTAACAGTTTCTTGCTTTTCTTCGGAAAGTTTTTGGAAATTTTCGTGTCTCTTTTTGGGATGGCTTTTCCTGTGGTATCTGGCGATGTTTGCGATTATTTCCGACTCCTCTTTAGTAAAGCCAGGCATTATGCAGTGACTTATAATGTAATAACTGTGCTTGTGGTGTTGTTCAACAGAAATTAGATAACCAACATCGTGGAGAATTGCAGCCGCTTCGAGCCATTCCCGTTCTTTTATACCGAGATTGTGAAGATGTTGAGTTGCATCGAATAATTTTAAAGCAATGTTTTTTATATGATAACTATGCTGGAGATTTACACCATATTTTTGCGCAATGGAATAAATGCTCGATTCACGAAGTCTTCCAAGGTGCTTTAAGGTTTCAATTTCCTTTCTTTTTTCCAAAGTGTCGTAAACAATCCCTTCCCGAAGTCCAAAGGTAGAAATATGCATTCTATCGATAACAGCATTTTCAAGAGCATATTCGAGGATTAAAGCTCCACCAACTATTATGTCGGCTCGCTGCGGGTCCATTCCTTGTATTTGTTTTCTTTCTTTCAAATTTTTTGCTTCAATGATTCTTCTAATTGTTTTGAGAATGTCTTTTCTCCCGAGTGTATAGCCATTGAGAATATCTGGTACAGGTTTTCCGTTCGACATCAATGTCATTACGGCAATATTCAAGATTGTCCCAGCAGTACCAACCAATGTGTCGTATCCAATTTGGTTTATTTTGTTAAAAATCGGAGCCCACACCCCACGAATAAATCTCCTGCATTCTTTGATTTTGTTTTCGTCGACCTCGTCTTGCAATTCAAATTTTACTGAAAGTCTTATTGCACCAAGTTTTTCACTGTGGACATAAATTGTTTCTCCGTCCTTGCCAATAACAGTTTCAGTGCTTCCACCTCCAATATCAATTATTAGAGCTTTTTGATTAACGATAGGAAGTGAATGCAAAGCACCAAGGTAGATTAGTCTTCCTTCTTCAACGCCCGAAACAACCTCGATTTCGATTCCAGTTTCTTTTTTGACAAGATCGATAAAATCGTTTGCGTTCAATGCTTCGCGGACAGCGCTTGTTGCGACTGCCCTTATCTCGGCTCCTTTGCTTTTGGCTATATCAGCAAATCGTTTTAATGTTCGGACTCCTCGCTCGATTGCATCTTCGGTAAGATATTTAATGTCCCCAGCGCTTGCACCCAATCGAACAACCTCTTTTTCTCGAAGGACTATATTGAGCATTCCCCGAGAATCCACACTTGCAATTATTAAATGGAATGAATTTGTTCCAACATCTATTGCTGCAATTAATTGTGCTCTGTCATTTTCTCTTATTTCCATTCTTTGTTTCTTCTTTAGATTTACCTTTCAAAATCACAATATCATTGTCTTTGTAAAGAATTTCATCCTCATCCTTCTTTTTTGGTGGTGTGAATAAAGTAAGTGTTTTCAAAATTTTTGAAAAAATCAAATTGACTAGTGTTAATATGACTAAAACAATTAAAAGTATTAGAACGACATATCTTAACATAAAAGAAACTTTTTAAATATTTCTAATGCTTGTTCGTATGAAATTTGCTTCCCTACAATTTCTTCTATTGAAATGCTGTGGTTTTTGATGTGATTGCGTAAAATTTCGCGTGCGGTTTCATCTTTTAAGTTTGCAACTTCGGCAATCAATTCATACCCCGGTCCAAGGAGGATCGAGCCGTGTTGTAGAAGCGTATTTCCAAAAACTCTTTGGGCACTTCCTACCAACTTCTTCCCTTTCCATGCTATTTCGTAACGCGCAGAACTTGCAAAACAGGAGATGGAAACTGCTTCGCGTTTGTAGAATTCACTAAAGTTTGACTGTGACTTTTCAAATCCAAGTTCTTCGGCTCCAATCATTTCCAAGCCTTTTACAAGGAAAAAATGAATTTCCCTATATACATCATGTGCTTTTAATTCATTATTCAAAGGACAAACAAATGAGTAAGTAATCTCGTTGGCATGGAGAACCGCTCTCCCTCCGGTGGGGCGCCGCACTAAATCGAAGCCATAGTCCTCGAGCTTGCGTCTGTTGAAATCGCTTTCTTTTTGGTTTGCACCCAGAGATACTGTCCAAGGTTTCCATCCGTAAAACCTTAGCATTGGCTTTGCAAGCCCTTCCGCGTGGAGCTGTGTTCTTTTGAGATCGATATCCATATTATATTTGCCATTATGATGGCTATCGAACACTAATTCCACTTCGAAGTCGAACAATTCGCTTATTTTCTTCCCCGAGACTATCATCACTCATTACTTTTAAAAAGGTTTTGACGAATTCTAATTGTGTTTAATTTATTTTTCTTTTTTCCCTTCATATTTGATTGGAACGAGTTTTTTATTTTTGATTTTTATTTGATTGTATATCTCTGGTATGAAATACACTTTTTTTTTGTTAATAATAGCATTTTCATTCATTCACTCACAAACTTATAAATCTCCGATTGATACTGTGCTTTGGTTTATCCCTGGCAAAGGTCAAAGCCTTGGCCAGGATAGTGCTTATTTTCCGATGAATATTTTTTCTCTTCCCGACACCAATGCTTCTTCAAGTATTCCGAGTTCGAGTCCAAAAGACATTTGCTCTTTGGGGCTTGGTGGTGAAATTGTAGTTGGATTCAAAAATTATTATTTAGTCGATGGAGACGGTCCGGATTTTACGATTTTCGAAAATGCTTTTGTAAATCCCGTTAATAAAAAGGTTTTTGCTGAACCAGCAGTTGTTTCCGTAAGCGAGGATGGAATAAATTTTTATGAATTCCCTTGGGATTATTATTCGCTTGAAGGTTGTGCTGGGACAGTCCCAACCAATGGGAAAGCCGACCCTTTCGATCCAAATGTTAGTGGAGGAAATTCTTTCGACCTTGCAAAGGTTGGCATTTCGCGTGCGCGCTGGATTAAGATTAAAGACATTTGTGATACAATTCTAAAAAATCCGAACCATCCTTATTACGATCCTTTGCTCTCTGGTTTTGACCTCGATTGCGTTGTTGGTTTAAATTTAGAAATGATACCTTTGAGAACAGAACAAACAAACACTCAATCTTTTCACTTTCGTATAGAAAATGAAAATCTTTTCTTGTTTATGGATAAAGCAAACCAAGTTGAAGTGTTTGATTTAGTTGGAAGAAAGATTTGGCAAGTTGCTTTTGAAAGCGAGGTTGAAAGAATTGATTTTTCGTGTTTTGATGGAAATGTTTTTTTTGTCTATATTGCAAATGATTATCGCTTAGTTGTTTTGAATGTGATTAAAATCGGAGATGAAATTATTGTTAAATAAATTTTTCTTTGTTTTGATTTTGCTTTTCTTGATTTCTTGCGAAAAGGAGAATGAAAGAGAACCTTTCAATTTATATCGAAATTCACAGCGTCAATCGAATTACGAGGACTTTGGTAGATTTTGGACAGGCGTTGCACTACTTGAAAAAGTAAGTTGCACTGATACGTCTGGATTTATTGTTTTCCCCTTAACGATAAGTGGCAATAAGTTTCTCACAGCCACAGCCAATGGTTTTATTGTATGCTTCGAGCATATGAATTTGTTCTGGGAATATAAGTTGCCTCAAAATGAGTATGTTGTCAGCAATATGGTTGCAACACCCGCAGAAGATATTATTTTTATATCAAATGCTAAAAATTTGTATTCAATTTCAAAAGAAGGAAGAAAAAATTGGATGGTTGCTTTGGACGATACTTCTAAGTTCTTCACAACATTGCTTGCAACCAAAGCGGGAGTTTACTTTGCATCTTCTTCTGGTTTTTTATATAGGATTGATTTCTCTGGTAAAATTCTATGGAAAGTTTTACTTCCGTTGCCAACGACGAATTGCTTTACAGAATACAAGGACGGACGAATTGTTGTAAATTTAACCAATGACCGATTAGGTGAAACCGATACAGTTGCTCTTTTAGATACCAACGGGAAATTTCTGTGGAAACGAAATTTCGAACGGATAAGGCTTCTACGATATCCAATTGTATGGAAGGATAAAATCTTTGTTATTGGTTACAAAGAAGAAAATGGGCAACTGGTAGGATATCTAATTTGCTTGGATGCCAATGGAAATACAGTTTGGGCAAAGGATTTTGGCATCATTCCCAGATATCTTTCAATCTCTGAAAGCGGAGAGATTTATTTAATTCTTTACAACTTGGGTGTAGGCGAGACAATTTCCAAAATTTACAAATTGGACACTTCGGGTAATGTTTTAAATACTCAACAGATTACGGCTATCTTTTACACCCCACTTTTCATCAGTCAGCAGATAGTTGGAGCATTGGGCTACGTCCGAGGCAATCCGGTTATGGTTTTCTTTGGCACAGACCTAACCTTGTGGAAAACAATCGACTTTTACAAATATCCTTCGGTCTTGAATATTCCAGCAATTCTTGAGGATTGTACTATGATCTTTGTTTCAAGTTACGGTAACTATTTTGTTCGAGTGGATGAAAATCCTATAATTAAACTTTTGCCTTGGTAGAAATTTGTGTTTCTCGATAAATTGCAACTTATAACTGTTTTTTTCGTTTATTAACTTTTCTAAATTTTCTTTAATGACTATGCGAATAATTTGTTTGCTAATAATATATTTAATTTCAATAAATGCTTTATTTTCTCATGAAGCAAACACAATTGCCGAGAATGCTTCAATAAGCGGCTTTGTTTACGATTCCCAAACAAAAGAATCGCTCATTGGTGCAACGGTTTACCTCGAGGGGACAAAGTTTGGAACTATTACAAACAAAACTGGCTTTTATGCTTTGAATAATATTCCCCCTGGGAAATATAGAATCGTTGTAACATTCATTGGCTTTCAAAAGTTTATAGATAGTATAAGTTTAAAAAATAAAGAAGTGTTGCGAAAAAATTTCTATTTGCAACCATTAGACATAACAACATCCGAAGTAAGTGTTGAGGCAGAAAAAGAAATCGAAAGGCGAGAAATTACAATCAGCAAAACTACAATACCGGTAAAGCAGATTTCCAAAATTAGAATTGGAGGCGAATCGGATTTGTTTCGCTCCTTGCAATATTTACCTGGCATTTTGACATCTTCCCAAATTTCCTCGGGGCTTTTCGTTCGGGGTGGTTCTCCGGACCAAAACCTTGTACTGCTCGATAATATGACTGTTTACAACCCATCTCATTTATTTGGTTTCATATCGACTTTTAACACCGAGGCTATAAAAGAAGTGGAATTGTTCAAAGGTGGCTTTCCCGCTGAATATGGTGGGAGAATTTCCTCAGTACTTAATGTAACTCAAAAGGAAGGAAACAAAGATAAAGTTTCTGGCGGTGCTGGCATTGGGTTAATCTCCTCGAAAGCAATGCTCGAAGGACCTCTTTTAAATGGTTCCTGGTTTATTGCTGGCCGAAGAACATATGTAGAGTTAATTAAGGGGCTTGTTCCCGCCGATCCAAATCTTCCTCTTCCCGATTTTTGGTTCTACGATGTAAATGCAAAGGTTACACAAGAGTTTGGAAAAAACGATAGGATTTACCTTGGGGGCTTCTTGAGCCAAGATTTTCTGGGATATAAAGGCTTCGGGATCGATTTAGATGTTTATATAAAAAATCAAGCCGTATACGCACGGTGGGTACATATATTTTTTGATAATATCTTTTCTTCAAGTTCTTTAAGCCAGAATTTTTATAAAAATTCATTTATGGGTCGGACCGGTGATTATGTTTACAAGA
Organism: Kapaibacterium sp. (SeqCode); assembly: GCA_039793965.1. GTDB lineage: Bacteria > Bacteroidota > Ignavibacteria > Kapaibacteriales > UBA2268 > Naka2016. The sequence goes on along the minus strand of JBAMMD010000036.1, from coordinate 60,140 downwards.
TTGAGAATTCGATTAGAGACTTGAATTTCAAAACCAACATCGATTGGTTTTTAACAGAATTGTTGACATTAAAGTTTGGTTATGAAGTTTCAAAATTTCGTTTCTCCTATGTTCAAAATTTTGCTGGGACAGAAACCGACACATCGAAGAATTCTGGTGTTACTCCAGCAGGCATTTTAAACCTAACTCTTGATGATTGGAACCATAGCGCATATTTTCAAACAAATTATAATTTCTCGGATTTGTTCTCCTTCCAAGTGGGAGCCAGAATAAATTATTGGAGTTTGAGTAAACAAACGACATTCGACCCGAGAATAGCATTGAAATATAATATTTCGAGCAAGATTTCATCAAAACTTGCATTGGGTATTTACCATCAAAACATACGAGTAGCAACTCAGCCAGACTTTTCTTTCTTCGATACTTGGCTTCCGACTGATTCAACTGTTCCTCCTATTCTTTCGCACCATATTATTCTTTCCCTAGAAACTGAGCCCATCGAAGGTGTTAATTTCAACTTTGATGTTTATTACAAAACTTTAAGAAATATCACAGAACTAAATCTCAATTTGTTGACTGCAACTACTGCTCGCGATGTTTTTTATGTTGGCAATGGACGCTCTTATGGCTTAGAGTTATTCTTTCAAAAAAAATATGGGAAGCTTGTGGGTTGGTTTGGATATGCACTTGGATTCATTTATGCACGGTTCGATTCGTTAAACTATGGTAAAGAGTTCAGACCGAAGTATGACCGAAGGCACGATTTTAAAATTGTTGTACAATATCTTTTAAGTAAAAAATGGGAATTTTCTGCTACCTTTACATTCCAATCGGGACAATCATACACTGGTGCCACGTCGATGTTCATTTCTCGTTTGCCCGGACAAAGCGAAGGCTTAGGCAAAGTAATAACTTCACAGCGTTACGGACTTCGACTTCCTCCTTCGCACCAGTTGAATTTCTCGGCAACATATAATTTCACAACCTTTGGTTTACCATCAAAATTAATTTTCGATATCTATAATGTCTACAATCGTCGGGATATTTGGTTTAGATATTACAACTTGAATCAAGAAGTACCACAGGTCGAAGATGTAAGACTTTTGCCAATTATTCCAACCATTTCTTACGAAATTAAATTTTAGGAAAAGTATGAACAAAATATATCTTTTGTTTTTGATTGGAACTTTTGCTTGGTTGTTTACTGGTTGCGAAGATAAGCCACCAACAGAATTTGAACCGCAATATTATGTCGAAGCCTTTTTGATTGTCGATCAGCCCTTCGACGGAATAAAATTGTATCGAACTCAACCTTTAAACGAAAAGTTTGATTTTGCTAAAGCATTTGCGAGAAATGTTGATGTTAGAATTAAATTCAAAGATTCTGTAATAACGCTTATTGCCAAAGATACTGGGGATCCTGAAAGTTGGTGTTATTTCTATCCCGACACAACTTTAAAAGTTCAACCTAATATGCTTTATTCCCTTGAGATAAGAACATCGGAGGGAAACGTAATTACTTCGAGCACAAAAACTCCGGAAAGGTTTGACTGGGTTCAACCTCCACCCGACACAATCTTCTATCCGAAGGATTCCATCAATTTTACAGATCAAAAGCCGATATCAATTCGCTGGACTTCAGTTAAAGGTACTCTTTATTACATTGTTTCCACTATTTGCCTCGATACACTTGATTACGGAAAGTATTTGAATCCTCCTACTGATGAAAAAAATAGGAGGGTCTATACACCTTTCCAACAAAATCGTAGTAGAAGTCGCTATTATTACGACGTGTCTAATTGGGATGCAATTCCAAACACAGAGTATCCTTTGTCTTGGCTTTTGTTCAAATGGTTTGGGCGACACAAGGTGATTATTTACACTCCCGATTTTAATTATCTTCGTTGGATTTTGCAACAATTTCGTGGGAATCAGTTTAACCCGCTTTTATCGAGTGTAAATGGTGCAATTGGAGTGTTTGGTTCAGCGAGTAAAATTGAAAAAGAAATCTTTTTGATAAAAAATCAGCCTTGACTTGCGAACCGATTAGTTTTTATCGGCTAAAAGCAAACCTTGATTCAAAAGCTGTGTTTGTTCGAGTAAACGAAGATTTTCAATAATTGGCATTAATTCGCCTTCCAAAACTTCGCTCAAAGTATAGTTTTTCTGGTCGCCTTCGAGACGGTGGTCTGTAACTCGATTCTGAGGCCAGTTATAGGTTCGAATTTTTTCCGAGCGATCGCCAGTGCGCACCATTGCTCGACGGGCTGAACTTATTTCTTTTTGCTGTTTTGTAAGTTCAAGCTCATAAAGTCGTGCTCGAAGGACTTTCATCGCTTTCTCGCGATTCTTCAATTGGGAGCGCTCGTCTTGGCAAGACACAACAATGCCAGTTGGTAAGTGTGTTATTCGGACTGCAGTTTCAACTTTGTTAACGTTTTGCCCTCCTTTCCCTCCGGAGCGGAAAATGTCGATACGAAGGTCGTCTTCGTTGATTTCTATATCTATCTCATCGGCTTCGGGCAAAACCGCAACAGTTGCTGCCGAGGTATGAATCCTTCCATTAGCTTCCGTTTCGGGCACTCGTTGAACGCGATGGACTCCACTTTCGAATTTCATAACGCCATAGACATCATCGCCGCTCATTGAAAAGATGATTTCTTTGAATCCGCCTCGTTCGCTCTCGTTGAAGTCGATTATTTCAATCTTGAAACCGTGTTTTTCGGCAAATTTCTGATACATTCGGAACAAATCGCCAACAAAAAGCCCAGCTTCGTCTCCACCCGTGCCAGCCCTAATTTCCACAATGCAGTTTTTCATATCATTCATATCCTTTGGGATAAGAAGCAGTTTTAGTTGTTCCTCGAGTTCTTCTTTTCGCCTCTGAAGTAACTCGATCTCCTCGTATGCAAGGTCGCGCAGCTCGGGCTCGATATCTGTTTTGGTTAATTCGTAATTTGATTCTATGTCGTTTAAAACTTTTAAATATTCCTTGGTTGTATTAACTATTGGTGTTAAATACTTAAACTCTCTTGACAACTCTTTAAATTTTTTGACGTCCCCAAGCGTTTCGGGTTTGTTTAATTCATCTTCAATAAATTTGTATCTTTCGACAATGCTTTCGAGTTTTTCTTTCATAACCAAAGTTAATTTTGAATAATAAAAGACGAAATTTTCAATCAATTAATTTATGTGTTTACTAATAAACTAATACTTTCGTTTATTTCTTTTTCAATATTTTTGTATTTTACTTTGTTTAGCCTATGAGTTTTGCAGATATTTTAAAGTTAACAGCATTTTTTTTATTTTTTTGCAATGTTGCTTCCTCCGAAGTTAAAATATCAATTCCAAATCGAACTATAGAAAGAGGAAAAATAGACACTCTCGTTGTTTTAGGTGATTTTGGAAAGCAATCATTTTCTAAACTTAATTTGGTTTTCCAATTTAATGCCTATTTGATGGATGTTCAAAAGGTTATCTCTGATGCTAGCAACATTATCTCGGACTCTGAGCCCCAATTTAGTGTTCAATTGAATCAGTTATTCAATGCTACATTAGTTGTTACTTCTTCCCGGTTGAATCTTAATTCAAACAACAACGCAATCATTTGCAAATTGATCGTCGAGGGACTTGTGTTCAAGGACTCGGTGGATACGATTAAGTTGGTTCAAGTGGAACTCGATGACAATCCTGTTAGTTTTATTTACGAAGGGGGAATTGTAACGGTTCGTGGTCCTTTGGTCTTCCCAGTGAAAAAAAATTACCTTTCCGAATCATTTCCAATTCCGGCATCTTATCGTGTTTTTTTTCGTTTTGGGATGATTTTGCCATCATTTGTCGAAATTAAAGTGTTCAATTCCAAAGGTGAAATTGTTTTATCATCGGCAACAGAAAGTTTGTTCAAAATTACTGGAATTGAGGGAGAGGTATCTTTGCAAACGAAACTTGATGCTGGTGATTATTTGATGGAAATGACGGTTCCTTCTGATCTTGCTTCTGGTGTTTACTTTTTACAATTGAATGCGTATTCTGTTGGAGTTTTTATTTCTAAATTTTTGGTAATTAAATAGACAATGAGAAATTTTTTTCTTTTTTTATTAATGTTTTCAGTGCTTGGAAGTGGAAAATCTTCCTTTCTATTTGGTATGAAATGGCAGCAAATACAACCACTGGATAGTTTGTCGTTGAATAAGTATCAAGTTGTTAAAAAGCCAGTTGGGACCGACTTTTGGATTTGTTTTATGAAGAATTTTCAAGAGGACGACCCAAAAAGGCCTGCTGGTGAATTGATCCTCGAACTTTTTTTGACTGGCGAGGAAGATACAAAAGTTACTATTGAAATCCCAGGAATAAACTATCGAACACAGGTTTTTGTTCGTGGGAAAACAATTCAAAATGTTAGAATTCCAGCACTTGCACAGGTCAAAAGTTTCAATGTAATCGAGCAATTGAGTGTACATATTACTTCCGAGAAACCGATTTTTGTATATGGTTTGAACCGTCGTTTTCAAACAACAGATTCTTTCCTTGCTTTTCCTGTGGATGTTCTTGGCACAGAATATCGTGCAATGTGTTACACTGTTTCAATCGAGATGGTGCCACTTTTTGCTGTCGTTGCAACCGAAGATAATACAGAAGTAACGATTATTCCTTCGTTCGACACCGAGATGGCGCCCGCAAATGTACCTTTTACAATTAGAATGAGAAAAGGCGATGTCATCCAAGTTGCACCGAAGTTTGTTCAAACGCCGAAATGTGATTTAACTGGTTCGATTATTCGTTCGAACAAAAAGGTTGCTGTTTTTTCAGGTCATCAATGTGCATACGTCCCGCCGAATAAATCTGCTTGCAATCACCTTGTTGAACAAATTCCCCCGATTTCTTCTTGGGGAAAGCATTTCTATCTTGGAATTTTAAAACCTCGAAAAAATTACACTTTTCGTGTTCTTGCAAATGAACCCGAAACGAAAGTTTTTATCGATGGCAAACTGGTTAGGACTTTGAATGCGGGCGAATTTTTCGATAGCCTTGTCGACAAACCATTGCAAATCACAGCAAACAAGCCTATCCTTGTAGCTCAATATTCCCATGGATATAACATTGGCGATTCAATTGGCGACCCTATGATGCTTTTGGTTAGTCCAACACTTCAATTTTTAAAAAGTTATCGTTTCGCAACACCAGTGAATGGCGAGTGGAGACATTATATAAATGTTGTTATCCCAACTATTGCGATAAAGAGTTTGCGTCTCGACGGTGCGCCTGTCGATTCATCCCTTTTCCAGCAAATTGGTATCAGCCGATATTCGATTGGCTATATCCAAGTGGATTATGGTTCACACTACATCGAAGCAGATTTACCTTTTGGAATGTATTCTTACGGTTTCGGATATGGGAAAGATGCCTACGATGCCTATGGTACAATGGCTGGCCAATCTTTCATTGAATATGAACCAAGTAAGGACACTTTGGCGCCTATCGCCGACGGGAAACCATCGACGGATGGCTTTCAGTTGTTTCTACGCGATGATAGAATAGACGACACTGGAATACAAGGAATTTCAATTGTTAGTAATTATGGTTTCGACTTTAATTTGCCGAAGATCGAGCCAGGAACACCCCAAGTTCTTATCAATATTAAGCCAGTTCAAAGTAGTTATTCATCGAGACTTTCATTCTTTGTTACGGATATGGCTCTTAATGTTTCTGAATGGACAGTGTGCTATACTTTCGTTCCAACGCGTGGAAAAAGTTACTATCAAGTTTACCCAGGAATTCAATCTGCGTGCAAAGTTACTCCGGGCTATCAGATAGGACTTTTTGGTTCATTTTCTGTTGGTTTCAATTCTCCAAATTTTGTCTCTTCCGGGAATATCACATCTTACGGAAAATATCAATATTCCACTGGAACGGCTGGTTTTTTTGGTTTGTATTTCAGCAAATTTCTCAATGAAAATCTTGCAATTTCCTCACGACTTTCTCTTGAAAATTACGCCGGGGAAATCGAGTCGGCAGACACTATAGTTTCAAAAATTCGCCTGGACAATGGCTCTTTTGCTTCGTTTAACGAAGGGCGACGCTTGTCTCTTAAAGGCTTGTTTTTGGGTTTATCATTTCTCGGTGAATACCATTGGTATTTTGGGCTTTTTGTATCGGCTGGTTTCGAGTTTGATTTTCCACTTTCTAAATCTATAGAGTTTTATCGATTCATAATCAACCCTCCCAACTATTCTTATTCAGATGGAAAGAGAAGCATCCTCGATCAAAATTCCAATAAATTAAATTCTCTTTCAGGTTTTCGTTCGAATTTTTTAATCGGTTTTGGCTATAACTACTTCCTAAATCCTCGCTTAGCATTATCAAGTGAATTATTGTACAAATATCCTCTTTCAAGTATGATAAATGATGGCGATTGGTATTACCATCGAATTTCCTTACATTTTGGCGTTAGATTAAGATTTTGAGATGGATTTTGATGTGGTTATTATCGGGGGCGGAATAATTGGCATTTCTTGTGCAAGTTTTCTATCTGAAAGATTTTCTGTTCTTCTTGTCGAAAGGCATCCTTCCTTCGGTTGGGAGACTTCTTCTCGAAATAGCGAAGTGATACATTCTGGTATTTACTACCCTCCAAATTCATTAAAAGCGAGGTTGTGTGTAGAGGGCAATAAATCTTTGTATAGATTTTGCCAAGGTAACAATGTTCCTTTTAAAAGGATTGGCAAGTTTATTGTTGCTACCAATGAAGACGAAATTTCATATCTCGAGAAATTACTTTTGAATGCAAAAAGCAATGGAGTCGAAGATGTTGAATTTCTCGATGGTAAAGCAATAAGAAAAATGGAACCAAATGTTAAAGCAGCTGCGGGTTTGTGGGTTAAATCAACTGGAATTGTCGATAGCCACAGATTGATGGAAGCACTTTATGCTTCCTCGCAAACCAATGGCTGTGTTTTTGCTTTTAGGCATAAAGTTGTTGCTATTGAAAGGCGTGGAGAATTCTACATTTTGTCACTCGAAACCGAAGGAAACGAGATTTTCAAAGTCAGTTCGAAGTTTGTTGTGAATTCTGCCGGTTTGGAAAGTGATACTATTTGTTCTATGGTTGGGCTGGATGTGGACTTGTTGAGATATAGGCTTCGTTGGGCAAAAGGACACTATTTTCGAGTGCGACCAAGCAAGAGCAATCTTGTATCTCGGTTGATATATCCAGTTCCGTCTAAAGACTCATCTTTTTTGGGGATCCACTTAACTATTGAACTTGATGGTGGATTAAAAGTTGGACCAGATTTGGTTTACCTTGATAAACGAGTACAAGATTATTCTGTACCGGAATATTTAAAAGAGAAATTCCATAATTCGGTTTCTCATTATTTAGTTGGTTTAGAATTGGACGATTTATATCCCGACCAAGCTGGAATTCGACCAAAATTGAAATCCTACGATTCTTATCCCGACTTTATCATTAAGGACGAAACTCAAAATGGGTTGCCTTGTTTCATTAATTTAATAGGAATTGAATCACCAGGCTTGACTTGTTGCCTCGTGATTGGTAAAATGGTTCAAGAAATAGCGATAAATTTGTGTTAGTTAATTTTCGTTTTTTTATTTAATTCTATGGCTAAAGGAAGAAAGACAAGAAAGAAGAAGTCCAAACTTTTGTTGGTTTTTTTGTGGGGTATTATTGCATTGCTTTTCACTGGAATTGCTGGGGTTGTTTATCTTAGCTTTTTCCAAACTCAAAGCGAAATTCTTCGTACGGAAAAAATTCCCGAAAAGGCAGTATCAAGTAGTAAAACAGACACAAACTTTATAAAGGCTGTGACAAGAGATAGCACCGATGATTTTATGATTTACAGCAATTACGAGGATTTTACAAATTTTGATAGTACTGCTGGAGATTTGCTTCGGCCAAGATACACAGGTCGAAGAATCAACATTGCCGTGGTTGGACTCGATTCAAGAGTTGGAACGAACAGCAACCATGCAGATGCAAACCATATAATTTCAATCCTGCTCGACAGCGGGAAAATTGAGATTGTTTCAGTTCCAAGAGATACGCCGGCGGATGCTGGTTACGACGATTCCACAGGACAGAACAAATTGACAGTTGTGCGAGCTGCGCGTGGTCGCAATTTCTACTTGAATGAGCTTGCAAGAATAGCTCAACTTGATACTATTCACTACTATGTTGAAGTTGGTTTTTCCCAGGTGATTGGTTTTTTGGAATTCTTTGGGTATAGGGATCCAAAATCTACATTGCAAGTACTTCGCTCGCGGAAAGGACTTGGTGGGGACGACTATCAACGATGCTACAACCAAGCACAATTTATTCGACAGATGATTTTGAAAAATTATCGTAGAGTCGGCGAAGGCTTCGCAGGCAATCTTTTGATTCGAGGTGCACTTGCTTTACTGACTACGAATTTGACCTTTGATGCAGTATCTAAAGTGATTTCAAAGTTGAATACTTTCGGCTTCCCTCGCTCCGAAAAAGACATTACGATTAAAATCCGGCCTCCTATACCGATTAAATTTAAGGTTTATGATTTTACCAAACAGGAAGTCGTCGACAAGTTGATTGAAAAGATCGAAAATTTTAATCAAACACATAATGAAAAAGATAGTGTCAAAGTTGATGTTTATCGACTGTTGGACAACCAATTGACTCTTGCTGAAAAGGATACCTTAAAATATCCCAAGCGTGTGGTTTCAAGGTTAAGTGTTTTTTACAATCAAAAGGCGTGGTTGCAAATTGAAAATCCTGAGCAAAGAGAAGCGATACGCAGTAGATTTGAAAACTGTCTTGTCGCGGCATACAATAAACTTAACCAGAGGGTAAATGCAAAAAAAGTTCGGGAAGAAATGTATCTTGAAAGAGAAATGTTTAAATTTGGAATTAATCAAAGGAAATAGATTATGAAAACGCTTGTGATTATTCGACACGCAAAATCGGACTGGTCCGATCCAAACATTACCGATATTGAAAGACCCTTGAACAAAAGGGGTAAACGAGATGCTCCGTTTATGGCAAATCTATTGAAAGAAAAAGGTGTCCATCCCGAATTAATCTTGACAAGTCCTGCCGAACGCGCCCTTCAAACAGTAAAGTACTTTGTAGAAGAGTTCAAAACCGATAAATCCAAAGTTGTGGTCCGCGAAGAAATTTACACTATGGGAGCATTTGCAATTAGGAAATTGCTTTCCCAAATCGACGACATACATAATACAGTATTTCTTTTTGGTCATAATCCAGATTTGACAACACTCGCCAATCAGCTATTGGATATGTTTATAGAAAATATTCCAACCACTGGAGTTGTTTGTATCGATTTGGATATTAACTCTTGGAAAGAAATTTTAACCACCAGAGGAAAACTTCGCTTTTTCGAGTATCCTAAAAAGTATTTCAAGAAGAAATAATTACTTTGAATTTGGAAGGTCGGTTCTCAACACAGTTTCAATTTTTATTTCAAGATTCTCTTTGCCAAATGAAGAAGTGGGTTGTTTTTTCTCTTTTCCTTTTTGGGTTGATATTTTTCTACCCTTTGCACCAGAGATATATTCGACGTTGATCGAGTATTTACGTTCGGGTAGTTTGTTTGTAGCTAAAAAGTTCCTGATTTCAGATATGAGGGCTTGCGCAAACTCTTCTGCTTGCTGACGTTGTGTGATTTTAATTTTTTTCTTTTTTTTCCCTTCGGAAATTAGCTTGGTTTGCTCCTTAAATTGACCCTCTTCAACTCGTATTACTATTTGAAAAAAGAGCTTTGGGTTGTTTTTGTTGAGGTTGCAAGCCAATGAAAGTGCATCCTGTCCTCCTTTTGTTAAATGTGCGAAAGGTTCAGAAAATCCTTGAACTTTCTTTAAAACTAATCCAGATTCAAAAGGTAGAAAGAATAGGGTAACATCTTGTTCGGAGTAGCTGGATGCAACTTTAATGTTAATTGAGCTGGGGTCGACACAAATCCAATTGTCCGCTTGAATAAGATAGTTGCCAGATACAGATAATGGTATATTGAAGGAACCATCGTTCGAAGAATTCACTTGAATTTTTTTTCCATCTTCTCCGACCAGATAAAATTTTGTTTCAATTGGTGCAAGGGTTTTGTGATTGAGAACGCGTCCCTTCAACAGAACAGTGGGTCGGATACCACTGTTCTGTGAAAAGGAACCATAAAACAATAATATTATTGAAGCAACAATACCAAAACAAAACTTCATTGAAATTAAAGATAAAAAATGAATTATCGATTTTTCTTTTTGTGGCGGTTCTTGCGAAGTCTTTTTTTTCTTTTGTGAGTATTCATTTTATGGCGTTTTCTCTTTCTTCCACAAGGCATATTTGGTTCACTCCTTATTTATTATCCTGATTATTGATATTGTCATTTACTTTTTTCAAGAACTCGGGCGAGGGCTTGAAGATTGGAACAACCCTTTTGTCGAGTGGAACGACTTCGCCGGTTTTTGGATTCCTTGCAATTCTTGGCTTTCGTTCTTTGGATTTAAATACGCCAAATCCACGCAATTCGATTCTTTTGCCAGTCGAGACCGCATTAATTATTGTAGCGAGCACTCCATCAACAACTGCTTTTGTTTCGATTTTTGTCAAGCCAGTCGCTTTGGCTATTTCGTCGACAATGTCTGCTTTTGTCATATTATTTGCCATATCCATTCAAATATTTGTTATTAAACATATTAGAAACACAAAATTAAGAAAATTAAATGAATTAGAAAAATATTTCTACTTTTTTGTTTTTTTTCAATTATTTGTAGGACTAAAAGAAATCGAATAGAGCAAGGGGCAGGCCATTTAAGCCCCTTACTCCATAATAATTATTTTAATTAATCTGGTAATGGTTCTGTAACTTTTTTCTTATTGAAAAGTTTTGTAAACGCTTCTTTCCATTTGTCGAATCGTTGATAAATAACAGGTACTACAATTAATGTGAGGAACAAAGAACTAAGCAAACCGCCGATTATCACGACTGCAAGACCAGATTTCGATTCCGAGCCTGCCGACGTTGCAAGTGCGATTGGCATCATACCGAAGACCATTGAAAAAGTTGTCATTAAAATTGGGCGCAGACGAATCTGTCCTGCTTCCAGCAATGCTTCTCTTGTTGAGAAACCTTTTTCAAATTTCATATAATTTGTTCGGTCGACCAAAAGTATGCCATTCTTTGCAACCAAACCAACAAGAGTTATCATACCGAGGATTGAATAAAGGCTAATAGTTTTCATTGTAAATGCAAGACCATAGAAAGCGCCAATGACAGCGAGCGGAATTGAGAACATAATTATAAAAGGATAAAGATAGGAGTTGTACAATGCAACTAATATTAAATACACAAAAATGTTCCCGATAATTAATGCTAAAAGCAAACTCTTGAATGAATCCATCATTGCCTTTTGTTCACCAACAAATTCATAACCAACTCCTGGGGGAAGTTTCACTTTTTGCAACTTCTCGTTTATCTCGCTGTTTACATTACCACTGGCTCTTCCAAATACCATTGAATTAACATAGACGCTTGGTGCTCGATTCTGTCGTTCCAATTTAGTTGGACCGACCGATTGATAGACATTTGCAAATTGTTTCAAAAGAACCACTTTGCCGTCCCGTGTCAAAAATGGTAAATTCTCTAATTCCTCGACTCGCGAACGGTCGAACTTGTCGATTTGTATTCTTATGGCATAATCGGTGTTACCTTCGGTATATTTGGTGTCATCGTTTCCGGTCAATGCAGTTCTTAATGCCGAGGAAATCTCCAAAATTGGTAAACCAAATTGCGCAAGTTTGCTTCGGTCGATATCGACGCGAAGTTCTGGTTTGCCCTCCTCGCTTGAAAGGCTTACGTCAGTAGTTCCTTTGACGGTTCGAACAACACTATCGACAATTCGAGCACCTTTGTAAACCGATTCGTAATTCGGACCGCTAACAAGAATTTGAACTGGAGTTCGTGTCGAAGTGCCAAGCAAAGTAACAGGAGTTGCTTTTACTTTAACTCCCGGAATGGTGTTAATTTTTTCTTTCATCAATTGTGCAAATTCGTCTGTCGATATTTTTCTTTGGTTTTTGTCGACCAGCAGTACTTGAATTTGTGCTGCATTATTTTGGAATTGGCCAAGTATTCCCTCGCTTGAAAAACCAACATTAGAAATAACTTTTTGAACCTCTGGTTGCTGTCTTAATAAGTTTTCAACTTCAATTGCAAGTTTATTGGTTTTCTCGATTGTAGCTCCGGGGGCAGTCTCAATTGTGAAGATTACCTCGCCTCTGTCGACATTTGGAAGAAATTCTGTGCCTATAAAACCCAATCCAGGCAACATTATTGCAGAAATTAACAAGGCTATAGCAATTAAAATGACTTTTCCACCGTTGTTCAATGCCCAACCCAGAATCTCGACGTAATACCTTTCAAGCGATCTGTAAATTTTTTCTATAAAATCGCTGATTTTTTTTATCAGTCCTTTTGATTCTTTCGATTCCACTTTCGAAAATCTTGATGCAAGCCAAGGTGTTACCGTAAATGATACAAACAAACTCATCAACGTGGAAAAAACGACGACAAGCGCGTATTCACGAAGGAAATTCCCTATCATCCCTGTGATTAAAGCCATAGGGAAAAACACAACAACGTCGACCAATGTAATTGACAACGCAGCAAAGCCGATTTCGTTTCGTCCACGAATTGCAGCAGTTATACGGTCCTCGCCCATTTCCAGATGTCGCGTGATGTTTTCAATGACGACTATGGAGTCGTCGACCAGTATACCAATAACAAGCGACATCGCAAGCAAAGAAATTGTATTCAATGTGAATCCGAAGATATACATTAAGAAGAAAGTTGAAATCAACGATGTTGGTATAGATATTAAAACAATTAAGGAATTTCTTAAACTATGCAAAAAGACGAACATAACAAATGCAACAATAAGAATTGCAAGAGCAAGGTCTTTTTTGACAGCATTTGCAGCGTCCATTATGAAGATTGAGTTATCTTGCGCAATTTCAAATTTTAATCCAATATTGGAATATTCTTTTTCCAACCGAGTAAATTCCTTGCGAACGAGTTTACTGACCTCGACAGTGTTCCCATCGGTTTGCTTTTGAATAAGTAATCCAAGCGAAGGTGTGTTGTTCAATCGGTTGATGTTTGTAATTTCTTTTATACCGTCGCGTACATTTGCAATGTCTTTTAGACGAATTTCCGCTCCGTTCGGGGTTCTTGCAATAATATGATTTTCCAATTCATCGAGTGATTTAAATTTCCCGGCAACTCGTACAACATATTGGTTCTCGGGTTCCTTGACATTTCCAGTTGGGAAGTCTACATTCGAGGCTATGATAGATTGCGTAACTGTGTTGATTGCCAATTTATACGCTTTCAATTTTTGCATATCAATGTTAACTTGGATTTCGCGCTCGACTCCGCCAAGAAGTTGAACTAATCCCACTCCTTCAAGTTTTGAGAGCAAGGGCTGGATGTTGTCTTTGACAAATTGGTAAAGCTCTTTCGGCGGTAGATTGCTACTAACGTTTGCACGTATGACTGGAATTTCGTCGAAGGCTAATTTAGAGATAACTGGTTTCCGAGCTTCATTTGGAAGTAAATCTTGTATTTGATTCACTCGGCGTTGCACGTCTTGAAGCGATTTGTCAACGTCGGCGGACATCTGAAGTTGAACGAAAATGAAAGATACCCCTTCTCGAGACACCGATCGAATCTCATCGATTAATTCCATACCAGTAATTGCGTCTTCGATTGGTTTTGTTACGTTGTTTTGAACTTCGTATGGTGAAGCTCCGGGGTATATTGTTTGGATTGTTACAACGGGCGCAGTTAATTTGGGCAGTAATTCATAATTTAACTGCGCAAACCCGTAGATTCCAAGAATTCCAAGAACGGAAAAAACTACAACAACAAGAGTTGGCCTTTTTATTGCAAGTTCTGTGATTGTCATATACTCACCTTAATTTTGTCCAACAATTTGAACACTTGTACCATCTTTTAGATTGACAATTCCTTCGACAACGACAAGGTCTCCTTCGTTTAGCCCTCGCAAGACTTCAAGTTTTTTGCCGTATTCATTACCAAGCACAATTGGCTTTAGTTTTACAACATTGTTCTCTACAATGTAAACCTTTGGGTCGAGCGAACTACCAACGAGGGCTTCTCGTGGAATTAATAGTGTGCGTCCTTTTATTGCAGAGGGTATAGTTGCTCGGACGAACATACCGGCTTTTAGCAAATTTTTAGGATTTTTCACAATAATTTCCACTGGGTAAGTCTTGGCTTCGTCCGATTTGTATCCTATGTTTTGAATCTTGCCGATAAACTTTTCTTGGGGCAACAAGTCGGATTTTATTTCGACAACATCTCCGATTTTCAACTTGAGTATGTCCCTTTCCGGTACTTGGATACGAATTTTTACATTGCTTATATCAATTAACGACATTAGTGGAGTTCCAGTGGATACTACTTGCCCCACCTCGACCATTTTAGAAGTTATAAAACCCGAAAAAGGTGCTACGATTTTTGTCTCTTCAAGCTGTTTTTTTGCAATATTGTATTGTGCTTCGGCATTTGTAAACTGAAACCTCATCTGTTCAATTTGATTTTCGCTAATTGATTTTTCGGCATAAAGTTTTTCATATCTTTCTAAGTCTTTTTTCATCTTTTCGTAGCTTGCTTTTGCAGTCAAAAAGTTTGCTTGTCTGATTTGATCGTCTAATTTGATTAGAATAGCCCCTTTCGCTACATAACTTCCCAAATTTGCGTTTACTGCAACAACTTTTCCATTTGTTTCCGAAGCAATGTTCACTTCCGCATTTGGAAGTACAGTTCCATTGTATTCAAGACTTAAGTTGATGTCTTCAACCTTGGCTTTTGAAACATATACTGGGAATGTGGATAGGACCACATTTTTCTTTGCTTTAGCGAGGTTTTTGCTTCGATTGTTAAACAAAAGTCCAACAGAAAGAAGAATCAACAGAGCAATTGCAAAAAGTGTCAATAATTTCTTGGATTTTTTCATTTTTTTGTCTCCTTTTATTTAACATAATTGATGGATTTTTCAAGTTTTGCTTTTGCAATTTCAAATTCAAGAAGCGAATTGTTGTAAGAAATTTTTGCATTAAGCAAAGCAACCTCGGCATCGAGAAGTTCCGAGCTTGCAACCAATCCGTTTTTAAATTTTTCGTTTGTTACCCGGTAATTTTCTTCAGCTTGACGAACAGCCTCTTGCGAGACTTTGATTTTTTCTTTCGCTTTGATGTAGGCAAAGTAGTTTTGTGAAACTTCAAGTGTTATCCCATCTTTTAATTGTTGGTAGCCAAGATCAGTTTGGTAGTAGGTTGCTTCTGCTTGTTGAGTTTGATATTTTGTACTCATCCAATTCCAAATGTCGAAGGATAGGGTTAGCCCAAAATCCCAAGTTCCATAAAATTTGTCTTGCAATGGCATAAGTCTTTGATTTGGTCGATTGTAGTAATAGTTTGCACCAAGAAGAATTTGTGGATACCAACCAGAGCGTGCAATTGCTATAGCTTTTTGGCTTGCTTCTCGTCGAAGTTCCATTGCTTGAAGTTCTGGCCGATTCTTGAATGCGATTTCGAGTAGTTTATTCAAATCGGCGTAGTCGACAATTTCTGGATTAATTTCAGTGGTAAGAACAATATTAGTCGTTGCGGGCAATCCAATAAGTATGCAGAAGTTGACCCTACTCAAATTGAGAGCATTTTCCAAGTCTATTTTTGCGAGTTCAAGGTTCGAAAGTTGAACCTTTACTTTCAAAACATCATTTTCAGTTGCCATGCCATTATTATAGAAATTTTGAATATCATTTAAATGAGCTTTCACTTGTCGAATGTTTTCCTCAACGCTTTTGACAGAACTCTCGAGCGTTTTTATCGAATAGTAAGTACTTATAACATCATAAAGTAATTTTGTCTTCTCCGATTCATAGTCCAATTCAGTTGCTTTTGCATTTAATTCCATCATACGAGAGGTGTTTTCCAAACGGAAACCGGTGAAAATTGGATATTGCAATCCAAAGCGAATTTGGTAGTTGTTTAAAATAGTGGGCGAGATTTCAATATCACGACCTTGGAAGTTAAATTTAAAAGGCTGAACTTGACTAAGTCGTGTGTAGCCAGAGGCAAGTTTTAGTGTTGGATAAAGTTGGGTGTTTGTTTCGTTTGCTTTTGCTTCCGCGGAAAAAACTTTTGATTCTGCGATTTTTAAATTTTTAGAGTTTTTCATCGCCAAGTTAATTGCTTCATCGATCGAAAGCGGATACTCATTTTGCGACAAAAGAACAAAAGGTAACAAACAAATAGTTATTACTAATCCCATTTTCTTCATTTCTCAACTCCTTCATTTTTTTTGCCAAATTTTTGCATAACACCGTGGAGCCCGTCGAGCAGAAAAGTGGTAATTGTTTCTGAATAAAGATTGTAATATTCATCGTCAAGTTTGACTTCCCATACTTTAGTGATGATGGGATAGAACAAAAAATGCGAGAAAATCAACGAAAGTGCTGCCGGGGTTATTATGGAATTTAATTTTTGGTCTTCGAAAAATAGTTGGATTAATTGTAACCCTTGTTTGATGTAATCTATATGGCGTCGAGCCATTTCTGCTTTGAAATCGGCAAAT
Organism: Kapaibacterium sp. (SeqCode); assembly: GCA_039793965.1. Lineage (GTDB taxonomy): Bacteria > Bacteroidota > Ignavibacteria > Kapaibacteriales > UBA2268 > Naka2016. The sequence goes on along the minus strand of JBAMMD010000036.1, from coordinate 43,476 downwards.
TCTGGCAAATTGAATGGCATCTCGGTAATTGCAACTTTGCAAAATATGGTTTTGTTTTTCATTAATTCAACAAGCTGGGTTACGATTTTATTGAGCGATTCTTCTGGAGGAAGATTTTCGGAAAGGACTTTGTCGTAGATTGTTTTGATATGGTCGAAATATCGCATCACAATTTCTTTTAATATACCCCCTTTGCCGGAGAAGTAGTAAGAAATCATAGCAACATTGACGTTTGCAAGTTCTGCAATTTCACGGACACCCACCGCTGCATAACCTTTTGACGAGAATAAAGAGGCAGCTGCTTCGAGAATCCGCTCTTTTGCTTCTTTTTCTTGCATTTCGATTTTGGTCATCTTAATCTCCCAAAATTAAACAAGCGTTTGTTTTAAAAATTAAAAACAATCAAACGTTTGTTTAATTTTTTTATTTTATAAAATTTTTGAAAGTAAATGCCTCGCTTTGAAGCGAGGCATTAATAAATTTCAGATGTCCTTGTGAATTTAGTTGTTGTTGGTAGTATCTGTGTCGAGTTTTTTCCCGCTAAGGATTGAATTAAGTCGTGATTCTGCTGTCGAGGCAAAGGATTGCATAAGCGGGTCGTTTGTTTTTTTATAAAACGAGATTAGGCTGTCGGCAAGTTTTTGTGCCTCATCTTTTCTGTTGTCTTTAATTAGTTCGGTAATTTGTTGTTCGTCGAGGTAGAGAACATTCCCAAGTATGTCATAAAGGTTGTTTCTAACAGAATTTTCGTCGATATCCATATTAGCAAGTTGACCACTTTGAATTGCAGTGTACACAAGGTCGTATAATTTCAAAAGAGAATTCCTTGCGGAAGTGTAATCGCCGAGCAATGCATAGGAAGCAGATGCAACTTTGTAGGGTCCTGTCCTTCCGCGAATTTCTTCCCGAATGTCGTCGTAACGAAATCTTCTGAGTTTTGGATTGTCGATCATATCTTTGCAAGTTTTAATTGCTGCACTTGCCCAAAATTTTGCTTTATCCATCTCGCCAGCCTCTTTATAGAGTAAAGACATTTGGTATTCTTCATCGTAATACATTGGAAAGAGTTTTGGAGAAATGTATTTATTCATTGTGTCGAGAACAAGAGCAGCCTTCTTTTTGTCTTTCTTTTGTTCAAGCAAAAAACCGGCATAGTTCATATAGATTTGCCTATAGCTTTGTATCATTCTTCTGTGAACTTCATCGTAATAAACATATGGACCTTTCCCATCGAGGAATCGCAACTTAAAACCGAAATGCTGTTCTTTGTGGTAATTGTTTGAGTTGTCGATATTCAGAAGGCATTTATCCATAATTGTCTCGTCCATCATACCGGTTTTCATTGAGTTTTGCGGAACGGGACATACACGCCAAGCCATACCTTCCATTCGCAAATGACGACCTAATCCAGAGAAAACATCGGAGCCACAGGTAACTGAAAAATAGACAGGTCTTTCAAATTTTGTTTGTTGCAAGATGTCGAGTATGAGTTTGTTATTTACAAAGAATATATAAACAGGTTTTCCGTTCCGTTCGGTATACTTTTTGCCAACAAAGGTAAATTCCATATAACCTTTGTTGATCAATGAAGTATCGTCGGTATATTTTGCAAGTATTTCTTTTCTTACAGGTATGCGAATCTCTTTTGCTTCGCCAAATTCGTAGGTTAAAGCTTTCGGGTCGTCCTCGTTAGTGCGTAGTTGTTCATCAGTGAAACTCAATGGAATTTTTTTTGCGCCCCAAGGTTCTCGATTCTTTAATTGGTCGATGTACCAAAGTGTTTGTCCAAGACTTAAATTTACAATTCTAACATCACGACGAACCCCAGCAACATCTTGCAAGAACCATAATGGGAAGGTGTCATTGTCGCCGTTGGTAAAGACAATAGCGTCTTTTTCCAAACTTTGAAGTATATTATAGGAATAGTCGAATGGGAAATAGTTGTTGGCGCGTGTGTGGATTGCCCAACCCCCAAAAAGCATATTGAAAGGTACAAGCAGTATTGAAAGTGCAAATGTAACAGCAGTTAAAGCAACGGATTTTCTTTTTTGATTGAGTTGCTCCATAAAGTAGTAGGCTCCCAATCCAATCCAAAGGCACCAAACCATAAACGAACCAGTGTAAAAGTAATCACGTTCTCGCGGTTGTGGATTTTGCTGATTCTGAGCAATCGCAGCAAGAACGCCCATCAATAAGAACATAGAAAGAAACACCAACCCCATCTTTGGGTCTCTTTTGAAATGATAGTAAAGACCGAAGATTCCAAAAAGCAAAGGTAATGCAAAAAATCTTACTGGGAATTTGTCTGCATATCCATTTTTATAGTTTATTAATTGGGAGCCATCGGTAAACCAGGCTTCCTCGGCGTCTTGAACATCGCTTTCTCTTCCAACGAAGTTCCAGAAGAAATAGCGCAAATACATATGGTCTATTTGGTATTTCCACATATATGCGAGTTCACCAGCAACATTTACATTGTCCCAACTTGGAACGCTGATTATGGTTCCATCTTTTCGCATAACTTCTTTTGTGCCTGGGGGATTCCATTCGCCGTAAACATAATTACCATTCTCGTCTTTAAGGTTATAGTAGTATATTTTCAATTCATCGTTATAGTCTGTTCTTCTGGGCCAAAGGACTTGTTCGCCATATTGTTCGCGGCCAAGATATGCAACTAGTTTTTTCAAATTTTTTGGTTCGTTCTCGTTCATAGGCGGATTAGCATTCGAACGGATTAAGATATGAGCATAAGTTGTAAAACCAAGAAGTATCAATATATATGTGGCAAGAACGAGTTGGAGGAGAGGTTTCTTTCTTTTTGCTGCCCAGATGTAATAGCCAATGCCACCGAAGATCAATATCAAACCGAGCAGTGTCATCAAAAAGTTGTTTTCAATTGGATATTCTCTCGCTTCAGTTTTAATCGGGAAGTTACCAGCGAGCAATCCTGGAATCCACATTAATATGACTTTGTAAACGACAAAAAAACTTATAATTGCAATAACTCCCATTATTAAAAAAGATTGGGGAGAATATTCATATTTTTTGAAATAAACAAGTAAGAAAATCGAGAAGATTGTAAGTATTGCTAAAAGATGGACTCCAATTGACAATCCAATTAAATAGAAGGAGAGGAGGAGATATTTCTCGCTGCCGGGTTGGTCTGCTTTTTCGTTCCATATCATCATCAGATATACCACAAGAGTTGTGAAAAGTTGTGACATTGCGTAGACTTCGCTTTCAACACCGTTGAACCAAACGGTGTCGCAAAATGCAAAAGACATTGCCCCCACGAATGCCGAGCCGTAGACCATTAATTCATCTGTGAGTGTGCCGAATTCTTTACCCCGGAAATTTTGGATTACTTTGATAATGATGAGATAAAGCAGAAAAACAAAAAAAGCTGTTGCAAAAACGCTAATCATATTGACTCGCCAGCCTAAATCCCCAAATGGAATAATTATTTGAAATACTTTTCCCATCATCAAAAACAATGGGGCTCCGGGTGGATGGGGTACCTGTTGCCAAGTTGTTGCTGCGGAAAATTCACCACAATCCCATAGTGGAACCGATGGTTGAACAGTAAGTGAATAAACGAGTAGGGTAATAAGAAATGCAAGAGCGCCAAAAAGATACTTGATTTTCCTCTCTCTCGTCATATAAAATTTCCTTTATTTCACAATTATTTATAATTAAACTGCAAATTAACAACAATTCGTTAAATAATCGGATACTATAATAAAATAACTGCATCGAGCTTTGGATTAATGCTATAAAGTAAGACTTATTTGATTTCTATTTCTGTTCTTTGTCCTATACTGGGATTTAAATAACTTCCAAATTTGTTCGTTCGTAAGTACATTGCTTTAATCTGGTAAATCCAAATCCCTTTCTGGGTGTTTGTGTCGGTGAAACTTGAGCTGTGTTTCGATATATTTGCAATTGGTGTGAATTCAGTTTTGCCAAGCTCCTTTTTAAGAATTTGATAACCGAGCAAATTGTTTGTGTCTTTTGGAGTTCCCCATATTAATTTGACAATCCTATTATTATCTATTTCGCCACGGAAAACATCGACTGGTTCTGGATAATTTTCTCGGAGTGTTGGATCGCCCATTACTTCAAGATGCATTCCTTTGTAGCCGTATTTTCCCGTCGATTGGTATAGTTCGTGGTTATTTGCAGTGGAAATAAAGGAAAAACAAAATGGGAAGCCAAAAGCAAAGTGGTGGAGGTGCCAAAAAGGTCGCCCAATCCACGCGGTTATTAAAACATCTGGGGAAGAAGCCAGAGCAGAACGCAAAAGGTTGTTTTCGGTGTCCCAATCCCAGTTGTAGGAACCGAAAAGGAACAGGAACGTAGTTTGAATATTTGAACTTGCGCATTGTTCGGAATTTATCGAGGACCAAATTGATGTATATGAACCGGAATTGCAAGCATAAGCGTAACGGAAATACCTTTGGCTAATGTTTTCAAAAAGTTTACCTTCGACAATTGTGTCTGCCAATGCGTAGAAATTCATATATGCATTTGCGGAAAACATTTCTGGGCTTTGATTTCCAAAGCCATCGTCGATTATTCCATTATTATTACTATTTTTTCCTAACCGAAAGTTATGGTTTTTTTCAAAATATTTCCGAATTAGGTTTACCTCGCTTTCTTTAAAAGCGGTTAAGTTAGAAAAGTCAATTCTTCCAACAGCACACGAAATTTTCCCGGGAATTGTGGTCTGATCAAATTTACCATCAAATGGCAGGTTCCAATTTTCTTGTCTTTCAGCCGTGGTGTTATATTCTACCTCATCTGTAAGTAGAGAGTCGTCGATGACGTAGAACAGATCGGAGGGAAATGCACCAAAATGGTCGCTGTGTCCGTCGAAAGTGTAATTTCCAGTGTAAGGAACTGGAACTCGTCCGACCAAAAGCAGGACTTTGAATTTCTCCTTCCAATTTCTTTTGTATGAGTTGACTATTCGTTTGACTTTGCGTATTTCGATTGGATTGAAGTTTTCTGCTCGTGGACTTTTGCGAAGTTCGACGAACCATCCTTCATTTTCCAAGTCTTCAACAAATTCTTTCAATTGGGGTTGAATACCATCAAAAATTGTTGAATCGACAATAATAAGAACGTTTCCCAAATATGTTTCGACTGAGCTTTTCTCTCCTATCAAAAAGTATCCAAAAGAGTCGAGAGAATCCACAGAACAATGAAATCCAAATTCAGACAATGAATTAATCGGTAGGGTATCGAAAAAAAATGTCATTCCTTTTAAAAGAGTATCGAGCAATTCCCAGCGCTCGGAGAATATTGGTTTCTTTTTAATAACAATTGTACCATTTTTATATTTTTCATCAAATTCTATTTGCAAAATTAAATTTGAATCTTCCTTTTGAAAAGATGTTTTGGGCGCAACAACAAAATCTTTGGGCATTTTAGTGAAAATTTTTGAGTATAAGAAAATAGAAATTGCTAATGCGAAAAGGGGAATTTTATTCATTATTTATCAAGAAAATTTCAACACGACGATTTTTTGAAAGATCCTTAGAAATTGGTTGGGTTTTACCTTTACCTTCGATGGATACTTTGTCGTCTCCAATCTTCAATGATGAAATAATGAATCGAGCGGTATTTTTTGCTCTTCTGATGGAAAGATCCATATTGTATTCGTCGGTGCCAACTTCGTCAGTGTGCCCGACAATAAGTATTCTTGAGAACTTTTCTTTACTTAATTTTTTACATAACTGCTTCAATAAAGCAATCGAGTTTCTATCAAGTGTGTCGACATCGGTTTCGAAATAAATTGTACCTATCAACTCAGTGCTGTTTTTTTGTTTTTGTAACACTATGTCATAGTTTTGAATTGTTGGTTCGGAAAACTTTGAGGAGTTTGTTGAAAAAGAATAATCCAGAAATCCATTGGCTGAAATGAAAAAATTATATTGGGTTTTGTATGGAACAACAAATCGAAATTTACCATTGTAAATGGTATCGTTGAAAATAAAATCGGTATCGAAATTGTCGACTTTAAAATACACTGGGACTTTTATTGGTTCAGATTTGTTGCCTTCTTCGGTGAGTATATTGCCTTGTATCACCAAATATGGAAGAGGTCGAAACTTTTCGGGCAGTTCTGCAAAATAGATACCCTCTCTTTTTTCCAATGTATCTCCGCTAGTAAAGTAAGCTGTGTCGCCAGTGATATTCAATGAAAGTGAATTTTCGTCCCATTCTGAATTGAATAAGTCGATAGAAACGGGCTCGGACCAATTGAGCCAAGTATCATCAAGCCGTCGAGTTAAATATAAATCGAGTTTGCCTTTGCTGGTTCTTCCATTGCTTGCGAAATAGAGAGTTCTATTGTCATAAGCGAGAAATGAAACAAGTTCGACACCAGTTGTGTTTATTTTGTTGCCTAAATTTACTGGTTTTGAATATGAGTTTGTTTCTGGATTATAGAATGAAATATAAAGGTCGAGATTTCCTTTGGAATCATCTCTTTGCAAACTCATAATTAAAATTCTCGAATCCGTTGACATTGTTGCAGAGTAGTTCTTACTTTTGCTATAGAAATCCTCAATAAAAAGTGGTTCTATGCATTCCCATTTTTTATCTTTTCTTTTGGCTATTGCAAAGCAGTAATTCGATTCGTTATTGAGTGTAAAATTTTTTTCTTTGCTTTTTAGGTAAGGACCAAAAATCAGCGCTTTTTTGCCATCGGGGAAGATATATAACATTGTATTGCTTTTTTTGTTGTTGATTGGTTCGTCCAATTTTTGGGGAGTTACCCAATGATTTTCTTTTTTTTGGCTTACCCAAATGTCATCGTCGTCGTCGATGCCTCCGGTATTCTCTGGATGCCATTTCCTTGAAAAGAAAAGTTCGTCTCCATCTGGGGAAATTAAAGGGAAAATCGCAGGCTGATATTTGTTGATTGTTTCAGGGAGCCGTTCCTTTGCAATGATTACATTCAAAACAACTAATATTGTCGATAGCACGCAGACAAATCTTCTCATTTTCTAAAAAGTATTTCTTCGCAAACTTCAAAAAATTTACTAACGTTTTTTTGATAATCAAATTTGATTTTAACCTTTTCGAGGGCATTCACACCTAAACGATTTGCTAAATCTTTATCGTTGTAAAACAAAGTTAGAATCTGGGAAAGTTGTTCGGAATTTTCTGGTTCGAAAAGAAAACCATTAATTTTGTCATCGACAATCTCGGGAACCCCGCCTGCATTTGTTGAAATAACTGGCAATGAAGATGCCATTGCCTCGATAAGAACTAGTCCAAAAGTTTCCGAAAGTGATGGCATTACAAACACATCAAAAACACTCATCAATTTCGGGACATTAAATGTAAATTCGTTAAAGATTACTTGTTCAGCAATTTTTAAAGATTTTGCTTTTTCTTTCAAATTCTTAAAGTATTTTTGGTCGTCTATGGTGCCAGCAAATACTAATATCGAATTTGGAATATTGGCTTTGGCAAATGCTTCGAGCAAAGTCTTCTGCCCTTTCAATGGTTCAACTCTTCCGATGCAACCAATGACGAATTTATTCTCTGGTATTTCAAACAATTTTCGATTTTCAACTTTGTTTGGTTTTTCCTTTTGAAACTTTTCCCAGTCGACTCCATAAGGTACGACAAAAACCTTCTTTGGTGGGATATTTGTTGTTTCGATCAACATTTTTGCCATTATCGATGTTAAAACAATGGCTCCATCGAGGTTTTTGTAGATCAAGTTGTGGTAAGGGTCTTTTTTTCTGATGCCCGATTGCATTTGCTGGTAGAAGATAATTTTGGGCTTAATATTCGAAAACTTTCTGCCAAGGAGCGCAATCGGCAAAAGATTTGTCTTCGGCACAATACACAAGTCAATTGAATGTCTTTTGAAAATTTGTGCTAAATGAGTAAATTCAAATGAGTTAACTACTTTAAGATTTTCAATAGGAAGTTTAAGTTCTTTTGCAAAACGTTCTGATCGAGTGTTCTCTCTAACAACCACAATTGGTTTGTATCCTACGTCGAAACAGTCTTTCGCTCGTAGGATTGTTTGAATTTCAAGACCACCGAAACCAGATAAATTGACTAAAAAGCATATTTTCATACTCTTGTAAATCAATTGTAAATTTTTAAATTTAAATTGTAGAAACGAATTTAGTGTCTACCAATTTGTTATTATCGAAAAATGCAACATAGTTAATACAAACCAAGAAATTATTGATAAATTATTTTTTTAGTGAATAATTTACAGTTTCATTTTTTGTTGTCTTATGAAAAAAGTTGTAATAATTGGTGGGATGGCTGCAGGATGTAAAACAGCAGCACGTTTGCGTCGTTTACTTCCCGAAGCCGAAATTACTATTGTTGAACGATTACCTTTTGTGTCGTTTGGTGCTTGCGGAATGCCATTTTTTGCAAGTGGCGAGGTCGAGGACTTCGAGAGTTTAATGTCAACGGCTTGGGGAAGTATACGAAACCAAGAGTTCTTTTCCAAGACGAAAAACATAATAGTTCTCACAGAGACAAATTGCTCAAAAATTTTTCCGGAGCATAATTTTATTGAAGTTGTAGATAAGAATGGCAGAAAACAAATCTTGAACTACGATTATCTTGTTATCGCTACTGGGTCGAAACCTGTCAAACCGAATTTCACTTTTCCACAAAGCGAAAGAGTTTCCTATTTTCATTCCCCAATTGATGCTAAAAACTTTCGAATGCTTGCCGAGCGAGGGAAAATTTCAAATGCTGTTATTGTCGGAGGGGGATTTATTGGTTGCGAACTTGCGGAAGCGGTTACTTCGCTATGGGGGATTGAAGTTACTTTGATTGAAAAAGAAGCTTCATTGTTGCCTCGTTCTTTCGACCAAGAAATTTCTAATGTGCTTCTCTTTTTGTTTAAGGGAAATGGTATCAACGTAATGCTGAACACCTCTGTTGATCGTATTGAACAAAATAATGGGAAATTGTTTGTTTATGCACAAAAAGATGTTATTGAAACCGACTTTGTTTTCCTCGTTCTCGGAGTTGTTCCGAATGTTGAACTTGCAATGAATTCAGGAGTTATGATTGGTGCTTGTGGTGGTATATCTGTGGATGGGCATTTGCGAACAAATTTCAAAAATATTTTTGCCGCTGGTGACTGTATTGAAGTAACAAATTTGGTAACCAGAAGAAATGAAATCTTCCCTTTGGGTTCTCTGGCAAACCGGCAAGGTCGCGTAGTTGCCGATAATATTGCTGGATTAGACAGTCTTTTCAAGGGCGCCGTTGGTAGTATCTCGCTTAAAGTTTTCGATACAATTTTTGCAAGCACTGGTTTGTCGTCCTATTGTTGCACAAAAGACAATTTGAATTTTCACTTTGCAATTGGCTCATTTTACGACAGACCACATTATTATCCAGATTCTAAAGTAATTTTTGCAAAAGTGCTTTATGAAGAAGAAAGCGGAAAGTTGTTGGGCTTGCAAATGTGTGGCAAAGGTGAAGTTACAAGATATATTGATGTTTTTGCAACTTTGCTCGAACGAGGTGCGACTTATTCAGATTTGTCGAATGTCGAGCATTGTTACACCCCGCCACATTCCTCGCCCCTAAACCCTTTGAACTACATCGGCGGAATTATTGAAAATCAGGAAAGATTTGGGCTAATTCCATTGAGTCCGTTGGAATTTGAGAAGTTTAAAAACGAATGGTTTGTCATAGATTTAAGAAAAGAAAATGAAATCGACGAAATGCCTTTGGATTGTGAATCAATGAATGTCGACTTCGACAACTATCGGGATGAACTTGGCAGAATTGATTTGAAAAAGAACATTTTGTGTGTTTGCCAAAAAGGACCTCGATCCCTCGAAGTTGCTATTCATTTGAAGCACTTGGGCGCAAAAAAAGTTGGCTTTCTTGCCGGTGGGATACAGTTATTACGCTCTGCTTTTTAACTTTTGCTGTCTGATTTAAATTGCTTTTTAAATATGAAATGAAAGATGAATAAAGAAATTAAAATTTCAGTTGTCGGATTGAGTTTTAAGACTGCTTCTATTAGAGATTTAGAGCACTATCAGATTCAAAGGAAGGACTTTACTCATTTGTTGAAAGTTTTTGTTTCGCAGATTGGTGTCGAGGGTGTAATTTTTGTTTCAACTTGTAATCGATTTGAAATTTATTTCACACACTCTTCCAACTTAAAACCGTTAAAACTGGTTGAAGATTTTTATAATGAATTTTTACATAAAGATATTTTAAAAAACAGAAAGTCATTTTATACCTATTCCGATGCGGAAGCTGTTGGGCATTTGTTTAAAGTGATTTCTGGTTTGGATTCTCTTGTGATTGGAGAATACCAGATACAAGGACAAATCAAAGAGGCATACAGCATTGCTTGCCAGGTGAAGACTGTTGATAAGATACTCCATAAACTTTTCCACGCTGCTTTTCGCTGTGGCAAACTTGTCCGAAATTCAACCTCTATCGGGCAGGGACGCTTATCAGTTTCCGGAGTCGCATCGGAACTTGTTATAAATTCAGTTAAAGATGGAACTACTGTTGTTGTAGTAGGGGTTAACGAAAATACAAAGATTTTGGCAGACGAATTGCAAAAGCATAAATTCGGGAATTTCATTTTTGTCAATCGGACTTTGCACAAAGCCCAAGCCCTTGCGGAGAAATATGGTGGAAGCGCTTTCCCATTATCAGATATTGAAAATGTGCTTCCCAAAGCGGATATTATCTTTACTTCAACTGCATCGCCGATACCTATTATAAGCGCCAAGTCGATTAATAAATCTTTTCAACAAAACGGAAAACCAACCTTGGTGCTCGATCTTGCAATACCACGCGATGTCGAAAACGATGGATTGGATTACCGCATTGAATACTATGATATAGAGAGGATAAAAAAGTATTTAGACATTCAACAGCAAATCAAGCTCGAGGAAGTACCACGGTGCGAAAAGATAATAAAGGACGAGGTTGATGCATTTCTTGCTTGGCAAGAAAGTGCCGAAGGTGATATTTTCGAGCCCTATGCCGAAAAGTTCGAACGAATTCGTAAAGAGTTGCTCGAAGAATACAAAAATCAATTTCAATCCTTTGAATTTGAAAAAATTGATAAAATTACTCGACAATTGCTCCATCGTGCAAAATCAGTATTTGTAAGTTTGTTGAAAGAACAAAATCGAAGTTAACTTTGTAGATTTTTTAAAAATTTTTATTTTTGGATGCCTTTAATTTGTGGAGGCAGAAATGAAAATCTTGAAGTTTCTCTTTTCCTTTTCTGCTTTGCTTTTATTGTTTAATCTTTCTTCGTTTGCGCAGAGGCATGAATACGATATCTCTTCAAAAAAAGAAATTATTAAAGTCTCGACCGATACTCTCTTTTCTGTCATCGACTATTTTAATTATTTTACTGACAGAAAGTTTGAGGAAATGTTCAACAGCATCAAGCAAGCTTGGACGCAGCGAAACTTCGAGAAATTCGACCGGCTTGTCGATAGCCTTGGCAGAGATGTGATGCTCGTTGCATTGCTTCGCGAAAAAGCAAAGAACCGAAAAGATAAGTATATTCTGCGCTTACCGCCCGACACAAAACGCATCCGGTTTTTACCAGAAAGTGCCATTCGTTCCACCACCCCAAAATCGACTGGAGGAGAAATTGAACCAAAGCCACCAGAGAAGCAAGATGTGGTTGCTAGTTGCGAATGTCCCTCGCCCTGCGTAGTATGTTTTTGCCCGGGAAGTTGCGATGTTCCTTATGTGCTTTGTTTGTGTTTCTACGACTCGAGTCCCGGCGGGATTCCCGGTGGCGGGGGAGGTGGTTACTTCTGTAATATGTTTCGAGGTGGAAAGCCTTGTGCTGTTCGACCGCCAGATTTTGTTCCAAGATAAAAAAATGTTACAAATCTCTGCAAAACGTTTTGTCTAATTCATCAATGGTCATTTCGATTATCGTTGGGCGACCGTGCGGGCAGGCATAAGGAATTTCACACTTGTTTAATTCAATGACCAATGCTTCCATTTCTTCGGTGGTCAAGGGTTTTCCGGTTTTTATCGCTGCCTTGCAACTATATGTTGCAATCAAATACTCTCTTTTGTTAGAATTTTTAACTTCGGTTGTTTCGATAAAATTCTGGACAATTTCTTTAAAAATATTTGCTGGTTCGTTTTGGATTATATCATTTGGAATGCCAAGAAGTTCAACCTCTCCGTTTGTTTGCAAAACGAAATGGAAGCCAAGATTATGAAGCTCGTCTGATATTTCTTTAACAGCGGAAAATTCAAACGGATTTAAATTAATTTTAATTGGAAATAGCAATTGTTGAATTTTTCGCTCATTACCATAAATTGCTTTTCGTGCCTTTTCGAAAAGGATTCTTTCGTGGGCTGCGTGTTGGTCGATTATTACTAATCTATCCTCTTTTTCAATTAAAATGAACTTGTTATGTATCTGTGCAATTATTTTCCACGGTTTTAGTTTTCCCTCGACGAGCTGGGTTTGTTCCGGTCGTTTCATCAAATTGTCGAAGTTTGATTTGATAGGTTGTGTTACTTGGCTCTGGTATCTGAATTTTAAATCACTTTTAAAATCAAAATCCTTCGATTTGCCGAGGAAGTCTCGTTTATCTATAATTTCTCCTGTGATTTTATTTATCAATTGAAATTCCTTCCCGGAGGATATTGGATTGTCGGGGACTTTCTGCAAAGGTTCATATTGCGAATCAATAGCAATTGAGGGAGCGAGGTTATTTTCTGCAAGCGCCTTCGATACGGCAGCATTGATAACGTTAAAGATGAACTTCTCGTCGTCGAACTTTACTTCGTGCTTTTGTGGGTGGACGTTTACGTCATAGCGACGTGGATCGAGTGCTATATGCAATAGGTAAAAAGGATTGGTTTGCTTTTCGAGGAGATGTTCGTAGGCAAGGAGAACAGCATAGTTTAATGCGCGGCTGCGAATGCTTCTGCCGTTAAGGAAGAGAAATTGTTCGGCGCGGGTTGTTTTTGCCAGATGTGGCTGTCCGATAAATCCGTAAACCTTGATTCCAGCATATTCGTAATTTACATCGATGAGCGAGGAAAAGACATTGTCGCCAAGCAATTCCTTTATCCTTTGCTTTGGGTCGGAAGGGTAAACATCGAAAACGAGGGAATCTTCGTCGTAGAATACAAAACGGACGTCGTTTCGGCAAAGTGCAATTTTCAAAAGGGTATCGGAAATGTACCGAAATTCGGTTAGATCGGATTTCAGGAATTTGCGTCGGGCTGGAACATTGTAAAAAAGATTCCGAACAAAAACTTGTGTTCCATTGTCCATTGCAATTGGTTCGATAATCGGTTCTTTGTTTGGCTCGGCAATCAAACGCCAACCCAACTCATCTTTTTTTCTTTTTGTTCGGATTTCAAGATTGGAGACGGAAGCGATGGAAGCAAGCGCCTCGCCTCGGAAACCATAAGTAAGAATTGTCTCGAGATCTTCAACTGTATAAATTTTGCTTGTCGCATGTCGTTTGATGGAGAGTTCAAGGTCTTCCTTTGACATTCCGATTCCATCGTCGACGACGTGGACAAGTTGTTTCCCACCTTTATGAATTACGACTGCTATTGTTTTAGCGCCCGCATCGAGCGAGTTTTCGACAAGTTCTTTCACAACTGATTCAGGACGCTGGACAACTTCGCCAGCTGCAATCTGGTTGGCTATATATTCTGGTAATATATGTATCTTGTTTTCTTCGACTGTTTCCAAAAAATTCCCAAAAAAATATTAACTTGTCAAATTATATAATAGCAACTTAACAAAAAGATATTTTATGAAAACTTATGATTTGTTTCACGAAATTGATAATATATTCAATGTGGTTGTTGAAATACGAAGGACTTTACATAGCAATCCCGAATTGTCTTTCAAGGAGTTCCGAACTGCAGAAAATATTCAAAACTTCTTGTCCAATATTGGAATTAAAAGCACTCGGATTGCCGAAACGGGTATAGTTGCAACTATCGGGAAATCAAACGATGAAAAGTGTATAGCTTTTCGTGCGGATATTGATGCTTTGCCAATTCAAGAGGAAACAAATCTTCCATTTGCGTCGAAAAGCCCCGGTGTTATGCACGCTTGTGGACACGATATGCACACATCTGTATTGCTTGGTAGTGCGATAATTTTAAAGAAGTTTGAAGATTTGTTGCCAATCCAGATAAAATTGATTTTTCAACCAGCGGAAGAGAAACTCCCCGGTGGAGCAAAGATATTGATCGAACATGGAGTTTTACGAAATCCTGATGTGATTGCTGTCTTTGGTGAGCATACAGACCCAGAAACGGAAGTCGGCTCGATTGCATTAGCCCCCGGAACTATAATGGCTTCGGCAGATGAATTGTACTGGATTGTAAGAGGAAAAAGTTCGCACGCCGCTCAACCCCACCTTGGTTCCGACCCAATCAGAGCTGCGGTTGCGCTTGCAAATTCCTTATTCGACTTGCCCAATAGAATCCGTGATCCGCTTGAACCTTTACATCTTGCAATTACATCGTTCAATGGAGGTTTTGCTACAAATATTTTTCCAGATGAGGTTAAATTGATGGGAACTCTTCGTTCTTTCAAAGAAAGCACACGGAGAGTTGCCTTGCAACACATTGAAAATATTTCAAAAGCAATCTCTGCGATGTATGGTGTTAACGTTGCTTTTGAACCGATTATTGGCTATCCACCATTGCGAAATGATTACCAACTTTGCGAATTTGTCGAAAATATTGGAACCGAGATTTTGGGCTCGGGGAAAGTCAAGAAATTTGCGCCGAAGATGTGGGCTGAAGATTTTGCTTATTATTCTCAACTTGTTCCATCTGTCTTCTGGTTTCTGGGAGTCAAACCCAAAGATTACACTGGGGAAATGTTTGGTTTGCATTCCTCAAAGTATAATCCCGATGAGGAAGCAATGAAATATGGAATAGCAATGTTTGTCAAAATAGGATTTTCTTATAAAATTAAACAATGAATTTTGATGCAGTAAAATTTATTGTCGAAAAATACAGTTCAAAGGATGGCAGAAAAGGTTTCGTAAATTTTGTCTGGTGGGCTGCGGTTGTAAGTATAAGTATTGGTGTGGTGGCACTTGTGATTTCAACTTCCGTGCTCGATGGATTCCAGAATGCTATCCAAGAAAATGCTATTCGATTTACTTCGCATATTAAAGTTTTAACTTTCAAGCGCCAGCCAATAGTGGATGTAGAGCAGATTGTTCGCAAGATTAATTCTGTAGAAGGTGTCGAAGCAGCTTTTCCCTCGGTCGAAAAAGAAATTTTAATAAGAACAAAGACTGCAGTAGATGGGGTGGTTCTCCAAAGCCTTCACAGGAGGAAAATCGAAAGTTTGCAAAAAATTGAATTTAACAAGGAACAGAATCTTTCTCAGATTAATGGTGTAATTATTGGAAGAATGCTTGCCGAAAGGTTAAGTTTAAACATTGGCGATTCCGTTTTGTTGATGTCAATTAGTGTTCAAGATTCGATCGGTTTCACCAAAACCAGATTTCTAAAAACAATTGTTGCCGGTGTTTTTGAATCTGGAATGGCAAAATACGACGATTTATTCGTTTATGCAAATTCAAACGTTTTAGAAAAGTTAGATGCCGACACAAATAATTATTCGAATTCAATTGATGTCTATGTCGACGATATTACTCAAATTGATTCTATTGCAAAACGAATCGAATTTGTTCTTGGTTATCCGTTCTATTGTTTAACATATTATGATTTACACTCCTCGATTTTCGCCTGGATTGAATTGCAAAAAGAACCAATACCAATTGTTTTGAGTTTGATTACAATTGTAGCGATTTTTAATGTTGTTACATTCCTGCTTGTAAATGTTGTCGAGAAAACCAAAAGCATTGGGATTTTATCTTCGATCGGACTCACCACTAAAGAAATTACTCTTGTTTTTTTGCAGATGGGAATGAAAATAGCCTTAATTGGTTTGGGGATTGGAGTTGGGATTTCTTTACTTTTTTCCATACTACAGAAATATTACAGTATAATTCGCTTGGACAGCAAAATATATTATTTCAGTTCCTTGCCAGTGGATATTTCTGCGTTAAACTATATTTTGGTTACTTGTTTTACTTTATTTTTGACTTTACTTTCTTCGTTAATACCTTCGCTCATTGCGGCAAGAATTAATCCCGTTAATACAATTAGGTTTATTAAGTAATTCTATGGAATTGGAGTTTTTTATTGATAAACTAAAAAATATTCTTATTTCGAAACGATTGAAAGGGATGAATTCCCACGTTAAAATGTCCCCAAAAATTGATGGCAAGCCATACAGAACATTAGTGCCAGCGGGAAATCCCAGATTAAGTTCAACTCTTTTGTTATTGATCGGCGAGAAGTTTAAAGATTTGAAAATCCTTTTCACTCTGCGGAGTTCAAATGTCCAACATCATAAACACCAGATAAGTTTTCCCGGTGGGCATTGCGAGGGTGGCGAGAATGAAATCGAAACTGCTCTTCGCGAAGCACGCGAGGAAGTTGGAATCGAACCAGATATGGTTACAATTATTGGGAAGTTGTCGCCTTTGTATGTGCCTCCATCCGACACATTAATTATTCCGATCGTTGGTTATACGAAACTTTTACCACAATTAAAAGCCAATACAAACGAGGTAGAGGAGATTTTTTTCCATCCTTTGAACTATTTTATGGATTTTGAAAATCGGAAAATTGAAAAATGGATAATCAAAGGAAATGAAGTTTATGTACCACTTTGGAGAATTCATCCATCGGTACCTTTATGGGGCGCAACTGCTATGATTTTATCCGAATTTATCGATATTGTCGAAGAAATTGTGGAATAATTCAAAGAATCTATGGATAAAAGCCGAAAGGTAGGAAGACGGAAGTTAAAATTAGAAGAATACATTGAAGGTATTCTTAAGTCGGATATATCTGTTCTTGCTCGAGCAATTACATTGGTCGAAAGCAACTTGCCAGCCCATTTAAAGTTGTCCCAAGAATTATTGAATCGTTTGATTCATTTTTCCGGTAAGTCAATAAGGATTGGAATTACAGGTGCTCCAGGCGTTGGGAAAAGTACTTTTATCGAGCGACTTGGCCTTTATTTGTGCAATTTGGGCTACAAGGTAGCAGTACTGGCGTTCGACCCGAGTAGTACTCTTTCCAAAGGTTCTATACTTGGTGATAAGACGCGAATGGAAAAATTATCGCGACATCCTAATGCATTCATTCGTCCCTCTCCTTCGGGTGGTGCCCTTGGTGGTGTTGGCAGAAAAACACGCGAAACAATAATCTTATGTGAATCTGCTGGTTTTGATGTAATTATTGTCGAAACTGTTGGGGTTGGTCAAAGCGAAGTTATTGCACGCTCGATGGTCGATTTTTTTACATTATTGATTCAACCTGGTGGTGGGGACGAGTTGCAAGGGGTTAAAAAGGGAACTGTTGAACTTTCTGATATTATTGTTATCAACAAAGCGGATGGGGATAATTTAAGGCTTGCCAAGATTACTTTGGACGAGTATAAACGGGCGATTCAATATCTTTCGGACGCAACAGAAGGTTGGAAAAGAAGAATTTTGTTGGTGTCGTCCCTCGAAGGTACAGGCATAGAGGAATATTGGAAGATTGTTGAAGAATTCAAAAGAGATACTGTTGAAAGTGGAGTTTTCCAGATTCGCCGTAGGGAACAAATTTTGGATTGGTTTCATTCGATGGTAACTGAAAACGTGATGAATTTGTTTTTCTCAAATCCAAAGGTAAAGAATTTGCTTTCGGATTTTGAACATAAAATATACACTGGGAAAATTTCTCCATCATCTGCTGTGCAAAAATTATTTGAAGAGCTGAAAAATGAAGATTTTAATTGCTACAAATAACGAAAACAAAGTTTTTGAAATTAAAGATAAGATCGATAATATTGGTTTAACAATTACGCTATTAACAATTGGCGAGTTAAGTTCTCAACCAGTGGAAATTGATGAAACGGGCAACACATTGGAGGAAAATGCGCTTATCAAAGCAAGTTTTTGTTACAATATGTTCAAAATTCCCTCAGTTGCAGACGATACCGCACTTGAAGTTTTTTCTTTAAATGGTTTGCCTGGGGTCCATTCAGCGCGATTTTCTGGTACCTATGGTGATGACAAAGCAAATCGTGCAAAATTATTGTCGATGCTAAAAGGTAAGACTGGCTCCGAACGAAATGCTCGGTTCCGCACAGTGATTTGCTTTTTCGACGGCGCCGAACCAAAATTTTTCGAAGGTGTTTGTTATGGAACAATTATTGACGAGGAACGCGGGGATAAAGGATTTGGTTACGATTCAATTTTTGTTCCATCTGGTTTTGAAAAAACATTTGCCGAGATGGATTTGAAGGAAAAAAATCAAATTAGCCATCGCGGCAAGGCAATAGTAAGTTTTCTTGAGTTCTTGAAAAACTACAAAGGGTAATTGACGATGAGAATAAATGGGAAACACTATCAAACTATTTGGGAAACCGACGAAATGGTTTCTTCGGTTTCAATTATCGACCAAAGATTTTTGCCACATAAATTTGAGATTGTGCAACTTTCAAAATTCGAGGATTTTATAATAGCCATCAAGGATATGCTTGTTCGCGGAGCTCCATTAATCGGAGTTACAACTGCCTATGCACTTTACTTTGCTGTTCGGTCATCTTCAGAAAATGAGTTTGAGAGTGACATCGATCGTTCTGTTGCTATATTGCTTGCAACGCGCCCGACGGCTGTGAATTTGCGGAATACCATCGAACTTGCCCTTAAAACAATTGACAAATATGATTCTGTTGATGAAAAAAAGTCTGCTTTGTTGAATTTCTCTCGAAAATTGCGATACGATGACATTGAAATGTGTAGAAAGATTGGTGAATTTGGTGCAAATCTTCTCGAGGATATTTTTAAAAGAAAAGGAGCGACTGTTAATGTTCTTACTCATTGCAACGCTGGCTGGCTCGCTACAATTGATTATGGGACTGCTCTTGCCCCTGTTTATTTTGCCCGCGACCGTGGAATTCCCGTCCACGTTTGGGTCGACGAAACTCGACCAAGACTGCAGGGGGCAAAACTGACTGCATTCGAATTGCTCCACGAAGGGATACCCCACACAATCATAGCAGATAATACTGGTGGTCTTCTGATGCAAAAAGGTTTGGTCGATATTGTAATTGTCGGTACAGATAGAACCACCCGCAAAGGTGATGTTGCAAATAAAATAGGTACTTACCTAAAAGCCCTTGCAGCCCGCGACAACGACATCCCATTTTTTGTCGCGCTTCCCTCGACTTCAATTGATTGGAACATTGAAAATGGTTTGAAGGATATACCAATTGAAATTCGAAATGAAAACGAAGTAAAATATGTAATAGGTAAACGAGGTTTCGAAATTATGGAAGTTTTGGTTTGTCCAGAAGAAAGTCCTGTTCTGAATTATTCTTTTGATGTTACACCTGCGAAGCTAATTACTGGATTTATCACCGAGAGGGGAATTTGTTTGGCAAGCGAAGATGGGTTACTTTCTCTATTCCCAGAAATGAAAAGATAATATGGACGAAGGTTATATCAAATTTCGCTACGAGTTTTCAGAGGGCAAGCTTATCGACGAGTCCAAGATTCAAGATTTGCAACAATTTCGCACTTTCTTGTATGATTTGGGTTTGATTGGTTCTTTCAATAATATTTCCTACGGAAATGTAAGTAAGCGAATCGAGCAATTATCTTTTGTAATTTCTGCTTCAAACACTGGAACTTTCAGAGTTCTCCCCGCAGAATATTTTGTTTTGATAAAATTCGTTGATGTAGAAAAAGGAATTGTTCATTGTGTTGGCAAATTTCCCCCTTCGGCTGAAACAATCACACATTATGCAGTTTATTCAACTTTTCACAATGCTAACTATGTTATACATTTTCATAATTCTCAAATTTGGAACAAATTGAAGCATTTTAAACCAACAACACCCGATAATGCTCAATATGGTTCACTCGACTTGGCAAAATCAATATTGAGCTTTAAAGACAACTTAGATACGAATATCTGTATAGGGACAATTGTTCTCGGTGGACACAAAGATGGAATTATTGTTTTTGGTTCAGAAAGAAAAGACCTTGAGAAAGAAGTACTTGAACTTATGTCGCTTTGATTGTCTATTTATTTTTCAAAATTATACTTCAATCCAAGAGTAATTAATCGAGTTGGTCCAAGATTCCCCACTAAATCCACATAATAATAATCCAGTAGATTTTGTATGGTAAAAGTTGCTTCGATTGGTAAACCTGTAGAACTGAGATTGTAACTTAGATTCAGGTCGACCAAATGTGTTGGAACTCTTACTGAGTAGTCCGTGAGTATAAATCTAAGTTGTTCTTCGACTTTAACAATTTTGCTTACATACTTATAAAGTAGAGAGATAGCGAGATCTTTAAAGGTAAAGTTTAAAGAAGCTATTGTGTATAAATGCGGGCGGAACTTCAAAATATCTTTTGTATTTAAATCGATTGGGTCGAGATATGTTAAACTGAGGACAGTCTCAAAAAGGTGGAAGGGGCGAAGCCTCAAGGACAGATCAATTCCTTTGATCTCGGATTTTGCAATATTTCGAAAGCGAATAGTTGGCGTTGCGGCATTGGTGTCAAATTGTGGCTCTATAAGGTTTTCATAACGAGCATAAAATACCGATGCATCGAAAAAAATTGTATGACCAAGAAGTTTTCTTTCAAAAGATGTGCCCATTTCAAAATTCCACGACTTTTCTGGAGAAAGTTCAGGGTTTGGTTCAATTGTAAATCCGCTATATCGGATCGAAGCAAATCTTTCAGAGATTGTGGCAACACGGAACCCTTTGCCAAGCGAGGTTCTCAAAATAATTTTTTTCTCACTTTCGTAAGTTAACCCCAATCTTGGTGAAATTTCGAAAAAATTATCCGAAGAATCACTAACGTCGTAGTCTGTGCGAATACCGCCGGTAACTTTAATCAAATTGAAAGCAGTAAACTCTCCTTGGGTGAAAGCGGAAACTATATTTTGTTTTCTGTTACCATACTGGAATGAATTAACCCAGTTATTTATTACCGTAACACCCGATGTTACAATAGAATTCTCGAACAAGTGGTGCGTAATTTGAAATTCGTTGAAATTGCTATAACTTGTTGATTGGCGATAGTTAATATCATTTTTGGGCAAATTGGATTCGAAATTAGTCCGATATAAAGAAGTTTTTACTTGATAGAAAGAATTTACTCCTATTGGCGAAAGGAAATCCAATCCCAATGCAAAACGATTTCGATTGATACGCCTTAAGAGGTTGTAATTTTCGGGTGGTACTGTTGCTTTGAAAGCTCCACCCCAAAAGGTTCCATCGTCTGAATGAATATAATTGGCAAATCCAAAAAGACTTATTCTTTTTCCATTGTTAATAGGAATAATATATTTCCCAAATAAATTCAACCGGTTGCTTCGGTTAAATTTTCTATAGCTTTCGTCATTAAGATACTGCCCACTCAATAAAAGTTTACCCAGACTACCGTTTGAATTAATCGTCACTGCCACATTGTTTTTAGTTCGAATTTTGTCGGTATATTTCCATTCATCATATTTTGGTGAAGTGTAAATTCCAGAACTGATTTGAATATTGGTTGACAAATTTTTTTCTGGTTCTATCGTAACCAGGTTGACAACTCCTCCCATAGCAGAGCTACCATATAGAGCAGAGCCACTTCCTTTAACGATTTCAATTCGAGAAACAATTTCAGGGGGAAAGATATTTATATTTGCCTCGCCTATGTCGCCAGAAAGGAAAGGGAAACCATCGAGCAGCAATGCAACTCGAGAACCAGATCCAAACTGGAAACCCGATGAACCTCGAATACTAATATTGTCTGAGTTTACATTCAGACCAGAAACGAAATTAACATAATCCTTTATTTCAAAGTAGTTTTTACCTTTGAAAAAATCACGTTCGATAGTTGTTATAGACAATGGTACGTCTTGGTATGATTGCAATCTTCGTGCAGCTGTAACCACAACTTCTGGTTTTGATACCTCTTTTAACTTTAAGCTAAAATTAATTATAGTATCTGTTTGAAGCAATATATTTTCCTTCAAAATTTCGTAACCAGATAGTGTAACTATTACATTATACTTTCCTTTTGGGATTTTAGATATCTTGAAGAATCCATCTTGGTTTGAGACAGCTCCTAAAAGTGTACCTTCGAGTTGGATTTTTACCCCCGATAACTTTTTATTTTCAATATTATCAAAAGTGTAACCTGAAAGAACAACTTGCGCAAATAAAGAGAACCTTATAAAGCTAATCAGCAGTAAAAAAATAATTATTATCCTTCTCATAATTATTTTATTGGTTGTTGGTCAGGCAAATTTTTAAAATCGATGAAAATGTCTAAATTTTGTAGGTTGACCCCTTTGTCAATGTATAGACTATCTGGAACTTTACTTTCGGGATTTTTTTTGTAGAACCCAATCATTTTTTGTTGTAATATTGTACCAAATCGTAGGGAAGCGAGTATGTAGGCGCTTTCCATTGGTGTTTTTTGAATTTTTACAGAATATGGTATAGTGTCTATAAAACGCTGAAGTGTATCCGAAAGATAAGCCCTACCTTCGAGGATATCGGCGAGAATATTGTACGGTGGATACGAGGGAACGACTATAATTCTCAATTCTTTTGCTGAATCTGGTCGGGGCCAACTATCTATTCCAGAAACTACTATAATTTTCCCATTAACGAAACTTTCTCGCTCACCGTCGGCAGGGCTTACCCCTTCTTGGCAAGAAAATATAAAAAGCAAAGGAATAAGATAAATCCATTTCATTTTTAACTATATTTAAAATTAGTTTGAGCGAAAAAAAACAAAATTTATTGTTAAAAAATTCAGGGTCTCGTTCCAATCCGGAGATTTACATTTACACCATACTTTTGGATAATGGTTATAAAATTGGAAAGGTTTGTAATAGTCGAGTCGAGTTTCGTTGCCAATTCGCTATCGTAGATTAATTTGTTGGCAAGATTCCTCCCATTTCGAATTTCATTAAGAATCTGGTTGAGATGCGAAACTGTGGTGTCCAATCTTTGAATTGTAAGATTGCCATTATCTAATGCAATTTGAGTCTCATTGGAAATTTTTTCGAGTTTGTCAACAAGTCGATTTACCTTTGGTTCGTATTTCGAATAATCATTTCGAAGTTGGGATGTAATCTCGCGAATCGTTCGAAGAGTTTGGTTAATATTTTCGTGGTTTGCTTCGAAAATCTGGCGCATAGACAATAAAGTTTGATTTGCATTTTCAATAGCTGCTTTCGTCGTGTTAATAAAGTTTTTGTCGGCTAAAAATTTGTTTGCGTATGAGAGTGTTGAGTCCAAATGTTTAATAGTTTGCTTTGCATCAGAGAGGATGAAGCCAAGGTCGGCAACAATATCGGCAAAGTCCGGTGCTGTCTCGCCGGGTATCTCGCTGTTAATGTCGAAAGGTTGATTTGAACTTCCGGGCGATATTTCGATTTTTTTTCCGCCCGTTATTTCGAGAATCGTAATTTTTGCCCGAACATCTTTTCGAAAATCATCGACATTGTCGATTGTTGCAGTTACAAATACAGATCCATTGTCGTTCTGAATTGAACTAACTGTTCCACGTTTGACTCCATTTACAACTACTGGACTTGAGGTTTGGAGCCCACCAGAGTTGGGAAATCTAAATTTAATTGTTTGTGTTGAAACAGAAACTTTATATCCCCGTCCCAAAATAAGACCAGCAATCAGAATTACAGTCGCAAAAAAGGACACAATGCCAACTTTAAACTCGATTTTTTTAATATTTTTCATAACTTCTTTTTTTATTTGAAAAACAAAATTAAGTCAAAAAGTATTAAACGAGAACCTTGCACTTTCGTTTGGTTTTAACAATTTTTTTTTGTAATTTTCCGTTTTAGATTATTATTTTCCCCAAAAATGGAGTTGATATGGCTCTAAAATTAGCAATCAATGGTTTTGGTCGAATTGGCCGTCTTTTCCTCCGTCATCTTTTGCGATATAAGGACCAGGTTGAGATTGTCGGAATTAATGATATCACAGATGCTGCAACTCTTGCACACTTGTTCAAATATGATTCGGTTCATCGCATTTATCCGGGTAATGTTGCCTTCGAAGGCAACTATCTTATTGTAGATGGGTTGAAAATCCCAGTCTCCTCAGAGAAGCAAATCGAAAATCTCCCTTGGAAAGACAATGTAGATATTGTTTTCGAATCCACAGGTGTTTTCCGTCGCCGAGAGCAACTCGAGAAACATTTGGCAAATGGTGCGAAGAAGGTTGTACTTTCGGCACCAGCCAAAGACGAAGTCGACGCAACAATCGTAATGGGAGTGAATCATTCAGTTTTGACAGGCAGTGAAAAAATAATCTCCAATGCATCGTGCACAACAAATTGTTTGGCTCCAATGGTAAAAGTATTAAACGATAATTTTGGCATTGAAAGTGGGTTTATGGTGACTGTCCATGCTTACACCAACGACCAGAGGATTCTTGATTTGCCACATAGCGATTTAAGGCGGGCTCGTGCTGCTGCAATCAATATGATTCCAACTACAACGGGGGCTACGAAAGCCGTTGGTCTTGTGATTCCAGAACTAAAAGGAAAATTGAATGGTTATGCTGTTCGTGTCCCAGTATCCGATGGCTCGTTGACGGATCTTGCAGCCATTGTTTCGAAAGTTGCCACAAAAGACGAAATTAATCAAGCTATGAAAAATGCTGCTGAAACTTATTTGAAAGGAATTCTCGAATATACCGAAGAACCCCTGGTATCCTCCGACATTGTTGGGAACCCACATTCTTGTATCTTCGACTCTCAGTTGACACAAGTATATGGGAATCTTGTGAAGGTTGTTGGTTGGTACGATAATGAATACGGGTATGCTGCAAGATGTGTCGATTTGATTTTGGAATTGAAAAAGTTTGTTTAATATTCCATATTGAACTATGATAAAGTCTATATTTGATTACAATTTTGCGGGTAAGACTGTTCTTGTCCGCGTCGATTTTAATGTTCCGCTAACCGAAGACTTTCGCGTAGCAGACGATACCCGTATTGTTGAGTCTTTGACTACTATAAACAAAATAATCGATGATGGTGGCGTGCCTGTTTTGATTTCTCATCTTGGAAGGCCCAAAGGCACAAAAAACCCAAAATATTCTTTAAAGCCAGTTGCAGTTTATCTTGAAGAAAAATTGGGCTACGAAGTTGAATTTGTCGACGATTGCATCGGCGAGGAAGTCGAGAAAAAAGTCCATTCTGCCGTGCCCGGTCAAGTCGTTCTTTTAGAGAATTTAAGATTTTACAAAGAAGAAGAAGAGAATTCTATTGAATTTGCGCAAAAATTGAGAAGGTTGGGAGATGTTTACGTCAATGATGCATTTGCAACTTGCCACCGAGCCCATGCAAGCATAGATGCACTTCCTCGGTTGTTCAATGAGAAGTTTGCTGGCTCCTTGCTTTTGGATGAGATAAATTACCTCGGAAAAGCGGTTTCAAATCCAATGAAACCTTATGTGGTAATTATCGGAGGTGCAAAGATTTCCGGGAAAATCGATGTTATTCAGAATCTTTCTTCTAAATGTGATTACATATTGATTGGCGGAGGTTTGACATATACTTTTTTGAGGGCAAAAGGATTAACAATTGGAAAATCTATCGTCGAAGAGGATAAAATACCTCTGGCAAAAGAATTATTGGAAAGTTCAAAAAATTGGCAGAGCAAGTTCTTGCTTCCAACAGATGTGATTGTCACAGACCGTATCGACCCAAACGGAACAGCTCGTAACGTTGAGGTTGATATGATTCCCGACGACTGGATGGGTGTCGACATCGGATATGAAACACGAGAAAAATTTAAAGAAATAATTTTAAATTCAAAAATGGTTGTTTGGAATGGTCCAATGGGAATTTTCGAGATAGAAAAGTTTTCGGAAGGAACCAAAGCAATTGCCTATGCTCTTGTTGAAGCCACACGACTTGGTGCAATAACAATTGTAGGCGGAGGCGACACTGCTTCTGCAATTTCCTCTTTTGGATTAAAAGGAAAAGTTTCGCACGTTTCAACTGGCGGGGGCGCCTCACTCGAATTTCTCGAAGGTAAACAACTTCCCGGAATACTTGCTCTTGAAAGTTAAAAAAAATATTTATGTATTTAATTTTTTTGTTAATTTAGTTTTTTATTAATTATTGTTTATATGGTTCTTACCATTTCTCAATCTGAAACACCATTTTTGGTTGATATTGAGTTGTTCCCAACACCCTCAATGATAGTCGAAGGGAGCAATCTGTTAAAATATAACCCTGCATTAGCTAATCTTTTAGGGGAAAATAAAATTCTTGAAATTGGTAAAACCATAACTGAACTTGCAATTTTCAAGGAAACGCAAAATCTTAAAGAATTTATTACCCTCCTTGAAAAAGGCTTGGAAACAACCGATTATCTACTTTATCTTTGGAATGGATCACCCGTTTTTGCTACTGTCCGTTTTTACCAAGCCGACGGGAAGCAACTTGCATTGATTTCTTTGACACGCTTTTCCCTTTCGGGTAATGTTCCTTTGGATTTCATCTTGGGCAATATTAAAAATGTCAAAGAGGTGCTCGATAAATTTGATTTTTGGATGACAATAAGAGATAGAAATTCGAAAATAGTTCTTTGCAATAACAGTTTCGAAGAGTTTTTAGGATTGCCCAATGAACAGATAGTCGGCAAAAATATTGATGAACTATTTGGAAATAACGAATTTGCTCAGTTACAAAGGGAAACAGACCTCGAACTGTTTGAAAGGAAGAAAGACCAAATTCATTTCCACTATCGAATTTCCGACAAAGAAGGCAAAATCCATTATCTGGAAATCACGAAATTTTTAATGAGCTTCGGAGGAGTTGATTTTGTCTTTTGTATTTCACTTGATACAAGTGAGCTCGACTACATTCGCCAATTGTACGAAGAAAGTTCAACTTTATATCGGGCTTTGATTGAAAATGCATTCGACGCGATTTATTTGATGAAAGGAAGGCACTATGAATATGTTAACCCAAGATTTTGCGAACTTACCGGTTATACATACGAAGAACTGACTTCTCCGGACTTTGATTTCGAAGTATTGGTTTCCGAAGAAAGCAAAAAGTATCTCGAAGAAAGGTATCGTGCTCGGATGGAGGGACGTGAAATTCCCAATCAATATGAACTCCAGCTTGTTCATAAAACTGGGAAGAAAGTTTATGTCGAAGTTTCGACTGTTTCAGTTGGGAAGCCCGGCGAAGTAGTTGTGATGGGGATTATGCGAGATATTACGCAACGAAAAATATACGAACAACAGTTGAAAGAATCCGAAAAAAGGTTGAAAGAGTTGAATAATGCTAAAGATAAATTTTTTAACATTATTGCCCACGACCTTCGGGCGCCGATTTCTGGGCTTATTTCAATGACTAAAATGCTTATCGAAAGCAGCGAAATTCTTTCTCCCGAAGAAACGAAAGAATTGTTAATGGATTTATTGGAGTTTGCAAATCAATCTTATAATTTGCTCGAAAACTTGTTGCAGTGGTCAAGGTCGCAGACTGGGACAATACCTTTCCATCAAGAAAATACTGACCTGTCGGAAGTGGTCGTTGCAAGCAAAGTTCTTAACGAGCCAAATGCAAAGCAAAAAAATATTACTATTTTGAATAATGTCTCAAAGGATTCTTTAGTGTTTGTTGATAGAAATATGATTACGACTGTTATTCGAAATTTAATTTCAAATGCAATTAAGTTCACAAACCCCGGAGGAGAAGTTAGAATAAATCTGAAGGACTTGGGCGACCAATATGAAATAGATGTCGAAGATACTGGGGTTGGTATGTCGAAAGAGCAGCTGGAAAAACTTTTTGTTGTTGGCGAAAATATTTCCACACCGGGAACTTCTGGAGAAAAGGGTAGTGGACTTGGGCTTATTTTGTGTAAAGAATTCGTAGAAAAAAATAAAGGAACCTTGCGAGTCGAAAGTGAACTTGGAAAAGGTTCTAAATTTATCGTTACACTTCCAAAATCTAAAAGAGAACCTAGTAAATAAAACTGGCTAAAAATAGCCAAAAGCAACATTAAGTTCAATTTTAATCAAAAAACTGTCTTTTTTTAGTCCAAAATTCCGTTCAATATTGTTCAAAACCGACTCTTCAAAACACTTACTAATACCTTAGAAGCGTTATCTAATAAGCATTTCAGACCTAGTTCGAAATCGTTTCCATTCGGTTGGCACATCTATTGAAAAATACCTTTTGAATTGAAAATTAAATATTAAGTAAGGAGGTATAAAATGCCGTTTGCAATTGGTGGGAATTCGAGAATAAGAACAAACATTCCAGCAGAGAACGCATACAATGCGCTGGAAATTTCAAACCGTAACATATCGCTACGACAATTAAGGCTTTCGACAGGTAAAAGAATAAACAACCCTGGCGATGATGTTGCGGGGTATATTACTTCGCGAGCCTTACAATCACGAAATGGGGCAATGAAAGCAGCTTTGCTTGCTGTCAGCGATGCTTATGCGGTTACAAACATTTCAATCGAAGCACTCGATAACATTTCACAACGATTATTAATTATTAAAGACACTGTGTCGCAAGCTGCAAGTGGTGCTCTTGGCACTGATGAATTAGTATCTTTGGCAAAGGCTGCCTATCGTATGGCTCAACAAATTCAAACTATAGTTGATACCACAGTTTATGGCGGGCGACAATTGCTTGATGGGACTTTCTCTGCTGCTTTTGTTATTGGAATGAACGCTAGATATGACCTTGTGACTCTTTCAATAGATTTAACCACTTACAATGCTGAATACAATATACCGAGCGGAAGTTTCGATATTAAAGCAATGACGGCATCCCATTTTGCTGGTGTTAGCAGTTTAGACTTGACAAGTTTGAACGCAGTCTCTTCCACCGACCTTGGTATTTTTGCACCAACAATGATAAACTTAACAATTCAAAGTTTAAATCAAGCTTTGCAAAATGTCAACAAAGTTGCTTCGCTACTTGGAGGAATCAGCAATAGATTGAGTTCGCAAGAGGATTTGTTGAAAGCACAAATTACAAACTACAATGCTGCAATTTCGCGTATCGAGGATGCAGATGTGGCACTCGAGCAATTGGAATTGATAAAAGCTCAGTTTTTGCAACAGGCATCGCTTATTTCGCTTGCCCAAGCAAATGCGAATCCACAAGCATTCTTGCAATTAATTAGGGGATAAGATAAACTTTCCTACCAACTCCTACCGACACCTCGAATCAAGGCAAATCAGGGGGGGATTTGCCATTTTTTTTATATAATTACTTTGTCTTCATTGTTATTCTTTACCTTTTTCCCAAAAATTATGTAGTTCGGAGTTACAATTAAAATTTTTCTTTCTTTTATTATTTGTTCGACAATGATTCTACGGGGTAGATTTTTTGAAAAAGTATAATAAACAACATATTCATTTGGGTAAAATTCCAATTGTTTTAATTCTGTCAAACCAATTCTGTCGATGGGCAATGAAAGAAAAATAATTGATTTCTTTGGATTCTTCCCAAAGAAATCACCTTTGGTGTACCAAGCAAGTTGAGGATTTAGCGTGTCGGAATCATTTACTTTATGAAATAAATATACAAAGCTGTTGAGTTTGTTTCTTTGCAAGAAGTTTGCAGTTTCTTTCCCGCCGAAAATTTTTCCCGTTGGATTTTTGGCAAGGTAGAAAATCGAAACAACAAGAATTGTAATGGAAATAATATAAAAAAAGGTTGTTGCAAATTTAGTCGAAAAGATCGTGTCAATTCGCCGTTTTCTTTCATAAAAGTATGTAAATAAGATAATAAACACTGACAATAAAAAAAGAAGAATGGCAAGGAACGAGGTCTTCATTTCAAACGCTTTGATTGATTCGCGGAAAGAAGGAGTGAAGTACCAAAATGTGTTTGCAAGTGTTAGGACAATTAATACCAGTTGCATTTTTTTGTTTAAAAACACAAAATGGAAAGAAATGAGTTCTAAAATTATGTATAATGCTGGAGGAAGGAGATATAAGGTGTAGTGGGGAAGTTTAGTTGGGGCAAGCGAGAATACAAATAATCCAGCAATATACCAAAAGAAAAACACATCGGAGATAAAATTGCCTGAAAAAAAGAAATTTGAAAGCTTCTTTGATTTCAAGCGTATAAAAATGCTCGCAAAAGAAAATATTGCAAAAGGATTTGATATAAGAAGTTGATTGATGTAAAAGAGTATTCCAAGTGGTTTTTGGTTTTCTTCGACGACGGAGAACAAATGTGGTGGAAATAGCGCAGAGAGAAAAGCCGAGCCATATTTGATACCCATATAAAAATACCAAGGTAGAGCCAGTACAAAACCGAAAAAATAAAATAAAAGTAAATTTTTAGTTGTTTTTTTACCAAAATAATAGTAGGTAAAAAGTAAGGTAAGCAACGGAATTAAAGATACAACAATTTTCGTCATTAAAGCAAGGAAGAAAGTAAGCGAGACGAGAATACCAAACACAAGTTGATTATTTTTCTTTTGTTCTTCGAGAAATTTGATCGAAACGAGAATGTTGGCAAGTACAAAGAAGAGCAAAGGAATATCTGTCATTCCTTGGCGGGAGTAAAATAACCAATGTGAAGATAGTAACAAATTGAATCCTACTAAAAAAGTAAGAATGTAATCGAACTGTTTTGAAAAAAAAGAAATGAATAGAAATATTGTAACAACGGAGCAAATAATAGAGAAAAGCCTGATTGCGAAGAGATTTTCGCCGAAAATTTTCATATTAATTGCAATTGCCCAAGGCACCAATGGTGGATATGTTGATGAGTATAGTCCCCCAAGCGAGATGCTTGTTTGGTCCCACCATTGATTTGTGTTTAATATTTCACGTGCACGATAGGCATAGAGTCCCTCGTCCCAAGGTTGGACTTCACCACTTTGAATGTTAAAAAAAAGAATCAGCGAAGAAAGAATTAGTGTGGATAAAATTATAAAGAAGGTATCGTTATTCCTCATTGCTGAAAAAGATATTTTTCTTCGACTTGGAGAATTTCGAATGTTGCGTCCTTATCGTGTACGAAAGCAATGATTTTAAGTTTTTCGGGTCTCCAATCCTTATTTGTAGGAATAACATATTCAAATTGTTTTTGGATAGTGCTACCGCTTGATAAGGGATTTTCTGAAAGCCGTTCGCCCCAAGTTGTGGTCAAAGCGCCACGAAGCACATTATCGTGAACGTAGTTTTCAACATCTGGCGGCGATTTTCTATCGTCACGCTGATATTGTACGATACTGTCTTCGGCTATGTACACACAAAGATGGTAGTTTGGGGAACTAGTCTCGAGCAATTTAATTGTTACATTTGCAGTGATTTTACGAGTGGCGGGGTTGTAGTTTGTATTTAAAACAATTTCCATTTTTGGCTTGTTAGAAAGAAGATTTTGGATTGCTGGTTCCCATTGTCCCTCGCGCAAAATATGAGACTTCGTTGGATATCCAATTCTATTAACCATTCCATTTGGGTTGCCAGCCATACTGCAACCAAAGAAATTGTCGAGTTCATCGCCAATAGGAGTTCTAAAATCGTAGGGATGGGCTAATGTTGGTTTTGCATAACCACCGGCGTGGACTGAAAGAAGAATCACGCTGTTTGGATATTTCTCTTTTAGTGAATGAGCGATTTCAGTAGCTTCGGGACAATTTCCACAGCGAAATCCAGTATATTCTTCGAGTAGTATTTTTTGTGTATATTTTGTTGTATCGACTTCATTTGTCTTTTCGGTGTATGGTGGTTGTATTTCATCGCAACTAATCAACATAACAAAGAACGAAAGAAAAATTATTATTCTCAGAAGTAGTTTCATAGGTCCTCCTAAAATGAAGTTGTAATTGAAAGACTAAAGCCGTAGGAAATCGGCACTTGTCGACACACACCACCAATGCAGACGATACCCCCAGCGTCGCGACCAAAACCCAAAGAAATTCTTGTAGTGTTTTGAATATAGGTAAATAAGAATTTGAGATAATGGACACGAAAGTTTCGGTTTGCATTTCCATAGTTCCAATGGTCGAGCAGCGAAATATACCAATGTGGGGCAATAGAATGTTCGAGCAAGAGCGCAAGCCAATTGCCATTTTTTTTATCCTCGGGGGTGACTGTGCTATCGTTTTTCGACCACATATGTTGAATTTCACATCGAAATGTGTTGAGTCGGTCGAAAGAATAAATCATCTCGCCAACCAGTGTGTGATTTTTGACTTTTCCAAACAATGGGGAACCCTCGTTTTCCATAACATCTTTGTTGTATATCTGGTCGATGTATGCAATTTTCAATTCGAAAGATTTTGTGATTTTTCGTCGTATTTCAACAAAAAAATCCTGATAGAATAGTTCTTTGCCAAGGCCCCAGAAATTGGATTTATATCTAAATTCATCAATCCGGGAAGTATCGAGAGATTTGATAACGGAAAGTCCAGCATAAAGGTTTGTTTCAAATTCACCACCAAAAAGTTTGAAATTTTTGGGAATTGTGTAATTCAGTTCAGTTTGTATCCCAACTTCGCCGTTTCCTTGGGTCGAAGCCGAATAGAAAGCTGGAAGAGAAAATGAGTGCTGTTTAGTAGCCGAAGGCAAATAGTTTAGAAACAGCTCCAATCCTTTTGCTTCTCTGTCGGTACGAAATTCTATGTTGTCGTATCTGTGAGCATTTATAAAAACAGAAAAACCTTCTGTAAATGCAGAGATGTTGAGATTTACGCCATTCCCCGAGTTGTATGAAAACCTATTTCGATATGTTGGGTCGTTAATTTTGTGGGCATACTCAATGTTGGCAGAAAGCCAATTCAAAAAAAATTCGAGTCGAGAAGCAAATGCAAGGACATTTTGTGGAAGTTTGTACTTCGAATCGAGATCTGGTTGGAAACGGCTTACGAGGCTACCTCCAATTGTTATAGGGAAGCTTTCAAAAGTGTTTGGAAATAGATTCGCAAGCGAAAATTCAGCATCGGCACCACGAACAATCGCTTTGCTGGAAGACCAGAAAAATCTTTGTTTGCCCAAGATACCTTTTAAAGTAATTCCATTTTGCGGGGTGATTTCAATTTTGACGCCTTCGATTGAATTGTCGATTCCAAGATTTCGCTCTTCGTATGCACGGAAAACCATACCACTTCCGAATTGTTCGTAGAAGTTGCCCGCGGTCACTCCGATGAAATCATTTTTGTATGAGAGGGAGCGATAGGCAATACCAGAGCCCTTGTATCGTGGGTCGAAGCCAAGAATAGGATTTTGGTAGCTTTCGAAACGCAAGTCGAGGTTAACATTATCAGTCGAAATTGTCAAGTATAAGTAGTTGTTCGAAAGTATTTTTTCTTCTGCTTCTGCGGACTCAATTACAGAATCTCGCAAGTACAAATATGAATCCGACTGGAAACTACCCCCTATTTGAAGGTTTCGGAGAAAAGATTGACCATAGCAAAGTTGATGGACAAAGAAAAAAAAAGTTAATATGAAAAAAAAGCCTAAATAACGGTTCATTTCAGTCCTCGGGTTGTTGAAGAACATTTATAAGCCTTTGTGCTTCGTTGGCAAGATTGTGTTTGTTGCCACTAACTTTAAGATATTTTTCGTAGTCTTTCAAAGCATTATCTTTTTGTTTTAAATGATAAAAAGCAGAGGCACGAGCATAGTATGCTAATCCAAAGTTTGGGTCGAGTTCAATTGTCTTGCTAAAGTCCGCAATCGATCGCCCCCACTCTTTCTGGTAATAGTAGATTAATCCGCGTGTATAAAAATATTCGGGTTTTGTGTTTGTGATACCAATGGCAGAATTAATTGAAATCAAAGCTTGGTCGTTTATTCCTAATTTAATTTCGCAAATTGCTTTAGCATAGAATGCGTCGGATAGT
Organism: Kapaibacterium sp. (SeqCode); assembly: GCA_039793965.1. Lineage (GTDB taxonomy): Bacteria > Bacteroidota > Ignavibacteria > Kapaibacteriales > UBA2268 > Naka2016. The sequence continues at coordinate 9,492 of JBAMMD010000036.1, read as the reverse complement.
GCTTTGTCGTTTTGGATAGCGCTCTCGAAATCTTTAATTGCAGATTTGCATTGTTCCAACTTGGCGTATGCAAGACCGCGTCCGTAGTATGCGGGGGCATACTTGTCGTGCTTTTGCAATACTGCGGAGTAGAATTCGATTGCTTTCTGATATTCTTTCTTCTGGAAACTTTCGTATGCTTGCTGGATTAATCCTTGCTCTTGGCTATAAACCAAGTAAAAATTGAGAGACAAAACAAAAAACAGTATTTTCTTCATTTTAACTCCATTTAATCAAATCAAAAATAATAAAAATAATTGATTAGGAAATGTGACAAAATGGAAGTTAGAATAACCAATTAGTATTTAAATGATATTGAAAGAATTGGTGAATAAAAGTTTTTATCGATTACTTTATTTCTGGAAAGCAAGAAAAGAGATGATTGCGGAGAGAATTGGATAGAGAATTTCGGTTTAATTGGCATTTGTTCTTGTGAAAAATAATAGTAAAATGCAGCAAAACCAACAAGACCGGTTAGGGCACTCAAAGTGGTAACTACTTTCCCCTTGTCTTCTCTTCCGTGAGATATAGATAAACCCAACCCAGCTCCAAGAAGCGTAAAGCCTGTTGTCCCTAGTTGAGAAAATATTCCTTGAGCAGTGGTGAAGTGAATATCTTTTAGTAGCATTAAGTGGGTTAGTGCTGCTGAGGCAATTCCAGAAAGCATTACGTAAGAAATAATAGTTTTATCATTTTTAATGTTGAGCAAATTGGCGATCGAAAAACCAGTATATGCACCAAGATAACCACTTGTTTCGAAAACAAATCCGTCGCCATAGGTGTAGTTTTTGTTTTCAGCAGTATAATATCCCAGAATAGAACCACCGAGCGAGGTGAGTAATGGAATAGCCGAGGAATTTTTGGTATTTAAGGCTAAAACTTTAGAAGTTCCAAGACCTAAAAGCAAACCAAAATCTGCAAAAACTTGAATCGATCCGGCTGTACCGTCTGAAAATTGAAGTTTCTTAGCAAGGTTGTATCCACCGATTGCTTCGCCAAGACTGAATAGGAACGAAAAAGCAAGATGATTTCTATCGTTGTTGCCAAAGATTTTGATAATATCGCTTAGAAAGTAGCCGTGGGCGATTCCTCGGGTTCCGCCGTAATAAAATAACATTGCATCGGCGCGTTGTACAGATTTGTTCGATGTTAAAAAATATGGTGCGATTATGCCTAATGCCCCAACCGAAGTGTATAATGCCATTGGATTTTTAGATTCGAGAATCTGTGGAATTGCCCATCCATAGAAACCAAGCGAAAGGCAGGAACTTGTAACTATTAATCGAATTCTTCCTTCTTGGTTCAATCCATCGAGCTGGTATTTGTGAAATGAGATTAAAGAATCGAATTTGGCTCGGAGCATCCCAAAATCCTTTTGTGAAAGTATTATTCTATCCTTCAATATTTTCTTATCTTTGTAATAATAAATTTCGAATGCAAAAGAGGTGTCGGAGATTTGAAATAATTTTGCCTCGATTAATTTATCATAAGTGGTAAGAAATGAAAGTTCACGATTTAGTTTCTCATTTACGACAAAAAACCTATTTGTGCTATCGAATGAGATCGAAATTTCTTGACACAAAGCGTAGAATGTGGGAATAAAAATGCAAATTAGAATTGCCATTAGATTGATTGGCTTGAAGTTAGTGGCAGTCGAAAGTTTCATTTAAGAATCCTTGTTAAAACTTCTTGCAAATTAGGAATATTATTCCAAGTTTTTAAAAAATTAATTAGTTGAACTGGAAAAAACTACTAATTTTGTAATTTGTTTTTTCATAGAGAATAAAATGATAGGATTTCTTAGTGCGGATTTAGCAATCGACCTTGGCACTGCTAACACTTTAATTTATCTTGCTGGCGAAGACAAGGTGGTTTTGAACGAACCCTCGATTGTCGCATTCCATCGTGTCTCGAAAAACATAATTGCAGTTGGAAAGAATGCAAAAGAGATGCTTGGACGCACTCCCAGAGATATTCAAATAATACGACCACTGCAAGATGGAGCGATAGCGGATTTTGAAATAACAGAAAGTATGCTTCGGCTTTTGATAAAACATGTCACCCCATCGTGGCACTATGTTAGAAAAGTTGTGGTCTGCGTTCCCCAGGGCATAACAGAAGTTGAAAAAAGAGCCGTACGCGATAGCTGCGAGCATGCTGGGGCAAAGGAAGTCTACCTCATAAGTGAACCAATGGCTGGAGCAATCGGCGCTGGTATTAATGTTTTCGAAGCAAAAGGGAATTTGATCGTCGATATTGGCGGCGGTACAACCGAAATTGCAGTGATTTCTCTTGGCGGAATTGTCGTTTCTGAATCCATCAAAATTGCTGGCGACGAAATGACCGAGGCTATAAAGAATTATTTTAAAAAGGAACACAATATTTTAATTGGAGATACAACTGCGGAAAATATCAAGATTGAAATTGGTTCTGCTTATCCTTTGGATGAGGAAGCAGAATTTGAAGTAACTGGTAGGAATCTTGTTAATGGTTTGCCTAAATCTATTGTTTCAACCTCCGAGGAAATTCGCAAGGCTTTGATGCCAACTTTGCGAGAAATAGTCGATGCAGTGCTGAGGCTGCTCGAGCGTACACCACCCGAACTTGCTGCGGATATTTACAACAACGGAATTGTACTCAACGGTGGTGGGGCATTGTTGAAGGGAATTGATAAGCTCATTTCTGAACACACAAGCCTTCCTGTACATATTTCCGAAGACCCTTTGAAATCTGTGGTTTTGGGTGCTGGCAAAGTCCTTGAGAATATTACAGATTATTCCCCAGTTTTAATTCGAGGTGTAAGATATTAATATTATCGGCTTATGCAAAGACTTATAGATTTCATCTTAAAGTTTAAAGAACATTTTGTTTTTGTTGGTTTTCTTTTTATCTCCCTTTCATTGATTTTGCTTGGAGATATCAATAAAATTGGCGGATTTAGAACTTTTGTAGTGGCAACAATCGGTTGGTTTCAAAAGAATGTTTTTTTTATTCCGAACATAACTGGTTTGAAAAACGAAAATGCTGCATTGCGTGAGTTGAATTTTAGTCTTTCTCAAAAACTTATGAACGCAAGAATTTCTGAAATTGAGAATCAGTCGTTAAGGAACCTTTTGGGATTAAAACAAAGATTGGAATACCCGGTCGAGGTTGCCGAAGTTTTAGGTTCGTTAAATATCGATATGCGAAACTTTATAATAATTGACAAAGGAAAACAAAATGGGTTAGACAAATTTATGACAGTACGAAACGATGCAGGCTTGGTTGGGTCAATTGCTTTGTGTGGTGAAAAACATTCTCTTGTAGAACTTATTTTGAATGCAAATGTAAAAGTTCCAGCTATCGATTTAAGAAGTGGTGTTGCAGGAGTTGTGAACTGGGATGGTTCGAATAGGTTGCTTCTTCGCGATGTTGTAAAGTTTTTGGATGTTAAAGTTGGCGATACAATTGTAACCTCGAAACATAGTTTAAAATTCGTTCCTTTTGTCCCAATAGGAACAGTCGAGTCGAGAAAAGAAGAAGAAGGAGAGTTATTTAGTACAATTTTAGTGAAGCCATTTGTAAATTTTTCTTTTCTCGAGGAAGTCTTTGTTATTAAAAAAGTCGTAGACCCAGAGATCATCAATATCGTCAGAGAATACGAAGAGATTGTTAAAAAGATAAATTTACCACCAGAAAAATCCCAAAAATTGAAACCTCAACAAATGATGAAAGAAAAGAAAAGGCAAGAAACCCTTGACAATAAAATGAATGCAAAATGAAAGACAAAAGTTCAACTATAAAAAAAAGTTTGCTTTCCAAATTTATTTACTATTCAATAGCTACTCTTTTGCTTTGTGTTCTACAGCTTTCTTTTTCTTTTTTGATTTCGATTAATGGTTTAGCTCCAGACATACTTATTCTTCTTGTTATTTGGATTACTCTTTACGATGGCAAGTTGGTCGGGTTAATTTCTGCATTTTTTATTGGTTTGCTATATGACTATTTATCAATGAATGTCATTGGTGTTAATGCCCTAACAAAAACGCTTGTTGCTTATACTACCAGTTTTTTTTACAAGGAAAACGAATTCTGGAATATAGTTAAATCTAATAAGATTTTCATTATAACTTTCTTTGCTACTTTTCTTCACAACATTATATATTATATGCTGATGATCAACTTAACGCAGGCAAATCTCTGGTCGATGTATTTCAAATATCTTGTTGGTGGGACCATCTATACTTTTCTTTTCTCATTTCTAAGTTTTTTTGCAAGAATTAAAAAGTTCTGGTAGCTGGAAACAATTTCAACAAATTTTCTTCTATATACCTTTTTGCTCTTTTAGAATATTCAAGAAGTTTTGGAGTATATTTGTAAATTTCTTTAAAAAGTTCAATGTAATAATCTGTCGCATAGTTATGCACAACTTCGTTCCTTAATTCTCTAATGTATTTAAATTCCATTTCGTCGTCGATGATTTTTCTTTTTTTTGCAAGCGAAATCCTTTTGGGAACTGGAAAATCATAACCATTGAATTCATATATATCTAAAAATCTCAATACTTTTTGCAAAAGTATATCGTTGAGCCTTGCAAATCGAGAACACATAGATTCAATTGTTTCTAATTCCTCATCGTTGAAATTTGTGTGTTTTGAAATGAAATTAGTTACTTTGTTGTAGGAATAAATCAGTCTTTCGATTGAACGATTAAGCATATCGACAATTTCGACAGCAAATGTTTTAAACTTTTCTTTTTCTACTTTCTTTCCCATATTAACACTGCATCTTCTTCGACCAATTTTACAAATGGAGTTCGTTCGGCAAAGGTGGATTGTACGATGTCGATTTTTGTGCCACCAAGCGCTTCGGAAATTTCAATTTTAAGCTTCCGTATTTCATTATTTGCTATAAGATTATCGGTTAAAATCAAAATGTCGATATCGCTGTCTTTGCTTTTAATATTCCTTGTTCGTGAACCGTAAATATATACTTGAATCTTACCAGGAATTCTTCTGGAGATAATTTTAACGATTGCATTTTTTTCCGTTTTTGTCAATATCATAATTCAAAATTAATTAATAAAGGAATTTGTAAAATCCTAAATGAACAATCACAGTAGAATATTACCGAAAAGCAATTATAAAAATTTCTAAACACTTTTTCTATCCTATTTGTTTCCAATTTGTTATTAAAAGAGATAATGTGTATAAATTTTACTTTGGTGTGGAAAAAACTTGACATATTAAGTCGCCCTTCTAAATTTGGCTATATAAAAACCGTCGGTGCCGTGAATATTTGGAAAAAGAGTTAGCTCAAAAGATTCCTCATCAAGCAATGGTAAAGTAATATCATACGATTTAAAACTTAACGAAAGTGGTTCTGGGATGAATTCTCTGTGTCGTAGAAGGAAATTTTTTGCAACGCAGGTGTTCTCTTCTGGCATTAATGAGCAAGTAGAGTATACCAATATTCCACCTTTTTTTACAAATCGAGAATAGAAGGAGAGGAGTTCGGTTTGTTTCATTGCGATTTTTTGCAATTTCTTAGGAGTTAGCAGCCATTTGTGCATAGGGTTGCGTCTTGCTGTTCCGATGCCCGAACAAGGGGCATCGACAAGCACTATGTCGAAGTAATTTTCTTTTAATAACGCCATTTGATTTTTTTCATATTTAAAAAAATTTGTAATTATAGATTTGAAGCCAGCCCGGCGCGCTCGATGCTGCAACTCTTTCAATTTTAAGATATTTACGTCGTTAGCTACAATGAACCCTTTGTCCTTTTGCAAAAAAGCAAAAAAGAGCGATTTTCCCCCAGCGCCTGCGCAAGCGTCGAGAATCTTGAATTTCGGCTCGGGATTGCAGGCGAGACATACCAACTGGCTCCCTTCGTCTTGTATTTCTATTTTTCCACTTTTGTATAATTGATTTTGTAGTAGATTTATTCGTTCGATGATAGTAATTCCAAATGGCGAAAACTTTGTTGGATACCCTAAAATGTCCTCCTTTTGCAGTTCTTCAAGAATTTCATTTCTTGAGTAGATTAAATTGTTTACTCGGATTGTAAATGGCGAGGGGAAAAGTAAACTTTCTGCAATTTCCAAAGGGTTAACGTCTTGCTTTGGATAGTATTCAAGCCAGGATTGCATAATGAACTTCGGTAGCGAAAGCCTTGCAGAGATGTTTTCTATATCTTTTGTTTTTTCTGAAAGATAAATTTTTTTAAATCGAATGATTTCGGAATCATATTCGAAGATTAAATCTTTAACCTCGCCTAAATTAAAGTTTTGGCTAATCTTGTCGATAATATATGATTGAAAGTGGTCCAAATTGTTTTCTGGATTATAAAGTTTACTTATGGCATTGATAATTGATTGTAATTGTTCAGGATATAGCAATAGATTTAAATATAATGTGATAAGAATTTTCAGAAGATTTTCCATCTTGGTTTCAATATTTTCTAAAGATTTTGATAATCTCTCGAACAAAACTTCTGTGAAACCAAGAAACCGGAGATGGATGAAAACTACTTCTGAAATAATCTTTCTTTCCTTGCTTCCAATGTATTTTTTCGAACGAAAATATTGTGATAGAAATTCATCGGGCGCTGGATTCCTTTTTACGATACTTATGATTTCAGCACAATGTTCAAACAATGTTTCTAATTTCATCATCAAAAATTTTTTTTTCGTTATTTGCAAATTTATTTAAAATTGTTATTTTTGTATTTACAGACTAGGGGGGATTGAGTTTTTTCTGAAACATCGTTTTAAAAATATATTGTTTGGTATAAAAATTTTTAATGAAATATTGTTTTTTAAAAAAAAATTGTAATTTGAATTTTATGGAAAGAGTAAAAATTAAAAAAGTTTCTCTGTCGATTGTTGGCACAATAATTGCATTATGTTATTTTGATTATTATGTTGAAACTAGTATGTTGGATTTACCATATAAGGTGACTTTATGAAACACATTACTAAGGTCCTTTCTTTAGGCCTTTTAGCCACAATCGTGGCAGTTTTAGGGCTATCAGCTGCTCCGGGCATCAAAATCGAACGCTCAGTCGTTGGCTCGGGTGGAATGCTCGAAACAAAAAACTCCGCAAACTTGAAAATTTCTGGATTGGTAGGCCAGATTGCAATTGACCGAATCGCTAAAAATGACAAAGTCCTCTACCAAGGATTTTGGGTTCCAACCGAGTCGCCAACAGAAGTACCCGGCGAACCAATTTCTTTGAACAACCAAATTTCGAACTATCCAAATCCCGCCTCAATTTCAACAACCTTTCGCTATACCCTCGAAGAAAACTCTCTCGTGACACTTAAAGTTTACGATATGGTTGGAAATCTTGTGAAAGTTCTTTACGACGGTTTCCAATCTGCTGGACAACAAGAAATTGTTTGGGACTTGAAAAACGACGGTCAAATTGATGTCCCAAGTGGCAATTATTTCTACGAGCTTACAATTACCTCGGGTCAAGTCGCTGGCTCCTTCGATTCGAAAACTCAATCATTCCGCAACATTCTTGTAATTGTTAAATAAATTAAATTGAAAATGATTTATTATCATTATTATATTATGTATTTTTATGTTTAACTAAAAAAGGGGTTCTACAATGAAAAGATTCTTCTTTTCAATCGTTTTGGCACTTTTGTTAACCACATCTTTGGTCTTCTCCCAAGTTCCTCGCCTTTTGAATTATCAGGCAAACTTGAAAGACCAAAACGACCGTCCGTTTAATGGACAGACTGCGATAACCTTTGCAATTTACGAGCAAGAATTTGGCGGAACTCCAATCTGGAGTGAAAATAAACTCGTCGACGTAGTAAATGGCTTTATGAATGTGTATCTTGGGAAAGAAAATCCATTGAACATCCGCTTCGACCGACCGCTTTGGTTGCAAATTTCGATTGGCGGAAATGCTTTCCCAAGAACACCTTTGACAACCACTCCCTATGCAATGAAGTCGTTAACTTCGACGACTTCCGATACTGCATTGATTGCTTTGACGGTTGTCGATGGCGCAATCACCCAAGAAAAACTTGCACCCGGCGTTCAAGCAATTCCTTGGGGACCCGCTGGTGGTGATTTGCAAGGTACATATCCAAATCCAACTTTGAATCCGAATGCGGTTGTGCGAAATATTCCACCGGGCTCTATTACTCAAGACAAATTGGCTCCAAATGTGTCCTTCCCCCCGAGCGGTCCTGCAAGTGGGGATTTGACTGGTACATATCCAGATCCCTTGATTGCCCCTGGTGCAGTGAAAACCGACCGTATTTTCAATGGCGCAGTTACAACTCCAAAAATTGCTGATGGCGCAGTTACAACTCCAAAAATTGCTGATGGGGCTGTAACAAATTCTAAAATTGCCCCAGATGCTGTTACCACTGATAAAATAAAAGATGGCGAAGTCTATCTTGTTGATTTGAATCAAGAAGTAATTGACTACTTTATTAATGTAGGCGACCCTGCTGGCGGCGACCTCTATGGAACATATCCGAATCCCTTTGTTGGTGGTTGGCGAGGTATTCCATTGAGCACTGCAGCGCCAGCCGATGGCCAAACTTACATCTATGATGCTGCGAATAATCAATGGGTACCATCAAATTTGAATGGTGATGTTGTTGGTCCGATAAATAATAACACTGTTACCAAATGGCTGAATATCCCATTGTTTTCAACACCAAATTTCGATGGCGAAGTTTATGTCTATAGCCAGATTACAAATGACTGGCGTCCAATGTTTGCTTCTGGCGATGTTTTCGGACCTTACAATAATTTGACTGTCGGTTCTTGGTTGAATATTCCTTTAGCCTCAACTCCAAATAATGTTGGCGATATTTACTGGTTCAATGGAGCACAATGGGTTCCCGGCCAAATTCAAACCAAGGGACCTATCGTTGGCTTTGGTTACAATGATGGTGTTACTGTTGCTCCATTGAAGATACGCGACGATGCAGCCTTCCTGCCCGATGGAAGCGGGTCGGTTCTCTGGTTCAATGGTGCTCCGGGCACTGGCCAATGGGTTGCAAACAAGATCACAGACCAAAATGTTGCAGCGAATGCTGCGATTCAAGGAACCAAGATTGTTCCAAACTTTGGCAACCAAAATATTATTACAACCGGCAATTTGAATGCTAATAATGCAACATTTACTGGTAATGTATCGGCGATTGATATTGTTGCTCGTCACGGAACTTTCAGTGGGAATTTAAGCGTAAACGGCACTAGTACATTAACTGGGACTGTCACCACTGGAACGAATTTGATTGTTGGAGGTCCAATTTCTAATCCCGGACCCACTGTGACAATCGATGATAATTTACAAGTAAATGGTGCAATAACTGCAACTGGCGGCGTAACGGCAGCAAGTGGCAATTTCGCTGGTAATGTTACCGCTGGTGGCAACTTTATTGGTGTTGATTTCAACGGACGCGACTTTAATGGCAGAAATGGCACATTTACTGGGAAT